>NZ_JAJNEL010000001.1:4800000-6580952 GCF_029428675.1 Streptomyces sp. JH14 | reverse complement strand
GGACAGGGGGCGCTGGCCAGACTTCTTCCACGCAAGGGGTTCGATCGATCATGACAACGACAGACATCTCCACATCCGTCCCCTTCAGGGAGGTGACGGACCGCAACGGCCGTGTGTACCGGATGGGTGAGTCCGACCGGGACATCATGGGCCGCCCACGCTGGACGATGGTGCTCTTCCCCTGGATGGGCATGCTGGGCATCAGCTCGTCGGAGTACGCGTTCACGTCCGCCGAGGACACGCTGCACGAGGCCCACTTGTGGGCCAGCGGCCATATCTTCTGGCTGATGGGTGTCTGGATCTTCTTCCAGGCGGCCGTCGCCTTCCCGGCGGGGCAGCTCCGTGAGAGCGGTCGGCTGCCGGCCAGGAGCGCGATGCTTCTCGGGGCGCTGGGCAC
This sequence comes from Streptomyces sp. JH14, assembly GCF_029428675.1. Classification (GTDB taxonomy): domain Bacteria; phylum Actinomycetota; class Actinomycetes; order Streptomycetales; family Streptomycetaceae; genus Streptomyces. The sequence continues at coordinate 6,580,555 of NZ_JAJNEL010000001.1, read as the reverse complement.
CCTGCTCGGCTATCTCTCACTGGCGTACGCACCGCATGTCATCGTCGCCTACTTCGGCTTCGGCATGTTCAGCGGTATCGGCGCCGGACTCGTCTACGCGACCTGCGTGAACATGGTCGGCAAGTGGTACCCGGAACGCAAGGGCGGCAAGACCGGCATGGTCAACGGCGGTTTCGCCTATGGCTCGGTGCCGTTCGTGTTCCTCTTCACCTCGTACATGGACCTGTCCAACTACCAGGGTGTCCTGGTCTCGGTCGGGGTCATCTGCTGTGCGGTCGTCGCGGTCGCCGGCTGGTTCTTCAAGGACCCGCCGAAGAACTGGTGGCCGTCGCACGTCGACCCGCTGAAGGTCTCCGACGACCCGCGCATCGTGCGGTCGCTGGCCAAGAACCCGCCGGCGGTCAAGCAGTACACCCCGCGCGAGGCGGCCCGGACCCCGGTGCTGTGGATGATGTGGTTCTGTCTGCTGTGCACGGCAGGCATCAACATCTTCGGTATCGCCATGCAGGTGCCGTTCGGCAAGGAAATGGGATTCGCCGGCGGCATCGTGGCCACGGCCATGTCACTCAAGGCGATCGTGAACGGGACCGGCCGGGGAGTCATCGGCTGGATCTCCGACCGGTACGGACGCCGCAACACACTGATCATCGTCTGTCTCGTCCTGGGATCCGCACAGTTCGGGGTGTTCTTCTCCGGCGACATCGGGTCGATGCCGTTCTTCCTGTTCTGCTCGATGGTCTCCGGCTTCGGTGGCGGCGCCATCTTCCCGCTGTTCGCGGCGATGACCGCGGACTACTTCGGTGAGAACAACAACGCCTCCAACTACGGAATGGTCTACAGCTCCAAGCTGATCTCCGGCCTGGTCGGCTCCGGTGTCGGCGCGCTCGTGGTCGGCGCCTGGGGCTACGGCGGGGCCTTCGCCCTGGCAGGCAGCATCGGACTCGCCTCCGCGGTACTGGCGGTGTTCCTGCGCGCACCGGGCCGGCCGAGCACCAAACACATCGCACCCAACCCGCATCCGATCAGCCGGGAGATCTCCTGACATGACGCCGGACCGCACCTGACCCAGTCCGCGCCGGCCACCCGGGCCGGCGCGGACTCCCACGCAATCACCGACGCCCCCCGCCACGTCCACCCCATCCGCCAGACCGACCGACAGATTCCCGGCCGCCCGCGCGGTTCCGGAAGCCGGACAGGGACCGTACGCTCCTGGTAACAGCCTTGGAGCGTACGGTCCCTGACGTCATCGGGCGGGCGTTCGCGCTGCTCCCCGGTGTCAGGAGCCCGGGGTGAGGCACGGACCGCCCGTCCGGTGCCGTCTCGGTCCTACTTGCGCAGCGCCGCCAGGTTGTCGTAGCCGATCCGCGCATGCTTCAGGGACTGCGCGAGGTCGGTCGAGCTCGGTGCGTTGTCCTGCTCGACCATCGGGTTGCGGTAGTTCTTCTGCCCGACGCGGCTGAGGAACGTCCGGTAGTCGATGACCCCGGTACCGAAGGGGACCATGTCGTAGCCCTGTCCGCTGGTTGTGTTGACGACGCCGTCCTTGGCGTGGAACAGCGGGTAGCGCTTGTTGTTGCGGCGGACCAGTGCCGCGGGGTCGAAGATGTTCTCCTGCTGCGATCCGTCGTGCGCGGTGTAGGTGTGGAACTTGTACTGGGCGACGTGCGCCCAGAAGATGTCCATCTCCAGCCATACGGTCTTCGGGTCGGTGACCGTGAGGAAGTACTCGAGCTTGCGGATGCCGGAGCTGCGGGTCGGCCGGCCCTGTGCGTCCAGCGGACCGCCGTCGAGCAGGAAGCCGTAGGCCGCATCGTGGTTGTGGGTGTACAGCTTGATGCCCGCACGATGAGCGATCTGCCCCAGGGCGTTCCACTTGTCGGCGGCCACGTCCCAGTCGGCACGGTAGGCGCTGCCGGTGGGGTCGCCACCGGTGCCCATGTGGTCCATGCCGAGGATGTTCGCGATTTCGAGCGTCCGCTTGAACTGGTCCAGGTCGCTCTGGCTCAGCGGCCAGGACGACGGGATGAAGCCGTGGTTGCCCTGGGCGCGCAGACCGTATTCGTCCAGCCACGAGCGCAGCAGCTTCGCACCCTCCACCGTTTCGAGGTTGCTTCCGCCGGGTGCATTGGCGTGCTGGCCGTACCCGGCGAACTCGACCTGCTTGTAGCCGTAGCGGGCCAGCTCCTTGAAGACCTCGCGGAAGCCCGAGGGAAGGTCGGTGCTGAGCGGATCCCGGCCCGTGGCGTCACGCACGGTGTACAGGATGATTCCGCGCTTCGACGCCGGGACCAGATCCTGGCCGTGGCCGTGGTCGTCGTGCCCCTGGTGGGGTGCGGGCTGGGCGAAGGCCGGCGACGCGCCGAAGGCGGGCGCGGCGATCGCCGTTGCCGCAGCGGCGGTGCAGGTGCTGAGAAAGCGGCGGCGACTGACGCCGAGGCTGCGGCGCAGGGCGCCGTCCGTTCCGGATTCGTCGTTGTACACGGTCACGGTCTCTCTCTTTCTCGAAGATGCTCGCAACGCTGTGCGCGGACCGAACTCATGCGAGGCCGGCAAGCGTGAGGAGCAGGGACTTCACTTCGGTGGCCCGGACAGGTCCGGTGAACGCGTGGGGGGTGGAGCAGAGGATGAGCGGACCTTCTTCGTCGCTCATGGGGAGGCGGCCGTGGCTGCCTCGAATGGGTGAGGGGTCGAGGGGCACGACTGCCATGCGGTAGCGCATGCCGAGCTTCTTGCGGGCCACGGCGGTGGCCGCCTTGACCCGTACGTACGGGTCCTGGGGGTCCAGGAAGAGTTCGACCGGGTCGTAGCCGGGTTTGCGGTGGATCTCGACGAGCTGCGCGAAGTCGGGGGCGCGCGCGTCGTCGAGCCAGTAGTAGTACGTGAACCAGGCGTCCGGCTCGGCGACGGCGACGAGTTCGCCGGAGCGCGGGTGGTCGAGGCCGTGTGCCTTCTTGCCCTCGTCGTCGAGGAGCTGCTCGATGCCCTGGACGTCCTGGAGAGCTTCACGGGTGACATCGAGGTCCTCGGGGCGGCGTACGTAGACGTGGGCGAGCTGGTGGTCGGCGACGGCGAAGGCCCGGGACGCCATCGGGTCCAGGTACTCCATGCCGTCCTGGGTGTGGACCTCCAGCAGTCCGGCGCGGCGCAGGGCCCGGTTGATGTCGACCGGGCGGTCGACGCGGGTGATGCCGTATTCGGAGAGCGCCACGACGGTGCGGCCCTCGCGGCGGGCGTCGTCCAGGAGCGGGGCCATGGCCCGGTCGAGGTCGGCGGCGGCGCGGTAGGAGCGGGGGTCGTCGGGGCCGTAGCGCTGGAGGTCGTAGTCGAGGTGCGGGAGGTAGCACAGGGCCAGGTCGGGGCGGCGGGTGTCGAGGATGTGCCGGGTCGCGTCGATGATCCACTGCGAGGAGACCAGGTCGGCGCCGGGGCCCCAGAAGTGGAAGAGGGGGAACGTGCCGAACTTCTCGGTGAGTTCGTCGTGGAGGGCGGGCGGCCGGGTGTAGCAGTCGGGTTCCTTGCGCCCGTCCGCGTAGTAGACGGGGCGCGGGGTGACGGTGATGTCGGTGTCGGCGCCCATGGCGTACCACCAGCAGATGTTGGCGACGGTGTAGCCGGGGTGGACACGGCGGGCGGCGTCCCAGAGCTTGTCGCCGGCGACCAGGCCGTTGTGCTGACGCCACAGCAGGACGTCGCCGAGCTCGCGGAAGTACCAGCCGTTGGCGACGATGCCGTGCTCGGCGGGGGTGGTGCCGGTGAGGAAGGTGGACTGGGCGGCGCAGGTGACGGCGGGCAGCACCGTGCCCAGGGGGGCGTGGGTGCCGGACCGCCCGAGGGACTTGAGGTGCGGCATGTGGTCGAGGAGCCGGGGGGTGAGCCCGACGACGTCGAGGACGAGAAGCGGGGTGGGGGTGGAGTCCGGGGACGTACCCGTTTCGGCTGCGGTCATGGGAGCTCCTTGAGGCCGAGGTCGACCAGGAGGTCGCGGGCGAGGGTGAGTTCGGCGGCTATGCCGTCGGCGAGCTGGGCGCGGGTACGGGGGCGCAGCTCGGCGGGGAGCGCCTGCCAGGTGTACGTCTCGACCTCCAGGTGACGGGTCAGCGGGTGGGCACCGCCGACCAGGCGGGTCAGCGCGGCCCCGAGCACCGGGAGGGTGGAGGTGAGCGGTGGGGCGGGTGGTGCGTGCAGCGGCACATGGAAGTGGGCTCGCCACGGGGTGCCGTCGGGCAGGGCCCGGCCGCTGACGGCTTCCTCGAGGTCGTCGGTGCCGCGCAGTCCGTGGGTGGTGAGCGTGCGGGTCTGGTGGAGGAAGCGCGGTTCGGCGAAGGCGGCGAGTGCGGCGCGCACCTCCGGCAGGTGCGGGTGTTCGGCGTGGAGCGCGGCGGAGAGCTGGGTCTTGGCGACGGGGATGCCCGCTGCGGCGAGCGCGTCGAGGGCGGTGCCGGGGTCCTCGAAGGAGGTGGCGAGGTGGCAGGTGTCGACGCAGATGCCGATGCGGTGGTGTCCGACGGCGGTGAGCGGGGCGATCGCGTCGGCGGTGGTCTCGATCGTGCAGCCCGGTTCGGGTTCGAGGCCGATCCGGATGGACTTGCCGGTCAGCTCGGCCAGGGCGTCGAGGCGTTCGGCGAGGGTGACGAGGGCGGTGTGCGCGGTGCGGGCGGCCTCGGGGTCCTCGGCGTACGGGGTGCGCCAGGCGATCGGGAGGGTGGAGACGGTGCCTTCGGTGACGTCCTCGGGGAGCAGGGTGGCGAGCAGCCGGGCGAGATCGGTGGTGTGGGCGAGCCGTTCGGGGTCCGCCCAGTCCGGCTTGTACACCCGGTACTTGACCTCTTCGGCCCCGAAGCCCTCGTACGGGAAGCCGTTGAGGGTGACGACCTCCAGACCGCGCCGGTCGAGTTCCCCGCGCAGGGAACGCAGCTGGGCGGGGTCGTTGATCAGGGTGTTCGCGGCGTCCTTGGCGAGCCAGAGGCCGATGCCGAGGCGGTCGCGGCCGAGGCGCTTGCGGACGGGCTCGCAGTGGTCGCGCAGCTGGGCGCGGACACCGTCCAGCGTCTCGGCGGGGTGCACGTTGGTGCAGTACGCGAGGTGGACGGTGGATCCGTCGGGGTGGCGGAAGCGCATCGGATCACTCCCCTCCGCGGAGGATGGAGTTCCCCTCGTGGAGCGGATCGGGGGTGGTGAGGTCGAGTCGGAGTCGGCCGCTCTGGCCGTAGAAGGCGACGGGGTTGCGCCAGAGCACCTGGTCGACGTCGTCGTCGCTGAACCCGGCGGCGAGCATGGCGTCGCCGACCCCGCGGGTCTTGAGGGGATCGCTCTTGCCCCAGTCCGCGGCCGAGTTGACCAGGATCTTCTCGGTGCCGTAGGTCCTCAGGACCGCGACCATGCGGTCCTCGTCCATCTTGGTGTCGGGGTAGATGGAGAAGCCGGCCCAGCAGCCGCTGTCAACGGCGTCCTTCACGGTCGTCTCGTTGAGGTGATCGAGCACGACCCGTTCCGGGGCGAGGTGGGACTCGCGGATGACGTCGATGGTGCGCTGCAGACCGGCGAGCTTGTCGCGGTGCGGGGTGTGGACGAGGGCGGGGAGCCCGTGGTCGGCGGCGAGCTGGAGCTGGGCGGCGAGGGCGGTGTCCTCGGCGGGGGTCATGGAGTCGTAGCCGATCTCGCCGACGGCGACGACCGAGTCCTTGACGAGATAGCGCGGCAGGGCGTCCAGCACCGGAGTGCAGCGGGGGTCGTTCGCCTCCTTGGGGTTGAGGGCGAGCGTGCAGTGGTGGGCGATGCCGTACTGGGCGGCACGGAAGGGTTCCCAGCCGAGCAGGGCGTCGAAGTAGTCGATGAAGCTGGCGGGCGAGGTCCGGGGCTGGCCGAGCCAGAAGGAGGGTTCGACGAGGGCACGGACACCTGCGTCGTACATCGCCTGGTAGTCGTCCGTGGTGCGGGAGGTCATATGGATGTGCGGGTCGAAGATGCGCATCAGGACTCCTCCGTGGGGGGTTGGGCGCTCCCCTGCTCGAGTTCGTTCGAGGGTTCGGGGAAGGGGGCGGGGGCCGTGAGGGCGAGGACCCGGCGCAGGTCGTCGGGGACGGTGCGGCCGGCAGCGGTGCGCTCGGCCGCGAAGTCGCCGAGCATGCGGGCGAGTTCGGCGTCGCCTCGCGCGCGCCGCGCCAGTCCGTCGACGGCATCTACGGGGACACCGGTGAAGAGGCACTTGAGGATGGCGTGCCGCCATTGGTGCGCGTCGAGATGGGCGGCGGCGTACGGGCCGACGGCGGCGGCGACCAGCCGGGTGTCGTTGGTACGCAGGGCGTCCTCGACGAGCGCGAGAGCGGTGGGGCCGAGGTCCAGCCGGTGCAGGGTGAGGAGGACGGCGCGGCGTTCGGCGGCGGTGCCGTGTTCGTAGAGCCTGGTCGCGACGGGCAGACCGGCGCGGGCTTCGAGGAGCAGCAGGGCGCGCACGGAGTCGGCGTGCTCGAGTCCGCAGTGCCGGCCCGCGGCGGCGAATCTGAGCTCCCACGGGGGTACGGCGTAACGGCTGCCGGGTGCGGTGTCCGCGTGGACGGCGGTGTGGGCGGCCTCGGCGAGGGCCTCGTCGAGCCAGGCGCGTGCGGCACCGCCCAGTTGTGCGTCAAGTTGTTCGCGGGTCACCGGCGGGGTCATCGGCATGGTGTCGCTCCCTTCGAGGACATCGACGGGATCCGGGACCGCAGGAACTCGACGGACGTCCTGGCCAGTTCGGGCCCCGCGTGGGAGTGGCGGGGCAGTTCGACGACGGTGAGGCCGTGGTATCCGGTGTCGCCCAGGGCGTCGAGCGCCTCGAGCACGGGTGGGAAGTCGATCTCGCCGTCGCCGAACGGAAGGTGTTCGTGGACGCCCCGGCGCATGTCCTCGATCTGCACGTGCCGCAGCCAGGGGGCGGCGGCCCGCACGCAGTCGGCGGGCGCGGCCGGTTCCAGGCACTGGCAGTGACCGATGTCGAGGGTGAGCCCGAGCGGTTCGGGGTCGCCGCTGAGGACACGGAGATGGTGGAAGTCCGAGAGGGTGGCGAGGAGATGACCGGGTTCGGGCTCGATGGCGAGCGGGACGCCGGTGCGGGCCGCGGCGTCGAGCACGGGGGCGAGCGCGTCCGTCAGCCGCTGCCAGGCCGTCTCAGGGCAGGTGCCGGGTGGGGTGATGCCGCTGAAGCAGTGCACGGCGTGGGCGCCGAGGTCGGCGGCGACGTCGACGGCGCGCAGCAGCAGCCGGGTCCGGACGGCGCGGGCCTCCGGGTCCGGATCGAGGAGGGACGGTCCGTGTTTGCGGCGTGGGTCGAGGACATAGCGGGCCCCCGTCTCGATGGTCACGCCGAGCCCGGACCGGTCGAGCGCGGCCGCCACGTGCCGGGTGCGTGCGGCGAGGTCCGGGGCGAGAGGGTCGAGGTGCATGTGGTCGAGGGTGAGGCCGACGCCGTCGTAGCCGAGGTCCGCGAGGAGTTCCAGGGCGTCGTCCAGGCGGAGGTCGGTGAGGCCGTTGGTGCCGTAGCCGAGGCGGATCGTCATGTGAGGCTCACCTTCCGGGCGAGGGTCCGGGCGAGGGGAACCAGCCCCATGACGGCGAGCCCGGTGGCGGCCGCTCCGGCGCGGGCGGCGAGCGCGGCCTGGAGCGGGATCATCGCCCGGATGCCGCTGCCGACGGCGCGTTGGGTGAGGGGCGCTGACGGATTGAGGGCGGCGTGGAGGAGCGGCTCGGCGGCGGTGCGGAAGTAGGTGGCGGTGAGTGCGGTGAGGAGGACGCCGGGTGGCGTGGAGGTTCCGGCCCGGGGGCGGTGGTGGTCCCCCGGCCCGTCCCTTCCCGGTAGTCGGGGCAGGCCACCGAGCCCCTGCTGCCCACGCACCGTGACGGCGCCCAGCGCGGCGACCGCCGCGAGCGCGCCGAGGGGCACGGCGGTGGAACCGCCCTGCGCCTCGTGGCGTGAGACCGCGGTGACGGCGTAGGTGTGCGCCCCGAGCAGGGCGGCGGCCGGCACGGCAGCACGAACCGCGGAGTCGACGGGGCTCAGGGTGCGGGTGGTGCCCCGGGGAAGGGCGGTGCGCCCGGGATGGACGGTGCCGGCCCTGCGTACGGCGCCCGGCGTGCCGGTCGGGCCCTCGGTGCGGGCGATGCCGACCGGGCGGGCAGGGGCCTGTACGTGCCGGGGCGGCTCCGCGCGGCGGGGTTCGCGATCCGCGGTCGCCGTCGCCACCGCACGGCCGATCCGGCCGAGCAGCCGGGCGACCGGGCCGCCTCGCCGCTTCCCCGCCACGGACCGGGAGGGGGCGGATGCCCCGACGAAGCCCGTGGCTGTCGCGGACGGAGTGACCGCGCCAGCAGCGGGCGGGGCTGCGGTGCGTGAGCTCGTCGCACCCGTACCTGCCCCCGCCCCCGCCGTCGCCGTCGCCGTCGCCGTCGCTCCCAGCAGGAGGTCCAGTGCGCGGGCCGCCGCCATCGCTGCCGGGCCGGCCTGGGTGTGCTTCAGGCGGAGGTCGTACGCCCAGACCGTTGCCGCGAGGCCCGTGGCCACCGTCAGGGCCGGACGGCCCGCGTGGGCGGCCAGCGTCAGACCTGCGGCCGTCAGGGCACCGGCTGCAGCCAGGGCCGCGCCGGGAGTGATCTGGCCCGAGGGGATCGGGCGGTGCGGGCGGTCGACGGCGTCCTCGTCGCGGTCCGCCCAGTCGTTGAGGGCCATGCCCGCCTCGTAGAGACAGAGGGAGGCCCCGACAGCCAGTGCAGTGCCCCCGTTGGGGCGCCGGCCGATGGCCGCCGCCCCGGCCAGCGCATCACCGGGGACGGTGAACAGCGCCGATACCCGCAGCAGTTCGGCCCAGGCGCGTACCGCGGCCGTCATTCCTGCCCCCGCAGCGTTTCGGCGAAGGCCAGCAGCTGCAGATACTGGTCGGAGAGTGCGGCGGGCCCGCCGTCCGGGTCCTTGAAGTAGAAGCCGAGTTCGGGCCGTGGGCCCACCAGTCCCGCTTCATGGGCGCGGGCGAGCAGCCGCGCCAGGTCCAGGACCAGCGGGGCGGCCAGCGCCGAGTCACACCCCTGCCATGTCGTCTGGAGGACCATACGCGCCCCGAGGAATCCGTCGAACGCGATGTGGTCCCAGGCCGTCTTCCAGTCGCCGAGGGCCGGCACGTCGTCGATGTGCACCTCGCCCTCGGGAGCGGCGCCCAGGGTGTCGGCGAGAACCCGTTCCTTGCCCGCGTTCTTCGCCGCCGCCGCGGCCGGGTCGGCCAGCGCCGCCCCGTCCCCGCCGCCCAGCAGATTCGTGCCGGACCAGGCCCGTACGGGCAGGGCGCGCTGCACGAACATCGGGGCGAGTACGGAGCGGAGCAGCGTCTGGCCCGTCTTGCCGTCGCGGCCTGCGTGAGGAAGTCCGCATTCCGCGACGGCGTCCTGGAGCGCGGGGGTGCGCAGCCCGGTCGAGGGGGTGAAGTTGACGTAGGGGCAGCCGGCCCGGAGCGCCGCCGCGGCGTAGAGCGAGCTGGCGGGCAGCCGGTGCTGCCCGGGTTCCGGGAGCGGTTCGGTCGAGGCGACGTTCACCACGACGGTGCGGGCCAGGTCGTTGCGGCGGCCGAAGTCGGTGAGGTCGGCGGCGAATGCGGCGATGAGCTCTTCGTCGGTGCGGGTGTCGCCGGGCAGCGGCCCACCGGGGCGTATCTCCGCGTCGGCCGCGGCGAGTTCGGACCGTACTGCCGAGGGCAGCCCGTGCGGGAGCACTCCCCCGGCGGCCAGGGCCTCGGCCCGCTTGGGCAGGGGGCAGTCGACGGTGTCGTGTCCGCCGAATACCAGGGAGGTCAGCGCCGGCAGCCCGCTGCCGGCGAAGGGCGCGGTCTCGGTGACCATGCCCGCCGCCGGGTGGAGCCCCGCCGCGACGGCCGCGCAGCCCGCTGTGGCGGTGGTGGCGACGGAGCCGCGTGCTCCGATGAACCAGACTCCGGTACGAACGGCATGTGCTGACACGGGGCTGCCTCCCTGGCTGGGATCCTGGCTGGGCAGTGCGAAGAGCGCGGCGCTGTTCGGTCGGTGGCGGGCAGGGAAGTGGTGGTGACGGCGGGCGGGGTAGGGCCGTCGCCCCGCCCGCCGTCGGACTGTGGCTGCCGCCTATGCGGCGGGCAGCTCCTTCAACTCGATGTTGCGGAAGGACACCTGGTCGTCGGCCCCGTGGTTCTGCAGGCCGATGTAGCCGTCCTTCAGGCTGCGTACGGGATCGGTGTTGGTGAAGTCGTTGATCTTGACTCCGTTGAGGAAGACCTGGAGCCGTTCACCCTGGACCTTGATCTCGTAGCTGTTCCACTGGCCCGGCGGCCGCAGGACCTGGTCGCGGGCCTTGATGTTCGCCGCCTTGAAGGTGTAGATGGCGCCCGTGGTGCGGTCGGGGGCGTCGGTGGCGTCGATCTGGACCTCGTAGCCGTTGTTCACCGCGGACCAGGGGTCGTCGGACTCCGGGAAGCCGACGAAGACACCGGAGTTGTCGTCGCCCGCCAGCTTCCAGTCGAGCTTCAGCGAGTAGGACCCGAGCTCCTTGGGCTGGTAGGTGAGGAGGCCCAGGCCGCCCTCGGAGCGGAGTTCACCGTCGACGACGTTGAACTTCCCCGGGCCGGCCTGCTTCCAGCCTTCCAGCGTCTTGCCGTTGAAGATCGGCCGGTAGCCGGTGTCCGGCTTGCAGTCGGCACTGACCTGGCCGGCCGCGTACCGGACACCGCCGAGGAGGAGCTGGCGGAAGGCCGGTTCGGCGTACGACTCCTTGGTGTGGCCGAGGCCGGTGTAGAAGGAGCGGCCGCCCCCGTAGGACTGGCACCAGGTGATCGGGTGATCGCCCTTCATGGTGCCGCCGGTGTAGGTCGTCTCGTCGAGCGTGGCGAGGACCTTCACCTTGTCGCGCGGGTTGGTGCGGTAGTTGTACAGCTCATCGGTTCGGACCCAGGCGTCGTCGAGGTGGGCGGTCGCCGGGTTCTTGTGGTCCTCGACGCGGACGGTGACGGGCTGGATCGCGGGGTGCCCGGCGAAGTACGAGCCGACCAGTCCGCCGTAGAACGCCCAGTCGTACTCGGTGTCCGCGGCGGCGTGCACGCCCATGTAGCCGCCACCGCCGGCGATGTAGTTCTCGAACGCCTTCTGCTGGTCGGCGTTGAGAACGTCACCGGTCGTGGAGAGGAAGACGACGGCGTCGTAGCGGGCCAGGTTGCTGGTGGTGAACTGGCCTGCCTCCTCCGTGGCGTCGACGGTGATGTTGCTGCTCGCGCCGAGTTCCTTCAGTGCGGCGATGCCCTCGGGAATCGCGTCGTGGCGGAAGCCGGCCGTCTTCGAGAAGACCAGGACCCGCTTGGCGGTCCGGTCGGGGGCGCTGTTGGAGAGCTCGAAGTCGTCGATGTCGTAGAGCGCACCGTCGCCGCCCTTGAAGACCAGGAAGAGTTCCGTGGCCTGCTTCGGGACGCCGCGCAGCGGTACGTCGATGTCCTGGAAGGTCTCCCAGCTGCCGGTCACCGGCACCGGGGCGGAGCCGAGGATCTTGCCGGTCGCGGAGCCGGTCCGTACCTCGAGGAAGCCACCGGCGCCACCGGACGAGATCCGGGCGGTGAGCTTGGTGGAGTCACCGAGGATGTACGGCTTGAAGGCGATCCAGTCGTCGTTGTTGATGTCGCCGACCGTCTTGCCGCCCTCTGCGTTCGCCTTGTCGAACGTCTGGATGCCAGACGACGAGGTGAAGTGCTCGGCCTGCCGGTGGCGGGGCTGGAGCTGCGCCTGGTCGTGGCCGGAGAGTGCGGCCTGGCCGCCGCCCCCGCCATCGGTGTACGAGGCGTCGATGACTCCGAAGATGTTGGCGTTCGGGTCGTGCCCGCCGTCCATCTCGGTCTTGACGGTGCCGGAGCAGCCGTGCTCCGTGGTGATCGGGTGGCCATGGTTGTCATGGCCGAGTACGAAGCTGACCTGGACCTTCGAGCAGTCGATCGTGCCGTCCTCCGGGTCGGTGACGGTCACCTTGAACGGGATCTCGTCGCCGAAGGTGAACAGCTGCCCGTCACCCGGGAGTTCCAGATTCACCGTGGGTGCGGTGTTGCCGACGGTCACATGGGCACTTGCCGAACCGGTGCGGCCGGTGGGGTCCTTGGCGGTGACGGTCGCGGTGTAGGTGCCGTTCTTCTTGTACGTGTACGTGGGGTTCGCGGCGGTCGACGTACCGCCGTCGCCGAAGTCCCAGGCGTAGGTGAGCGAGTCGTTGTCGGAGTCCGTGGTGCCCGCGGAGGAGAACTGCACCTTCAGCGGTGCGGTACCGGACGTCTTGTTGGAAGTGGCCTCGGCGATCGGCGAGTGCCCGCCGGTGGCGTTCTCGATGCGGTAGAGCGCGGAGTGCTCGTCGCCGCCGAACCAGGAGAGGCCGTAGTCCAGGACGTACAGCGCCCCGTCCGGGCCGAAGGCCATGTCCATCACCTGGGTCCCGGACCACGGGATGTCGTTGATGGACTGAACGGCGCCGTCGCCGTCCTGCTCGATCCGCTTGATCCACTGCCGGCCGAACTCACCGGCGAAGAAGTCCCCGTCGTACGCCTCGGGGAACTTCACGGGCGAGTCGAGGTTCGGGTCGTAGTGGTAGACGGGGCCGCCCATCGGCGACTCGGAGCCGGTGCCGAACTCGGGCACGGATCCGCCGTCGTACGGGATCCAGGCGGGCTGCGCCGGGGGAAGGTCGACCAGGCCGGTGTTGTGCGGCGAGGTGTTCTTCGGTGCGGCGCAGTCGAAGGTCGCGCCGGACGTCTGCGTCGCGAAGTCGTAGTCGACGAAGGGATCGTTGTTCCCGGTGCAGAACGGCCAGCCGAAGTTGGCCGCCTTGGTCACCCGGGCGAACTCGACCTGTCCGCCGGGTCCGCGCTTCGGGTCGGCCGCGCCCGCGTCGGGACCGTAGTCACCGACGTACGCGATACCGGTGGCCTTGTCGACGCTGAAGCGGAACGGGTTGCGGAAGCCCATCGCGTAGATCTCGGGCCGCGTCTTGTCCGTGCCCGGGGCGAAGAGGTTGCCCTCGGGGATGGTGTACGAGCCGTCCTCCGCGACCTTGATCCGGAGGAGCTTGCCGCGCAGGTCGTTGGTGTTGCCCGCGGAGCGCCGGGCGTCGAACGCTGGGTTCCGGTCCGGGCGCTCGTCGATCGGTGCGTAACCGTCGGAGGCGAAGGGGTTGGAGTCGTCGCCGGTCGACAGGTACAGGTTGCCCTGCGCGTCGAAGTCGATGTCGCCGCCGACGTGACAGCAGATGCCGCGCGACGTCTTGACGTCGAGGACCTTCTTCTCGCTGCTCAGGTCGAGGGTGCCGTCCTCCTTGAGGACGAAGCGGGAGAGCCGGTTGACGCCGTCGAACTTGGCGAAGTCGGCGGCGGTGCCTGTCTCCGGGGCGTCGCCGGACGGGGTGTCCAGCGGGGGCGCGTAGTAGAGGTAGATCGCCCGGTTCGTGTCGAAGTCGGGGTCGACGCCTACGCCCTGGAGGCCTTCCTCGTCGTGCGAGTAGACGGGCAGGACACCGGAGACCCTGGTGTTGCCGGCGCTGTCGGTAATCCGCAGCTCGCCGCTGCGCGAGGTGTGCAGGACGCTGCGGTCCGGGAGGACCGCCAGCGACATGGGTTCGCCGGTTTCGGCGGCACCCTTGGCGAGGGTGACCTGCTGGAAGTCCTCGGCCGCCGCGGCATCGGTGGCGGCCGGCGAGGCCGCGGACGCTGCGGAGGCGCCGGGGGTGGCGCCGAGGGCGAGGGTGGCGGCGGTGAGGAGGCCGCCGGTGAGCAGGGCGAGGGACTTACGGAGCCCGGTCCTGCGTTTGCTTCTGCTTCTGCTTCTGTGCACGAGTGTCCTCCGGAAAGTGCCGGTTGTACGGGCGGGTAGTGCCGAGCCGTTCCGCGCGGGGACTGCCGCGCAGGTCACATGAGGGCCTGATGGGGCCCCGGTGACGAGAGTTATGTCGTGTACACCCCATGGACCGTAGACCCGTTCGTCCTGCACGGAAAGCCTTTGCGCAGCAGTTGAGTTGAACTTTTTCCTGCATCAGGACAAAGGCCGGTGAGGGCATGCGGAATCGCCCCGGGGGTGCGCGGAGTGACGCCGGGCGGGGGCTGTTCCCCCTGCCCGTCCTTCCCGAAACCGGGGCAGTGCCCCGGGCCCCCGGTCCTCGGACGCCGGGCAGGCCTGGTCGTGCCGGGCAGCACCCAAGGCGCCGCCCGGACGGAGAATCAGGCTTCCCCGGCGATCGAGGAGCGGGGTTCCGGGGGCCGAGCCCCCGGAAACACCGTCAGTCGCCGCCCCCGAACGCCGCGTCGAACGACGCCGCCGGCGGGTCGAAGTCGTACCGCTTCAGCGTGGCAAGCGCTTCGGGCGCGCCCGCCAGCCGGTCCATGCCCGCGTCCTCCCACTCCACCGAGATCGGCCCCTCGTAGTGGATCGACCGGAGCATGCGGAACACGTCCTCCCACGGCACGTCACCGTGCCCGCCGGAGACGAAGTCCCAGCCGCGCCGCGGATCACCCCATGGCAGGTGCGAGCCGAGGCGGCCGTTGCGCCCGTCGAGGCGCTTGCGGGCCTCCTTGCAGTCCACGTGGTAGATCCGGTCCCGGAAGTCGTAGAGGAAGCCGACCGGATCGAGGTCCTGCCAGACGAAGTGGCTCGGGTCGAAGTTCAGCCCGAACGCGGCACGGTGGTCGACGGCCTCCAGAGCACGGTGCGTGGTCCAGTAGTCGTACGCGATCTCGCTGGGGTGCACCTCGTGGGCGAACCGCACGCCCTCCGCGTCGAACACGTCGAGGATCGGGTTCCAGCGCTCGGCGAAGTCCTCGTACCCCCGCTCGATCATCCGCGGCGGCACCGGCGGGAACATCGCCACCAGGTGCCAGATCGACGAGCCGGTGAAGCCGATGACGGTGTCGACCCCGAAGGCCGCGGCGGCGCGCGCGGTGTTCTTGATCTCCTCGGCGGCCCGCTGCCGTACCCCTTCGGGCTCGCCGTCGCCCCAGATCCTGGCGGGCAGGATCCCCTGGTGCCGCTCGTCGATCGGGTTGTCGCAGACCGCCTGGCCGACAAGGTGGTTGGAGATCGCCCAGCACTTCAGCCCGTACTTGTCGAGCAGCTGGTGCCGCCCCGGCAGGTAGCCCGGGTCGGCGAGGGCCTTGTCGACCTCGAAGTGGTCGCCCCAACAGGCGAGTTCGAGCCCGTCGTAGCCGAAGTCGCGGGCCAGCCGGCAGACCTCCTCCAGCGGCAGATCGGCCCACTGGCCGGTGAAGAGAGTGAAGGGACGGGGCATGCGCGGAACCTCCTACGGGGTGTGTACCGGGGTGAGTACGGAGTTCTTCTCGGCGCTCTCCTCCACCGCCGCGAGCACCCGCTGCACCTGGAGTCCGTCGGCGAACGACGGCACGGGGTCCGCCCCTTCGGCGATCGTCCGGACGAGGTCGCGGGCCTGGTGGATGAAGGTGTGCTCGTAGCCGAGGGCGTGACCCGGCGGCCACCACGCCTCCAGGTACGGATGCTCGGGCTCCGTGACGAGGATGCGGCGGAACCCCGCGGTGGTGGCGGGTTCGGTGTGGTCGTGGAAGGACAGCTCGTTCAGTCGCTCCAGGTCGAAGGCGAGCGAGCCGCGCTCCCCGTTGAGCTCCAGCCGCAGCGCGTTCTTGCGGCCCGCCGCCATACGCGTCGCCTCGAACGAGGCCAGCGCTCCGGAAGCGAGCCTGCCGGTGAACAGAGCCGCGTCGTCGACGGTGACCGCCCCCCGCGCCTCGCTGTCGGCCGAGCCCGAGAGCCCCGCCGACGCTCCTGCGAGCAGGGGCCTGTCCCGTACGAAGGTCTCGGACATCGCGGACACCCCCACCAGCAGCTCCCCCGCCAGATACTGCGCGAGGTCGACGATGTGGGCCCCGAGGTCGCCCAGCGCACCGGATCCGGCGCGCTCGCGGTCCAGCCGCCAGGTGAGCGGCGACTCGGGATCGACCAGCCAGTCCTGGAGGTAGGTGGCCCGTACGTGCCGCAGGGAGCCGAGCCTGCCGTCGCTGATCATCTTCCGTGCGTAGGCGATCGCCGGCGCCTTGCGGTAGTTGAAGCCGACCATCGCCACCTGGCCACGGGCCCTGGCCCGTTCCGCGGCCTCGGTCATGGCCTCCGCCTCGGCAACCGTGTTGGCGAGCGGCTTCTCGCACAGCACGTGCTTGCCGGCCTCCAGGGCGGCGATGGCGATTTCCGCATGGCTGTCGCCGGGAGTGCAGATGTCGACGAGCTGGACGTCGTCCCGGGCGATCAGGGCGCGCCAGTCGGTCTCCGCCGCCGCCCAGCCGTGACGCTCGGCGGCGGCGGTGACCGCCGCACGGTCGCGTCCGCAGATCGCGGCGAGAGCCGGCCGCATCGGCAGGTCGAAAACGTGTCCCACGGTGCGCCACCCCTGGGAGTGGGCGGCGCCCATGAACGCGTATCCGACCATGCCGATCCCGAGCGGTCGCTCCGGCTTCCTCGTCGGCGGCGCAGCGGCCTCCTGCTCCGTCTCTTCCCTACGGGCCATACGGGCTTCCTCCTCATCGGTGCTTCGGTGGGGGCTGCAGGAGGGTCAGCACCCTCCCGGACGGCGGATCAGCTGAAGCCCGTCGGCAGGTACTGGTCGATGTTGTCCTTGGTGACGACGGCGGAGTAGAGGGTGAGGCTGGTCGGGATCTCCAGTTCGGAGAGACCGCCGATGCCCTTGCCCTGGCCGAGCGCACGCGCCAGGTCGATGGCGGACGCCGCCATCGTCGGCGGGTAGAGGACGGTGGCCTTCAGGACGCTGTTGTCGGCCTTGATGGCGTCCATGGCGGACTTCGCCCCGGCTCCGCCGACCATCAGGAACTCGTCCCGGCCGGCCTGCTGGATGGCGCGCAGCGCACCGACACCCTGGTCGTCGTCGTGGTTCCACAGTGCGTCGAACTGCTTCTGCGCCTGCAGAAGTTGGGCCATCTTCGCCTGGCCGGACTCAACGGTGAACTCGGCGGCCTGCCGCGCGACCAGCTTGACGTTGGGGTAGTTCTTGAGGGCGTCGGCAAATCCCTGGCTGCGCTGCTTGGTGAGCTCCAGGTTGTCGATACCCGCGAGCTCGACGACCTTGGCGTCCGCCTTGTCCTTGAGCTGCTCGCCGATGAACGTACCGGCATTGAGGCCCATGCCGTAGTTGTCGCCGCCGACCCAGCAGCGGTAGGCCTGCGGTGAGGCGAAGATGCGGTCCAGGTTGATGACGGGGATGCCCGCCTTCATCGCTTCCAGACCGACCTGGGTGAGCGCCTTGCCGTCGGCGGGGAGGATGACGAGGACATCGACCTTCTTGTTGATGAGGGTCTTGACCTGGCCGATCTGGGTGGCGGTGTCGTTGGAGCCCTCGGTGATCTCCAGGGTCACCTCGGAGTACTTCTCCGCCCGCGACTTGGCGTTGTCATTGATGGCGTTGAGCCACCCGTGATCGGCCTGCGGGCCGGCGAAGCCGATGGTGACCGCCTTGCCGGGCTTGTCGTCGGCGGCCGGCTGATTGGTCTGCGCGGTCTCCGACTTCTTGGGCTCGTTGCTGGTGCAGGCGGTGAGGAGGGCGCCCGCGGAGACGGCTGCGGTGCCGAAGAGCAGGCCTCTGCGGCTGGTTTCTGGCATGGCTGTCGAACCCTTCATCCGGTACGTGGGTGGCATGCGGAACTGTTGGGTGGGACGGGGTGGGGTGCGGTGAGGGGATATGGGGTGGAGGACCGGGGGTCAGGTCTCCCCGTGGGCCGAGGTTCGGCGCTGGACCAGGACGGCGGCGACGATGATCGCGCCCTTCGCGATCTGCTGGACATCGCTCTGCAGATTGTTGAGCGCGAAGATATTGGTGATGGTGGTGAAGACGAGGACGCCGAGGACGGAGCCGACGATCGTGCCGCGTCCGCCGCTGAGCAGGGTGCCGCCGATGATCGCGGCGGCGATGGCGTCGAGCTCGTACAGGTTGCCGTTGGTGTTCTGTCCCGAGCCGGACAGGATGATCAGCATGAAGGCGGCGATACCGCAGCACAGCCCGGAGAGCAGATACAGATAGAGCCGCTGGCGCCGTACGTCGATCCCGGCGAGCCGGGCCGCTTCCGCGTTGCCGCCGACCGCCACCGTGCGGCGTCCGAAGGTCGTCCGGTTCAGCACCAGCCAGCCGATGACGGTGACCGCGGCGAACGCCAGCACCAGGGGCGGTATGCCGAGGACGTACGAGTCCGGCAGGCCGAGGTCGAGGACCGACTGGACGGTCACGATCTGCGTCTTGCCGTCGGTGATCTGCAGGGCGAGGCCGCGGGCCGAGGCGAGCATGGCCAGCGTCGCGATGAACGGCACCATCCTCCCGTACGCGATCAGCAGCCCGTTGACGAATCCGGCACCGACACCGACGAGCACCGCGGTGAAGAGGATGCCCGCGAAGCCGTACTCCTGGGTGGCGAGCGTGGTCGCCCAGACCGAGGCGAGCGCGACCATCGCACCGACCGACAGGTCGATGCCGCCACTGGTGATGACGAAGGTCATGCCGACGGTGACGACGCCGATGACGGACGACTGGGTCAGGATCAGCTGCAGATTCCCGGTGTCCAGGAAGGCGTCGGGTTCGGTGAACCCCCCGACGGCGATCAGTACGGCGAGGACGCCGAGCAGCGACAGGTTGCGCACGTCCATGCGCACCCCGAAGGCGCGCAGTCCACCGCCCTTCGAGGGCGGCAGCGTGGCGGAGGCCGGCGGGGCCGCCTTGTCCGGCCCACCGTGCTGCGCCGAGGAGACGGGCTGTGTCATGACGTCGGGCTCCCTTCCATCACGAGATCGAGTACGCGGTGCTCGTCGAGCTCCCGGGCGTCCGCCGTATGCACGACGCGGCCCTCACGGAGCACCAGCACCCGGTCGGCGAGGCCCAGTACTTCGGGCACTTCGCTGGAGACCAGCAGAACGGCGAGGCCTTCGTCGGCCAGCCGGCGGATCACGGCGTAGAGCTCGGCGCGAGCGCCGACGTCGACGCCGCGGGTCGGTTCGTCGAGCAGCAGCACCCGGCAGCCGCGCAGCAGCCAGCGGGCCAGGACGGCCTTCTGCTGGTTGCCGCCGGAGAGGGTGCGGACCGGGGTGTCCGGGTTGTCGGGCCGCAGCGACAGTTCGCGGGTGGCGGCACGGGCCGCTCGGCGCTCGGCCCCGCGGTCGAGCCAACCCACCCTGGAGAAGCGGGACATGGAGGAGACGGAGACGTTGCGGGTGACGGATTCGAGCATCAGCAGCGCCTGCGCCTTGCGCTCCTCGGGGGCGAGCCCGATGCCTGCGGCGACGGCGGCTCGGACGCTGCCGGGGCGCAGCGGCCGTCCGTCGACGAGGGCCCGGCCCGAGCTCGGCCTGCGTGCCCCGTAGACCGTCTCCAGGATCTCGGAGCGCCCGGAGCCGACCAGGCCGGCGAGGCCGACGATCTCGCCGGGCCGCACCTCCAGGTCGAACGGGGCGAACTCGCCCTCCCTGGACAGCCCTTCGACGGCGAGTACGGGCTCCCGGCGGGCGGTCTCCCCGGCATCCGTGGTCGCGTCGGGGCGCGGCGGGAAGACGTACTCGACATTGCGGCCGGTCATCAGGGCGACGATGTCCCGTGTCGGGGTGGACTTCGCGGGCAGACCGACCGCGACGGCCCGGCCGTCCTTCAGTACGGTCACCCGGTCGCCGATCCGGCGGATCTCCTCCAGCCGGTGGGAGATGTAGACGACGGCGACACCGTCGGCGGTGAGTGCGGCGACGATACGGAAGAGGTTGTCGACCTCGTCGGGGTCGAGGGCCGCTGACGGCTCGTCCATGACGATGAGCCGCACCTCGTGGGAGAGGGCCCTGGCCATGGAGACGATCTGCTGCTGGGCTGCGGAGAGCGCACCGACCGGGCGGGCGGGATCGATCTCGGGGTGACCGAGTCGCTTCAGCAGTGCGGCGGCCGCCGTACGGCCCTCGCGGGTACGGACGACGAAGCGGGCGGTGGTGGGTTCGTGTCCGAGGAAGATGTTCTCGGCGACCGAGAGACCCTCGACCAGGTCGAGTTCCTGGTAGATGGTGGCGACACCGAGGCGCATGGCGGCGATCGGAGACTTCAGTGCGACGGGTGCGCCGCGCCAGGTGATTTCGCCGTCGTCGGGCTGGTGGGCGCCGGCGAGCACCTTGATGAGCGTGGACTTGCCGGCGCCGTTCTGCCCGAGCAGGCAGTGGACTTCGCCGGCCTGGACCTCCAGGTCCACGCCGTCGAGGGCGCGCACGCCGGGGAACGACTTGGTGATGCCGGACATCGTGAGCAGGGGTGGTTCTGGTGCCATGACAAATCCCCTCGGCGAAACGAGGTCTCCCCTGCTCGAGCGAAGCCGAGAGCGTGGGAAGGGCCGGTGAGCGGGCAAGGCTGTGCCAGGTACGGGTGGTGCTCGGTTTCCGATATCTCGCTGGTGACGTGCAGCCGGCCGGTGATCAGGCCGGTGAGAACAGGTGGTCGCTGATGAGCCGGGCGGCGCCGATCACTCCTGCGGCCGGTCCCAACTCACCCAGCACAATGGGGAGATTGCCGGTGGCCAGCGGCAGGGACTGCCGGTAGACCTGGGTCCGGACGCTGGCCAGAAGCGTGTGGCCGAGGCCGGTCACACCACCGCCGATCACCACCAGTCCGGGGTTGAAGAAGCTGACGAGTCCGGCGATGACCTGACCGACCCGGTTGCCGCCTTCGCGGATCAGATCGAGCGAGGTCTCGTCTCCGGCCGCGGCCGCCGCGGCGACATCGGCGGCGGTGAGCCGACCGGCCGCCTCCAGCCGGGCCGCGAGCTCCGGCGACTGTCCGGACCGTGCCGCCTCCTCGGCGTCGTGGGCGAGCGCCGCGCCGCTGAAGTGGGCTTCCAGGCAACCCCGGTTGCCGCAGGCGCAGGCACGCCCGTCGGGCTCGACCTGAATATGGCCGATGTCGCCCGCGCTGCCCGTCGTACCGCGGTAGACGTCGCCGCCGACGACGATTCCGCAGCCGATGCCGGTACCGATCTTGACGCAGAGGAAGTCGCCCACGGAGCGTGCGACGCCCGCGTGCTGCTCCCCCATCGCCATCAGGTTCACGTCGTTGTCGACCATGACGGGGCAGCCCAGTTCCTGACTGAGCGCCTCGCGGACCGGGAAGCCGTCCCAGCCGGGCATGATCGGGGGTGCGACCGGTACGCCTTCGGGGAAGCGGACCGGTCCGGGTACGCCGATGCCCGCGCCGTCGAAGCCCTCCGCGAGCCCGGAGGCCCGGAGCTTGGCAGCCAGGGACAGCACCTGCTCGAAGACCGCGACGGGCCCCTCGCGTACGTCCATGGGGTGGTTGAGGTGACCGAGGACCTCCAGCTCCGCGTTGGTGACTGCCACATCGATCGATGTGGCACCGATGTCGACGCCGAGGAAGCGCAGTGCGGGAGCGAGCCGGATGTTGTGCGAACGGCGGCCGCCACGGGAGGCGGCGAGTCCGTCGGCCACGACAAGTCCGGTCTCCAGCAGCCGGTCCACTTCGACGGCGAGCTTGGAACGGGAGAGGTCGACCTGATCCCCCAGCTGCGCCCGCGAGTTGGGCCCGCCGTCGCGCAACAGCCGCAGTAGCCGCGCCTGATGCGCATTCGCGGGTCGTGCCGTCATACGTCTCACGCGCCCCTCCCCGCCGCGTCGGCCTTGTCCGTCGGGCTTTCGAGTGGAACGTAGCAGCGCTTGCCCGGAGTGGGAAGAAGTTGAGCAGGAATCCGCTCCAACTTTCTCCACCCGCAGGACAAAGACGTACGCCTTCGCCGACACGAGGTCCCCGCGACGCGGGGACGGTCGCGCGGCGGGCAACGCAGAAAGGGCCGGGGCGCCACGCCCCGGCCCTGATCCGAACGTAAGGCTCTAGCCCTCTTCGCGCTGGTGGTAGGTCCTGCGGGTGTGCTCCGTGTGAGCCCGCATGACCTCCGTGGCGCGCTGTTCGTCGCGCGAGGAGATCGCCGAGATCAGGGCGCGGTGCTCGATCCAGGACTGGGTGCCACGCTGGCGGGCCACCGGCGTGTAGTACCAGCGGACCCGGCGGTCGACCTGTCCGGCGAGTTCGGCGAGGACGACATTGCCCGCCAGCTCCATGACCTTGGCATGGAACTCCGCATTGGTGGCAACGGCGAGATCCACATCGTCGGCGGCGACGGCCTGCTCACCCTTGGCGCAGAGCTCCTCCAGCGCGGCAATGCCGGCCGTGCCCGAATTGGCCGCGGCCAGCCGGGCGGCCTCCGCCTCCAGGAGCGTACGGACCGAGAGCAGCTGGTCCGCCTCCTCCTCGGTGGGTTCGTGGACGAACGCACCCTGCGCGGGCCGCAGATCGACCCAGCCCTCGGTGTTCAACCGCTGCAACGCCTCGCGCACTGGCTGGCGGGACACACCGAGGTGCCCCGCGAGCTCGCTCTCGACCAGATGCTGGCCGGGGCGGAGCGCACGCGTGGTGATCAGTTCGAGCAGCGCCTCATAGACGCGCTCGCGCAGCGGACCGGGCCGTTCCAGCTTCGGCACGGCCCCTTGCGGCAGTCCTGTGGACAACATCGCGGTCCCCCTCCGGGCGACGAGCAATTGCTTATCGTCTACAGTCTACCGAGCGCAATGGGGCTCAGGGACAGAGGATCACCTGACCCGCGTACGAGAGATTCCCGCCGAATCCGAAAAGGAGCGCCGGGGCGCCGCTCTCGACCTCGCCACGTTCGATCAGCTTGGACAGGGCCATCGGGATCGAGGCCGCGGATGTATTGCCCGAATCCACCACATCCCGGGCGATGACCGCGTTGACCGCACCGATCTTCTTGGCAACCGGTTCGATGATCCGCAAGTTGGCCTGATGCAGTACCACCGCGCCGAGGTCCTCGGGGGCGACACCGGCCCTTTCGCACACCTCGCGCGCGATGGGCGGCAGCTGGGTGGTGGCCCAGCGGTAGACGGACTGCCCCTCCTGGGCGAAGCGCGGCGGCGTCCCCTCGATCCGTACCGCACGGCCCATCTCCGGCACCGAGCCCCACAGCACGGGCCCGATTCCGGGCGCGGCGTCGCCGCCTCCCTGCGGGTCCGCGACCACGACCGCGGCGCCCGCGCCGTCGCCGAGGAGGACACAGCTGGAGCGGTCGGTCCAGTCGGCGACATCACCCATCTTGTCGGCACCGATCACCAGCGCCCGGGTGGCGGCGCCCGCCCGGATGGCGTGGTCAGCGGTGGCCAGGGCGTGGGTGAAGCCGGAGCAGACGACGTTGATGTCCATCACGGCCGGCGAACCCATACCGAGGCGGGCGGCGACCCGAGCCGACATGCTCGGCGAACGGTCGATTGCGGTGGAGGTCGCGACGAGGACCAGATCGATATCCGCAGGGAGCAGACCGGCCGTGGCCAGCGCCTTGGCCGCCGCGTGCGCGGCCAGCTCGTCCACCGGCTCGTCAGGACCTCCCACATGGCGGGTCCTGATCCCGACACGGCTGGTGATCCACTCGTCGCTGGTGTCGACCATGGCGGCCAGATCGTCGTTGGTGAGCACCCTGGCGGGCTGATAGTGGCCGAGCGCCACTACACGTGAGCCGGTCATGTACGGGTCCCCTCGCTACGTATGGCAGGAACTATCCAGTCTTGGTGGCTACCGCCCGGTACGGGGGCACGTGATCCCACAGGATTACCGGCCGGGGGTTGGAGGCTTGACGACAGCCTTGACCCCCCTCTCCGCATACTGTAGACAATATTCTGTCGACTTGACGTCGTCTCCTGTTCCCTCGCTCGGTCCCTTACCGAACGGAGAGCCCCGTGAAAGTCACAGTTGTCGGCGCCGGTGCGATCGGCGCCCATGCCGGGGCCGCCCTGCACCACGCCGACGCCGAGGTCAGTCTCATCGCCCGCGGGCGGCCGAATGGATTCGCCGTCGCGGGCCGCGGCTTCGACGCCCGCATCTCCACGGAGCACGAGGCGCCGCTCACCGACTCGGCGTGTGTCCACTGCGGTGTCGGACGCAACGTCACCCTCCATGTGCAGGACAATGAGATCGCCAAGGTCACCTCACCGCACGACAACCCGGTGACCCACGGCCATGGCAATCTCTGCATCAAGGGCCGTTTCGGCTTCCAACACGTACAGAATCGGGTTTAACCGCCATGGGACGGGTCACCGAGCGCCGCCGCACCATCCGCATCCGGGACGGAGTGGTCTCCGCCCGCCCCGACACCCTTGTCGCCGAGGAGCCCCTGGAGATCCGGCTGAACGGCCGGCCGCTGGCCATCACGATGCGCACGCCCGGCGACGACTTCGCGCTGGCCGCGGGGTTCCTCGTCAGCGAGGGCGTGATCGGCGACGGGTCCGAAGTGCAGTCGATCGTGTACTGCGCAGGGGCGACGGCGGACGGCGTGAACACGTACAACGTGGTGGATGTGAAGCTCGCACCCGGCGTGGAGGTCCCCGACATCACGCTCGAGCGCAACGTCTACACGACGTCGTCCTGCGGGCTGTGCGGCAAGGCGAGCCTCGACGCGGTCCGCACCACCACCCGGCACCCCATCGCAGACACTCCCCCGGTCCGGGTCGAGCCCGCGCTGCTCTCGGCCCTCCCCGACCGGCTGCGCGAGTCGCAGCGGGTCTTCGACCGGACCGGGGGTCTGCACGCGGCGGCACTGTTCTCCGAGACGGGGGAACTGCTCGACATCCGGGAGGACGTCGGCCGGCACAACGCGGTCGACAAGCTCGTGGGCCGGGCGCTGACCGACGGCCGGCTGCCGCTGTCCCGGGCG
Source organism: Streptomyces sp. JH14 (assembly GCF_029428675.1). Lineage (GTDB taxonomy): Bacteria > Actinomycetota > Actinomycetes > Streptomycetales > Streptomycetaceae > Streptomyces. The sequence continues at coordinate 6,555,782 of NZ_JAJNEL010000001.1, read as the reverse complement.
ATCCTGCTGGTGTCGGGACGGGCCTCGTTCGAACTGGCCCAGAAGGCGGTGATGGCCGGGATCCCGGTGCTCGCCGCCGTCTCGGCACCGTCGTCGCTCGCCGTCGATCTGGCGGCCGAGACCGGACTGACCCTGGTCGGCTTTCTGCGGGGTCCGTCCATGAACGTGTACGCGGGTGACCACCGCATCGCCCTGGAGGCGACGGTCGGCACGGGCTGAGCCGCCCGGCCCGCGACACGGGTCAGGGGTCCGGCCGGCGGGGAGCGCCCCCTGCGCCGGCCGGTCCCTCCCCCCTGAGTGCATCGTCGAACGACGCCGCACACGGTCCACGCAACCCCGCGGGCGGGCGCATCAGCCCACCGCGACCGGCTCCTCCGCCATCCGGCCGCCGGCCGGAGCCGTCGGCCGCTCCCGGAACTCCTCCTCCGGGTCGCGCGAGCGACGCTTCGCGATCACCGCGCACACCATCAGCTGCATCTGGTGGAAGAGCATCAGCGGCAGCACGGCCAGGCTCGCCTGCGCCCCGAAGAGCACGCTCGCCATCGGCAGGCCCGAGGCCAGGCTCTTCTTCGAACCGGCGAACTGAATGGCGATCCGGTCCCCCCGGTCGAAGCCGAGCCGCTTCGCCCCGTACCAGGTCAATGCCAGCATCAGCGCGAGCAGCGCCGCTTCGGCGACGAGCAGCGCGCCGAGCCGGACCGGGGTGACCTGGTGCCAGATACCGGCGACCATGCCCTCGCTGAACGCGGTGTAGACGACCAGCAGGATCGATCCCCGGTCGACATAGCCGAGCACCTTCTTGTGCCGGGTGAGGAAACCGCCGATCCAGCGGCGCAGCAACTGCCCGGCAGCGAACGGCAGCAGCAGCTGGACCCCGATCTTCAGCAGCGCGTCCGCGGAGAATCCGCCGCCGCTGTTGCCGAGCAGTGCGGCGGCGAGCAGCGGCGTGACGAAGATGCCGGCGAGCGAGGAGAAGGAGCCCGCGCAGATCGCCGCGGGCACGTTGCCGCGGGCGATCGAGGTGAAGGCGATCGACGACTGGATCGTCGACGGGACGAGGCAGAGGAAGAGGAAGCCGCTGTAGAGCTCTGGTGTCAGGACGTACGGAACGAGGCCCTCACCCGCCAGCCCCAGCAGCGGGAACGCGACGAACGTGCAGGCCAGGACCGTCAGATGGAGCCGCCAGTGCCTGAGGCCGTCGAGCGCCTCGGCGGTCGAGAGGCGGGCGCCGTACAGGAAGAAGAGGAGGGCGACCGCTCCGGTGGAGACGCCGCCCGCCACATCGGCGGCGGCGCCCGACGCGGGCAGCAGCGCCGCAAGCACGACGGTGCCGATCAACGCGAGGATGTAGGGGTCGATCGGCAGCCAGGACGGCAGCTTCATTGTGCGGCGGCTCATGTGCTCCACGTGTCTCTCGTTCAGGTCGTGCCCTCTCCATCCTGCTCTTGATCACCGCAATCGGGAATCCCATATACCACTCTCACTGTCATCACGCTTCGCGATAGCCTGGGCGCTATGTACGACCCTGCGCAGCTGCGTACCTTTCTCGCCGTCGCCCAGACGCTGAGTTTCACCCAGGCCGCCCGCCGGCTGGGTGTGCAGCAGTCGACGGTCAGCCAGCATGTGCGGCGGCTGGAGGATGCGACGGGACGGCAGTTGTTCACCCGGGACACGCACCGGGTCGATCTCACCGTGGACGGTGAGGCGATGCTCGGCTTCGCGCGGACGATCCTGCAGGCCCACGAGCGGGCTGCGGCGTTCTTCACCGGGACGCGGCTGCGCGGCCGACTGCGGTTCGGGGCCTCCGAGGATTTCGTACTGACCCGGCTGCCGGAGATCCTCGAGGCGTTCCGCCGCGACCACCCGGACGTCGAGCTGGAGCTGACCGTGGAGCTGTCCGGCACGCTGCACCAGCAGCTGGCGGCGGGCCGGCTCGATCTGGTGCTCGCCAAGCGGCGGGCCGGCGACACGCACGGCGAGCTGGTCTGGCAGGACGCGCTGACCTGGATCGGTGCACCGCATGTGCGGGTCGATCCGGACCGCCCGGTTCCGTTGGTCCTCTTCCCGCCGCCGGGCATCACCCGCGCCCGCGCTCTGGAGGTGCTGGAGGAGCACGGCAGGTCCTGGCGGGTCGCCTGCACGAGCACGAGTCTGAGCGGACTGATCGCGGCCGCCCACGCCGGGCTGGGCGTCATGGCGCACACCCGCGGCCTCATCCCGCCGGGACTGGCCCCGGTGCCGGCCAGGGCGGGTCTGCCGGAACTCGGCGATGTGGACTTCGTCCTGCTGCACGGCCGACGCCGGGACGCGGCGCAGGAGGCCGCGGATGCTCTTGCGGCGGCGATCCTGGCGGGGGGCGACCGGCTCATCCGTTCCGTCGGGGGGATCAACGCGATCGGCGGACGCGACGGCGCGTGACCGTGGCGTACAGATTCGGTGGAGATTCCCGCGCGAGCTGCATACTCCTCCGGCAGAAGCGCGCCCGAGCCTTGCCCATCTGGCCGGATATCTGTGGCTGACCTGTGCATATCCCACACTGTCCGCCGCTTCGGGGCTCTCCCGCTGCGCCGTCCGATCGGGTAGCGTCACGGCGCTGTGCGGAGCGCCACAAGGAGCAGTTCATTGCGCGAGTTCACGGTCCCACCCATGGCGGCCGCGCCCCATGTCGGCGGGCTGGCTGATGCCGTCTTCGACTACGCGGAGGAGGATCCGCACCGGGTCGCGCTCGGCCGGAAGGACGCGGCCGGACAGTGGCGCGATGTCACCGCGGCCACGTTCCGCGACGAGGTGCTCGCGCTCGCCAAGGGGCTGATCGCCCATGGAGTCCGGTTCGGTGACCGGGTCGCCCTGATGTCCCGCACCCGCTACGAGTGGACCCTCTTCGACTTCGCACTGTGGACGGTCGGCGCGCAGTCCGTCCCCGTCTATCCGACGTCCTCGGCGGAGCAGGTCTTCTGGATGCTGCACGACGCCGAGGTGTCCGCCGTCATGGTCGAGCACGAGGACCATGCGATGACGATCGCCTCGGTGATCGACCGGCTGCCGCTGCTGAGACGGCTGTGGCAGCTGGACGCCGACGCGGTGGCCGAGCTCGTCGACGCGGGCGCCCATGTCGAGGACGAGGTCGTGCACCGGCACCGGCGGGCGGTGACGCCCGAGTCCGTGGCGACCGTGATCTACACCTCGGGGACGACGGGCCGCCCCAAGGGCTGTGTGATCACCCACGCCAACTTCATGTTCGAGACGGACACCATGGCCTCGCGCTGGGAGCCGGTCTTCCACTCCAAACCGGGCGACGAGGCCGCGACGCTCCTCTTCCTGCCGCTGGCGCACGTCTTCGGCCGTATGGTGGAGATCACGGCGATCCGCGGCCGGGTGAAGCTGGGCCATCAGCCGGAGCTGTCGGCGAAGGCACTGATGCCGGACCTGGTGACGTTCCGGCCGACCTTCATCCTGGCGGTGCCGTACATCTTCGAGAAGGTCTTCAACGGGGCCCGGCGCAAGGCCGAGGCCGAGGGCAAGCTCGGGCCGTTCGACAAGGCCTTCGACGTCGCGGTGAAGTACGCGGAGGCGATGGAGCACAAGGCGTTCGGCACCGGCCCCGGCCCGTCGCCGGGGCTGCGGATGCAGCACCAGTTCTTCGACAAGGTCGTGTACAAGAAGGTCCGCGACGCGATGGGCGGCCGGGTGCGGCACGCCATGTCGGGCGGCTCCGGCATGGAGCGGCAGCTCGGCCTGTTCTTCGAGGGCGCGGGCATCACGGTCTACGAGGGGTACGGGCTGACCGAGTCGACGGCGGCAGCCACCGCCAATCCGCCGGAGCGCACCCGGTACGGCACGGTCGGGCAGCCGATCCCCGGCACCACCGTGCACATCGCCGACGACGGCGAGGTGTGGGTGTACGGCGGCAATGTCTTCGGCGGCTATCTGGGCGACCCGAAGTCCACCGACGCGGTGCTGCACGACGGCTGGCTGGCCACCGGCGACCTGGGCGCGCTCGACGAGGACGGCTATCTGACCATCACCGGGCGGAAGAAGGAGATCCTGGTGACGTCGGGCGGCAAGAGTGTGTCGCCGGCCGGCCTGGAGGAGCGGGTCCGGGCGCATCCGCTGGTCGCGCAGTGCATCGTGGTGGGCAACGACCGGCCGTACATCGCGGCGCTGGTGACTGTGGACCAGGAGTCCGTCGACCACTGGCTCTCGATGCAGGGGCGGCCGCCGATGAACGCGGCGAACCTGGTGCGCGACCCGGATCTGGAGATGGAGGTCCGGCGGGCGGTGGTGGCCGCCAATACGGCGGTGTCGCAGGCCGAGTCGATCCGTACGTTCCGGATTCTGGCGCATCAGTTCACCGAGGAGCACGGCATGCTGACCCCGTCGCTGAAACTGAAGCGGAAGGCGATCGAGACGGCGTACGCGACCGAGGTCGACGCGCTGTACGGCTGAGGTGCCGCCCGCGGGGAGCAGTCCTGAAATGCCTCTCGCAGGGGAATGCATCACGGCCCTTGATCGTTGACCATGGGAGTACGAAACCGACGACGTAAGGATCGACCGCTCGTGAGCAAGGTCCCCTCCCTCACCCTCAACAACGGCATCGAGATGCCGCAGCTCGGGTTCGGTGTCTGGCAGGTGCCGGACAGCGAGGCCGCGGAGGCGGTCACGACGGCCATCGAGTCCGGGTACCGGAGCATCGACACCGCCGCGATCTACGAGAACGAGAAGGGCACCGGCGAGGCCGTCGCCGCCTCCGGTGTCGCCCGCGAAGAGCTGTTCATCACCACAAAGCTGTGGAACAGCGAACAGGGCTACGACTCCACGCTCCGCGCCTTCGACGCCTCGCTGGAGAAGCTGGGTCTCGACTATGTCGACCTGTACCTGATCCACTGGCCGGTGCCGGCCAAGGACGCGTACATCGACACCTACAAGGCCTTCGAGAGGATCTACGCGGACGGGCGCGCGAAGGCCATCGGTGTCTCGAACTTCCTGCCCGAGCACCTGGAGCGCCTGCTCGGCGAGACCTCCGTGGTCCCCGTGATCAACCAGATCGAACTGCACCCGCAGCTCCAGCAGGCCGAGTCGCGCGCCTTCCACGCCAAGCACGGCATCGCGACCGAGGCCTGGTCGCCGCTGGGTTCGGGCCGGGGTCTCCTGGAGGTTCCGACGGTCGTCGCGATCGCCCGGAAGCACGGTCGCACGCCCGCGCAGGTGGTACTCCGCTGGCACCTCCAGACGGGCAATGTGGTGATTCCGAAGTCCGTGACGCCGTCGCGGATCGCTGAGAACATCGATCTGTTCGACTTCGAGCTGGACGCCGACGACCTCGCCGCGTTCGCCGCGCTGGACGAGGACAGGCGTCTCGGCCCCAACCCGGGCGAGTTCAACGCAGGCGCCTGAGCCCTGCCGCTCCACCACCGCATCGCGCACGACCGCCGCCCGGCCTCCCGCCGGGCGGCGGTCGCATGCCTGACCCTGGAGGACCGCACATGAGCGGCGAGACCGCGCCCGTCGTCGCAGCCGGTCCGTACCGGCTGCGCAATGTCGGCAGCGGGCTGCTGCTGGAGGTCCACGGCTCCGCCAGGGGCAGTGGCGCGAATGTGCAGCAGGGCAGGGAGAGGGAGGACGGGGCGGGCGCCCAGCAGTGGCAGCTCTCCCCCGTGCACGAGGGCGCCGCCCTCTACCACCTGACCAACGTCCACAGCGGCAAACGACTGGACGTCGCCAACGCCTCCACGGAGAACGGCGCCAACGTCCAGCAGTGGAAAGCCAACAACTACGGCGCCCAGGAGTGGCTGATCGAACAGCACCTGGAGGCATCGGGCACCGTGACGCTGGTCAGCTTCATCAGCGGCCTCGTCCTCGAAGTGGCCGACGGCAGTACGGCGGACGGCGCCAACGTCCAGCAGGGGGAGGACACCGACTCCCCCGGCCAGTGGTGGCAGTTGGAGCCGGTCGTCTGAGGACTGTCCTGTCGCGCTGCACTCCGCCACCGGGCCTTCACGCAGACATGGTCACGGCGTCGGCGGGAGACCGTTCGGGCACACGCACGGAGCCGTGACGCACCTGCAGTTGCCCAGCCCCGTCGAAGGCGTCAGCACGGGAGGCGGGTTCGTGGGACGGATCCGGATCCCGCCCTCCGGGTTCTGCCCCCTGCCCACCTCCAGCAGCAGGGTGCTCGACGTGCCCGGCCCCTGTGGCTGCTCCAGCCGATTGTTCGGCCTGCCCTGCCCCCGCTCCACATTTCCTGGCTGCATACCCGAGGGATGCTCGGGACAGATCGGTGGCTCCGTCTGGAGGCAGATATGCGTGCCCGGCGCCGCGGCCGTGGCCAGGCCCTGCGGCGCTGCCGCGGCGCTCACCGCGCCCGTCCCGCCGACGATCATCGTGACCAGGCACGATGCGCCTATCAGAGAAGCTTTTCGGTGCCGGATTCTTCTCACCATGACAGTGTCCTTGCTTGCGAAGGTGGGATGCGCCTGCCCCGTACCGGCCATCGTGGAACGGGGGGCATTGCCGTGGTGTGACGCCGGCGTGACCGGGCTCGGGATCTCACTGCGCGGGGGCTCGTGCTCAGCCGCAGTGGCGCAGACGGACGCGGCGAATCCGTCTCCGTCTGCTGATCCCCGTGGAGTGGACTGTGGTCCGGGCCGTGCCGCGTGGAGCCCCGATGATCAGCGCCATCCTCCCTGCCGGACGTCCGGCGCCAGGGCTCAGTGCCCCCTTCGATCGATTCATGGTGAGCAAGCAGCCCCGGTTCTCGGCTGCCGCGACACCACCGGGCCTCGCGGCCGCCGCCCGCACGAGAGACCGCCTTCTGCCTGGTCAGGTGTGCCGACCCAGGTGGACCGTGCGCACCGTGAGCAGGAATACGTCCGGGCGCCGGCGCAGCCCCGCCGGGTCGTCGGGGTCGAGCAGCCGGTCGAGTACGGCGAGGTCGTCGTCCTCGAGCGCGTCGACGTACGTCTCTCGCCGCCGGGCGAATTCGGCGATGACAGGGTCGCGGGCCCGGTCGGGGAGCGGTGCGGGAAGGTCGAGGAGGAAACTGCGGGTGCCCTGCGGCGACAGCCCCACTGCGGCGAACAGGGCGCTCCAGTCCTCGATCTCCCGCTTGGCCTCCGGCAGGGCCGCCCGCATACCCTCGAACCAGTCCGCGGTCACCGCATCGAGCCTGGCCTCCAGACCCGGCCGGCCCATCCCGATGTCGCGCGGCAGCTGACGGGGCTGCAGCCCGCCCTCGACGAGGGCGACGGTGCCCCCGGGGCGCAGCAGACCGGCGAACCCGGCGAGGGCGGCGCGCTGGTCACCCATATGGTGCAGCGCGTTGCCCGCCCAGACGATGTCCGCGGCCCCCAGCGTGGCCAGCTCGTCAGGGAGTTCGGCGTGCAGGGTGCGGACGCGATCGCCGAGACCCAGCCGTTCGGCGCGGGCCCGGGTGCGCTCCAGGAGCGCCGGGGTGCCGTCCACGGCAACGACTTCGGCCTCGGGGAACATCTCGGCGAGCAGACACGTGACCACGCCGGGACCGCTGCCGATGTCGAGGACCCGGCGTACCCGCGGGGCGTTCGGCAGACTCGCGATCCATTGGGCGGCCTCTCGGTACTGCGCGCTGCTGAGCTCGGCGTTCTTCTCCAGAACCGGGGCCATGACGTCCCAGTCCAAGTCGGCGCTGTCGTGGTGGTGACGGTGCGCGGCGCGGTCGTGGGGGCCGCGGGCGGCGTCGTGGTGAGGTCCGTGACCGGCGTGGCTGTCCATGCGCACAACATTCCCTGCGCATCGGACGTCCGGCAAACTTTGTTGCCGATTCGGCAACCGGCCGTCGCTCCGGTGGTCCCGAAAGGACCCGGCCGGCGCTGCGGGAAGGGCCGGACCGGCAGGTACCGGCCCGGCTCAGCCCCGGCGCCGGAACACCACCAGCCGGTACTCGGGATCGGGGCGCGGCCGGTCCTGGTCGGGCAGGCCCAGCAGCGCCGCCGCCAGCTGTTCGGCCGCCTCCCCCGGCAGCTCCAGGCGCGAGACGAAGTCGCCCTTGCGCACCGCGCGCGCCGCCGACCGCGGCGTCCGCCCCTGGCCGTGGCCGAGGAAGCGGGCCTCTCCCATGACGTCGAGCCCGGCCTCCGCCCCGTAGCCGACGACCAGCTCCTCGCGGTCGGACGGCCTCGGCCTCAGATACGGGGCGAACGCCTCGTCGATGTCGCTGCCCACGTCGTGCGCCGCGTCCTTGTCGACCGTGGTGACGAACACCCCGCCGGGCCGCAGTACCCGGGCCGCTTCGGACACCACCGCCCGCACGTCCCCCGCTCCTCGCAGCAGATGCAGCAGCCAGATCGCCCCGACCGCATCGACCGCGCCGTCAGCCAGCGGCAGCCGCCGCGCGTCGGCGAGCGCCACCGCGCCGATCCGCTGCCGGGCGAACCTCGCCATGCCGTACGAGGCGTCGGTACCGAACACCTTCAATCCGGGCCGAGCGAGCACGATCCGTTCGCCGACGAGCCCCGTACCGCAACCGATGTCCAGCAGCGTGCGGGCGGATTCCGGGACCAGGTCCAGCACGGCGCGGGCTGCGGATTCGGCCCTGGGCACGCCGCCGCGGGTCGCGTCGTAGACAGCCGCTTCGGTGTTGTAGTCCAACATGCGTGCGACTGTAGGTCACCGGGCCGAATCCCGGATGGGGAAAGCCGGGAACGCGTGGATGCGGGCGAAGTCCGGGCCTACGACCGGCGGCGGGGCTTGCCGCGCTTGGCGCCCTTGGAGCCGCCGGATCCGGCGGACCCGCCCCGCGGACTCCTGCCCGCCGACTTGCCGGCTGCGGGCTTGCGCCGTGCGTCGCCCCCGTCGGGGCGCTTGCGCTCCTTCGGCTGTGGCGCAGTGGCGGTGCGCCCCCGGGAACTGTTCACGGTGCGGCCGCGGACGATCCCGATGAAGTCCTCCACCATGTCGGTGGTCGCATCCTCCGGCCACGACAGCGCGACGCGCGACTCGGGGACACCGGTGACCGGCCGGTACGTGAGGTCCTTGCGATGGTGCAGACGGGCCAGGGACTGCGGGACGACGAGAAGACCCACCCCGGCCGCCACCAGTTCGATGGCATCCGCAGTCGTGGCGGGGCGCTCGTTCGCGGACTGTCCCGGCGGACGCTCCCAGTCGAGGGTGTCGTCGAGGGGATGCAGCACGATGTCGTCGGCCAGATCGTCCACGGACACCTCCTCGACCGCCGCGATCAGGTGGTCCTTCGGGACCACGACCACCGTCGTCTCGGTGTAGAGAGGGATCGCGCTGAGGTCCGTCCGGTCCATCGGCAACCGCACGAAACCCGCGTCGGCACCACCGGCCCGCAACACGTCCGGGGCCTCGGCAGGAGTCACCGCGACGAGGGCCAGCGGGATGTCCGGCAGCCGCTCGTTCCAGATACGCACCCACTTCGTCGGCGTCACGCCCGGTACATAAGCGAGCCGGAAAGAAGGGGGTACCTGGGAGCCTGTCACCCCGCCAGGTTACCGGTCGTGGTCGGAGGTATCGCACACGCTCGCTACTCTTGACACCATGACGTCCCACCAGACCACCCAGACGATGAAGCCCGCGACCGCGGCAAAGAAGCTGGGTGTGTACCTCGAGGCCACCCCCGCCGAGTTCCAGGAGGGTGTCGTCTCGCGCAGCGAGCTGAACGCGCTGCAGGCCGATCCGCCCGAGTGGCTGCAGGAGCTGCGCCGCAACGGCCCGCACCCGCGCCCGGTGGTCGCGGCGAAGCTCGGCATCTCCATCTCGGGTCTGGCCCGGGGCGGAATCACGGACGCCCTCACCACGGAGCAGATCGACGCGCTGAAGAAGGACCTCCCCGAGTGGCTGCAGAAGGAACGCGCCACCCAGGCCGAGGTCCGGAAGGAAGCAGTGCGCATCAAGGAGAAGAACGCGGAGCGGAGCGAGCAGGCCGACCGTCCTCGTTCCTGACCGCCGCACACGCACAACGCCTCCGGCTCCGTACGCAGAGCCGGAGGCGTCGGCGTAGGCCCACCCTCCGATGCGCTGCGCCCGGCCACGGCACGCTGAGGCGCTGCAAGATCGTCCCGCGGCGGGTCTTCCGGCGCATCTCTCAGGCCGATTCGCCGGGCCTCAGATACCGGTAGCCGCTGTCGGTCTCCTGGGCGAGCCACCCGTTGAGGCTGCTGAGGCCGCGCTCGTTGATCTGGGCATCGTGGATTGCGAAGGCCCGCTGCGGTTCGATCGCCTTGACGAAGTCGATCGCCTCCGCCGTCTTCATCCACGAGCCGTGGGCCGGGACCAGGAGCGTCTCGATCGGCTGGTCGGGCACGTGCAGCGAGTCACCGGGGTGGTAGAGCGCCTCGTCGACGATGTAACCGAGGTTCGCACAGTCCGGTTGGTCACCGTAGATGAACGCGTGACGGCCGCCGACCGCCCGTACACGGAAGCCGGCGGCGGTGAACGTATCGCCGGTGGACACCCCGGTGACCTGCAGCCGTGGAATGTCCGCTTCGGCGGGGGCGTGGACCGGCACACCGAGTCCCGCCAGGCGAAGGGCGTCGATGTGGTCGGCGTGTTCGTGAGTCACCAGCACGGCGTCGGCACCGGTCAGGGCGGCAGGCTCGCTCCACGTCCCGGGATCGATGACGAGCACTCGGCCTTCGTGTTCAAGCCGTACACATGCGTGGGTGTATTTCGTGATCCGCATGGCGCACAGACGTACCCAGGCCACGGCACCCCGAACCGCTGGGACGGACACGCGGGCCGTGCCGGGCCACGCTCCCGCCGGCGCGTGTCATGGCCCGCGCCCTGACGAGCGCGGGCACCCCGTTCCTCCTGTGCGCGGCGTCCCCCTCCGTCAGTGCGCCCCGTGCCCCGGAGCGATCGCCTCCAGCCGCGCCGCCAGCGTCATGTCCTTCTCGGTGACCACGCCGCCCGCGTCGTGCGTGTGCACCGCCAGGGAGACGGTGTTGTAGCCGAGTGTCAGATCCGAGTGGTGGTTCAGCTCGTCCTGGATCTGGGCGACATGGACGGTCAGCGCGGCGGCGGCGAAGTGCGAGGCGAGCCGGTACGTGCGGGTGATCCGGTCTCCCTCCAGCGCCCAGCCGGGCAGCTCGCGCAGCCGGTCCTCGATCTCTTTCTGCGACAGCGGTTCGGTGGGCACGGGGCGGCTCCCTCACGAGGTCGGTCGGTGATGGGCGGTGGCGGTGACGTTACGGTCTCCGTATGACAACTGTCGCGCCTGACACGGGGGTAGGGCCACTACTGCGCAGCTGGCGGGAGCAGCGCCGGATCAGTCAGCTGGAGCTGGCCCTGCGCGCCGACTCCTCGGCCCGCCACATCTCGTTCATCGAGACGGGGCGTTCCCGCCCCAGCGAAGAGATGATCCTGCGGCTGGCCGAGCACCTCGACATACCGGTCCGGGAACGCAACACCCTTCTGCTCGTGGGCGGTTACGCGCCCCGGTACGCCGAGACCGCCTTCGACGACCCGGCGATGGGCGCGCTGCGCGACGGCATGGAGCAGCTGTTGCAGGGGTACGACCCGTATCCGGCACTCGTCGTCGACGGCACGTACACCGTGGTGGCCGCCAATCGGGGTATCGCGATGCTGTTGGACGGGGTGGCGGAGCATCTGCTAACGCCGCCGCTGAACGCCATGCGGCTCACCCTCCATCCGCAGGGTCTGGCACCGCGCATCCGCAATCTGCGCGAGTGGCGGGCCGATCTGCTGGCACAGATGGAGCGTCAGATCGCGTTGGTCCGGTCGGCGGAGCTGCGCGAGCTGTACGAGGAGGTCGCCGCCTATCCGCTCCCCGAGGAGTTCTCCGGCGGTCGGGACGAGCCGGCGCGGCCGCTTTCGGCGCTGTCGTTCGCGCTGCCGCTGGTGATCGAGCACGACGGTCGGGTGCTGTCCTTCGTCTCCTCCATCGCGACGTTCAATACGCCGATGGACGTGACGGTGTCCGAGCTGGCGATCGAGACGTTTCTGCCCGCCGATCAGGAAACCGCCGCGTATCTGCGGTCACTCGCACCGTGACCGCCGGGCGTCAGGTCCTGCCCCGTCGGGCCCGACGGCGTGTCAGTTCTTGGCGAGCGGGCGGATCCACGGGGCATCGGCGCGCGCCAGTACGGTTGCGGCCGCAGTCACCCCGGCCAGGATGATCAGAGCGAAGAGCAGCGGCAGCGCCGGGTGTCCGTGCAGGAAGGCGAAGGTGCCGGCGACGGCGCCGAGCAGCATGGCGCAGGCGGAGAGCACCCGTCGCCCTGCCTTGCTGCCCGTCCCTCCGACGAGGCGGCTGTCGGCGGCGATGCCGGTGATGGTGAGGGTCAGCACGGTGGTCATGAGGTCGGGGACCGCGAGGGCACGCGCGGCGGCGTTCTGCACGCCGAGGCCCAGGGCGAGCAGCACGATGAGGGTGAAGCGGACCTCGCCGACGTACGGGCTGCCGGACGTCTGGGTGACGATCACGGCGGCCGTGAAGCACAGGGTTTCGGCCAGGAGCGCGTACTGGAGCATCTTGCCCCGGTGGGCGTGACGGTGCACGAGCAGGCCACTGAGCACCGCACCGGCGATGAACGAGACGAGCGCCACGAGCGAGGCGGTGACCGAGAAGCCCGGGGCTCCGGCCACCGCGAAGCCGGAGAAGACCACATTGCCGGTCATGTTGGCGACGAAGACCCGGCCGAGCTGCAGAAAGCTCACCGCGTCGACCAGTCCGGTGACGACGGTCAGGGCGAGCATCATGGGCGGCAACGGCCCGTGCCGGTCGGTCATGTCCGGTACGAGGGTGGCCCATGCCTCACGAAACAGGACGGGCATGGGCACGCTCCAATCACCAGGACGGAATCAGGATTGTGCCGTGATCGGGGTGCGGAACGGAGGACCGCCGCAGCGTGTGCCGCCCCCGCACCGCTGGGTGGGGGCGGCACACGCTGTGTAAGAGCGTCCGCCGGTAGGGAAAAGGTGTTGCCCCCGGCAGTGGGCGGGACGATCATGACAAAGATGTCGGATCTGCTTGAGCGCGTGACCGCCTTCCGCGCCGCCTTCGCCCGCCGCCAGGCCTCTGAGACCGTCGAGCTGCCCGGGGCCTTCGCCGTCCGCGACTCGGACTTCCCCCAATCCCAGGAGCACAACCAACTGATCGTCCACGCCTCAGACGCCGACCCGGCCGCACTGCCCGAACTGGCTGCGCAGGGCCTCGGACCGCGCCAGCAGTACCGGATCACGGTGCTGGACGAGGCGCTCGGGGAGCGGGCCACCCCGGTGCTGGCGGCGGCCGGCTACGACCGGGACACCGAGCTGATACTGGCCCGGGAGACAGCTGGCTGCGCGCTGCCCGAACCTGCCGCGCACCCGGTCGAGCTGGCCGAGCTGCGAGCGGCGGTGTTCCGCCAGCAGCTGGACTGGGGCTTGGACGAGGATCTCGCTCGACAGCTCACCGAGCGCCGTACCGCCCGCCTGCGCGGCGCCGAGAAGGTGTCCTTCCTGGCCGCCCGGACACCGGATGGGGAGGTCGCGGCCTGGGCCGACCTCTACCTCGACCGAACCGCCGGGCTGGCTCAGCTGGAGGACCTCGTCACCGCTGTGCTGCACCGTAAGCAGGGCCACGGAGACACCTTGCTCGCCACAGGGCTGGCGTTGGCCGCCTCTGCCGGGATCCCGCAGCTCTTCCTCGTCGCGGACGCGACCGACTGGCCGCGCGAGTGGTACTCCTGCCGCGGCTTCACCGAGCTCGGCCGCAGCTACTCCTTCCTCAACCGCTGACGGCGGGGATGAACCGGTGCCCACTGCTGCCGAGCACCCTGAGCCCGGGTTCGGCTGCAAACCAGCGACAGTGCGCCAACTTCCCCAAGGTGTATGCGAGTAGGCGATAGCAGGGCAGACACGGTTCGCCCGATCATGGAGCTCTCTATGCTTCATGATCACCGGGGGATCCGTGCCTGCTGTCCCATCATGCATTCTCGCCCCGATCCGCGACCAGTTCCTCGCGCTGCTGCCCGTGCGCGAGGACCGGCACCCGCTGGGCTGCCACAACCCGAGGATCAGCGATGCGCTCGTCTTCGACCGCCTGGTACAGGTCCTGGTCTTCGGCTGCGGATACGAACGTGCCGCCGACGAGCACTGCTCGGCCACCACCTTGCGCCGGCGCCGCGACGAGTGGATCGCCGCTGGCGTGATGGAGACCTTGCGGCTGATCGCGCTCTCCGCCTACGACCGCATGATCGGCCTCGAACTCGACCGCCTGAGCGCCGATGGCTGCATCACCAAGGCGCCCTCTGGTGGCGAGTGCGCCGGCAGGAGCCCGGTCGACCGAGCCAAACTCGGCATGAAACGCTCGCAGTTGACCGACGGTACCGGTATACCGCTGGTCACCGAGCCCGCACCGGCCAACGCCCGCGACCACACCCTGCTGCCCGCTACCCTCGACCGCTTCACCGCCCTGGAGCCGACCCTCGGGCCGCTGCCCAAGCACCCGCGCCTTGCCCTGGATGCCGGATACGACTACCAGATGGTCCACGACGACCTGGCCGCCCGCGGGATCGATGCGCGCATCGCCGCGCGCGGCGCGAAGACCCCGATCCAGACCGGCGGCCGTTGGGTGGTAGAGCGCACGAACTCCTGGATGAACAACTTCGGCAAACTCCGACGCTGCACCGAACGTCGGAGAGCGGCCATCGAGTTCTTCCTCGCCCTGGCCGCCGCCATCATCACCGTCCGCTGCCTGATCCGACGCTCCTGGCCCCTCTACCGCTGGAACACCCGACCCCGAAACCCACGCATCCGATGACCTACTGGCGGACGCTCTAAGCGCGAAGCGGTTATACGCGCGCGCCGTTGTCGCGCGGGTCCCGGCGTTTCGCTCCTGCGCCGGACGTGCGTCCGGAAGCGCGCTTGCGGGCGGGCGGCGGGGTCTTGGCTCTCTTCTCCAGGGTGAGCGCGACCGGTACGGCGGTCAGGACGGAGGAGTACGTGCCGACACAGATGCCGATGAGCAGGGCGAGCGCGAAGTCCTCGAGGGAGTCGCCGCCCAGCACGGCGAGGGCGGCCAGGATGAAGAGGGCGCCCATACCGGTGTTGACGGTTCTGGGCACGGTCTGCAGGACGGCGCGGTTGGCGATGGTCGACACGGATGCGCGGCGTGCCTTCGCCCACAGTTCGCGGACCCGGTCGAAGACGACCACCGAGTCGTTGACGGAGTAGCCGATGACGGTGAGGAGTGCGGCCAGGAAGATGCCGTCGACGGTGCGGCCGAGCCAGGCGAACGCGCCGACCAGCAGGATGACGTCGTGGACGAGCGCGGCGACCGATGCCAGGGCGAACGTCCAGCGGAACCGGACCGCCAGATAGGCGAGTTGCACAGCGACGGCGACGGCGAGCGCGATCAGCGCGTTGCGCCGCAGTTCGTCACCGAGGCTGGGGCCGATGAGCTCGTCGCGGACCTTGGTGGTCTGGCCGCCCTCCTCGGCGAGGGCGGCACGCAGGGCATGCTCCTCGTGGTTGTCGAGGTCTCCCGTGCGTACGGAGAGGTCACCGGCGCCCGCCGTGGTGACCTCGGCGTCGCCGAATCCCGCTCCGGCCAGGACGGTGCGGGCGGTCTCCACGTCGACGGGCCGGCTCGTGGAGTACTCGACGAGCCGGCCGCCGGTGAACTCCACGCCCAGGTTGACACCCCGCACGACGATGCCGAGGACCGCGACGGCGATCAGTGCCGTGGAGATCAGCAGCCAGCGGCGGGGGGACCGGAACAGCTGTGGGTCGCGGCGGGCCAGCCAGGTCCGTACGCGTCCGGGGCGTGCGATGCCGTTGACGCCCCGGTAGTCGCCGACGAACCGTGAGCGGGACGCGATCTCGGTGAGGGCGCGAGCGATGACGAGTGCCGAGAACATCGACGCGAGAACACCGATGGCGAGCGTGACCCCGAAGCCCTTGACCGGTCCGGAGCCGAGAAAGAAGAGCAGGCCGGCCGCGATCAGTGTGGTCACGTTGGAGTCGGCGACCGCGCTCCAGGCGTTACGGAACCCGGCGGTCATCGCGGAGCGCAGGGAGCGGCCGGACCGTTCCGCGTACTCCTCCCTGGCGCGTTCGAAGACCAGCACGTTCGCGTCGACCGCCATCCCGATGGCGAGGACGAACCCGGCGAGTCCGGGCAGGGTGAGGGTGACGCCGAGGGCGACCAGCGCGGCGTACGAGATGACTCCGTACGCGGCCAGGGCCGTCGCGGCGAGGGCGCCGAAGAGCCGGTAGACGAACGTGATGAAGAGAGCGGTGGCGGCGGCCCCGATGAGGGCGGCACGGGCGCTGGCGTCGATGGCGGCGGCGCCGAGCGTCGGGCCGACGGTCCTCTGTTCGACGATCTCGACGGGAAGGGGCAGCGCGCCGCCCTTGATGAGCAGCGCGAGATCGCGGGCCTCGTCGGCGCCGAAGGAGCCGGTGATCTGCGTGGAGCCGGACGGAAGGCCCACGTCGCAGCCGACGGACGGGGCGACCTGGGGCGAGGAGATGACCTGGTCGTCCAGGACGATGGCGACCCGCCGCCGTTCGTCCTGAGCGGGATGGCAGGCGGCTTCGCCGGTCAGCCGGGTCCAGTCCCGGCCCGCGCCCTTGTGGAAGTCGAGGGCGACGGTCCAGCCGGCGCCCTGCTGGGCGTCGAAGGAGGCCCCGGCGTCCTTGACGCCCGCGCCGGTGAGCCGGGCCGGGCCGAGAGCGAGAAGGCGGCCGTCCTCGTCGGGCAGCGTCAGCCCGGTGGCCTTGCCCTTCTGCTGTTCCGTGCCCTGGCCCCGGACGGCGTGGAAGCTGAGCTGGGCGGTCCTGCCGACGACTTCGGCGGCCTTGCGCGGGTCCTGGACGTCGGGCAGTTCGACGATGATCCGGTCCTCCCCGGACCGGGTCAGGGTCGGTTCGGAGACGCCGAGCGAGTCGATGCGCCGGCGCAGCACCTCAAGGGTCCGGTCGGTGCTCTCCCGGTCCGCCTTCGCGGTGGCGGAGTCCTGGGCCTGGAGCACCATCCTGGTGCCGCCCTGAAGGTCGAGGCCCAGTCTGGGTGACATGGTCAGCGTGATGAGCACGGAGACGAGCAGCACGGCAGCAGCCAGGACCGCTCGCACCGTGGTGGCGCGAGTCATGGGAATCCTCCGAGGGACGACGGCCGCCCTCACCGGGGCGTGGACGCGCCGTCAGATCTGTCGAGCAGAACGGTGGCCGAGGGAACGGTCCGTCCTCGGAGGGCCCCGTACACCGGGGAGCGCCACGCGGAAGCGGTCGGCTGCGAAGGAGGGTGCGTCCGCTGCCTGATGCCGAGCGGGAAGCGGTACCTGGATGCCGAACGGCCCCGGCAACAGGGCGCCGCCGGGGCCGGGCGGCGGGAGCTGGTGCTGAATGCGGATGTGGTCGGTGGCGACCCAGGGCCGGGGCACGGCCGGGACGCGCGTGAGTTCGTGGCCGGTCGCCGTGGCCGTGCGGGTCCGCCGGGTGTCGTGCGGGGGACCGGTGCGGGCGGTCAGGTCGGTGCGCCGGGCGGGCGTCGGGGCGGCAGGCGTGTGCGCGGCAGCGGACTCAGGACCGGACAGGAAACGTGGCGGGGTTCCGGCTCCGGCGGCCGCGACGGCTGCGGACGCGCCGCCGACGACGGAGAACACGACGAGGAGGAGCGCGACCAGGGTTTGACGGGCCGCCGTCACGCGCCCCCGGCCCGCCGTACGGCGGGCCGGGCTGTTCGGGCACCGTCCCAGGGGCGTGTACCCCGCGAGCGGCCCCGGGAAGGTTGTCACCTCACCTGGCCGGGCAGGGCGGGTGCCGCGCCGGCCGCGCGGAGCGCGGAGCCGAGGATCAGTCCGGCGCCGCGGACCACCGTGGTGGCAGGGTCGTCGGCGAGTCGCACCGGAACCCCGAGGCGGACCGCGATCCGGTTGGTGATGTCGGGGCGCAGCGCACCGCCTCCGGTGAGCAACGGCCCCTTCCGCAAGGCTCCGAGGACCGCGCCGTGCCGGTCCTGCCGCCACATCTCCATGATCATGTCCAGCGCGGTGCGGACGACGGCGGTGGCCGGCTCGGCGGGCCCGAGGTCGCTGAGCCCGGTCTCGGCCTGGCGGGCGTCACGGACCATTCCGTCGACCAGGAGGGTGACTTCGGTCAGCTCGGCGCCGATGTCGACGACGAGCAGCGGGCCGCCGTCCTGCGGTCCGGCGTATGCGGCGGCGGCTCTGGCGCTGTCCAGCACGATGATGCTCGTCGGCCCGAGTGCGGCGAGCAGCTCCCGCACCTCGGCCCGGTGTTCGGGCCCGGCGAGCACCGGGTGGCTGAGGACGATCAGGGTCTCGCCCCGGTCGGCGCCCAGCGCCGTGTCGGCGAGGCGGCTGAGCATCCGGCCGCAGGACTCGGGGTCGGCGATGCGCCCGCGCCGGACCGGACGGCCGTGACCGGTCCCGCCCTCGGGATCGCCGCCGGACTCGGCGTCGGTGACGACGCCGAGTCCGGGGATCCAGGCGCGGGTGCGGGAGCTGCCGAGGTCGAGGGCGAGTCCGCGGGTGACACCGCGGTACCCGTTGTGGATGGACCGGCCGTGTCGCCGTCCGTCGTGCGGAGAATGCACCGTCCCTCATCCCCCGGCCTGCCGCAGCAGCCGTTCACACACACGTCGACCCGCCGATAGCGAGGCATGACCGAGCCCTCACTATGCAATAAGAAGGTAAAGAAAGCCACTCTCAGGCAAAATCCAAGGGTTCGGCGCGCCCGTCCGTCCACTCTCGCGGACGGACGCCCGAGTGTTCCGCCCGTCACACCTCCGACGGCAGGAACCCGGCGATCAGCTCGGCGAACTCGTCCGGTGCGGCAATCCGTACACCGAGATCCTCCGCCTTGGTGCGCTTGGACCCGGCCTTCTCCCCGGCGACCAGCAGCGTGGTGCGCTTGGAGACGCTGGACGAGGACTTCCCGCCGGCCCTCTCGATCAGCTCGTTCATCTGGTTCCGCGAGAGCTTCTCGAGCGCCCCGGTCATGGCTCCGGTGACCACCACCGTCATCCCGTCCAGAGGCCGTTCGACCGCCGCCTCACCGTCCGCGGGGGCAGCGGCATCCGTACCCTCCTCGCCGGGCTCCGGCGGCGGAGTCGCGCCGGGCTCGGCCATGTTGACCCGGGCGGCGACCAGCTTCTCGATCAGCGGCGCCAGTTCCGCCAGCTCCGCGACCACCGCGGCAGCCTTCTCCTTGCCGATGCCGTCCACCTGCTGGAGCGCGTCGGCGTCGGCGGCCCGGATCCTGTCCATGGTCGCGAAGTAGCGGGCGATCCGCCGTGACATGGAGCGCCCGGTGCCTCGTACCCCCAGCGCGCAGAAGACCCGCGAGAGCGGCTGGGCGCGTGCGGTCTCGATGGCGGCCAGCAGATTGTCGGTGCTGGTCTCGCCCATCCGCTCCAGGCCGAGCAGTTGCTCGCGTTCGAGCGTGAAGAGGTCGGCGAAGTCGGCGACGAGTCCGGCGTCGACCAGCTGGACGACCCGGGTCGCGCCGAGCCCTTCGATGTCGAGCTGGTCACGGCCCGCCGCGTACGAGATGGAGGCCACCAGCCGGCAGTCACGGCCCCGGACACAGCGCCAGCGCTGCTCACTCGTGTCGATCTCGGAACCGCACTGCGGGCAGACCTCGGGGAAGACGATCGGCTTCTCGTCGCCGGTGCGCAGATGGGCGACGGGCGCTTCGATGCGGGGGATGATGTCGCCCGCCTTGTAGACCATGACCCGGTCGCCGAGCCGGAGATCGCGGCGGGTGATGTCCGCCGGGTTGTGCAGTGTGGCGTAGCTGACGGTCGATCCGTCGATCTCGACCGGCTCCAGCACGGCGCGCGGCGCGATGATGCCCGTCCTTCCGACATTCCACTCGACGCCCAGCAGCCGGGTGACCTTCTCGACGGCCGGGAGCTTGTACGCGATGGCCCAGCGGGGCGCCCGGGTTCCCGACCCGGCCTCGCGCTGGTCGGCGGCGAGATCCGCCTTGATCACGATGCCGTCGATACCGAACGGCAACGAGGCACGCAGCGCGGCGACCTCCTCGATCCGGGCCTGCGCCTCCTCGACGGTGGTGACCGTGCGCGGGGCGACGTCCGTGTCCGCCGCCGTGTGCACGCCGAGCCCGGCGACGTACTCCAGGACCTCGCTGTGCGGGAGTTCGGCCAGGGTGGCGGTCAGCGCGCCGGAGTCGGGCAAGGGCAGGGCACCGTAGGCGAAGAACGTCATCTCGACCGTGTACGGACGGTCCTTGGCGCGAAGGGTGCCCGCCGCGCCGTTCCTCGGATTGGCGAAGGGGGCGCCGCCGTGCTCGGTGCGCACGGTGTTGGCCTGTTCGAACTGCTCGTTCGTCATCAGGATCTCGCCGCGTATCTCGATCGTCACCGGCTCGCCGAGCTGCTCCGGGAGCCCGGCGACGGTGCCGATGGCATGCGACACGTCCTCTCCCGCGGTGCCGTCGCCCCGGGTGATCAGGCGCTCCAGCCGGCCCGACCGGTAGCGCGCGGCGACCGCGAGCCCGTCGAGCTTCGGCTCCACGCTCCAGGCAGCCACGGGTCTGCCGATCCGGCGCTCCAGGGAAGCCGTCCAGGTGGCGAACTGCTCGGCGGAGAACACGTTGTCCAACGAAAGCATCGGCACCGTGTGCGGCACGTCCCCGACCGCGGCACCGCCGGCGACCTTGCCGGTGGGTGAGGCGGCCAGCACGTCCTGCGGATGCGCCTCCTCGTACGCGGCGATCCCGCGCACCAGCCGGTCGTACGCGTCGTCGTCGAGCGTGCTCTCGCCGGTGGCGTAGTACGCGGCGGCGGCCGCCGAGGCTTCTTCGACCGCGGCGGCGTAGCCGGCGGCATCGGCGAGCACAACAGCTGAGTTCGTCATGCCCCCATCCTGCCGCCCACCACTGACAACGCCCCTCAGCTGGCTGCCTGGACGCTCCCGTCCGCCTCACCGATGCCGGTCACCGGCACCTGTGGCCCGGAGCACTCCCGAAGCCACCTCCGCAGCACCTCATGCACCTGCTCGGCACCCACCAGCTCCGCGTCCGGATCAGCCGATGCGTGGGAGGCCACCGGATCCGACATGGAGCGGGGCCAGAGCAGGAACGGCCGCGACTGCCGGCCGCCGAGTCCGCCGTGCGAGCCGATCTGTTCCTCGAACGCATGCACACAGCCCGTCTCCGGGTCGTACATCGAGTTGACCATCACATCGGCGACATGCGGAAACGTGTCGGTGCGGCGCACCGCGTCCGCCGCGCCCGGGCCGAACGGGGCCAGCGGGCCCTCCCCGTCCTTCAGTTCCGCCACCGGTATCTCGGCGCCGCCGCGCCCCAGCACGACCGATCCGTGCCGCTCGCTGCGGACCAGCAGAAATCCGATGCCGGGGTGGTCGGCGAGGGTGCCGAGCAGTGCGGGATGGCGGCGGTCGAGCTGTTCTCGGGCCGCGCGTCCTTCGATGTCGGGGAAGGAGATCAGGCCGAGGTTGCCGGAGGCCAGGACGACCGGGTCGGACGGCGTCGCGGCCGCTTCGGTCCCGGCCCCCTCGACGGGCCGGTGCAGAGCGATCCGCACCGCGTCACGCGCCTCCGAGGCACTCTTCGTACGCTGCGCCCGGCGCGGCACGGGCAGCCCGCAGCCCGCTCGCACCAGGTCCTTGAGCGTCAGCCCGTACGCTCCCGCGAAGGTCTCCCCCGGGCTCTGTCCGTGGTCGGAGAGCAGCACGATCCGGTAGGGGCGTGGGCTGTGTTCAGCGACCTTGACGATCAGGGCGAGCGAGCGGTCCAGGCGGGCGAGGACCTTCGCCGCGTCACGGCTGTGCGGCCCGGAGTGGTGCGCCACCTCGTCGTAGGCGACCAGATCGGCGTAGACGGCGGTGCGTCCGGCGAACATGTCGCCGATGACCGCGGCTACCACCACATCGCGTTCGACGACGGTCGCGAAGGCCCGGATGAAGGGGTAGAGACCGCCGCGCTTGATCCGGGGCGTGTCCTGGCGCAGCCGCGCCCGGGTCGACTGGACGATCTCCCGGACGACCTCGGCGACGAACGACAGGGCGGTACGGACGGAGTTGGCCGGGTCGGAGAAGTACGCGAAGTATCCGGCCCGGGAGCGGCGTCCCTTGCCCCGCCGGGCGGCCATCGACAGCACGAGGGCGAGCTGGTCGGCGCCGCCGCTGAAGAGATTGCCGCGGCTGGCGCCGTCGAGGGTCAGCAGCCCGCCGTCACGCGTGCGGACCATGGCGCGCCGCTGCAGCTCGATGGCGCTCGCGGGTCTGTTGGAGACCATGACGTCGCCGGTCTCCTTCTCGTACCAGCGGAAGGCGGGGACGTCGAAGGTGCTCCCGTGCAGGATGCCGAGCTGACTGGCACCGGTCTGGCTGGACCAGTCTGTGCGCCAGGGGGTGAGCCGGTGACCCGGCCCGTCCTCGAGCCAGTGGGCGACCGTGGGCATCACGCCGTCGGCGGCGGCCTGGGCGAGGACGTCATGGCCGACGCCGTCGAGCTGGATGAAGACCGTTCCGGGCGGTCCGCTGCGGCCGCCGTCCGCGCCCCGGCCGGTGCCACTACGGCGGCGGCGCCGGTCGGCGAGGCGCGAGAGTCTGCGGCGGTAGGCGTTGTCGTCGCGGACGGCGAGTGCGGTGGAGGTCGCGGAGGCCACGGCGGACATCACGGCCGCGACGACGACCGCGGTCTCGGGGTTGGCGTCGCCGCGCCCGTCCGGAATGAGCCGCAGGGCGACGAGCAGCAGCGAGCCGTTGAGGAAGAAGACCAGCATCCCGAGGACGAGGGCAGGCACGATGAGCAGTGCCCGTACGAGAACGGGCCAGACCAGTGCGGAGAGCAGACCGAACGCGCCGGCGCCCCAGGCCGCCGTGAACGCGATCTTGGTGATGCTGTCGCCGTTGTCCGACTGGAGCTGGAAGTCGGGCAGAATCCCGGCGAGCGCCAGCAGGGTGAGGGTCGAGACGGCCCACACCGCGATCACTCGCATCAGAGCGCTGCCGGCCGTTCGCCATCGCCCGTCACTCACGCCGTTCCCACCTCATCCGTCCGGGCCCTGCCGCTGTCGGCACCCGTTCCAGCGTTTCACAGGCGTCTCGTGCAGGGTGGAGGCGAGGGTGGCGACGGTCAGCAGCCGTCGTATCCGGCGGTCGGCATGGAGAGCCTGCGGTGCACGCTCGCCTTTGTGCGGGCGCTGTACGTGGGTTCGTCGAGGCCGGCGAGCTCCAGCCGTACGCCGCGCCGCTCGCACTCCGCGGCGAACTGCGGTACCGAGGTCAGCGCCCGGGCCAGCACGCGGTCGTTGGGGGCCACGAACAGCTCGACGTCGCCGCCGTCGACATCCGCCCACAGGGCGTGGTGGTCGGGTCGCAGTCCGTAGAGCCGAAGCTGCCGCGTGACGACGTAGCCCTTGTCGGCGGCCCACCGGGCACACATGGCCTGCTGGCTGCGGGTGTCCACGAGGAACGGGTCGACGTCGAGTTCCTCGAGCGGTGTGAGACTGGCGATGGCCGCCACCCGTACGTCCCGTACGTCCCCCATGGGCGTTCCCCCCGTGCTAGGCGTACCGGCGACCCTACCGCTCCGACTCCCGCACAAAAAGGCGCATGTCAGGACGGGAGGTGTATGGGCGGGAGTGCGCGACCGCCCCCGCGCCGGGGGCGAGGCCGGGGCGGGGGCGGCAGAGCGCGCGGGGTCGTGAGCTGCTGTCGGTTTGCTGCGTAGAAGTGAGTGGTAGTGCGCGGGAGTGAGTCCTGTGGGTGGGTTGGTGGGGTGGGAACGGGGGTTCTGGGGCCGAATGGGTGACCTCGGCGGCTGTGGCTCGTTGGGCTGGATGGAGGACGTCCGGCCTGGGTGGGGGTGATGTGGTGGGTGGTGTGCGGAAGCTGGCCATGTCCTTCGTGGTGCCCGGGCCTTGTGGGGTGGCGGTCCGGGACCGTCTCAAGCATCTGACCGCCCGGGACGAGAGGGTGCTGCGTGCGGTCGGTGCGCATCAGGGAGCGCTGGCGTCCGGTGATCTCAAGGCCCGCTGTGCGGATGGTCTCGAGCACGGTGCGGACACCTGGGCAGCGCGTAAGCGGGACCTTACGAAGGAGTCGTCGTCGCGGATCGCGGGTGCGATCACCAAGGCCACGCACGATCAGTGGGCGCTGGCGCGCCGTTGCCAGGTGGCGCACATCCAGAACCTGGCAGCCGGGATCAAGACGTTGCGGCACCGCCTGCCCCTCCCGATCGGGGAACGCGGAACGAAACGTGCGGCGGGTGGCTACCGCTCGAAGAGCGAGTGGTTCCGCAAGTCCCGCCGCCTCGCGATGCTGGAGGCGCGGCACACGGCTGCTGTTGCCGACTGGCGTTCGGGACGGGTGCGGGTGGTACGGGGCGGCAAGCGTCTCCTGAACACCCGCCATCATCTCGCCGAAGCCGAGCTCACCGAGGAACAGTGGCGGGAGCGGTGGGAAGCGGAACGCTGGTTCATTGCCGCTGCTGGTGAGTCGGGCAAACGGTTCGGGAACGAAACGATCCGCGTCACCCCAAACGGCCAGGTGTCCATCAAGCTGCCCGCCCCGCTCGCGCACCTGGCCAACACCTCGCACGGCCGCTACACCCTCACCGCCACCGTGGCGTTCGCACACCGGGGTGCGGAGTGGGCCGACCGCATCGCCGCCAACCGGGCCGTGGCCTACCGCATCCGCCTCGACACGGGCCGCGGACGCTGGTACCTCACCGCATCCTGGCAGCGCCCCGTCGTGCAGACCATCGCGCTGGAGGCCGCCCGCGCCCGGGGCGTGATCGGTGTCGACACCAACGCCGACCACTTCGCCGCCTACCGGCTCGACCGGCACGGCAACCCGGTCGGTGACCCGCACCGCTTCGGCTACGACCTGTCCGGGCCGGCCGGTCACCGCGACGCGCAGATCCGCCACGCCCTGACCCGGTTGATCAACTGGGCGGGGCGGGTCGGTGTCGCCGCGATCGGCATCGAAGACCTCGACTTCACCAACGAGAAGACCCGCGAGAAGCACGGCCGTCGCAAACAATTCAGGCAGCTGATCTCCGGCATCCCGACCAGCAAACTCAAGGCCCGGCTCGTCTCCATGGCCGCCGAACACGGCCTCGCGATCGTCGCGGTCGACCCCGCCTACACCAGCTTGTGGGGTGCCCAGCACTGGCAGAAACCACTGACCACCCCACACCGCACTATGTCCCGTCACGATGCCGCCGGTATCGCGATCGGGAGACGCGCCCTCGGGCACCCGATCCGGCGTCGGACGGCACCGCCCCCACACGACCGGAGTGATCGTGCGGGGCATCGGACCGTCCAGGCCGGACCAGGTGACCGGGGGCGTGAGGGAACCCGCCCACCCGCCACGGACCGGCCCCCCAAAGGGCCGTCGCCGAGCGGGACGCGAACGCGGGAACCCAGCGCATCCAAAACCGTTCGGGATGCGCCCAGCACGCAACAGTGGGCCCACAACTCACTCATGCGCACTGGCTAGGAGCGGTCAGAGCGACGTCATGACGTGCTTGATGCGCGTGTAGTCCTCGAAGCCGTACGCGGAGAGGTCCTTGCCGTAGCCGGACTTCTTGAATCCGCCGTGCGGCATCTCGGCGACCAGCGCCATGTGGGTGTTGATCCACACGCAGCCGAAGTCGAGGTTCTTGGACATCCGCATCGCGCGGGAGTGGTCCTTGGTCCACACCGAGGAGGCGAGGGCGTACTCGACGCCGTTGGCGTACGCGACCGCCTGTGCCTCGTCCGTGAAGGACTGGACGGTCATGACGGGGCCGAAGACCTCGTTCTGGACGATCTCGTCGTCCTGGCGCAGGCCGGAGACGACGGTCGGGGCGTAGAAGTAGCCCTTGTCGCCGACCCGGTGGCCGCCCGCCTCGACCCTGGCGTGTTCCGGGAGCCTGTCGATGAAGCCGCTGACCTGGGCGAGCTGACCTGCGTTGTTGAGCGGGCCGTACAGCACGTCCTCGTCGTCCGGCTGCCCCGTCTTCGTGTCGGCGGCCGCCTTGGCGAGCGCGGTGACGAACTCGTCGTGGACCGACTCGTGGACGAGCACGCGGGTCGCGGCCGTGCAGTCCTGGCCGGCGTTGAAGAAGCCGCCGACGATCAGGTCCTCGACCGCCTTCTCCAGGTCCGCGTCCTCGAAGACGACGGCCGGGGCCTTGCCGCCGAGCTCCAGGTGGACCCGCTTGACGTCCTTGGCCGCGCTCTGCGCGACCTGGATGCCGGCGCGTACCGAACCGGTGATGGACGCCATCGCCGGGGTCGGGTGCTCGACCATCAGCCGGCCGGTCTCACGGTCGCCGCAGATGACGTTGAAGACGCCGCGGGGCAGCTCCAGGGACTCGAGTACGCCGCCGATGATCTCGGCGATCAGCACGGTGGAGGCCGGGGTGGTGTCCGAGGGCTTGAGAACCACGGCATTGCCCGCGGCGAGCGCGGGTGCGAACTTCCAGACCGCCATCAGCAGCGGGTAGTTCCACGGCGCGACCTGCGCGCAGACGCCGACCGGCTCGCGGCGGATGATCGAGGTCATCCCCTCCATGTACTCGCCGGCCGAGCGGCCTTCGAGCATCCGCGCCGCACCCGCGAAGAAGCGGACCTGGTCGATGGCCGGGGCCAGTTCCTCGCTGCGGGTGAGGTGGAGCGGCTTGCCGGTGTCCCGGCTCTCCGCGGCGACGAGCTCGTCGGCCCGCGCCTCCATCGCGTCGGCGATCTTCAGCAGGGCCAGCTGGCGTACGGAGGGGGTGGTGTCGCGCCAGACGGGGAACGCGGCAGCGGCTGCCGCCATCGCCGCGTCGACGTCCGCGGCGCCGGAGAGCGGGGAGGTGGCGTAGACGTCACCGGTGCTGGGGTCCACGACATCGAGCGTGCGGCCGTCCGAGGCGTCGGCGAAGGCGCCGTCGATGTAGTTGCGGAACGTGGTGCTCATGGAACCGGTCTCTCTCGTGGTCGGTCGGCGGTACGGAGGGTGCTGGTCGTGTCACCCGGTGGTGCGGGCGAAGGGTCCGGCGCGGCGGGGACGTCAGCCGGTGGTGCGGGCGGACAGGTGCTCGTGGACGGCGGGCCAGCCGCCGTCCTCGGCGCGGGCGAAGACGATCGTCTCCCGCTCGTGAACGGTCTCCTCACCGCTGCGGGTGGCGATCCTGGTCTCGACGTCGTGGCTGAAGACGGCGGTGGAGCCGAGGTGCTGGATCAGCTGTCCGGTGGAGGTGCAGCCCAGGATCCGGAAGTCGTCCTCGGCCACCCACTGCTGCCACAGCGCGCGGTACTCGGCCGTGGAGGCGAGCCGCTGCGGAGTGGAGTGGAAGACGAAGGTGGCGTCCGGGGCGAAGGCACCGAAGTAGTCGTCGAGGCGGCCTTCGGCGAAGGCGGCGACGAGCGCGTCGGCGGCGGCCTGGATCTCCTGGACGGGGGTGCTCTCGGGCGTGCTCATGGAGGGCTCCTGGTTGCGGGTGGGGCAGGCGCTCAGTGAGCGGCGGCGGGTTCGGCGGCGCGGGGCTCCTCCGTACCGCCGGTGATCGGCGGGACCTCGGTGTCCGACGCCCGGACGAACCGGGGTCCGGCCGGCCCGTACACCCCGCGCGGCTCCGGGAACACGGTGAGCAGGGTGAGGTAGAGCACGGCTGCCAGGGCGAGGCCGACCGGCAGGGAGATGTCCGCGCCGTTCGCGAGATTGCCGAGCGGGCCGACGAACTGGCCGGGCAGGTTGGTGAAGAGGAGCGCCACGATTGCGGAGACGACCCAGGTGGACATGCCGCGCCAGTTCCAGCCGTGGTTGAACCAGTAGCGTCCACCGGTCTGGCGGCGGTTGAAGACCTGGAGGGCGTCCGCGTCGTACCAGCCGCGCCGGGTGAGGTAGCCGAGGGCCATGACGATCATCCACGGGGCCGTGCACGTGATGATCAGGGTGGCGAAGGTGGAGATGGACTGCGCGAGGTTGAGCGCGAACCGGCCGACGAAGATGAAGGCGATCGACAGGGCGCCGATGAAGAACGTCGACTGGACCCGGCTGAAGCGGGTGAACACGCTGGAGACGTCGAGTCCGGTGCCGTACAGCGCGGTCGTGCCGGTGGACAGACCGCCGATGAGGGCGATCAGGCAGAGCGGCAGGAAGTACCAGCCGGGCGAGATGGCGAGCAGTCCGCCGACGTAGTTGGGGGCGGCGGGGTCGACGTACTTCGCGGCCTTGGCAGCGATGATCGAGGCGGTGGCCAGGCCGAAGAGGAACGGCAGCAGGGTGGCAACCTGGGCGAGGAACGCGGCGCCCATGACCCGGCGGCGCGGCGTCGCAGTCGGGATGTAGCGGGACCAGTCGCCGAGGAAGGCGCCGAACGAGACCGGATTGGACAGGACGATCAGCGCGGAGCCGATGAAGGCCGGCCAGAAGAGCGGGTCGGCGGTCGAAGCGAAGGCCCCCGCGTACCCGGCGTCGAAGTCTCCGGCGAAGGCGAAGGCGCCGAGGACGAAGAGCGCCGATGCCGCGATGACCGCGATCTTGTTGACCAGCAGCATGAACCGGAAGCCGTAGACACAGACGACGAGCACCAGTCCGGCGAAGATCGCGTAGGCGACGCCGTAGCTCACATCGGACTCGGGGAGACTGGCGAGCCGGTGGGCGCCGCCGACCAGTGCGTCACCCGAGGACCACACGGAGATCGAGAAGAACGCGACCGCGGTGAGCAGCGAGAGGAACGAGCCGACGATCCTACCGTGCACGCCCAGATGGGCGGAGGAGGAGACGGCGTTGTTGGTGCCGTTGGCCGGGCCGAAGAGCGCCATCGGGGCGAGCAGCAGGGCGCCGACGAGCAGACCCAGCACGGTCGCCGCCAGGCCCTGCCAGAAGGAGAGCCCGAACAGGATCGGGAAGGCACCGAGCACACAGGTGGCGAAGGTGTTGGCGCCGCCGAAGGCGAGCCGGAAGAGGTCGAAGGGACGCGCGGTGCGGTCCGCTTCGGGTATCCGCTCGACCCCATTGGTCTCGACTTCGGTGATCGAAGAAGTCACGGGCGCTCCACCTACTGTTCATGCGCGGGGACTGGCCCCTCAGTCTGTGGGCCCGGACCGTGTCCGGCAATTGTGAATGTCACAAAGGGATAGGCTGTTGTCTGTGGCCAGCGACAAACTCACCGTTGAGGATCTTCTCTCCTACCCCGCACTCCAGCTCACCGTGAAGGCGGGCAGCCGCGGTCTGGGCCGCTCGGTCTCCTGGGCTCACGCAAGCGAACTGGCCGATCCGACACCCTGGTTGCTCGGCGCCGAGGTGATCATGACGACGGGCCTGGCGATCCCGCGGAACGCCGCCGGGCAGCGCGCGTATCTGGAGCGGCTCGACGACGCCGGGGTGTCCGCACTGGCCCTCTCGGCACAGCTGCACATGCCCCCGTTGCACGACGCCTTCTTCCGGGCTGCCGAGGAGCGGGGCTTCCCGGTCCTCGAGGTGCCGCTCGCCGTCCCGTTCATCGCGGTGTCGCAGGAGGTCGCCGCTTCGGTCCAGGAGGATGCCCGGCACCGGCTCGGCGCCCAGCTGCAGGTCTTCGGTTCGCTGCGCTGGCTGGTCGCCGAGGACCTCGACACGCCTGCGCTGCTGCGCCGCCTCGAACGCCTCTCGGGATACGACGTCTACCTCTGCACTCCCCAGGGGCGCCCGCTCCTGCCGGGTGTGCCCGTGCCCGATCCGGGCGTCCTGCCCGCCTCCGTCGACGCCCCGCCGACCGTGCCCGGCGGGTTCGTGCTGCCCGTGCCGGCACCCGGTGGCCCGGCGGGGTTCCTCGTCGCGTACGAACGGGAGGGCGCCCAGCCGGCCGGGCTCGCGGTCGTCCAGCACATCGCCACAGTCGCGGCGCTGCGGGTGGCGATGGTGCGCACCGAGCGCGAGACCCTGCGCCGCGAGGGTGCGGAGACCCTCGCCGAGCTACTTCAGGAGGTCCTCGACCCGGAAGCGGCGCGGCGCAGGCTCGCCCGGCATGCGATCGAGGGCGACACCGTGCTGATCGTGGTCCGGCGGACCACGGACGAGGCGCTGCTGCGCTGTCTCCAGGACCATCCGCATCTGCTGCTCACCCGGGGCGAGGACCGCTATGTCCTGGGGGCGCCGCAGCTGGCCGCCGAGATCGGTGTACTGCCGGACGTGGCGGCGGGGATGAGCCGCCCGTTCCTTCCGGGCGCCGCACTGCGGGTGGCGCAGCGCGAGGCCCTCTGGGCGGTCTCGAAGGCCGTTGAGTCGGGTCGCCCAGTGATCCGTTACGGGGACGATTCGATGGGCCGCTGGATGCCCGACGACCCGGCGGTGCTGGCCGCCCTGGTCGAGCATGTCCTCGGCGAGGTGCTGCGCTACGACAAGGCGCACGACTCGCAGCTGCTGGTCTCCACCCGCACGTGGATGGAGCGCGACCGCCGCACGGAGACGGCGGCGACCGCGCTCCACATCCATCCGAACACCCTCGGGTACCGGCTCCGGCGGTTCGGCGAACTGACCAGTCGCGATCTCGCGTCGACGGGGGCGCTGGCCGAGGTCTGGCTGGCGATCCGGGCGGCGGGGGCGCTGGGGCTCACGGACTGAGACCTCCCGACGCCGGCCACAGCGGTATCCGGACGCACCCGGCCCCGTGCCCCGCTCCGGCATTAGGCTCATGGCCAGGAGCGGACAGCGGGAACCACGGGCGAGGAGGCAGACGGTGCCGGTGGAAGTCACCTGGTGGGGTCATGCCACCTGCACCATCGAGGACTCCGGGGTCCGCGTCCTGACCGACCCCCTCTTCGTACGCCGGCTCGCGCACCTGCGCCGCCGCCGCGGCGCGCTCCCGGGGCCCGAGGCCACCGTCGCCGATGTCGTGCTCGTCTCCCATCTGCACTCCGATCATCTGCATCTGCCGTCGCTGGCCCGCCTCGCACCCGCCAGCCGGCTGATCGTGCCGCTCGGCGCCGTCCGCTCCGTACCGGGGCTGCGGTTGCTGCGCCGGGTACGCGGACTGCGCATCACCGAGGTGACGGCCGGGGAGGAGGTGCGGGTCGGTGACGTGCGGGTACGGGCCGTCCCCGCACAGCACGACGGCCGGCGCCTGCCGGTGGGCCCGCACCGTTCGCCCGCGCTGGGGTACGTCGTCGAGGGCGAGGCGCGCACGTACTTCGCCGGGGACACCGGGCTGTTCGACGAGATGGCGAAGTCGGTCGGCCCGGTGGACGTGGCGCTGTTGCCGGTGGGCGGCTGGGGCCCGTATCTCGGCCACAGCCATCTGGACGCGGGCCGCGCCGCCGAAGCCCTGGCCCGGCTGGCACCGCGCTCGGCCGTGCCGGTGCACTACGGCACGTACTGGCCGATCGGGATGGACGGGATCCGGCCCCACGAATTCCACGCACCCGGTGACGAATTCGTCCGGAAGGCGGCGCTGCTGGCACCGGATGTGACGGTGCACCGGCTGGCCCACGGCGAGCATGTGCGGCCGGAGGCCGCCGGGTGATCCAGGAGGTCGTGGGGCAACTGCCCCCTGAGTCGACGCAGCAGGCCGTCGGCTATCCGTCCCTCTTCCTGCTGGTGGCGCTGGGCGCGCTGGTACCGGTGGTGCCGACGGGGGCGCTGGTGAGTTCGGCGGCGGTGGTGGCGTTCCACCAGACGGACCCGTTCGCCCTGCTGGTGGTATTCGCGGTGGCGTCGTCGGCGGCGTTTATCGGGGACATATGCCTGTACTGGCTGGGGCAGCGCGGGGTGCGGTCGAAGAACGGCTCGAAGTGGCTGCGGGCGATCAGCGACCGGGCGGCGCCGGAACGGCTGGCGCAGGCGCAGCAGAAGCTCGACGAGCACGGTTCGGTGGTGCTCGTGCTGTCGAGGCTGGTGCCGGCCGGGCGGATTCCGGTGATGCTGGCGTGTCTGCTGAGCCGGATGCCGATACGCCGGTTCGCCCGTGGGGATGTGCCGGCCTGTCTGGCGTGGGCGGCGACGTATCAGCTGATCGGCATTCTGGGCGGTTCGCTGTTCCCCGAGCCGTGGCAGGGCGTGGTCGCGGCGGTCGGCCTGACACTGCTGATCAGCGGGGCGCCCGCGGTGTGGCGCAGGGCGCGGGCCCGCTTCAGCCGCTGATGCCGTGGGGCGCCTGCGGGGACGGGGGTGCCGCCCTGGTCCCGTCCAGCACCCGGGAGCCGCCGATGGGCAGGTCCCAGAGGTGCTCGCGCGGATGGCCGGCCCGCTGCCAGGCCTTGTGGAGCCGGGTTATCGGTTCGAGTACCGGCTCGGCGGAGAGCAGGAAGGTCGCCCAGTGCATGGGCGCCATGGCGCGGGCGCCGAGATCCTCGTACGCCTGCACGGCCTCCTCCGGATCGGTGTGCACGTCGCCGAGCCACCAGCGCGGTTCGTACGCCCCGATCGGCAGCAGCGCCAGATCGATCCCGGGGTGGCGGCGGCCGATCTCCGCGAACCAGTGCCCGTAGCCGGTGTCCCCCGCGAAGTAGATCCGCTGACTGCCGCCCGCCGCGCTGCCGATGCTCTGGATGACCCAGCCGCCCCACAGGGAGTGGCAGGTGTCGGTGAGGGTCCGCTTGGACCAGTGGTGGGCGGGCACGAAGTCGAAGCGGACGCCGTGCAGGTCCGCCGACTCCCACCAGTCGAGTTCGGTGACGCAGGAGAAGCGGCGGCGACGGCACCATCGGCCGAGCCCCGCCGGGACGAACAGCGGGGTGTCCCGCGGCAGTCTGCTCAGGGTGGGGGCATCGAGGTGGTCGTAGTGGTTGTGGCTGATGACGACCGCGTCGACGGGCGGCAGATCCTCCCAGCGGACACCGACCGGCGTGATCCTGGCGGGGGTGCCGAGGATGCGGCGGGACCAGACGGGGTCGGTGAGGATGGTCAGTCCGCCGGTCCGGACGATCCAGCTGGCGTGTCCGGCCCAGGTGACGGCGGTCGTGTCCGCGTCGCTGACGGGCAGCGGTCCCGGGGCGTACGGCAGCCGGTGAATACCGCGCAGACCCTCGGCGTCGGGCCGCACGGCACGCTCGCGGGCCAGTCGCGTCATTCCCCTGACACCGGGGAGCGGGCCGGTGAGCCGGTCGGCGAACGAGGCGGGCCAGACCCTCACCTCGCCGAGCGGGCGCGGGGACACGATCCGGCCGAGGAGCTCCGGCTGCGCGGGCCCGGCGAGGGCCCGCTCCGTCTGTTCCGTCATCGAGAGACTCCCGCCCCGGAGTGCTTCGTCGAGCAGTCCGTCAGGTTCGTCGTCCATACGTTGTCGGGCACGTCGTCGGGTAGGTCATCGTCAGCGCAGTTCGCTGAGCGCCGTTGCGAAAATGCTCAGCGCCCGGGCGACATGCGGCAATTCAAGGGGCTCCACCGCAGTGAGGGACTCCGTCTGCTGCTCCGGGGTCGGGCCGAGCAGCGGCCCGGTGCCCAGCCGCACCCGCAGTGCCCCCAGTTCGTCGCCGAAGCGGTGGCCTCCCGGGGCGGGCGCGCCGAGACGTTCGGTGAGGTACTCCTCCAGTTCCAGGGAATCCGTCACTCCGCGGGTGGCGAGCCGGGACCGTAGAGGGCCGAGGTCGGCGTAGAGATGACGGCCGGCCTGCGGGGGCCGGGCCAGCGCCCCCGCGGCGAGCACCGCCCGGTGGGCCGCGGCGGCGACCTGCGCCTGCAGTTCTGCGGCCCGGCGGACGCGGGCCACGACGGGCTCCGGTTCGCGCAGCGCATGGGCGGCCGCGGCGGCGACCGGGCCCGCGACGAGGGCGCCGAGCGCGGTGAGGACGTCGAGGGCGCGGGCGTGGCGCACCGCCGCCCGTGCGGTGGCCGGAAACCTGGCGACCGCCACAGGCCAGGTGGCCGGGGTCAGCGCACCGGCCAGGTCGCAGACGACGGTGACGTCGTCGGGGCACATCTCGGCGGGGCTGAGCAGCACGTCGTGCGGCCGGTGCAGGGTGTCGCGCCAGGTCTCGTCGCTGACGATGTGCATTCCCTCGGCGACCGCGGCCTCGCACGCCTCGCGCACGAGTTCCGGCGGGGCGACGGTGGCGGTCGGGTCGTCGACGACGGAGATCAGCAGGAGCCGGGGCCGGCCGCCCTCGGCGCGCACTCTGCGTACGGTTTCGAGGAGGGCGTACGGATCGGGCACGCCGCCGCACTCGGCCGGGGTCGGCACATGGTAGGCGGGCCGGCCCAGCAGCCGGGCCTGCGGAATCCAGGTCGCGGGGCAGGGGCGCGGCATGAGGACGTCGCCGCCGTGCGCGGCGATCAGGGCGAGCAGCAGCGGCGAGGCACCGGGGGCGGCGGCGATGTGCTCGGGACCGCCGCGCAGTCCGCGCCGGGTCCAGTAGCCGGCGGCCGCCTCGCGCAGGGCTTCACCGCCGCCGGTCGGTTCGGGCTCGCCGCGTCCGGCCGCGGCGGCGAGCACCTGGGCCAGCTCGGGCAGTACGGGCAGCCCGGGGTCGTGCGCGGGTGGCCCGTACCGAACGTGCCCGTGGTCCCCTCGAAGGGTGCGCGGGGCGTCCCGTCCGCTGCCCCCGGCCGGTCCCGCGTCCCCGCCCTTCCCGGCCCGCTTCCGCGCCATCCCGGGCCTCCTTCGCTGCCGCTCCGTCACCCTGTCTCGCCCCCAGGGCCCTTTATACGGAGGTTTGAGTGTCACCGCCCGCCCGACTCGGCGTCCCACCGGTCGTCAGCCGGGACCCGCACCGGAATGCAGCGTCTCGTGCGGCGCATCGCCCGGTGCCCGCCGCATGGTTCCCCCGGTGACCGGATCGGCGCGCGGGTCCTTCACGCGCCACGGCGCTGCACCTGGCAGCGCCTCTCCCCCGCACCGGTCGTCAGTCGCCGCGCCAGATGTTGTCGAAGGCCGCGTCCTCGATAGCGCGCCGCTGCCGTACCGCTTCCAGCTCCAGCAACGCGTCACGGACGGCCGCCAGCACCGTCACCACGGCGTCGTCGGCACCACCGAGGAAGTCTCCGGTCTGCTCGTCGCGGATCCCGAGGGCGGCCGCGAGGGCGGCGAGGACGGGCTCGTCCGATGTCCAGCGCTCCGTCGCCTCTCGGCGAGCGGGTGTATCGGCCAGCACCGTCCGGCTGCGCCGGAAGGGCATCCCCCGGCGGCCCTGTCTGCTGAGCTGCCCCTCCGCCTCGAATGCGGCCAGATAGGTGGCGGACAGGCCGCGCCCCCTGCGCCACAGCCAGTCGCCGACCGACTCGTACGGGGTCTCCCGGACCAACGACGTCGCGGCCTCGTCCAACAGGGGATCAGGCAGGACCGGCCTGAGGCCGGGAACGATGTGATCACCGACCAGGCTGATCGCTTCGGCGCCGAGGAGGTCGATCGCCTCCGCCCCCGCGAGCGCGAGCGACAGGTCTCCCTGCTCCACAGTGCGTTCGGGCGCCAGGTCCATGGTGGCGATCATCAGGTCCCGCGGTGTGGTCATCAAGGGCTCCCACGGCACAGGCGTCGACGGCGATTGAGGCGACCCGACATGGCGAAAGGCACGTTCGGCCCGTCGCCGAACCCTCCCGCTTACGAGCTTACGGAGCGCGGACGTCGACTGCATCCCGGTTCGCCGTGGTGGTACACCCACCTCTCGTGTTCGACACTTCGCCCACGGGCCGGAATCACGAACGCGGACTGGTCGCGACCCACTTGCGGCAATGCCGGTGCGGGCACGCCGCACCCCGTCGCGGCGGAGTCCTGCGCCCGCCCCGCACGCCGGTCCACGACGCCCCGACCGGCTGCGTCAGGCCCTGCGGCCGAGCAGGGCGAGCAGTTCGGTCTGCGGGTCGGCATCCTCCGTGGTCTCGACCGCCGGGGCGAACAGGCCGGTCTGCGACAGACCCTTCGCGTACGGTCCGACCTCGCGCCGTGTGAACCCGACCAGTTCCTCCGGCAGTCGTTCGTCGGCGCCGATCGCCCGGGAGAGGTCCCAGGCGTGAATCACCGCGTCGCTGATCATCTGCGCGCAGTACGCGTCGGCGGCGGTGTCCCCGTACGAGAGATTCACCGTCCGCTCCAGCGCCCCGGGGGCCGCGAGCGCCGTGCGGGCGTCTGCCGCCGCCCGGTCCCACGCGGCGGCCGGATCGTCGCCGAGCACATCGCCGTCGACGGCGTCACCGACTTCGGCGACGGTGCGGCCCTCCGTCACCAGCGGCGGGACCCAGAGCTGCTCGGTCGTGAGATGGGCGACCAGATCACGGACGGACCACTGGGTGCACGGCGTCGCCGCGGACCATTGGTCGTCCCGGACGGCGTGCACCCGGTCGGTGAAGAGCCGCAACGCCTCGGCGTGACGGTCGAGAAGTTCCGGACCGGGGGAAGAAGATGCCATGTGACCACTGTCTCCGCCCTGAGATCCGTGCGCGAGCGCGGCTTGCGCTTGGGCACGACCGAGGAGGGTATCCGCACTCCCATGTCCTCACCGAGCCACGCTTCGCCCGTCCCGTCGTCCACCGGTCTGCGGACCTGGCTGCATCAACGCGACCTCGCCGTCTTCCGGGGTGTGGCGGGCAGACACTGGCCGGGCGCCGACCACGTACTGCCGCGGCTGAGCCGCGCCGCCGACCACGGACTGCTGTGGTTCGGCGCCGCCGTGGGCATGGCGGCGCTCGGCAGCAGCGCCCGGGCCCGCCGGGCCGCGCTGCGCGGGGTCGCCTCGCTGGCCGTGGCCTCGGCCGCGATCAACACCGTGGGAAAGGGCGCGGTGCGCAGGGAGCGGCCGCTCCAGGACGTCGTCCCGGTGCTGCGGCAGCTCAAGCGCCAGCCCTTCACCACGTCCTTCCCGTCGGGACACGCCGCATCGGCCGCGGCCTTCGCGACGGGTGTCGCCCTCGAATCGAAGGGTTGGGGCGCGGCGGTCGCCCCGCTCGCCCTGGCCGTCGCGGCCTCCCGGGTGTACACCGGGGTCCACTATCCGAGTGATGTAGTGGCAGGGGCCGTGCTCGGCGCAGGCGCTGCGTTCGCTCTGCGCGGTGTCGTACCGACGCGTGGACAGCTGCCCGCACCGGGCAGACCGCCGGCCCACGCGCCCGCGCTGCCGGGCGGCCGGGGCCTGGTGGTCGTCGCCAACCGGGAGTCCGGGACCGCGACGGCCACGGCCTCCTTGGTGCGGAACTCGCTGCCGCTCGCCGAGGTGGTGGAGTGCGCACCCGGTGACCTCTCCGCCGAGCTGGAGAGGGCGGCCGGACGGGGCCGCGCCCTGGGCATCTGCGGCGGCGACGGCACGGTCAACAGTGCCGCGGCCGTCGCCGCCTCGCACGGTGTGCCGCTCGCGGTGTTCCCGGGCGGAACCCTCAACCACTTCGCGTACGACCTGGGCATCGAGACGGTGGACGACGTCTGTGCGGCGCTCGCCGCGGGTGACGCGGTACGGGTGGACGTGGGCCGCTTCCGGCCGGGGCCGTCAGCGCGCGACGGTGCGCCCGGCTACTTCCTCAACGCGTTCAGTCTGGGCGTCTACCCGGAACTGGTCCGGTCCCGCGAGCACTGGGCACCGCGCATCGGCAGCTGGCCGGCGGGCCTGGTGGCGGCGTTCCACGTCCTGCGCGGGCAGCGCCCGCTGGAGGCCGAGCTGCAGGGCAGGCGGCGGCCGCTGTGGCTGCTGTTCGTGGGCAACGGCATGTTCCAGCGGGTGGGACCGGCGCCGGGACGGCGGCACAACCTGGCGGACGGCCTGCTGGACCTGCGCGTGGTGCACGGCGGCCGCTCGCCCGGCCTGCGTCTGCTCGCGGCAGCCGTCGCGGGCCCGCTGACCCGCTCCCCCGTCCACGCAGCGGAGCGCCGCCGTCAGGTGCGCATCTCCGGGCTGACCCCTGGGACTCCTTACGCCTACGACGGAGAAGTCGCGGAAAGCGAAAGGGAGTTGCTGATCGACAAGCTCCCGGAGGCACTGACCGTGTACTGCCCGCTGCCGATATAGGGCTGTCCACATCGCAAGACCCCTATCTCACCATCCGACATCTCGGCGTACGGTCGACGCATCGCTCAGCGCTTCACCTCACACTCCGAGAGAGGACGCACAGCCATGCCGAAGGAGACCGCCGTCTACACCCACGGCCACCACGAGTCGGTGCTGCGCTCGCACCGCTGGCGCACCGCCGCCAACTCCGCGGCGTATCTGACCGCTGAACTCCGCCCCGGCCTGGCGGTGCTGGACATCGGCTGCGGACCCGGCACGATCACCGCGGACCTGGCGGCGCTGGTCGCCCCCGGCCGGGTGACCGCGGTCGACACGGATCAGGGGATCCTGGACCAGGCCGCCGGGGTGGCCGCCGAACGCGGTCTGGACAACGTCGAGTTCGCCATCGCCGACGTGCACGACCTGGACTTCCCCGACGCGTCCTTCGACGTCGTCCACGCCCACCAGGTGCTCCAGCACGTGGGCGACCCGGTGCAGGCACTGCGCGAGATGCGGCGGGTCTGCCGCCCCGGCGGCATCGTGGCCGCCCGCGACAGCGACTACGCGGCGATGACCTGGTACCCCGAAGTGCCCGGCCTGGACACATGGCTGGAGCTGTACGGCCGGGTGGCCCGGGCCAACGGCGGCGAGCCGGACGCGGGCCGCCGGCTGCTCTCCTGGGCCCGGCAGGCGGGCTTCACCGACATCACCCCGTCGGCCGCCGCCTGGTGTTTCGCCACCCCCGAGAACCGGGTCTGGTGGAGCACCCTGTGGGCGGACCGCACGGTCGGCTCGGTGTACGCGAAGCTGGCCGTGGACGGCGGCCATGCGACCGCCACGCAGCTGGCCGAGATCGCGGCGGCCTGGCACGGCTGGGGTGAACAGGACGACGCGTGGTTCATGGTCCCGCACGGCGAGGTGCTCTGCCGCGCCTGACCCGCCCGGAAGCCGGCCCGGAATCGATCACAGGGGCCGGGCCCGCCAACTACCCTGATCCGTATGGAGATTCTGGGCACCACGCTGCGTATATGCGTCGACGACCTGGAGGCCGCGGTGGCCTTCTACGAGGATCTGACGGCCGGCCGGGCGCTGCGCTTCGAGCGCGGCGGCGTCTCGGTCGCCGCGATCAGCTGCTTCCTGCTGATGAGCGGGCCCGAGTCGGAGCTGGAGATCCTGCGCAGGGTGACGGCGACGATCGCGGTGAAGAATGTCGACGACGCACACGAGTCACTGACCCGGGTCGGCGCCCGCATCGTCGCGGGCCCGGTGCCGACTCCGGTCGGGCGGAACCTGATCGCCGTCCACCCGGACGGGTCGGTCTTCGAGTACGTCGACCGGAACCTGCCGGCCTGAGCCGGCAGGTTCCGGTCGAGGCGGACGTCACCACCGCTCCACGCCCCGTGCGCCGACGCCGTGTCCGCCCGTTCGCACGTGGGCCGCTCGCCGTCCGGAGGGGCACCTCCACGGTGTCGCGCAGGACGTGACCGATCCGCTCGGGCCGTGGGCGAGGGCGCCGGGTCACCGCCGGTGCGGTTCGGCAACCGGCGTGGTCCTGCCGTTGCCGAACGCCCCGTTCCCCCCACACGATCACACGTCGCTCCGCACCTGCCCGCACTCGTTCAACTCTTCGGCCGCATCCGGTAGTTGTACACGTCGGGCAGCGGATCGTCGCTGACCGCGGCCCAGACCTCGTCCAGGATCTCCGCCCCTTCGCGCAGGTCCGCAACCTCGAAGCCCTCGTCGAATACCGCCCGCGCCGCCGCACGGTCGCCCTCGGCGAGCAGGAGGCGGGCCTCCAACAGGCGGAACCGGCCGCGCTGCCGGATCGCCGGCCGCAGTCCGGCCCAGACGGCGCGGGCCTTCTCGGGCCGCCCTGCGGACAGCAGCGCCTCGATCGCCTCGCGGCCGAGGGCGGTGGTGGCGGCCGTCCAGGCGTCGCCGTCGTCCCGGCGCTCCGCACAGAGATCCTCGAACGCCTCGGCATAGTGGTCGGCAGCCCTGTCGCACTGGCCGCCCTCCTGGGCGGCGACGGCCAGGCAGCGCAGCAGCGGCCAGCGGGACGGGGCGAGGGCCAGACCTCGCTCCCAGCTGCGGACCGCCTGCGCGCGGTCGCCCGCGTGCCACTGCGCGACGCCGAGGTGGTACTCGGTGAGCGGTGCGGCGGGCGCCGTCTCCAGCATGTCGCGCCAGTGGGCGGAGACGAGCGACGGTCCGGGCGGCACCACCCGGCGCGGCTCGGGGAAGGTGCCCTGGTCGAGCAGGCCGAGCCAGGGTGCCTGCTGTTCGCCGAGCGTGGACTCGGCGAACGGCGTTCCCGGGAGCTCGTACTTGCCGCGCCGGACCTCAAGGGCGCCCCAGCCGGAGCCGGTGGCGAGGGACTCGCCGGGCTCCGTGTCGGCGTGCGGGCGCCAGGCCGCGTACGCGGCGTCGACATCGGCGCGCGGCAGCGCCGCGGCGAGCCGCTGCTCGGCCTCGGTGCGGGCCGCGGCCCAGTCGTCGCCGTGCACGGCACCGGGGTCGGCGCTCAGTGGTCCGTACGACTCCAGCCAGCTGAACTCGGCGCCGGGTTCGAGCGGGATGTGCTCCAGCTGGGTGCGGGCGAGTCCGGCCTGGATCTCCGCGTAGCCGACGGTGCCGGGTTCGGTGAGCCACTGCTGCCACCGGCGGCCGCCGGCCCCGCTGCCCCAGATGAAGAGCTTGCGGCCGCGCAGCAGGTCGGTGGAGGTCTGGACGAGTCCGTGCCCGTCCTCGTCGAGGGAGGCGATCCAGCGGCGCGCGCCGTCGGGTACCTCGTAGAAGTAGTCGGCGGGGAAATCGCTGCGTAGCGGGTACGTGCGGTCGATGGAACCGGTCTCCGGCACCGGCACCCGGGTCAGGGTCCGCGCGTATCCGAAGTGCCAGGCCTCGTCGGCAGGGGCCAGGACCCTGGTCCGCGCGCCCTCGGGGACCGCGATGTTGGACCACCAGTAGACGGGTGCGGTGCGCTCGTGCGGGTTGCGTATCCGTACCCCCACATGGAGGAAGTCGGAGTCCTCCGGCAGCCACAGGTCCACCTGGTACGGCAGGTCACGCAGCCGCTCCCACTCCCAGAGACGGACCATCTCACCGCCGTCGGGGGCGGGGACACGCGCAGCGTGTACCGGGGCGCAGGACAGTGTGGTGTGGCCGGTCGCGCCGATGTTCCACTCGATGCCGCCGGAGAACCATGCACCGTTGAGCGCGAAGTCAGCCGGCTGCAGGACGGGGTTGGTGTAGAGCAGCTCGCGGCCGGTCGGCTTGTGGTGGAGGGAGTGGATGCGGCCACCGAGCCCGGGCAGCACGGTGGCCCGGATCCGGTCGTTCTCGATGATGATCGCGTCCAGTTCGGTAGGGGTGCGCTCGCGCCCGTACCCGTCGAGAATGCGCACCGGCAGAACGGTGGCCAGCGGCTCGTAACCGATCTGCCGTGCCATGTCGCGCGGCAGTGCGGCCCGGTCGCGGTCGTCGACGACGTGCATCTCGTCGAGCGGCCGCAGCGCCGGCAGTGGGTTCTCCGCCCCCAGCGGTGCGGCGGGCAGTGTCAGTACGGCACGTCGTACGGTCGTGGCCAAGGCAACCTCGCTCCCTCGCGCGGGCCGCCGCAGGTCCGGGCGCCCCCGATGACCATCGAACACGCTCAAAGCCGCGCCGACCAGGGGCGCAGCCGTCACTCTTCGGCAAAAGCCGCCATGATCGGACCGGTGGGCGGCGTACCGGCCGTGCCGGGCCGGGGCCCCGTAAATGCCGAGCCCCGCACCGCGTCGCCGTCGTAGCCTTGATCCTCGAAGACTCGAGCCAGGGAAGCGAAGAAGACGATGAGCACCCAGCACACCTACCGAGTGATCGTGCGCGGCACCTGGGAAGGCCTCACCGACGAGGCCCGCGCCCGTCTGCTGGCCGAGGTGGAGCAGCACGGCCTGGCGGCCATGCAGTTCACCGAGGAGGGCTCGCTCACCTACGACGCGGTGCTCAAGCATTTCAGCTTCCGGTACCTGGTCGTCTCGGATGCCGGGGACGGCGAGGAGATGGCCTCCGCGATCGCCGAGGACAGGGCGGAGACGACGCTCAAGGGGTACGGGTACGGCTATGGCCGGCTTCGCTCCACCGCGACGGACATGGACACCATGAAGATCAACTACAAGGGTCGGCGGACGTCAGGGGCGGCGTAAC
This sequence comes from Streptomyces sp. JH14, assembly GCF_029428675.1. Classification (GTDB taxonomy): domain Bacteria; phylum Actinomycetota; class Actinomycetes; order Streptomycetales; family Streptomycetaceae; genus Streptomyces. The sequence continues at coordinate 6,513,772 of NZ_JAJNEL010000001.1, read as the reverse complement.
GGCGGGCCGATGGCTGCTACAGGAGCGCTGACCAGGCATTTCTCTACATTCGGCTCTGTCACGGGCTTACCGGTTTACACGCCGGATCGTCCCGCGAAAAGTCCCTCTGACAGAGCTGAAAGTCCCTGAAAAGTCCCTGGCTCAGCCCGCTTCTGGGTACCGCGATCGAGGTGGAAACAATGACTCCGCAGCCCTCTGGACACCTCCGACAGCACTCGCCCTCGCGAAGCCGGTGTCGACCCGGGCGGCGACGTGTACGGCCGCCTGCTTGCCGCCCTCCTGGTGGCCGGGAACGAGGCGGTCTAGCTTCAGTAGTTATGGGCAGACGGCAGGCGTGACTCAGATGTGCCTCGAGGTGGTCGACTTCGCCGAGGTCCGCCTCGGCTCCCGCGACGACGCTGCCGAGGACATCACAGCCATGTCCGGCGGGGACGGCCCCAGGTCGAGCGACCTGCGCGCAGCCCACTGACCCACGACGCATTTACGCAGAGCGTCAGCCAGGGCACGGCCTGCCCTGGAGCAGCCCAGGCGCCCGAAGTATCTCGGGATTCCGACTCGCATCTGACCAATCGCTTCTTTTGACAATGCCTTGCATTTTTGGGTCGCGTGCGTCAGCGTGGCAGGCGACACATCAGGGATGTCAGACCGGGCTAGTTGCGGGGGAAGAGGGCTTCACAGTGCGCATCAACGCTGCAGGTGTGGCGCTCCAGCTAGGCGTGGTCACCCCTAGGTCGACGTCCCTTTCCTCTCTGTGCGTTGAGCACGAGACATTGAAAACACCCCCGGGAAGCACGCGCAATGAGCCGGATGGAGATGCACTCATGAGGAACAACGTGCGGGACCTAGTGCCCCCTGACGGCGCCAGGAACCGACCCTACGGCACCGTGGTGACGTCGAATGTCAAGGTGGGGGGCTGACATGGCAGCAGCGCTCGAGCTCCGCAACCTCGGCGTCCACCTGCAGACGCTCGACGGGGAGGTCCAGGCGGTTCGGGACGTGTCCCTGAGCGTAGCGGAAGGCGAGATCGTCGGCCTGGTCGGTGAGAGCGGCAGCGGCAAGTCCGTCACGTCGCTGGCGATCATGGGGCTGCTCACTCCGGGCCTGAGCCGCACGACCGGTTCGGTCCTGCTCAACGGCCGCGACCTCCTCACCCTGTCGCCGACTGAGCGCGCCGCGGCGCGAGGCCGCGAGATCAGTATGATCTTCCAGGAACCAATGACGGCCCTCGATCCGCTGTTCCGCATCGGGGACCAGATCAGCGAGACGATCCGGGCACACCAGAAGGTCTCCCGGCGTGCTGCTGCCGACCGAGCGTTCCAGATCCTCACTGACGTCGGCATCCCCGACGCCGCGTCGCGCCTCAAGGCCTACCCCCATCAGCTCTCCGGAGGTATGCGCCAGCGGGTCATGATCGCCATGGCCCTGGTCTGCGAACCGTCGGTCCTCATCGCCGACGAACCCACCACAGCACTCGACGTCACGGTGCAGGCCCAAATCCTCCGACTGCTTCACCGGCTGAGCCAGGAGCACGGGACCGCCGTCCTGCTGATCACCCACGACCTCGGGGTCGTCGCAGAAACCTGCAGCCGGATCCACACGATGTATGCCGGCGAGATCGTCGAGCAGTGCAGCGTCGATCAAGCATTGGCCGGCCCGAAGCATCCGTACACATCAGGCCTGATCCAGGCGATCCCGCGTAGCGAGAGGCGTAGGCAACCGCTCTTTGCCATCCAGGGCCGGGTTCCCGCGCTGACGGCGATGCCGCCCGGCTGCCGTTTCCAGCCCCGGTGCTCCCATGCCCTCGAAGAGTGCCTCGCACCGCAACCAGAGATCCGGACCGGCGACCGCGGAGTTCGTTGCTGTCGCCAGGACGAGCTCGCGCTCGCCGGTGCCGTCCCCCAAGAGCAGCGATGAGCACGCAGCCGATGACCGCCACCGGCCACAGCAATCCGTCGGCCTTGCTCTCGGTCGAGAACCTGGCGGTCCACTACAAGCTTCCCGGCCAGTCCGAGCCCCTGCGCGCCGTGGACGGCGTCTCCTTCGAGATCGGGACCGGCGACGTCTTCGGACTCATCGGAGAGTCCGGCTCCGGCAAGTCGAGCGTCGCGAAGGCCGTGATGCGACTGGCTCCGATCGGCAGCGGTTCAGTCAGCCTCGGCACGACCCGTCTCGACCAGCTCAAGGGCAAGGAACTGCGCCGCGCACGCCGGCGCGTGCAGATGGTCTTCCAGGACCCGCACGAGTCGCTCGACCCACGGATGACGGTGTTCCAGGCGGTCGCCGAACCGCTCAAGCTCGGGGGCAGCCGGGTGGCCAGGAGCGAGCTGAGGGCCCGGGTACTCGACCTCCTTCACCGGGTCGGCCTAGACGAGACCCACCTGGACCGTAAGCCCCACGCCATGTCCGGTGGACAGAAACAGCGCGTCAACATCGCCCGGGCGCTCGCCCTGGAGCCCGAGTTGTTGGTGTGCGACGAAGCGGTCTCCGCACTCGACGTGTCGATCCAAGCGGGCATCATCAACCTGCTTCTCAGCCTCCAGCAGGACCTGGGCATCTCGGTCCTGTTCATCTCCCACGACCTCGGCGTGGTCTCGCACCTAGCCGACCGCGTCGGGGTGATGTACCTGGGCCGGCTTGCGGAGATCGCTCCGGTCGAATCGCTCACGTCCCGACCACGGCACCCCTACACCGAGGCCCTGCTGGCCGCCGAACCGGAAGCGCGCCCGTCGACCCATCGCACGCCGCAGACCCCGATGGTCAGCGGTGACGTCCCGAGTGCGGCCAGTCCCCCGTCGGGGTGCCGGTTCCGGACCCGCTGTCCGTACGTCGCGGAGCGGTGCGCCGAGGAACAGCCCTCCCTGCGGCACATCGACGACGACACGTTCGTCGCCTGCCACCGCGCCGAAGAGCTCACGTTGACCGGGAGGAGAGCATGAAACGGCTATTGGTGGGACGGGTCCTCGCCTTGATCCCGACGGTGCTGCTCGCCAGCTTCGGTATCTTCGTGCTGGTCCAGCTGGCTCCCGGCGACCCCGCCATCGCGATGGCCGGCGAAGGCGCGACGACTGGGCAAATCGAGGCCATCCGCGAGCAGCAGGGCTTCGACCAGCCGATCCTGGTCCAGTACTGGCACTGGCTGACCTACGCGCTGCACGGCGACCTGGGGACGTCGATCACGTCGGGAACCAGCGTGGTCAGCGAGATCAGCCGTACGCTGCCTCCCACGCTCACCCTGGTCATCGGCGCGCTGGGCGTCGCGATCACCCTGGGTGTCGCTGCCGGAGTCGTCTCGGCCCGCCGCGCGAACCAGCCGGTGGACACAGTGATCACCTCGGCCTCCGCGGCCGGCGCCGCGATGCCCAGCTTCTGGCTCGGCCTCGTGCTGGTCTCGGTGTTCGCGCTGAACCTCGGATGGTTCCCTGCGACCGGGTTCGTCGGCTTCAGCACCGACCCGGGGCTCGCCCTCCAGCATCTGGTCCTGCCCGCGATCGCGCTCGGGATCGCGGGGGCGGCGGAGATCGCGCGACAGCTCCGCGCGGTGCTGATCGAAACCCTCGCCTCGGACCACGTCCGCACCCTGCGGGCCAAGGGCCTCCCTGAGCGGCAAACGGTGTGGCGGCACGCGTTGAAGGGCGCTGCCGTGCCGCTGATGACGGTGATCGGCCTGCAGGTGAGCCGCTTCCTGGGCGCCACAGTCGTCGTCGAGGCCGTCTTCGGCATCGCGGGCATCGGCAGCCTGGTGGTCGGCGCAGCGCAGAACAAGGACTACCCGGTCGTGGAGGGTGTAGTTCTCGTCATGGCTTTCATGGTGATCCTGACCAACTTCGTGGTGGACGCGTCATACAGGATCTTCGACCCGAGGATCCGAACATGACCGATATCCAGACTCCTGTTCCGGTCGTCGCCTCCGCAGCGGCAGAGACCAGTCCGTCATCCCGGCGCCGCCGTAACAGCGTCCTGTACCAGTGCCTGTGGGGTGACACCCGCTCGCGGCTGGCGACGTGCTTCCTGATCCTGCTCGCCGGGTTGGCCCTCCTCGCGCCGCTGACCGCGCGGTACTCCCCCTCGGCGCAGGACTTCGAACCGTTCAACGGTATCTCGTGGCAGCACTGGCTCGGGACCGACGACCTCGGCCGGGACGTGTGGGCGCGCCTGGTTCACGGAGCGCGGGCGTCGATGACGGCCGCCTTCATCGCCGTGAGCCTGGCGCTGGCGATCGGGGTGCCCGTCGGCCTGCTGGCCGGCCTGCGTGGTGGCTGGGTCGACGCGGTGCTGATGCGCATCGCCGACACACTGCTGTCGTTCCCCGGCATCGTCATCGCGATCGGGATCACGGCGGTTCTGGGACCCGGGCTGGTGCACTCGATGACCGCGGTCGGCATCGTCTTCTCCCCCAGCATCGCTCGCGTCACCCGCGGACAGGTACTCGTGGTCAAGGAGCGGGTCTACGTCGATGCGGCCGTCACCTTCGGCAGCCCCAGTTGGCGCACCGCACTGCGCCACGTCGTACCGAACTGCATGCAGCCGGTCATCATCCAGACCACGTTCATGCTCGGTCTCGCGGTCATTGCCGAGGCGAGCCTCTCGTTCGTCGGGCTGGGCGTGCAGTATCCGGACCCGAGCTTCGGAATCATGCTGCAACGAGCGGCACAGTTCATCTCGAGCAACCCGGCGGGCGTCTACCCGCCCGGCCTCGCGATCGCCCTGACGGTTCTGGCGTTCAACACCCTCGGCGACTCGTTGCGGGACGCGCTCGACCCGGTCGCCAGTACCCGGCGGCGCCTGAAGGGATCCTCCCCCCGGGTTCTCGGACGCAAGGGCACCCGCAGGGCACGACCCCGGGCAGGCCGCCTCGCCCGGACTCAGAAGCGTGCCGAGGCACCGACTCGGTCCGCACCACTTACCTAGCAGGAGAACCACGGACGTGAACGACACCCAGCATCGACCGGGCACCGAGATGTTTCCCGCGCTGCTCGCCGAGCGGGCTCAGCGTGCAGGAAGCGACATCTGCCTCATCGAGGCCGAGACCGACCACAGCGTCACCTTCCACGAACTGAACGAGGACGCGCGACGACTGGCCCAGGGACTGCGCGGCCTCGGCGTCGGCGCGGGCGACACGGTGGCCACCATGCTTCCGCACTCGGTGGACACCTACCGGATCTGGTTCGGGCTGACGCACCTGGCCGCGCTGGAGGTGCCGATCGGGACCAAGTACCGCGGCAGGATGCTCAAGCACATCCTTCAGGACTCGGGCGCCCGGGTCCTGATCGTCGACGAGGCGCATCTCGCCGAGCTCGCCCCGGTTCTCGGCGACGGCGATCTCCCGACGCTCGCCACGGTGATCGTCAGGGGCGCCGGCACGGCCGAGGTTCCGGGCGGCTTCGACGTCCGGTCCCTGGACGACCTGCGCAAGGCCGCCGACGTCGAGCCCCTGCCCGAGCGGGAGGCGGTCGCCCCGCACGACCTGGCCATGGTGCTCTACACCTCCGGCACCACCGGGCCCTCGAAAGGGGTGCTGATCCCGTGGGGGCAGATCCACGCGACCACGCTCGGCGCGTTCCCGGACGGCACCTTCGAACCCGGCATGGTGATCTACGGGCCGTTCCCGCCCAACCACGTCGGTGGCCGGCTGTTCCCGTGCCTCGGGATTCTGCACGGCGTCCCGGTCGTCCTGCGGAACACCTTCAGCGCCTCCGCGTTCTGGGTCGACATCCAGAAGTACCGCTGCACGACCACGGCGTTGGTCTCGGCGATGGCCTCGATCCTGTGGAACACCCCGGTCAACGAGCACGAGGCCGACAACCCCCTGCATGACGTGCTCATGGTGCCACTGATCGCCGAGTACGACCGGTTCCAGCAGCGTTTCGGCGTCCGGGTGTGCACCGACTACAACATGACCGAGACCAGCATCCCCCTGCACAGCGGCTGGGACTTCGAGGACTGGCGCAGCTGCGGTCGGGTCCGTCCGGGCTACCCGGGTTACGAGCTGAGGATCGTCGACGCGGACGACAATCCGCTCGGACCCGGCGAGGTCGGAGAGCTGGTGTGTCGCACCGACGCGCCGTGGACCCTGAACGCCGGCTACCTCGGCCGTCCCGACGCCACCGCTGAAGCCTGGCGCAACGGCTGGTTCCACACCGGGGACGCGTTCCGGTACGACGAGCAGGGGCAGTTCTACTTCGTCGACCGCACCAAGGACGCCATTCGCAGACGCGGCGAGAACGTCTCCTCCTTCGAGGTCGAGCGCGAGGTCCTCGACCATCCCGACGTGATCGACTGCGCCGCGATCGGCGTTCCCTCCGAGCTGAGTGAGGAGGACATCAAGGTGTTCGTCGTCAAGCGTCCCGGCTCGGAGCTGACCGAGGCGCTCCTGGCCGAGCACGTACGGGAGAAGGCAGCCTCGTTCATGGTGCCTCAGTACATCGAGTTCCTCGACGCGCTGCCGGTGACCGAGGCGACCAACAAGGTCAAGAAGTCCGAACTGCGCGCCCTCGAGGCGCAACGGCGCGAGCAGGCGAGCTCGCTCACGGCTAGCGGATCGGCGGGCTGATCGTGGTTCCCACCATCCCCTCGTCTGCGGGCGCCGGGCGTCCGGGCACGCTGAGCGTCGATCGTTTCGGGTACACCGGACCGGTGAGCGGCACGAACATCGACCCGCCCCCGCACTACTTCCGCGGCACCGAGATGGCGACGTTCGACTTCGAGACCGACAGCGCTGCGGCAGCGGCTCTCGTGCCCGAGGGTCTGGTCCTGGCTCACGAGCCGGCCCGGGCCAGGGTGATGTTCGCCGACTTCACGTTCTCCACGCTGGGTCCGTACCGGGAGGCGATCCTGGCGATCTCCTGCCTGTGGGAGGGGCGCCGGGTGCTGTACTGCCCGTACCTGATCGTGACCGGTGATGTCGGCCTGATCGCCGGGCGCGAGATCTGGGGTGCACCGAAGCTCCTCGGCGACATCGGCTTCACCCGCGCGAACGCTGTGATCAGCTGCCACGTCGACCGGCCGGCGGGTCTCAACCGAATCGCCACCGGCGTGATCAGGCCGCGGGATCCGCTGGTGCCGCGTGGTGGCGAGGATGTCCCGATGGTCTTCCTCAAGGTCATCCCCAGCCCGGAGCAGGGCGCTGCGCCGGAGGTGTGCGAGCTGGTCGAGGTGACGATCGAGAGCAGTGTCCATCTCGGCAGCGACGGGCGTCCGATGCTGTTCAGCGGGCCGGGCAGCCTCTCCTTCGACTCGCGGTCCCCGGCTGACCCTTGGGCCGCGCTGCCGGTCAACCGGATGGTCCACGCCACCTACGGCCGGTTCGACTCCGTACTCAAGCACGGCCGCGTGCTGCACAGATACGACACGGCTGCCGAGGCGAGCCCGTCCACCTCGCCGGTGTTCCCGCGCCGATAGTGCGGTCAGCTTCTCCGCACCGATAGCGCGGTCAGCCTCTCGGCATGCATCGACCTGTCGTCCGGCTGCCCGAAGCCGGACACGAGAGAAGGAACTCCGCGGATGGATCTGTCTCCCGACGGGCTCGGCGCCCGTACGACCCCGGTCGTCCTCGCCGAGCGGGCCGTCACCGAACCGACCAGGACCTGCCTGGTCGAGGCCGAGACCGGAGCTCGGATCACCTACGCCGAACTCCATGCTGACGCGAGCGCGTTGGCCGACCGGCTCGAAGAGCTGGGCGTCAGCCCTGGCAGCACAGTCGCCACGATGCTGCCGCACTCGATCGACACCTACCGGATCTGGTTCGCGCTCGCGGCGCTGGACGCGGTGGAGGTCCCGATCGGCACCCGGTACCGGGGACGCATGCTCGAACACATCCTCAGCGACTCCACCGCACAGGTGCTCATCATCGAGGCCGGGCTCCTTCACGAGCTGCAACGGAGTCCGGAGCTCACCGCGGTGGCGGCGCGGCTGAGGGCCGTGATCGTCCGCGGCGAACGGCCTCCCGGTCTCCGGCTGGGTGAGGCCTCGATCATCGGCCTCTCCGAGCTTGCTCAGCAGGGCAGGTTGACGTCCTCACCTTCACCCGCACGAAGTCACCGTCCCGCGGCCTCAGACCTCGCCGCGGTCATCTACACCTCGGGGACGACCGGGACGTCCAAGGGCGTCCTGGTTCCCTGGGGCCAGGTGCACGCCACCGCCATGGGTACCTTCCCTGACGGAACGCTGAACCGCGACAAGGTCATCTACGGGCCGTTCCCGCCGAACCACATCGGCGGGCGCCTGTTCGTCTGCCTGGGCATCGAGTACGGCGCGCCGACCGTCATTCGGCACGTGTTCAGCGCTTCGGCCTTCTGGACCGATGTCGAGAGGTACGGCTGCACCACGGTGGGCCTGGTCTCAGCCATGGCCGCGATCCTTCACCAGGCGCCGGCGACCGAGCACGACGCGGAGAACCACCTCGCCGAGGTCCTGATGGTGCCGCTCGTCGCGGAGCACCGTGACTTCGGGGTGAGGTTCGGCGTGCGGGTGTGCACCAGCTTCAACATGACCGAGGTGAGCATCCCGCTCGTCAGCGACTGGTCGGTCGAGGACTGGCGCAGCTGTGGTCAGGTGCGCTCGGGGCATCCGGGCTACCGGGTGCGCGTCGTCGACGAGCACGACCAGCCACTGGGACCCGGACAGGTCGGCGAGCTGGTGTGCCGCACCGACGTTCCGTGGACCCTGAACGCCGGCTACCTCGGCCGTCCCGACGCCACCGCTGAAGCCTGGCGCAACGGCTGGTTCCACACCGGGGACGCGTTCCGCTACGACGATCACGGGCGCTTCTACTTCGTCGACCGCGCGAAGGACGCCATCCGTCGACGTGGTGAGAACGTCTCCTCCTTCGAGGTCGAGCGCGAGGTCCTCGACCATCCCGACGTGACCGGCTGCGCCGCGATCGGCGTTCCCTCCGAGCTGAGTGAGGAGGACATCAAGGTGTTCGTCGTCCGGCGCGCGGGCGCGGAGGTCGACGAGGCGGGACTGATCGCGCACGTCGCGGCGAAGGCCGCGAGCTTCATGGTTCCTCGCTACGTCGAGTTCCTCGAGTCCCTTCCGATGACAGAAGGGACCAACCGGGTCAAGAAGGCCGAACTCCGCGATCGGGAACGGCGACAGGGCGCCGGCACCCCCTCCTGACCGAGCGTCGGGTCGCACGGTCGAGCCCATTGTGACGATCATCTTCAAATAAATGTTGAGATCTTTTGACAACCACTTACATTTTACGAAGATGTACGCCAGTGTGGCAGAGCAATGACGCACCGGCGGGCTCACAGCCCCGAGCGCGTCGGCGAAGCCATGCAGAGCATCCCGGCGCACGGGAACAAGACCCAGGAGGATCGATGACGCAGGCAGCTACGGACACGGTGATTGGTGGCCTTCAGGACGCCCGGGTGCTGGTGACCGGCGGTGGCACCGGGATCGGACGGGCCACGGCGCTCGGATTCGCCCGGTCCGGAGCGAAGGTCGCGGTGCTCGGCCGTCGTCCGGAGCTCCTGGAGAAGGTGGTCGCTGAGCTGCAGGAGCTCGGTGCCGAAGCGATGCAGGTGGTCGCCGACATCCGTGACGAGGAGTCGGTCAACCAGGCCTTCGCCGAGATCGAGGCCGCCTGGGGCGGTCTGGACGTGCTGGTCAACAATGCCGGTGGTCAGTTCCCGAAGCCCGCGCTGGAGATGTCGGTGCGGGGCTGGCGTTCGGTGGTCGATCTGAACCTGAACGGGACGTTCATCTGTTCCCAGCGGTTCACCCGGGCCGCGGTGGAACGTGGTGAGGCGGGGCGGATCGTGAACGTGACCACCGCCGCCGCGCTGCGCCCCTCCCGCGGGCTCGCCCACTCGACCAGCGCCCGCTACGGCGTGATCGCCCTGACCCGTTCGCTGGCACTGGAGTGGGCCGAGCACGGGGTCACCGTCAACGCGGTCGCCCCCGGCATGATCAACACTGCCGGCTTCGTGGAGGCCGAACTGCACGGCGACAGCAGCCACGTCGACCAGCTGGCGCACGCCGTGCCGCTCAAGCGGGCCGGAACCGCCGAAGAGGTCGGCGGCCTGATCGTGTTCATGGCTTCCCCCTCGTGCGCGTACATGACCGGCGAGACGGTCCTGCTCGACGGCGGCTACGTCCTCGGCCCCGGCATGCACCTCGACGAGAGCGGTGTCTTCGCCTGACCCGCACGCGAACCGCTCCGACAGCGGTCGCCGTTCAGCAGTGGCCCCCTCGCGCCAGCGGGCCGGCCCCACCCGACCGACGAAAGGCTCCACGATGCAGTTCTTCCACTTCAACGTCGTCTGCTCGGACTTCGACAAGTCCTACGACTTCTACACCAAGGTCCTCGGGATGACCCCGCTGACAAGTTCGAACGCCGGCACCGCCGGCGGCGGCCGGGAGTCCTCCGACATCCGTCCCGGTGAGGGCCGTTCCCGCCCCGGCGACGGCAAGCAGATCGCAGAGCTGCTGGGTTACGAGGGCTCCGGCGACTACCGCGGCTGCTTCCTCTACTTCGGTACGCACCGCTCCGGCGGATACATCGACCTGCTCGAGTGGGACGACAACCTGCCCCCGGTCGAGCGGAACCCGCGCAACGTCGGTCTCTCCCGCGTCGCCATCCGCGTCGACAACATGGACGAGGAGCTGGCCCGGCTCAAGGAGCACGGCGTGCCGCTGCTGAGCGAGCCCAAGGAGCTGACCCTGGGTGTCACCAAGGTCCGGGTCGTCTGCTTCCGCGACCCCGACGGCGTGCTCCTGGAGTACCTCGAGTTCGTCGAGCAGCGCGCCTGGGGCGAATGACCCCTCCGGGTAGCCCGGCGACAAGCCTGGCACCCAGAGGTCCAACCCCTTCCCCCCGTGCAGTGACCACGCCTTCTGTTGACTAGGAGTCAGTTCCATGCCCGAGGCAGTGATCGTCTCGACCGCCAGGTCTCCGATCGGACGAGCCGTCAAAGGATCCCTCAAGGAGATGCGCCCCGACGACCTGACCGCCCAGATGGTGCAAGCCGCCCTGGCGAAGGTACCCGGCCTGGACCCCCGCGACATCGATGACCTGATCCTTGGCTGCGGTCAGCCCGCCGGCGAAGCCGGCAACAACCTCGGACGCGCGGTAGCCGTCCTCGCCGGGATGGACCACCTGCCCGGTGTCACCGTCAATCGCTACTGCTCAAGCAGCCTGCAGACCACCCGAATGGCCCTGCACGCGATCAGGGCCGGTGAGGGCCAGGTCTTCATCTCGGCAGGTGTCGAGACCGTCAGCCGGTACTTCAAGGGCAACGCCGACGGCATGCCCGACACCCAGAACACGCTCTTCGACGAGGCGCAGGCTCGCACCGACAAGCTCGCCGGCGGGGGTCAGACGTGGGTCGACCCGCGCACCGAGGGCCTCCTGCCCGACCTGTACATCACGATGGGGCAGACCGCGGAGAACGTCGCCCAGCACGCGGGCATCAGCCGGGCGGACCAGGACGCGTTCGGCGTGCGCAGCCAGAACTTGGCCGAGGCCGCGATAGCCAGCGGCTTCTGGGCACGCGACATCACCCCGGTGACGCTGGCCGACGGCACGGTGACAAGCACCGACGACGGCCCCCGCGCCGGCGTCACCCTCGAGGCCGTGTCCGCGCTGCGGCCGGTGTTCCGGCCGGACGGCACCGTCACCGCGGGCAACTGCTGCCCGCTCAACGACGGAGCCGCGGCGTTGGTGGTCATGTCCGACACCAAGGCCAAGCAGCTCGGCCTCACCCCGTTGGCCCGGGTGGTGAGCACCGGTGTCTCCGGCCTCTCCCCCGAGGTCATGGGCCTCGGGCCGGTCGAGGCCTCCCGCCGGGCACTCGCCCTGGCCGGCCTGACCATCGACGACATCGACCTGGTCGAGATCAACGAGGCGTTCGCCTCCCAGGTGATCGGCTCGGCGCGCGAGCTCGGCATCCCCGAGGACAAGCTGAACGTCAACGGCGGCGCGATCGCGATCGGTCACCCGTTCGGCATGACCGGCGCGCGCATCACCAGCACCCTGATCAACTCGCTGCGGTGGCACGACAAGCAGTTCGGCCTGGAGACCATGTGCGTCGGCGGCGGCCAGGGCATGGCGATGGTCCTGGAGCGGCTCTCGTGACCGGCCGGCACGCGGGCAGGACCGCGATCGTCACCGGCGCCAGCCGCGGCATCGGCCTGGCCATCGCCCAGCAGCTCGTCACCGAAGGCGCCAGGGTCGTCATCACGGCCCGGAACAAGGACACCCTCGACGAGGCCGTGGAGCAGCTCGGCGGCCCGCAGCACGCCCTGGCCGTCGCCGGCAAGGCCGACGACCCGGCCCACCAGGACGACGCGATCCAGCAAGCACTGAGGTCCTTCGGCAGGGTCGACTTCCTGGTCAACAACACCGGGATCAACCCGGCGTACGGTCCGCTCGTCGACCTCGACCTCGGCCTGGCGCGCAAGATCGTCGAGGTCAACTGCATCGCGGCGGTCTCCTGGGTGCAGAAGGTGCACCGGGCCTGGATGCGGGAGCACGGCGGCGCGATCGTCAACGTCTCCTCGATCTCCAGCGTCCGCACCGCACCGGGGATCGGCTTCTACGGCGCCTCGAAGGCGATGCTGAACTCGATCACCGAGCTCCTCGCCGTCGAGCTCGGTCCGGACATCCGGGTCAACGGCGTCGCGCCCGCGGTGGTAAAGACGAAGTTCGCCATCCCCTTGTACGACGGCCGCGAGGCCGAGGTCGTCCAGGCCTACCCGCTGGGGCGCCTGGGCGAGCCCGAGGACATCGGGACCGCGGTCTCCTTCCTCCTCTCCGACGACGCCGCCTGGATCACCGGGCAGACCGTCCCCATCGACGGCGGCATGTCCCTGACCGCGGGCCTCGAGTAGCCCCGCCCGGTCCTCGAACTCGCACTGATGACAGGAATTCGCATGAGCACCACAGCCCGAACCGACACCCGCGTCGCCATCGTGACCGGCGCCGCCCGCAACATCGGCGCCGTGGCCGTCCTCGACCTCGACGCGGACGCGTGCGCGCCCGTGGTCGCCGAGATCGAGACCGTCGCGCTGATGGTGCCGTGATGAGCAGCGCGGACCTGCAGCGTCGCATCGAGGATTTCCTCGCGGCCCACGACCCGGCCACGACCGATCGGACGGAGTTCCTCCGGTCCCGGTACGACGCCGGACTCGCCTGGATCTCCTATCCCGAGGGTCACGGCGGCCTCGGCCTGCCTTCAGTGTTGCAACCCGAGCTGGACCGGCTCTTCGCCGAGGCCGGTGCCCCGGACAACAACCCGCAGGCCAACACGATCGGGCTCGGGATGGCGGCCCCGACGATCCTCGCCTTCGGTACCGAGGAGCAGAAGCAGCGATACCTGCGACCGCTGTGGACCGGCGAGGAGGTCTGGTGCCAGCTGTTCAGCGAGCCCGGCGCCGGTTCGGATCTCGCCGCGCTGGCCACCCGCGCGGTGCGAGACGGCGACGGCTGGACGGTGAACGGCCAGAAGGTCTGGACCTCCAGCGCCCACCTCGCCCGGTTCGCGATCCTGGTCGCACGCACCGATCCCGACCTGCCCAAGCACCGCGGCATGACGTATTTCCTGTGCGACATGAACGACCCGGGGGTCGACGTGCGCCCACTGCGGCAGATCACCGGCGAGGCCGAGTTCAACGAGGTCTTCCTGACCGACGTCCGGGTCCCGGACACGCAGCGCCTGGGGGAGGAGGGTCAGGGCTGGGCCGTGGCCAACGCGACCCTGAGCAACGAACGCGTCGCGATCGGCGGGAGGGCCGCTCCCCGCGAGAGCGGGATGGTCGGGGTGGTGGCACGCACCTGGCGTGAGCGCCCGGAACGCCGGACGCCGGAGCTGCACGACCGGCTGCTGCGGCTGTGGGTCGACGCCGAGGTCTCCCGCCTCGCCGGCGCACGGTTGCGCCAGAAGCTAGCGCAGGGGCAGCCCGGGCCGGAGGGATCAGCGATGAAGCTGACCTTCGCCCGGCTCGCCCAGCAGCTCTCCGGCCTGGAGCTCGAGCTGCTCGGCGAGGACGGACTGCGATTCGACGACTGGACGATGACCCGCCCCGACCGGGTGGACCTCCTTGCCCGGGACGCGGGCTACCGCTACCTGCGGGCGAAGGGCAACTCGATCGAGGGCGGCACCTCGGAGATCTTGCGCAACATCGTCTCCGAACGGGTCCTGGGCCTTCCGCCGGAGCACCGCGTCGACAAGGACATCGCCTGGAAGGAGCTGGCCAAGTGAGCGAGCTTGATCTGTTGTACACCGAGATCGAGGACGACCTGCGCGCGAGCGTGCGAAGCCTGCTGGCGGCGCGGTGCGACCCGGCGGCCGTGGTCGCGATGTACGACGGCGACCGGTCTCTGGTCGACGACCTGTGGAGTTCCCTGGCGGCGGACCTGGGCCTGGCCGGCCTGCTGGTGCCGGAGGAACGTGGCGGACAGGGCGCCTCGGCGCGCGAGGCCGCGGTGGTCCTGGAGGAGCTCGGGCTGAGCATGGCCCCGGTTCCGTTCCTGACCAGCTCGGTGATTGCCACGACGCTGCTGCTGCACACGCGCTCCGGGCTGCTCGGTGCCGTCGCCGCCGGGGAGCGGACCGCGGCCCTGGCCGTGCCGTGGTCCACGGCTGTCTCCGACGCCCTCCCGGCGCTGCGGCTCTCCGGGGAACTCGTGACCGGCTCGGTCACGAGTGTTGCCGGGGCGCTGGAGGCCGACGTCCTGCTGGTTCCCGTCGCGACGCCGACCGGTGTCGCCGTCTACGCGGTGGAGGCTGCGGCGGCCTCGGTCGCCCCGGTCGTCTCCCTCGACATGACGCGCCAGCTCGCCGACGTCAGCTTCGACTCGGCCCCGGGCACCCTCGTCCTCGCCGAAGCCGAGGCCGAGGCCGCGATCCGGGACGCAATCGGCGCCGGCGCCTCCCTGCTCGCCTCCGAGCAGCTCGGCGTCGCGCGCTGGTGCCTCGACACGACCGTCGCCTACCTCAAGGAGCGCCGCCAGTTCGGGCGGGTCCTCGGCGGCTTCCAGGCGCTCAAGCACCGGCTGGCCGATCTGTACACGGGCGTCGAGTCGGCCGCCGCCGCCGCGCGCTACGCCGCCGCGGCTCTCGCGGAGGACGGCTTCGACGTCCCGGTCGCGGCCGCGGTGGCCCAGGCCTACTGCAGCGACCTCGCCGTCGCGGCCGCGGAGGAAGCGGTCCAGCTCCACGCGGGTATCGGCATGACCTGGGAGCACCCGGCTCACCTGTACCTCAAGCGCGCCAAGTCCGACCAGATCGCGCTCGGCACGCCGGGCGGACACCGGGTTCGCCTGGCGGCACTCGTCGACCTGCCGCGGTGAAGGCCACTCGTCATACCCGCACCCCTCACCTCGTCACTGACAGGGAGCACCACTCATGATCATCGGAGTCTTGAAGGAAGCGCGGTCCGGTGAGACGCGCGTCGCGGCGACCCCGGAGACTGTCGGGCGGCTGCTCGGCCTCGGCTATGAGGTCGTCGTCGAGCAGGGCGCCGGGCTGGGGTCGGACTTCTCGGACCGGGCCTACTTCGAGGCGGGCGCGAGCATCGCTCCGACGTCGAGCGCCGATGTCGTCCTGGG
Organism: Streptomyces sp. JH14; assembly: GCF_029428675.1. Lineage (GTDB taxonomy): Bacteria > Actinomycetota > Actinomycetes > Streptomycetales > Streptomycetaceae > Streptomyces. Next base: position 6,498,219 of record NZ_JAJNEL010000001.1, on the reverse strand, counting down.
CGTCAACGCCCCGTCGCCCGATCAGCTGGCCGCGCTCAAGCCCGGCGCGACGTTGGTCAGCATCCTCGGCCCGGCGCTCGACCCGGCCCTGGTCGAGGACCTGGCCGGCAGACCGATCACCGCGCTCGCGATGGACGCGGTGCCGCGGATCTCGCGCGCACAGTCCCTGGACGTGCTCTCCTCAATGGCGAACATCGCCGGCTACCGCGCGGTCATCGAGGCAGCCCACCTGTTCGGACGGTTCTTCACCGGCCAGGTGACGGCCGCCGGAAAGGTGCCGCCGGCACAGGTCCTGGTGGTCGGGGCAGGCGTCGCGGGGCTGGCCGCCATCGGCGCCGCCGGCAGCCTGGGTGCGGTGGTCAGGGCCACCGACCCCCGGCCTGAGGTGGCGGACCAGGTGCGCTCGCTCGGCGCCGAGTTCCTCTCGGTCGCGACGGCACGGGCCGACGAGAACAACGTCTCGGCCACCGGCTACGCCACCCCGATGTCCGATGACTACAGCGCCCGGGCCGAGAGGCTCTACGGGGAAACCGTGCCGGGCACCGACATCGTCATCACCACGGCGCTGATCCCGGGACGGCCCGCCCCTCGCCTCATCACCGCCGAAATGGTGACCGCGATGCGCCCCGGCAGCGTGATCGTCGACATGGCCGCCGCCAACGGGGGCAACGTCGAGGGCACCGTGCCCGGTGAGGCCGTGGTCACCGAGAACGGCGTGACGATCGTCGGCTACACCGACCTGGCCGGACGTCTCCCGGCGCAGGCCTCGCAGTTGTACGGCACCAACCTGGTGAACCTGATCAGGCTGCTGACGCCCGGCAAGGACGGGGAACTCGTCCTCGACTTCTCCGACGTCGTCCAGCGAGCCATGACCGTGGTCCGTTACCAGGACGGGAAGAGCGAGCTGACCTGGCCGCCGCCTCCGGTCCAGGTCTCGGCAGCCACCCCCTCCCCGGCGGCCGTCTCACTCGCACCGGTCGCGGCTGCCGATGAGAAGGCGCAGTTGAGCGTGGGACGTCTTCTCGGCGGCGTGCTTGCCGCGGCGACCGTGTTCTTCGCGCTCGTCGCGCTCGCACCGCCGGCCCTGGAGCCCCACTTGGTGGTGTTCGCCCTCGCCATCGTGATCGGCTACTACGTGATCGGGAAGGTGCACCACGCGCTGCACACACCGCTGATGTCGGTGACCAACGCGATCTCGGGAATCATCGTCGTCGGAGCGATGCTCACCCTCGTCGACGACGCGCGCACCGTGGTCGTCCTCGCCACCGCCGCGACTCTGCTGGCCTCCGTCAACGTCTTCGGCGGCTTCGCCGTGACCCGCCGCATGCTCGCGATGTTCTCGCGCAGCTGACCCTTTCGTCCTGGAGTTGACTACCCATGACCGTCGACACTGCCACCCAGGCGGCGTACATCGTCTCCGGGCTGCTGTTCATCCTGGCGCTGGCCGGGCTCTCCCAGCACGAGACGGCCAAGGCGGGCAGCTACTTCGGCATCGCCGGCATGGCCATCGCCCTGGTCGCGACCGTCGCGCTCGCCCTCGACCACGACATCAGCCGCACCAACCTCGGGCTGATACTCGCCGCGACGTCCGTGGGGGGAGCGATCGGCCTGCACCGGGCGAAGGTCGTCGAGATGACCGGCATGCCCGAACTCATCGCGCTGCTGCACTCGTTCGTCGGCCTGGCGGCCGTGCTGGTCGGCTGGAACGGCTTCCTGCTCGTGGAGCGGGACCGGCACAGCGCCGAGGCGCTGTCCCTGGGCGCCTCCGGCACACTGGGCATCCACCACGCCGAGGTGTTCATCGGCGTCTTCATCGGCGCGGTGACGTTCACCGGTTCGATCGTCGCCTACCTCAAGCTGTCCGCACGGATCAGCTCGGCGCCGCTGGTCCTCCCGGGGAAGACGGCGCTGAACGCCGGCGCCCTGGTCGCGTTCGCCGCGCTGACCGCCTGGTTCTGCGTCGACCCGCAGCTGTGGCTGCTCGCCGCGGTCACGCTGCTGGCCCTCCTCCTCGGGTGGCACCTGGTCGCCTCCATCGGGGGCGGCGACATGCCGGTGGTGGTGTCCATGCTCAACAGCTACTCCGGGTGGGCGGCAGCCGCGTCGGGCTTCCTGCTGGAGAACGACCTCCTAATCATCACCGGCGCCCTGGTGGGCTCCTCGGGTGCCTACCTGTCCTACATCATGTGCAAGGCGATGAACCGCTCGTTCGTCTCCGTCATCACCGGCGGCTTCGGGATCGAGGCCGGACCGAGGACGGACACCGACTACGGCGAGCACCGCGAGGTTGCCGCGGACGGTGTGGCCGAACTGCTCAGCACTGCCCGGTCGGTTGTGATCACCCCCGGCTACGGCATGGCCGTGGCGCAGGCCCAGTACGGCGTGGCCGAGCTGACCCGGAAACTCCGAGACAGGGGCGTCCAGGTCCGGTTCGGGATCCACCCGGTCGCCGGCCGGCTTCCTGGGCACATGAACGTACTGCTGGCCGAGGCGAAGGTCCCCTACGACGTGGTCCTGGAGATGGACGAGATCAACGGCGACCTCGCTGAGACCGACGTCGTACTGGTCATCGGCGCGAACGACACCGTCAACCCAGCCGCTGCCGAGGATCCCACCAGCCCGATCGCCGGGATGCCTGTCCTCACTGTCTGGAACGCCCGGGACGTGGTCGTGTTCAAGCGCTCGATGGCCTCGGGCTACGCCGGAGTCCAGAACCCGCTGTTCTTCCGGGAGAACACGTCGATGCTCTTCGGCGACGCCAAGGACCGGGTCGAGGACATCCTGCGGGTGCTCTGAGCCCACCTTTCCCGATGTGGCGCACGCGCTGACCGGATCGACGGACGCGAGCCTGACGCTGGTCCACGCGAAGACGCTCGGCACCGTGCTCTCGGTGTGCGGGAAGGAGCCTACGTCGTGGATCAAGCACGGGCAGCCGTTCCGTGCTGTCGGCGGCGCCCGGACCTGTGAAGCGTGCTTCCGGGCTGTCGCCGATGAGTAGCGACACCGCGCGTCCGCGACCGCGACCAAACGGGCCGCGTACAGGGCCTGAAGTCGTTGAACTTTTCGACTGTCATCGTCTAGTGAAAGTAATCGTCATATGAAAGCATTGGGCACATGGATCTGGTGAACCTGCTCGACCCCCAGCTGACGGACCTGGTTGAGACCTATGGCCGTTTCGAGCTCGCGGACGCCAGCCCGGCACCTGCGCTCTCAGCGCGCGCTGCCGCAGCCCTCTCCGACGGGGTCGTCCGCCGCGACCTGGTGGTTCCCGGCGACCCGGACGTGACCATCCGCGTGCACCGGCCGGCGGGCGCCGACGGGCCACTCCCTTGCATCGTCAGCATGCACCCCGGCGGGTACGTGCTTGGAGACATGTCGTGGGACGACCCGCTGTTCGACGACTGGTGCCCCCGGCTCTCGGTCGTAGGCGTCTCGGTCGACTACCGGCTTTCGCCGACCACGCCGTACCCGGGTCCCCTGATGGACTGCTACACCGCCCTGAAGTGGGTCTACGAGAACGCCGCCGAACTCGGCATCGACCCTTTCAAGATCGGCCTCCACGGCATCGGTGCCGGCGGCGGACTCGCCGCGGCGCTCGCTCTGGTCGCCCGAGACCACCGCGAGGTGCCGCTGGCGTTCCAGCTACTCGACAGCCCGATGCTCGACGACCACCAGCAGACGCTTTCGAGCCGTCTGCCGGGTCTGCCGATCTGGTCCTCCCGGTCCAGCGAGGTGGGCTGGCAGGCCTACCTCGGTGAGCTCCACGGCACCGAGGACGTTCCGATGTACGCCGCAGCGGCACGGTGCGGGAACCTGCGCCGGCTGCCGCCAGCCTTCGTGAGCGTCGGAAGCCTGGACGGGTTCCACGACGAGGACGTGGCGTACGCGACCCGGTTGAACCAGACCGGGATCCCGACCGAGCTGCACGTCTACGCGGGAGCACCGCACGGTTACCACCTCGCGGGCGACTCCGACGTCGCGCGCCGCGCAGCCACCGACAAGGCCAGCTGGCTGCGTCGGCACCTGACTCAATAGCACGGCTGCCAGCTGCGCTGACGCCGCACCGTGAATCAGCACGCCCGCTTTCGGCGGGCGTGCACCAACGACAGGAGAAGACAGTGACGATGCACCTGGACGAGCTCGCCACGAAGGTCGGCGAGGAACTCGGCGTGACGGGCTGGATCAGTGTCGAGCAGGACCGCGTCGACCTGTTCGCCGACGCAACCGGGGACCACCAGTGGATCCACGTCGACGCCGAGAAGGCAGCCTCCGGACCGTTCGGCGCGACGATCGCCCACGGCTACCTGACGTTGTCGATGATGCCGATCTTCCTGGGCCCGTTCATGGAGTTCGACGGCGTCGCGATGTCGCTCAACTACGGCGTCGACAAGGTCCGCTTCCCGCACCCCGTGCGGGTCGGCTCGAAGGTCCGCGCCCGCGTCTCTGTCGTGTCGGTGGAGGAGAAGCCCCAGGGCATCCTGCTGACGATGGGCTGCGTCGTAGAGATCGACGGCGTGGACAAGCCCGCCTGCGTCGCGCAGCCACTGGCCCTCCTGGTCCGCGGGTAGGGACCAGAAAATGAAACGCGACATCTACGAGGAGGACCACGAGGCGTTCCGGTCCTCTGTCCGGGAGTTCCTGCAACGCTCGGTCGTATCGGACGTCGGGGAGTACGCCACGAACAAGGCGATCCCACGGGAGTTCTGGCTCGAAGCGGGCAAGCAGGGATTCCTGGGTCTGGAGATCCCCGAGGAGTACGGCGGCTGCGCGGCCGGGGACTACCGGTTCAACGCCGCGCTCGGCGAAGAGTTCGCCAAGGTGAACGCGGCACTGATCTCCTGCTGGGGGATCCACGCCGACATCGTGGCGCCGTACATCGTCGAGCTGGCGACCAAGGAGGCCAGACAGCGCTGGCTGCCCCGCATCGCGTCGGGCGAGCTCATCTGCGCCATCGGCATGACCGAACCGTCGGCCGGTTCGGATCTCGCGGCGCTGAAGACGACCGCGGTGCGCGACGGCGACGGCTGGGTGATCAACGGTTCGAAGACGTTCATCACCAACGGCTACTCGGCGGACCTCGTGCTCGTCGCGGCCCGGACCAACCCCGCCAAGGGAGCCCGCGGCATCACCCTGTTCGGCGTGGAGGCGGACAGGGAGGGCTTCAGCCGCGGCCGCAAGCTCGACAAGGTCGGCCAGGACGAGTCCGACACGGCGGAGCTGTTCTTCGACAACGTGCGGGTCACCGATGCCGAGATCATCGGCGAGCTCGACCAGGGCTTCGTCCACATGATGCGGAACCTGCCCCAGGAACGCCTGGGCGCGGCAGTGTCCAACATCGCGCACGCGAAGCAGATCCTGCTCGAGACGCTCGAGTACGCCCTCGACCGGAAGGCGTTCGGGCAGTCGATCGGCTCCTTCCAGCACAACAAGTTCCTGCTTGCGAACCTGTTCACCCAGGTGGAAGTCACCGAGGCATATGTCGACAAGTGCGTGCTGGCACATGCTCGCGGCGAACTCGGGCCGGTGGACGCGGCCAAGGCGAAGCTGTGGTCGTCGACCGTGCAGAACGACGTGCTCGACCACTGCGTTCAGCTGTACGGCGGTTACGGCTACATGAACGAGTACCGGGTCGCCCGCGCCTGGAGAGACGCCCGGGTCACCCGGATCTGGGCCGGCTCGAACGAGATCATGAAGGAGCTCATCGGCCGCGACCTCGGTCTGTAGCTCCCGAACCCGCACCCGCACCGAGAGGAGTCGAACGTCGGTGGAGCCAGGAACGACGACCCGGGGTGCCCGACCCGGAACATCGGCGAGCACGCCAACTGCCTACGCGGTCTCGCCGGACTCCGGTGAGCACTGGAGCGCCGAGGGCGCGTGGAAAGTAGCCGACGGCATCTACCGGATTCCGTTGCCGCTGCCCATGGACAGCCTGAAGGCCGTCAACGTGTACGTCATCGAGCACACGGACGGGCTCACCCTGGTCGACGGCGGGTGGGCGATCGAGGTCGCGCGCAGCACCCTGGAGCGCTGCCTGCGCCAGATCGGGTACGGCTTCGGCGACATCAGGCGATTCCTGGTCACCCACATCCATCGCGACCACTACACCATGGCAAGCGCGCTCGGCGGCGAGTACGCAGCGGAGATCCTCCTGGGCGCCGCAGAGAAGCCCGGCCTGGAGCTGGTCCACCGGCTCGACCAGCTGGCCGAGAGCCCGTTCGCCGGCGCGTTGGCCTTGGCCGGCGCACTCGAGCTGGCCGCCGCTTGGTCCCGCGTGGATCACGAGGTCTACGACCCCCGTTGGTGGCGCTCCCCCGACCGCTGGCTCGACGGTGACGTCCAGATCGATGTCGGCACCCGGACGTTCGGGGCGATCCACACACCCGGGCACACCCCGGGGCATTACGTCTTCACCGAGCTGGAGGCCGGCCTGCTGTTCGCCGGCGACCACGTGCTGCCGACGATCACGCCCTCGATCGGGTTCACCGCCCCGCCGTCGCCTGACCCTCTGGGCGACTTCATGGCGTCGCTGACGAAGGTGCGGGCCCTGCCCGACCTTCAGCTCCTGCCGGCGCACGGCCCGGTCGCGCCGTCCGCGCATGCCCGGGTCGACGAGCTGCTCGCCTTCCACGAGCACCGGCTCGAGGCGAGCCTGCAGGCACTGGCGCCGTCGGCGGCGACCGCGTACGCCGTGGCCCACCAGCTGCACTGGACGCGCCATGAGAAGGCGATGAGCGAGCTGGACACGATGAGCCAGGGCATGGCGGCGATGGAGACCAAGGCGCACCTGGAGCTCCTGGTCGCCCGGGGTCAGGCCACCCGGCAGGACTCCCCCGATGGCGTCGTCTTCCGTGCCGTCCACCCCGGGACCACGGCATGACGACGTCGGCCGGCTCCGCGCACGACAGGTCCGACTGCGAGAGAGGTGACGCATGCAGAAGGCAGCGGTAGCAGGGATCGGCAGCACCAGGTTCACCGAGGACCTGGATGCCTCGGGCACCGACCTCGCACTGGAGGCAATCACCCTCGCCCTCCACGACGCGGGGCTGGACCCCAGTGAGGTCGACGGCGTCGTGAAGTACAGCCTGGACACCTCGACGTCCCCCGAGATGCTGGCAGCGAACCTGGGCGCCGACATCGGGATGTGGGCCGAGCTCCCCCACGGAGGCACCGCGTCGTGCGCGACGCTCGCCCACGCCGCGATGGCGGTGGAGAGCGGTGCTGCCGAGGTCGTGGTCTGCTTTCGTTCCGTGACCGCCTACGACTTCGGCGCGGGCGCGCGGCACAACTCCCAGTGGATCGCCGCCCGGCAGGCGGGCCTGCGCGAGTTCGTCCGCCCCTACGGCTGGGGCCAGCTCGCCCAGACCTTCGCACTGCAGTGCCGGCGCCACATGCACGAGTTCGGGACGACCGAGGAGCACCTGGGACTGATCGTGGAGGCGATGCGCGCCCATGCCGTGACCAACCCGAACGCGCTGCGCGGAGCGCTGGCGCCCGGCGAGTACGGCGCGTCGCCGTACGTCGCGGCGCCGCTGCGCGAGGCCGACTGCTTCATCTTCCCGAGCGCGGGGGCGTGCGCGGTCGTGGTGACGTCGACGGCACGGGCGCGCAGCCTGCGCCAGCAGCCGGTGGTCATCGCCGCGGCTCTCGGAGCGACCGCGCCACGCACGACACCGTTCTGGGAGCTCTGGCCGCTGCGCGACGGCCCGATCACCGAGTACGCGTCCCGGACGCTCGCGCCGCGCCTGTACGCCCGCGCCGGGATCTCGGTCGCGGACATCGACGTCGCCCAGATCTATGACTGCTACAGCTACACCCTGCTCGCCCAGCTCGAGGACTACGGATTCTGCGAGAAGGGCGAGGCCGGCCCGTTTGTCCAGGACGTTGGGATCCAGCTGGGCCAGGGCCTGCCCGTCAACACGCACGGCGGCCACCTCGGCGAGGCGTACATCCACGGCTTCAACCACATCGTCGAGGGAGTCCGTCAGATCCGGGGCACCGCGGCCGCGCAGGTGCCCGACGCGGAGGTCGCGCTCGTCACCGGCGGCGCGCCGGGTCCGACCAGCGCCCTCGTCCTGACCCAGGATCGGTGAGACGTGCGTACCACTGTCGTCCCCCGCGTCACGCCCGAGACCGCAGGCTTCTGGGCGCACTGCCGCGACGGCGTGCTGTCAGTCCAACAGTGCTCCGACTGCGGCCACCGGCGGTTCCCGCCGCAACCGATGTGCTCGCAGTGCCATTCCCGGTCCAGCTCCTGGGCGCCGGTCGACCCGAACGCGACGCTCTACACCTACACCGTCGTCCCGGGTCCCGGTGCCGCGTGGGAGGTGCCCCTTCCCGGGGAACACGGGTACCCGTTCGCGATCGCGATCGTCGAGCTCGGCACGGCCAACCCCGTTCGGATGGTCACCGACATCGGCACGGAGTGGCTCGACCGGATTCGGATCGGGATGCCGATGACGGTGGTGTTCGAGCGCGTGAACGACGAGATCAACCTCCCCAGATTCGTGCCCGACCCCGAGGAATCCACAGGTGCCGCTGCGCGAGCCGAGAACCAGGAAGGGTGACCGAGAGCTGATGACCGAGGTGACGACGCGACCCGGTTCGGCGATCGACCGGGACGGCCCTCAGAGCCGGACACTGCCGGGGTTCCTGGCCGAACGAGCACGGGACCGAGGCGACGACGTCTGCCTGATCGACGCGACGACGGGCGAAAGCGTGAGCTACCGGGCGCTGTTCGACGGCGCCCGCCGCCTGGGTGCGGGCCTCGATGTTCTCGGGGTTGCCGCCGGCGACACCGTGGCCACGATGGTCACCCACTCGCTGGACACTTACCGCCTCTGGTTCGGACTCACCGACATCGGCGTGCTCGAGGTCCCGATCAACACCAAGTACAAGGGGCGGATGCTCGAGCACATCCTCCAGGACTCCGGCGCGACCGCGGTCGTGATCGACCCAGCCTTCCATGACGACCTGTGCGAGGTGCTCAGGTCGGCGTCGCTGCCGAACCTGAGGTGGGTGCTGGTCACCGGTTCGGCCGCCGTCCCGAGAACTTCGGCGCACCTCGAGACCCGCGCACTCACCGAGATCTGGTGCGACGCGCTTCCCGAGGACGTTCCGGCGGCCCACGACCGGGCACCGCACGACCTCTCGATGGTCATGTACACCTCGGGCACCACCGGGCCCTCGAAAGGCGTCCTCGTGCCGTGGGGCCAGGTCGACTCGACGACCACGGGCGTCTTCCCCGAGGACACCTACGTGCCGGGGACCGTCCTCTACGGCCCGTTCCCGCCGAACCACATCGGCGGCCGGCTGTTCGCCTCGATCGCGATTCGGTACGGGGTCGTCGCGGTCATCCGCGACACGTTCAGCGCGTCGGCCTTCTGGACCGATGTCGAGCGGTACGGCTGCACGACGACGGCGCTCGTCTCGGCGATGGCAAACATCCTGTGGAAAGCCGCGGCCGGTGGGCACGATGCCGACAACAGCCTGCGCGACGTCCTGATGATCCCGCTCATCCCTGAGTTCAAGAGCTTCGAGACCCGCTACGGCGTCCGGATCTGCACGGTGTTCAACATGACCGAGGTCAGCGTCGTGACCGAGAGCGAATGGGCCGTCGACGAGTGGCGCAGCTGCGGCAGGGTCCGCCAGGGAGGTCCCGGTTATGAGCTGCGGATCGTGGACGCGCACGACTACCCGGTCCCGGCCGGCGAGGTCGGAGAGCTGGTCTGCCGCACCGACACGCCCTGGGCGATGAACGCCGGCTACTTCGGGCAGCCCGCTCAGACCGCCGCCGCGTGGCGCAACGGGTGGTTCCACACCGGCGACGCGTTTCGGGCCGACGACGAGGGGCGCTTCTACTTCGTCGACCGGATCAAGGACGCCATCCGCCGACGCGGCGAGAACGTCTCCTCGTTCGAGGTCGAGCGGGAGGTGCTCGACCATCCCGACGTGCTGGACTGCGCCGCGATCGGCGTACCGGGCGAGCTCGGCGAGGAAGAGATCAAGGTATTCGTCGTCCGGACAGCGGGCGCGGAGCTGAGCGCGGAGCTGCTGATCGCCTTCATGGCCTCGAAGTGCGCGGCCTTCATGGTGCCGCGCCATGTCGAGTTCGTCGATGCTCTGCCCAAGACCCAGGCGACCGACCGCGTGAAGAAGGCCGAGCTGAGGCAGCTCGAAGCGCAGCGCCGGCAGGCGCGGGGCGAGGTTCCGGTCACCGAGACCGGCTCCTGAGGAAGCCACAATTTCGGTGATACTCGTCAGGAGACTGCTACTTTCAATAGACTATTGTCGTCTGATCGGTGATGGCGGCTCCGTGGCGTCCCAGCCGGAGCAGGGTCCCGGTCGCCCATCGAAGCGAAGAGAGTCAACGTGGCGAAGACCCAGTCCTCGAGTACGGCGAACGCCGGCGAGCAGTCCGAATCCCGGATTCCCGCGAACGCCGCTCCCCCCCGCGACCTGCGGGCTCGCAAGCAGCGGCGCGCACGCGAGCGGGCAGCCCAGGTGGCGAGCCAGCTCTTTCGGGAGCGTGGTTACGACGAGACCTCCCTGGAAGAAATCGCAGACGAGGCGGAGATGTCGGTCAGCTCTCTGCTGCGCTATTTCGGCAACAAGGAACGCTTGGCCCTGGCTCGCCACATCGACCACCTCGAGGCCTTCCGCTCGCACATGACCGAGGATCAGCTGACGACCCTGGAGCGATGGCGCGCGTTCATCGTGGACCAGACCACGTCATTGCTCTCGTTCGACAGCTACAACGAAGAGCGACAGCTGATCATCTCCGTCCCGGCGCTGCTTCGGCTCCTGTCCCGGATCCAGCTCGACCAGCAGGACGAGCTCGCCGAGGCGTTCGCGCGCGAAGCCGACCTCGATCCCGAGGAGGACCTCTACGGTCGCCTTCTCGCGGCGCTGCTCGTCGCCGGCAACGAGGCTGTCTACATCCAGTGGCTGCGGTCCAAGGGCAAGGGGGACCTCGCACAGATGTCCCTCACGGTGGTCAACTTCGCGGCGACACGCCTCGGCTCACGCGATGAGGTAGCCGCCGACTTCGTCACGATCGCGCCGGGCCCGCGCGAGGCTTCCCACCTCTGACCTCCCGAGGCCGGCGATGATCCGGCACCTCGTCGACCGAGCCCTCATCAGTGCCGACTGCCCGCAGCGCACCTTCGGGGCCGCTCGGCACGTCGCGCGCCGCCGGGGCGCAGCCTGCCCGGGCGCACAACCGGGCGCGCCCTGCCGGCGACCAGGGCTCCTCAAAAAGAAAGTGATTCGCATCTGACGAAAGAATTTTTCTGACAATCATTTGTATTTTGGAGTGACTTGCGCCACGCTGTCGGGGACAGCCGATCACGGGGATAGCTGACAGCTAGTAAATGGAGAATCTTGTGCGCACAAAGCTTGCGGGTCTCGTGCTCGTGGTCGGATTGGCGACCGCGGCCTGTGGAAGTAACGACAGCGCGGCACCGGCCGACCTGTCGGCGGCGCCGAAGGCCGGCGGCAGCCTCACGGTCGCGGACCCGCTGGTCCCGTCGTCGCTGGACCCGATCGCCAGCTTCGGCGGCGGAGACCACATGTCGCTCTACCCGATCTACGACCGCCTGGTGAACTTCGACGCCAAGACGCTCAAGCCGGAGCCCGGCCTGGCCACCTCCTGGAAGTTCTCGGACCCGAAGACGCTGGTGCTGGCACTCCGCGACGGCGTGAAGTTCCAGGACGGCACCCCGGTGAACGCCGACGCGGTCAAGTTCAACCTCGACCGTGCCATCAACGACAAGACCTCGAAGATCGCCTCCGACCTCGCGACCGTCGACTCCGTGAAGGTCACCGGTCCCGTTGAGGCGACGATCCACCTCAAGCAGCCCGACGCTTCCATCGTCCTGACCCTCGCGGACCGCGCCGGCATGATGGCCTCCCCGACCGCGGTCAAGAAGTGGGGCGCCGACTACAGCCGGCACCCGGTCGGCGCCGGCGCGTACGTGTTCGACAAGTACGCGGCCAACGACCAACTGGTGGTCCAGAAGAACAAGGACTACTGGCAGGCGGGAAGGCCGTACCTGAACACCATCACCTTCAAGTACTTCGCCGATCAGCAGACGGCGAACAACGCGCTGCAGGCGCACCAGGCCGATGTCGTGCTCAACGCCGACCTGGCTGACGTCTCGACGCTGAAGGCGATGTCCGGCGTGAAGGTGCTCAGCGCGCCGTCGCTGCTGACCGGCGGCTGCTACATCAACTTCTCGCGTGCGCCGTTCAACAACGTCGACGCACGGCACGCGTTGGCCGTGGCCATCGACCGGAAGGCGCTGAACAAGTCCTACGCGTTCGGACTCGCCGAGCCGACCAGCTCGATCTTCCCGAAGGGCTACTGGGCTGCTGACGCCAAGCTCGACGACACTTTCGCCTACGACCCCGACAAAGCCCGTGACCTGCTGGCGAAGGCCGGCCACTCCGGCGGTCTGAAGATCACCGGGCTGGCGTTCCAGGACACCGGCGAGGTGCGTCGTGCGGAGATCATCCAGGAGCAGCTGAAGAAGGTCGGGATCGACATGAAGCTCGAGGTCTTCGACGCCGCGACGGTGGCCAAGAAGTTCTTCACCGACAAGGCCTACGACATCGCCTGCGCGAGCTGGAGCGGTCGGCCGGACCCGAGCCAGACGGCCGGCAGCCTGCTCTCGAGCACCTCGTTCTACAACGCCGGTGCGTACGCCGCGCCCGGCATGCCTGAGGCCCTGTCCGCCGCCGCCGCCGCGCAGACCGATGCCGACCGGGTCGCCGCGCTGAGCAAGGTCGTGGACCTGAACCAGCAGTCCGTCGTATGGCTCCCGCTGCTGAGCGAGCCGAACGTCACGGCAGCCTCGGACAAGGTCCAGGGCATCGATCCCAACCTCTACGGGAAGATCGACGTCTCCTTCCTCTCCCTGATCAGCTGAGGCATCAGTCCACCCGGTACCGGGTGGACTGATCCCACTTCCCTGGCGTGCTACCCCCCGGCGCACCTGAGCGAGGGTCGGACGGGTCACCGCCCTTCCGGCCCTCGCGTGCACCCTGACCTCACGGGCAGGACGCGTGACCGCCATACCGCGCCGCGCCGGACGAAAAGGCCCTCTCATGACGGCCCGCAAGAGCACTTGCGCCCGCTCCACCGCAGGTGAGCAGCCGCGCCTCGTGGAATGCTTCGCGCCCGGCTGCGGCGCGGAACCCAGCGTCCTGCGCACGGTCTGGGAGAGCGAGTGCCTGCGTGAGAGGGAACCAGTCAGCCTTCCGGAGGACGCCTCGCTTCCTGCCGGCGCACGGCTTCTCAACGCTCTGAAACACCCTCCACGTACGCGCCGGCCGCCCCACGCCGTACGGGACGGGCTCCTCACGGAAGGAGCGGTGTATCTGTCGGGGCAACACGCCCCGGGCGGGACGGAGCAGCCGCCGCCCCGACTGTCGGCCTAGCTGAGCTGGCCTCGGGCTTTCACCATGAGTGGTGTCCGGTGGGTGACCGGGACAGCAGAAAGCACTCCTGACCTGCAACGATAGGACTTGCTGAGGGTCCTGTACGCGGCGAGGAAAGAAGCACTTCTCAGGTGAAGAAGAGTATCGGGTCCCATCGCCTGTCCGCCTCGAGGGCGGTGGCCGCTCGGTGGTCTCGCAGGCCGGGTCGGTGCTGCTGGTCGAGACGGTCCGCAAGTCCGGCCTTGACCGAGCGATATCGACGGCGCTGGCGCCCTGGTGCAAGCCGCGGGCGGTGCACGATCCGGGCAAGGTCCTGCTGGATGTTGCGCTCGCGACGGCTCTGGGCGGGGACTGCCTGGCGGATGTGGCGATGCTGCGGCACGATCCGCTGTAACGGCTGGCCTTCTTGATCCGTCAGTCTCCGGACCTTGATCGGCTCCGCCACCGCGCCTCCCCGAACCTCGGATACCTGCCCACATCCAAACGGTCCGGACCGTGCCACCGCCGGCAGCGGGAAGAGGCGAGTGAGGTCGGCATCCAGGACACCCGGCCGGTCAGCGGCGGGGACCGGGAAAAACCCGGACAACGCCGTCGAAATGTCCGCCTTGGTGCGGCCGCTGTACGACTCCGCCATGGAGGTGCCGACGTGCCCGTATTGCAGTCCAAGGACGATCCGGCCGCCGGGACGGCGGTAGATGAACCAGGCGACCGTGCGTCGCAGCCGCCGCAGGGTGACGGACCCGTGCGGGTCGGGGGAATAATCTTGTGATCGCGGCCGAGGCGGATGGCCTGCTCGTTGGCCCAGGCGATGAACTTCTTGATCCGGGCGGGTCAATCGCCCCGCCGTGGAACTCTTCCTCGTCGTCGGACCTCGCCTTCTGTGTCAGTGAGCGAGGGAACAGCAGTTGGTCGTCGTGTAGGGATTCGAGCACCTTCACGGCCCGGTCAACCAGCTCGATGACGGTCCAGGGCGCGGGGCGGATCTCTCCTTCCGGGAGGGTGTTGCCCTCGTCGTCGGTGATGCCTTTGAAGTGCCGGCCGGTGATCCGGTACCGGACGGTGCCGTCCTCGCGGTCCTGGCGAGTGGAGCATCCGCGCTCGAGGTGGAGCACTTCTTCAGGACGCATCCCGGACAGGTATCCGATGGTGACCAGCGCGGCAGTTGACAGACGGACGGCCAGGGCGCGGGCCTCGGTGAAGTCAATGAAGTCCGTCCAGCACTGCCCGTCGACGGCGCCAGTGATCGCCGTCTGCAGGAAGGCGCCGTCGGCGAACTCCAAGCCGTCTAGCTCATGTGCGTGGTCCCGGACTGTCTTGACGACCTGGCCCTCACTGATGCGCCCGGAGCGCACCGTCGCTGAGAGCGCGACATTATGCCCTTCCATTCCGTCCAGATGTCCGGTTCATCTCCGCTCGCGCGGCGAGCACCCCGACTGGTCGTGAGCAGCGGTTTTCACAGGCTGTCCCGCACTTCCCGGCGGATCAAGCAGCGGAGCCCGGTGCGTGCGAACGCAAGACGGCCGGAAGGCCTGGTAGCGGAGCCACCAGGCCTTCCGGCCGACGCGAGGCCTAGCCGTTGACGACGTTGTCGTAGCGCAGGGCGACGTACCCGGAGGCGGCGTGGCCTGCGATGCGGCCGTCGGTGCCACCGTTGAGGTAGTCCTGGCCGCGCATCATGTCGTCGTTGGTGTTGGCCTCGTGGATGTACGAGAACTTGCCGGCTGCCTTGTCGACCCACTTCTCGAAGAGCACCACATGCCCGTCCTGGGTGTTCAGCGCGTCGCCGGGCTGGAGGTCGGACTTCGAGATGGTGCTGCCGGCGCCCGGCAGGCTGGCGGTGGTGTAACTGGTGGCGGCGTGCCAGGTCATGGAGACGAAGCCCGAGCAGTCGGTGCGGTACGTGTGGTCGCCGTCCGGGTCGGAGGCGTACGCGCTCTGGCTGTAAGGGATGTCGCGGTTCAGCCAGTTCACGGCACGGCTCATGATCTCGGTGCGAGTGATCTGACCGCCTCGGGTGGAGGGGGTGGAGGTGGGAGGCGCGGGCTGCTGGTAGGTGCAGTCGCCGGCGTAGGCGGAGAGCAGGGTCTGGGTCCAGCCGCTCGCATCGACCGGGTCGTCGGAGTGGTAGGCGATGTCGCTGCCGTTGCCGTCAGTGGGGTCGGCGTCGTGGTACCAGTACATACCGCCGTTCGTACGGCCG
This sequence comes from Streptomyces sp. JH14, assembly GCF_029428675.1. GTDB lineage: Bacteria > Actinomycetota > Actinomycetes > Streptomycetales > Streptomycetaceae > Streptomyces. The sequence continues at coordinate 6,482,582 of NZ_JAJNEL010000001.1, read as the reverse complement.
TAGTAGAGACCGCCGCCGGGTGAGACCAGGCTGTCGACCGCAGACCAGCCGCTGCTCTTCAGGTCCGAGCGCTCCCAGTCCCCGACGCCGTTGATCTGGTACGAGAGGAGCTTGCCGTCGGACGTGGTGGCGAGGAGGACGTCGTCACCGACGGCCGCGAGGGTCTTGAGGACGAAACCCTCGTCGATCACGACGTGCTTCGCGATGTGGGCGGGCCCGCTGGGCTTGGCCTGGGACACGTTGTAACGGTGGAGTTGGCCAGCGACCGTGCCGTAGAGGTGACCGGCGCCGTCGTACGTCATCTTGTCGAAGGTCCAGCCGCTGTCCCAGATCCGGGTGACGCCTGCCAGGGCCAGGGCGTTGTTGTTGGTCTGGATGTCTACGCGATAGAGCTCACCGGCCGTCGAGGTCACAAGGACGGTGTTGAAGTTGAGGGTGGCCATCGCCTTGGGTGTGAAGCCGAGGTCAGGGCCGATCAACGTCTTGACCCGGTCGCCGGTGTTCGGGGATATCGCGGTGTAGGTGAGGCGTCCGTCGGGAAGCGTGCCGTAGACCGAGACGTCGCCACCGCAGATGGCGGCGGCCTGGGCGGGAGCCGTCGAGAGTGTGACCAGGCCGAGGCTGGTGGCGCCGAGGGCGAGGGTGGCGGTCAGACGGCGCTTGAGGGACGTCGAGAGCATGGGATTCTCCGATTTCGGGCAGCCCTGACACAGGCGCGTCGGGCTGGAGGTGTGTGAACGGGGAGGAGGTGCGGTGCCGGGCAGGCGTGAAGCGGCCGGCTGCCTCGTGAAGCCGGGTGGGAAGCGGGTCGGTCGGGGTGCTCGGGCAAGCTTGGTTGGCCGGCCTGGGCGGGGATCGGATCGATGAGCGTTCTGATGGTCGTCCGAGTGAGCGCCAGGGACTCGAGGTGGTCCCGGCCTCCCTCAGCGGGCCCTGTGCTTCGTCGAGGCGGGGCCCCGGTGGTTGCGTGGCCGTTGTGCGTGTTCAGGTCTGCCGGGGGCGGGTCCTGAACCAGTGACTGCGGATCGGTGGATTCCGCCCGCACCCCGCCATCGGACGAGGGCGGAGTCGCTCATGGACTCGTGAACTGCCTTCTCAGTACCAGTTGTTGTTCACGAAGTGGGTCCAGGCGCCGCAGGGTGTGCCGTACTGGCCGTCGATGTAGGACAGGCCCCACTTGATCTGCGTGACGGGGTTGGTGAGCCAGTCGTCGCCGAAGGCGTCCATCTTGGAGCCGGGCAGCGCCTGGGGGATGCCGTAGGCCGTGGAGTTCGGGTTGTCGGCCCAGTAGCGCCAGCCGCTCTCCTTGTCCCAGAGCTGCTCCAAACAGTTCCACTGGGTGGTGCTGTTCCAGGCTCCGCCGTCGTACTTGTTCATCAAGTCGTGGCCGGCCGCCTTCACGGCGGGGATGTCGGTGCCGTCGAGCGGGTCGACGCTGGTGGTGCAGCCGAAGGTCTCCGGCTGGGCAGAGAGCAACTGTTGTGTCCAGCCACCCGTGTTGACGGGTGTGTCGTTGTGATACGCGATGTCGGTGCCCGTGCCATCGGCCGGGTCGGCGTCCTTGTACCAGTACATGGCGCCCGTGGTCGCGATACGGCCGTAATAGAGGCCGCCGCCTGGCGAGACGACCTGATCGAAGCCGGACCAGCCGGACGTCTTGAGGTCGTCCCGGTCCCAACTGCCGTCGCTGCTGATCCTGTACGAGAGGAGCGCGCCGGCCGCGGTGGTGGCAAGAAGGCGGTCGTCGCCGACGGCGGTGAGGGTTTTCAGGACGAAGCCGCTGCCGATCTCCTTGCGCTGGCCGATGTGGGCGGAGCCGGTCGGCTTGGGCTGAGAGACCAGGTACTGGAGGAGAAGGCCGCCGGCCGTGCCGTAGAGGTGGCCGTGTCCGTCGTAGGTGAGCTTGTCGTGGGTCCAGCCGCTGTCGAAGAGCTTGACGGGCGGACGCTCCAGGACGAGGGAGGTGTTGTTGGTCAGGACATCGAGACGGTAGAGCGCACCGGTGGTCGACGTGACGAGGATGGTGTTGAAGTTGAGCGTGGCAATCGCTCGCGGCTCGAAGCCCAGGTCCGCTCCGACCAGTACCTTCTTCAACTCGCCCGTGGCAGGCGTGATGGTGCTGAAGGTGAGGCGACCGTCGGGCAGGATGCCGTAGATCGAGGCGGTCCCGCTGCATGTGGTCGCGGCCTGCGCGGCCGGGGCGGTGGCGACGGCGCTGAGCAGCCCGGCGCCGAGGAGGCCGGAAAGGGCTGTCAGAGTGGTCTTGCGGGCAGTCATGCGGAGAGCGGTGGGCACGGTGTTTTCCCCCAAGGAACATCAGGTGCAGGCAGGCCGGGCGCAGAGCCTTACGACGGTGGTGTGCCGCAGCGCTGCGACGTCGTCGGCCCCGGTGCGGCGGGTTCAGCGGAGCGGTGCGGCGATGGTGTAGCCGAAGGCACGCAGCGGCGTGCGGGCGCTGGTGAGGATGGCGTGGGCCTGGCCGAGAGCGGCGGCTTCCGAGGTGGCCCGCAGGAAGAGGTAGAGGTCCATGCCGTCGTCGGAGGCCCTGGCCCGCAGATGCTCGAGCCCGTGCGCCGCGGTGGTGTGGGCCCAGACGAGATCGGTGAGGACGGCGGGCACGTCGCGGTGGACGTGGTGCGGTCCCGCGAGTGTGGCCCTGATGACGTGCACGCGCTCTAGTCCCAGTTGATGCTGCCGGCCACGGACCCGGGTGCCGTGTCCCCGTTGGTGCTGCCTGCCGCGGATCCGGGCACCGTGTCCCAGTTGATGCTGCCGGGGACGGAGGCGCTGACGCGATGGCCCTCGGCGCCGGCCGCCGCGGTGGTGACGGCGATGCAGCAGAGAAGGGTGACGACGGCGACAGAGGCGGTGCGGGCGGTGCGGGACATGGTTCCCCCAGGATCAGAAGTCGGGATGCGGTTCCTTCGGTGTGCTGTGTCGCGCGCTGTTCCGGACCGTCCTTGCGGCTCTGGCCCCGAGCCGGGGACTTTCGCCCCGCCGTTCCGGTGAGCACCATGCTGCTGCCTCCGCCACCTGGCGGGAAGGGATTCCGGCTGTCCCCAAGAAGCCTTGGCACGTTGGTGACAGCCTTCGCCTACGATCGCGTCAGGCGCCGCTCGGGGAGGGCGGCCGGACTTCAGCTGGGGGGCCGGAGGACATGCTGCAGGCACTGGGTCTTGAGGCGAACGCGGAAGCTGTGTACCGGGGGATGCTGGCGGACCCGTCGGGCGGGATCGCCGAACTGAGCGTCCGTCTGGGGCGCACGGAGGCGCAGGTGCGCGCGGGATTGGATCGGCTCGTCGATCTCGACCTGCTCCGGCCCTCCCGTGACAGTCCCGGTGCGCTGCGCCCGGTAAGACCCGAACTGGGCCTGGAAATACTGCTGTTCCGTCAGGAGGAGGAACTGGCCCGGCAGCAGAAGGAGATGATTCGCAGCAAGGCGGCCGCGGCGCAGTTGGTTTCCGAGTTCGCCGAGCTCCGTCCGAACACCGAGGTCGACGGCGCGGAGCGGCTGGTGGGGATGGACGCCATTCAGGATCGGCTCGAACAGCTCGCCCGCGGCCTGGAACGGGAATGCCTGGCGATCCTGCCGGGCGGCGCGCTCTCTCCGGCCAGCCTGGAGGCGTCCCGGCCGCTCGACGAGCGGGCGCTGGCTCAAGGTATCGAGATGCGTTCGGTGTACCAGGAGAGTGCCCGCAAGGATCCGGCGACGCTGTCCTACGCCCGGTGGCTGACGGAGCAGGGCGGACAGGTGCGCACCAGTCCGCTGCTCCCGCCGCGCCTTCTGGTGTTCGACCGTACGGTCGCGGTCGTCCCCATCGACCCCGATCACTCGCGCCTGGGCGCACTGTGCACCCGCGCGCCGGGTATCGTCGCCTCGCTCATCACCTTGTTCGAGCAGACGTGGAACGCCGCTGTCCCGCTCGGGGCGGACCGTCCCAGTGCCACCGATGCACGTCCGAGCCCGGTCGAGCTCGAGTTGTTGAAGCTTCTGGCCTCCGGCATGACCGATGAGGCGGCCGGTAAGCGTCTGGGTGTCTCGTTGCGCACCGTCAGGCGACAGATGTCCGCGCTGATGGAACGCCTCCACGCCACCAGTCGCTTTGAAGCCGGCCTCAAGGCGGCGCGGCAGGGCTGGATCTGAGAGAACAGGTCGGCGCCGAGACCCTCACCCTCAACGGCATCCGCCTCGACGCGGGCGCCGCCGTTCGACGGACGCAAGAACTCCGGCATCGGCCGGGAGTTCGGCCCCGAGGGCCTTGCCTTGTACTTCGCGTACCGGACCGTCAACCTGCCCGCCCCTGCCCCGGTCTCCCGACGGAGCGCCGTCGGCCCAGCCGTGCCGGCGGCTCCCGGTACCTCCCAGGCGGCCCGTCCGAGGCACTGTTCCGGCCGGGCACCGCCGGGCGGGCAATGCCCGGCGGGTCCGTGCGGCGCCACTGCGTCGCACGGACCCGCCGCCCCGGCGGGCGTGCACCCCACCGGCGAAGTCGATCCCTCGGCCGAGCGGTGCGCTGCGGCTCAGCCGGTGAAAGGCACGTACAGGCAGGGCACGGGCTTCGGGTGGGCGGGGTCCAGTGCGTTGAGCACCAGGGTCAGCGCCCGCGGCCGGAAAACCAGCTCGACGTGGCCGGACAGGTCGATGGCACAGCCGTCCTGGAGCGTGATGTTGGTGACGTCCGGACCGCTGAGGAAGTCGTTGGTGTACGGCGAGGCCAGCTCGTCGTACTTGCTGGCGATCACGGTGTAGTGGACCCCGGGGACGGTGTCGCCGCCCGCGTTGAGGTCGGCCAGGAAGTCGGAGCCGGCCAGCTGCTGGGAGCACGCGTCGCAGACGATCGAGTCGACGTCGGAGACCGCCCCCAGCAGATGCAGGTAGTCGAGTAGGGGGGTGAACCCGCTGACGGTGCCGCCGTGGTTGGTGGGGCCGAGGCCGACCAGGGTGTGGACCTTTGCGGCGCCGCTCAGGTACTTGAGGTAGTAGCGGGGCACCATGCCGCCCTGCGAGTGGCCGACCAGGTCGACCTGGTCGGCTCCGGTGGCCGTGAGCACCTGGTCGACGAAGGTGCGCAGGGTGTCGGTGCTGCCCTGGATCGACCAGACGCCCTTGTTGACGAACAGCTCGGGGCCGCCGTAGTTGAAGGTGAAGACGCAGTAGCCGTTGTTGTGGAGCAGCGGGGAGAGCACGTCCCCGTTCAACCGCTCGTTGGCGAGCGTGCCGTGGACCAGCACGACCGGACGCGGGTGGGCGGCGCTCGGTCGGCAGGACCAGTCGTTGGCGCCGGGGGGCGGGGTGTTCGGCGACCGGCGTGTACAGAGCCGTGCACAGCCCGGGAGGGCGGCGCCGAACAATGTGTCCCGCCGCACAGTTCGCCGCGCCTCGGACTGGGCTCCGCAACAGCCGTTCCGTCACGTCGTCCCATGTCGATGACACACAACTGTCGGAGGCCACCGCGGGTGGAGCGGTGGTCTCCGGCAGTCTGGATGTGTCCCGTGATTCAGTCCGCAGGGTGGCCGGCGAACTCCGCCCGGGTCAGCTCCTCGTACCGCTGCTCGGCTGCCGTGGCCTTCGGGCGGTTGAGGACGCTGCCGAGCCAGCCGTGCTGACCCGCGAGTTCCGCCCTCAACTTGCCCGGATGTCGGCGCAACAGCCCGCAGATGGCAGGACAGGACATGGTCGCGCGGCCTGTTTGATCGTCACACACCAGACAACTTGCGCGGCGTCACCAGGTCCCCGCCTCTACCGACCAAGATCAATCGCAGGTCGGCTCGATTAGGGTCGGAGGCATGACGACACCCCTTGCCGGCAGTGCCTTCGACTCGCTCCGTCTCGACGCCGTGCCCGACCAGGCGGCGTTGCGCCGGGCTTACGAACTCCCCAGCGACGCGGCCGTGCGCAAGCAGATGACTGAACTCACCGAACACACACGGCGGTTGATCGGCTGCTCATCGCTGGTCCTGGTCGCCAGCGCGGACGCCGAGGGCAACTGCGACGTCTCGCCGCGCGGCGGCCCTGCCGGGTTCGTCGCCGTCCTGGACGCACGGACGGTGGCGATTCCGGACGCGACCGGCAACAAGCGGCTGGACACCCTGCAGAACGTCATCGCCACCGGACGGGCCGGGCTCCTGTTCATCATCCCCGGGCGGACCACCACCCTGCGGGTGAACGGCCGGGCCGTCGTCTCCACCCGCCCGGAACTGCTGTCGCAGCTGACCGCCGTGGGAAAGCCGCCGGCCAGTGCGCTGGTGCTGGGGATCGAGGAGGTCTACCCCCACTGCCCCAAGTCGCTGCTGCGCAGCGGGGCCTGGAAGCCGGAGCAGTGGCTGCCGGCGGACGCCCAGCCGACCTCGGCCGAGGTGACACTGGCCCAACTGCGGATACCGGAGCTGACGATCGCCGACATCGAGCAGGCTGAGGCGGACTCGCTGAAGTACCGGTACGAGTAGCGGGCCGATCTGCGAGTGAACACCGGCCGGCCGAACCCCCAGGCCGGCACGCCCCACGATCAATCGCGGGTCAGCCCGTTGGACGCATGGGGAGCGTTGGGTGGGGCTGGATCGTTCCGGACGGGCTGTGGGAGAACGACGGGCTACGGGAGAGCGCGGAGCCCTTGTCGGCAATCGGGCGACGGATGTCCTGCGCCTACGACAGCTCTGGCGCCACCACTGACGCCCGACGAGCCAGGGACGGGCGACACGGCGCCCGACGCCACGCAGCCGTTCTGCTGTCAGCCGAGACGGTCGCACCTCCTGAAGCCTGGGCGACAGGATCGTCACATGCAGCCGATCTTCGTTCTCGTGCACAGTCCGTCCGTGGGTCCCTCCACCTGGGACCCGGCAGCGGAACACCTCAAGGCTGCGGGGTACCAGGTACGGGTGCCGTCCCTGCTGGACATCGGCGCAGGTGCTCCGCCCTTTTGGCCCCGCATCGCCAACACCGTCCGCGACGACCTCCGGCAGGTCGCGGCCGACAGCCCCGTCACGCTGGTGGCGCACAGCAACGCAGGCTTGTTCCTGTCGGCGATTCGCGCGGGTATCGACCAGCCGGTGACCAGCTCGATTTTCGTCGACGCCGCGCTACCGGCCCGGATCGGACCGACGCCCGTCGCGTCACCCGAGTTGTTGGAGTTCCTCGGCCCGATGGCGGTGAACGGCAGGCTGCCGCGCTGGACCGATTGGTGGGACGAAGCAGACGTCGCACCCATGTTCTCCGATCCGACGGTGCGGCAGACAGTCGTCGATGAGCAGCCCACTCTGCCGCTGTCCTACTACGAGCAGCACATTCCGGTCCCCGACGGCTGGGACGACCATCCCTGCTCCTACCTGCTGTTCGGCCCTCCGTATGACGACTGTGCCACCGAGGCGCGCGCACGTGGCTGGCGTGTGGCACACCTGCCCGGCGCACACCTCCATCAGATCATCGATCCCGCCGGCACAGCCCGGCACCTCGTCGAACTCGGCGCTACGACGTGATCCACTTCCGATACACGCCTCAAGCTTGATCTTTAACCCTTCAACCGTTGCAGGGCGGTAAGCGTCTTCTCGCGTCGGACGGTCTTGCTCACGTCGCAGCGGGGTGCCCGGCTCCCCTTCCTCGTGCCGGGTAGTCGTCACGGCCGGGCCGGTGAGGTTTCGGTGCTCCGGCGGGGCAGGGCATGTGCCGGCGGAGGCCCGAGACGTCCGGCGAACCCGGGCCGGGGTGAGCCGGCCGGGTGCGCCCGGCTTCGGCCGGATCAAGCCTCACCCTTTGACGGCCTCGGCGACCCGCAGGGCGGCCTCGGCGGGCGTGAGGTGCGTGGTGTCGACGACCTCGGCCTCGCCGTGCAACCACGTGCGGGCCGCCTCGGCGTAGGGCTCAAGGTATGCAAGACGGAACGGGGAGTCGGGGCCCATCACCGTGTCGCCCGCGATGCGTGCGCGGAGGGTGTCCTGGTCGGCGTGGAGGACGAAGTGCCTGACCGGGATGGCATGTTGGGCCAGGCCCGCGCTGATCTCGCGCCAGTACTGCTCGACCAGGACGGTCATGGGAATCACCAGAGTGCCGCCGGTGTAGTCGAGTACGCGGCGGGCGGTCTCCACGACGAGTGGCCGCCACGGCGGCCAGTGCTGGAAGTTGTCCGTCGCGGGCAGCCCCGGCTTGATGTCCATGAGTGTCTCGCCGACCTTCTCGGCGTCGAACACGCGTGAATCCGGGAGAAGCTGCTGCACGAGTGCACTGGTCGTCGTCTTGCCTGCGCCGTGGGTGCCGTTGAGCCATACGATCATGGGACGGAGGCTAGCGGTGTACAGCCCGCAGCCGACGACGGTCACGTCACAGAACAGGCACGGCGGGGTGTGGCCGGGCTTGGGCAGCCGGGCCACCGCCCGTGCAGCGACCGTCACGGCGGACCGGGCAGCTCGCATCCGGGCCACCCGGGTGTGGCCGGGCCCGACCCCACCAGGCAGCCTGTACTCATGACAGCAGCACCGATCGTCGTCCATGCGCCCACGCCGTCCGGCGGCCGGCCGGTCACCATCAACGGAGAGAGCGCCGGACTCGCCCACGACGACCGCGACCTCATCGAATTCCTCCGGCGGGCCGGGATCGACGACGCCGAGAGCTGCCTCGACGACCCGCACTGGATCGAATGGCGCGGCGGCCAGGCCCACGAGTACGAGGCGGCATAGGAGCGGACAGACCCCGACCCTCCCGTGGGGAGGGCCGGGAGGGGCGGCACGCCCCGCCTGCTTCGCAACACGCGGCGGGGCCCGAACGGGATGCCTCGGCCTGGGGGCTTCGGGGATCCCGCGTGATGAACGATGCACCCGAAACCGGCCACACGGATAGAGGCGTGACCGGAAACGTTTGGTCAGCCTGTGCCCGACCGGCACTCGTACTGTCCCGTCTCCGGCAGCTCGTGGGTGACCTGGGTCCCGGAACTCCGGGCAGTAGTGGGTAACCGCCAGTACCAGCAGCTTGTTCGCGTCCGGCCCGGCCGTTCTCCACTCCGGCCGATCGGGTGGGCCGGCGCGTCTTTGCGGCGTCACCGACACACCGGCAACGCCGCCGCCCCGCGCACGTCACGGCTCAACATCGGTACGGGCAGATGGAACACCAACCGCGTCATGTTCCGATGGGGTCTCCGGTCCAGGCCACCGTCGGCCCGGAACGGCCCTCTTCTTCGGTGACAAATCGCGATGGATGAGGCATTCCGCGTCCCGCCCCTCGCAAACAGGTCGACCGGTGTAGATCTCGTGCAGCGGTGCTGAGAAGCTGTGATCCGCCGTGCCGGTCCGGCACGGCGGATCACAGCAGAACCACATACATGGAGAACTACGTGGCCAAATTCTCTGGCCTCAAGGGCACGGGCTTCGTTTCCCGTGCCACGGTCGCGGCGATAACCGCCGCTCTGGTCGGCACGACCACCGTTGCGGTGGCTGCCGACAACCCGCAGGGTGCCGCTGAGGTCGCGGCGTCCGCGGGGACGTTCCAGTCGGCCCCCGCGATGAAGGCTGCACCGCTCGCCTCCACCACGTCGGCCGGCGCGGAGAACCGCGCCTTGATGGCCGTCTCAGGCTCCAGCCTCTACTTCTACGAGCCGAACGGCTCGGGCGCGTACAACGCTCGCGAGCTGCTCACCACCGACTGGGGCGACGTCAAGAACGCCCAGCAGGCCGACAACGACGGCGACGGCGTCGCTGACGACCTCTGGGTGTGGACCACCGACGGCTACCTGGGCTATGCGTCCAGCGAGGCCACAGACGGCATCACCGTCGGCGGTGGCTGGAACACCTACAACAAGGTGCTCTCGCCGGGCAACCTCGGCGGTGCCGCGGCTCCGGACATGATCGCCCGTGACTCGGCCGGCGCCCTGTGGCTCTACCTCGGCTACGGCACCGGCAAGCTGACCGGCCGTACCAAGGTCGGCAGCGGCTGGAACATCTACAACCAGATCGCCGGTGTCGGCGACCTGAGCGGTGACGGCAAGGCCGACATCGTCGCCCGCGACGCGGCCGGCGTGCTCTGGCTCTACAAGGGCACCGGCGACTACAAGGCCCCCTTCTCGGGCCGCACCAAGGTCGGCGCCGGCTGGGGCGTCTACAACTCGCTCGTGGGCGTGGGCGACCTGGACGGGGACGGTCGGAGCGACCTGATCGCCCGTGACAGCTCCGGCGTGCTGTACCGCTACTCGGGCACCGGCAACGCCGCGGCCCCGTACAAGGCGCGTGTGAAGATCGGCGGCGGCTGGAACACCTACCGCCTCATGTTCTGATCCACACCCGTGTGACAGCACGAACGGGCCGCGCTCCTCTTCGAGGGGCGCGGCCCGTTCCGCGTTTCTACCCGTCGCCGGCCGCACGGGTCACTCGCGGAGAGGAGACGGACGAGGAATTCAACGCCGGCATCGGCACCTTCACCCTTGAACCGGTCCAGCTCGCCGATCGCTCGTACCGCTCGAGCCGGACCCGCAGCGCCCCTCGTCTCATACGCGCCGACGCCCCCAGGACTGCAGACCGCCTCGGGCGTTCAGCCCATCCGACTCGTCGCACATGCCCGGTCACCGGCCCCTGCCCCGTCCGGGGAGCGCGGACGGCCGGGGCGAGAACTCAGCCTCGCCCCGGCCTGTGCCCTTACGGGCGGTTCGCCGCCTGCGGCGGCACCCGTCAGCGCAGCGTGTACGCGCTGGGGATGGTCTGCCTGACGGTGTTGCCCTTGCTGTCGGTCGCGCTGATCCTCAGTCCGACGCCCTTGGCGGCCTGGTCCCGCCGAGGGTTCTTGACCGTCGTGGTGAAGGTGTTCTTCCCGGCGGACCTGGTGGACGCCGGGTGCCAGGTCCTGCCCCCGTCGAAGGTGGTCTCCGCCTTCAGGGAGGTCACCTTGGGCAGGGCGGCGAGGCTTTCCTGGTAGTAGCCGACGACGGTGATCTCGTGGTTCTCCCCGGCCTTGACGGTGTTGTCCAGGGCCAGGTCGAAGTCGTAGCGCAGGAAGATCAGCGGCTCCGGGCGGCAGGCCGCCTGGTTGCCGCCGACCACCTCGCCCATGCACGGGCTCAGCTTCGGCGCGTCGTTCTTGATCGCCTCGGCGGAGGTGTACTGCCACACCGTCTTGACCTCGTTGGTCTGCGCCTCGAACGTGTACCGGGCCGACTTCGCCGGAAGGTCGTACGAGACGAGGTCACCGCCCTTGCAGCCGGAGAGCCCCAGCATCACCGCGGCGGCGAGCACCATGAGGGCCCCTCTGCGGCGCCGTGCCGATGGCACAGGGGTGTTCATCGTGTCGGTCTCCTTGGCTGTCTCGCGTGCCATCACAGGGTGTCCCACTTCTTGTCGGGAAGGTGCTGCGTGTGACGCTCGATCTCGTCACCGGACGCGTTCAGCAGCTTGAAGTCACAGGTGGAGTCGAGGTTCGGCACGGCGGGCGAGGGAACCGGCCCGCAGGAGGGAATCTCGACGAACTCGTGCTGGAGCACCTCGTCGCCGACGATGCCGATCAGCGCCTGGCGGCCGCCGCCGCTGCCCGTCAGATAGACGGTGGGGTAGAAGGTGTCGCCCTGCCGGCAGCCCGAACACGGTCCGGCCCCCACAGAGAAGCCGGACTTGGTCCGCACCTGCGGCACGGCCCCCGGTACGGCCGGTCCCGCGTTCCAGTGGATCTCGTTCCTGCCGGTGAGAACCAAGTCGTTCATCTCGGAGCGGTTGTGCGCCAGGAAGGAGTCCCCTCCGACCTCGGCCCAGGAGGCGGTGAACCGGCTGATGGCGTTGTCCTCCCGCTTGACGAGGACGGTCATGGTCTGCCGCGTGGACGGGTGCGGCAGCTCCACGTCGGACGTGATGGGGGTCGCCTGGAGGAACTGCTTCCAGCTCAGCTGGTGGACCTCTCCGAGCCGTGCCGCGTGGAAGTGGAGGTCGACCCGGTCGAGATCGTCCTTCTCGACCCGGTAGGCATTCGGCCGGATCTGTCCCTCGTCGTGGTACCTGGCGACGTAAACCCTCGGCACGACGCTGCCGCCGAGACTGATCCCGACGTGCGAGCGATCGGCCTTGATCCGCTTGATCAGCCCTTCGGCCTCGGCGTAGGGGACGGACACCACGGGCAGTTCGCCGTACTGCTGGATCGCCGGACAGCTCTGCGGCCCGTCCAGGCACTGGTCGAGCGTCGAGGGGCGGCCCAGCGAGGTGAGGTCCGGCGCCGCGACCAGCACGCCGACGGCGCCCGCGGCGGCAGCGGCCGCCACCCGCTCGTCCCGGAGCTTCGCGAAGTCGCAGGTGTCCTGGCAGATGTCGGTCGGCGTCAGGAGTACGAGCTTGCCCCGGGCGTCGACGTCCGCGAGTTCGGCGGCCGTGCCGGTACCGGCGTGGACCACCGGCAGGTGTCCCTTGACCGGCAGTCGCGGAACCGGAATCACGCCGTCGCGGATGCTCGGGTCACCGTTGTCGCGCAGCCACGCCTGCGACTCGGTCAGCGCGGCGTCCGGGGTCACGTAGCGGGCGGACAGGCTGGAGGGGGCGCCTCCGCCCGTGGTCCGCATGGTGACGACGGGAGTCGTCCGTGAGCTGTAAAAGTCGTGGGTGAGGGTGCCCATGCTCACCTTGCCGGTGGGCAGTACCCACCAGTTCGGATCGTGGGCCTTGTAGTCGGCGTCGAGGGCCGTCTGAATCCCCCACGCCCCGGTAGCCGAGACCCGGTCGACGAGGTCGTTCGCCCGGTAGCTTTCGGTGGTCTCCGGATAATGCACGCTCAGCGGCTTGGCCTTGCGCAGGTCCAGCGTGACCGTGGTCGCCTTGGTGAGGCTCACCTCCGGTGCGATCGGCTGGGCTTGCTGCCACTCACCGGTCGCGTCCCGCCAGCTGACCGGCATCTGCACCGCATAGGTGCCGCGGAAGAGCTGCTCGGTCATGCTGTCCGTACCGTTGACGCTGACCGGGCCCGCGTGCAGGTGTACCTGGCCGTCGACCGGCATGAAGGTGGCGCTGCCGTAACGGACGTCGGTGGCACCCGCCGGGGGGACGACGTTCAGGGTCAGCGGGAACTCCTGGGCCTCGACAAAGGTGTGGATCCTTGAGCTCAGCCGTATGGCGCCGGAGTCGTCCCGGGCGCTCAGCAGCCCGTTGTAGCCACCATGGGCCCCGTCCGCGCCCAGCACGCTGCCGTCGAGTGTCACCGACACCTCGGCCGAACCGCCCGCGGGGACGACCACCGTGTCCGTGCTGAGGGTGAACAGCCCCGCCGCGGCCGGCTTCCCGTCGGCGAAGGAGACCGGCATCGTCAGATGCAACGTGGTCGCCTTGTCACCGCGGTTGGTGTACGTGATCTTCTTCGTCACCGCCGACTGCGGGTAGGCCAGGCGGCCGAAGTTCAGGTTCCCCTTCGGGACGATCTGCGGATTGGTCGCGGCCGCGAGGTCCACCAGGCCGGTGCCCTGGGCGTACATGTCGTGCCCCAGGTCGGAGGCGGTGTCCATCAGCAGCGCCTTGATCTGCTGACCGGACAGCTCCGGGTGCTGCTGGGCGACGATGGCCGCGGCGCCGGCCACGTGGGGCGTGGCCATCGAGGTCCCGTCGGCGGCGGTGTAGTACTGGTCCACCGGCCTGCCCATGGCCGTGCCGGCCGCGCGTGCCGCGATGATGTCGACACCCGGGGCGGCGATGTCGGGCTTGGCGGCGCCGTCCCCGATCCGCGGTCCGCGGTTGGAGAAGCCGGCCATCTCGCCGCTCTTGTCGACGGCCGCCACGGTCAGGGCGTCGTCGGCGGAGCCAGGGGAGACGACCTTCTGGGCGACGAAGCCGGAGTTGCCGGCCGCGACCACGAAGAGGGCCCCGGTGGCGCGGCTGAGCTCGTTGAGCGCCTGACTCAACGGGTCGGTGCCGTCGGTGGGTTCACCGCCGAGGCTCATGTTGACGACCTTGGCTCCGGAGTGCGCGGCCCAGTCCATCGCCGCGATGATCGCGTCGTCAGCGCACTGCCCGTTGTCGTCGCACACCTTGCCGACCAGCAGCTTGGCGCCGGGGGCCACGCCCTTGCGCAGCCCCTTGGACGCAGCGCCGCTGCCCAGCACCGTGGACGCCACGTGGGTGCCATGTCCGTGCCCGTCCTTGGCGCCCGTGGGACTGCCTGTGAAGTCGACCTGCCCGGCGATGCTTCCGGACACGTCCGGGTGGGTGGCATCGATGCCGGTGTCCAGCACCGCCACGGTCACGCCGGTGCCGTCGTAGCCGCGTTCCCAGGCGACGGGCGCGCCGATCTGCGGCACCGACTGCTCGAGGTCGACGTGGGCCAGGCCGTTGAGCCAGACCTTCTTGACCCCGGCCAGGGACCCGGCGGACCGGGCGGCGGCGGACGTGGAGGCCGTCTTGCCACGGACCTGCTGCCACCATTGGCCGCCGTCGGCGATGTTCATCGAGCGGCCGTTGATACTGGGCAGCGCCCTGCCGCCGGACGCCCCGGCGGCCTTCCGTGCGTGGTCGGCGCCGGCCGTGCCGGTGTAGGTGACGAGCACCGGCACCGCGTCGCCCTTGCCCGCCGCGACGAGCGTCACCAACTGGGTCACGTCGAAGAGTCCCCAGTCGAGCAGTCCCTTGCCGACCAGCGCGAGGGCGTCGTCCGGCACGGCGTACACCCGGCCCTGCCGGGTGATGGTGTGGAACACGACCGGGAGTCCATCGGGCCGCGCCGCGCTCTCGATGTCGCGGACGACCGGTCTGCCGTCAGCGTCGACGCCGACGTGCACCTTGTCGCCGGTGATCAGGGTCACCGGGACGGACCCGCCGAACGCCGAAACGACTCGTGCCAGGTCTTCGTTGGCGATCTTCGTCGGGCTGTTCGTCTGAACGACACCGGGAATCGGCGTCCGCCTGGTCGGCTCGGCAGCCTGGCTCGCCGTCGTCGACACGACCATGCCGAAGACGGTCAGGCCGACGGTCACCGCGCCCAGGCGTCTACCGAGACGCTTCCTTGCGCTTCGACTCATCTATGGGTCTCCTGTGAGATGAATGACGGGGGAATTCGGAGGGGTCCGGCGTGGAGGCGTGCAGCACGTCGGCGATCACGGGCCGACGACGGGACTCCGCGCTAGAGCGGTTCGTACTCGCCGGCAACAGCGGCATCGCCCGCGGCCTCGGTGGTCGGGGCGTCTTCCGGGTAGGCCTTCGGTCCTGCCGGTACCGGTCCGTCCTTCGCACGGCGTGCCGAAACGGCCGGGCCGTCCGCCGGTCCGGGTGTGAGCGGTTCTGCGGGCAACATGGGCACGAGTGTGCAACCGGGCCGGGCGCCGGTTCGATTGGTCAGATGCGGGATAAAACTCGTCGTTCGCCCGGGCGCCTTTTTTCGTCCCGGGCGACGGCGGTGAATTCACTCGTCGGCCGGCGGTGTTTGCCCCTGCGCGCCGACGAGTCCCAACTCCACGACCCTGAGGGCGAGCCCGGTCCGCGTCGTCACCTGCAGTTTGCGCATGGATGACTTCACCTGGCTGGCCACGGTCTGTGTGGACACGACCAGCACGTCGGCGATCTGCCGGTTCGTCCGGCCACCGAGCAGCAGGCGGACGACTTCCAGCTCGCGCGGGGAGAGTTGGTTGCCGTAGCCGGGCCGTCCCCGGCCGCGCGACTCACGGGTGTCCCCACCCCGCTCGTCGAGGGACCGTGCCACCCGGTCTGCGTCGTTCTGGGCGCCGAGCTCCGACAACGCTCGCCGGACGTCGGACAGCACCGGCAGAGCGGTCTCGTCGCGGCCATCGGCCAGCAGGCAGCGGGCGTGGCCCTCCCGTGCGAGGAGGGCGTCGTAGGGGCGCGGCAGCGCCTGCCAGGCGTCGGCCGCCCGGGCGAACAGCGCGGCGGCGTCCGCGAGCCGGCCGCCGGCTTCGGCCAGGATGGCGCGGCACAGCACCAGGGACGCGCGCGGCGCCGGGGCGTCCCTGTCGCCCAGGGCCCCCTCGAAGGTGTCGGCCAGGTCGGCGGCGCAGCCGAACCGACCGGCGGCGACCAGGGCCGCGACCCGTGCCGGAGCGAACTCGACGGCCCGCGACCAGATGCCACCGCTGAGGGTCATCTCGGCCGACTGGTCCGTGAGGCGGAGCGCCTCGTCCACGTCGCCGTCGCGCAGGCGCAGTTGTGCCAGCGCGGCCGCGGCCTCGATGCGCTGCTGGTCGTCGCGCGCGGCGAAGCGCAGGCGTGCCTCCGCTGCCTCCCGGTCGCCGGCGGCAGCCTGGATCAGGCCCGCCACGAGCGCGGCCTCGCACCGGTCCTTCAGCCGTACGCCGCCGTCGTCGACCAGCCGGGCCGTCCGTTCGGCGAGTCCCGGCCAGTCGCCGGTGAACCAGTCGAGGTGGGCCCGGGAGGAGGCGATGCTGTCGAGGTAGTCCAGGAGTTGATGGCGCTCGGCAAGTTCCTGGGCGATGGCCAGCCGTGCCCTGGCCTCGTCGTACCGGCCCCACCGCGTCGCCTCCTCGCCGACGTTCGTGTGGCCTGTCGCGACGATGGCCGCCGCCCGGGGATCGGACACGTCGTCCGGGATCTGCCGGGCCGCGTCCCAGCCGGCCTCCTCGCCGAGCGTGAGCAGCGCGAAGGTGCGTTCCACGAACAGGCGCAGTCGCTCGTGGGAGGCCATCGACTGGGCCGGCGGCGGCGCCTCGTGCAGCCATCGCAGGTGTTCCGCCACCGGGCGCGCGTTCCCCAGGGGCAGCGCGAGCAGGATGCGGGCGCGCGCGGCTTCCGGCGAGTCCGGCGCGAGATGGGGCACCGCTCCGAGTATCTCGAGGCGGCCCGCCTCGAACTCTCCCGCCACCATGAGCACCCGGCCGACCTGGAAGCGGACCAGGGCCTGCTGTCCCGGCGTCAGGACCTGGCTGCCGAGGGCCGCTCGCAGCGCGTCGATGGTCTCCGAGTACGGATCGGAGCCGGACAGCACCTGGAACTGGATCTTCGTCACGAGTCGGACCAGAGATTCCGCCGGGAGGGCCACGGTGGTCACCAGGCTGTGCAGCAGCAGTGCCGCGGTGGCCACGTCTCCTGACTGGACGCAGAGTTCGGCCGCCTGCTCGGTGTACCGGCGAGCCGCCTCGACCTCGCCGGCCAGCCGGAAGTGCCGGGCCAACTGCGCCACCGGCGGCACCGGCCATTGCTCCAGCGCCCGGCCCGCACGCAGGTGCATGGCACGCCGCTCCTCGGCCGGGATGGCGTCGTACACGGCGTGACACGCCAGCGAGTGGCGGAACGACCACTGCCCGGGTCTGTCCTCACGCAGCAGGCCGCCGCCGAGTGCTTCGGCCGCCTGCGCGGCGAAACGGTCCGCGGGCAGGCCGGTGACCGCCCCCAGGGTCGTGTGGTCGGCCGGGCCGGACAGTACCGACACCGCGTACAGGACGGTCCGGGTATCGGGCCGGAGCCGCTGGACGCGTTCGAGCATGGCGTCGCGGATCGTGGGCGGCACGTCAATGCGGTCCAGCCGGCGCCGTGCCCACCGGCCGTCCTGGCTGACCAGGTCGGCCCGGTCGTGCATCAGCCGCACCGATTCCTCCACCGCCAGCGGCACACCCTCCGTGCGTGCGTGCAGGAAGGCCGCGAACTCGGTCGAGACATGGCCGCCGGCCAGCATCGACGAGACGAATGACGCGGTCTCGGCGACGTCGAACGGCTGCAGTGTCAGCCTGACCAGGTGCGCGTCGGCGGGCGGCCGGGAGGACAGCCGCAGCAGCAGGGAATCGGCGGGCACTTCCTCCCGCCGGTAGGTCAGCACCACGCTCAGCGTCTGCGGTCGGCGTGAGACGAGGAACAGCAGGAACTCCAGCGTCGCCTCGTCCGCCCAGTGCACGTCCTCGATTGCCAGCACCGCGACGTCGAGCCGGCCGAAGACCTCGACGAACGCGCGGAACAGCCGGTGCCGGGCGGCGGTCGCGTCCTCCAGTGGCTCCGGCGCCGGAGGCAGGTCGTCGGCCCACTCGGGGAAGAGGGGCCGCAGCGCACCGCCCAGCCCGCTCAGGCCCAGCGTGGCAACGTTGTCAACGCCGTCGCGCACCGCGTCCACGACCGCCCCCAGCGTGTACGGCACGCGCAGCTCCGGGCAGGCGCCGACCACCACGCGACACCCACGCTCGGCCTGGGAGGCCAGGAACTCCCGCAACAGCCGGGACTTCCCGATGCCCGCCTCACCGTCGATCAGGACCACGGCGGGCCGTTTCCCGAGCGCTCCGCCGAGTGCGGCGACCTCCCGGTCCCGCCCGACGAACCGCGGCACGGAAAGCGCTGGAAGTGGACTGACATCGGTACTGGCCCGTCTGACCAACGCGCGCCCCCTCGGTCGATCACCGCTACGCCAGTGTTGAACTGTAGCCGCACCGGCACACGGGGCGGTGGCGCCGTGACCGCCCATCAGGCCATGGCCCACGACCTGCCCGGATCCGTCGTCGGCCTCGCCCGTCCGCCCGCGGCGTCGTAGCGGTATGGCCCGGCCGATCCCAGCATTAACCCGTGGTCAGCGGTTGCTCAAGGCCGCCTTAAGAACCTCCCGTACGCCGCCGACCAGCCCTTTCCCCGCCTGCGCCGGCCCTAGGTTGACGACGTGACGATCGAGGCGGCCGAAAGCCGCAGCACCCTGCCCACGCCGCCGCCGCGGATTTCGCGTCGGGTCCTCCGGGACGCAGTCACGGCCGGCGCCCTGGGAGTTGTTCTGATGTGGGCCGTCCAGGTCGAGCCGTCGGCTCGCCTGGATGCGGTCTTCGCCACCGGCGCACATCTCAGTGGACTGCTCGCCGGGTACGGCATCCTGGTCATGCTGCTGCTCATGGCGCGGATACCCGCGATCGAGCACGGCGTCGGTGCCGACCGGCTCGCCCGGTGGCATGCGCTCGGCGGCCGGCACGTCCTCGGCCTGTGTCTCGGGCACGCGCTGCTCGCCCTGTGCGGTTACGCCGCCCACACCGGCACGGATCTGTTCGCCGCCACCGAGGAACTCCTCGGCTACGACGGCATCGCGGCCGTCGCAGCCGGAACGGTGCTGCTCATCACCGTCGGAGCGGTGTCCGCCCGTGCCGTACGCCGCCGGGTGCGGCACGAGACCTGGCGCGCCGTCCACCTGCTCACCTACCTCGGCGCGGCACTCGCCTTCGCGCACCAGCTGGCCGGGCCCGACGTCGCGGGGACCGTCGTGGCCGGGTGGCTGTGGGCGATGATGCATACGACCGTCGCTGTTCTGCTGCTCTGGTACCGGGCCGTCGTCCCCGTACGGCAGGCGCTGCGCCACGGTCTGCGCGTCGTGGCGGTGCACCGGGAAGGCCCGGACGTCATCTCCGTCGTGATGCGGGGGACGGGGCTCGACGAACTCCACGCAGAGGCGGGCCAGTTCCTCCGCTGGCGGTTCCTGCAACGCAGGCTGTGGCACACGGCCCTGCCGTTCTCGCTCTCCGCGCCCGTCCGCGACGACACCCTGCGCGTCACCGTCAAGACGATCGGCGACCACACCCGCCGGATGCGCCGCCTCCGGCCGGGCACGCGGGTGTGGTCCACCGGGCCGTTCGGGGCGATGACCGCGCACCGCCGCACCCGGCGCAAGGTGCTGCTGCTCGCGGGAGGCGTCGGGATCACACCGATGCGGGCGCTGTTCGAGGTGCTGCCCGGCGACCCGGGAGACCTCACGTTCCTGTACCGCGCGGCAGACGCCACCCAGCTCGTGCTGCGCAGCGAACTTGACGAGATCGCCCGGGAGCGCGGGGCGGCGCTGCACTATCTGCTCGGCCCCTCCGACGCGGCCTTCGACCCACTCGCCCCGCAGGCGCTGCGCCAGCTCGTGCCCGGGCTCACCGAGCACGATGTGTATCTGTGCGGGCCGCCCGGCATGACCGAAGCCGCGACCGCGGCGCTGCTGCGGGCGGGCGTACCGGAGAACCGAATCCACAGCGAATGCTTCGCGTTGGCCTAAGGGCTGTCCCAGAGGCGCGCTCTGGTCATCCGGCACACCCTGGGCTGCCGGCGAACGCCGACCGACTTGAACCCGGGTGGCCCCGGCACGATTCCACGATCTGCCGGACCTCTCTGACCGGGGGCCCGAGCCCACCCTGCCCCTTGCCCCCCGGTCGAACCCCGGCCGGAATCCCGCGCCCCGAGTACTCCCAGGAGCCCATCCCCGTGGCACGCCATCGCAGACCGACCCGCCGTACCGACGAAGAGGCGCGTCGCCGCCTTGCCGCCACGCTCGCCGTCGCGAGCGCGCTCACCGCGACCCTGCTCACCGTGGTGGTCCAGCCGGCCGCCCCGCCCGCCCCCGACCGGACAGCCACCGGCGGAACCACGGACGTTGCTCAACCCTCCCGGGAATAGGGGACGCTGCATGTGCCTTTAACCACGCCCGGCCGACGCGTGGCCGGCGTGCCCGGCGGCGCCACCCGCGCCCTCCGGGTGAGCGGTGCCGACGGCACCGGGCAGCGACGGCCTCCACCGGCCGCACCCTGCTCGCGCCGCTCGGCAGCGGTCAGGCCTGGAGGTGGGCCAGGACCGCGTGGTGGGCCGCGGCCACGGCATGGCGGGAGTCGTCGATGTGGTCGGCCGCGTCGAAGCCGTGGTGGCCGGAGGGGACGTCGACAATCTCGATCCGGGCGCCGACGTCCTCGGCGGCGGCCAGGAAGTCCGCCACGGTGGCCGCGATTTCGGCCTGCTCCAGGCCGGCCCGGCTGAGGACGATCGGCAACTCTCCGGCCGACCGGACGGCGGTGACGGGGCGGAACCGCGCGTCCACGGGGCTCCACCCGGGGAGCGGTGCGAGGACCGGATAGCTCGCGGCCACACAGCGCAGCCAGGGCGGCGGTGCGGCGAGCCAGTCGGCGGCAAGCAGCCCGCCGGCGGAGAAGAACCACACGGCGATGCGGTCGGCGTCCACCCGCGGGTCCGCCCGGACGAGCTCGACGGCCGTGGCGATGTCCCCGGCGGCTTGCGCGTAGTCGGTGAGGGCGTGCAGGCCGTGGTCGACGGTCACACCCACGACGCCCCTGCTCGCCGCGTACCGGGCGTGGCCCGTGTAGAGCGGCCAGTCCCGCGGAGTGGGGCGCACCTCGGCGGGGACGGGGCCGCCGTGGACGAACACGACGGCGGGCCGCGGCCCGTCCACGTCCGGCAGGAAGAGGTCGACCGCGCCCGTGCGCTCGTGCGGCCGCTCGGGGACGTCCAGCACGAAGGGCTTCAGATAGAGGGGCTGTTCGTCGCGGCTCACGGTGATCCGGTGCCCCTCGCCTGCGGCCGCCCGCAACAGGACGGCGGCCAGTTCGGCGGGGGCGGAGAGCATGGGCCAGTGCCCGGTGGCGAGTTCGAAGAAGGTGACCGCGGGATCGGCGAGCGCGCGGAACTGCGGCAGCCCGGTCCGCGCGAAGGCCTCGACCATGGCGATCGTCATCCCGCCCGCGGCGTTCGTCCCGGACTCCCCCGGCGAGGTGCAGAAGATGCCGGTGCTGGGCAGTCCGGCGAGCGCCCCCGTCAGCCGCAGCGGCTGTACGAGGGTGCCGGACGGATGCGGTGCGGCGTCGCGGGACAGTCCGGCCAGCGCCTCATCCGAGAGGCCGGCCGTACTGCCCCAGCGCTGCCACTCGTCCGGGCGGGGCACCGGAATGCGCCAGTCGTGCTCGGCCGGCCCGTCCGGGCGCAGCAGCCGCTCACGGACCTCCTGGTCCGGGACGAGAGCAAGGGCTGCGTCACCGTCTTGCGGCAGGCCCGCGTCGAGATGGACGATCCGGCCGATCCGCTTCGGTCGTCGGTCGGCGGCGGCCAGCACCGGGTGGATGGCGTAGTCGTGGGCGACCATCACCAGCTCCGGCGCGTCGAGGTGGTCGATCAGCTGCACCACGTCCTCGATGTGCGTCTCCAAGTCGGTTGCTGCTCCGTCCTGTTGGAGACGCTCACCCAGACCGGTGAGGGTCAGCGGATGCACCTCGGCCCCCGACTCACGCAGCCGCTGGGCCGTCTCCCGCCAGATCCAGCCCCCGGTGAAGGGGCCGGAGACCAGTACGAACACCGTCATGATCGCCTCCTTGCACAGATCGGTCCGCGCGGTCGGCCGTACAGGGCGTCCGCGCTCACGGGTACGGTAGGAACTCCCCCTGAGGGAGGTTCAAGTGGTGTTTTCCGACGGCGCGTTGAGCATCGGTGAGCTCGCCGAGCGGGCGGGCGTCACCGTGAAGACCGTCCGCTTCTACTCCGACCGGGGCCTGCTGCCCGAGGCCTCCCGCAGTTCCGGCGGCCACCGGCGTTACGGGCCCGAGGCGCTGGAGCGGCTGCGGCTGATCCGCTCGCTGCGCACCCTCGATCTGCCGGTGCCGGAGGTGGGCCGGGTGCTCGACCACGGTGAAGGGCTGCCGGACGCACTGGAGAAGGCCATCGACGGTCAGTTGAGCAGGCTCGGCTCGCAACTGACCGCCCTGCGGTGGCGGGAGGCCGCCCTGCAGCTCGTCCGCGAGTGCCCGGCCGAAGAGCGCGCCGAGCGCCTGCGACTGGTCGGCGCGGTGTCCGCCCCACCCAGTACGGCGCCGATGGCCCGCTTCTGGCGGGGCGCGCTGCCCGTCCGGCTGTCGCCCCGTCTGGTCTCCTCGATCCTCGAGTACGCGGTCCCGCAGCCGCCGACGGATCCGACGCCCGCCCAGGTGCTGAGCTTCGCCCAGCTGCACGCCATCGCCACCGCCCCCTGCCCGTCCACCGATCCACGCCGGCCGGCGGGCAACCGTACCGACGTGGTCCACCGCCCCGACGTGCTGTACGACGGCCTCTTCGACGCGTACGTCTTGGCCGCCCCCCACCTGAAGGCGAACCGGACGCCGGCCCGGGGGCAGGCGCTCGACTGCTTCGTCGCGGCCCATGCCGAATCGCGTGGCCTGCGGGACGGACCCGTGTTCCGCCGCAGGCTCAGCGGGCTGCTGGCGCAGGCCGCCGATCCGCTGGTCGAGCGGTACTGGGAGCTGACCGGCGAGGTGTCCGGCTCGCCCGACCCGACCCTCGGGGCCGCCCATGAGTGGCTGCGGTCCGCACTCCACGCCGACGTCGCCGCAGCAGCCGCCGTCGAGCCAGGCGACCCCATGTCACGGTGATGTCACGGATTCGAACATGCCCGGAAAAGTCACCATGGGCGAACAATCATGTACCCCAGGTCACCATCCAGTGTCTTGGGAGCAGCTGTGTCAGGTGTTGCGCTGGCCGGAATCCTGGGGGCCCTCGCCCTGGCGGTGTTCCTCTTCCAATGGGTGCATCAGAGATATCGAGAGACCACCACCCAACTGAGCGCCTCCGTCGGTGACCGAGCCCAGCCCGTCTGGAAGGGGCATCGCGCCGCCACCATCGCGGTGACCGCCGCCGCCGTCGCCGTCGCCGTCGCGCTCGTCCTGACGCCGGGCGGAGGCACACCCCGAACTGCCACCGCCGTGCCGCCCACCGCTTCATCGGGCTCCGTCCCGGACGCCGGCCAGGACGAGAAGGGGCACAGTCACGAGGCGGAGCGCAGCCCGGCCGAGGACGGTGACGACGCAGCCGTCACCCATGACGACAGCGACACACGCACGTTCTCCGGCCCCGGATCGGTGGCCCCCGTCGAGGGCGAGCCCACGCCCGGGACCAGCAGCACGTCCGCCTCCGGTGACGGGGGCCGGGCCGAGCCCACCGAAGGCACCACCGCCCCGGGCAGCACGACTGCGCCCGGCGCGCCCGAGACCACCGCACCCGGCCCGAGCACGTCCCCCACCACGACGCCGCCACCTCTCCCACCGAAGCCGACAGCGCCGCAGAAGCCGGACGAGTGTGATGGCCTCATCGACCTCCACCTCCCACTGCTTCCGGACCTCTGCCTCATGTGAAGCAGCGGGCGAAGCGCGCCGTGCGACCTGCTGAAGGGAAGCCACCGGCCCCCAGGTGCCAACGGCTCGTCGAACGGCGGCGGCCTGCTGGGCGTCACTGCGGGCGTAGCCATCGGAATGCGGCGATGGTGACGAGGACCGGCGTGGACCGGACCATCGCGGTGGCGTCGCCTTCCTCACCCCCACCGAGGGTGTTGCCGGCGTGGACGATGCCGCGCGTGTGGACCGAGGAAGGGGTGACCCCGTTCGCCCGGTCGGGCGAATGTCCTTCCCATTGGTGGCCTTCGGCGTGCTGTTCTCCGCCTCGCAGGGGTTTGCTGGCTGGGAGCAATGGAGATCCACATGAGGCACACCATCGGCAGAGCGCACGCCGCGCCATGCGGTGGTCTGCGCGCCGTGGTGCTCATCGTCCTGCTGGCCTTCGTGCACTCGATGTTCACACCCGGCCCGATCCACATGCCGGCATCCGACGCAGACGACTGCCGCCGCGGCGTCGCCGCTTCCACGGCTCATTCATCCGGCGTGGGCGAAAACTGTCCCGCGACGTGCGCCGGGGTCACCTCAGGTGAAGGCGGTGAGTCCCCCGGCGGCGGCGCCGCGTCCGGTTGCGCTGCCGCGGCCTACACACCGCGGTCCCACTCGGCGGCGGCACACCCGGCGAAGGCCATCGTCGGCACGCCGTCGGGCGACACACCGGCGGGGCACGGAAACGCCCCTGCCTGCGCCGGCTCCTCGGTCGTTTCTGACGCACGGCCGTCACGGGCCGGCGTCCTGCGGTGCTGACGGACCCCGACTGCCTCGCCCGCCCGGCTCTCCCACCGAGATCCGACGGGTAACGGGCGGTCCGCTGCCACCGTTCATTCCGGACCAGCACCGCAAGGGATCCGCCATGCCCATCGACGTCTATGCCGCTGTCTGCGCACTGGTACAGGCCGAAGCCACTCGCTCCGGACGCACGCAGACACGCACACCCGTGAGCGCCGTGTGCTCCTCGGCCGACCGATCCGTGGCAGAGGAGCAACCTCCCGTGCCGGACGCGCTCACCGGCCCTCGGGTTGCAGAGCATCGTCGGCCGGCGCGCCCCGTCTCGGACGCCCTGCGTCGGCTCGCCGCCATTTTCCACTGACGCCCTCGTGCGTGGCCGCACCGGACATCGGGTTTCTTCGGCATCCACGAGCCGGCGAAGCACCATGGCGGACCCGGCCGCCGGGAGATGGCCGGACCGTCGTCGTCCGGCGGCACCTGACGGCCCGGCTCGACGACCGGCGCAGCCACCCCGCGGGTCGCCCGGCGCCGGCATCCGGGCGGCTGTGCCTGCATGCCCGGTACAGCGCCGTCAGCACCGGCGAGGTCCCGGCCGACCGCCCCGGAAGACCGGCTTCCGGCCCCTGTGAACCCGCCCGGACGACGGCCACCCGCCGCACCGTCCGGTCGCGACAACGCGACGTTCCTTCCCCTCCGACGAAAGAACGCCATGCCCGCCATCTGCACTCCGCTCCAGCGCACTCTGCGTACCGATCTGACTGCTTCCCTCGTCGTCTTTCTCGTCGCCCTGCCGTTGTGCGTGGGCGTCGCCGTCGCCTCGGGCGTCCCGGCCGAACTCGGCCTGCTCACCGGCATCGTGGGCGGACTCCTCACCGGCCTGCTGCCCGGCAGCAGCCTCCAGGTCAGCGGGCCGGCCGCCGGCCTGACCGTCCTCGTCCACACCGCCGTGAAGGAATTCGGACTGCCCGTCCTCGGCGTACTGGTCCTCGCCGCCGGACTGCTCCAACTCCTCATGGGTGTCCTGAAGTGGGGACGCTGGTTCCGCGCGATCTCGCCCGCCGTCATCCACGGCATGCTGGCGGGCATCGGGCTGGTACTGATCGTCGGGCAGCTCTACGCCCTGACCGACACGAAGGCCCCCGGCACGAGCGCGGCGAATCTCGCCGGGCTGCCCGGCCTGGCCGCCCGGTCGCTCGGCTCTCCCACAGCCGTGACCGCCGTGGGCATCGGGGCAGGAACCATCGCCGTCGTGATGCTCTGGAAACGGCTGCCGGCCAAGGCACAGCTCGTCCCCGCGCCGCTCGCCGCGGTGGCGATGGCGGCCGCCGCCGCAGCAGCCTTCGACCTGCCGGTCGCCCGGGTCCAGGTGCAGGGTCTGCTCGACTCGGTCCAGCCGCCGGGGGCCGACGCCTTCGGTCGCCTGGCCGAGTTCGGGGTTCTCAGCACGATCGTGGCGTTCACCCTCATCGCCTCCGCCGAAAGCCTGTTCAGCGCGGCAGCGGTGGACCGACTGCACGACGGGCCCCGCACCCACTACGACAAGGAACTCATGGCCCAGGGAGCCGGCAACACCGTCTGCGGGCTGCTCGGGGCACTCCCGATGACCGCGGTGATCGTACGCAGCGCGGCCAACGTCCAGGCAGGGGCACGCACCAAGGCATCCCGCGTGCTGCACGGTGCATGGCTGCTGCTGTTCGCCGCGCTCCTGCCCGCGACACTCGGCGTCATCCCCAGCGCCTCACTCGCGGGCATCCTCGTGTACGCGGGCTGGAAGCTGCTGCCCGTGAGCGAACTGGGCCCGCTCTGGCGCGAGCACCGCGGTGAGGCCGTCGTGCTGGCCGTCACCGCCGGAGGGATCGTGCTGACCAACATGTTCGAGGGTGTGCTGATCGGGCTGCTGCTCGCGATCGTCAAGACGGCCTGGGCCACCTCTCACGTGCACATCGACAGCATCGACCCCGCGGCAGGCCCGATCCGGGTCCGGCTCCAGGGCAACGCCACCTTCCTGCGGCTGCCCCGGATTCTGGACACCCTCGCGGATGTCCCGAAGGAACGTACCGTCGAGCTGGATCTGGCCGGGCTTCGGCACCTGGATCACGCCTGCATGACAACACTCCACGCCTGGGCCGAGCAGCACAACACCCGGGCCCGGCATGCCGTCGGGGCCTCTTCGCCGGCCTGATGCCGGCGGGACGGACGACCGCGATGCAGCACCAGCTCTCTCCCCCGGGGACCGCTTGCGCCACCCGCCGGACCGCGGACACCCTGTCCCCTGCCATCGGTGGGTGGCCGGGATCCGATACGGGGAGGCAGTCATGGGCGGCGGCGGAGGGCTGGTCTGGCGGGACGGCGAGCAGTCACTTGATGCGTGGATCGAGTGGGTGCGCAGGTGTCTCGTCGGTGACGGCGGCTTCCGGGTCATCGGGGATGTGCAGTGGCCCGACCAGCCCTACGGCAGGGAGCTGCACTCCGGACTCGATGCCGCCGGGCTCGCGGACGTGTTCCGTGGTGCCGGGGTGACAGCACTGTACGTCTCCACGACGCACGGCCTCGAGCTGTCGTCGCCGGGCGTGGAGATCATGCCCGTGCCCGTGGGCCCGCCGGGCCCACCGCTGCTGCGGGCGCAGGCCGAGCCGGGCGGCAGTGTCCGGCTGGCGGCGCCCGTGCGGAACTTCGCCGAGCTCGACGCATGGCTCACCCAGTTGTCACCCCTGCTCCCCCGGCCTGTCCCCGCGCGCGGCGGATCGGAAGCGCCCTTCGCGCGGCCGCTCGCCGGCGGGCTGCTCGGCCGGCCCGACGGCATCCGGCTGTGTCTGGACACTCTGGAGTCGCGGCTGCGCCGGTTCGGGAACCCCACCTCGGTGGTCTCCCTGATCTCGTCCGCCGAGCGGCTCGCGGACGACACCGTGCTGCTCCGCGATCCGCGGGTCGTGGAGGAGTCAACCGTCGGCACTGTGCACGAACTCGCCGAGGCCCTCGCCGCTTTGGAGCGGGTCTGGAGTCCCGGAGGAGTGCCGGACGGATCGCCGTTCACCGGGCTCGGGATATGGGCCGGGTCCGGAGTGGTGGGCTCGGGCAGCCGGATTCGGGTCGTGCGGATCGAGCACGGCAGTGCGCAGCTGAGCATCACGCGCAGGCGCACGCCCGAACTCCGGGCCGAGGGCGCGGCGACCGAGCTCGCCATCTGGGCACGTCCCTTGCTGGATCCGGCCGTGCACGCCACCGCGTACGCGGGTCGGCGGCGGGCTCTCGTCACGTGGCTGGAGCGGCTGGAGCGGGCCGTGTTCGGCACTCCGGCCCGATGGAGCGTCTCGGGCGGTCGGAACGAGGAGGTGCCCGCCGGGCCGCTCGACGCGTCCGGGCTCGGACAGTGGCTGCACTCCCGCTTCCCGCAGCAGCGGGTGTCGGCGGGACTCGTGACCGCCGACTCGCTCCAGCTGGACGACCTGCTCACCGGCACCGGGCGTCTGACGGTGACCGCGCACAGAGGCTGACGGCGCTCGACCGGCGCCGGTGCGGTCGCACCCGCTGGGGGAGAGGAACCCCGCTCGGCCGGGCGGGGGACGACGCCCCGGTTCGGTGTACGTCTCCCCCGGCGGCGCGCCGAGCGGCATCGCCTCGGGTGTCCTGGACCGCGGACCGTTCCATGCGACCGCATCGACAGCCGACGGCTGCGACAGCGCGCAACGGGCGTCGATCGCATACATCGTCAGTGACCAGGGCACCGCCTCGGTCCGGGCGCACTGAAATCACGCCCGAGCAGGTCTGGACCGTGCGGTTCCCGGCCCGACGGGCGCGGTCCTGTGCTGTGGCGCACGATGGGAAAAAGACGCCAGAGGTACACCTCGTCGTCGCCATAAAGGAGTGTGCCTCCCAGCCTGCCCTGTGCGGAGCCGGGGCCGGTACCGAGCCGGTCGATGGCAATCGGGCGATGAATCACGCAAAACGGCATGGATAGCCAGAAAGTGTTAGAAATATCGCCATGGTCGACCCTTCCGACCGGTCCCGCAGTGGACCGGTGCGGTCACCGCGCGGCAGGCTTCCGCGAAGCGTGGCCGGGCAGGTATTTCTGCTACAGGCGGTGGTCATCGTCCTGCTCGTGGCGGGCGCGGTTGTGGCCCTGGTCCTCCAGTCGCTGCACGACAGCGAGGAGGAGGCGCAACGTCGTTCAGTGGCCGCGGCGGAGGCATTCGCACACTCCCCGGGGATTGTGGAGGCACTGGAAGCTCCCGATCCCTCCAAGGAGCTGCAACCGCTGACCGAGGAGGCGCGGAAGCTGGCAGGCGTCGACTTCATCGTGGTGATGGACACCCACGGAACTCGCTACACCCACCCCATTCCGGGTCTGATCGGCAAGAAATTCGTCGGCAACATCCAGCCCGCGCTGGAAGGCAAGGTCCATGTCGAGAGCGTCCAGGGCCCTCTCGGCCGTGAAGTACAGGCCGTGGTCCCCGTCGACGCACCCGACAACTCGATCGTGGGCCTGGTGGCTGCCGGCCTGAAGATCGAGAGCGTCGCCAACGCGCTCAACCGCCAGATGACGGTCATCCTTGTCAGCGGAGGAGCCGCGCTCGCCCTGGCCACGGGCGGGACCGCGCTGGTGGCCAGACGGCTGCGCAGGCAGACCCACGGGCTCGATCCCGCCCAGATGACCCGGATGTACGAACACCATGACGCGGTGCTGCACTCCGTGCGCGAAGGAGTGCTCATCGTCGGGAGCGACGGTCGGCTGCTGCTGGCGAACGACGAAGCCGAACGGCTTCTCGATCTGCCGCCCGACGCCCAGGGACGACCCGTCGGAGAACTGGAGAACCTCGACCCGGCCACCGCGGAACTGCTCACCTCCGGCCGCGTGGCCACGGACGAGGTCTACCCGGCGGGGGAGCACATGCTGGTGGTGAACCAGCAGCTCACGGACTACGACGGAGTCGCCCTGGGAACGGTGGCGACCATGCGCGACTCCACGCAGCTCCTCGCGCTGTCGGGCAAGGTGGAATCGGCGAACGCGCGCCTCAGGCTGCTGTACGACGCGGGGGGGAGCATCGGCACCACCCTGGACGTGACGCGCACGAGCGAGGAACTGGCCGAGACGGCCGTCCCCCGGTTCGCGGACTTCGTCACGGTGGACCTCGCCGAGCCCGTCCTGCACGGCGAGGAGCCGACCGGTGCGGCCGACGAGATGCGCCGCACCGCCGTCAGCGGTGTGCGCGACGACCACCCCCTCTACCCGCTCGGCGCGCACATCTCCTTTCTGCCCTCCACGCCTCAGGCACGCGGATTCGCCACCGGCCGGTCGGTGGTGGTGCCCGACCTGTCCTGCGCACCCGAGTGGCGCGCCCAGGACCCGGAACGGACGGACGCCGTCGTCGCGTACGGAATCCACTCCTTGCTCACCACACCGCTGCAGGCGCGGGGCGTGCTTCTGGGCCTGGCCAATTTCTGGCGCCTGCGGGAGTCCGAGGTGTTCGACGAGGACGACCGGTCACTCGCCGAGGAGCTGGTCGCCCGTGCGGCCGTCAGCATCGACAACGCGCGCCGCTACACCCGCGAACACGCCCTGGCCGTGATGCTGCAGCGCAGCCTGCTGCCCCGCGCCTTTCCCGAGCAGAACGCCCTGGACGTCGCCCACCGCTATCTGCCCGCACAGTCCGGAGTCAGTGGTGACTGGTTCGACGTGATCCCGCTCTCGGGCAGTCGCGTCGCGCTGGTCGTCGGTGACGTGGTCGGCCATGGGCTGCACGCCGCCGCCACCATGGGGCGGCTGCGCACCGCGGTGCACAACTTCTCCACGCTCGATCTGCCGCCCGACGAGATCCTCGTCCACCTCGACGACCTCGTCGACCGCATCGACAAGGAGGAGGGCAGCGCCACGGACGACGCGGGGGTCGTGGGCGCCACCTGCCTGTACGCGATCTACGACCCCGTCTCCCGGCACTGCACCATGGCCCGCGCCGGGCATCATCTGCCCGCGCTGGTCCACACCGACGGCAGCGTGGAGTTTCCCGACCTCCCTGCCGGGCCGCCGTTGGGCCTGGGCGGCATGCCGTTCAAGACCGCGGAACTGGATCTGGCCGTGGGCGCCCAGCTGGTCCTCTACACCGACGGGCTGATCGAGGACCGCACCCGGGACATCGACGTGGGGATGGAGCTCCTCCGCCGGGCCCTGGCCCATCCCGGTCGTTCGCCCGAAGAACACTGCCGGGCCGTGCTCGACGCGCTCCTTCCCACCCAGGCCAAGGACGACGTCGCCCTGCTCATCGCCCGCACCCGCGCGCTTGCCGCCGACCAGATCGCCGAATGGGACGTTCCGTTCGATCCGGCCGCCGTGGGCGAGCTCCGCGCCGCCGTCGCGGAGAAACTCGACGACTGGGACCTGTCGGATCTGGCGTTCACCACGGAACTGGTACTCAGCGAACTGATCACCAACGCCATCCGGCACGCCTCGGCACCGATCCGGGTGCGGCTGCTGCGTGACCGCACCCTGATCTGCGAGGTGTCCGACGGCAGCAGCACCTCACCCCATCTTCGGTACGCGGCCACGATGGACGAGGGTGGCCGCGGGCTGTTCCTCGTCTCCCGGATCGCCGAGCACTGGGGCACGCGGTACACCCCTGACGGCAAGGTCATCTGGGCACAGCAGGCGCTGCCTCCCCACACCCTGGGCACGAACGGCGCGGACCCGGCGCCGGCGGCCTCGTCGTCCTGACGGCACCCGGCCCGCCGGCACCGGTCCTGTGCCCCGACGACCGCCGTCGGCGCATTCCACCGCCGGTCGGGGCAGGGCACTGTCGAACGGGCGGCCGTCACGGGATATCTTGATGTCAAGCAATGTTGCAGACGTGGAGCGGAGCACCCGGTGACTGACTCGACCATCATTTACACGCACACCGACGAGGCCCCGGCCCTCGCCACGTATTCGTTCCTGCCGGTGATCGAGGCGTACGCCTCGACGGCCGGGGTCACCGTGGAGAACCGCGACATCTCCCTGTCGGGCCGGATCATCGCCACCTTCCCCGAGCGCCTCGACGAGAACCAGCGCATCGACGACGCACTCGCCGAGCTCGGCGACCTGGCCAAGACGCCCGGCGCGAACATCATCAAGCTGCCGAACGTCTCGGCGTCGATCCCCCAGCTGAAGGCGGCCATCGCCGAGCTGCAGCAGCAGGGCTACGCGCTGCCGGACTACCCGGACGACCCGCAGACGGACGAGGACAAGGACGTCCGCGCGCGCTACGACAAGATCAAGGGCAGCGCGGTCAACCCGGTCCTGCGCGAGGGCAACTCCGACCGTCGCGCCCCCGCCTCGGTCAAGAACTACGCCAAGACGCACCCGCACCGCATGGGCGCCTGGACGGCCGACTCGAAGACGAACGTCGCGACCATGGGCGTCAACGACTTCCGCTCCACCGAGAAGACCGTCGTGATCACCGAGCCGGGCACCTTGCGCATCGAGCTCGCGGGCGAGGACGGCACCACGTCCGTCCTGCGTGAGTCCGTACCGGTCCTCGCGGGCGAGGTCGTGGACGCGTCCGTCATGCGCGCCGCCGCGCTGCGCGAGTTCCTGACCGCGCAGATCGCCCGGGCCAAGGCCGAGGGCGTGCTGTTCTCCGTGCACCTGAAGGCCACGATGATGAAGGTCTCCGACCCGATCATCTTCGGCCACGTGGTCCGCGCCTTCTTCCCGAAGACCTTCGCCGCGTACGGCGAGACGCTGGCCGCGGCCGGTCTGTCCCCGAACGACGGCCTCGCCGGCATCCTCAAGGGTCTGGACGCGCTGCCCGACGGTGCCGCGATCAAGGCGTCCTTCGACGCCGAGCTGGCCGACGGCCCGGCCCTCGCCATGGTCGACTCCGACAAGGGCATCACCAACCTGCACGTCCCGAGCGAC
The DNA here is from genome assembly GCF_029428675.1 of Streptomyces sp. JH14. Classification (GTDB taxonomy): domain Bacteria; phylum Actinomycetota; class Actinomycetes; order Streptomycetales; family Streptomycetaceae; genus Streptomyces. The sequence continues at coordinate 6,450,137 of NZ_JAJNEL010000001.1, read as the reverse complement.
GTCATCGTCGACGCCTCCATGCCGGCCATGATCCGCACCTCCGGCCACATGTGGGGCCCGGACGGCCAGGAGGCCGACACCCTCGCCGTCCTCCCGGACAGCAGCTACTCCGGCGTGTACCAGGTCGTCATCGACGACTGCCGTGCGCACGGCGCCTACGACCCGTCCACCATGGGCTCGGTCTCGAACGTCGGCCTCATGGCGCAGAAGGCCGAGGAGTACGGCAGCCACGACAAGACGTTCGAGATCCCCGCCGCGGGCACCGTGCGCCTCGTCGACGAGGCGGGCAACGTCGTACTGGAGCAGCAGGTCGGCCCGGGCGACATCTTCCGCGCCTGCCAGGCCAAGGACCTGCCGATCCAGGACTGGGTCAAGCTCGCCGTCACCCGCGCCCGTGCGACCGGCGCCCCGGCCGTGTTCTGGCTCGACGAGGACCGTGCGCACGACGCCACCCTCATCGAGAAGGTCCGGACGTACCTCGCCGACCACGACACCGAGGGTCTGCAGATCGAGATCATGTCGCCGGTCAAGGCGACGGCGTTCTCCCTGGAGCGCATCCGCCGCGGCGAGGACACGATCTCCGTCACCGGCAATGTGCTCCGTGACTACCTGACCGACCTGTTCCCGATCCTGGAGCTCGGCACCAGCGCGAAGATGCTGTCGGTCGTCCCGCTGATGGCGGGCGGCGGTCTCTTCGAGACGGGTGCCGGCGGCTCCGCCCCGAAGCACGTCCAGCAGCTCGTCAAGGAGAACTACCTGCGCTGGGACAGCCTCGGCGAGTTCTTCGCCCTCGCGGCCAGCTTCGAGCACCTCGCGACGACCACGGGCAACGCGCGTGCCCAGATCCTCGCCGACACCCTCGACCGCGCCACGGGCACCTTCCTCAACGAGGACAAGTCGCCGAGCCGCAAGCTGGGTGGTATCGACAACCGCGGCAGCCACTTCTACCTGGCGATGTACTGGGCCCAGGAGCTGGCGAAGCAGACGGACGACGCGCAGCTCGCGGAGGCGTTCGCCGGTCTCGCCAAGACGCTGACCGAGCAGGAGCAGACGATCGTCGACGAGCTCATCGCCGTGCAGGGCTCGCCCGTCGACCTCGGCGGCTACTACCGCCCGGACGCCGCCAAGGCCGCGGCCGCCATGCGTCCGTCGGCGACGTTCAACGAGGCCATCGCGTCCCTCGGCTAGAACAGCGCCGTCCTGTCCCCCGGGCAGGGCCGTCCGAACCGCCCCGGCTGCACTTCTGTGCGGCCGGGGCGGTTCCCGTTCACGGCGGTACGGACCCCGCCGCGGATGAGCCTGCCCGGACAACCGGACGGCTCGGGCGGGCTCATTTCGGGCGACGGCGGAAGAGGTAGCCGCCGCACACCATCCCGGCGACGAACATCGCCAGCAGCGCCAGCGAGAGCGGCAGCGTCACCAGGGGGACCAGCAGACGGAGGGTGACCTCGCCGGTGTTCTCGACGATGAAGACGATCGACAGGATGGCGAGGACGAGAACGACGATGCGGGACGGCGTGAACGGCCCGGTGGAGCCCTTGGCGCCGCTCGACACGTCCTTCGGGCTCATTGGCCGGCCCCTTCCCTGGTCCTGATGCTCCACCGCCCCCGCCACCAGGATGTCTCCCTCAGGCGCCCCGGGGGCGGTGGTGCGCGGCCGTACGGGTGACGGTCCGGCCGCCGTCGGGCGGCCCTCTGCCGGTCCGCCCGGTGTCAGTTCACCCGGCCGGCGACCACGGGCAGCTCCAGCACGCCCGTGTCGTCCGGGGCGCTGACGACCGTGACCGGCTTGATGCCGCGGTTGCCCACGTACGCGCTGTCGCTGGCCGCGATCACGAACTCGAGCCGGTGGCCCGCTGCGTACCGGTGCACGATGCCCGGCAGGTGCACGGTGAACGACCGGGTGACGTCCGGCACCCGCACCGGCGACACGAGGCGGTTCACCAGGGTCCTGGAGCCGTCCGGTGCCACGTCGTACACCTTGGCGAACAGGACCAGCTTGTCGGCGGCGTCACCGCTGTTCTGCACCCGCTCCGTCTTCGGCGAGACGACCCTCAGCGTGGCCTTCGGCGCGCCGACGACATCGACGGCGGAGGTCAGCGGGGCGCTGGTCCAGCCGAGGTAGGTGCCCTTGGTGTCGTACGGTTCGGGGTCGGGCAGTCCGATGAGGCCGGCCAGCGAGCTCTCCGAATGGCTCGTGGGAACAAGCCCGTTGGTGTACTGACGGCTGCCGCGGGCGACCTTGGAGCGGTTGTCGACGAGTCTGCCGTCACCGGAGAGGTAGACCTTCTGCGACAGCGCGGGCACGGCGGCCGCGGTGCCGTAGCCACTCGCCCAGTCGCGGTAGTAGGCGAACTCCGGCCCGGTGTCGGTCTTCTTGTGGTGCCGGAGGTAGCGGTCGAACCAGGCGAGGACACGCTGTCCGACGTAGCTGGTCTCCAGATTCCCTTCACCCAGGTCGAGTTCACCGGGCACCTGGCCGCCGCTGTGTCCCCAGGACTGCCAGATCATCTTGGTCGTGGTGCCCTGCGACGTGAGCGTCCGGTACGTGGCGGTCGCCTCGTTCAGGTTGAACAGGCTGTCCGTCTGGCCCTGGACCAGCAGGGTGGGTGCCTTGACCTTGCCGAGGTAGGAGACGGGCGAGACGCTGCGCGCGTACGCGAGCATCGCCGCCGCCCTGTCCGCGGGGTAGCGGCCGGAGTTGAGCAGCCGGATCGTGTCGCAGGCCTGCGCGGCGAAGTGCAGACAGGTGAGACTGCCGAACCGGGACGGGTCCAGGGCGGGAGCGGTGATCGTCTGCCCCTCCCCCAGCAGGTAGAAGCCGTTGGTCCACTGCCACTTGAAAACACCCGGGGTGTCCGAGGAGACGCCCTTGCCGGTGGCCGTGTTGTTGGGCGCGAGTGCGTACGCCAGGTCGTTCCAGGTGATCAGCGGGACGAGGGCGTCCACGCGGCGGTCGACGGAGGCGGCGGCCAGCTGGATGGCGCCGCCGTACGAGCCACCGATCATGCCGACACGCGGGTCGCCCTTGCCGTCCTTGGTGACGAAGTCGGCCCTTGTCCCGTCGTCGGCGGCGCGGGTCCCGGCGAGGAAGTCGATGAGTCCGGTGGCGGCCCTGCCGTCGACCGCCGGGTCGTCGAGCGTGATCAGGCAGCCGGACTTGCCGAAGCCGAGACCGGAGTAGACGAGTCCGACATAGCCGCGGGCGGCGAAGGCCTTGCCGATGGCGTCGGTCGAGCCATCCGATTTGCTGCCGCCGAAACCGTTGGTGGCGAGGACCGCGGGGGCGGGGTGCCGGGCGTCGGCTCCGGCGGGGCGGTAGAGGTCGGCGTCGACGGTGCAGGAGTGGCTGCCCGCCCCGACGGTGAACTTCAGTGCGGTGACGGTGTATGCGGAGGCCGCCGGTCCGGTCGCGGCGTGTGCCGTACCGGTGAGGGCCAGGGGGGCGAGGAGCGCCGCCCCGGCCACGTGGGCGAGTGACATGCGGGACAGGGACCTGCGAGCAGCACGCGACACGAAGACCTCCACGCCGAGGGCATCTTACCGACCGGTAAGTACCGGGTCGCGCCCATGCTGTGACATGTGTCATGGCGAAGTCAACGACCGTGACGGCGTTTCCTGAGGGTTGTTCAACTTCTTCGCGTACGCGCGCGGTTCAGACCAGCGCGGGCACCTCGACCGTCAGCGTGCCCGGGCTTCCGTCCTCCGGGGCGTCCAGCACGGCGGGGACACCGAACGGAATCGTGAGCGCCGTCGGACCGTGCCCGAAGCCCAGCTCCTCGACGACGGGCACACCCAGCCCGCCGAGCCGGTCGGCCAGCACCGTCCGCACCTCCTCGTACGGCCCGCAGTCCGCCCAGGATCCACAGGCCACTCCGGATATCCCGGCGAACGCCCCGGCCCGCAGCAGCTGGGTGAAGATGCGGTCGAGATGGTACGGCTCCTCCGTCGTGTCCTCGATCATCAGCAGCCCGCCCCGGGCCGACGTCCACGCGTGCGGGGCACCGATGCCGGCGGCGAGCAGGCTCACACAGCCGCCGTACGTGATGCCGCGGGCCCGGCCCGGGACCAGCACCCCGGCCGTGCGAAGCCCCAGGGTCCGTACCGACTCCGGCTCGAACAGAGTGGCCCGCAGCGACTCCTGGGTGTCCGGGTCCTTGAGGAAGGTCCCCGTGGCGACCATCGGGCCGTGCAGCGTCGAGAGCCCCACGCGCCGGGCGAACGCCTCATGCAGCACGGTGATGTCGCTGTAGCCGACGAACACCTTCGGCCCGGCCGCGCGCATCGCCGCCCAGTCGACCAGGTCGACCATCCGGTGCGCCCCGTACCCGCCGCGCGCGCACAGCACCGCGTCGACCGACGGATCGCACCAGGCCTCCTGGAGGTCCCGGGCGCGCGCCTCGTCCGTACCGGCGAGATAGTCCAACTCCGGGTGCACAGCGCGGACGTGAGGCATCTCGACGGGCTCGAGGCCCCAGCCCCGCAGCACATCGAGGCCCGCTTCCAGCCGGTCGGCGGGCACCGGCCCGCTGGGCGACACGACGGCGACCCTGGCCCCCGGTCGCAGACGGGCGGCACGGGTCAGAGGAGTGAGCGTCACTTCTTCAGCTCCAGGTGCGGTACGTCGGGGCGGTCGATGCCGAAGGTCTGGGCATAGAGGGAGAATTCGGCCTCGAGCGCGCGGATCATGGTGTCGGCGCGCCGGAACCCGTGACTCTCCCCGGCGAACGTGAGGTATGCGTGCGGGATGCCGCGTCCCTCGATGGCGGCCAGGAACCGCTCGCACTGCACCGGTGGGCAGATCACGTCGTCGAGCCCTTGGAGCAGCAGGAACGGCGTGGCCAGCCGGTCGGTGTGGTTGATCGGCGACCGCGACCGGTAGCGCTCCGGAACCTCGGCGAGCGGGCCGACGAGGGATTCCAGATACTGCGACTCGAAGTCGTGGGTCTCGTCGGTGCCCCAGCCGGTCAGATCGAGGATGGGGTAGATGACGGTGCCGCAGGCGTAGACATCCGTGCCGGTCAGGGAGGCGGCGGCGGTCCAGCCGCCGGCGCTGCCGCCGCGGACGGCGAGCCGGTCCGGGTCGGCCGCGCCCTCGGCGACCAGCGCCCGGGCGACCGCGGCGCAGTCCTCCACGTCGACCACACCCCACTGCTCGCGCAGCCGGTTGCGGTACGTCCTGCCGTAGCCCGTGGACCCGCCGTAGTTGACCTCGGCGACACCGATGCCGCGTGAGGTGAAGTAGGCGATCTCCAGGTCGAGTACGAGCGCCGCATGGCCGGTGGGGCCGCCGTGCGCCCACACCACGTAGGGCGGCAGCTCGCCGTCGGGGCCCACTCGTCCGGGATGGCGCGGCGGGTAGATCTGGGCGTGGACCTCGCGGCCGTCCGGACCAGTGAAGGTGCGCTGGCGCGGTTCGGGGTAGTACGCGGGGTCGACCTCGTCCCGGTGCTGCGCGCCGATGATCCGGGTGCGTCCGGTCGCCGTGTCCAGCTCCACGATCTCGTAGGCGCTCCGCGGGCTCGCGGCGACGCCGACGATCCGGCTGCCGTGCACGGCGAGCGTCTCGGCCCATTCGGTCCACGGACCGGCGATGTCGGCGAGTTCACCGGTCTCCGGGTCGAGGATGCCGAGGGTGGTGGTGCCCTTGCCGTGGATGGTGGCGATCAGCCCGTTCGCCAGGGGCCGGAACCAGCTCAGCCCGACGCGCCACAACGGCCCGCCGAACTCCTCCTCCCGGGGGCAGAGGGCCACCGTGCCCCCGTTCAGGTCTGCGCGGTACAGGTTCCACCAGCCGCTGCGGTCGCTCGCGTACAGAAGCTGCCCGTCGGCGGCCCATTCGATCTGCGGTACCGATTCCTCGGGTCCGCCGCCGAAACTCCGGGCGTCGTGGAACGTGCCGTCGTCGGCGAGGTCGGCGAGCATCACCTCGGTGCCGTCCCACGGCATCCGCGGATGGTCCCAGGCGATCCACGCCACCCTGCGCCCGTCGGGCGAGAGCTTCGGTCCGGTGACGAACCGGTGCCCGTCGTCGGTGAGTTCGCGCACCGCGCCGCGGTCCTCGGCCGCCGATCCGTCCAGCGGCACGGCGGCGATGACGCGGCGCACATCGGTGGGCCGCTCGCCGGTGAACTCCTCCAGGACGCACCACACCTCGCCCTGCTCGCCCCGGTCGAGATGCAGCTGCGGATCGGCCCAGCGCAGTCCGTCGCCGACGTCCGACAGCGGGGTGAGCGGCCAGGGTTCACCGGGACCGTCCGGCGCATGCGCATACAGCCGCTGGTCGGTGAAGTCCACGAAGACGACGAGCGGTCCGCCGTCGGCGCGGATGGCCCCGGCCCAGGGTCGTCCGCCGTACTCGATGACGCGGCTGCGGACATTCCACGGCGCGGGCAGCACGGAGTCCGTGCTGCCGTCCGCCCGGCGGCGGACCAGGGCGCGGCGGCCCGCCTCCGCAGGACGCGGCTCCGTCCACCACACCTCGTCGCCGACCGTGCCGACGAACTCCGGGCGGCCGTCGTGCGACGCCGCCAGCCGTGCGTCGATCGGCGACGGCCATGTGCCGTAGGCCCCTGTGGACACCATCATCAATCTCCCCCCGTGCGGGTCAGGCCGTACGCAGATAGTGGTCGAGTACGCGGACGCCGAAGTGCAGCGCCTCGACGGGGACGCGTTCGTCCACCCCGTGGAAGAGCGCCTGGTAGTCGAAGCCCGCGGGGAGCTTCAGCGGCGAGAAGCCGTAGCCCGTGATGCCGAGCCGGGAGAACTGCTTGGCATCCGTGCCGCCCGACATGCAGTACGGCACGACATGGCCGTCCGGGTCGAAGCGTTCGATGGCGGCGCGCAGTTTCGCGTAGGTCGGCGAGTCGACCGGAGCCTGCAGGGCGACCTCGCGGTGGTGGAACTCCCACTCGACATCGGGTCCGGTCAGCCGGTCGAGGGTGGCGCGGAACTCGTCCTCGCCGCCGGGCACCATTCGGCCGTCGACGTACGCGACGGCGTGGCCCGGGATCACGTTGACCTTGTAACCGGCCTCCAGCATCGTCGGGTTGCTGCTGTTCCTGACGGTCGATGCGACCAGTGCGGCGGCCGGACCGAGCTTGCCGAGGAGTTCGTCCACGTCGAAACCGGGGGCGTCGACGTCGACATGGATACCGTGCAGCGCGGCGATCTCGGTGAGGGCGGCACGCACCGTCGGGGTGAGCCGAACCGGCCATACGTGCGCGCCGATCCGGGCCACGGCGGCGGAGAGTGCGGTGACCGCGTTCGCTTTGTTGACCTTGGAGCCGTGGCCCGCCTTGCCGTGTGCGGTGAGCTTCAGCCATCCCGTACCGCGTTCGCCCGCGGCGATCGGGTAGAGCTGCATCCCCGGTCCGGCGTGGAAGGTGAAGGCACCGGACTCGCTGATGCCCTCGGTGCACCCTTCGAAGAGATCGGGGTGCTGGTCGGCGAGAAAACCGGAGCCGTCGGCCGCGCTGGCCTCCTCGTCGGCGGTGTACGCGATGACGATGTCCCGGCGGGGGCGGATACCGGCCCGCGCCCAGGCCCGGACGACGGCGAGGATCATCGCGTCCATGTTCTTCATGTCGACGGCGCCGCGGCCCCAGACGACCCCGTCGCGGACCTCCCCGGAGAACGGGTGCACGGTCCAGTCGTCGGCCTCGGCGGGCACGACGTCCAGATGTCCGTGGACGAGAAGCGCGTCCGCGGACGGGTCCGTACCCTCGATCCTGGCGACCACGTTGGTGCGGCCCGGCGTGCGTTCCAGCAGCGTGGGCGTCAGTCCGGCGGCGGCCAGCCGTTCGGCGACGTACTCGGCGGCCGGGCGCTCCCTGCAGTCGCCGTCGCCGCGGTTCGTCGTGTCGATCCGGATCAGTTCGGAGGTGAACGTCACCGATTCGTCGAGCGCCAGATCGTCGACGGAGTCCTGGGGGGTGGTGGCCTCAGCCATACTGCTCCTCCACGGCGGACGACACGATCGTCGTCACCGCCTTGAACGTGCGAATGCCTTCGTACATCGTCGTACTGGTGTAGGCGACACGTCGTTCACCGCTCGGCGCCACGCCGGGAACGACGGTAGCGGCCGCCGCCAGATGCTCGGCGTCGAACTCCAGCTCCACGGTGAACGAACCGCCCCGCGCCGGTTCGCGACGCCCGGCGAGCGCGGTCGCCTCCTTGGCCGCCGCACGGATGTCCGCGGCGGTGCGGGTCGGGGTGCGGCACACCGCCGCGTACCGCGACACGTAGTCCTTCACCGCGACCTTGCGGGCCTCGGGGGCGTATCCGTCCGCGTCCACGCAGGTCAGGTCGTCGCCGGTGACGAGGACGACGGGCACACCGTACTCGGCGGCGACATGGGCGTTGAGCAGCCCCTCGCTGGCGCGGACACCGTTCAGCCACACGCCGGTGATCGAGTTGGCGAGGTAGGTGTGGGCGAGCACGCCCTCCGTACCGGCACCGGTGTGGTAGCCGATGAACGCGACCGCGTCGACGTCACCGTGCTGGATGCCCTCCACCATGCTGAGGGACTTGTGCCTGCCGGTGAGCATCTGGATCCGGTCGTCGAGCTGCTCCAGCAGCAGGTTGCGCATGGACCAGTGGGCCTCGTTGACGAGCACCTCGTCGGCGCCCCCGTCGTAGAAGCCGAGAGCCGCCGCGTTCACATCGGAGGTGAACATCGAGCGGCAGCGCTCCCACTGCGGGGTGCCGGGCAGCACGTCGGCAGGCCAGGTCACCCCCGTGGCCCCTTCCATGTCAGCGCTGATGAGGATCTTCACGATGTACCAGTCCTCCCACAGGTCAGAATTCCGTGCAATCTTCCTGCCGCCACACCGTACGCGGCGACAGAGCCCCAGGCCAGCGGCGTTTTCGGCTCCAGAGGTCCAGTCCTTTGCCAGGTCGCCGTGGTCCCCTGCCCGCGAGCCGTGCGGAACTCGGCCGGGACCGGGGCCCGGTCAGCGCGTGGGTTCGCGCCGCTTGCGGGCGGCCCCGATCAGTCCGCAGCCCGTCAGCACGGTCACGCCCGCGAGACCACCGAGGCCCACGAGGGCCAGGGTGCCGACCCGGCCCGTGGCGGCCATGGCCGGCTGTGCCGGTGACGCGTCAGCGGCGGCCTGGCGGATGAGTGCGGTGATGGCCACCGCGTTCGGCACCGGGGCGACGCGGGAGCCGGCGGACGTGACGGCGGACGAGGCCCCGGGGAGGTTCGACGCCAAGGTCGCGTGGGACTTCGCGGTCTGCACGTAGAGGTCGGACACCCCCGTGCCGCCGTTGTTCAGGAGCGGTCCGGCCCGCAGGGCCGGACCGGGTCCGCCGCCCGGGAGCCTGTCACTCAGGACGCCGGGGGCCGGGCCCTTGTCCGGAGTGAGCGGGGAGACGTACACCAGCGACTTCACCTGGGGGTTCTCGGCGGCGGCGGTTCTGATCACGGCGCCGGCGTAGGAGTGGCCGACGAGCACGATCGGCCCCTGAATGCTCTTGAGGACGCCGGCTATGTACAGGGAGTCCCGCGCCAGTGCGCGGAGCGGATCGGCCGGGGCGAGGACGCCGTATCCGTCGTGCTGCAGGCGCTCGGTGACACCGTCCCAGCCGGAGGCGTCGGCGAACGCGCCCTGCACCAGCACCGCGGTCGGCTTGGTACCGATGTCGGCCGCGGCAGTTCCGGCCGCTGCGGCGAGGACCGTCGCGGTGAGCACGGCGATTGCCTGCCCGCGGCGCGAACACAGCGAAAACACCGAACGTATCCACCGGTTCCGGGGGGCGAGGACGGGTGACACTGTCATGCGGATCTCTCTTCGGAAGGAGGGGACGACGCACCCAGCGTTTCCGGGGCCGGCCGGTGTGGCGCGGTCCGGAAAGCAGCGGAGTGACGTCGGCCCGCCGTCCGGGTGAAGACGGCGCCCGACCGCATGCCGACGGGGAGATCGGGGCATTCCTGCGGGCCGCCCGGCCGGCTCCGCCCCACGACGACGCAGCCGTTCCTGACGCGAGAGGCTTCAGGAGGTCTTCAGCAGGTCCTCGATACGGGCCAGTTCCACGTCGCTGAACTCCAGGTTCCGTACCGCCTCGACGCTGTTCTCCAGCTGGGCGACACTGCTCGCCCCGACCACGGCGGACGTGACCCGTCCGCCGCGCAGCACCCAGGCGAGCGCCAGCTGCGCCAGGGACTGCCCGCGCTCCGCGGCGATCGCGTCGAGCGCACGCAGGCGGCTGATCAGTTCGGGGGTGACCGCCTCGGGTGTCAGGAAGGGGCTGCTGCCCGCCGCGCGCGACCCCTCCGGGATCCCCTGCAGATAGCGGTCGGAGAGGATGCCCTGTTCCAGTGGCGAGTAGGCGATGGAACCGACGCCCAGTTCGTCCAGCGCGGTGAGCAGTCCGTCCTCGGGCCGGCGGTCCAGCATCGAGTAGCGCGGCTGATGGATGAGCAGCGGGGTGCCGAGGTCCTTGAGGATCCGGGCCGCCTCCCGGGTCTGCTCCGGCGAGTAGTTGGAGAGGCCGACGTAGAGCGCCTTGCCCTGCCGGACCGCCGAGTCCAGCGCCCCCATCGTCTCCTCGAGCGGGGTGTCGGGGTCGGGCCGGTGGGAGTAGAAGATGTCGACGTAGTCGAGGCCGAGCCGGGTGAGGCTGCGGTCGAGGGAGGCGAGCACCGACTTGCGGGATCCCCACTCGCCGTACGGCCCGTCCCACATGAGGTAGCCCGCCTTGGTGGAAATGACGATCTCGTCCCGGAGCCGGGCGAAGTCCGTGCTCAGGGCGCGTCCCATCGCGCTCTCGGCCGCGCCGGGCGGCGGGCCGTAGTTGTTGGCGAGGTCGAAGTGGGTGATCCCGAGGTCGAACGCCCTGCGCAGGATCTGCCCCTGGGTCTCCGGGGTCCGGTCGCTGCCGAAGTTGTGCCAGAGGCCGAGCGAGAGGGCGGGGAGCAGGAGTCCGCTGCGTCCGGTGCGCCGGTACGGCATGGCCTGGTAGCGGTCGGGCGACGGGAGGTACATGCGGGGCTCCACGGGGAGGAAGGGGGTGCGGCAGTGCGCGGGGCTCCAGCCTCCCCGACAACGATCCAGCAGTCCAACAGAAAATTCAGGTTGGATTTATCGTCTATGTTTCTCAATCATGGAGCTGCGCCAGCTGGAACATTTCATCGCCGTCGCCGAGGAACAGCACTTCACGCGCGCCGCCGAGCGCGTCGCCGTGTCCCAGTCCGGGCTGTCGGCCTCCATCCGCTCCTTGGAGCAGGAGTTGAAGACCCCGCTGTTCAGCCGGACCACCCGCACCGTGCGGCTGACCGAGGCGGGCCGCGCACTGCTGGTGGAGGCGGAGCGCACGCTGGCGGGAGCCCGGGCGGCGAAGGACGCCGTGGACGCGGTACGGGGACTGCTGCGCGGCACACTGACGGTGGGGGTCGAGCAGTGTGTGGCCGGTGTACGGGTTCCGCGGCTGCTCGCCGCGTTTCACCACAAGCATCCGCAGATGGAGATCCGGCTCCGCCAGGAGGGCACGTCGAGTCTGGTGGACGGGGTGGCGGGCGGGCGGCTCGACGTCGCGTTCGCCTCGACGGTCAGCGCCGGGGAATGGCGTGGCGACCTCGTCCCGCTGGCGCGGGAGCGGATGGTGCTGCTCTGCGCCCCCGGTCACCGGTTCGCACAGTCGGTCCGTGTCGCGTGGGACGAGCTTCCCGGCGAGTCGTTCATCGACTTCCATCCGGACTGGGGTCCGCGGCGCGCCGCCGACGAGGCGTTCGCCGCCGCGCGGGTGCGCCGCACGGTGGGCCTCGAGGTGAACGACGTGCACACCTTGCTGGAACTGGTGCACGAGGGACTGGGGATCGCGGTGGTGCCACACCACTTCTCCCGGAAGCCGGAGGCCCGGGGGCTGGTCGCCGTGGAGCTGGACGGGGCGGCCCGGCCGTTCTACGAGAGTGTCGTGGTGCTTCCGGCCGCCGGGGCGATGAGCCCCGGCGCACGGTCGCTGATGGCCCTGGTGCGCAGCGACGCGCACGACGGCGCCGTGCGCTGACCGCGGCAGGTCACCCGCCCAGCGCGGTCGCGAAGGCTCCCGGCTTCTGCTCGACTCCGCTGCATGTGTCGCTCGCCGTCGAGGTGTCCTCGCCGGCGGCGCACTCCCGGTCGCGGAAGGTGGCCCACAGGGAGAGCGCGCCGACGCCCGTCCGTCGGGCGAAGGTGCGCAGCGAGGCCGCGTCGGCGAGGGTGAACGTCTCCCCGGCCATGTCGTTGACACCGAGCATCACCGTGATGTGCAGCGCCTTCCACGCCTCGGTGTCCGACAGGCCGAGTACGTCGGTGAGCTGGTCGTGGGTGGCATCGGCGGCCTGCTGCGCATAGTCGCTCATGTCGCCGTCGTGGGACGTGCTGTAGTTCATGGCCATGATGTTCACCGCGGAGAGGTCGACCTTCTGCTCGGCGGCGTCGTCGAGGAGGTCCGTACCGGTGGACTCCAGGCCGTCCGGCATCACGGGCAGGGTGTACGTGACGTCGAGGTGCCGCTTCTTCTGGAGCAGGCGGAGCGCCTTGTCGCGGAGCGTGATGGACGCCCGGTCGGTGAGTGCGTCGCCTTCGATGTCGAAGTCGGCCTTGGTGGCGCCCACGGCGTCGAGCACCCGGGCGTAGGCGTCGGCCAGTTCCCCGGCGCTGTCGCAGGCGAGCGCCAGCTCGGTTCCCGCGGCGCCGCCGAACGAGACCCGGACGTCCGCGCCGGTCGCGGTGAGTGCGGCGACGCGTGAGGTCACCGCGGTGCTGGTGGGCTCGGTGGTGCCGCCCCAGAGCGGGGTGCAGGCGTCGCCGTCGGCGACGACGAAGGCGAGGTTGTACGTGTCGGGCGAACCGGCGGAGTCGGTGCCGGTCGCGGTCGTGGCGCTGACGTACGGGGTGTAGGCGGTCGTGGCGACGGAGGCCGTGGGGCCGCCGGAGCGGGAGGGGGCGTCTTTGCCCTGGTCCGCCGCAGCGCCCGTCGTGCACGCCGAGCAGGCGAGCCCGAGTGCGACGAGTCCGGCGACGGCGGCGGTCACCCGCCTCGTGCGGCCCGTGCCACCCCCCGAAGAGCACTCCGGTGACATACGCATAAAGTTTGCACCCGTTCTCGCGAGAATTGTTCCGGAACAGCAACAGTAAAGAAAGCTGAACACCGGAAACCTCTCACACATCGCCCGGTTTCCGAATCCGGATAATTTTCTCCCGAGTCCGTCGAGAAACCTCAAGAAATTGTCCATTCGGCCGCCGGCAAAGCCCATATGACGAGGCGTCACGCATGTGGGAAGCCAGGTGGAGAGCCGTCACGTTCTCAGTCCGCCCACAGGCTTCCCGCCCTCTCACAGCGTTCGGCCAGGAACGGCTCAGACTTCGCACATAGCAGTTCGTCAGCATGCGCACATGCATTCCGACACCGCCATCGAGAAGAATCCGACCGGACACGGCCGCCGTAAACACGCCGGTGGACGCAGGCCACGGACCGGCGCCGAAGCACAGGACGGTCCCGTCTTCGTGGACAGTTCCGGGCGCCGGGCCCGGCTGCTCCGCCGCGCGGGCATCGCTCTGGGCATCGCCTGCGTCGGTTACGCGGCCGTGCTGGCTCTCGCCTTCATGGGCGGCATCTCCATGTCGCCCTCGGAGCTGCTTCCCTTCGACGGCGCCCCCTCCGCCCAGCGCGGCCCCCAGGGGATCACGCCGCCGGGAGTCACCGGCGCACCCCCGAGCGGCCCTCCCGCCGACGGGGTGGGACCGTCGCCCTCGGCGTCCGTATCCGTGTCCCTGCCCGCGACCACGGCGACCGGCTGACCCTTGATGAACCGGAATCAGCCACGACCCCAGGGACGCCACGCCACACCGAGCCGGATCGGGCGGGCCCGCCGCCAGGCCGCGCCCGGACCGCGGGTGATCATCGCCCTGCTGCTCCTGCTCGGTCTCATCTCCGCGATGCTGCTCGACGGCTATCTGCGGGCCGAGGTCGGCAACGACCAGCGCGTCCGCTCCGGGGCGAGCGCGAGCAATGTGCCGGACAGCGTCCTCGACGGCGGGCCGTTCCTCAGCTTCGAGGGCGGCACGGCGCGGACCCGGTCCGTACCGGACAAGACCATCGTGCTCACCTTCGACGACGGACCGGACCCCGAGTGGACGGAGCAGGTGCTCGACATCCTGGACGACAACGATGTGCCGGGCACGTTCTTCCTGGTCGGCTCGATGATCTCGCGCTACCCGGACGTGGTGCGCCGGATGGTCGACGACGGCAACGAGGTGGGCGTCCACACCTTCACCCATGTCGATCTCTCGTACCAGAGCACGGCCCGCGTGACGCGGGAGATCGCACAGACCCAGCTCGCCCTGGCGGGCGCCGCGGGCATCACGACGACCCTGTTCCGCGCTCCGTACTCGTCGACGAGCGACGCGATCGACAACTACAGCTGGCCCGTCTACAAGAAGCTCGGCGCGATGGGCTACACCAGCGTCTTGATCGACACGGACAGCGAGGACTGGCAGCAGCCGGGCGTGTCCGACATCGTCAAGTGGGCCACGCCGAAGGCCGGGAAGGGCGCCTCGGTGCTCTTCCACGACGCGGGCGGCAACCGCGCCCAGACGCTCGAAGCGCTGCCGCAGTACATCAAGATAATGAAGTCGAAGGGCTACACCTTCACCACGGTCAGCGGCGCTCAGCAACAGACGCAGGGGCAGCAGGCACAGGCACAGGCGCCGCAGGGCGCCCCCGGCGCCGTGGGCAACGCCCGGCAGAGTAACCCCGAGCAGTCCGCGCACCGCACGGCCGACACCGCCACCCTCTGGGAGGGCCGCGCCCTCCTCGGTGCGGTCGCCGTCGCGGAGTGGACCGTGCCCGGCCTGGCCGCGGTGCTGGCGGTCGTGGGCGTCGCCGTACTGGGCAGGTTCGCCATGATGCTCGTCCTCGCCCGGCGCCACCACCGGCAACGCAACGGGCGGAGATTCGTCTGGGGCCCCGAGGTCACCGAACGGGTCAGCGTGATCGTCCCCGCGTACAACGAGAAGGAGTGCATCGCCAACACCCTCAACTCGCTGGCGGCCAGCACCCATCCCATCGAGATCGTGGTCGTCGACGACGGTTCGACCGACGGCACCGCCGAGATCGCCGAGTCCCTGGGGCTGCCGAACGTGCGGGTGATCCGCCAGGCGAACGCGGGCAAGCCCGCCGCGCTCAACAACGGTGTGCGGCATGCGCGTCACGGCATCGTGGTGATGATGGACGGCGACACCGTCTTCGAACCCGACACCGTGCACAGGCTCGTGCAGCCGTTCGGCGACCCGGCCTTGAGCGGCACGATCAGCAGGGACCGGTGGGTGATCAGCGGGCGCAGATCGCGCTTCTCGAACTCGCCGGAGATCCGGTTGCTCAGCTCCTCGCTGACGTACGGAATGAGGACGGGCTCACCGGTCACCATGCACTGGAAGAACGGTGTGTGCTCGGGGAAGGCGATGGACTCGCCGACCGGGACGGTGTCGTCCCAGCGGCCGGGTTCGTCGTTGTGCTCGACCCAGACCCGGTGCCAGACGGTGGTGACGTCGGGCGGCCCGTCCGGAAAGCCCTCACCGGCGAGGACCGCGGCTCGCAGATGCGTGCCGGCGAAGTCGGTGAAACGGGGGACGGCGGCGCTGGTGACCTCGCGGATGGTGCGTTCGAGATCGAGGGAGGTGCCGATGCGGCCGCTGACCTCGTTGAGGAACTCCAGCCGTTCGCGGACCGCACCGTATTCGAGGTCGAGTTCGGGGCGGGGCACGGCCCGGGGCGCGGCCGCCCCGTCGGGAGCGGCCCCCGGATCCTCGGCGGGGCGGCGCGGGGTCCGGCGGGGCACACCCCAGTCGGGGGTGACCGGGACCCGGTCACGCTGACTGAACTCCAGGATCGGGTACCCGAGTTCGAGGACCTGCGAGACGATCCGGGTGGCCTGGTGGACGCTCATGTTCGGCAGGATCTCGGGGAGCCGGCCGGCCAGTTCCCGGGAGCCGGGGAATTCGGTGTGGAGGGCGAAGCCGGGCGCGATCGTCTCGCTGTCCCGGCCACCGCCGCCGTCGCCCAACTGCCCGCCGTCCGCGGCGAGGACGAGGAGCCGTTCGGTGCCGGGCCCGACCAGCGGGTAGGCCCACCACAGGACGTCGATCCGTCCGCGCTGCGACTCGTCGACCCGGGCGCGTCCCGCCGCCGGATAAGCGGTGCTCCCGCTGAGCGAGCCGTCGAGACCGTGGCCGGGCCCCGCGTACGCACCGCCGCCATGACCCGACCCGGCGTACGCACCGCCGCCGTCGCCGGACCCGGCGTACGCACCGTCGCGCCCCGGCTCCCCGTCACCTCTCAACGCCCCGGAAACCGGAAGGAGTTCACCGGCCGGGCAGCCGATGGCTTCCTCCCGGGCAACACCGAAGAGCCGTCCGGCCCCACTCGACCAGTGCGACACGAGCCCGGCCGTGTCGACGACGACCACGGCGAGCGGCACACGTCCCGTTGCGGCGTCCCGGGGCTGCGGTGCCCTCTGCGGCGGTACACCAAGGTCCATGGCGGAAGGCTCCTTCCCTACCGCAAGGCTCTGCGGCATGTGACTCCACGGTACGACTCCGTGTCCGGCGCCCGCCGGTCATCGGCGGAATCACCTCCGGGGGTGGTGCGCCCCGCGCGCGCCGCCGCGCGGGACGGGGCCGGCTGCCGCGGGAGGCGGCCTGCGGCCGCGCGCCCCGGCCGTCAGTCCTCGTGCCCGAGCTGGAGGTCGCGTTCGGTGCGCCCGCCGCCCGCGACTTGGAGGACGGTCGCCACGGGCGGGTATCCGGCCGCGATCACCGTGTACTCGCCGGACGACAGGTCCACGAACCGGAACGCCCCGTCGGGCCCGGTGGTCAGGGTGTCGACGACGTTGCCCGCCGCGTCGAGGAGCGTGACCCGGGCGTCCTCGACGGGCCGGCCGCCGCTCGCCCGTACGATGCCGCGCAGCACCGCCCCGCCCGCCAGTTCGATGTCCTGCCGGGTCTCCCTGGCCGCCTGCACGCTGACCGGCAGGGCGGCGGGCCGAAAGGCGGGGGCGCTGGCGGCGAGGGTGTACTCCCCCGCCACCAGCTCCGAGATCACATAGCCGCCTTCACGGCTGCTGCGGGTGGACGCGACGACCTCCCCGCGGACATCGGTGAGGGTGACGGCGGCGTCCCGCACCGGGATCCCGTCGGCCGTGACGACCGCCCCGGCCAGCCGGCCCGCACCGCCGAGCACCACATCGAGCTCGACCGGCCGTTCGCCGACGGTGACGCTGACGGCCTGCGGCTGATGCCCGCCGGCCGCCGCGATCAGGACGTAGCTGCCGGAGCCCGGCACGCTCAGCGCGTACCGCCCGTCGTCACCGCTCGCACCCCGCCCGACCTGCCGTCCCTGGACGTCGATCAGGGTGAGGGCGGCGCGCGGGACCTTCGTGCCGTCGGGGTGTTGGACGCTGCCGCACACGGGCACGCCCGAGAGGTGGACGGGCGGCGCGGTGGCGGTGATGCGGGCGGCGGGGATCGAGGCGGACTCGGCGGCTGTTTCGGGGCTGTGGTGGGACACCAGCGGTTTCTCCTTGAGGAAGCAGGCGATGACGAGGCCGAGCACGAGCACCGGCACGAGGTAGAGGAAGATCCGTGGCATCGCGTCGGCGTATGCCTGGATGTAGCTGTCGCGGAGCGCGGGCTCCATCGCGTGGACCAGCTGAGGGGTGATCGACTCGGGGTCGGGGAGGCCGGCACCGGACGGCAGGCGGACGGCCAGGGCATCCGCGAGACGGCCCGCGAAGAGCGTCCCGAACACGGCGGCGCCGACGCTGCCGCCGATCTGCCGGAAGTAGTTGTTCGCGCTGGTGGCGGTGCCGAGGTCGGCGGGCGGAACGGAGTTCTGCACGGCGAGGATGAGTACCGGCATGATCAGGCCGATCCCGATGCCGAGCACGGCCTGCGCCACGCTGTATTCGATGCGTGGGGTGTCGGTCTCGAGGCGGGAGAGCAGCCACATGCCGACCACCGAGATCGCGCTGCCGAGGATCGGGTAGACGCGGTAGTGGCCGGTACGGGAGATCAGCTGGCCGGAAACGACGGACGCGCCGACGATGCCACCCATCATCGGGAGCATCAGGAGGCCCGATTCGGTGGCGGTGGCGCCGTCGACCATCTGCAGGAACGTCGGCAGATAGCTGGCGGCACCGAACAGGGCGACGCCGACGACCGCGCCGACCAGCGCGGTGACATTGAAGATCGAGTCGCGGAACAGCCGCAGCGGGATGACGGGTTCGGGTGCGTGGTGCTCGACCACGAGGAAGAGCAGTGTCGTTCCGGCAGCTCCGGCAGCCAGCCCCAGGATGGTGCGCGAGCCCCACGCGTACTCCGTACCGCCCCAGCTGGTCAGCAGCACCAGGCAGGTGGAGGCGGCGGCCAGCAGCAGTGCGCCGAGCACGTCGAGGCGGGGCCGGACGGTGGGCCTGGGGAGCTTCAGCACGACGGTGATGACGGCGAGGGTGACCAGGCCGAACGGGACGTTGATGTAGAAGCACCAGCGCCAGGAGGCATGGTCGGTGAAGAAGCCGCCGAGGAGCGGTCCGGCGACGGACGCCAGGCCGAAGGCGGCGCCGATCAGTCCCATGAACCGGCCGCGTTCGCGGGGCGGGACGACGTCCGCGATGATGGCCTGGACCCCGATCATCAGCCCGCCCCCGCCGACGCCCTGGACGGCGCGGAAGGCGATCAGCTCGTCCATGGTGCGTGACCAGCCGGCCAGCGCGGAGCCGACGACGAAGACGACGATCGCGAACTGGAAGACACCCTTGCGGCCGAAGAGATCGCCGAGTTTGCCGTAGATCGGCAGTCCGATGGTGGAGGCCAGAAGGTAGGCGGTGACCGCCCAGGACATCTTCTCCAGACCGTGCAGTTCCCCGACGATCTTCGGCAGCGCGGTGGCGACGATCATCTGGTCGAGCGCCGCGAGCAGCAGAGTGAGCATCAGCCCGATGAAGACCAGCCGGATACGGCGGGGGCCGATCTCCTGTCCGGCCGTATCCTGCGAGTCCGGGACGGACGGTGGCGAGGACGAGAGCGCGGTCTCCGTGCCGGGCGGGGCGGCCGTCTCCGCGCCGGTGTCTCCCGCGCCGTCCGGCTCGTCCTTCACCAGAGTGATCCCGCCGCCCACCACGTGCCGCTCCCCTCGTCGCATCTGCGCCGCCCATTTCTCGCATTGCGCGACAAGAGAGGCAAACGCGACGAAGGGGCGCTGACGGCGCACTCGGGGGCTTATCCCCCGGTGGGAGCCACTACGGCGCGCAACCGACGGCCTGGGAAAACCACCCGAACCGGTGAGTCCGGTACGGGGCGCCCGGTGCTACTTCTCGACCTCGGTGGCGAGGTTCTGCAGCAGCTCGTCGTAGATGCGGCCAAGCCCCTTGGGCGCAAAGGTCTTCTCGAAGAACCCGCCGATGCCGCCCGCGCCGTTCCAGACGGTCGAGACGACGGCCTTGGACCTGCCCTCGCCCGCCGGTGTGACGGTCCAGGTGGTGACCATCGACGAGTTGCGGTCCTTCTCGACGAGCTGCCCGTCGGTGGGCTCGCTGACCTCCAGCAGGCAGTCGCGGACGCGCTTGCTGGTGGCCTGGAGCTTCCAGTGGACGAGGGTGCCCTCGCCGTCACCGCCCTCGCGCACCTCGTACTCGCTGAAGTGACCGGGGAGCACCTTGCCCCGGACCTCCTTGTAGTCGGCCAGCGCGTCGAACACCGTCTCCGCGTCCGCGGCGATGATCCGCTCTGTCGTGGCCTCGACCTGCGCCATGGCTGTTCCTCCACCACTCGGTTGTTCGGGGTGTGCTGAGCCAATCACTTCGGGCACTCCGCTCAAAATCCGGACCGGGGACGAAGGGGAGAAAGCGATCAAGGGAACAAGCGTTCTATTCTGTCGCCAGTGCTACCGAGGAGGCGTCCATGCGCTGGGACAATCTGGTCGAGAACACCCGGGGGGCCGGTACCGGGGCGCTCTTCGCCGCCGACGCGGTGACCACGCATACCTTCGACACATCCGAACTTCCCTCAGACGCACATCAAGCCAGCTACGCTGCCGTCCATGACGACACGCCGCCCGCGGGCCAGCCTTTACGCCCGATTGTCCGTTGCTGCCGACGCGGAGAACGTCTCCCTGGAGGGCATGATCGATGACATGCGTGCCCTGTGCGAACGGGAGGGGCTGGAAGTCCTGGAGCCAGTCCACGTTGACGACGGAAAGTCCGGCGGCTACCGCGACCGCGGGGAGTTCGAAGCATGGCTGGACGATGCCCGCTCCGGCCGCTGTGAGGTCCTGGTCCCGTACCACACAGACCGGTTGACCCGAGAGGGCCTGAACGTCGCTGCTACGATCCTGGACACGATCGAGGGCAAGAACCCTGCCACGGGTCGGCCCAGCCATCGCCCGGTGCGCCTGGTCGACTGCTTCGGCCTGGACTCCAACCACGGCGACGCCTTCCGCTTCCGCTTCGTGATCCAGGCGGAGGTAGGCCGCTCCGAACGTGAACGCATCAGGCAGCGAAGCAAGGACAGGGCCCGTCGCCTGCGCCGCGCTGGCCGCTGGGGAGGCGGTACGCCACCGTTCGGATACAAGGCCATCGAGAACCCTGACGGGCCTGGCTGGGCTCTAACCATCGAACCGACGGAAGCACATCACGTCAGAGAAGCTGCAGAAGCACTCCTTAAGACGGAGCCTGACCCGCTCAACCGCATCGTCCGACGTCTCAACCACGCTGGTGTGAAGCCCAGGCGGGCCAGGGAATGGTCCCGCGTGACCCTGGCGAAGGTTCTGACCGGTGACGCCATCATGGGCCGGGCCACGGAGAATGGCCGCCCGCTCCGCGACGATGAGGGCAACATTCTGACCCCGTGGCCGGCGGTCCTCACGGCGGGCCAGGTAGCCGCTATTCGCACTGTCCTGGCTCCCAACCCAGCCGCGCCCTATAGCGGCGGCAGACACCCCGCCAGGCTTCTCTCAACACTGCTGTCCTGCCAGGGCTGCGGAGCAACCCTCCAGGTCTACCGGCGCCGGAGTCGCACGCAGAATCCGGAGCCTGTCATCGGCTACCGCTGCACGGCGCGGAGCCAGGGCGGGACCTGCGGAGGACCTGTCAGCGTGACGGCCGGCCCGATCGAGGAGTACCTGACGGACCGCTACCTGACCGCTGTCGGGCACATGCCTATGTACAGGGAGCGCGCCATTGTCTCCGGCGTAGAGGAGCTGGCCACGGTGGAGGCCGACATCCGTGACACGCTGGCGGACCTGGCTACGGCCGCCGATACGGAGACTTTCGCCAGGCTCCAGCGTCTCCAGGCCCGGCGGGATGAGCTGGCGGACGAGGAGCCGGAGCGCCGGACGGAATTGGTCGCGACGGGTCTCACGATGTCAGAGTTCTGGGCGCAAGCCATGGTTGACGATCGCCGCGAGCTACTCGCCGACGCCTTCGAGGAGTTGATTCTCCTGCCTGGCCGCCGTGGCCCGAAGGGCTTCGATCCAGCGCGGCTTGTCGTGCGCTGGGCAGATGTCCCGGACGTCGGCGGGGAAGAGGAACACGCCGCGTCGGAGTAGCCGCCGACAGCGCAGACGTGGGGCTGGCCCGCCGGGGTCGGCCCCTTCGTTGTGCCGCTGACCTGGGGTTTCCTGCGGCAGGTGGCACCCTCACCGGTCTAGTACCGCGAGGGTTTCTCACGTCCTCCCCGGTCAGTGATGACGGCGCGGTTCAGCGCCACCGACAGCGCGGCAGCTGCCAAGCACTCCGCCCGCGCATCCTCCGAAGATCTCCGGCAACGAGGACAGCCGGTAACCAACGTCCTCCCGTGGGCCTGTCTCGGCAGGCGCGCGCTCCTTCCCTTGCCTGGCAGCTGGGGGTCGGATGCGTCGCGCTGTCGTGGCAGGCCCATTTGCGATCCCAGACTCCGGGGTGCGGACCGGTCAACTCCGCACGGCTCCTTTCGGGATGGGTGAGACAGCCCGGGTCGACAGCCAGTCGGCCCGGGTCGTCGCCGTGCCTGCTCAAGGAGCGTTCACAACCCCATCCAAGAACCAGCAAGGAGACTACCCCGATGAACGACGCCACTCCCCAGGTCACGCCGCGCGTCACCCGAAAGTTCCAGGTCAGATCGCATGGACAGCAGACGACGACGTCCTCCTGGTCCAACTTCCTGGCCGCGCGGCCTGTCCGCTTCGCTGCCGCTGTCCGGCCGGCACTGGCCTGGTGGCCGGTCTGGCCGGACACACCGAAGGCCCTGACCGCTCCCAATCTCGGGAGTGGCCAGGGCCTTTGTCGTTGTGGCCGCTGTCGTGGCCAGGGCGGCCACTACTGGCCGCGGGCCTCTCCGTCCTTCTTGCAGCGACGGCAACGGCACGGGGGCCAAATACCCGTGAGGAGCGGCGAGAGATTGTCAGCGGACGTGAATGCAGTCCGCGCGCCCCAGGTCTTCCCGCCATCCCGGCTGACCCGCAGCGTCAGGAGGGGCCTGGGTGCGTCGCTCATGACGTCACCGCCGGGAACGCGTCGAACAGCCCGTCCAGCGTGAGCAATGCGTCAGCCAGTACATCGGCGTCCGACGCGTCCACGCCCAGGGCCAGCACCGACAACACCACCGCTCCGAAGACCACATCAGCAGACTCGGAACTGATGTCACCCAGCATCGCCGTCAGGAAATCCGCCCTGTCGGCCACGGTCTTCCCGAACGTGCTGCGGTCCTTCTGGGGCGCCTGGTCCGGCTTGGACCACCAGGCATAGCCGTTGTGGTGGCTACCGTCATGCCCGGGGGCCAGACAGCAGTCGGCTGCCAGCTCCATCAGGGCGTCCCTGGAGTGGTCCGCAGGGACGGGGGCTTCGTCGCCGCAGGTCTCTATGATGTCCACCGTCGCCTCCTTGTAGGCAGCCAGCCCCGGGACGTTCGCTGCGTCGCCGGGGCGCTTTCATCTCCGACCTTACGCGCTTACGCGGTACCGCGGTAGCCCGCTGACGCATAACCGCACACGCTTGTGACATGGACCTTGATCGCTCTGTACCCGTCTGGCCCCAGGTGGCCGACGACCTCCGCCGCCGCCTCGATGCCGGCGAGTGGGCGCCAGGCGAGCGGTTCCCCGGAACAGTCCCGCTGGCAGCGGAGTACGGGGTAACCCAGTCCACGGTCCAGAAGGCAGTCGTGGCCCTGCGTGAGGAGGGACGCCTCCGCACCGTCCTGGGCGCTGGGAGTTACGTCCTGCGTTAACGGCCGTCGGCAGGGCCGAAGCGTCGTGACTGACATCCCAGCCCCCGCGTTGCCCCACGAAACAAGGCCCCCGGCTTCGGCTGCGGGGCCTTCTTCATGCCCGGGACGAGCTTGACCCCGCATGGGAACGGGTGTTCTATTTTGAATGCGAACACCGACAACTATGGGAGCGCCCATGCGCTGGGACAGCTTGAGAGAGGGAACGCCAGGCCAGCTGGGACTCTCATACACTATTGATGACAACTCGGACACCCCCGAGTTCCGGGGGATCACCTTCCATGAGATCCGGGCCCGCTCGATCGTGAACCGGGTACCGGGCGCGTCGCGGATGCCGTTCGAATGGACCGTGAACCCGTACCGGGGCTGCACGCACGCCTGCGTCTACTGCTTCGCCCGCAAGACCCACAGCTATCTGGACCTCGACACCGGGCTCGGCTTCGACTCGCAGATCGTCGTCAAGATCAATGCTCCCGAACTGCTCCGCCGCCACCTCGCCTCCGGCCGGTGGCACGGCGCGCACATCGCGATGGGCACCAATGTCGACTGCTACCAGCGCGCCGAGGGCCGCTACCGGTTGATGCCCGGCATCATCGAGGCGCTCCGCGACCACGCGAACCCCTTCTCGATCCTCACCAAGGGCACGATCGTCCTGCGCGACCTGGAGCTGCTGCGGCAGGCCGCGGAGGTCACCGAGGTCGGCATCTCCGTCTCGGTCGGCTTCGTCGACGCCGAGCTGTGGCGCACGGTCGAACCCGGAACCCCCTCCCCCGAGCGCCGCCTCGACGTCGTGCGCACGCTGAGCGAGAACGGCATCGACTGCGGCGTCCTGATGGCGCCCGTCATCCCGTTCCTCGGCGACCGCCCGGAGCAACTGCGCGCCACGGTCCGGGCGATCGCCGAGGCCGGGGCGAGCTCGGTGACCCCGCTCGTACTCCACCTGCGGCCCGGCGCCCGCGAGTGGTTCATGCAGTGGCTCGGCCGGCACCACCCGCAGCTGGTGCGGCGTTACGAGCGGATGTACGCGGACGGGTCGTACGCACCCACCTGGTACCAGCGGGCCATCACCCGCCGGGTGCACGAGCTTGCGGCCGAGTACGGGATCGGTCCGGCGCGCCGGGGCGAGGCCCGCCGGATCCCCGTGCAGCAGGAGCCGCAGTCGCCGGCGGACGGCTCCGCCCCCACCCAGCTGACCCTGCTCTGAGTCGGCGGTCCGACGCAGGACCCGGGCGGGGCCGTGGCAGCGCGGGCCCTGCATCGGGCCCGTGCGGACCGAGAGCGGGCAAATGGGTCAACTCTCCCCAGAACATGTCCTTCCGCCCCCGAATGTGGGGAGCATGCGGCGGGGGCTGTGCCACGCGCAGCCGCGTTCCCCCCACCACGGGAGGCCATATGACGAACCGTTCAGGAATTCTGTTCGCCGTCGGTGCGACGCTCGCCGGTCTGGTGACCGCCGCACCGTCCGCGGCGACCGCCGAGGCAGCCGCGCCGCCTGCCGCGCCGCTCCACTGGACCGCCTGCGGCACCAAGAAGTACCCGAGGCTGCAGTGCTCAACCGTGCGTACGCCGCTCGATCATGACGACCCGTCGGGCAGGAGCATCACTCTCGCCCTGTCCCGGATCCCGCACACCGCGAAGACCTCCCAGGGCCCGCTGCTCGTCAACCCGGGCGGCCCCGGCGGCAGTGGGCTCGCGATGGCCGGCTTCGTGGCGGGCACGCTGCCCGAGAAGGTCGCCGCGCAGTACGACGTGATCGGCTTCGACCCACGAGGGGTGGGGAAGAGTTCCCCGGCGCTGAACTGCGTACCGAAGTACTTCCAGCCGATGCGCCCCGACTCGGTGCCGCTGGACCCCGAGGACGAGCAGGCCAACCGCGACCGCGCCGCGTCCTTCGCCGCGGCGTGCGGCAGCAAGTACCCCGATCTGCTGCCGTACATGGACACGATCAGCACCGCCAAGGACCTCGATGTGATCCGGCAGGCCCTCGGCTCCCAGCAGCTCAACTACTTCGGGTACTCCTACGGCACCTATCTGGGCGCGGTGTACGCCAAGCTGTACCCGGTGCGGGTGCGGCGCCTGGTACTCGACTCGAACGTCGACCCGGACGGGGTCTGGTACGACGACAACATCGGCCAGGACTACGCGTTCGACGCCCGGCAGAAGGCGTTCGCCGCCTGGGTCGCCGCGCACAGCTCGACGTACCGGCTCGGCAGCGACCCTGCGGAGGTCGAGGCCGCCTGGTACCGGATGCGCGAGGCGGTCAGGCAGAAGCCCGCGGGCGGGAAGATCGGCGCGAGCGAGCTGGAGGACACGTTCCTGCCGGGCGGCTACTACAACGGGTACTGGCCGTACCTGGCGAACGCGTTCGCCAGGTACGTGAACGACAAGGACCAGAACGCGCTCGTCGACGCGTACAAGAAGCTCGGCGCCGTCGACGCCGAGAAGGACAACGGCTATTCGGTCTACACCGCCGTGCAGTGCCGCGACGCCCCGTGGACGCGCGACTGGAACACGTGGCGCAACGACAGCTGGCGGGTGCACGCGAAGGCGCCGTTCTTCACCTGGAACAACGCCTGGTACAACGCGCCGTGCACGTCCTGGCCGGTCGAGCCGCTCAACCCGGTGCGGGTCTCCAACGAGGCGCTCCCGCCGGTGCTGCTCTTCCAGGCCACGGAGGACGCGGCGACACCGTACGAGGGCGGGGTGACCATGCACCGCAGGCTCGACGGCTCCAGCCTCGTCGTCGAACAGGGCGGCGGCAATCACGGCATCACGCTGAGCGGCAACGCGTGCCTGGACGGGTACTTGGCGGACTACCTCGACAAGGGCATCGTCCCGCGCGGCGGCGGCAGCAGCTCCGACGCGGACGCGGTGTGCGCGAAGTCGCCCGACCCGAAGCCGGAGCCTGCCGAGGCGTCGGCGAAGTCGGCACGGAGCGCTGCGGCGGACCCCGCGGGCGCCACGCTGCACGGCATGCTCGGCTTCCGCGGCTGACGGCATCCGCCGGCTCCCGGCCCCGGAACCGGTATCCCGGCCGCAGGCCTTCAGGGGGCGTACGCCACCATGGTCCGTATGACCACACGGACCACTTCCGCGTACGCCCCCGGCCTGTCCGTCCGGCCCATGACCGTCGACGACTGCGAGGCCGTCGCGACGGTCCGGGTGCGCGGCTGGCAGGCCGCCTACGCCGGGCTGATGCCGCAGTCGCATCTGGACGCCATGGACATCGCCGAGGACGCGGAACGGCGCCGCGGATTCTTCGCCGAGGGCAACACGGTCGTGAACGTGGTGGCCGAGCGGCCGGGCCCGGGAGTGATCGGCTGGGCCTGCTACGGCCCGTACCGCGAGAACGGCAGGCGCCTGGAACGGGGCGAGCTGTACGCGATCTATGTGCTGCCCGAGCACATCGGGACCGGGGTCGGCCGCGCCCTGATGACGGAGATGCTCACCCGCGCCACCGCGGACGGCTTCCCGGACCTGGCGCTCTGGGTACTGAAGGAGAACGCCCCGGCGCGCCGTTTCTACGAACGCGCGGGTTTCCTCCCCGACGGCGCCGAGGAGCCTTTCGAGGTGGACGGCGTACTCGTGCCGGAGATTCGGTACGTACGCGCCCTCACGCCTTCTGCTCCCTCAGCCGGCTGAGGGCTTCCCGCGCCGCGCCGCCCAGCCGCGGGTGAGGCAGCGCCGCCTCCAGGAGCGGGCGGGCCTGCTGATCCCCGAGCTGTCCGAGCCCTTCCACGCAGGCGAGCGCGACCCGCCAGTGCGGATCGTCCGGAGCCAGGAGCCGCCGCAGGGTACTCATCAGCGCCGGCACGGACTCCGGGGCCCCGAGCGCGGTGAGCAGCCGCACCGGGTGCAGGGCGTACGCGGTGCGCAAGGTGTTCGTCGCCAGGGCGGCGGCGGCCCGGGGAGTGCGCGGATCACCCAGGCGCACCAGGGCGTGCGCCGCGGAGACACAGCGCTCCGGGTCACGGTGGTTGAGCAGCAGGACCAGCGCTTCGAAGGCGCGTCCGTCGCCGCTGCAGCCGAGCCGGAACGCGGCGATCTCGCGCGCCCAGAGCGGATGTTCGCGCTCCACGAGGACCCGGGCCAGCTCTTCGTCGTCCTCGGTGGCGAGCAGCCTGCGGTACGCCGCCGACTCCCCCGCCTCGTCCGCCAGCCGGTCGGCCAGCGACCGGAACTCCTCGTCCATGACTGTCAGCCTATCGGCGGGCACGGTGAGTGTGAGCGGGCCCACAGCGATGCGGGACTGGCGCGCTCGTTACCCACCAGTTAAGCTCATGTGAGCGGGACACACTCCCCGCCGACTCCAGTGGCCTGGTGACGCAGCCACCCGGAGTGCTTGTCGGTTCGGCAGCTTTGCGCGACGTGACTCCGGGACAGAGTCCGTCACCCCCATCCCGGTCCGGGCGTGCTCCACGCATCCCGGCCCTGGGCACCACGACACGCAATTCCCGCACACCATGCGCCGGTTGGGCTTCGCGGCCCCACCTGAATCCGTACGCACAGTGCGCCCACACAGTCGTCACTCATCCCTGGAGTCCCGTGATGGACACCCCTCTCTCCACCATTGCCGTCGTCGGTCTCGGCACCATGGGCACCGGCATCGCCGAGGTCCTCGCCCGGGCCGGCCGCGAGGTCATCGGTATCGACATCAGCGAGGCGGCCGCCCGCCAGGCCGTCGCCGCCCTGGAGGCCTCCACCGCCCGCAGCGTGCAGAAGGGGCGGATCACCGAGGACGAGCGGCACGACGTCCTCGCGCGGTTCCGCACCTTCTCCGACCTGCAGGCCGCCGCGGAGGCGCAGCTCGTCATCGAGGTCGTGCCCGAGTCGTACGAGATCAAGCAGCAGGTCTTCCGGGAGCTCGACGCGATCACCTCGCCCACCGCGATCCTGGCGACCGGCACCAACGCCCTGTCGGTGACCCGGCTGGCCGCCGAGTCCCTGCGCCCCGAGCGCGTGCTCGGCCTGCACTTCTTCAACCCGGCGCCCGCGATGAAGCTGGTCGAGGTGGTCTCCTCGGTGCTGACCGCGCCGCCGGCCGTCGAGGCAGTCACGGAGCTCGCCCGCGAGCTGGGCAAGGAGCCGGTCGCGGTGGGCGACCGGCCGGGGTTCGTGGCCGACGGGCTGCTGTTCGGCTACCTCAACCAGGCTGCCGCGATGTACGAGGCGAACTATGCCTCCCGTGAGGACATCGACGCGGCGATGAAGCTGGGCTGCGGGCTGCCGATGGGCCCGCTCGCCCTGCTCGACCTGATCGGGGTGGACACCGCCCGTACCGTCCTGGAGGCGATGTACTCCGAGTCGCACGACAGGCTGCACGCCCCTGCCCCGATCCTCAAGCAGCTCAGCGAGGCCGGACTGACCGGCCGCAAGTCGGGCCGCGGCTTCTACACGTACGCGGCGACCGGCAGCCAGACCGTCGTGCCGGACGCGAAGACGCCGCAGGAGAGCGCCGGAGCGGCGGCCGGACGCACCGTGCGGTCGGTGGGTGTCGCCGGGTCCGGGACCATGGCCTCGGGCATCGCGGAGGTCTTCGCGAAGGCCGGCTACGACGTGGTGCTCGCCGCCCGCAGCCAGGAGAAGGCGGACATCGCGAAGGGCCGGATCGCCAAGTCGCTGGAGCGTTCGGTCACCAAGGGGCGGCTGACGGCCGAGGCGCGGGACGAGACCCTCGGCCGCATCACCACGGCCGGTTCGCTGGACTCGTTCGACGACGTCGATCTCGCCGTCGAGGCGGTCGCCGAGGACCTGGCGGTCAAGCAGCAGCTGTTCACCACGCTGGACAAGGTCTGCAAGCCGGGTGCGGTGCTCGCCACCACCACGTCGTCGCTGCCGGTCGTGGCGTGCGCGCGGGCCACCTCACGCCCGCAGGACGTCATCGGGATGCACTTCTTCAACCCGGCGCCCGCGATGAAGCTGGTCGAGGTGGTCCGTACGGTGCTCACCGCGGACGACGTCCACGCCACCGTCCGTGAGGTGTGCGGGAAGATCCGCAAGCACCCGGTGGACTGCGGGGACCGGGCCGGGTTCATCGTCAACGCGCTGCTGTTCCCGTACCTCAACAACGCGATCAAGATGGTCGGCGAGCACTACGCGACGCTCGACGACATCGACGCCGCGATGAAGCTGGGCGGCGGCTACCCGATGGGCCCGTTCGAGCTCCTCGACGTCGTCGGGCTCGATGTCTCGCTCGCCATCGAGAAGGTGCTGCACAGCGAGTTCCGCGACCCGGGCCTGGCCCCGGCACCACTGCTGGAGCATCTGGTGGCCGCGGGCTGCCTCGGCCGCAAGACGGGGCGCGGCTTCCGCGAATATGCCCGCCGCTGAGGGCCGGCCGACGGCCGCGGGGCCGGCCGGCCCCGCGGTTCCGGGGCCGGGGGCCGGCTGGGGCGGGCTGCTCGATCCTCCGGGCGGCCCGCCCCCGCAGGCGCGCTCCCCTGCGCCGATGCAGTACGTTCACACCATGTCCCAGCCTGCCAGGTCCCCCCGTGTCTCCGCCGCGCCCGACGCCCCGGAGAGTGCCGCAGGCACGCGCGCCGCCGCCCAACGGCTCAAAATGCGCCGCGAACTGGCCGCCGCGGCGATGGAGCTCTTCGCCACCAAGGGATACGAGGCGACGACGGTCGACGAGATCGCGGGCGCCGCGGGAGTCGCCCGGCGGACCTTTTTCCGCCACTTCCGCTCCAAGGAAGAGGCGATCTTCCCGGATCACGACGACACCCTCGTCCGGGCCGAGGCCGTCCTCAATGCCGCTCCCGCGCACGAGCACCCGCTCGACACCGTCTGCCGCGGCATCAAGGAAGTCATGAAGATGTACGCGGCCAAGCCCGCGGTCTCCGTGGCCCGGTACAAACTGACCCGTGAGGTCCCCACGCTGCGGGAGGCCGAGATCGCGTCGGTGGCCCGCTACGAGCGGCTGTTCACACGCTATCTGCTGGGCCATTTCGACGAGCGCGACCACCATGTCGGCAACGACGATCCGCTGCTGGCGGAGGTCGCGGCGTCCGCTGTCGTCACCGCGCACAACCATGTGCTGCGCCGCTGGCTGCGGGCGGACGGCCAGGGCGACGTGGAGGCCCAGCTCGACCACGCGTTCGCGATCGTCCGGGACACCTTCGGGACCGGGATCGGTGCGGGCCGGATCGCCGGGACCGAACCCGCGTCCCCGCCGCCCGCCGCTTCGGTGAGCACGGAGGGCGAGGTGCTGGTCGCGGTTGCGCGCACCGACGCACCGCTCGACGAAGTGATGCGGACGATCCAGCAGGCACTCAAGGACCGTTGAGCGGGGGCCTGTTGGCCGATCCGCCACGTCGGACTCCGCACGCCGGACGGGCTCGCCGCCGAGCCCGTCCGGCGTGCGCGTACCCGGGCGCCGAAACCTGGTTGCCACCCGGACTCCCCGGTGTTGTGGTGGGCGCATGATCCCTGATGACAACACCTTGCTGTCCCTCTTCGACCACGAGATGCGCGAGCACGCCCGCCCCGACGGCCCCGGTGTGCGCGTCGAGCGCACCGCCGACGTCGTACGTCAGGTCGGCGCGGCCGACGACTGGAACGGCGTCGTCTGGTCGTCACCGGATCTGGACGCCGTCCGGGCCGATGCCGCGATCGCGGCGCAGGTGGAGCACTTCGGCGCACTCGGCCTCGACGCGTTCGAGTGGAAGCTGTACGCGCACGACCGGCCGGCGGACCTGGGGCAGCGGCTGCGGGCGGCCGGCTTCGTCGCGGAGGAGCCGGAGACCCTGCTGGTGGCCCCGGTCGCGGACCTCCCGACCGCGGTGGAACTCCCCGAGGGCGTCCGACTGCGCACGGTGACCGACGCGGCCGATGTGGAGCTGATGGCCCGGGCCCATGAGCGGGCGTTCGGCTCGGACTGGTCACGGCTGCGGCACCAGGTGCTGGCCCGGCTGGCCGAGGACCCGGACAGCTTCGTCGCCGTGCTGGCCATGGCGGGCGACGAGCCGGTGAGCTCGGCCCGCATGGAGCTCTACCCGGGCACCGGCTTCGCGGGGCTGTGGGGCGGCGGAACGGTCGAGCCATGGCGGCGGAAGGGCATCTACCGGGCGCTGGTGGCCTTCCGCGCCCGGATCGCCGCCGAGCGCGGTTTCACGTATCTGCAGGTCGACGCGTCCGACCAGAGCCGTCCGATCCTTCAGCGGCTCGGTTTCAGGGCGCTCGGCACCACTACGCCGTATGTGTACCGGGGCGCCGTCTGACCGTACCGAGCGGGACAGAATCCGGCGAAACACCCCACATGTTGCTCATGCGTGCCCGCCGGACGACAAGTGAGTGAAATTGTTGGCACCGAGTGCCTTGCCAGGTGTCACGGAGTGCCATACGTTGAAGTTGTCCGGGCGGCCGGCGTGCAGAGACCTCACGTACGCCGGCTGTCCCCGCAAGCCATGTGCCTGCGCGCCCGGGCGCCTGCGTCACAGGCAAACCCTTCTGCTCCACCAGAGCAAGCCGAAGCCTTACCAGCCGAACCGACGGCAGCACCTCCACATCGCACCGCATCCCCCCGTTGGCAGGGAACTCAAGCGTTCCCTCGACGCACTCCCCGAGCTCTCGGCTCCGCTCGAGCAGGGGAGACCCCATTCCGGAGGCACACCGTGAAGGAAATCCTGGACGCGATCCAATCGCAGGACAGCACGGCCGCGGATTTCGCGGCCCTGTCCATCCCCGAGTCGTACCGCGCGGTGACCGTGCACAAGGACGAGACGGAGATGTTCGCCGGGCTCGACACCCGCGACAAGGACCCCCGCAAGTCGCTGCACGTCGACGACGTCCCGGTCCCCGAGCTCGGGCCCGGCGAGGCGCTGGTCGCCGTCATGGCCAGCTCGGTGAACTACAACTCGGTCTGGACCTCGATCTTCGAGCCGATGTCCACCTTCGGCTTCCTGGAGCGCTACGGACGGCTCAGCGAGCTCACCAAGCGCCACGACCTGCCGTACCACGTCATCGGCTCCGACCTGGCGGGCGTCGTCCTGCGCACCGGCCCCGGCGTCAACGCCTGGCACCCCGGTGACGAGGTCGTCGCGCACTGCCTCTCGGTCGAACTGGAGTCCTCGGACGGCCACAACGACACGATGCTCGACCCCGAGCAGCGGATCTGGGGCTTCGAGACCAACTTCGGCGGCCTCGCCGAGATCGCGCTCGTCAAGTCCAACCAGCTGATGCCGAAGCCGCAGCACCTCAGCTGGGAGGAGGCCGCCGCTCCGGGCCTGGTCAACTCCACCGCGTACCGCCAGCTCGTCTCGCGCAACGGCGCCGGCATGAAGCAGGGCGACAACGTGCTGATCTGGGGCGCCAGCGGCGGACTCGGTTCATACGCCACGCAGTTCGCGCTGGCCGGTGGCGCCAACCCCATCTGCGTCGTCTCCAGCGAGCAGAAGGCGGACATCTGCCGGAAGATGGGCGCCGAGGCGATCATCGACCGCAACGCCGAGGGCTACAAGTTCTGGAAGGACGAGCACAACCAGGACCCGCGCGAGTGGAAGCGGTTCGGCAAGCGCATCCGTGAGCTGACCGGTGGCGAGGACGTGGACATCGTCTTCGAGCACCCGGGCCGCGAGACGTTCGGCGCCTCCGTGTACGTGACCCGCAAGGGCGGCACGATCGTCACCTGCGCGTCCACGTCGGGCTACAACCACGAGTACGACAACCGCTACCTGTGGATGTCGCTGAAGAAGATCGTGGGCTCGCACTTCGCGAACTACCGCGAGGCGTGGGAGGCCAACCGGCTGGTCGCCAAGGGCAAGATCCACCCGACGCTGTCGAAGGTCTACTCCCTGGAGGAGACCGGCCAGGCCGCGTACGACGTGCACCGCAACCTGCACCAGGGCAAGGTCGGCGTCCTGGCGCTGGCCCCGCGCGAGGGTCTGGGTGTGCGCAACGAGGAGCTGCGCGAGCAGCACATCGACGCCATCAACCGCTTCCGGGACATCTGACATGAGTGGCCGTCAGAAGGACCGCCCATGGCTCATGCGGACGTACGCCGGTCACTCGACCGCCGAGGCGTCCAACGAGCTCTACCGGCGCAACCTCGCCAAGGGCCAGACGGGTCTGTCGGTCGCCTTCGACCTCCCGACCCAGACGGGTTACGACCCCGACCACATCCTCGCCCGCGGCGAGGTCGGCCGGGTCGGGGTCCCCGTCTCGCACCTCGGCGACATGCGGCGGCTGTTCCAGGACATCCCGCTGGAGCAGATGAACACCTCGATGACGATCAACGCCACCGCGATGTGGCTGCTCGCGCTCTATCAGGTGGTCGCCGAGGAACAGGGCGCCGACGCCGCCAAGCTCCAGGGCACGACGCAGAACGACATCGTCAAGGAGTACCTCTCGCGCGGGACGCACGTCTTCCCGCCCGGCCCTTCCCTGCGGCTGACCACCGACATGATCACGTACACGGTCAACCGCATACCGAAGTGGAACCCGATCAACATCTGCAGCTACCACCTGCAGGAGGCGGGGGCCACTCCGGTCCAGGAGATCGCGTACGCCATGTCGACGGCGATCGCCGTGCTCGACGCGGTCCGTGACTCCGGGCAGGTGCCCGAGGAGAAGTTCGGCGATGTCGTCGCCCGCATCTCCTTCTTCGTGAACGCGGGCGTCCGCTTCATCGAGGAGATGTGCAAGATGCGCGCCTTCGGCCGCATCTGGGACCAGGTCACGCGCGAGCGGTACGGCATCACCGACGCCAAGCAGCGCCGGTTCCGCTACGGCGTCCAGGTCAACTCCCTCGGGCTGACCGAGGCGCAGCCGGAGAACAACGTCCAGCGCATCGTCCTGGAGATGCTGGCCGTCACCCTCTCCAAGGACGCCCGCGCGCGGGCCGTCCAGCTGCCCGCCTGGAACGAGGCGCTGGGGCTCCCCCGGCCCTGGGACCAGCAGTGGTCGCTGCGGATCCAGCAGGTCCTCGCGCACGAGAGCGACCTGCTGGAGTACGAGGACATCTTCGCCGGATCGCATGTCATCGAGGCCAAGGTCGACGCCCTGGTCACCGACTCGCTCGCGGAGATCGACCGGATCCAGCAGATGGGCGGCGCCATGGCCGCCGTCGAGTCCGGCTACCTGAAGTCGGAACTGGTCTCCTCGCACGCACAGCGGCGGGCCCGGATCGAGGGCGGCGAGGAGAAGATCGTCGGCGTCAACATCTACGAGACGACCGAGCCGAACCCGCTCACCTCGGACCTCGACGGCGCGATCATGACGGTCGACCCCGCCAACGAGGCCAGGGTGGTCGCGGCGCTCCACGAGTGGCGCGACAACCGGGACGAGACCCGCGCCACCGAGGCGCTCGCCGCACTCAAGAAGGCCGCGGCCGGCACCGACAACATGATGGAAGCGACCGTCGAATGCGCCCGAGCGGGTGTCACCACCGGCGAGTGGTCGTGGGCGCTGCGCGATGTGTTCGGCGAGTTCCGGGCCCCGACGGGCGTGTCGTCCGCACCGGTCGCGGTGACCGCGGAGGCGGGCACGCCGCTCGCTCTCGTACGGGAGAAGGTCGCCCGTACCGCCGAGGACCTCGGAGCCGGGCGGCTGCGGCTGCTGGTCGGCAAGCCGGGCCTGGACGGGCACTCCAACGGCGCCGAGCAGATCGCCGTACGGGCCCGTGACGCCGGGTTCGAGGTCGTCTACCAGGGGATCAGGCTGACCCCCGAACAGATCGTCTCGGCGGCACTCGCCGAGGACGTGCACTGCGTCGGTCTGTCGATCCTGTCCGGCTCGCACGCCGAGCTGGTGCCGGACGTGCTGAACCGGCTGCGCGAGGCCGGCGCCAACGACATACCGGTCATCGCGGGCGGGATCATTCCGCCCGCCGACGCCACCGCGCTGATCGAGGCGGGCGTCGCCGCCGTATTCACCCCGAAGGACTTCGGCATCACGGAGATCATCGGCCGTATCGTCGACGAGATCCGGAAAGCGAACAAGCTCGACCCTCTGGAGGTCCCCGCATGACCCAGCCCGTGAACCGTCTGCGTCCGCGTCGCTCCTGCCTGGCCGTCCCGGGCTCGAACCCGCGGTTCCTGGAGAAGGCCCAGGGCCTCCCGGCCGACCAGGTCTTCCTGGACCTCGAGGACGCCTGCGCCCCGCTCGCCAAGGAAGGCGCCCGGCACCACATCGTCGACGCGCTGAACAACGGCGACTGGACGGGCAAGACCCGGGTCGTGCGAGTGAATGACTGGACGACGCACTGGACGTACCGCGATGTGATCACGGTCGTCGAGGGCGCCGGCCAGAACCTCGACTGCATCATGCTGCCGAAGGTCCAGGACGCCCAGCAGGTCGTCGCGCTCGACCTCCTGCTGACCCAGATCGAGAAGACGATGGGCTTCGAGATCGGCAAGATCGGCATCGAGGCGCAGATCGAGAACGCCAAGGGCCTGGTGAACATCGACGACATCGCCGCCGCCTCGCCGCGCCTGGAGACACTGATCTTCGGCCCCGCGGACTTCATGGCGTCGATCAACATGAAGACCCTGGTCGTCGGTCAGCAGCCGCCCGGCTACGGCGCGGACGCGTACCACTACATCCTGATGCGCATTCTGATGGCGGCCCGTACGCACGACCTGCAGGCGATCGACGGCCCCTTCCTCCAGATCCGTGACGTGGACGCGTACCGCGAGGTGGCGGGCCGTGCGGCGGCGCTGGGCTTCGACGGCAAGTGGGTGCTGCACCCCGGTCAGGTGGACGCGGCGAACGAGGTGTTCTCGCCCTCGCAGGAGGACTACGACCACGCGGAGCTGATCCTCGACGCATACGAGTGGTGCACCTCGGAGGAGGGCGGCAAGAAGGGTTCGGCGATGCTCGGCGACGAGATGATCGACGAGGCCAGCCGGAAGATGGCCCTGGTCATCGCGGGCAAGGGCCGCGCGGCCGGAATGCAGCGCACCTCCAAGTTCGAAGCTCCGGAGGCCTGATCATGCAGTTCGGACGCACATACGAGGAGTTCGAGGTCGGTGCGGTCTACAAGCACTGGCCGGGAAAGACGGTCACGGAGTACGACGACCATCTTTTCTGTCTGCTGACCATGAACCATCACCCGCTGCACATGGACAGCAACTACGCGGAGAAGACCACCGATTTCGGCAAGAACGTTGTCGTAGGCAACTACATCTACTCGCTGTTGCTCGGCATGTCCGTCCCGGACGTCTCCGGCAAGGCGATCGCCAACCTGGAGGTCGAGTCGCTGAAGCATGTCGCACCGACCTTCCACGGCGACACGATCTACGGCGAGACGACCGTTCTCGACAAGATTCCGTCAAAGTCCAAGAGCGACCGCGGAATCGTTTACGTGGAAACCAAGGGATACAAGCAGGACGGCACGCTCGTCTGTGTGTTCCGTCGCAAGGTGATGGTCCCCACCGAGACGTACATCAAGGAGCGCGGCGGCGAGCAGCCCGGCCGCCCGGAGCTGAACCAGCCTTCGCAGAAGAACGTGGAGAAGTAGCCATGACGCGACTCGCCCAGACCGCCGGTCTGAACGACATCCAACAGGAAATCCTCTCCACGGTCCGGGATTTCGTCGACAAGGAGATCATTCCGGTCGCCACCCAGCTGGAGCACCGCGACGAGTACCCGACGGAGATCGTCGAGGGGCTCAAGGAGCTCGGCCTGTTCGGTCTGATGATTCCCGAGGAGTACGGGGGTCTGGGTGAGTCGCTTCTCACGTACGCGCTGTGTGTGGAGGAAATCGCCCGCGGCTGGATGAGCGTGTCGGGAATCATCAACACGCACTTCATCGTGGCGTACATGCTCAAGCAGCACGGCACTCAGGAGCAGAAGGACACGTTCCTGCCGCGCATGGCACTGGGCGAGGTCCGGGGCGCGTTCTCGATGTCCGAGCCGGCGCTGGGTTCCGATGTATCGGCGATCACTTCGAAGGGCGTCAGGGACGGCGACGAGTACGTCCTGAACGGCCAGAAGATGTGGCTGACGAACGGCGGCACGTCGTCGCTCGTCGCCGTGCTGTGCCGAAGTGACGAAGGACACCCCGAGGGCACGGCCCCGCACAAGTCGATGACGACCTTCCTGGTCGAGAAGGAGCCGGGCTTCGGCGAGGTCCGGCCGGGGCTCACGATCCCCGGAAAGATCGACAAGATGGGTTACAAGGGCGTCGACACGACGGAACTCATCATGGACGGACTACGCATTCCGGCCAATCGTGTACTCGGCGGCACCACCGGCCGAGGGTTTTACCAAATGATGGACGGCGTCGAGGTCGGCCGGGTGAATGTGGCCGCACGTGGCTGCGGGGTCGCCCAGCGTGCATTCGAGCTGGGCGTTTCCTACGCCCAGCAGCGCCACACCTTCGGAAAGCCGATCGCCCAGCACCAGGCCATCCAGTTCAAGCTGGCCGAAATGGCCACCAAGGTCGAAGCGGCCCATGCAATGATGGTGAACGCGGCACGCAAAAAGGACTCCGGGGAACGAAACGACCTGGAGGCAGGGATGGCGAAGTACCTCGCCTCCGAGTACTGCAAGGAAGTCGTCGAGGACGCCTTCCGTATCCACGGCGGTTACGGCTTCTCCAAGGAGTACGAGATCGAGCGCCTCTACCGGGAGGCTCCGATGCTGCTGATCGGTGAAGGTACCGCCGAGATCCAGAAAATGATCATTGGGCGCCGACTCCTCGAGGAGTACCGGTTCCAGGGGTGATCATCCCCTTTGTGGCGATTTAACCGCGAAGAAGATCACACCCTGTCATCCTCAGCCGGTGCCTTCCAGCCGTCCGACTCGGCTGCTGGCTTGCCCAGTTGCGGGCCGCAACCGATAGCATCGCCGGAAAAGCCGCCGTCCCCCGTTGCCAGCGCGGCATCATCCGCTACGAAGGTCATCCATGCCCGACAGCCAAACCTCTGCACCACGCGGCGGAGTCCGCCTTGCGCGCGGAGCTTCGCCGTGGCTCCTCCCGACCGTCGCCACCGCGGCACTCAGCCTTGCCCGGGCCCGCAAGTCCGGACGCTGGGCCGCCGTGGCGGTGCCCACCACCGCCCTCGCCGCGGGCATGCTGTGGTTCTTCCGCGACCCCGAGCGCGAGATCACCCAGGGCCGGGTCATTTCGCCGGCCGACGGCGTGGTGCAGAGCATCATGCCGTGGAAGGACGGGCGTACCCGCGTCGCGATCTTCATGAGCCCGCTCAATGTTCACGTCAACCGCGCGCCGCTTGCCGGCACGGTGACATCGGTCGAGCACATCCCCGGTGGGTTCGTTCCGGCGTTCAACAAGGAGAGCGAGAACAACGAGCGCGTTGTCTGGCACTTCGACACCGAGCTCGGCGACATCGAGATGGTGCAGATCGCGGGTGCGGTTGCCCGGCGCATCGTCCCGTACATCCCGCAGGGCACGAAGGTGGAGCAGGGCGAGCGCATCGGCCTGATCCGCTTCGGCTCCCGGGTCGACATCTACCTTCCGGAAGGTATCGATGTCGCGGTCGAGGTCGGCCAGGCCACCACCGCGGGGGTGACTCGAATTGACCGTGATTGATCCCGACACGCAGGCCGGCTGGGTCCCGGAGGGCGAGTGCGAGGCGGACGCCGAGGACATGCCGCTCTCTTTGCGGCTGTCGATAGCCGACACCCTCACTCTCGGTAATGCCACGTGCGGTTTCATGGCGGTGTACTTCACCACCACCGGGATCCTCATCCCGCACCTCACCGGCAGCGACGAGAGCGGCATGGCCCGGCACTCCGCGGCCACCGCGGTGATATTGATGCTCCTCGCCGCGGTCTTCGACCTCTTCGACGGGCTGGTGGCGCGCAAGCTCCGCTCGTCGCCGATGGGCGCGGAGCTGGACAACCTCTCGGACCTGATCAGCTTCGGCCTCGCCCCGGCGTACTTCGTGCTGGTGTACGGCATGGTCGCGGACGACGCACACCAGAGGGTGTCGGCGCTCGCGGCGATCGTCGTGCTGCTGGCGGTGGTGCTGAGACTCGCCAGATTCTCCTGCGTCACCATGAAGGACGGCATGTTCCAGGGCATGCCGAGCCCCTTCGGAGCACTCACGGTCGTCTCGATCGTGCTCCTGGAGCTGCCCTTCGTACCGACGCTGCTCGCCATCGTGGGCGTGGCGTGGCTCATGGTCAGCCGGGTCGAGTACCCGAAGCCGCGGGGTGTCCTCGCGGTGGCGATGCTCAGCTGGATCGTGGGCGCGATGGGGCTGCTCGCCGCCTGGGCGTTCGACGCCCCCGGCGGTCAGCTGCTCCTGCAGACCGGCTGCGCGCTGCAGGTGGTCCTGGGAGCGGTCATCCCGCTCTTCGCCACGGCGCGGCGGGTGAACACCTTCCGCGACAACCGGCGCGAGGCACGGGCGACTCAGCTGCCCTAGCGGTACGGAACGCGTCATGACGCACGAGGGCCCGGGTGCTCCCCAGCACCCGGGCCCTCGTGCATGCGGTGGTGACGATTCACCGCCGGGAGCACCTCGCCGCAGCTGCGGCGAGGTGCTCCCGGCCGCGTAGGCCTCGACGTCCTCGCTCACCACGCTGACCGAGGACACCGATCCGTCGGGCCGGGTGTACGCGGCCATGACGGCAGCAAGAGCCAATCGCAGTGCCGACCGTCAGGGCGCGCCGTCAGGCGACAGCGGTCATCGCGGAGGACGACGTAAGGGTTGGGCGGTCCGGCTCTCGTGGTGGAGTCCGCGGTAGTGCACCGGCCCGTATCCGCCCTGGGCGTCGTGCAAGGGGCCGGCCCCGGGAATTCCTCCCGGGGCCGGCCCCTTGCAGATCAGCCGTGCGTCAGCGGACCAGGGCGGTGCTGGTGGCCTGTACGTCCAGGACGGTGCTGCGGCCGGCGGTCAGTCGACCGGACAGGTCCAGGCTGAGGGCGCTCCAGACCAGGTTGGCCAGAGGCAGGAGGGCCGGGGAGCCGTCTGCGTTGGCCTTCACCGGTTCGGTCTCCCAGACGGACGAGATGCGTCCGCCGCTCGGGAAGACGTTCTGCGCGTCGTAGGCGCGCGTCCGGTCACCCTGCGGATGACGCAGTCTCAGCGGGGTCCGTCCGTTACGCGGAGTCCCAGCGAGCGGCGAGCAGGAGTGCGATGTCGTCGGGCCGGTCGGCCTCCCGCTTCGCCTCCCGGATCACCAGGTCCGCCATGTCGGCGAGGGACGGCGAGTCGGCGTGCTCGATCGTGGAGCGCAGCCGCTCGATGCCCACGTCGATGTCGGTACCGGCCTGCTCGACCAGCCCGTCGGTGAACAGTGCCAGGCCCGCACCCGGGGCCAGCAGGAAGTCGCTGACCGGGTACGAGGCGCCGGCGGTGACACCGAGCACGATGCCGCCGGGGAGGTCCATGACCTCCGTCGTACCGTCGGGATGGCGCAGCAGCGGCTGCGGGTGCCCGGCCCGGACGGCCTGGGTGCGACCGGTGACGGGGTCGAGGACGACGTAGCAGCAACTGGCGAACTGGCCGGAATCGAGGTCGATGAGCAACCGGTTCGTGCCGCTCACCACCTCCTGCGGCGTGTGCCCGCTGAGAGCGAAAGCCCTTACGGCGCTGCGCAGTTGGCCCATGGTCGCGGCTGCGGCGACCCCGTGTCCCTGGACGTCCCCGATCACCAGGGCCAGCCCGCGGTCCGTCTCGACGACGTCGTACCAGTCGCCGCCGACGTCCATGCCCAGAGTGCCGGCGAGGTACCGCCCCGCGGTGTCGACGTGATCGAGTACGGGCAGCCGGTGCGGCAGCAGTGCGTTCTGCAGCCCCTTGGCCAGGGCTGACTCGGTGTCGTAACGCTGGGCTCGTTCGAGGGACTGGGCGATGAGTCCGGCCAGCGCGGTGAGCACCGTGCGCTCCTCGGGGGTGAAGCCGCGCGGCTGGTCGAAGCCGAGGATGCACGAGCCGACGGGTCGCCCGGAGGCGATGAGCGGCAGGAAGGCGCGGGCCCCGACATCGGCGTCCAGCGGAATGCCGGGGTAGGAGGCGGCCAGGCGCTCCATCGACTCGAAGAAGATGGGACGGCCGGTGGTGAGCGTATCGACGCCCGGCAGGTGCGCGTCCAGTCCGACCCCGTCGAACCGGTCGAGGAAACCGTGCGGGAATCCAGTCTCCCAGGCCAGGTAGAGGTGCCGCTCGCTGAGCAGATAGATCGCCAGTTGTCGGCCGCCGAACGCCGGCAGCAGCTCCTCCGTGACCACCACCGACACCTGCCGGGCCGTGACGGCCTCTGTCAGCGCGATGGCGAGGGCGACCGGCCGGTACAGCGCGGATGCCCGGTCGGCCGGGGAGCCGAGTCCCGCACCCGGTGTGACGACGGACCCCGGCGTATAGGCGGGCTGGTCCGTGACGGTGAGCGTCCCGGTCACACCGTCGTGACCGGGGTAGAGGGACACCGACATCCAGTCGTCCGGGGCGCGCCGTGCGAGGAAGTGCACCGGCTCGTGGGAGAGCATGGCGGCCCGGTGGTGGTCGTCGTACGCGGGGTGTCCGAACCACGGCAGGACCTCCCACAGCACGCTTCCGACCAGTTCGGCCCTCGCCCTGCCGAGCACCTCCTCCGCCAGATCGTTGACGTACGTGATCCGCCCGAGCCGGTCCAGCGAGAAGATGCCGTGCGGGATCCGGTCGGCCGCCTCCGCGACGGCCGGTCCGACGCCGAGGTCGACCAGAAAGCCGGTCAGATGACCGCCTGTGGCGTCACCGGGCGTCCGGGGCGGGCGGCTGGAGATCTCGAGGAAGCTCG
The DNA here is from genome assembly GCF_029428675.1 of Streptomyces sp. JH14. GTDB lineage: Bacteria > Actinomycetota > Actinomycetes > Streptomycetales > Streptomycetaceae > Streptomyces. The sequence goes on along the minus strand of NZ_JAJNEL010000001.1, from coordinate 6,408,213 downwards.
TCCGGCCGTCGACGCCGCGCAGCTGCATCCGGCGTACGACCGGTCCGGTCGACCTCGCCGCCCGGCGGGCGACGGCCTGCAGTCCGTACGCGTCCTCCGGAGCCAGCAGCGCTGTCAGCGCGTCGATGGTGCCGGGAAACCGCCCGGGCTCCGTACCGAGGATCCCGCACAGCGCGGCATCGGCGTCGACAGCGCCGGTGCCGAGGTCCCAGTCGAGGTGCCCGATCCTGACCGGAGGCGCAGCGATCGAGGGCAGCTGGACGCAGGCCGGCTCGCCGTCCCACACGACCTCCAGGCCATAGGCCACGAGCTCCGCGAGGTCGGCTCCGAGCTGCTCGGCGACCTCCTGCAGCCGGTGGCGATCGGCTTCCGTGACCTGCTGTCCGGGCGAGGCTGCCTGGCGCATCACCACCAGCACCCCGAACTTCTCGTGCCTTCCCACGACGGGCACGTACAGCGAACCGAACGGGAACGGCAGGCCCGCCATCAGCTGCGGGAACCGGCGCATGGCCTCCTCGGCGTCGGCAAGCATGATCGGCCGGCGTGAGCGGTAGACCTCGGCCACCGGGAAGGGCCGGTTCACATGCATGCGCCACCAGGGACGGAACAGCTGACCCGGCAACCCCGCGAGCACCGCGAGCCTCAGCAGCTCAGGGATGCGGGAGCACAGATATACGCCGCCGGCGAACCCGCCGACGGCCTCGATCGCGCTCACGGCGGCCTGCGCAAGCACCAGGGACAGTTCGTCGGGCACTCGGCTGCCGACCGCCGCCCCCGGCACCGTCCCGCTCTCTCCGCGCGGGCTGCGCCGGGCCGCGCCGTACCAGGTCACACAGTCAGGATGCGCCCTGGCTGTCGTGGCTCGCACCCGGTGGGTGGGGTCACGACAATAAGCTGAATCTTCCAGCAACATGTGAGTCTTTTGCGTGAGACATGGGTGCGTCATGCGCACGGAAGGGGAACTGACCATCGGAGGGTTGCAGATTCAGCCGCATCATCCCCACCATGTTGGGAAATTCCTCGCAAATGCCCCTCATCAAAGTTCTGATTTTGAGTGATCAAGCCATTATTTTGCGCACAGCATGGACGTCTTTGCGGTCTGCTCCTAGCCTGTGGGCGTCCGAAGAGCCCCCACGAGCCGCAAGGACGACGGTCACGTGACCCCACCACCGAAACGCCTCCTGCTCAGACGCTCTCTGTCCGCCTCCCTCTCCCTGGCCCTCGCCGCGTTCGGCACCGCCGCCGCGGTCGTCCTGTCCAGCGCCCCGCCTGCCCGCGCCGCGGGTGTCCCCGCGCCTTCCCCCCTCGCGGTTCCCGGCCGCGGCGCAACCGTTCCGTTCAAGGAACAGGAAGCCGAGTACGCCGCCACCAACGGCACGCTGATCGGACCGAACCGGCTGTACGGCACGCTGCCCTCCGAGGCCTCGGGCCGGCAGGCCGTGACCCTGGACGCCGTCGGCGAGTACGTCGAGTTCACCCTCACCGCCCCGGCGAACGCGATGTCCTTCCGGTACTCGCTGCCGGACAGCCCCGACGGGACGGGCCGGGACGCCTCGATCGACGTGCGCGTGGGTGACGGGGCACCGAAAAGCGTCCCCGTCACGTCGAAGTACGGCTGGTACTACGGCGGCTACCCGTTCAACAACAACCCGGGCGACACCAACCCGCACCACTTCTACGACGAGGCCCGCACGATGTTCGGGTCGACGCTCGCCGCCGGCACGAAGGTACGGCTCCAGGTGTCGTCCACCGCCGCATCGCCGGCGTTCACCATCGACCTGGCCGATTTCGAGCAGGTCGGCGCGCCGGCAGGCAGGCCGTCGGGGGCGCTGGACGTGGTGAGCGACTTCGGTGCCGACCCGACCGGGGCCGCCGACTCCACCGGCAGAATCCAGGCGGCCGTCGACGCGGGCCGGGCCCAGGGCAAGGAGGTGTACCTCCCTCAGGGCACCTTCCAGGTCCGCGACCACATCATCGTCGATCAGGTGACACTGCGCGGCGCCGGTCCCTGGTACAGCGTGCTCACCGGGCGGGATCCGTCGAACCGCAGCAAGGCGGTCGGTGTCTACGGCAAGTACGCGGGGGCCGGCGGCAGCAGCAACGTCACCCTCAAGGACTTCGCCATCATCGGCGACATCCGCGAGCGGGTGGACAACGACCAGGTCAATGCCATCGGCGGGGCCCTGTCGAATTCGGTCGTCGACAACGTCTGGATGCAGCACACCAAGTGCGGCGCCTGGATGGACGGGCCGATGGACAATTTCACCGTCAGGAACAGCCGCATTCTGGACCAGACCGCCGACGGCGTGAATTTCCACTACGGCGTCACGAACTCCACCGTCACCAACACATTCGTCCGCAACACCGGTGACGACGGTCTGGCGATGTGGGCGGAGAACGTACCGAACGTGAAGAACAAGTTCACGTTCAACACCGTGATCCTGCCGATTCTCGCCAACAACATCGTGACGTACGGCGGCAGGGACATCACCCTCTCCGACAACGTCATGTCCGACACGATCACCAACGGAGGCGGACTGCATGTCGCCAATCGCTATCCCGGGGTGAATTCGGGTCAGGGCACGGCGGTCTCCGGTACGACGACCGCTGCCCGCAACACGCTGATCCGCACCGGGAACAACGACTTCAACTGGCGGTTCGGGGTCGGTGCGATCTGGTTCAGCGGACTCAACGAACCCATCAACGCCACCATCAACATCACCGACACCGAAATTCTGGACAGCTCGTACGCCGCGATCCATCTCATCGAGGGCGCGAGCAACGGACTGCACTTCGACCATGTCAGGATCGACGGCGCGGGTACGTACGCGCTGCAGATCCAGGCGCCGGGTACGGCCACGTTCAACGATGTCGTCGCCACGCACATCGCCCAGTCGAACCCGATCCACAACTGTGTCGGCAGCGGCTTCCAGATCACCCGGGTGGGCAGCACGAACTCCGGCTGGTACGCCGATCCGCCGGCCTGCACCGGCACCTGGCCGGACCCGGTGTGGACCAACGGCGGGGTGCCCGGCGGCGGCACGGACCCGACGGACCCGCCGACGGACCCGCCGACCGATCCGCCCACCGATCCCGGCAACCTCGCCCTGGGCCGTCCGGTCACCGAGTCGGGCCACGCCGACGTCTACGGGGCGGGCAACGCCGTGGACGGCAATGCGAACAGCTACTGGGAGAGCGCCAACAACGCCTTCCCGCAGACCCTCACCGTCGACCTGGGTGCCCCCAAGGCCGTCAAACGGCTGGTCCTCAAGCTGCCGCCGGCGGCGGCGTGGGCGACCCGCACGCAGACGCTGAGCGTGTCGGGCAGCGCCGACAACTCCTCGTACAGCTCGCTCAAGGCTTCGGCCGGCTACACCTTCGACCCGGCCTCCGGCAATGCGGTCACGGTCACCCTGCCCGGCACCTCGGCGCGCTATCTGCGGCTGACGTTCACCGCGAACACGGGCTGGCCCGCGGGCCAGCTCTCGGAACTGGAGGCCTACACCACCTGACGAATGCGACGGGTTGCGGGACGGGCCCTGCCCGTCCCGCACCTGCGCGGTCCGACGGCAGCCTCAGCCCTCGGACCGGCCGGATGCCCCGGCACTCGCGTACACGTGGCTCGCAAATTCGGCGATCTGTGCGTCACTCAGGTTCTTCGCGAGATCAGCCTCCGTGATCATGCCGACCAGGCGGTGACCGCTCCGGACGTCGATCACCGGCAGCCGCTTGATCTGATGCTGCTCCATGGTCGTCAGGACCTCGGCGGCATCCGCTTCGGCATCGATCCAGTGCACCTTGGCATTGAGGGATCCGGCCTGTACGGACGCGGGGTCGACGCCCTCCGCGCAGCACTTGACGACGATGTCACGATCGGTGATCAAGCCCGTGAGCCTGTTGTTGTCGCCGCAGATCGGCAGGCAGCCGACGCCCAGATCGCGCATCATCTTCGCCACCTCGAACAGCGACTGATGCGCCCCGACACACTGCACCCCACCGGTCATGATGTCTCGCGCGAGCAGCTTCTCAGCCATGATTGCCTCCCGTCCTGGACCGCGTTGTACCTCCGTCATCGACCACAACACGAATGGCCCGACACCGCTCCCCGGATGTGCCGGCGAGGTCGCGGATCCCTCAGCACGGACGGTCACGGCTCCATGTGGCTGAATCCCACTTCGAAGTGCTCGACCGAGGCGATCCGCTGGCCTTCCCTGTGCGCGACCTCCTCGCGAAGCTGGGTGGCCCGGTCCTCGCTGGCCTGCATGGCCTGCTCGTCGCCCCACAGGGTCAGCGACACAGCTTTCCCGGAGGCCCGATCGACGAGGTAGAACACGCCCCGAAAGCCGGCAGCCTCGTGCATGTCTTGGAGCATCGCTTCCCAGTTCGCGGTCAGGTCTCCCTCCGCAGGAACCGGTGAACCCTGGTAGGTGCTCAGCCTCGCAAACATCGCTGCCACCTTTCCTGACAGACTGCCGGTCGGAAGACAGGCAGCTTCAGGACCAGCGTGCTCCGGCGGGCTGCACGCCGCACGCCGAACAGCCGTTCTCTCCGTCCACCGGGCCGGTGGGGGCCGCTCGCCACGGTACGAGGCGTGCACCGGCCGGCAGCCCGGTGCACGAAGGCGCGCGTCTCGCAAGGCCGGTACCTGCGCCGGGCGCGAGACCGAAATCGGCTCGTGCCCGGCTCGGCCTTCCGCACGGACGCCGCTCGCACCGGGATCGCCCCGGCCCGTGCTCACGACAGGAAGTCGCGCGCGATCCCCTCCGCCACCCGTTCCAGCAGCGGTCCCGCCTGGGCCATGCACACCGCGGGGTCCGGCTCCAGCTCGGTGAGGGCGTACGCGCGCCGGATGCCCGCTCTGCCGAGCGCCTCCGGAGGCAGCGCCAGACGGCCGCAGACCGCCACCACCTCAAGCCCCGCCGCGCGGGCCGCCGCGGCGACGCCCGCCGGGGCCTTGCCGTGCAGGGTCTGTCGGTCGAGGGAGCCCTCGCCCGTGATCACGAGCGTGGCGCGGGCCAGCGCCGGTGCGAAGCCCAGGACGTCGAGCATGACCTCGATGCCGGGGCGGAACCGGGCGCCGAGAGCGACCAGCGCCCCGTAGCCGATGCCGCCCGCCGCACCCGCTCCGGGCAGCGTCGCCTGCTCCGGTCCGAGGAGGGACGCATAGTGCGCGAGTGCCGCGTCGAGGACCGCGATGTCCTCCTCGGTCGCACCCTTCTGCCGCCCGTAGACCTCCGGGGCGCCCTTCGGGCCGGTCAGCGGGTTGTCCACGTCGCTGGCGAGGACGAGGTCCACATCGGCAAGCCGCGGGTCGAGGCCCGACAGGTCCGCCTCGGCCAGATCCACGAGGCCGCCGCCACCGGGGCCGACGGGCTTGCCGTCCGCGTCCAGGAACCGGGCGCCGAGCGCGGTCAGCATGCCCGCGCCCCCATCGGTCGTGGCGCTGCCGCCGACCCCGAACACAAGGGTCCGGGCGCCCGCGTCCAGCGCCGCGGCCAGCAGCTCGCCGGAGCCGTACGTGGTGGCGGTGAGCGGGGCGAAGACCCCGTCGGGGAGGTGCTGGAGGCCCGAGGCCTCGGCCATCTCCACCACCGCGGTGGTGTCGCGCAGCGCGTACGCCGCGGTGACGACCTCCCCGCGCGGCCCCGTCACCTGTGCCTCGCGCCGCTCGAACCCGGCGGCCACCGCCGCCGCCACCGTGCCGTCGCCGCCGTCCGCCACGGGCAAGGTCTCGACCTGCACCCCGGGTACCACGCGCCGCAGCCCGGCCGTCACCCGCTCCGCCACCTGCACCGCGGTGAGCGAGCCCTTGAACTTGTCCGCCGCGACGAGCACTCGGGCGGTCTCCATCACTGCTCCGTCCGTCACCTTGCATCCCTTGCTTTCGAACAGGCAGTCGCGCCGCCCCGACCCTATCCGGAGCACCCGCCCTGTGCCCATGGGTGTCCGGGCCCCGGACGTGCGTTCCGGCCCACGGCCCGGCGCCCCCATTACGCTGCGCACGTGACGACCACTGACTACGCCACGTACATCGCAGGGCTGCCCAGGGTGCTGGCCGCCGCGGCAACCGTCTTCCGGGACGGGGAAGGACGGGTACTGCTCGTCGAGCCCAACTACCGGGACGGCTGGGCGCTGCCCGGCGGTTAGGCAAAGCACCTCTAGATGTCTCAGCGCATCGCCCCGGCAGCTACCTTTTCGCTGGAGAGTCGTTAGCCACATGGTCACCTCGTTGTCTCAGGGAGAGCCATGGACTACTTCTTCACGTCACGCGTCACCGCACGTCGTCACTATCAGGCAGTGCCCGGAGTGGCCCTTGAGGGGGCCACGTATACGAGCCGGAGCAGGGCTCTCAAAGATGGCACTCCCTTCTTCCTCAGCGCGGACATGCGGCCGTTGGAGCCGCACTGCTCTTTCTTCTACGAGCTCGCCAAGACCCTTGAGGCCAAGTCGCTGCGGGACTACACCTACGACTTCCTCGACCTGGACGACTTCCTCGCACGCCTCGATCCCCCGGCCGACCTGCTGTCTGCCACCGAGGACGATCTGATCGCGTACCGCGATTACTGCATCGAGTACCGCGACGAGCCGATGGCGCCGGCTACCTGGAAGCGCCGCAGAGCCACGATCAACAGGTTCTACGACTGGGCCGTCGATGAGGCCCGGCTCCTCGACCGACGCCCGTACTACCGCAAGAAGAACGGCCGCGACATCCTCAACTGGGGAGCGACCAGCGAACTCGATGTACGCCATCTGACGTTTGAGCAGTGGTGGCTCCTTGACCGAGTCGGCCTGCGTGGGCTGCTACCCGACGGCACGGCTGATCCCGCCTTCCGTTCCGGTCATGCTCTGCGGGACAGCTGCGGCGGGAATCTCTCCATCACGACTGGCCTGCGGCTGCGAGAGTTCAGCGCGTTGCTCGACATCGAAGTCGGCTCCCCTCGCCGGGACGGTTCGGCCAAGGAAGTTGAACTGCAGGCGATCGCGAAGTTCGGCCTTCCCAGAACCACCGAGATCCAGGACGCCACGCTGCGCGAACTGGACTGGTACCGACGGACCGAGCGGGCCGGTTTCCTTCGCAAGGCGGCGAAGAACCTGCATCGGCAGCGAGATGAGTTGTTCGTGGTCGACGACATCGACACGCGCGCGATGAAGGTCAGCGGCATCCAGGACGGTCAGCGACGCACGTACAGGATCAAGGCGATGAAGGCGCCACTGCGGCGGATCACGGTCGTCGAGGGCGACCACGGGCTGGAGTCGATGGCTCTGTTCGTCGGTCGCAACGGACGGATGATCAGCAGCCAACGCTGGGAGCAGATCTTCGCCGGCGCACACGCGAGAGCGGTGCGGATCGCGACCGAACACACCCTGCCGCTGGAGATGCCAGGGCAGGTCCGCATCCATGATCTTCGCCATACCTTCGCCGTATACATGCTGGAGCAACTGACCGAGTTGGTCCGCGGCCAGGACGAGGAACAGCAGCGCCTCACCGGCCGCCCGCACGCCTATGCCGCAGATCACGTGGCCCGTAACCCGTTCCTGACCGTCATGCGGCTCCTCGGGCATCGCCGTCCCGAATCGACCATGCGATATCTGACCTACAAGCGGAAGACGAACCTGCTCGTCTCCCGTGCGGTGAAGGAGTGGAACGATCAGGACCGCACGTACGCGGACTTGGCCGCTCGCCAGGCCGCAGGGTGGGTCGCCTGATGCCGCGCCGAGGAGAACGCAGATCCCAGTCCGCCACGCTACCGCCGCGGCTGCCCGCTCCGCGTGCATCCGGCCACGTCGGAGTGAGGGAATTGACTGTGGTGCAGCGGGGGCACACCACGACGAGCCGGATCAATCCGGGAGAGTACCCATGCCGGGCGCTGGTGGCTCAACTGGCGGACGTGTTGATCGAGTATCACCACAAAGCAGCCTTGAAGAACAGCGACAGATATCTCGGAGCTGTTCGCTCGTTCGCGAAGTTCATCGGCCCGTATCTCACGGCTCGGGACCTGGACCCGGCTGATGCCCGTCTCGACACCGACCACATCGATCTCACCGAGGCCGTCTACGCGTGGGAGAACGACCTCCTCGCCCAGTTTCCCGAGAATTCGTCGCAGCCGTGGGCGTTGTCACGCTCACTGCTCGCGTTGGTGCACCACCGGGCCGAGCGCGATGCGCGCGTGCCTGACAAGTTGCGCAGGCGTGCTGCGGCGCCACCCACTCTGCGTAAGGCCACCGGGGAACCGCTGGACGAGTTCTCCAACTCCGAACGTCTCGCGCTCAAAGGAGCCGCCCAGGACGACCTGCGGGCCCTCGAGAAGCGTCTTGCCCAGGGAAGGGAACTCCTGAGGTCCGGTCAAGATCCGCGAGAGTTCGGCTGGGAAGAACTGCCGAATCTGGTCTGGGCTGCCCGTCACCGTCTGCTGACCATGGATGAACTCCGTGTGCACCTCCCTGCGCACGCCAAGCGCTGGCCTCAGGAACTACGGGATGTACGGCCGGCCGACAACGGTGCGCTCGGCGGCTTCTACGGCCTCTTACGGGGAGTGCATGCCTTGCTCTATCCGCAGGAGTTGGACCTGCACCCGTTTCGAGTCCTGTTGCTGCTGGCAATGCTCGACTGCACGACCGAGGAACTACATGCGCTACGGGTTCCTGACCTTGAGTTCAGCAATCAGGGCGTTCGTATTATCCAGACCAAAAACCGCGCGGCCCGCGTCCGCGCCGACTACCACGTGGTCGACCTGCCCTTGGAGGAGGGCGAGGTGCCTGGGGAACGTGCTTACGAGGGCCGTGGCGACTGGGACGTCCCTGGTCTGCTGCGACGCCTTGTCACCGCAACCGCACTGACGCGCGAAGTATTCGGTGGCGTGCCGTGGCTGTTCACCGCGGTTGAGTCTGCGAAGAACCGCAGCATCATGGATGCGCGGTTCGCCCGCTTCGTCGACCCTGGTCGTCGCTTCACGCACTGGATCGCCTCCCATCTCAATGCGGACGGCCGGCCCGCCTTGGCCATCTCCGAACCGCACGCGGCGCCCCGACTACGCAAGACCGCGAAGACCACTCGCGTCGTTGCCCTGGGGGGCACCTTGTCCGACATGGCGGGGGATGATCACAGCATCCAGGTGTTCCAGGGCCACTACGCTCACGGCACCACAGCGCGGGTGCTGGCCGGAGCAGCAATGAACCGAGCCCAACAGCTCGTGTTCGACCGCCTCGCCGACAAGCCGGTTCTGGTCGCACCGGATATACAGTCCCGCCTCGGTGAACCCGAAGTCGCCCACGCGCTGGGGGTGAGTCCTGAACAGGGGGCCGCCCTGAGTGTCGGAGATCTCGACATGGGCGTCACCAACTGCAAGAACCCTCATGACTCGCCGCACAGCACTCCCGGAAAGCTCTGTCATGTCGCCCCGGCCATGTGCATGGTCTGCACCAACGCTGTCGTGTTCGTCTCCCAACTACCGCAGCAGTTGTTGCTGTCCGATCACATCGAGCGGATGCGCCTGACACAGCCACCACCGGTCTGGGATGCGGTGTGGGGACGCCAGGCCAAGGCGCTGGCCGAAGTGATCGAGGAATGCGCTGAGCATATTCCCGCAGCGCGCCGAGCCATCCAGGAGCACGACATCCGACTGAATCTGTCGTTGGGCATGCGAACGGAGTACGACCGATGACCATTCCTGCCGCGATGGACAGGCCGGTCTCTCGGACCTTCGCTGACAATGAACCCGTATACGCCAGTATGCCGGGGCAGCTCCCCGGCGTTCGGGGGCCGGCCTTCGGGCGCATCGATGAGTGGCCCTGTGATTGCCTCCGACGGCCGGCGCACAAGATCCCGGCACAGTGGAAGTGTGTGTTCCCGATCGATCCGGTCTGGAACTTGCGCGTACGGGAAGTGGCATTCAGCATGCTCAACCCCAATCACCAAGCCCTGCGGAACGCGGGAATCTTCCTGCCCAGAAAGAAGTGGGCCACCGCCACGGTCATCAAGGTCTGCTTCAACGTGTCTCAGCTCGGGGCCTGGGCGCGTCGCGAAGGGATGCCGGACAGCTTGCACTTCTGGTCGCTCGAGGACTGGCAGGCCTACGTCGACCACTGTGCGTCAAGCACCAAACCGGAGTCCGTACGCAGTGCGGTGGGAGCCGTACGCCACCTGATCCGCTTCTCCTTCGCCCTCACAGGCACCGCCCCACTCAAAGACCCCTGGCCAGGACGGACAGACAGCGACGTGGCCAATGTCGCCACTGGTGACGAGTTGGCCACCCCCTCGATCGCACCGGAAGTCTGGTGGCCGCTTCTACGCGCCGCATGGGCCTATATCGATCGATATTCCGCGAGCATCCTGGATCAACGCGACCGCGAAGCAGAGCGGGCATCAGCGCCCCGGTTGACCCAAGCCACCCTCAGCGCCGAAGTCATCAACGAACAGCTGGAGTTGTGGCTGACCAACCCGGCCAACCTGGTACCCGTCAGCGACCGCGAGAACAGGGTCAACCCGAAGGGCTCACCCATCTGGAGCTCCTTGAGCCGAGCGGTGACGGCAGGAGCAAGCTCGACAGTCTTCGCCACCAAGAACAACCGGCAAGGCACGGAACGTCGGCAGAAGGTCAGGTGGATGATCGAAAGGACGGGCAGGATCCGGCCTGTCCGTCCCACCGCCGCCAAGCAGTTCGAATCGGACTACGAAGGCTACGCGACACGCCGCCGCTCATCGCAATCCATGGATGCCACGCTCCAGAAATGGCTTGCCAACCCGGGGAATCTCATCCCCGTTCACGCCGAAACGAGTCGGTTCGCTCCCGGAGAGCCGGTGTGGTCGGCGCTGGAATCCCTGCTCTATGACACCTCGGAGCAAGTGGATGTCTTCGGCAACGGCAGCAAACAGGGGCGCCGTCGACGCGATCTGGTGCTGCAAGCCGCAGTCGGCAAGCGCCGGACCGTCTACTCGGGCAAGCAACTGGACAGGGATCTGCGGATGCTTCGGGCATCCTGCTACATCTTCGTGGCAGCGTTGAGTGCGATGCGGGACAGCGAAATCCAGGAGATCCAGCGCGGTGCGCTCACTCAGCACTACGGAGCACCGGCGATCGGCTCCCACAAATCCAAGGGAGATCTTTCAAGGCCGCACGCCAACTGGTGGATCATCGAGCCGGTCGCGCAGGCCTTGGCAGTGGCCGAACGGTTGACCTGGCACGACACGCACATCTTCGCCTCAATGGCGCCTCCCCGCGAGGACGGGACTGCCGGACGAGCGCGCGCCGGGATCTCAGCAGCCGACGACATCGACTTCTTTATCGAGACGGTGAATAGCACCCGGCACCTCACTGGTCTGGAGGAAATCCCTCCTGGGCGGGTACGTCCGCACATGTTCCGCAGGACAATGTCGATCATCGCCAGCCAGCAGCCGGACGGCGACATCGCTCTGGGTATTCAGCTCAAGCACGCCGCGCGCCGGGCGCTGGCCAATCGCCTTACCGGCGCCTACGGCAAGACCGATGCCAAGTGGGCGAAGGAGTTCGACACCGATCTGCAGACCGCAGCGGCCGAGAAGCTGGTCGGACTCCTCAAGGCCCGCCGAAGCGGGGCCAGCATCGCGGTGGGCCCCGGTGCCGCCCGTTTTCACGCCGGGCTCGACAAGGTCAACGCCGCCATCGAAGCGAACTCGACGCTCCGGGCCCAAGTCGCAGACGAGCGACTGGAGATCACCCTCCTGCGGGACGAGTTCGCGAACCTCCACCTGGGCACGGTCAACCACTGCCTGTGGAACGCACCCACCGCGGAGTGCCAGAACCAACTCCCAGCGGCTCAACGCGGCCAGGCCCCGCTGCTGGGCGCCTGCCAACCGTCCCGATGCCGCAATTCCGTCCTCACCTTGTCGCACGAGCGGATCTGGCGCATGGAGGAGGCCGACTTGGTGGAGTTCTTGGAGAAAAGGCTCTCCAAGCCGCTGCGCGAGCAGGCACAGACTCGGCTCGACGAAGTCCGCACCGCCACCGCGCAGATCGACAAGCTGAAGGAGAACCTCTGATGCCGGTGTCCGCAGCCACTGCCGCCAAACTCCGGGAAGCCATGGCCCGGCTCCTTGCCGGAGAGCCTCTGCATAGCGACGGCGCGATGACCAAGGAGAATCTGGCCCGCGAAGCCCAGGTCAGCCACGCCAGCGTCCACCGGGCCGAGGACATCCTCGCCGAGTGGAACGCCCGCATCCCGCAACCAGTCCTCCGGACGCCCGGCGAGGTTCAGCGTGACGAGACCATCGCCGAGTTGAAGGGGAAACTCAGAAGGGCCAACCAGAAGGTCACCGAGCTACAGAGCAAGCTCGATGCCCTGGCCACAGTGACGGCCAACCTCTATCACGAGAACATCGAGCTGAAGAAGAAGCAGAACACTCGGCAGCAGGGTCGCCTCACCGCCCTCGCCAGCGACATCGAGTCTCACCGCTGACCCGATCACGCCTGACAGTCCCCTGGGAGCACCGGCCAGTTGCTCCCAGGACGGGGATGGGGTCGAGATTTACCGGTGGGCGCTCGTATTCAACTGCCGCCGGTTTCTCGCGGAGCGCAGTCAGACAGCCACCCTCAGTGGTCTCGGTCGGCAGTGGGGCGCCCCTGGAGACCATAGCCAGCGCGTGCTCGGATCCGGAACAAATCAATCGCTTGCACGTCGATGCTCCCGTAAGGTACGCGGGTTGTCGTGGCGGAGAGGCGGTTCGGAACGTGGCACCCAGGGCAGTAGCGCGGGAGCAGTTGGCGAGTGCGGCGCGGGCCGCGCTGGGCGGCGGGCGGCGGCTGGAGGCGGTCGAGCGGGTCGCGGGCGGCAGTAAGAAGGGCGTGTACCGCCTGGTGATGGACGACGCGACGACGGCGATCGCCTACCTGTGGGACGACGCCGAGAACTACTGGCCGGCGGCTGAGGGCGACGACGACCTCACCGACCCGTTCTCGCCCGGCCTCGGGCTCGATCTGTTCCAGGCCGCGCACGCGCGTCTGGACGCGCTGGGCGTCCGCGTTCCGGCGATCCGACTCGTCGATCGCGACGGCGCTCACTGCCCGGCCGACCTTGCGATCGTCGAGGACCTCCAAGGGGAGAGCCTTGAGGAGTTGCTCGCGCGCGACCGGCGCGCGGCTGCTCCGGTCATGGCCCGGCTCGCGGAGTCGCTGGAGGCGATGCGGGGTCACCGGGCACCGGCGTACGGCAAGGTGGCCGTGGTAGACGGAGGAGGAACGTCGCGCGGTAGGTCGTGCGAGGAAGTGGTCCTCGACCGCGCGCTGCGGGACCTCGCCGAGGCAGCCTCCCGCGATCCGCGGATCGTGGGCGCCCGCGACCAGCTGGAGGAGCGGCTGCTGGGCCTGGCGGCGGCGGTGCTGCCACGCGCGGAGTACGCGGTCGTACACGGCGAACTGGGGCCCGACCACGTGCTGGTGGACGCGGACGGGAAACCCGTGGCGATCGACATCGAGGGATTGATGTACTTCGATGTCGAGTGGGAGCACGTGTTTCTACAGATCCGCCTGCACGACGCCTACCGGCCGCTGGGGGTGGCCGGGTTGGACGAGGACCGGCTCGCGCTCTACATGCTGGCACAGCGACTCTCGCTGACGGCGGGGCCGCTGCGGCTGCTCGACGGGGACTTCCCCGACCGGGCCTTCATGGCGGGCATTGCCGAGTACAACCTGAAGCAGGCGCTGAAACTGGTCCACGCCTGAATTCCCGGGTGTCTTAATCCTCGGACGTCAGCCCCTCCGCCCCAGGGCCTCGACGCCGTCTGTGCCGGACTCTCCCTCCCCGGGGTTACTTCTCATCTGTTCGCCGCCCGCTACCCGCCGATCCCTGCTTCAGCGATGGGCCGTAGCGCTGCGGGTCCGACCCCGCTCTCCATCCATACGGGGGCCGCAATCGACTGAGTAAGCTGCGACGTCCTGCGGACCGACGAGGCCTTTGACGCTCTGCGGCGCTGAGACACCCAGGCTCACCCGCAGTAGCTGCGAATTCGTTCCTTGGGGCAACGCGATGAGACATCTGGGCTACTGAGACATGCGAACTGTTCATAACGGCGGAACGATCGAGTCCGACGACGGCGAGACCCCGCGCCGGGCCGCGCGGCGCGAGACGGCCGAGGAGATCGGTCTCGACCTGGAGCCGGGGCGCCTGCTCGCGATCGACTGGGTGCGCAGCCCCGTACGGCCTCCGATCGCGGCGTATCTGTACGACGGCGGAGTCCTGGACGACGTGCAGTTGAAGGCGATCCGGCTGCAGGAGGAGGAGCTCGTGTCCTGGAAGCTGGTGGAGCGCGGGGCACTCGACCGGTATCTGCTCGGTTCGCTCGGCCACCGGGTGCGCGCGGCGCTGCAGGTGCTGGACTCCGGGGCGGGCGCGGTGGAGCTGGAGGACGGCAGGCCGGTCGCCCCCTGACTCGGGCGGTCGGGACTCTCTTCGCGTATCCGCCCCGCACCACTGGAGTGTGACAGAGCGTCGGTTCGCGATCCGGCCGACGGCTGCCGGCACGCGTTCGCCTTCGTGCCGGCCCACCCGGTTCTTCCTCGACCTGCGCCCCATGGGCGGCTCGCTCTGCCTGGACCGTGCAACGACCGGATCGAAGACCGTCGTTGAAGCGTCCGGACATCCCGATGCCGGCCCGTTCACACCCGTGGAGCGCAAGCGGTGACCCCCGGCATGGCGTGATCGGGATCGCTGAGGGTGTTTCGCAGGGTGCCGAAGGAGCCGTCCCGTGTCTCTCCCGCGACTCCCGCCCGACGGGCGGGGACCCGGCAACCGCCGGATAACGCCTCGCGGGCTGCCGCGACCGCTGCGTACGCTCGACCGTATGACTCTTGTCGCGATCCTCAGCGGCGCCGGCATCTCCACGGACTCCGGCATTCCCGACTACCGCGGGCCGAACGGTCTCTGGCGGAAGGACCCGGAGGCCGAGAAGCTCGTGACGTACGACTTCTACATGGCCGATCCGGAGATCCGTCGCCGCTCCTGGCAGATGCGCCGCACGAGTGCGGCCTGGGACGCGGAGCCGAACGCCGCCCACCGGGCCGTGGCGGACCTGGAGCGGTCCGGTGTCCCTGTGCGGGTGATCACGCAGAACGTCGACGGGCTGCACCAGCTGGCTGGTGTCTCCGCGCGCAAGGTCCTGGAACTGCACGGCACCGTACGGGAGGTGGTCTGCACCCGCTGCCATGCCCGGTCGCCGATGGCCGAGGCGCTGAAGAGGGTCGAGGCCGGCGAGGAGGACCCGTCGTGCGCGGTCTGCGGCGGCATCCTCAAGTCGGCGACGGTCATGTTCGGCGAGCGGCTCGATCCGGTGGTGCTGGGCGAGGCGATGTCGATCGCGAAGGCGTGCGAGGTGTTCATCGCCGTCGGTACGACGTTGCAGGTGCAGCCCGCCGCATCGCTCGCCGGCATCGCGGCGGAGCACGGTGCGCGGCTGATCGTGGTGAACGCCGAGCCGACGCCGTACGACGAACTGGCCGAGGAGACGATCCGCGAACCCATCGGGACCGCGCTGCCGTCGCTGCTCGCACGCCTGACCGCCGAGGCAGCCGCGCGGGCGCAGGGCTGAGCAGCGGGCGCAGGCTGCCCTTTCGCGGACGCGGAACGGTGGTGGAACTGCCCCCGCCGCGTGGTGCGCCGGCAGGAGGTCGCATCGAACACCAGTTCCCCTCCGCCTCCTGGGACGCCGGGCCGGTGGGGTACAGTGGAGCACGCGAAGGGGAGTAGCCCCGCAAACCGGTCGTCGACACACTGGAACCTCCGGGTTCCCGGTGGCCGGGCTCGTGGATCATCACGGGCGGGCGAGACCTTCGGTCAGGTATGACGTGTCCGCGTACCCGCGGGCGCTGCAGTCATGCCGGGCCGAGTGGTCCTCCGAAAAGCCCGAGTGGCACTTTGCGGAAAGGCCCGGGGCCCGGCTCTCACAGAAAGCCACCCGGATGCATCTCGACCCCCTGGCGATCATCACCGCCTTCGGGCTGATCTTCCTCGCGGAGCTCCCCGACAAGACGATGTTCGCGTCGCTGGCCATGGGCACGCGCATGCGCCCGCTGTACGTCTGGTTCGGCACGTCGTCCGCGTTCCTCGTGCATGTCGCGATCGCCGTCGGTGCGGGCGGCCTGCTCGGGCTGCTGCCCGGCTGGATCGTCAAGCTCGTCTCGGCAGCCCTTTTCGCCTTCGGCGCGTTCATGCTGCTGCGCGGGGGCGACGACGAGGGCGACGACGCGGCGGACACCAAGACCGTGACCGGCTTCTGGCCCGTCTACTCGACCGCGTTCATGGCGGTGTTCATCAGCGAGTGGGGCGACCTCACCCAGATCACCACGGCCAACCTGGCTGCCAGCAACGGCACATGGTCCACGGCCATCGGCTCCCTGGCCGCCCTGATGTCCGTCTCCGCCCTGGCGCTGCTCGCGGGGCGCTTCATCGCGAAGCGGGTGCCGCTCAAGACCGTCCAGCGCATCGGCGGGCTGTGCATGCTGGGGCTGGCGATCTGGTCCGTGGTCGAGATCTTCACGGCCTGAGCCGGTTCCGCCACACGGACACGACGAAGCCCGAGGGACGCGCTGTGCGTCCCTCGGGCTTCGTCGTGTCCGGAACACGTCCTGAGGGCCGGCCCGCCAGGGAGGGCAGGAGAGCCCTCAGAAGAGCGTCGGGGTGTCGTCCCCCGCGCCGTTCTCGAAGGCCAGCAGCCGCTGCTTGCGGTCGAGGCCGCCGCCGTACCCGGTGAGGCTGCCGGACGCTCCGATGACCCGGTGGCACGGGACGATGATCCCCACCGGGTTCTTGCCGTTGGCGAGGCCGACCGCGCGTGAGGCGCCCGGCTTGCCCAGGTTCTCGGCGAGTTCCCCGTACGAGCGTGTCCGGCCGTACGGGATCTGCCGGAGCTGTTCCCACACGCTGCGCTGGAACGGGGTTCCGTCCAGGTGCAGCGGCAGGTCGAACTCTCTGAGTTCGCCGCGGAAGTAGGCGTCCAGCTGACGGATCGCCTCGGTGAACGGGCGCGGATCGGGCTCGCCGAAGTTCTCCTCCGGCGGTCGGTGCCGCTGTCCGGTCATGTAGAGCCCCGAGAGCACGCCGTCGGTGGCGACGAGGGTCAGTGGACCGTACGGGCTGTCGACGACCGTGTGCTGCCTGGTCGTGGTGTGTGTCGAGGTCATGAGAGAACTCCCTCAGGCTGGCAGGTGGTTGATGGGATGGTCGTCGACGGTCCACAGGTACTGGACGGCGTACGCCCGCCAGGGACGCCAGGCCGCCGCGCGCGCGGTGAGCGCCGCGGGCGTCGACGGGAGGCCGAGTTCGGCCGCCGCCCTCCGGATGCCGAGGTCGGTGGGGAGGAAGGCGTCCGGGTCGCCGAGCGCCCGCATGGCGATGACCTCGACGGTCCATGGGCCGAAGCCGGGAAGTGTGGTCAGTTCGGCCCGGGCCTTCGTCCAGTCGGTGTCGGTGCCGAGCCGCAGCGAGCCGTCGGCGAGCGCGCCGACGAGTGTGGTGAGGGTGGTACGGCGGCTGCGGGGCAGGGCGAGCCGCTCCGGGTCGAGACCGGCGAGCGCCTCGGGTACCGGGAAGAGGTGGGTGAGGCCGCCGCCCTCCGGATCGTCGACCGGGACGCCGTGGGCGGTGACCAGGCGGGCCGCGTGGGTGCGGGCGGCGGCCGTGGAGACCTGCTGGCCGAGCACCGCCCGTACGGCGAACTCCGCACCGTCGACCGTACGCGGCACCCGCCGCCCCGGGGCCTTGTCGACGAGCGGGGCGAGCAGCGGGTCGGCCCTCAGCCGGTCGTCCACGGCGACCGGGTCGGCGTCCAGGTCGAGCAGCCAGCGGCAGCGGCTGATGGCGAGGGTGAGGTCGCGCGGATCTGTGAGGAAGAGCCGGCACGCGATGTGGTCGGGGCGCGGGGTGAGGGCGACGATGCCGTGTCCGTGCGGGAGGGTGAGCGTGCGGCGGTAGGCGCCGTCGCGCCACTCCTCGACGCCGGGGACCGCCGTCGCGGCGAGGTGGCCGAAGAGGTTGGAGGGGTTGAGCGGGGCCCGGTACGGCAGCCTCAGCGCGATCACGCCCGGGGTCGCCGGCGGCTTCGCGGACCGGGCGGCGCGGGTGCGCAGTTCGCCGGGCGCGAGGGCGAAGACCTCGCGGACGGTGTCGTTGAAGGTACGCACGGAGGAGAAGCCGGCCGCGAACGCCACGTCGGCCATGGGGAGTCCGGTCGTCTCGATGAGCAGCCGGGCGGTCTGGGCGCGCTGGGCGCGGGCCAGGGCCAAGGGGCCGGCGCCCAGCTCGGCGAGGAGCTGGCGTTCGATCTGCCGGGCGGAGTAGCCGAGCCGGGCGGCCAGCCCCGGCACGCCCTCACGGTCGACGACGCCGTCCCCGATGAGACGCATCGCGCGGGCGACCGAGTCGGCGCGGGCGTTCCACTCCGGGGAGCCGGGGCTGGTGTCCGGCCGGCACCGCTTGCAGGCGCGGAAGCCGGCCTGCTGACAGGCGGCGGCGCTCGGGTAGAAGGTCATGTTCTCGACCTTGGGCGGCACGACGGGGCAGCTCGGACGGCAGTAGATCCGGGTGGTCAGGACTGCCGTGAAGAACCAGCCGTCGAAGCGGGCGTCCTTGGACTGGACGGCCCGTACGCAGCGCTCGGTGTCGGTGTACATGCTTCAAGCATGGGCCACCGGGCGGGCCGGGGCTGGCGAGAATCCGACATCAGCCTTGCGCTGCCAGGACCTCTTCGAACCTCGCGTACGCGTGTGCGTCAAAGAGGACGAACCGCACCTCCTCGACCGGAGCGGCGGCCTCCGCCAGCACCGTGCGGACGGCGATGCGCGCCCCGTCGTCCATGGGCCAGCCGTAGATGCCGGTCGAAATGGCGGGAAAGGCCACGGTACGCGCGCCCAGCTCAGCGGCCACCCGCAGAGACTCGCGGTAGCACGAGGCCAGCAGCGCGGACCGGTCCTCGGCGCCGCTCCAGACCGGTCCGACGGTGTGGATCACCCATCGGGCGTCGAGATTCCCGGCCGTGGTGGCGACGGCCTGCCCGGTCGGCAGCCCCTTTCCGTACTGCGAGGCGCGCAGCTTCCGGCACGCGGCGAGGATCTCCGGGCCGCCACGGCGATGGATCGCGCCGTCCACCCCGCCGCCGCCGAGCAGGGAGGAGTTCGCCGCGTTGACGATGGCATCGACGGACTGCCCTGTGATGTCACCGCGTACCAGGGTGACGGTGACGGCCTCACGTTTGCGCATGCGGCCATGATGCCGTGTTCCCGTCGGCCGGGCGGCCCTTGACGCTCCGGACGGCTGTCAGTGCACCTTGCGCACCGGCAGGATCGCCAGTGCGCCGCCGAGGCACACCAGCGAAGAAGTGATCAGCAGGATCGAGTAGTTGTGGCCGCCGCCGAGGGAGATGAGGAGCGCTCCGAGTGCGGGGGCGAAGATCTGCGGGGCGGACATCGCGATGTTGAAGATGCCGAGGTCCTTGGAGGGGTTCTCCGGGTCCGGCAGCACGTCGATGACCAGGGCGAGGTCGACGCCGAGGTAGGTACCGAAGCCCAGCCCCAGGACGATCTCCGCACAGTAGAACAGGGCGATGGTGTCGGACTGGCTGAGGATCAGCATCCCGACGCCGAACAGCACCGCGGCCATGGCGATGAACGGCTTGCGGCGTCCGAAGCGGTCCGAGAGCCACCCCGCGGCCTGCGCGGAGCCCATCACGCACAGTCCGTAGATGAGGACGCCGGTGGCGAGCGTCTCGGTCGCCTCGGCCGTGGTGAGCCGCATTTCGTGCTGGAGGTAGATGAGACGGAAGGTGGTGAACATCCAATTGGCGAGGGTCAGCAGGAAGCGCGAGAGCCAGGCCCAGGCGAAGTCCGGGTGCTGCTTGGGGCTGACCCAGTACGTGCGCAGGACGGCCTTGAACCCCTCCCGCGGGGGCTTCTGCTCCAGCGGCTTGTCCGGCAGGACCAGGACGTAGCCGATCACCAGGAGGATGCCGATGACGCTGGGGACCAGGAAGAGCAGCAGCATCTGGTCGGTGAAGGACCTGGCGATCCAGGTGCCCGCGGTGGGTGCCAGGTTCTGCATGATGCCGAGCAGCCCGCTGATCTTGCCGCGCTTGTGCTCGGGGACGTTGTCGGCGACGGTCGCGACGAAGGCGGCCAGTGCCGCGTTGGCGGATGCGGAGGCGATGACGAAGCCGACGGTGATGGTGGCGACACCGCTCGCCGTCGCGATGATCACCAGTCCGATGAGCAGGCCCAGCATGCCCAGGACGAGCCATGGCCTGCGGCGGCCGAAACGGCTGGTGGTGCGGTCGCTGAGGCGCCCGAAGAACGGGTTGGCCAGCATCGCCGCCACCGAGCCCGTCGTGGTGATGATGCCGAGCGAGGTGACCTGGTCGTCCTCGGGGACGATCGACTGCACCTTGAGTTGCAGGCTGACCAGAATGGGCGTCAACAGGGCCAGGAACAGGCCGAGTTGACCTGCCGCCATGCCGACGACCAGCCGGGGCCGGGGGTCCGGCACGGCCTGTGCGGTGGCGGCGGACTCGCCGGCCGGGGGCGCGCCGGTGGCGCTGCGGAGGGTGTCCGTGGTCACGGTGAGGGCTGCTTCCTTGTGAGCGGGCAGGACGTGCGCAGCCATGCGGAGGCACGGCGCGAGGCGGGGCTCGACCGTCGTCGGCTGCGGCAGGGGGCTCGCGGCGGGGAGCCCCGCCCGGCCCGTGGGGCCGGGCGGGGGTTCCCGGAAAGCCGTGAGGGTCCGGTCAGGAGTGGGTGAGGTGGCGGTCTGCGCCCACCCGGCGCTGCGGCCCGATGAGTTCGATGTCGGCGCTCAGCCGGATGTCACCGCTGGAGGAGCCGAGCATGAGGCGGATGGTGCCGGGTTCGACGATGCGCTGCCCGTCGCCCGAGGCGTCCTTGGTGTACGAGGTCTGGTCGGCGTGCACCCTGAAGGACACCCGTGCCTGCTCACCGGGCTCGAGGCCGACGGTGTCGAAGGCCACCAACTGCTGGGTGGGGCGGGCGACCTGCGCGACGGGGTCGTCGTAGTACAGCTGGACGGTCTCCCGGCCCGCGCGCTCGCCGGTGTTGCGCACGACACAGGAGACCTCGATGAACCCGTCGGTGGGGACGCGCCCGTCATGGGCGACACGCAGGTCCTCGTAGCCGAACGAGGTGTACGAGATGCCGTGCCCGAAGGGGTACAGGGGCGTGTTGTCGAGGACGCTGATGCCGTCGCTGAAGCGGCCGAGGGGTGGGTTGAGGTAGGTGCCCGGACTGCTTCCGGGGGTGGCCGGGATCTGTACGGGCAGCTTGCCGCTCGGGGTGACCCGGCCCGACAGTACGCCGGCCAGTGCGGGGCCTCCCTCCTCGCCGGGCATGAACGTCTGCACGACGGCCGCACAGCGCTCGGCGAGACCTCCGAGCGCGTAGGGGCGGCCGGAGACGACGAGCAGGACGACCGGGACGCCGGTGGCGAGCACTTCCTCGAGCAACTGCGCCTGCACGCCCGGAAGATCGAGATCGGGTGCGTCGCACCCCTCCCCCGAGGTGCCGTTGCCGAACATTCCGGAGCGGTCACCGACGACGACCAGGGCCAGGTCGGCCGAGGCGGCTGCGCGGGCGGCGGCGGGCAGACCGGAGCGGTCGTCGCCGCTCACCGCACAGCCCTGCTCGTAGGTGAAGGTGACGTCCGGCAGCTCGGCAGTGAGCGCCTCGCGCAGGCTGGGCAGAGCCAGCCCCGCCGGGTGGCCGGGATACTTGGGCAGCACGTGATTGGGGAAGGAGTAGCAGCCCAGGAAGGTGCCGGAGTCGTCGGCGCCCGGACCGATCAGGGCGATGACGGGAGTGCGGGCGCCTTCCAGGGGCAGGGCGGCGCCCTCGTTGGCGAGCAGGACGACGGAGCGTTCGGCGACGGTGCGGGCGAGCGCGCGGTTCGCCGGGGAGTCCAGGTCGACGGGGGTGCCGACGCCGGCGTCCGCCTCCGGGGTGTAGCCGGCATCCAGAAGACCGAGCCGGAGCTTGTGGCGCAGAACCCGTTCGACGGCGCGGTCCAGGAGCCCGGGCGCGACCTGCCCTGCGTCGAGCCGCTGGGCGAGAGGGTCGCCGTAGCAACGGGTGTTGGGCAGTTCGATGTCCATGCCGGCGCTCAACGCGAGGCGGGCCGCGTCGGCCTCGGTGGCGGCGACGCGGTGCATGGTCTGCAGGAACGCGATCGACCCGTAGTCGGAGACGACCGTGCCGGTGAAGCCCCACTGCTCGCGCAGCACGGTCGTCAGGAGGTGCTCGTCGGCGCAGGCGGGGACGCCGTCCTGGTCGGTGTAGGTGTTCATCACCGAGCCCACGGCGCCTTCGCGCACCGCCATCTCGAACGGCGGCAGGATCACGTCGGCCATCTCGCGGGCGCCGATGGAGACGGGCGCGTGGTTGCGGGCCCCTCGTGAGGCGGCGTGCCCGGCGAAGTGCTTGAGGGTGGCGATGACGCCCTGGGACTGCACGCCGCGCACATAGGCGGTGCCGATGAGCCCGGTCAGATAGGGGTCCTCACCGAGGGTCTCCTCGACACGGCCCCAGCGGTAGTCGCGTACGACGTCCAGGACCGGGGCGAGCCCCTGGTGGACGCCCACGGACGCCATGTCGCGGCCGATCGCGGCGCCCATCTCCTCGATCAGTCCGGTGTCGAAGGTCGCGGCCCAGGCCAGGGGCGTGGGGTAGACGGTGGCGCCGAAGGCGGCGAATCCGGTGAGGCACTCCTCGTGGGCGATGGCGGGGATGCCCAGCCGGGTGGTGTCGGTCAGAAGCCTTTGCAGGCGTACGAGTTCGGCGCGGCCCTCTTCGGGGGTGAGGGGGCGGGTGCCGTAGGGACGGGTGAGGTGGCCGATGCCGTGGGCGAGGGCCGTGGACTCGCCCGCACGGGCGGCGAGGGCCTCCTCGATCGGGGCGACCCGGGCGTCTCCGCTGCCGACGTTGGCCTTGGCCCAGTAGCTCCCGAGCTGGGCCAGCTTCTCGGCCTGCGTCATCTCGGCCATGAGGGCCTTGACCCGCTCGTCGTCGCCGAGCGACGTGTCGTTCCAGTGGTTCATGAGGCTCCTGCTCGCGGCCTGTACACCTGGCCTGTACACCTTCGGCGCCGTGTGGAGGGCCGGGTCGGCGCCAGATAAGTTCACGCCATTGACAAAAAGGTGCGTGCAGCATGCACAGGCCTAAAGGGCCAGGTCAAGAGGGTCAGCGCACTTTTCTCAGCTAAACGGAATAGATCATTCCGGGCATGCCGAAGAGCGGCTGGACCCCATCCGGGGACAGAATCCAGCCGCTTCGGGCGTCAGGAACCCGGCTGCTCCGACTGTGGGCATCCGGCCTTTCCGGACTCCGGAACATGGAGGGACGCAGCCGTGAGAAGCACGGCCGTGCGCAGGGAAGCCGCTGTGGGACCCGCGGCGGTCAGTGGCCGAACGACCGGTGCGCCACGCCCTCCAGATGCGCGCGCATCGCCGACTCGCAGGCATCCGCATCCGCTGTCTCGAACGCGCTCAGCACCGCGGCGTGCTCGGCCAGTGCCTCCTGCGTGTCGGTGACGCGGCCACCGGTGAAACGGCGGAAGCGCTGGATGTGGGCGCCCAGCGGGTCGATCGCCGCGGAGAGGAAGCGATTGCCGGCGGCACGGGCGATGGTGGCGTGGAAGGCGGAGTCGGCCTGGAGGTAGGCGCGGAAGTCGTCCGCCGCGCGCTGTGTCGCCGCTGCTTCCATCAGCCGGTGGCTCTCCGCCAGTGCGTGTGCCGTGCCCGCCGCGTCCCGCTCGCATGCCTGGCGGGCGCTGTACGGCTCGATGAGCAGCCGGGCACCCATCAGTTCACGGAACCCGCCGTCGTCCAGAAGCGGGGCGACCGTGTAGCCGCGGTGCGGGACGCGTACGACCAGCCCGGTGTTCTCCAGCTTGGCGAGCGCCTCGCGCAGCGGCGTCGGCGAGACGCCCCAGTCCTTGGCGATGGTGTCGATGCGCAGGGGCGTGCCCGGCGCCAGGCCCTCGTCGAGGATCAGAGCGAGCAGCGCGTCGTACGCCTCGTCCATGAGGACGGTCCGGCCAAGCCCGGCCGGACGCACCTGCCTGCCGACTGGTCCCATCGTTGATTCTCCCTGTGACGTGCCGGATGCTCCCGGCGGACCAGCTTTCAGCCTAGTCGGAGCGGCTGCCCCTCCCCTTCACGGGGCGTGATCAGCGCGCGGTGCGCGGAGAGAGCAGAGTGATCAGCGCCGAGTCGTCCTCGGCGGCCAGTCCCTGGCTGATGGCGAGCTGGTACAGCTGGTCGGCCGCTGCGGCCACCGACGTGGCGACGCCGGCCTTCTTGGCGAGGGACACCACGATGTTCATGTCCTTGCGGATGATGTCCAGGCGGGAGCGCAGCTCGGGCCCGCCGGTGCCGTCCTCCTTCACGTCGTACTGCTGGACCATGCGCGGACCGCGGTCGGCCAGCATGAAGGATGCGGCGGCGCCCTGACCCAGGACGTCGACGGCGCGGTCCAGGTCGATGCCGAGAGCGCGGGCGAGCGCGAGGGACTCGGCGGCGGCCGCGGTGTGGATGCCGCACAGGAGCTGGTTGACGGTCTTCATGATCTGGCCGTCGCCGACGCGGGGACCGACGATGTGCAGGGTGGAGGCGAGCCGGTCGAGGACCGTCCGGGCGTCGGCGAGGGCCGCGTCGTCCGCACCGACCATGATCAGCAGGTCACCGGTGCCGGCGCGCACGGCGCCACCGCTGACGGGGGCGTCGACGAGCCGTACGCCCTGCGCGGCGAGGCGCGCCGCGACGGCCTGGACGCCGTCGACGCCGACGGTCGAGGTGACCACGACGACCGCGCCCTCACGCAGCGACTCGGCGGCGCCGCGCTCGACGATCCCGCCGCCGAACAGGCAGGACTCCAGCTGTTCCTGGTCGCGTACGGCGATGACGACCACATCGGCGCCCTGCGCGGCCTCGGCCGGAGTGACTGCGGGGGTGGCGCCGGCCTGCGCGGCGAGGGTGCGGCGCTCCTCGAAGACGTCGAAGGCCCGGACCGGGAAGACACCGGCGAGGCGGGTGGCCATGGGCAGGCCCATGGCGCCGAGGCCGAGTACGGCGGTGGTGGTGGAGGCGGAGTTCTCAGCGGACATCGGATGCTTCTTCCTTGCGGGATGCGGTCGTGCGGGGCCGCGTGGACAGATTCTCTTACGGGTCCGCGGGTGGGCGGGGCGGTCCCGGTTCCCGTACGGGCTCACGTACGGGAACCGGCGGCCCGCCGGCATCGCGGACGGCGCAGCTGTGACGGACGTCGGACGGGGACCGGCGTCAGACGAAGACCGCGTACATGAGCAGGGACATGGCCAGGCCCATCACGGCGACGATGGTCGAGAGGACCGACCAGGTCCTGATGTTCTGGGAGACGCTCATCCCGAAGTACTCCTTCGCCAGCCAGAAACCGGCGTCGTTGACATGCGAGAAGAAGAGCGATCCCGCACCCACGGCGAGAGCGATCAGGGAGGCCTCCACCGGCGGGGTGCCCGCCACCATCGGAGCCATGATGCCTGCCGCGGCGGTCGTGGCGACCGTGGCCGAGCCGGTGGCCAGCCGGATCAGGACGGCGAGCAGCCAGCCGAGGACGAGCAGCGGCATGTGCGCCTCCGCGGCGAACTTGCCGATGGCGTCGGCGACTCCGGTGTCCACGATGAGCTGCTTGAAGCCGCCGCCGGCGCCGACGACGAGAAGGATGCCGGCGACGGCGGGCAGGCCCGCGGACACCGTCGTACGGACCTCGGCGCGGTTGCGGCCGAGCCGGAAACCGAAGACGACCATGGCGACGAGCACGGCGATGAACATCGCGACGAGCGGCGTACCGAGGAAGTCCAGCAGGTGGTTGTACCAGGCGTCACCGGGGAAGGCGATGTCGACGACCGACTTGGCGAGCATCAGCACGACGGGCAGGGCGACCGCGCCGACGGAGACGGCGAAGCTCGGCAGGCGTCGGTCCGCGCCGCCGTCCCGCGCCCGGTCGGCCTCCTTGACGAGGGAGGCGACGAGCTCGGCCGGGGCCTCGCTGCGCACATGGCGCGCGATGAACTTCCCGTACAGCGGGCCCGCGATGATGACGGTGGGTATCGCCGCGAGCAGGCCCAGGCCGAGCGTGGTGCCGACGTCGGCGTTGAGCGCGCTGACGGCGACCAGCGGACCGGGGTGCGGCGGCACGAAGGCGTGCATGGTGCCCAGGCCCGCGAGAGCGGGCACGGCGAGCAGCACGAGCGGCGTGTTCGTCCGCTTGGCCATGACCACGATGATCGGAACCAGCAGGACGAGACCGACCTCGAAGAACATCGGCAGCCCGATGACCGCGGCGATCAGCGCCATCGACCACGGCAGCAGCCGGGGTCCGGACCGCGAGCCGATGGTCTCGACGATCCGGTCGACGCCTCCGGAGTCGGCGAGGAGCTTGCCGAGGATCGCGCCGAGCGCGATCAGCGCCCCGGTCGAACCGAGCGTGGAGCCCATGCCGGCGCTGAACGAGTCGACGACCTTGGACAGTTCGGTGCCCGAGCCGATGCCGAGGACGACGGAACCGCCGATGAGGGCGACGAACGGATGGAAGTCGAGGATCGCGATCAGCGAGATGATCACGCCGATGGCGATGGCGACCATGACGATGAGCCGGGTGTCGTGCCCGGTCCAGGGCGAGGTCGCCGCGGCCAGGACATCGGCCCGGGGCGGGACGAGCGGAGACATGCGGGTGCATCCTTACGTCGTTGTAAGTCGTGGCAGGGGGTGATGCGACTCGCCGGGGCAGGCGGCGTCGAGGAGGGCGTCAGCAGGCGACGGGCTCGTCCTCGGGACCGGCGGCCCCCACCGTGTCGTAGGCGTCGAGGACGGCCACCTTCTCGCCCGAGGGCGAGGACGCGTCGAAGCGGTAGCCGAGCCACTCGCGCACCAGCCGGCGGGCGAGTTCGAGGCCGATGACGCGCTGGCCCATGGTGAGGACCTGGGCGTTGTTGCTCAGCACCGCGCGCTCGACGGAGAAGCTGTCGTGAGCGGTGACGGCACGGACGCCACGCACCTTGTTGGCGCTGATCGCGACGCCGAGTCCGGTGCCGCACAGCAGCAGGGCCCGGTCGGCCCCTCCGTCGGCGACCACGCGGGCGGCAGCCACGCCGATGTGCGGGTAGGCGGTGTGTTCGCCCTCGGCCACACCGACATCGGTGACGGACGCGACGCGCGGGTCGGCCTCCAGGTCGGCCTTGAGCGCTTCCTTGTACGCGTATCCGGCGTCGTCGCAGCCGATGACGATGCGGAGCGGAGCGGGGTGCTGATTCTGCGTCATGTCGGGTTTCCCGTGGAGTGGTGGGGATCGTCGGGGTCGTTCAGGCCGTGTACGTCACGGCCGCCGTCAGGCGTTGCCGAGCAGCGCCGCGACGGTGCGGGCGCACAGGGCCAGGGAGAGGGCTCCGGCGTCGGGGGTGCCGACGCTGCGTTCGGCCAGCGGCCGGGCGCGGCCCAGGCGCGGGGTGAGTCCGGCAGTGGCGTCGGCTGCCTCGGTGGCCGCGTCGGCGGCCTTCGCGAAGGCCGAGAGGGGGTCCTCGCCACGTGCCACCCCCGCCGTGAAGATGTCGACGAGGGGGGCGAGTGCGTCGACGAGGGTCTTGTCGCCGGGCTTGGCACCGCCGAGCGAGGTGACGGCGTCGAGAGCGGCGCGGGCGCCCGAGGCGGCGCGGACGCCGCCCGCCCGGCCCGTGTCGCCGAGCTCCTGGGCCAGGGCGCGCAGGGCGACTCCCCACAGGACGCCGGAGGTGCCGCCGGCTTCGTCGGCCCAGGCGTCGGCGGCGGCGCTGAGCAGCGAACGGGCGCCCGCCCTGCGTGAGTCGGCTTCCTCAGCAGCCCGTACGGCCGCGTCGACGCCCTTGGTCATGCCGCGCCCGTGGTCGCCGTCGCCCGCGACCGCGTCGATCCGGCCGAGTTCCACGGCGGCGTCGTGCAGCGCGGTGCGCAGCGCGTGCAGAGCGGTCAGGGCGGTGGCAGCGGCGGCGCGCGAGGCGGCGTCCCCCTCGGTGACCGGGGCCCCGGGTATGGCGTCGGGCAGGTCGCGCGGCCGGTCCGAGGCCTTCGGCAGCGGCAGGCGGCTGAAGCCGGGGGCGTCGGCGGAGGCACACCACCAGCGCTCCAGGTCCTCGTCGAGCCACATCAGGGTGAGGGAGCAGGCGGCCATGTCGAGGCTGGTGACGAGTTCACCGACCTCGGGCCGCACCACGCCGAGTCCGGCCTCGGCCAGGGCGTCGCCCACATGCCCCCACAGCAGGAACAGTTCCTCGTACTTGGTGGCGCCCAGGCCGTTGAGGATCGCGGCGACACGCGGGCCCGCCCCTTCCGGGCGCTCGGCGAGGAGCCGCTCCACGAGGGTCCGGGCGATCGTCGGGGCATCGGCCATGTCGGCGTCACGCACGCCGGGTTCGCCGTGGATGCCGAGGCCGATGGCCATCTTCCCCTCGGGAACCGTGAACAGCGGAGTGTCGGCGCCGGGCATGGTGCAGCCGTCGAAGGCGATGCCGAAGGAGTACGTACGGTCGTTGGCGTGGCGGGCGGCGGCTTCGACGCCGTCGAGGTCGAGGCCCTCCTCGGCGGCTGCGCCGGCGACCTTGAAGACGGTGAAGTCGCCTGCGATGCCCCGGCGTTCGTGGCGCCGTTCGGCGGGGGCGCTGGCCACGTCGTCGGTGACCAGGACGGTGCGGGTGTCGATGCCGGCATCGCGCAGGCGGGCCTGGGCCATGCCGAAGTTCATGCGGTCGCCCGCGTAGTTGCCGAAGGAGAAGAGGACGCCGGCGCCTGTGTCGGCGGCCCGCGCCACGGACTCGGCCTGGCGGGCGGAGGGCGAGGTGAAGATGTTGCCGACCACGGCGGCCGCCGCGAGCCCCTCACCCACCAGTCCGCTGAATGCGGGGTAGTGGCCCGAACCTCCGCCGACGACGACGGCCACGCGGTCGGAGCCCTGCGGCCGGGTGCGGACGACACCACCGGGCACCACGGTGACGTGCTCCGGATAGGCCGCGGCGAAGCCTCGCAACTGGTCCTCGCTGAAGCGGTCGGGATCGTCGAAGAGCCGGGTCATGGCGGGTGAGCTCCTTGTCGGAGAGGTACTGACGGGTGCGGGTGCGGGATTGCGTCGTCGCACCGGGGGCGGCCTGTCGGGTAAGGGCCCAACGGCGCGGGCACGCCACGCGAAGGGGCCGGGGAGGCGGCTGCCGGCCCGGTCGCGGCTCATGCGGGCAGGGGCCGGGCGGCGGGGGCCAGCGCGTCGGGCAGGCCCCGCCGCCCTTGATGCGCGGAGCGTGGTGGCCGCGCGTCACGCCGCCGTGTCCCACCGCGGCGTGACGCGCGGAGTGCGGCTCAGGCCTCGGTGCGGCGCGGCAGGATGCGCCTGAGGTAGTCGCGGTTGGAGGCGGCCACGCTCAGGCCGTCGCCGCCGTAGTGCTCGACGCAGAACGCGCCGGTGTAGCCGTGCGCAAGGGCGATCCTGACGGCCTGGCGGTAACTGACGAAGCCGGACTCCATGGGAGCCGGGGAGGTCAGAACGGTCCCCGTGGCGGGGTCCTCGACACGGTAGTAGCTCTTCACGTGCCAGTAGTTGGCGTGCGGCAGCGTCTTGGTGACCATCGACTCCCAGGACTCGATGGGGCGCTGCATCCGGATGAGGTTGCCGAGGTCCGGATTCAGGCCGACGTTGTCGCGGCCGATGTCGGTGAGCAGGGCGACGGAGGAGTCGGCGGTGCCGAGGTAGGTGTCCTCGTACATCTCCAGGGACAGCTCGACGCCCACCGAGGCGGCGTGGTCGGCGAGTTCACGCAGGCGGCTGACGGCCTTGTCCCAGGTCTCGCGATCGCCGACCGGGTCCTTGGGGCCCGGCACGGTCCAGAACCAGAGCACGGCCTGCTGTTCGGGGGTGAGCGGCCGGTGCAGGCCGACCGAGACGAGCGGGACGCCGAGAGCGGCGGCCGCGTCGATGGTGCGGTGCGAGTAGGCGAGGTTGGCGTCGCCGTCGACGGGGTCGATGACGCTGCGGCGGATCGCGGAGATGGCCGGTGCGCTCAGGCCGACCTTGGAGAGCGTGGCCCGCAGTTCCTCGAGGCGGGCGGGGGCGAGGTCGCCGGGGCGCAGCCAGCCGTCCGTGAGGTCGACTTCGGTGAACCCGGCGTCCACGACGTCCTGCAGGCTCTCCGCCCACTGCTCGGCGGTCTGCTCCTGAGTGGAGACGCCGTCGGGCCCGACATTCGGGAACTGCAGCAGGGCGGCGGCGATCGGCCAGGTTTCTGCGGTGTGAGTCATCATCGGCTCCCTTTCTCTATTTCCTATAGGATCTAGAATCCTGGAGCGTGTCAATGTGGTCCATCTCACGCACGGTCAGGCAGCGGGCCCGGGCGACACCGCTTCACACTTGGCCATCACCTTCGACCCGCGACGCTCGCGGGTTCGCGTACGCGCCGCGCACCACGGGTGGAACATCAAGACGCCGCACGTCCGCGGCCGGCCCGACGACCCCGGTCGCCGCAGCCGAATCAAGGCGCGGGGGCGAGCGGGGAAAGCGCCCAGTCGGAGATCTTTCAGCGGTAACTACCCGCCAGACCACGCATATCGGACGCCACCTTCCTGCTTACGGACAAGATCCGGTCAATTTTCTGACGTGGACCTGCCACTCCTCGCCCGTCGGTGCCACTCTCACCGCACACCCCTCACGGAGCTCATGGACCGAGTGAAGGAGAACGAGTGAGAACCACTCTGCGTGCCGCCGCCCTTGCCGCATCCGCCACCATGGCCGTCATCGGCGTACAGGCAGGATCCGCAGACGCGGCCCCGGACCGCCAGGCCGGAGCCACCGCACTGCCGCTCAGCGCATCCCAGCGGGTCACGGCGATCCAGGAGGCACAGGCCGGAGCCGCCGGGGCCGCCGCGAAGATCAAACTCGGCAGCAAGGAGAAGCTCGTCGTCCGCGATGTGATCAAGGATGCCGACGGTACGGTCCACACCCGCTACGAGCGCACCTATGACGGTCTGCCCGTCCTCGGCGGCGACCTGGTCACCCACACAGGGAAGGACGGCACTCTCAAGGGGGTGTCCAAGTCCACGTCCACCACCATCGCCGTGCCGTCGACGACCGGAGCCACCGAGCTCAAGGCCGGTGCCCGGAAGGTGATCTGGGCCGCCACCGGCAAGCCGGCGCTGGCGTACGAGAACGTGGTGAAGGGCGTCCAGGACGACGGGACACCCAGCGAGCGCCACGTCATCACGGACGCCACCACGGGCAAGGAGCTCTACTCGTACGAGGCCATCGACACCGGGTCCGGCACCAGCCAGTACAGCGGAACGGTGTCCCTCGGCACCACCGCCTCGGGATCCTCCTACAACCTCGTCGACGGCGGTCGCGGCGGGCACACCACGTACGACCTGAACGGCGGCACCAACGGCACCGGGACACTCTTCACGGACGCCGATGACGTCTGGGGCAACGGTTTGGTGACGAACCGTCAGACCGCTGCCGTCGACGCCCACTACGGCGCTGCGGTGACCTGGGACTTCTACAAGAACATACTGGGCCGCAACGGCATCGCCGGCAACGGCAAAGCCGCCTACTCCCGAGTCCACTACGGCAACGCGTACGTCAACGCCTTCTGGTCGGACAGCTGCTTCTGCATGACGTACGGAGACGGCTCGGGCAACGTCAAGCCGCTCACTTCGCTGGACGTCGCCGGACACGAAATGAGCCACGGCCTCACCGCCTCCACCGCGGGCCTCAAGTACAGCCGCGAATCGGGCGGTCTCAACGAGGCGACCAGCGACATGTTCGGCACCGCTGTCGAGTTCTACGCCGCCAACAGCAGCGACGCCGGCGACTACCTCATCGGCGAGAAGATCGACATCAACGGCAATGGCACCCCGTTGCGCTACATGGACAAACCGAGCAAGGACGGGGCCTCGGCCGACTCCTGGTCCAGGAATGTGGGCCGGCTCGACGTCCACTACTCGTCCGGGCCTGCCAACCACTTCTTCTACCTGCTGTCCGAGGGCAGCGGCGCGAAGACCATCAACGGGGTCTCGTACAACTCGCCGACCTCCAACGGCTCCACGGTCACCGGGATCGGGCGCGACAAAGCCGTCCAGATCTGGTACAAGGCGCTCACCACCTATATGACCTCGTCCACCGACTACGCCGCGGCACGGGTCGCGACGCTGCAGGCGGCGACCGACCTCTACGGTGCGGGAAGTGCGGAGTCCGCAACCGTCGCCGCCGCCTGGTCCGCGATCAACGTCAGCTGAGCGGGGAGCAGAGCTCGCTCGCTGCACCGTTCGCGATACCGCGGAGCACCCCTGGTGCCGCGTACTTCCTCCCAGCCCACAGGGGGGAAGTACGCGGCGCTCGGCCGATCAGACAGCCTTGCGGCTCATGCCGCCCGCAGCCGCCGCCAGACCGCCTTCGCAGCATGGTGACCGGACATCCCGTGCACCCCGGGCCCGGGAGGCGTGGCCGACGAGCACAGGAAAACGGCCGGGTGCGCCGTCGCGTACGGCACCCGGGCGAGCTTGGGCCGGATCACCGTCTGGAGGCCGGCGAACGCACCGCAGGCGATGTCGCCGCCTACGTAATTGGCGTTGCGCAGGACGAGTTGGGGCGGGCCCGCGACGGCGCGTGCCAGTACCAGATCGCGGAATCCGGGCGCGAACCGCTCGAGCTGCCGCTCGATGACCTCGGTGGCATCGCCCTCCCAGCCCGCCGGGACGTGCCCGTACGCCCAGAAGACATGGCGCCCCTCGGGCGCACGGGACGGGTCGACGAGGCTGGGCTGCGCGGTGATCAGGAACGGCACGCTCGGGTCGCGTCCGGCCACAGCGGCGCGGAGCGCACCGTCGATCTCACCGGCCGTGGGGCCGACATGAACGGTGCCCGCCTTCCGGGCCTCCTTCGCGGTCCAGGGGACGGGGCCCGACAGCGCATAGTCGATCTTGAAACAGGCGGCACCGTAGCGGTAGCCGCGATAGGCGCGGCCGAGTCCGGCGATCCGGGCAAGGGCGGTCGGCGAGGTGTCGAAGACATAGGCGCGCGCGGGCGGCAACTCGTCGAGACGCCTGACCTCCGTTCCGGTACGGATCGTGCCGCCCAGGTCGCGCACGTACGAGGCAAGGGCGTCGGAGATGGACTGCGAGCCGCCGCGCGGCACCGGCCAGCCGTTCTCGTGCGCGGCGAGCGCGAAGAGCAGTGCGACACCACCGGTGGCGATTCCGCTGGTGGGAGCTATGGCGTGAGCAGCGAGCCCGGCGAACAGGCCGCGCGCCTTCGCACCCCGGAAGCGGCGGGAGAGAAGCGTGGCGGGCTGGATCGCATCCAGCCCGAACCGCACCCATCGGTACGGATCGTGCGGCAGACCGTCCCACGGGGTCCGCAGAAAGTCCTCGGCGAGCGTGTCCCAGTGGCCGAGGTAGGGGGCGAGCAGTCTGCGGTACGCCCCCGCGTCCTGCGGGCCCAGCGACATGGCGGTCTCCCCCACCGAACCGGTGAGCACCGCGGCCGAGCCGTCCGGGAAGGGGTGGGCGAGCGACAGCTCGGGCTGGAGCCACTCCAGGCCGTACCGGGCGAGCGGCATCCCGGTGAACGCGGGTGAGCCTATGGCCAGCGGGTGCACGGCGGAACACGGGTCGTGGCGGAAGCCGGGGAGGGTGAGTTCCTCGGTGCGGGCACCGCCCCCGACGGTCTCCTCCGCCTCGAACACCTCCACCGAGAAGCCACGGCGGGCCAGTTCGGCGGCGGCGGTCAGTCCGTTGGGTCCCGCCCCCACGACGACGGCATCGAGCATCGACGGCACCTGCGGACTCCTTTGTCAGCCGACGGCCAAGGACTCAAGGATATTCCGCTGCTTCGACGACCGGGCCGCGGGTAACGTCCCCGCCGATGAACACAGACTGTGCGGTCTTAGCAGAAATCCACGACATGGCGGTGCGGCTGGCGGCAGTGCCCGGCGTCCGGGCCGTCGTCCTCGGCGGCAGCCGCGCGCGTGGCGCCCATCGGCCGGACTCCGACTGGGACCTCGGCGTCTACTACCGCGGTGCTCCCGACCTGGCCGCGCTCACCGCGCTCGCGTCGGACGCGCAGGGCTCCCCCGTGGAGGTGGCGGGTCCCGGCGGCTGGGGGCCCTGGGTCAACGGTGGTGCGTGGCTACGGGTGAAGGACACGCCGGTGGACTGGATCCTGCGCGACCTGGACCGGGTCGAGCGGGTCTGGTCCGACTGCCGCGCGGGCCGATTCGAGGTGGGCATCCAGCCCGGCCATCCGCTGGGATTCTGGTCCCCCTGCTATCCGGGCGAGGTCGCGCTCGGCCACGTACTGACCGATCCGTACCGCGAATTGACGCAACTTCAAAAGGACACCCGCCGCTACCCGGAGCCGCTGCGCACGGCACTTGCCGACGCCGCCTGGGAGGCGGACTTCTCGGTGGCCGCGGCACGCAAGTCGGCCCCTTCCGGCGACACCCTGCATGTCGCACTGTGCCTGTCGAAGGCGTTCGGGATCCTCGCCCAGTCCCTCCACGCCCACCACCGGACCTGGTGCCTGAACGAGAAGGGCGCGCTGGCGGCGGTCGCGCAGCTGCCGGATACTCCGGCGGGCTTCGCCGAGCGGGTGGGTGCGGCGCTGCGGGGGCTGGACGCGGCGGCGGTGCAAACGGCGGCGACCGTGGTGCGGGATGTGCGGGCAGTGCTCGGGCAGGGGACAGCACGCCGGTGAAACGGTGCTCCGGTGAAGGGGGCCGCCCCAGCGGGGGTCTCCGGAGCCGGAGCCCTTAGGATCCCGGCCGTGATCGCCGAACTTCAGTGCGTGGTGCTCGACTGCCCCGATCCCCTACGTCTCGCCGAGTTCTACCGTTCGGTCGTCGGCGGCCGGGTCAACGAGCCGGACCGGCGGTGGGGACTCGACGAGGACTGGGCGACGCTGCACACCGACGCCGGTCTCGTCCTCGCGTTCCAGCGGGCGGCCGGCCACTGCCCGCCGCGGTGGCCGGACCCGGCGCACCCTCAGCAGTTCCATCTGGACTTCGGTGTTCCGGACCTGGACGCGGCGCAGGCGGAGGTCCTCGCGGCGGGCGCGACCGTGCTCGACGACGGGGGCGGGGACGGCGCCGGGAGCGGGGAGACGGACGCGGAGCGGGCCGAGCGGCCGTGGCGTATCTACGCCGATCCGGCGGGGCACCCGTTCTGCCTGGTCCTGCACCGTGTGGGGCGGCCGTAGCCCCGTCCTCGCGGAGCGCCGGCCCGCAGAGGACCCCAGGGGCCGGTCATCCCCCGGTGCGCAGCGCCTCCAGGATCCGGTCGGCCGTCGCCGCGTCGCGGGCGGCCGTGAACGGCAGGGTGTTGCCGCCGGTGATACGGAACGGGGCGCCTGAGAGCGTGACCTGGGTGCCACCCGCCTCGGTGACCAGCAGCAGGCCCGCCGCGTGGTCCCAGGCGTACTCCCAGTTGAAGGCGACCGCGTCCTGCTTGCCGCGGGCGACGGCCAGGTATTCGAGGCCCGCGGAACCGCACGGGTAGGCGTTGATGCCTTCGCTGCGCAGGCCGAGCAGGGCGCGCTTCTGGGCCTCCGAGGTGTAGTCGGGGTGCGACATCGCCACGTCGAGCACGGCGCCGCGCTCGGGCGATCCGGAACGCATCGGAACGCCGTCGATCGTGGCGCCGCGGCCGCGGACCGCGATCGCCATCTCGTCCAGGGCCGCGGCGTACGTCCACGAGGCGAGAAGTTCGCCGCGGTGGGCAAGGGCGACCAAGGTGCAGAAGCCCGGTTCGCCGCGGACGAACTGGCGGGTGCCGTCGACCGGGTCGACGATCCAGACCGGTGCCTCACCGCCCAGGGCGTCGTACACCCTCGGATCGGCGTGGACCGCCTCCTCACCGACGACCACCGAGCCCGGCAGGAGCCGGGTCAGGGACGCGGTGAGGTGTTCCTCGGCCAGGCGGTCGGCGGTGGTGACGAGGTCGTGCGGACCGCTCTTCTCGACTATCTCGTGTGCAGCGAGCTGCCGGAAGCGCGGCATGATCTCGGCGGCGGCCGCTGCGCGGACCGCCCCCTCGATCTCGGTCAGGTCCCCGGCAAGGAAGTCATCGAACATGACCCCAGCTAAGCACGGTCCACCGGGTCCCTGACGACCTGGTCATGACGTGAAGATGGCCGGTCAGCGGCCTACCGCGTACCCCTGCATGCCGCGCGGGTTCGCGGCGGCCGACAGCACTCCGGTCTCCGGGTCGCGGGCGACCGCGCACATCCGGCCTTCGGACCACGGATCGCCGACCGTGACGTCGTGGCCGCGGCGGCGCAGCTCCTCGACGACCTCCGGGTCCATGCGCTCCTCGACGGTGACGCTGCCGGGCCGCATGCCGCGCGGGAAGAACGAGCCGGGGAAGCTGTCGTTGTGCCAGTTCGGGGCGTCGATGGCACCCTGCAGGTCGAGCCCGCCGCGGACCTCGGCACGCAGGGCGACGGCGAGGAAGAAGTGGACCTGCCACTGGTCCTGCTGGTCGCCGCCCGGCGTACCGAACGCCATCACCGGGACGCCGTCGCGCAGCGCGAGCGACGGGGTGAGAGTGGTGCGGGGGGCGCCGGCCGGGGGTGAGCGAGTTCGGCAGGTCCTCGTCGAGCCAGGCCATCTGGAGGCGGGTGCCGAGCGGGAAGCCGAGCTCGGGCACGACCGGGTTGGACTGGAGCCAGCCGCCGCTGGGGGT
The DNA here is from genome assembly GCF_029428675.1 of Streptomyces sp. JH14. Lineage (GTDB taxonomy): Bacteria > Actinomycetota > Actinomycetes > Streptomycetales > Streptomycetaceae > Streptomyces. Next base: position 6,371,477 of record NZ_JAJNEL010000001.1, on the reverse strand, counting down.
GGCGGAGATCATGTTGCCCCACCGGTCGACGACGTCGAGGTGGCAGGTGTCGCCGCGGGTCGCGCCGTCCTTCGCGACGGTCGGCTCGCCGGCGCCCGCCGCCGGGATGCCCATGGCGTCGAACCCGGCCTCGCCGGAGGCGACGGCGTGCGCGTGCCCGCTGAGGACGGGGGTGCGGCCGCCGGGGCTGCCGGGCCGCAGCTCGCGCGACGCCGCGTCGGTGATGAGTGCGCGCCGCTCGGCGTTGTACGGCTCCGAGAGCAGCACGTCGAGGGGGACGTCGGCGGCGTCGCCGTACCAGGCCTCACGGTCGGCCATGGCGAGCTTGCAGCCCTCGATGAGCAGGTGCACGTACTCCGCGGAGCCGTACTGCGGGAGTTCGGCGGGGAGCAGGGCGAGCTGCTGGAGGAAGGCGGGGCCCTGGCTCCAGCCGCCGGCCTTGGCGAGCGTCCAGCCGTTCCAGTCGTACGTGGCGGGCGCCTCGTACGACGCGGACCAGCCGGCCAGGTCCTCGGCGGTGAGGGTGCCGGTGTGGCGGCTGCCGCTGGTGTCCATGGTGGGACGGGCGGCCTGGCGGACCAGGGCTTCGGCTATGAAGCCCTCGCTCCATATCTTCCGAGCGGCGTCGATCTGGGCGGTGCGGTCGTCGCCGCCGTTCTTCTCGGCCTCGGCGATCAGGCGGCGCCACGTCGCGGCGAGGACGGGGTTGCGGAAGAGCTCGCCCGGCTTCGGGGACTTGCCGCCGGGGAGGTAGACGTCGGCCGAGGTCTGCCACTCGGTCTCGAAGAGCTCGCGGACGGTCTCGACGGTCTGGCCGATCCGCTCGACGGGTGCGTGGCCGTCCTCCGCGTAGCCGATCGCGTACCGCAGCACCTCGGCGAGGGCCTTGGTGCCGTGGTCGCGCAGCAGCACCATCCAGGCGTCGAACGCACCGGGGACGGCGGCGGCGAGCGGTCCGGTGCCGGGGACGAGCTCGAGACCGAGGGAGCGGTAGTGGGCCACGGTGGCACCGGCGGGGGCAGGGCCCTGACCGCACAGGACCTGCACGTCGCCGTCGCTCGGCGCCAGGATCATCGGCACTTCACCGGCCGGACCGTTGAGGTGCGGTTCGACGACGTGCAGGACGAAACCGGCGGCGACGGCGGCGTCGTAGGCGTTGCCGCCGTCCTCCAGGACGGCCATCGCCGACTGCGAGGCGAGCCAGTGGGTGGAGGACACCATGCCGAAGGTGCCCTGGAGGGTCGGCCGGGTGGTGAACACGGATGCGGCTCCTAGCTGCGACGTGCGGTGCGACGTACTCGGGGTGTGGTTCGAATCGTATGTACGGAAGGTCAGGAGGCCGCGTCCGGGGCGGTCCCGTCCGCTGCGACGAGGTGGCAGGAAACCTGCCGTCCGCCGGGCAGCTCGCGCAGAACCGGCACCTCGGTGCGGCAGCGGTCGGTGGCGAGCGGGCAGCGGGTGTGGAAGCGGCAGCCTGCCGGGGGGTCGAGCGGGCTGGGCAGATCCCCGTGGAGCACGATGCGCTCGCGGGAGCGCTGTTCGACCGGGTCGGGGACGGGGGCCGCGGAGAGCAGCGCCTGGGTGTAGGGGTGCTTCGGGGAGGCGAACAGTTCGGCGGTCGGGGCCTGTTCGACGATCTGCCCGAGGTACATCACGGCGATCCGGTCGGCGAGGAACTCGACGGCGGCCAGGTCGTGGGTGATGAACAGGCAGCCGAAGCCGCGGTCGCGCTGGAGGTCGGCGAGCAGGTTGAGGACGGACGCCTGCACGGAGACGTCGAGCGCGGACGTCGGTTCGTCGGCGACGACCAGATCGGGGTCGCAGGAGAGCGCACGGGCGATGGAGATGCGCTGCCGCTGGCCGCCGGAGAGCTCGTGCGGGTGCCGGTCGGCGTGTTCGGGTCGCAGCCCGACCTGGCCGAGGAGCTGCTCGACCCGGGCGCGTACGGCCTCGCCCCGTGCCTGGCGGTGCAGCTTGATCGGTTCGGCGATGATCTGGCCGATGGTCATGCGGGGGTCGAGCGAGGACGACGGGTCCTGGAAGACCAGGTGGAAGTCCTTGCGCAGGGGGCGCAGCGCGCGGCGGGAGAGGTGGGTGACGTCGGTGCCGTTGATGCGAACGGTGCCACCGGTGGGTTCGTCGAGGCGTACGGCGCAGCGGCCGACGGTCGACTTGCCGCTGCCGGACTCGCCGACGAGGCCGACGACCTCGCCGCGGCCGATGGTGATCGAGACGCCGTCGACGGCACGGACCGCGCCACCGCCGGAGGCGGCGAAGTGCCGTTCCATGGCGGTGATTTCGAGCACCGGTGTGTGCTGTCCGGCGGTTTCGTCGCTGTCGCGGGGTGCGGGGACCGTCTGTGCGGTGGTCACTCTCCGGCCTCCTGGTCAGTTGTGTCGAGTGTGTCGGGTGCGGGGGTGGTGGCCGCGGCGTCGTCCGCACCGTAGGGGTGCCAGCAGGCCACCCGGTGGAGGGCGTCCACGCCCGCCTGAAGGTCGATGGCCTTGAAGCCGGGCCGGCCGCTGGTGCAGGTGTCGTCGGCGCGGCTGCACCGCGGGGCGAAGGTGCAGGCGTCCGGCTGGCTGTCGAGGCTCGGCACCAGGCCGGGGATCTCGGGCAGCCGCCGCTTGCCCTCGCCGCCGGGCCGCAGGACGGCGCCGAGCAGACCTCGGCTGTACGGGTGCCGGGAGGAGCCGAACAGGTCGTGGACCGGGGCCTGTTCGACGGTGCGTCCGGCGTACATCACCAGCACCCGGTCGGCGGCGTCCGCCACCACGCCGAGGTCGTGGGTGACCAGGACGATCGCCGTACCGAGGCGTTCGCGCAGCGACTGGAGGACTTCGAGGATGCCCGCCTGGACGGTGACGTCGAGTGCCGTGGTCGGCTCGTCCGCGATGAGCACGGACGGGTCGCAGGCGACGGCGATGGCGATCATCACGCGCTGCCGCATGCCGCCGGAGAGCTGGTGCGGGTACTCGTCGATGCGGCGTTGCGGGGCGGGGATGCCGACCAGGTCGAGGAGTTCGACGGCCCGCGCCTTCGCCTCCTTCTTGCTCAGCCCCTGGTGCCTGCGCAGCACTTCGCCGATCTGCCGGCCGATGGTGAGGACCGGGTTCAGCGAGGTCATCGGCTCCTGGAAGATCATCGCGATGTCCTTGCCGCGGACCTTCTGGAGCTCCTTCTCGGTGGCGCCGACCAGTTCCCGGCCGCCGAGCCTGATGGAGCCGCCGATGTGCGCGGTGGGCGGGAGCAGGCCCATCACGGCCATCGAGGTGACGGACTTCCCGCACCCGGACTCCCCCACCAGGGCGAGGACTTCGCCGGGTGCGAGGTCGTAGGAGACGCTGTCGACCGCGTGAACGGTCCGGGTGTCGGAGCGGAAGGACACCGACAGGTCGCGGACGCTGAGGACGGGTGCGCGGACCGGCTCCCGTACGGGTTCGAGGACGGTCTCGGTCATCGGGTGCCTCCACGGGGGTCGAGGACGTCACGCAGTCCGTCGCCGAGCAGGTTGAAGGCCAGCGTCGCCGCGACGATCGCGAGGCCGGGGAAGACGGCGAGCCACGGCGCGGGGGCCAGGAACGACTGGGCGCCGGAGAGCATCACGCCGAGCGAGGGGGCCGGCGGCTGGACGCCGAGGCCGAGGAAGCTGAGCAGCGCCTCGCCGATGATCGCGGCGGGGATGCCGACGGTCGCCTGCACGATCAGTGCCGAGGTGGCGTTGGGCAGGATGTGCCGGAAGAGCACGGTGCCGTCGCCGCCGCCGTTGGCGATGGCCGCCCCCACGTAGTCGACGTGCTTGAGCCGCAGGGTCTCGGCGCGGGTGATGCGGATGACGGCGGGGATCTGCGAAATGCCGATGGCGATCGTGGCGTTGCTCAGCGACGGGCCGAGGATCGCGGCCAGGCCGACGGCGAGCACGAGGAACGGGAACGCCAGCATGGTGTCGGTGAGCCGGGAGATGGTGCTGTCCGCGAACCTGCCGTAGTAGCCGCCGACCAGTCCGAGCGGCACGCCGATCACGAAGGCCAGCACGACGGCGACGAGACCGACCTGCATGGAGGCCCGCGCCCCGTACACGATGCGGGAGAGCTGGTCGCGTCCGAGGTCGTCGGTGCCGAGCCAGTGGGACCAGCTCGGTTCGGCGAGTACGTTCCCGAAGTCGGGCTGTGCGGGGTCGTACGGGGCGATCAGCGGGGCGAGCAGTGCGGCGAGGATGAACACGGCGGCGATGATGCCGCCGGTGAGGGCGAGCCGGTTCTTGCGCAGCGCGCGCAGCTTGCCGCCGGCCCGCTTCCTGGCGGCCTGTGGGGTGGTGGGGAGCGCTGTGGTCGCGGTGGTCACCGGGCACCTCCGAGCCGGATGCGCGGGTCGATGACCGAATAGACCACGTCGACCAGCAGATTGATGAGGATGTACGCGGCGGAGGTGCAGAGCACCACGGCCTGGAGCGTCGCGTAGTCGCGGGTGAAGACGGCGTCGATGGTGAGCTTGCCGAAGCCGGGAAGAACGAAGATCTGCTCGGTGACGACGGCGCCGGAGATCAGATGGCCGAGCTGGAGACCGAGGACGGTCACGACGGTGACGAGCGAGTTGCGCAGGGCGTGCCCGCCGACGACGGACCGCTTCGACAGCCCCTTGGCGCGGGCGGTGCGGACGTAGTCGGCGGAGAGCGAGTCCAGCATCGCGGCGCGGGTCTGCCGCATCACGACGGCGGCCAGTCCGGAGCCGAGGACGATCGCGGGCAGCACCATGCGACGCAGGTTGTCGATCGGGTCGGTGCCGAACGGCACGTAGCCGGAAGCGGCGAACACCGGGACGGCGATGGCGAATCCGAGGACCAGCACGATGCCGAGCCAGAAGGTCGGGACGGAGAGGCCGATCAGCGCGATGATGTTGGCGAGCCACTCCTCGGGCTTGCCGCGCCGCACGGCGGCGACGACTCCGGCTCCGATACCGAGGACGACGGCGAGCAGCAGGGAGAGCGCGGCCAGTTCCAGGGTGACGGGCAGAGCCTGGCCGATGGCGTCGGCGACCGGGAGTCCGGTACGCGAGGACGTGCCGAGGTCGCCGGTGAGGGCGTGGCCGATGAACCGCCCGTACTGCACGACGATGTTGTCGTTGAGCCCGTACGCCTCGCGGATCGCCGCCAGCGCCTCGGGGCTGCGTTCCTCGCCGGCCAGGGCGAGCGCCGGGTCGCCGGGCAGCGCCCGGATACCGGCGAAGACCACGACGGAGACGAGGAAGAGCGTGATGAGGGACTGGCGCAGACGCGTCAGCAGGTATTTCGTCATCGGGTGTACCCCGCAGTCTTGACCCGGACCAGGCCGTCGCCGTAGACGCGGATGCCCGCGACGGACTTGGAGGCGACGACGTAGTTCTTCTGCCGGTAGAGGTAGATCATCGTGTGGGCGTCCTGAACGCGCCGGGTCAGCTCGTCGTAGATCTCGGTGCGCCGGGCCGGGTCGGCGACGGCGCGGCCCTCGTCGATCAGCCGGTCGATCTCGGGGTCGCCGAGGCCGTAGGCGTTCATGGCGCCTGCTGTCTTGAGGAAGTTGGAGACGTTGCCGTCCGGGTCGAGCCGTCCGGACCAGCCGCTGGTGAAGACGTCGTAGTCCCCGGCGTCGGTCTCCGAGAGCATGGTGGCGTACTCGGTGGGACGCAGGACGAGGTCGAAGCCGGCCTCCTTGACCATGGCCTGGAGGACCTGTCCGACGCGTCCCGATTCGGGGGTGGTGGAGGTCTTCAGTTCGATCTTCAGCGGGGTCTTCACCCCGGCTTCCTTCAGCAGCTTCTTCGCCTTGGCGACATCGCGCCCGGGGCAGTCCTCCGGCTTGATGCCGGGAGCGATGGCGGACTGCGGGGAGATCGGGCTGCAGGCCGGCTCGTACATGCCCTGGAAGACGACCTTGTTGAGCGTCTCGCGGTCGATGGCGAGCTCGAACGCCTCGCGGACCCGGACGTCACGGGCGATCGGGGTGTCGAGCTTGCCCGGCTTCTTGCCGAGACCGTACACATTGCCGACGTTGAGGCCGATGCCCTGGTAGCCGAGCGACGGCGAGTTGAAGAGCTGGAGCTTGGGCTCGGTCAGCGCGCTCTGCACGTCGATGGGGCCCATCTGGTCGCCGACCTGGAGGTCCCCGGAGCGCAGGTTGGCGAGCCGGACGTTGCCGTCGGGGATCGGCTTGTATATGACGCCGTCGAGGTGGACCTCGGCCGCGTCGTAGTAGTGCGGGTCCTTCTTGAGCACGATCCGGTCGCCGCCGACCCGCTCGACGAAGCGGAACGGACCGACGCAGGACGGGTGGTTGGTGAAGTCCTTCCCGTACTTCTTCAGCGCGGTCGGCGACATCACCATGCCGGACCGGTCGGCCAGCACGCCGGTGAGCGGGACGTACGGGTGGTCGAGCCGCATACGGACGGTGTACGGGCCGGTGGCCTCGACCGTGCGGACCGGGGCGAGTTCGGTGGCACGCGCGGATCCCGGCAGATCCCGGTGGCGCAGCAGCGAGGTGACGACGGCCCTGGCGTCCAGCCGCGTGCCGTCGCTGAAGGTCAGATCGTGGCGCAACCGGACAGTGACCGTGCGGCCGTCGGCCGAGGTGGTGGGCATTGCGGCGGCGAGCTGCGGCACGACTGCGCCGTCCTCGTCAATGTCGTACAGCTTCTCGCACATGCCCGCGAAGACCGTCCGGCCCACCAGGGTCTGGGCCAGGGTGGGGTCGAGCTTGTCCGGGTCGGAGTTGAGAGCAACGGTGAGTGTCCCGCCGTCGCGCACGGACCGTTCATCGGTTTTCCGCACACCGCCGACCGCGGTTGCCGAGGACTGCAGCGACGCGCAGCCCGAGGTGAGGGACACCAATGCAACTGCCACCAGGGCAACCGCTTTTCGGCGCACGAGGGCCTACCTCCCGCCAGAGGGTGATCAAGGAATATCGCAGACCGTATTTCGCATACAGTCCGCAAGGCAAGGGGGCTTCCCACATAGCGGACGGTTTTCACTGACGATCGGATAACGGAAGGGTGTCGGGCGCGCACCGGCCGGGCGGTTCGACCTCGATGTCCCGTTACGACGCCGAGATCGCCCCGCCCGGCCCCCTCCGCCGGTCCGCCGGGCCCGCCCCACCCGGGACCGGACCGGCCCGGGTGCACGCCAGACGCACCGTGACCAGCTCGAACGGGCACAGCAACAGCAGCACGCCCCCCGTCCACCCGCACCGGCCGCCGACGAGAACGACCCCGGCCCGCCCCCTCCAAGTGGACGGATCAGCGGCAGCGGCCCCTGGCGCCAGAAGGTTCACGAGGCGACCGAGCGCGGCTCGTCGCCTCCCCCTACCCCCGGAGGCGTCTCAAAGAATGAGACGAACGAGGGGAACTGCACCGAATGGACCGAGTCGGTGAAGACGTTGTCACACGTCGGAACCAGCTCATGCGCGAGTCGGGCGGATCGGGACGCAGGGCTGTGCACGGCGAGTACAAGGTCCCCGGCGGCGGCCGTCGTCGGGCTCGAGGAAGAAGTCCCCGGCGCCGCGCACACGGCGCAGGGCGCCGGCCTCGACGTCCGGATCGACCACGACGCCCGGCTGATTCGAAAGCATCTTCGCCGCCCGGCGCCGGTTCGTGGGGTGGCTGCGCGGGATGCGCGCCGGGCTGCCGCGCAGAAGCGCGCCCGGCCGGGCGAGGCGGGCGCGATTGGGCGCCTTCCGACGAGCGGTGCATCGGTTTGTGCGAGACCTTGAGGAGGAGCGCGCCCCACCGTGGCGACGCATGTCCAGGGTGACACCCGCACCCAGCGAGGAAGGCGGGATGTGGTGAGTGATTCGGATACGGGCGCCGTGGGGCGGAGCCATGACGAGATGGCCCAACTCTCGGCGATCGAGTTGAACGTCAACGATCAGGTGCGACGGCTTGAGGTGGATCCACGGACCTCGCTGCTCGACGCGCTGCGCGAGCACCTGCGCCTGAGCGGGACCAAGAAGGGGTGTGATCACGGGCAGTGCGGCGCCTGCACGGTGCTGATCAACGGCCGGCGTATCAACTCCTGTCTGACGCTCGCCGTGATGCATGAGGACGACGAGATCGTGACGATCGAAGGCCTGGGCGATCCCGATGGCCTGCACCCCATGCAACGTGCCTTCGTCGAGTGTGACGGCTTCCAATGCGGCTACTGCACTCCCGGCCAGATCTGTTCGGCTGTCGGCATGCTCGCCGAGGTGGAGGCGGGCTGGCCCAGCCACGCCACCGCTGACGTGACCTCGCCGCGGATCGCGTTGACCGATGAGGAGATCCGCGAGCGGATGAGCGGCAACATCTGCCGGTGCGCCGCCTATCCGAACATCGTCGCGGCCATCCGTGGCATCGCGGCGGGAGGCCCGGAATGAGATCGTTCACGTACGAGCGAGCGAGCGACGCACAGGCCGCCGTCGCCGCGGTGTCCAGAACCGGCGCGAAGTTCATCAGCGGCGGCACCAATCTGCTCGACCTGATGAAGCTCGACATCGAGAAGCCCAGCCATCTGGTCGACATCAGTCGGCTTCCGTTGCGGGACATCGAGGAGCTCCCGGACGGCGGACTGCGTATCGGGGCCCAGGCGGCGAATTCCGATGTGGCCGCCGATACCCGAGTACGTACCCGCTACCCGGTGCTGTCGGAGGCACTGGTGGCCGGAGCCTCGGGCCAGCTGCGCAACAAGGCCTCCACCGGGGGAAATCTGTTGCAGCGCACTCGCTGCCCCTACTTCTACGACACGTCTGCGGGCTGCAACAAGCGGGATCCCGGTTCCGGATGCTCGGCGATCGGCGGGTTCAACCGGATTCACGCCCTCCTCGGCGTCAGCGACTCCTGCATCGCCACCCACCCCTCGGACATGGCCGTCGCGATGACCGCTCTGGAGGCGGAGATCGAGCTGCTCGACGCCGACGGGTCGGTACGCCGCGTCGCCATCGCAGACTTCTACCGGCTGCCGGGCGATACGCCGCACATCGAGACCGCGCTGCGTCCTCACGAGATGATCACGAGCGTGATCCTTCCCCCGCCCCCGTCGGGCCGGCAGATCTACCGCAAGGTGCGAGACCGGGCGTCGTACGAGTTCGCGCTGGTCTCCGTGGCAGCGGTCGTCTCGACCGATCAGGGAATGATCAGTGAGGCGCGGGTGGCCTTCGGCGGTGTGGCGCACAGGCCCTGGCGGTCCATCGAGGCGGAAGCCGCGTTGATCGGCCGTCCCGCCACGATGGGCTCCTATCGCGCCGCCGCCGAGGCCGCGATGCGCGACGCCGTGGGGCAGGGGCACAACGACTTCAAGATCGAGCTGGCCAAGCGCACCCTGTGCCGCACGCTGGCGCAAGCGGCCCAGGCGAGCTGAGGAGACGAGATGATCGGGCAAGCTCTGAACCGCGTCGACGGCCCGTTGAAGGTCGCCGGCCGGGCCACATACGCCTACGAGCAGTGGGGGGCCGGCCAGCCTCTCTACGGGTTCATCGTCGGCGCAACGATCGGCAAAGGCCGCATCACCCGGATCGACACCGAGAGCGCCGAACGCGCACCTGGCGTAAAAATGGTGATGACCTATCACAATGCCCCCGCTCAGGGTGTCCGTGATGAGTCCGTTCCGTTCGAATACTGGCGCGCCCAGCCGGTGCTGACCGGCCCCGACATCCACTATTACGGCGAGCCGGTGGCACTCGTCGTCGCCACGGCCCTCGAACAGGCCCGAGCGGCGGCCGATCTGGTCGAAGTCGAATACACCGCCGGGCGGGGACGTTTCAACTTCGACGAGCAGGACGAGGTATACATCCCGAAGGTGGTCAACGCCGGTCTCCCCACCGACACTGCGGTCGGCGATTTCGATGCCGGGTTCGACAGCGCGGCGGTCAAGATCGACCAGCAGTACACGACGCCGTACGAGTTCTCGATGCCGATGGAACCGCACGCTTGTCTGGCGGAACCGCGCGACGAGGACCTGGTCGTCTACGTCAGCTGCCAGATCGTCGACGCGGCGCGGGGCTCGGTCGCCGCCACGCTTCAGATCGACCCGGAGCGGGTTCACATCGTGACCCCCTTCGTCGGCGGGGGATTCGGCTCCAAGCTCGGCATCCATTCCGAGACGATCCTGGCGGCGCTCGCCGCTCGCGAGTTGCGCCGGCCGATCAAGGTCGCGATGACCAGGCAGCAGATCTTCCAGCTCGTCGGCAACCGCCCCACATCCAGCCAGCGGGTTCGACTGGGCGCGGAGCAGGACGGACAGCTGACCGCGATCGCCCATGACGTCACCATGCACACCAACCCCGACGTGGAGTTCGCCGAGCAGACCGCCGCCACGACCCGCAGCCTCTACGCCGCGCCCCACCGGTTGACCAGCCACCGGCTGGCGCCGCTCGATTTGCCGCCCGGGACGGACGTACGCGCGCCGGGCGAGGCGCCGGGCATGCTGGCGGTCGAGTCGGCGATGGACGAGCTGGCCCATGCGCTCGGGATGGACCCGGTCGAGCTGCGAATCCTCAACGAGCCCACCGTCGATCCCGAGCGAGACGTGCCGTACAGCGACCGGCACCTGGTCGGCTGCCTGCGCGAAGGCGCGCGCCGGTTCGGCTGGGAGCACCGCCCCGCCACCCCGGCAAGTGTGCGCGATGGGCGGTGGCTGGTCGGCTACGGCATGTCGGCCGCCATCCGCGGGCACTTCCAGGGGCCGACAGCGGTGCGGGTGCGGTTGGAGGCCGACGGCACCGCCGTCGTCCAGACGGACATGACCGATCTCGGCACGGGCACGTACACCGTCCTGACCCAGGTCGCGGCCGACGGGCTCGGACTGCCGCCCGATCGGGTGCGGATCGAGCTCGGGCGTTCCGATTTTCCCACCAGCTGGGGGTCCGGCGGCTCGTGGGGCGCCGCCAACTCGTGCAATGCGGTGCATGGTGCGTGTGCGGGCCTGCGCGAGCAGCTCCTGGACGCGGCGTGCGGCGACACGCGCTCCCCACTGCACGGCCTGGACCCGGCGGACGCCGTGTTCTCCGACGGCAACGTGGCCATCGGCGGCGCGTCCGAGGCGCTGGGCGGGATCGTCGCACGCAACCATCCGGAAGGTCTCGAGGCGGAGGGCGGTACCCGCTTCATGGGCGACGATCCGCACTACACGGACTACTCGATCAACACCTACGGGGCCCATTTCGCCGAAGTGGGGGTCGACGCGGACACCGCCGAGATCCGTCTGCGGCGGATGCTCGGCGTGTTCTCGGTGGGCCGCGTGCTCAACGCGAAGACGGCTCGTTCACAGCTGATCGGCGGCATGATCTGGGGAACCGGCGCGGCCCTCGAAGAAGAGGCCGTGGTCGACCTGCGGTCCGGCGCCTTCGTCAACCGGGACTTCGCGCAATACCTGGTGCCGGTCCACGCCGACATCCCCGACGTCGACGCGGTCGTCCTCGACGGGTACGACGACAAGGCGAACGCCCTGGGCGCGAAGGGCGTCGGCGAGCTGGGCATCTGCGGGGCCGGTGCGTCGGTCGCGAACGCGGTGTTCAACGCCACCGGCGTGCGCGTGCGCGACTTCCCCATCACCATCGAGAAGGTGCTGCCCGGTCTGCCACTGATGGATGCGTGAATCCGTGACAAAGCGACTCGGCCACCCGTTGACGGATGGCCGAAGTCGAGCGCGGCCCTCACCGGCGGACTATTGCGGCGGCCCGTTCTGCGATGGCCAGCACGGTGGAGTTGGGGTTGGCGCCGGGGACGCTGGGCATCACGGATGCATCCGCAACGCGCAGTCCGGCTGCGCCGTGCACGCGTAACTGGGGGTCGACGACCGTTGCCGAGTCCGTACCGATCGCAGGTACCCACCGCGTGGTAGTACGGGTCGGTACCACGACGCAGATAGTTGCGCAGCTCACTCTCGCCATGCACCCACGCGCGCCCTGGCGGCCTGCGCTCGCCGGTTCGGCTAGGGAGAGGGCGCTGGAGACCAGGAGCTGGGCCGGCCGCCCCGGCAGAAAAAGGCCGCCGCCCGCAAGGGTCTCGTCGGGGCGAATCTGCTCGCCGAATCACGATGGAGGCCCACCGAAGGCAGCCCACGTATCGACGTCAGCCCGCCGCCAGGTCGGGTGCAAGAACGAGGTCGGGGCGGTTGGAGCCACAGGTCGAGCGCGCTGGGCCGGTCCAGGACCGTTCGGGTTACGTCAGCGGTGTGAGGTCATTCGCCGCGGCCGGTAACGAAGTCTCGGACACGATCGACCAGCCCGAGCCCGGGAGAAAGGATCTTGCTGGCCAGCGGGGAGCTCGGGGCGCCGGGGTGGGGGCGAGTGGGAGCAGTCTCCTTCGCCATACGGACCTCCTGTCCCAGGAGATCCAGAACCTCCGGACCACAAACCGTACGGAGCTGAACGAACAGGTTGCCTTCTTCGTCCTGGACGTGGGCGCGGACCTCGGTGCGGAGCTTGACGAACAGGTGGATGAGCTCGGGATCGTCCGCATCCATCCCCTCAAGATCTTTCAGAAGTCGTTCGACACGGCTGTGGTCGTCGATCTCCTTATCGGCCAGCGCATCCCCGCCCGGGACGTGCTCACGCACCACCGGATACAGGTGCTGCTCCTCTGCGACTGCGTGCCGTACCAACTCAATGGTCAGCTGGTCGAGCAGCCGTCTGCGCTCTGAACCTCGCGCCGGAACCGCTTCGATCCGGTCGAAAAGTTCGTCCACCTCACGGTGATCGGACGTCAGCTCTTCGATGACATCGCCGCCATGTCCCATGACGCATACCACCTTCCGGTCCAGATGTGCGGCTGGATCCGAACTCGGACCGCGAAACAGATATCCGCCCGTCTCACGGCCCTGTTGCCGTCATCCGGGATCGTCTCGTCACCCCCGCCATCGGCTGGCCAACCTCCGGGAGAGGACCTGCTCGGCTGACCGTTGGCGGACCGTGCGTTGTTAATGCCCGAGCGCTTTGCGCAGCTCCTCCTTGTTCATCGTTGAGCGGCCCTCGACGTGCTTCTTCTTCGCCTCGTCGTACAGCTGGTCCTTCGTTGGCCCCTGCGCTCCACGATGGGACCGCTCACCACCACGCTGCGAGGCAGACTTCGGGTCACGGGTTGAGGTCTTGCCGGCTGTTTTGGCCTCCTCGGACCGGGCCCGCTCCTTGTTGACCGTGCGCGCGGCAATCTCCTTCGCACGCCCCTCGGAAACGCCACGCTTCTCGGCACTCTCCTTGATGTGCTCGTACTGCCGCTCCCGCTTACGACTCGATCCCGCTGGCATCCCACACTCCATTCCTCGTATTGTCCCGCGTCCGAACCTGCGTGACCCGCAAGGGGTTCTTGCACCGCGCGGCATCTGTTGCCGGACCGCGGCATGTACTCCACGCATACGCCCACCACGCCCCACACGCCACCCGGGATGGCACAGCGGACGGGGTGCGGGGCAAAACGATGCCCTGCAACCGGCACTGATTGCGGGTAGGAGCCCGACCGTTGAACGTCTGGCCGCCCCGTCCGATTGGTGCCGGCCGCCCGGCGCCCAGGTGCTGGGCTGTAGATGGCCGCATGCGCTCACTCCGTGCGCCTGTCCCCAGCGCGCGCTGTGCACGCAGGAGTGCCGGCGTGGTCAGCAGGAGCATCTGCGCCTGGTGTGCTGACGGTCACAGGCAGGACGGGAGTGGGCGGTCATGGCACGTGCGATCTGGACGGGCGTGATCACCTTCGGGCTGGTCAGTGTCCCGGTCGGCCTGTACGCAGCGGTCGGGGACCACACGGTGCACTTCCATCAGCTGCAGCGCGGCAGTGCCGACCGGGTCCGCAACCGACGGCGTCGCCACATTCGTGATGCGCGGCAAGCAGTACCTGACCGCGCTGCGTGCCGAGGACAAGCTCCTGGTGCTGCAGACACTCCCCGAGGCCCTGGTAGACGCCCCGAACGGGAAACCCGGGCTGATGTCCGGGACGAGGTCGGGGACATGATCTCCGGGCCACGGCCGGGTCGGGATTGGAGTCCCGCAGCCCGCAGCGCGAGGCGGAGGATTCGTTGCTTCGGCTCTGCAGCCTGAGGCGCCGCCGTGCGCGTCGGTCCGCGAACAGAGACGGCGGCATGCCTACGCTCGTCGCGGCGGGACAGGGAAGCGGGCAGCCGTGCACGCTCGCGCCCCTGCGGCATTGAATGCACACGTAGTGCCACCAACGCAGGTAGGGATGTCGTAGACATTGCCAGGGAGAGTCTGCTCCGCACGGCAACTCTCCAGCGCAGCATCGATCTCGCCATCCATCCCGAGGACCGCGCCCGCATGCACGCTGCAACGCCATGCGTCCGCGAGGTGCGAACAAGATCGTCGCAGGCTCCGCCAAGACCAAGGCGCCAGGCCCGATCCCGACATCACCAACGCTCAGGCACACCGCAACATGTCCGAAGGCGGATCTGGTCAACACGAGAGTTCGACTGAAGGAGGCACATCTATGAGGGCATTGACTTGGCACGGCAAGCGCGACGTGCGGATCGACACGGTACCGGACCCCGTCATCCAGGACCCGACCGACGTGATCATCAAGGTGACGACCACGGGTCTATGCGGCTCCGACCTGCACCTGTACGAGTTGTTCGGTCCCTTCCTCGGCGTCGGCGACATTCTGGGCCACGAGCCGATGGGCATCGTCGAGGAAGTCGGCGCGGAGGTTACCGGGGTGCGCCCCGGAGACCGGGTCGTTGTCCCGTTCAACGTTTCGTGCGGCACGTGCTTCATGTGTAACCAAGGTTTGCACTCCCAGTGCGAGACCACCCAGGTCAGGGAACATGGCAACGGTGCGGCCCTCTTCGGCTACACCAAGCTCTATGGGCAAGTTCCTGGCGGGCAGGCAGAATTCTTGCGCGTGCCTTTCGGGAACACCCTCCCCATCGCTGTACCTCCCGGCCCTACGGACGAGCGGTTCGTCTACCTGTCCGACGTGTTGCCCACCGCGTGGCAAGCAGTCGAGTATGCGGATGTGCCGCCAGGTGGCACTGTGGCAGTGCTCGGCCTGGGACCCATCGGGGACATGTGCACCCGTATCGCCACCCATCGCGGCGCCGGAAGGGTCATCGGGATCGATCTGGTGCCGGAGAGGCTGCAGCGGGCACACGCCCGCGGTGTTCACACCCTCGACCTCAACGAACACGGCAAAAACATCGGCGAAGCCGTTCGCGACCTCACGGACGGCCGTGGCCCCGACTCCGTCGTCGATGCTGTCGGCATGGAAGCGCACGGCGCACCCGTGGCCAAGGGCATGCAGAACCTGACCACACTTCTTCCGGACGCACTGGCCGCCAAGATCATGCAACGTGCAGGCGTCGACCGACTTTCCGCCCTGTATCTGGCCATTGACCTCGTCCGGCGGGGTGGCACCATCTCGCTGTCCGGCGTATACGGAGGCATGACCGACCCGATGCCCCTCCTGACCATGTTCGACAAGCAGGTGCAACTACGCATGGGTCAGGCCAACGTATGGCGCTGGGTCGACGACCTCCTGCCGCTCCTGACGGACGCAGACCCTCTGGGCGTCGACGACTTCGCCACTCACCGCATGCCGCTGACCCAAGCACCAGAGGCGTACGAGATGTTCCAGAAGAAGCAGGACGGTACAGTCAAGATCCTCTTCACCCCCTAAATGAAGCGCAAGGTCGTCCCTCTCGGCGTCGGTGCGAGATTCGGCGAATCGCCCATGCTGCCAAGGCGAATCCATCCTGTCTGCGGTCCGCTACCTGGTCGCGGGCGAGATCTCCTGGCGGTCCAAGCCCATGGACTTCCCCGACCGAGACCGCGTCTATGCCTTCTTCCGGCGCTGGCGGCAGCACGGACCGATCATCGAGTTCCCAAGCGGGCAGTGAGCCCGAGTAGCGTGGACTGAGGAGCCGTGCCACGGCTGCGGACAGCGACACTCCACGGGTGTGGCGTCAAGGTTGGCTCCCTGCGTAAGCGCTCCCTGGGCACTCGGGCCTCGCCCACGCAGGACGGCCGAGTTCCTCCCAAGCGCTCCCGGGAAGGTGATCACGGATGGCCGGGCGCACCCACCAAGACAAAGCAAAGGACCGCGCAACGGTCAAGGCTCTCCTGGACGCCGAGGGCCACACCTATGCCGAGGACGCGGGCATCAAGATGAAGAACACCCCGCAGCCGCTGTACCAGGCGCTGGTGGCGGCCTGCCTGCTCAGCGCCAGAATCAAGGCGTCCGTTGCCACCGCCGCCGCGCACGAACTCTTCACGGCCGGAATGCGGAGTCCTCGCCGGATGTGCGAGGCGACCTGGCAGCAGCGGGTGGACGCGCTCGGCAAGGGCCACTACCGCCGGTACGACGAACGGACCGCGACGCAACTCGGCGAGGGCGCGCAACTACTGCTCGACCGCTACGGCGGAGACCTGCGGCGACTACGCGACGAGGCGAGCAAGGACCCGGACGAACTGCGCCGGGCCCTGCGCCGGATCCCGGGGCTCGGCCCGGTCGGCGTGGACATCTTCCTGCGCGAGGTGCAGGCGGTCTGGCCGGAGGTGGGTCCGCTGTTCGACCGCAAGGCTCTCGACGGCGCCCGGCGACTCGGGCTGCCCGAAAACCCGAAGGCGCTGGCCGCTCTGGTGCCGCGGGACGCTCACGCTGTCTTCGCGGCGGCACTCGTCAGGGCAGCGCTCGACCGGCAGGTCGTCGACGAGGTCGTGCAGGCGCGGGGCTGAGCGGTGCGCGGTGGTACACGGTCGGGGTCACCGGCCTGGCCCTCAGCCGTCAGTCACAAGGACGGCTGCGGGCCGCGCAGCGGGTCAAGCACCGCTTTCCGGCTGGGGCGGGAAGCGGTCCCAGAGCCGCGGGTACCCAGGAGTTCGGTGACCTGCCGCAGCACGGTCGCCGCGTCGGTACCGATGACGAGTCGGTCACGCAAGCCTCTGGACTGCTGGAGCGATACCAGCACCGCACGACCCGACTGGGCGGCCAACTCGGCCATGTGGTCAAAGAGTTAGCGGGCCGGGCAAGCACCCACCTCTCCTGTGGCCTCGTCGAAAGAGATCGAGCAGGCCGTGCAGCTCGCCGACAGCATGACCATCGACGACATCTCCGGATTCCGCGACGTGTACCGGGACGCCCTGGAAGAGCTCATCGGGGCGAAGAGCGAAGTAAGGAACCACTGCAGCCGGCCGAGGGCGAGGAGCAGCAGCCCGGCCAGGTCGTCGACCTGATGGCAGCCCTGAACGCGTCGGTCGAGCAGGCCGCGGAGGCCCGCGGCGAGTCCGGCGAGCACGCCACCGTCCACGAGATGAAACCCCGGAGGAAGACGACCGCGAAGAAGACAGCGAAGACGCCGCCTGCCAAAAAGACGGCGGCCAAGAAGACCACGACGAAGAAGACGGCGGCGAAGAGTGCCAGCCCGAAACCGAGGAGTGCCTGACTACCCGAGCACGGCTGCGGACCGTGCGTGCGTCCGGTACCGCCCGCCAGCCGTCACTCCGCGCGACGACATCGCTGGCCCTGGCCGTCGGCGTCGCCTGGGGCATTTGTGGAATCGGAGGCGGCTCCCTGCTCGGCCCGATCCTCGTCGGGACGCTTCGGCGAAGGCATGGACCAGCAGCATTACCCTCAGCAGGCCAGGGCTGGGCCGAGGCGGAGCCGGTCGATGAGGTCTGCGTGATGCAGAGCGGCTATCGGCTGCAGCAGCTCTGGGTGGCGCAGTAGGGGTGCAGCCGCCATATCGTGGGCATCCGGTGCGGTCAGGCGCCGGAATTCGACAGGCCCGACGGCAGTGTGCTCGCTGTGGGCGACCGCTTCCACCGCTTCCTTAGCCGCGTTGGGGGCAGCGAGCAGGCAGGCTGCCCAGCTGGCGACGACCTCGTCCACCCAGCTTTCCCAGGCCCGGTCGCAGGTGTCGGATTCGTCGCGCATGTGCGCTCCGGCGATCCAGTCGAGCCGGGCGGATCCACCGGGACCGACCATCGTCACCAAGGCTGCGTCCATAGCTGTCGGGTAACGCAGCCACGCGGCCACAGTGACGGCCTGGCGCGCCTGAGCCTCGGACATTACAGCCGCGAACGCGCCGCCGGAGGCCGGGAAAGCACGCGTCAGCCACTGCGTGGTGGCGGCGATGAGCGGGGAAAGATTTGCAGGCACCAAGAACTCCGATCGAGCGCGGATCGCCTGCGCACGTTACTGCCCGGCTGGGTGGGGATCGTATGACGCAGAGCACGCCCTGACCGTGATGTTCGTCGTGCAGTCCACCTCGCTGCGGGCGCAACCCGGCATCTTGAGCCGGCCGCCCCACCCCACAAGAGCGCATGAGCGCCTCCGCCCGCTGTGGGGGGCTTTGGCGCATCGCGCGCCGGATACTGCCGAGGAGCCCGGCCCTATGGCGGGTTCCGCCGTGCCCCAGATGCGGCGGATGACCTCCTGCGCCACGGTGGAAAGAGCAGTGACCTCACTCCCCCTGGACAGCCATGATCGTCAAGATGTTGCATGCCAAGGGCTTGAAGTCCGAGCACGCCTACTGCGCCGGCTTCCTCTCGATCGGCCTCTCCATCGCTTCGTGGTTCGGGTCGATGAAGGTCGAGCCTCTTGGCGTGGCTCGTGCGGACCGCTGCGGCATCTTCGTCGGCGAGTGGGCACCGACCTTCTTCGCTATAGGCCTGGCCCTCGCGAACTACGAGCACAACCACGAGCGCGAGACGAAACCGCGGATTCGGGCCTGAATGAAGCACGTTGCCGGCCGGGTTGCTCGGAGCCGGACGGGCCCGGCCCCGGATGAGAAATGAACACGCGTCCCCCGACAACGGCACGTGCAACGGACATGGCATCTCAACACAGCGGGCAGGTCGGCGTCCGTACCCGGGATGCCCCAGGCTGCGGCGGGCGGCGCGCCAGCAGCCAACCGGCGACGCCGGGATGATCGCCGTCCCCGCGCGGGAGTGTGTACCCGGGCCTAGCGTGGGAATCCGCAGCAAGGGACGCGACACTTCGAACGGTGGAGGTTCCCATGGCCGTACGGCACCGGTTGATCAGGAAGGCCCCCGGGGACGTCTGGAGGGTCCTGTCCGACGCCGAGCAGTACGGGGACTGGGTAGTCGGCACCTCACAGGTCGAGCTGGACGAAGGACGGTGGCCCGAGCTGGGGGCGGCTCTTCGCTACGAAATCAAGCTCGGGCCGCTGACTCTGCACAACCGGACCGTCGTGCGCCGCAGCGAGCCGACCGCCGTCCTCGAACTGGAGGCGGACAGCGGGCCGCTTGGGACCGCAAGGATCGCGATGGAACTGCGGCCCTGGGGCGAGCACACACTGCTCATCTTCGACGAGCACCCGTTGCGCGGGGCGGGGGGCGCCCTGCACAACGGGCTCCTGGACGCGGCGCAGCAAATGCGGCACCGCGTAATGCTCGGCCGTCTCGCCCGGCTGTGCGAGGGGACCGAAAGCCCGGCCCGCATCACCTCCGAGCAGCCGCGACCACGCAGGGTCTGAATCGGCCCGAGACCTGGAGACAGCCGAGCCACCGGGCGCGGCAGCACCCACCGAGCCGGGAGCAACTGATGCCGGACGCTGTAGTGATCGGGGCGGGCCCCAATGGGCTGGTCGCGGCAAATCTCCTGGCCGACGCGGGCTGGAGCGTGGAGGTCCTGGAGGCCCAGGACGAGCCCGGAGGAGCGGTCCGGCACGATCGGGGGGTCGACCCTGAATTCACCAGCGACCTTTTCAGCGCCTTCTATCCCCTGGCCGCGGCTTCCCCGGTCCTGGCCGGCCTGAATCTGGAGCATGAGGGGCTGGCCTGGAGTCACGCCCCGAAGGTACTCGCCCACCCGTTGCGAGACGGTCGCTGTGCGGTCCTCAGCCGAGACCTGGAGGAGACGGCAGCAAACCTGGAGGCGTTCGCACCTGGAGACGGGGCTGCGTGGAAGGAGCTGCGAGAGGTCTGGGAGACGCTGCGGTCCGACCTCCTCGACGCCCTGTTCACGCCGTTCCCCCCGGTCCGCGCCGGGGTCCGGCTGGCGCTGCGGCTGCGTGCGGCAGGCGGCCTGCGACTGGCCCGAACGATGGTGCTGCCGGTGCGGCGTCTGGGCGAGGAAGAGTTCCGCGGCGAGGGCGGCAGGCTCCTGCTCGCGGGCAACGCCCTGCATGCGGACCTCGAACCGGAGGCGGCAGGCAGCGGCGGCTTCGGCTGGCTCATGTCCATGCTCGGCCAGACCTACGGCTTCCCCGTTCCCACCGGCGGCGCCGGGGCACTCACCGCCGCTCTCGTCCGCCGCCTGGTGCGACGCGGCGGTAAGATCCGCTGCGGGGACCAGGTCACCGAGGTCGTCGTCCGCGGCGGACGGGCCGTCGGCGTCCGCACCGCAGGCGGCGAGGCGGTAGCTGCCCGCAGGGCGGTCCTGGCCGATGTGTCTGCGCCTGCTCTCTACGGTTCCCTGGTGGCCGAACGGCACCTCCCCGGACGGCTGCTCGCCGACCTAAAGCACTTCAAGTGGGACTTCGCCACGTTCAAAGTCGACTGGGCACTGAACGGACAGGTCCCCTGGACCTGCCCGGAGGCCGCGCAAGCAGGAACCGTCCACCTCGCAGAGGGCGTGGACGGCCTCACCCGATTTGCCGCGCAGATCGCCATGGGCCGCGTCCCCGATGAGCCCTTCGCTCTCTTCGGCCAGATGACCACCGCCGACCCCAGCCGCTCGCCCCAGGGCACCGAGTCCGCCTGGGCCTACACGCACGTACCGCACCGGGTGCGGGGCGACGCCGGCGACGACGGGCTGACCGGCTCCTGGGAGACCTGGGAGCAGGAGGCGATGGCGGACCGTGTCGAGGCACAGGTCGAGCGCTATGCCCCCGGTTTCCGCGAACTCATCAGAGCCCGGCGCATCCTTGCCCCGCCCACGCTGGAGAGCATGGACGCCAACCTCCACGGAGGAGCCATCAACGGTGGCACCACGGCCATGTACCAGCAGCTGGTCTTCCGTCCCACGCCTGGTACCGGGCGCCCGGAAACTCCTGTCCGGGGGCTCTACCTCGCTTCGGCCTCCGCGCACCCGGGTGGGGGAGTTCATGGCGCCCCCGGAGCCAATGCCGCCCGGGCAGCTCTGCACCGGCAGCGCACCGGCGCCCTTTCCCACATCCAGAGCCGACTGACCCACCGCGACCGCAAAGGGCAGCGCTGATGGCCCGTCCCTCGTCAACCGGGCGCTCGTCCCGTCTGCGGCCAGGTCACAGCGGTAGGCGACAGCGGTGAACACTCCATTCGCACCGGCGCCTGGCGGCGCTCCCCAGGGCGAGGCCCGCGCTGAAGAAGGCGCTGACGACGCACATCTGCTCCACTTCTTCATCCTCGGCAACGTGCTGGGCGTCGGCGTCTACGTTCTCGTCGGCCAGGTCGCGGAATCGGGCGGCGCAGGTGCCACTGCTCCTCGCCCTGCTGCTGTCGCTCCTGAGGGCTGCCTCATACACCGAAGTCGCCACGAAATACCCGAGATCTGGCCGTGGCGGGATCGCCGTAGGTCCAGCCGCTGCCGGTGGTGGTGCCCGAGCGGACTTTCACCAGGACGAGCGTGGTTGTATCCCACGCCAAGGTGCCGTCTCCTTCGGGCGCGTCGGTGGGCAGGGTGTACGCGGCTGACTGCACCGCGTCCACCGCCCATCCGTCCTCCGGGTCCAAGGTGCGGACCACCATGGTGCAGCTGCCGGCCGTCAACACACCGCAGTTCGACTGGGTCCTCGACCGGCTCCCGCGACGCGCCAGGCCCGTCGCGCCGATCTACCAACCGAAGGTGGCCGCCCGCGCCATCGTGCACGCTGCGGACCACCCGCGGCGCCGGGAGTACTGGGTGGGGTCGAGCACGGCCGCGACACTGATGGCCAACGCGGTGGCCCCCGGTCTGCTCGACCGCTACCTGGCGAGGACGGGTTTCGATTCCCAGCAGTCCACCGAAGAGCGCGATCCCAGTACCCCGGTCAATCTCTGGGCACCCGCGGACAACGGCCCGGAGGGCCACGACTCCGGCGCGCATGGCCGTTTCGATGCACAGGCGCACGAGCGCAGCCCGCAGGCGTGCGCCTCGCGTCATCACACGGTGGTCGGTGCCGCGGCTGTTGCGACGGCCGTTGCTGCGGTCGCCGTGGCCCGAATCACTGGGCGCCGGGGATGACCACGCACGGCACGGGTGGGCGCGGCCGACCGCGCCCACCCCTGCGGCCTCCGTCTGCGAAAGTGCCAGCTTCCGCCAAGGAAGAACAGCGGAATGGGCCAGGCCCAGAATGTGCGTGCCCCCCGCCCGGAACGCAATGGCCTTTTCGAGAGTCCAGCCGGGTACCGCACAGAACCAAGGGCTGTCCCGTAATCCCTGGCGGGCGCACGGCGACAGCTGTGGCACCTCGCTGCGTTGTCGGAACGCCCGAATACGCCCAGTGTGAGGACGCTCCTCCGCCTTGCGATGCACCACATCTGACGCCGCGCGCTGATCCACCAGGGATTACGGGACAGCCCTTAGCTTGATCTTTAACCTTGGGGTCCGAACGACGGTTCGTACTTGATCACTCGGATCGGTAACTGGCGTACGTACGGGCGGCCTTCGGCTGAGCATGTGATCCGACCAAGGAACACACAACGCTCAGCACGAAGGCCGTGGGGATGAGTCTGTCGCATCATGTTGTCCGGCAGGATCCGTTTGCGGAACTGTCACGCTTCCGGGGTGAGTTCTACTCCTGTCTGCCCCGGCGTGCGGATGCGTTGTTCGAGCTGGCCGATGCCGTGTTGTGTGCGGATGGCCCGGTCCGGTCGCTGGTGGAACTGTCGCTGGTGGGCGAACACCGTCGCGGGCACGGTGGGCTCTACGACGCCCTGGCCGCAGGCGAGGTCGATGTCAGCAGGCTGCGGCGGGCCCTGGCTGCGGTGCCTCTGCCGCGGGCGGCGGACGGCCGGCTGGTCCTGGCCGCCGACATCACCTGCTGGCTGCGGCCCAGCGCGCACACCTCACCGCAGCGGATCCTGTGCCATACCTACGGGCGGGGCAAGGATCAGCACATTCCTGTTCCCGGCTGGCCGTACTCGGTGATCTGCGCGCTGGAAACGGGCCGCAGTTCCTGGACGGCGCCGCTTGACGCACTGCGTCTGGCCCCGGGAGATGATGCTGCAACCGTCACGTCCGGGCAGATGCGTGAACTCGTCGAGCGGCTGATGGCAGCCGGGCAGTGGAAAGACGGCGATCCGGACGTTCTGATCGTGGTGGACGCCGGATATGACGTGCCCCGGCTGGCCTTCCTGCTGAAGGATCTGCCGGTGCAGGTGCTGGGCCGGATGCGCTCGGACCGTGTCCTGCGCCGCACAGTCACGCCCCGCGAGCCCGGAACCCGGGGCCGCCCACCCCGCCACGGCGGCGAGTTCGTCTTCGGCGACCCGACCACCTGGGACACCCCCGACGCGCAGACGCTGACCGAGACCCGTCTATACGGCACCGCCACCGCACGGGCCTGGGACCGGCTCCACCCGAGACTGACCCACCGATCCGCCTGGACTGCCCAACTGGGCGCCCTGCCGGTGATCGAAGGCACCGTAATCCGCCTGCAGGTCGAGCACCTGCCCAGCGGCGCGACACCGAAGCCGGTCTGGCTGTGGTGGTCAGGTCTCGACGCCACCGAGACGGAAGTCGATCTGCTCTGGCAGGCGTTCCTGCGGCGCTTCGACATCGAGCACACCTTCCGACTGTTCAAGCAGACCCTGGGCTGGACCTGCCCGAAGATCCGCACCCCCGAAGCCGCCGACCGCTGGACCTGGCTGATCCTCGCCGTATTCACCCAACTCCGGCTCGCCCGCCCACTGGCGGCCGACCTCCGACGGCCATGGGAGAAACCGAGCCCGCCCGACAGGCTCACTCCCGCCCGCGTCCGCCGCGATTTCCGGCACCTCCGCCCCAAGGCGGCCTGTCCTGCCGGAGCACCGAAATCCTCCCGCCCCGGCCCAGGCCGGCCACCCGGCCGCAAGAACACCCGGCCCACTCCACGCTATGACGTGCACACAGTCGGCAAACCGGGCCCCGCAAAACGACGGACGAAGGGGTCAACAATCCCACGTCCACGCCGCACAGGTTAAAGATCAAGTTAGCGTGACCAGGAGTGACGGTACGGGATGCGTAACGACATCCGGGGCAGCAGCCTGAGTGAGAGGCGAGCAGGATTGCCCCGCCACGCTCTCGCGACGAAATGTTTATCGGCGAGCATGACGTGGCCAGCACCGCTGATCGCCTGCCGGATCTCCCACGAGTCACCAGTCCGAGCGCTGAACCACAGAGTCACAGCTACGTGAAGGTGACTGCCGCTTTCCTCGGCCCAAGGAAGCGTGGTCACGCAGTCTCCTGTGACGGGCCAGCGACAAGGAACACGGAGAAGCCATGAGTGAGTCCGAACGCCCCCAGGATCCGACCAGCAGGTACCCGCAACCTGACTTTCCCCAGCAGGACCAGGAGCATCCCGGCTCGACCGCTCCGATGGATCCGCCGCCCGACCACGGCGAGGACTCGTACAGGGGTAGCGGCCTCCTGTCGGATCGCAAGGCGGTCGTCACCGGAGGCGACTCCGGTATCGGCCGCGCCGTTGCTCTGGCCTATGCCAGGGAAGGCGCCGATGTGCTGTTCACCCACTTGACCTCCGAGGAAGGGGAGGCCCGCGAGACCGCCCGACTGGTCGAAGAGGCGGGGCGACGGGCCGTGACCGTGACCTGCGACATCCGGGACGAGAAACAGTGCCGCGCCCTGGTCGAAAAGGCGGTTTCGGAGTTCGGACATATCGACATCCTGGTCAACAACGCCGCTTACCAGATGTCCCAGCCGGACGGGATCACGGCCATCTCTACCGAGCAATTCGATCGCGTCGTACGCACCAACCTGTACGGGATGTTCTGGCTCTGCAAAATGTCCCTGCCCCACATTCCGGCAGGCGGTTCGATCATCAACACGACCTCGGTCCAGGCGTACAAACCCAGCCCACACCTGCTCGACTACGCCATGACAAAGGGTGCGATCGTCACCTTCACCCAGGGTCTCGCTCAAATGCTGGCATCCGAGGGCATTCGTGTCAACGCCGTGGCCCCGGGCCCCGTGTGGACCCCCCTCATTCCCGCCACCATGCCCGACACCAAGGAATTCGGGAAACAAAGCCCGCTCGGCAGGGCTGCGCAACCAGCGGAAATGGCACCCTGCTACGTCTTCCTGGCCTCTGCGTCCGCGAGTTACATCACCGGGGAGATCATGAATGCCACCGGCGGTACACCGCTCCCCTGACCGCCCTGCAGGGAAGATGTGGACATCCTGACCGCGCCCCGCCCCGATACGCCACGCGCCTCCACCGCCGCCTCGACCGATAGGCGTCTTCCAGAAAGCAAAGAGTCGTACTGACGGACACCGTCCCAGACAAGGGCGTGACAAGGGCGTACTCCGGCGATCGGAGAGGGATCGGTTCTGCGCGGTAGAACGCGGGGCCCGAAGCCGGAAAGGAGCTGGTGGTGCCGTCAGTATCGCGGCGCCTCGGCCGTTGAGAAAGGTGTTCGTCGATGAACAGCGCGGAAGCGGCGCGTGCACGGGTTCTGGCGGAGCTGATCGCTGCGAGTCATCTGATGACCTTGGAGCAGCTGCCTGGCACGGTGGCATCACACGCCGCCCCGGTGGGCTGGCCTCAAGTGCTGATCTATCTGGCCGATCTGCAACAGGATCGGCTGTACCTGCTGGCAGGCAACGTTGATGCCGGCCCCGATGACGCCGATGTGCCGGCTGAGTTGTCCGTGGAAGGGGCCGTGGCGGGGCGGGCCTTCCAACTGGGGAAGGCTTTTCCGGCCTCGGCTTCTGCGAAGGGCCACTGGTGGGTCCCGCTGCTGGACGGTACCGAGCGTCTGGGTGTGCTCCGGGTCGGCGTGCCAGGCGCACAGGTCGAGGCGGATGAGGATCTGAACAAGCTCGCCGGATTGGTTGCCCTCCTTGTGGTGAGCAAGCGTGACACGAGCGACTCGTACGCCCGGTTGGTCCGCCGCCGGAGGATGGAAGTAGCGGCAGAGATGGAATGGCAGCTGATGCCGCCGCGGACGTTCGCCACCGACCGTGTCTTGATCAGCGCAATTATGGAACCGGCCTATCAAGTCAGCGGGGATGCCTTCGACTACGCCCTGACCGGGGAGACCGTGCATCTGTCCGTCTTCGACGCCATGGGACACGACATCGCCGCCGGAGTGACCGCGAACCTCGCGTTGGCGGCCGCTCGCAATCATCGCCGCCAGGGCGCTGACCTTCTGCAGACAGCGGAAGGCGTCAGTGAGATCCTGACCGAGCAATTCGGGGGCAGCCGCTACGCCACGGGCATCTTGGCCGACCTTCACCTGGCCACCGGCGTGCTGACCTGGACGAACTACGGTCACCACCCCCCGGTCGTCATCCGCGGCAACCGTACCGTCGTGCACCTGTCCTGCCCGCCCGCTCCCCCCATGGGAACCGGGCTGGACCGGCCCGGCACCCTACGCCGCGACCAGCTGGAACCCAGAGACCGCCTGCTGCTCTACACCGACGGCATCATCGAAGAGCGCAACCGAGAAGGACAGGAATTCGGCCTCAACGGCCTGACCGACTTCCTCGTCCGTCACCACGCCGACGACCTACCCGTCCCAGAGACCCTGCGCCGGCTTATCGGACACCACCTGGAACACCACAGCGGCCGCCTCAACGACGACGCCACGGTGATGCTCGTGGAGTGGCACGGCCCAACTCCCTACCGGCCCAGCCAGCTGCAGGCACTCGCGGGCCTGCCCCCCTCCACCGCTCCGGAGACGATCGCCTCCGCATGGGCCCAGCACCCCGCTGACGACGAAGGAGCCTGACTGACGGCGCCAGTACCCCTCTCCGAGCCCAGCCACCCGCCTCTCTGCCGAGACGAGGTGGACAGTGGTCGGAGGGAGGGAACCGCACTCGACCAACGCGACCGCCGATGGAAGAAGTTGGTGTGAAAGCCGATGAACAGGACCAGAAGTGGATCTTGCCCACGCCGACTCTCGCGGAACACCGTCTCGGCGTGCGTTGTTGCTGACCGGATGGTCAGCCTGCGAACAGCGCTTCAAGGAGGTCACCGACGGCCGGATCGGATCGCCTCGTACACCCACAACTCCCCGCCCGCCACTCGGGACAGCGCGGGAACGCACAGGGCCACCGGACGAGGAGACATGGGTGATGCGGCTGCGGGCACTGCTGACGGTCAACAGGCCAGGCCCAACCGATCGCTCCCAAGGCTGCGCGACAGCCCGACGCCGGCTCAGGCTGGGGCACCGCGCCCGCTGCCAGCGGCCGTGCCATGCCGGGAGGGACATTGCTTCGATGGGGTTCGATGCCGGCAGCGATCGGTGCAGGGTGAGTGGTCATGAGTCGTAAGAAGTCGCTTTACCTACGGCGGGGCGCCAGCCTTGCAGCAACCTCACTGGCCAGCCTCAGCCCGCTACCGGCCCCATTTGCACCGGTGGAGTGATTCACCGGCCACGGAAACCCTCACAGCCGGTGAGTCAGCTGTCGGCGGCGATGATCGGGGGAGCGAATTTCTGGGGCGATGGTCGATGCCTCACGAAGGTGAACGATTGCGGCCGGCCAGGCACAGGGGGTGGCTCCAGCTGTGGAGGATCGTGAGCGGCGGCCTGGCAAGAAGATGGTGGACCGTTCGGAGGGGTTCGGAGAGCGGCTTCTGGGGCTGTTGCTGGACCGGAACGCCCGCGCCATGAATACACACCATGGCCGGTGCTCGCCCAGCACTACGCCAAGCCACCATCGGCCGGCCCCCCTAGCGCCACAGCGAATCTCTGCATAATCCGTCCCTACCGAAATCCACGCCCATCCGCCGCCTCAGGGCCATCTTCTGGGGGCGCAGCGGGAGATCGGCCTGCATGCGGGTGAGCAACTGCCATCGGACGACCACCGGCGAGTACACGTCCCGGAGGAACGCGACGCACGCCCGCCGCACCGGGGCGGAAGTGGCCTTACCGCCCCATCGCCTCTCCCCCGCTGCGCGGGCGAGCTGTCGCAAGCGGTTGAGTGGCTGGGGCGCTGTTGTTCAGTCGGTGGACAGTGCTTCCTGCAGGTCGCCGACCTGCGGATCGGGCAGGGCGCGGGCCACGTCGGCCTGGGCGACCATGCCGACCAGGCGGTGGCCGTCGATGACCGGCAGGCGGCGGACCTTGTGGGCTGCCATGGTGCGCATGATCTCGGTGGCGTCGCCGTCGGCGCCGATCGTTACGGCTTCGCCCTGGGCGAGCTCGCCCGTGTGGGTCGACGCGGGATCCTTGCCCGCTCCCAAGACTTTGATCACAATGTCACGATCGGTGGGGGCGCCCTTGAGCTTGTCCTCGGTGCCGCAGATCGGCAGGGCGCCGACGCCCATCTCGGTCATCTTCCGGGCCGCGAGGAGGACCGGTTCCTCCGCGCCGATACATTCGGCGCCCTCGGTCATGATTTCCCGTGCGGTAGTCATCTTCCGTTCGTATGTCTCCGCCCCTGGTCCAGCCAAGTAAGCCGAACGCGCAAGGGGCTGGTGAGGTGGTCAGCTCTTACCACGCCCGGTCAGCAAATCCCGAGCCCGGTCGACCAGTCCGGTGCCGGGACCGAGCAGCTTGTTGCCGGGCGGGGTGTCCGGAGCGGAGGGGTGCGGCCGAGTGGGAGCCATCTTCTTGGCCATACGGACCTTGTCGCCCAGTGCGTCCAGGGCCTCGGGCGTGCACGCCGCGGCGAGGAGGGGGAACAGCCTTTCCTCTTCATCGCGAATGTGCTCGCTCACCTCGCGTTTCAGCGTCGCTACCAGGTGGTCGAATTGCGGGGCATCCGCCTCGAGGCCCTCCAGGTCCTTGAGATGCTGTTCCACCGCTGCGTGATCGGAGAGTTCCTTGTCCGCGATCCCGTCCCCGCCCTCGACGTGCTTGCGCACCGCCGGGTACAGGTACATCTCCTCAGCCACGGAGTGGCGTACCAGCTCCATGGTCACTTCATCGGCCAACTTCCGTCGCTGCTCGTCGCCGACCGGTTGGGCCTCGATCCTCTCGAACAAATCGTCGACCTCGCGGTGATCGATGGTGAGTTCCGCGATCACATTTCCGCCGTGTCCCATAAGGAAGAATCCCTCCACTTGTATGGCGTGAGCCGACCAGCTCACCGTTCCACACGCGTACCCGCGAACCCCTTCAACACGCGCAGCAGGGGGCACGCCGGGGCGCCTGGCCTAACCCTGCGTCAGACCGGTAGCAGCAGATCTGAGCCCTGACGCACAAAGACAGCCATTCCACCGCCGGAGCGGCAGGACTCCACCGACACCGCAGTCGACGACGTTGCTGGCCTGCGGCGCCTCGTCCGCCGCGGCGATCTCCTGGCCCTCGGCCTTCGCCCGCACCAGCTCCCGCAACTTCTCCCGGTAGGTGTCGTGATATCGGGCCCGATCCCACGGCGCGCCCAGCAGCACGAAGGTGATCACACCTGTCCAGATCGCACGTGCCATGACCGCCCACTCCTGTCCTGGCCGTCACCGCCAGCGCACCAGGCGCAGATGCTCCTGCTGACCACGCTGGCACTATGCATGCACAGCGCGAGTCGGAAACGCGGAGCAGGAGCAAGCAGCCGGGTGCAGACCGGCGATCAACCATCGCCGGACCGGGCGCCGGGCCCTATCTGGCGGGGCCGGTCAGACGTTCCACCTACTGCGCAGCCCCCTGTGCCACTCGTTCGGCCCGGCTCACTGCCTCAGCCGCTGCCTGGCACCGTTCCTCGACTTCCTTCCGTTCGTGCTCGGCCCGCTCAAGCTCCTCGCGTACCTGTCGCAGCTGCTCCTCGGCCGCGGACACCTGCTGACGGGCCTGGCCGTGCCGCTCACATGCCCGTTGCAACGATGCGTCAGCGTCCGCTTGTTCGGCGCGCTGCTCGCAAAGCCGCTGATCGGCCGGCGAGACCGCCTGGCGGGCCTGCGCGAGCTGTTCCTGCCGCTGGCGGCGCCGCTCAGCAAGTTCGTCCTTCGCCCCCGTCCGCGAAGACCGCCGCGTAGTCGGCGCTCGTACCGGTTTGCGCGATGCGTCGACTGGCGCGGTGCTGCCGGACGGAAAGTCCGCCGGCGGAGTGAGGCAGCTCTCCAGTCGGCCGGCGGCCCACCGGTCTGCCGCGTCCTGATCGGCGAGCACAGCGCGCAGGGTGGATGCAACGTCCTGCTGCGCTGCATCCGACAGGCGATGCCCCGCTTCACGGGACAGTACCGCAGACTGCCTGGACAGGGCCGAGACGATACTGCTGCGCTGGTTGGACAGCTCTTTGATCCCGTCGGCATCCAGGGTCCGGTATGCCTCGCGCAGCGCCCGCCCGAGCTCCAGGAACCGCTGGTTCTCTGCCGGTTGCGAGCGCAGCAGCAAATTCGCCGCCCAGGCTCCTTGCACGTGCGCGCCCCCTTCCAGAGGCGTGCTCCCCGCATCCGTGCCACGGGCACCGAATGACAAACACAGCTGTCTGTGCGGCAGTCGTAGAAACGGCCAGCCAGTCCCTACCTGTGCCTGCCGCGTCACACAGCATGGCGCCGCGGCCCATCCGGTGGCGGCCCAGCACTGCGAGCAGGGCCGCCATTCCCGCGGTCAGCGACCATGACGTCCAGCCGGCTGTGAAGAGAGCCGCCAGAGCCAACGGATGGAACTTCACCGAGGCCGGCCACGCAATACCTGTCACGAGTGCACGAGCTGGGAAAGTCCAACAATTGGTGTGCGGCTTGAAGAAGAATCATGCTCCAGCAGGTCCGCGAGATTATGACGGAGGATCGTGTCGTCGCTGATGCCCATAGGGGGACGTTGCCCAGCTGATGCGGACGCTGTTTGCGAACGTGGCACAGGCATGACTGTTGCGGGGCAAGTTGAACGGCGCACCCTCTCCCAGCCCGCACGTCACACTCTCGAGACGCTCAATGAGCACGGGCCGGCGGCCGCTGCTCGGTGTGGCCGGAGCGGGAACGGTCTCTACACCGCTGAGCAGGCAGCGCTGGCGGCCACAGCACTCGTCTCCCAGATCCACACCGCGGTAGCCGAACTGGTCGGACTCGCGGAATACCTCCTGGTACTCCAGGACGCCGATCGGCCATAAGCACGAGGAGCTCGGCTCCCCACACAGTCGCGATCCTGGGACGTTGGCGAAACGCCTGTCCATCGATGTGCCGGGGCAGGGGCCGCGTGGTTGACAAGGCGGCCCTCAGCTTGACTCTGTCGGGGATCTTGGAGTTGCCCGGTGCGCCGGCGTGATCGGTGGGCATGCTCGGGGTGTTCCGAGAGCCCATGCAGTTGTCGAGGTGTCCGTTGTCGCTCCGTCCTCGTTCCGGTGAACAAGTCCCGCCTCTGACCGCGCAGATCGCGCGGGCGAGCAACCCGGGTGGTACGGCGGCGATGTGGGTGAGAGACCGCCTGGACGGGCTGTGGCGTGACGAGGACTTCGCTGACTGGTATCCGCGTGACGGGCGTCCGGGTCTCTCGCCCGCCCAACTGGCCACCGTCTGTGTGCTGCAGTTCGTGCTCGGTCTGTCGGACCGGCAGGCCGCCGAGGCGGTGCGCTGCCGCATCGACTTCAAGTACGCCATGGCCATGGAGCTGGACGATCCCGGCTTTCACCACAGTGTGCTGGCCGACTTCCGCGACCGTCTCACCGAGGGCGACCGCGCCGACCGCCTCCTCGACCTCGCGCTGGCCCGCCTCAAGGAGTACGGCCTGGTGCGCGAGCGCACTACACAGCGCACCGACTCCACCCACGTCCTGGCCGCGGTCCGCGACCTGACCCGGCTGGAGATGGTCACCGAGGCGGTCCGCGCCACGTTGGAGGAAGTCGCAGGCACCACCCCGCACCTGCTGGACGAACTGGTCGACGAGGACTGGGGGCGCCGTTACGGTCGTCCGGTCCGCCTGGGCAAGAACCCCACCAAGCCCAAGACCAGGATTCTCGCCACCGGCAACGACGCTGTCCGGCTCCTGGAACACCTCTACCGGCACGGCGCAGGCCGCGCGTCAGGCCCTCGTGTCCAGGCCCTGCGCCAGATCATGGTGCAGAACTATCACCGCGACGCCGCAGGACACCTGCGCTGGCGCACCGCCGAGACCGAAGACGGACCCGGGCTGCCGCCCTCGTCCAGGGCGATCGTCTCCCCCTACGACACCTCGGCCCGCTATGCCCGTCACGGGCACATCATCAGCTGGAAGGGGTTCTCCGCCCATCTAACGGAGACCTGTGCTCCTGACGGCCCCAACGTGATCACGGACGTGGCCACCACCGCGTCCACCACCCATGACAGCCAGGTCCTGCCCGGCATCCACACCCGCCTGCACCACCGCGGCCTGCTGCCCGACGAACACCTGGTCGACAGCGGCTACACCTCCCTGCCCCATCTGGAACAAGCCGCACGTGACCACCAGGTCACCGTCTCTGGGCCGCTCCGGGGCAACCCCACCCGGCAACACCGTCGAGGCGAGGGCTTCGCCCGGGACGACTTCCACATCGACTACGACCTCCGGCAGGTCACCTGCCCTCAGGGCCAGGTCAGCCAGGGCTGGCACGGCCCCTACCCGACCTCCTCGCCCACTGCGGCCCCGCTGATCGTGGCACGGTTCACCAAGGGCCAGTGCCGGCCCTGCCCGGCCCGCGTCCAGTGCACCGCCTCCCGCGAGAGCACCCGCACCGTCGGCTTTCCCCCACAAGAACTCCGCGACCTGCAACTCCGTGTCCGTGCCGAGCAACAGACTCCCGAGTGGAAGAGCCGCTACGCGGTCCGCTCCGGAGTGGAGGGAACGGTCAACGAGTTCGCCCACGGCCACGGCATGCGCCGCTGCCGCTACCGAGGACAGGGCAAGGTTCACCTCCAGCACGTCCTGACCGCCATCGCCATCAACATCGAGCGCCTCAGCGGTCTCCCACCGACCGAGGAAGCACTCCCTCCCCGCCGACCGACCGCCTTCCAGAACTACCTCGATCAACACGAGATCCCCAGGCCAAAAACCTGGCGCACCCTGGGCACCTGACCTCAACAACTCCAAGATCCCCGACAGAGTCAAGCTAAGGGCTGTCCCGTAATCCCTGGTGGATCAGCGTGCGGCGTCAGATGTGGTGCATCGCAAGGCGGAGGGGCGTCCTCATACTGGACGTATTCGGGCGTTCCGACAACGCGGCGAGGTGCCACAGCTGTCGTCGTGCGCCCGCCAGGGATTACGGGACAGCCCTTAGACCACCCCTGACACACCGTCACTCAGAGGCACTCAAACCCTGGCCCCGACCAGCAGGAATACCAAAGTCCTGCTGGAGTACTGAGCAGAGGTCCTCGGATTCCAACACTGTCAGAGCCCGAGCCGGGCCACCGGCGTGGAGGGGTGGCACCGGCCGGCTACGGGGGAGTCAGGGCCGCTCAGGGGAAGAATCGGTCCGCAACGTCTCCTTTCGGCCGCTGAGGGAACACGTGGTCCATGACCACGCGATCTGAACTACCCGGCATGGCCGAGTCGTACTGGATGGCCACAGCGCCGGGCATCCAGTGGCCAGCTCTGGACACCGACACAACGGCAGACGTCGCCGTGATCGGGGCAGGCATGGCCGGCCTGAGTACCGCTTGGGAACTGACCCGGGCCGGACGGAACGTGGTCGTGCTGGAGGCGGACCGCGTTGCCGCCGGGGTGACCGGGTATACGACGGCGAAGCTCACCGCGGCTCACTCTCTCGTGTATGAGCGGCTGCGCCGCACGCGCGGGCGCGAGGGCGCACGCCAGTACGCTTGTTCCCAACAGACAGCAGTGGAACGGGTCGCATCGGTGGCGGCGGAACTGGGTATCGTCTGCGACTTCGAGCGGTCATCGGCTCTGACCTTCACCACTGACCCGCAAGGGCGTGCCTTGTTCGAGGCCGAGGCCGAAGCGGCGGCGGAAGCGGGACTGGACGCCGACCTCGTGACGGAAACGGACCTGCCGTTCCCCGTGATCGCAGCTGTGCGCATCACGCACCAGGCGCAGTTCCACCCACGCAAGTATCTTCTGGCCCTCGCGGGCGACATCACCGCACGAGGCGGTTCCATCCATGAACGAACGCGGGTGACCGGCCTTACCGAGGGAAGTCCGTGCCAGCTGACCACCGAGCGAGGCATGACGATCACGGCGAAGGACATCGTCGTCGCCACGCACTATCCGGTCTTCGATCGCGCGCTTCACTTCGCGCGCTTGTCACCGCGCCGTGAAGTGGTCGTTGCCGCGCCCCTGCCCACCTCCGAGGCACCGGCTCACATGTACATCACGGACGACATGGGTAAGCGATCCGTACGTACCGCTCCGCTCGACGAGGGCCGGCGGCTGCTCATCGTCACGGGCGAGAATTTCACCCCCGGCACGGGCGACAGCCGCGAGCGGTTCCTGCAACTGGACGCGTGGATGCACAACCATTTCCCGGTCGACGACACGGCATACCGGTGGGCGGCCCAGGACAACGACGTGAGCGACGGCGTGCCGCTGGTCGGCCCTTTCCATCCGGGCGCACGCCATGTGTACGTGGCGACCGGATTCGGCGGCTGGGGCATGAGCGGGGGCGCCATGGCCGGACAGTTGCTGGCGTCTACGCTCACTGGCACGGAACCCGAGTGGGCGGGGCTGTACGACCCGCGTCGGCTGTGGAGCACCATGCGGGAAGGGGTGGCCCTGCTCAAACAGCAGGCAGAGGTCGCCCGGCACTTCGTAGGCGACCGGCTGAGGACCACGCACGTCGATTCCGTCTCCGAGATCGCCCCCAGCTCGGGCTCGGTCGTTCGCGTCGACGGACAGCGCTGCGCCGTCTACCGGGATGAGGAAGGAACCGTCCACGCCGTGTCGGCGCGCTGCACGCATCTCGGTTGCCTGGTCGCCTTCAACGAGGCGGAAACCGCGTGGGAGTGCCCTTGCCACGGTTCGCGGTTCGGCATCGACGGCGAGGTACTTCACGGCCCGGCCGTGCGCCCACTGGCGCCACGCACCGTTTGAGCCAGGGCTATCGGCTCAGCGCGGAACCGGGCGGCCGCCCGAAGAGCCGGCACACGCCTTCGCCGAACCCCCTTCGAGTCGCCGACCGGGCCGGGCAGGCAGGGGCCTTCCAGAACTCATGGCCCAAAACCCCGCATGGACACCCGCGCGGTCCGCAGGCCCTCCTCGGCTATTGGATCGGCTCAACAGGGCGCCCCAGGGCCCGATATGACGCGTGCGTGTCCGACCTCGGCCCGCGCAGCGTTGGGCGCCGGGGATTTCGTGCGGCGGCGGTGGCTGGTGTCGCACCACGGGTGTATGCGGCTGCGGCGGCAGGTGCAGACGGCGGCGACGAACCGGTCGGAGGTGGCGATCGTGCCGTCCTCCTGGAGGATCTCCACGGGTCCATCGATCAAAATCGGGCCGTCGCGCTCAAGGGTCACGCGCCTGGCGTGGTCAGCTTCGTTCGGCACGGATGATCACCAGTTCCTCTGCGTCTTCGTCGGCGCCGATCAGGCCCTGGGCACGCAGCCATGGCTGCCGCTTGATGATCACGGGCCCGAAAGGTACGTAGGCCCGGTCCGTCACCGAGCAGTGCAGGCCGGTCTCGGTCAGCCGTCTCAGCGATTCCTCGACGCCGCAGACTCCGGAGTGCACCATGAGCAGCACGC
The DNA here is from genome assembly GCF_029428675.1 of Streptomyces sp. JH14. GTDB lineage: Bacteria > Actinomycetota > Actinomycetes > Streptomycetales > Streptomycetaceae > Streptomyces. The sequence continues at coordinate 6,335,869 of NZ_JAJNEL010000001.1, read as the reverse complement.
CGTGCGGTCGGAGCAACTCTCGGGTGTGGGCGCAGATCCGGTCCAGGGCCTGCCGTCCGCACCGACCCGCGTCCCAGGCGACCGCGGTCCTGTGGCTGCGCGTGCGGCGTACGTGGGGCGCGGGCATGTACGGCGGGTTGCTCACCACCACGTCGAAGCGCTGCCCGGCGACCGGCCCGGCGAGGTCGCCGCGCAGCACCCGGACGCGGTGCCCGGCACGCGCGGCATTCATCCGAGCCGTCATCACCGCCCGTCGGGAGATGTCGGTCGCCGACACGCGGGCCCCCATCCGCGCGGCCAGCAGAGCGAGCGCGCCGCTTCCTGTGCAGAGGTCGAGGACGTCCATGCCCACCGTGATCCCTTCGGCGTGGAGCGCCTGTGCAAGCAGGTGGGTATCGGCCTGGGGAGCGTAGACGCCGGGAAGGGTCCACAGGTTCCTGAGGTCGGCGGCCCGTGCGGCAGCAGTCGTCATCTGAAGCCTCCAGGAGGGTACGAGCAGGCCTCTTGTACGTCTCGCCAGCCGCATACCCCATCTCATTCAGATTCGGCGTGCCCGCGGACCGCCGCCACTCGAACGGCGGTCTCCGCCCTCCTGACCTGACTGCTGTCGCATGTGAGGCGCTGGGGGCCATCGCCCATCAGCACCCAGCTGCCCCGGACCGCCGCCCCGCAACGAACGCTTCGCAGACGGCGTGACGAGGGAGCGGTAGGGACGCCTGACCGACGGGCGTCCCATCAATCGGCGTCCACGTCGTGCACAGACACGCGGATGGTGTCGATGTCACTGTCGGCGGCATCGGGAATCAGCATTCCCGCACGTGTCCCGGTCCGCAGGTAATCCACCACGGCTTGGTCGAGCAGTTCACCCGGGAGGGCCGCTGGGATTCCCGGGGGGTAGGGCGTGAGCATCTCGGCGCAGATCCTGCCGACCGCTCGCTCTGCGGGCACCTGCTCGACCTCGCCGAAGAAGGCGTCACGTGGAAGCGTTACCTGCCGGAGCCGCAGGTCGCCCGGGGGCGGGACACAGACATCCGGGACAGGCGGCAGCTCGTGGGCGTGGGCGACAAGGTCGCGCAGGCCGTCAACGAGGTGAGCCGTCGTCACCTCGTCGTCGGCGTGGGTGAGCTGAGCGTTGATGCGCCTGTGGTCGGAGGTGTGCAGGTTGATGCCGTGGTGTCGACGCATCCAATCGGCGGCGTCGTAACCGCTGAACTTGACCCCGCTCAGGTCGATGAAGATCTGGAGGGGGTCCATGTCGAAGGCGCCTGCCTCGCCGCAGAAGTCGTCGCGGTCGTTGACATGCAGGCCGCCGGTGTCCTCGATGGCTGCTCGTACACGCCCGGCCCTGGAAAGTGCCTCGTCCATGAGCTCACGATCGTGCTCCACCATCTGGCGGCGCCATCCGTCGAGGGCTGCGTAGATGAGCACCGAGGGGCTGGTGGTGCCCAGCAGGTCGGCGCGGGAGGCGAGGGTCTGCGCGGTGACCAGATCGCCTTGCAGGTGGAAGACCGAGCCCTGTTCGAGCCCGGAACCCATTTTGTGGACCGACGTTATGCACACGTCGGCGCCGGCATCCATGGCCCAGGCGGGCAGCTCGGGATGGAAGGGCAGGTGGGCACCCCACGCTTCGTCCACGATCAGCGGCACGCCCCGCTCGTGGCACAGCGTCGCGATGGCTCCGATGTCAGCGCCGGTGCCATAGGGCGTGGGGCTGGTGACCAGCGCCCCCCGTGCATCCGGATGGTCCTCGAACGCCGACCGGAAAGCCTCGGGGGCCGGTGGGTGGGAAAGGTGGAGATCGGGGTCCCACTGGGGGTCGATCCACACGGGGCGGATACCCGCAAGGATCAAGCCAGAGACGACTGATTTATGCGCGTCTCGTCCGACCAGCAGCTTCTCGTGGGGCCCGGCGACGGAGAGCATGGCAGCCTTCACCGACAGCGAACTGCCGCAGGTGGAGAAGAACGTGTGCTCGGCGCCCACAGCATCGGCCATCAGCCTTTCTGCCCGCTCCAGGATTTCCTGGGACATGATCCGGTCGTCCAGACCAGACAGCGCCAGCACATCCGCACTGAACAGAGCGTCCCCCAGAACGGCCCGGACCCTCGGGTCGGCTCCCCGGCCCTGCTTGTGACCAGGGGGAGTGAAAGACAGTTGCTCCTGCGCCCTGGTAAGCCGTCAAAGCGTCGAGTATTGGAGCTGTCGAATGGTCCATGGTGTGCGGCTTTCCGGTGCAGGAGGACGAAAACACTTCGAGTGAGCTGCCCGGGGAAGCGGACTGAGGCTCGACGAGCGGTCGGGGCGCCCCGGAGCGAGTCCCCGAAACTCCTGCCGCCTCGCCCGGCATGTGCCCAGGACCGCGCGCATTCTCGTCCCATGTCTGATCGCACCCATAGAGCAGGGATGAAGCGATCCCAGGCGCGGGACCCGAGAAGTCCTGTCACGGCCTGCAGCACGCCGGACGCGGCCTCACCGACCACCATCCCTGCGGAATCCGCGGGCAAGCCGGCTGCCTCCAGAGCATCGGCCCCGCCGCCCCAACTCCGAGCGCCCGTCGCCGACCTTGACGTCGCGGGCGCCGTAGGCATCCGCGATCGGATCCGGCACCCGGCCATCGCATCGAACTCGGTGGACCGGGCGACGGCGAAGGTGCGTTGTTGCACGGACCGGTTCGCCATCCTGGCCCAGCGTGCCGCCGGCCGGAGCAATGACCAGCGCGACCATGCCGACATCAAGGACGGCGACGCGGCGCCTACCCGCGGCCGAGTGCTTCTACAGGGTCGTACGCCGTGGTCGCGGAGTCAGGGATTTTGCGGGTCGACTCCGGTGTATGCTTCCGCGTCCTTACCTCCGCTGGGTCGGCCCGCAGGGCCCTTCCGCCCCATGTCCCGCGTACCCTTCTCGTCGGTTTCGGCGGCTCGCTCCTCGCCCCGACGTGTCTCACTCTTGATCTCGCTCGCCGGCGATACCTTCTCCCGCCCGCCGGTCTCCTTGCTGCGGTCCTTCTTCGGCGCGTAACGCTCGGGATGGAATGACCGCTGCGCACTCTCATTTTCCTGCTGCTCGGTCTGGTCGACATCGGTTGACCAACCGTGCTGCTCGGTTCCCTCGTGCCTGCTGGGGCCCTCGCCCATCTTCGGTTGTGAAGATTTCCGGTGTGAAGATTTCCGGTGTTCAGTCATTTCTGCTCCGTATGTTGCGCAGCGTCTACCAGCCCCGGTAACCATGCCGCGACCGGAAGGAGCGGCGGGGTCGGAAACTCTCGTATCTCCAGGCTGAGCGCCAACGGGCTCATCCGCATCTTCCACCCGGATACGGACCCCGCCCGAACCGTCAGGACAGGGCGAGCACGTTCATCCCAGGTAGATCCGGAGAAGACCACGGCAGGGCGTGTATCGATCTCGGACACAGGAACACAGGCTCGTCAGCGGGGCGCCGTCGGCAGCAGTGCGGACAACGCGGCCTGCGAGCGGTCAGATCTCGTCGAGCTTTGGATCACGACTGGAACGGAGCCACGCAGCCACTCTCACCGCTCGCTCGCGCGGCAAGGGAACAGAAGGGCCGCAGACGTGGCGAAACGCCGCCCTTTGCGAAACGCCCTTCTCCGCGCGCGGTGTTGCTGCCCTGGGACGGTCAGCCGGAAGACAGTACGTCGAGGAGGTCACCGACGGCCGGACCGGGCAGCGCCCGGGCCACATCGGCCTGGGCGACCATGCCGACCAGTGTGTGACCATCCGTGACCGGCAGTCGACGCACCTTGTGTTCGCTCATCGTGCGGAGAACCTCCGACGCGTCGTCGTCCGCGCCGATCGTGACAGCTTCACCCTGCGCCAGCTCGCCCGCCTTGATCCCGGCCGGGTCCTTGTCCGCCGCAAGCACCTTGACCACAATGTCGCGGTCGGTGAGTACGCCCTCGAGCCGTTCGTCCTCTCCGCAGATAGGCAGAGCACCCACGCCCAGCTCGGCCATCTTGTGGGCGGCGAGGAGAGCGGATTCGTTCTCGCCGATGCACTCGGCGTGGGGGGTCATGTTGTCTCGCGCGGTGGTCATCACACACTTCCTTTCCGATGAATTTCGGGTTCGGACTGCGTGATCTTTCCGCGGCCCGTAGATCGCAAGGCGGGCATCACAGGTGCTTTCCCCGCTGATCCATGGGAGCCACTGTCAGGTGCTGAGCAGGCGGTTGAAGAACGAGCGGTAGCGCTGAAGTGCTATGCGCAGATCCTCGGTGAGGACCTCCTCGCCCCGGCCCCACTGGCTTTCGAGCCCATCCTTGCGGGATGCGAACGACCCGGCCAGCGTCTGCATCACGTCGGCGACCAAGGCGTCGGCCGCACGGACGGCATCCTTCGGATCGTCGACGAAGGCGGTCTGGACAGCCGTCCATTTGGACTTGAAGGCCTCGGCCTCCTCGGGCCCGAGAAGCGGCTCGTTCTCCTGGGTGTCCTCCGGCGCCGATGCATGCGGTGCGCCTGCCGCCCGCTCCGGGGACGCCCCGTCCGCAGTGGCATCCGCGGCGTACGGGGGAGAGTCATCCGCTGATGCCGACGGCGTGCCCGGGTCTGCGTCCTGGTCCTGCCGAGGCCGGGCGAGGTCCTCGGTGCTCAGGCCCGTGTCGCCCGCTTCACTGTGTTCGCGCTGCATGCTTGTCCACCTCGTCCGAATCGGTTCAGGGCGAGCCCTCGATCCGTGGCCCGCCGGCCTACGCGGGGTCCTGGTCAGGCGCGTTGCTGTCCCGGCCTGTCGCCGTTGGTGAGCAGGTCGTCGAAGAGCGCGCGGTAGTGCACCATCGCTCCCCGCAGTTCCTCGGTGGTCGTCTGCTGATCGCCACTGCGTGCTTTGACTTCGTGTGCGGCGCGGTAGTGCTCCAGCGTGCGCCCGTGTTCGACCGACAGGTCCTTGAGCTGCTGCTCGTACCCCTCGGTCGGGTAGCCACGTTCCTTCATGAGCCGGGTCACCAACTGGTCCGCCTCACCGACCGCCTCCTGCGGCCGGTCCACGAAGTGCTCCTGCACACCGTTCCAGTCCCGCGCGTACTGCTGACGGGCAGACGAGGCCAGAGGCTTCACATCGAGGTCGTCATGCCGTTCCTCGCGGGCGCGCAGATCTCGCTCCGCCGCCATGCGGCTGTCACCGGCTTCAACTGTGCGCTCATACTCCGGCCCAAAACGATTTCGCAGGTGGCGGCGACGAATTGCCATCCACAAGCCGATCGCGAGGGCGATAAGGACGACCACGGCAATGATCGCAATGACGATTCCTGACGACATCGAGCGCCTCCCTGATGTCGCTGTTCAGATCCCACCAGCGCGGCAGCCCGGGAGGCGATTCCCGCGCCCCGCGCGCCATCCCAAACCGGGCCGCCGCATATATACCAGCCATACGCTCCCAACGCATCGCCCGCCACTGGGGGCAGCACGGAGTGGACCGCGCACCACAGCGCGAGGGCACGAGTAGTCGCACCCTCGAACCGTGCGATTCACGCGATCTGGAGCCCGGTGGCGACGTGCCCATCAGGAAGCCCCCGGGCGTTGGTATCTCAGCCCCCACCTGGCCGAATACGCTCGCGGCCTATCGCACCCGACCGGCCCAGTCACGCCGCAGCGTTTGGCCCCCGGCTTCACAACGGCGACGATGGAGCCGGAAGTGCTGATCTGTCTGCGCACCGAGCACGGCGACTCCCGGCGAGGCCGAGCCGGCACTCAGAGCGGTCCGGTCGCGGCAGCCCCAACGGGCGGAAAGCATGTGCAGACGAGGGCGAGACCCAGGAGCCTGGCCCTGAACGACTGGCGTCGAGGAGTTCCAGTGGCCGCTGACAAGCACGTTCTGCGAGGCCGCACCGCTGTGGTCACCGGCGCTGCCCGAGGAGTGGGCGAAGCCATGGCCAGACGGCTGGCCGAACGCGGTGCCCGAGTGGCCTTGCTCGGACTGGAGAAGGAGGCGCTCGCCGAGGTCGCAGCAGGCCTTCCCACCACATCGCACCACTGGCACGTGGACGTGACGGATGACGTGGCGATGGCGGAGGCTGCCGAGGCAGTCCGTAATCGGCTGGGCCGCGCGTCCGTAGTGGTGGCCAACGCGGGGGTCGCCGAGGGTGGGCCCTTCGCCTACTCCGATTCGGACACCTGGCGTCGCGTCATCGAGGTCAATCTCGTGGGTAGTTCCATCACCGCCCGGGCGTTCCTGCCCGACCTGCTCGTTACCCGCGGCTACTACCTCCAGATCGCCTCCTTGGCGTCTATCGGTGCGGCACCGCTGATGAGTGCGTACTGCGCCTCGAAAGCCGGGGTGGAGTTCTTCGCCCACTCGCTCCGCGCCGAGTTGGCTCCCTGCGGGGTCGGCGTGGGAACGGCCTATCTGGGCTGGACCGACACAGACATGATCCGCGACGCCGACCACCATGCCGTGCTGCGGGAACTACGAGCGCACATGCCCCCTCCGGCCCGGAAGGTCTACCCGGTCCGGCAGGTGGCCGAGGTGTTGGTGAGCGCTGTCGAGCGGCGCGCGCCGACGGTGTACGTCCCCGGGTGGCTGCGGAGCGTGCAGGCGGTGCGCGCGCTCCTGCCGGGGCTGGTCACCCGGCTCTCCCAGCAGGAACTGATGCACTCGGACTTTTCCGCGACCGGACTGCTGGGCCCGGGCGGGCGGGCGGCCGCCACCGGCCAAGACGTCTGACGGACCGGCCGGCGCATGCTCTGCGGCAGAACCGCGGGTACCGCCGTGAACTCGCCGCAGCCGCGAGCGCTCGGACCTCGTCGGAGCATTTCGGCGCCGGGCAGGTTCCGCAACCCGCCTGACACCGCGATCGTGGCCGTCCATTACCAACTCCAAGCAGCCGCAGTCTCACCCCGACTGAGCAACGGTCGGCGGTCAGGCCTGGGGCCGGCGGCCCAGTGGCCGAACGTGCCTGATGCGGCACTAACGGCCACCGCAGCCATTCCCTCGACTGACATACGGCGGGGGCCCGGCCGGGGTGCGAGCTGCTCGCGAAGCACGGTCAGCCTGCACTCGTGAAGGCGCCTTGGCTATGTTGGCAAGCATGCGCAGGTCTTCTCGGCACGTCGGAAGGAGACAGCGCCAGTCGTCACCGGCGCGGATTGGTCGTCGACGGACGAAGCACTCCTTGCAGCCGACTTGTCGAAGCCGCTGGCCCGTCGCCACACCCCCCGGCCGCACATCGCATCGCCTCAAGGCTCCCGGATCCGTCAGCGACGGATGGCCTTGCGCCGAGCCGCCGCGCGGGCACGAGCCCACACCTCGGGGAGCTGCCGCTCCCGGGCGCCGGCTGCGGCTCTCTCCTGACCGTGCAGCAGGCCCCAGGTGAAGCCGGGCTCGCCAGCCGCGTGCGCAGAGACCGCCAGACGACGCAGGGTGCAAGGGCGTCCCCCGGCTGTTCCTGGGGCACGGCGTCGGAGGGACGGTCGGTGTGGAATCCGCAGAACGTCGAAGACGGTGGCAACGTCCTCCTTGGACGCTCCGGTGACAGAAAGGGTGACCATCGGGGTCACTCTCCCTTCTGCTGAGGTACGACGGTGTACTTCGGGTCCTCCGCGGAGGCGATCCCTGCCGCGAAGACGCCGAAGCGGGTGCATACCGAACCCGCGAGCAGTGCGAGCCCACCCACCACGGCGGCCGGCCGGCTGCGGCCGCCGGCCAGTGCCGCGGTCGCGGCTCCCGCAAGGGTCAGGGAGCGGGCGGTACGCATGAGCGCACCCGCGCGGCCTTCGCGCCAGGTCTCCGCAACCATGCCGAGGCGTCGTTCGGCGGCCTCGGTCGCCAGGCTCTCGGCCGTTGCCGCGAGCACCGCTGCGCAACGTGCGGGACCGCTCTCATGCGGTGGCGCGACGATCAGTGCCATCCCCGAGGCGGCGGCGGTCGCAGACGCCGTGAATAGGTAGGGAAGTTCTCGGTGCGCGCCGTGCCAGGCGGGAACGGCGGTGTCGGCGGCGAGGACGGCGGTGTACGAGGCCAGCATCGGCCCGAGCAGCGCGGCCCCCGTGGTCGCTGCGGCGCCCGCCCGGGGCAGCCGTCCCGTGACGGCACTGAGTGCGGCCGCCCCGGTGGCGGGGCCGTACGCGCTGAGCAGCCAGGAGCCCATGCTCATCGGGGAGGTCGGTTTGAACACACGCAGCATGTTGGCGAACCGGCCGGGTCTGCCGAGGTCATGGATCAGGGCTGCGGCGGACAGCGAAACGGCGGCGAGGGACGAGACCTTCATCGCGGTGGCGGTGCGAGGGCGCCCGGTGAGATGGGATCCGGCGGCGAGCACCGAGCCTGCTCCGGCGAGACCGCCGAGGAAGAAGTATCCGGCGATGTCGCGGGGTGCCCAGGACGGGGCGTGGATGATCGGACGCCCGTAGTAGGACTCGAATTCCGCGCGCGGAACCATGACCTGTTCACCACGTCGCTGCCGGGTCCTGGTCATCGTCCCTCCTTGGTTCGACCGGCCAGTACGAATGCGAGCGCGATGCTGCCGGCGAGGGACAGTGCGGCGGCGCCCGCGTGCTTCCACATGGTCGGCAGATCGCGGGTGGTCACGACGGGGTCGGGCGGGAGTCCGTACACCTCTGGCTTGTCGAGGAGCAGGAAGAACGCTCCGTCACCACCGACCCCGTCGTGCGGATCGTGGCCGTACAGGTGTGCCTGTTCCACGCCTTGTTCGTGCAGTTGGTCCACACGCAGGGCGGCGCGTTCGCGCAGCTCGTCCAGTGGTCCGAACTGGATGGATTCGGTCGGGCAGGCCTTCGCGCAGGCCGGTTCCTGTCCCGCGCCGAGGCGGTCGTAGCACATCGTGCACTTGAACGCCCTTCCGTCGTGCTGACGTTGCTCGATCACCCCGTACGGGCAGGCGGGCACGCAGTAGCCGCAGCCGTTGCAGATGTCCTCCTGGACGACGACGGTGCCGAATTCCGTGCGGAACAGTGAGCCGGTGGGGCATACGTCCAGACAGGCCGCGTGTGTGCAGTGCTTGCAGACGTCCGACGACATCAGCCAGCGCATGCCGTCCGGTGCCTGCGGGGGTTGGGGCGCAGTCGGGGTGCCCTCGACGAGCGAGAGCTCGGTGCGCCCGTCCGGCGCAGGCACCTTCTGTTCGATGAAGGCGACATGGCGCCATGTGGAGGCGCCCAGCCCCTGGGTGTTGTCGTAGCTCATGCCGCTCAACGGCATCCCGTCCTCCGGGATCGCGTTCCATTCCTTGCAGGCCACCTCGCAGGCCTTGCAGCCGATGCAGACCGACGTGTCGGTGAAGAATCCGACCCGTTCCGGGGGTTCCGGGTGGCCGGCGTCGCGGGCCGGGTCCGGTTCGGGACCGCTGAACAGGTGCCGGTCCGTCATGTCCGATTCTCCATCCCTGTCGTCTCGGTGACTCCTGCGCGCCGTCGGTACTCCGCGACCAGCTTCGGCAGATCGGGCCCGCGAGGGCGCCGACCGGGGCGGATGTCGGCGGTGAGTGCCTTGTCCTCCTGGATGTGGGCGTTCGGGTCGAGCGCGATGGCCATGAGTTCGTTGGCCGCGTCCCCCGTGGAGATCCCGTTGGGCCCCCAGTGGAAGGGCAGCCCGATCTGGTGGACGGTCCGCCCGTGGACTGTCAGGGGCTTGAGCCGATCAGTGACCATGACGCGCGCCTCGACAGCATTGCGGGCGGTGATGATGGTGGCCCAACCGCCGTGCTCCAGGCCGCGCTCGGCAGCCAGTTGCGGGGAGAGTTCGCAGAAGAACTCGGGCTGGAGTTCAGAGAGTTAGGGGGACCAGCGACTCATGCCACCGGCGGTGAAGTGCTCGGTGAGACGGTGGGTGGTGACGATGTACGGATAGACCTCCGCGCCCGGTTCGTTGCCACTGGGGTGGTAGCGATTGCCCTCGCGCGGAAGCAGCTGCCGTACGGGCGAGCGCGCGGTGGACGGGTAAAGGGCGTTGGGGAAGGGCGAGTCCTGCGGCTCGTAGTGGGTGGGAAGCGGCCCGTCCTCCAGGCCGGCGGGCGCGTACAGCCACCCTTTGCCGTCGGCCTGCATGATGAACGGGTCGTCGCCGCGCAGGGCGTCGGGCCCGGTTGCGCCTTCCGGTGGCACGTAGTCGGGCGCGCGGTCGGGTACGAAGTCGGGGACGTCGCGGCCGGTCCACTTCCCTTCCATGTCGTCCCACCACACGTACGCCTTGCGGTCGCTCCACGGCGTCCCGTCGGGGGCCGCGGAGGCCCGGTTGTAAAGAATGCGGCGGTTGGCAGGCCAGGCCCATGCCCAGTCGGCGGCCACGTAGTCCTGCTCCGTGTGAGGTGTGCGCCGAGCGGCGTGGTTGATGCCGTCGGCGTACACCCCGCAGTAGATCCAGCAGCCGCAGCGGGTGGATCCGTCGTCCTTCAGCTCCGTGTAGGCGGAGAGCGGACCGCCGTCCGGGCCGTGTCCGTTGATCTCGGCCAGGATCGCGTGGGCGACCGGCTCACGCAGCGGCCCTTCGACGGGGTAGTCCCAGGTGAGGTCCCGGACCGGCTGGTCCATGGGCTCGGTCGAACCGGCCAGCTTCTCCTTGATGCGCCGACCCAGGTGGTACATGAACCACAGGTCGCTGCGGGCGTCCCCCTCGGGTTCCACGGCCGCGTGATGCCACTGCAGCCACCGATTGGTGTTGGTGAACGAGCCGGACTTCTCGGTGTGTGCGGCGGCCGGGAAGAAGAAGACCTCGGTACGGATCGATTCGGTGCGCAGTTCACCCGTTTCGATCTCGGGTCCGTCCTGCCACCAGGTCGCGGACTCGATGAGGGAGAAGTCTCGGACGACCAGCCACTCCAGGTTGGCCATTCCCAGCCGTTGGAGGCGAGTGTTGGCGGAGCCGACGGCCGGATTCTCCCCCATCAGGAAGTAGCCCTTGCAGGCGCCGTCGAGCTGCGCCATGACCGTGTTGTAGGTGGAGTGGGTGCCGGTGAGACGCGGCAGGTGATCGAAACAGAAGTCGTTGTCCTCTGTGGCGGCGTCTCCGTAGTACGCCTTGAGCAAACTCACGAAGTAGGCCCGCATGTTGCCCCAGAAGCCCTTCTCGGTGCGGCTGGCCTCGACGAACGCGTCCAGGTTCTCGTGAGCGTGGGCGTGCGGCATCGGCAGGTAGCCGGGCAGAAGGTTGTAGAGGGTCGGGATGTCGCTGGAGCCCTGGATGGAGGCATGGCCCCGCAGGGCCTGGATGCCGCCGCCGGGGCGGCCGATGTTGCCGAGGAGGAGCTGGAGGACGCTGGCGGCGCGGATGTACTGGGAACCGGTGGAGTGCTGGGTCCAGCCGACGGCGTACACGAATGCACTGGTTCGCTCACGACCGGAGTTGGCGGTCAGGGCATCGCAGACGCGCAGAAAGGTCTTGCGCGGGATTCCGCAGGTCTCCTCGACAAGTTCGGGGGTGTAGCGGGCGTAGTGGCGTTTGAGGATTTGGTAGACGCAGCGCGGGTGGTTGAGCGTCTCGTCGCGCGGTGGGCGGGCGCCGGTCCGGGCTCCTCCCGACCCGTGGGTCTCCGCACGGCCCGAGCCCTGTGTCTTCTGCTCGTACTGTTCGTCGACGTCGCCGGAGGGCGCCTGGACCTCCACACCCTCGTACTGCCAGCTGCTGGGGTCGTAGTGGTGCTTGTCCGGGTCGAGTCCCGAGAAGACGCCGTCCAGGTCCTCGGTGTCCTGGAAGTCCTCGCTGACGATCGAGGCGGCGTTGGTGTAGGCGAGAACGTACTCCCGGAAGTCCTTCTCCTCGGTGAGCACATGGTTGATCACTGCGCCGAGGAACGCGATGTCGCTGCCGGCCCGGATCGGAACGTGCAGGTCGGCGAGGGCGCTGGTGCGCGTGAAGCGCGGGTCGACGTGAATGATGCGGGCGCCACGCGCCTTGGCCTCCATGACCCACTGGAACCCGACCGGATGCGCCTCGGCGAAGTTGGAACCCTGGATGACGATGCAGTCGGCATGCTGAAGGTCCTGCATGAACGTGGTGGCGCCGCCGCGGCCGAAAGAGGTGCCCAGGCCCGCGACGGTGGAGCTGTGGCAGACCCGCGCCTGGTTCTCCACCTGTACGACGCCGAGCCCGGTGAACAGCTTCTTGATCAGGTAGTTCTCTTCGTTGTCCAGGGTCGCGCCGCCGAGGCTGGCGATGCCGAGCGTGCGTGCGGTGCGCAGCCCGTCCTTCTCCCATTCCCAGGTGCGGCGCCGCGTCTCGACCACCCGGTCGGCGACCATGTCCATGGCCGTCTCCAGGTCGAGGGGTTCCCACTCGGAGGCATACGGGCGCCGGTGGAGGACCTCATGGCGACGCGCGGAGCCTGTGGTGAGCTGAAGGGTGGCAGATCCTTTCGGGCACAGGCGGCCTCGGCTGATGGGCGAGGCGGGATCGCCCTCGATCTGGACGACCTTGTCGTCCTTGACGTAGATCTGCTGGCCGCAGCCGACCGCGCAGTAAGGGCAGACGGAAGCAACCACCCGTTCGGCGGTGCCGGTGCGCGGTCTGAGCTGCTGCGTGTGTGGGGACATGGCCGCCCGGCCACGCGCCAGCGGGTCGGATCCGGTCAGCTGTCGGTAGACGGGCCAGTCGCTGACCCAGGTGCGCACACCCATTACGTGTCCTCTCGGGCGGCCGGACTCCTGTCGACAGTCGCGGGCGTTCCTCCCAGCGTCACCTGCCGGGGCTTCCGCGGCGCGCGGAGCGTCAGGCGGGCGGTTCGTCGGGCACGGGATACCCCGGACGCCGGTTCCCGGAGTGCGGGGCGCCCCTCCTGCCGGTGCCGACCTCGTCCGTATCGGGAATCTCCGGGTCGGGCTGCTCGTCGGCGGTGGAAGACGTCGAGGCGCCTGGGGCGTCCCAGGGGTCCTCGCCGGCGGTGACCTGCTGATCCGGCAGGTCCCTCGGTATCGGCTTCGGTGTCGGCCCCCCGCTGTTCCCAGGGGGTTCCGGACGGTGCTCGCTCACGGCGTTCTCGCTTCCTCACACTGGGGGTGTGGTGTGGGGCGAGTACCCCGGCGGCCGACGAGTATGCCGTCGATCGGGGTCCCGCGCCGAGGCCGGTCAGCTGCGCAGGGCGTGGAGGAGTTCCCCCTAGGTCGTGCGCGACCGCCTTCGATCCCGCCCCTCTGCACCTCTGCGGGGAGGTGGTCCTCGATGCGCTCCTCCTACGCGTCTGCTTGTCGGCCAGGCGGCGACCGCACCTGTCGGGAAGCCGCCGCACTGTTGGCGGTCCTCGCCGCCTTCACCTCGTGGTGCAGGGCCAGACAGGTCTTTTCATCCCCGATCCGAGGCGTGGGCATGGGCGTTCCTCCGCTTCACTCCGCCTGTAGCTGCTTTGCTTCCGGTTGTTTCCCCTACGGCCGGGGAATGCCTGAAGCCCCACCGGGCACCGGATGAGCACAAGCCATGCACGACGACCACAAGGAGGCACCTTGCGCATCACAGAGTTCCCTGCGGCGGCCCGCCCTCCGGCCCTCGCATGACGGGAAGACGGCTGGGTGGCCTGGTCGCCGAAATCCTCGTGTGGCAAGTGTCTTTGTCGGCGCTGTGGTTGGTGCTCATCAGCAGGATCGAACCGCTGGAGGTGTTCGTCGGTCTGGGATGCGCACTGCTGGGGGCAGTCGCGGCCGTCGCGGCACGCCGGGCTGTGAGCGGCCGGTGAACGCATGGCTCGCGTGCGCATCCGTGCTCCTGGTGGCAGGTCTCTTCCCGGTGGTGTGGGGTGTGGCGACCGGACTGCTCGGGCGCAGGGTCGTCGCCCAGAACTTCGGCACCTCGGTGGTCTGTCTGGTCATGCTGCTGCTTGCCCAGGGTTACGGCCGCCCCGCCTACACCGATCTCGCTCTGGTCCTCGCCGTGCTGGGCCCCGTCGGCACGCTCGTGTACGCACGGCTGCTCGCCGACGAACTGGGCGAGGTCCCGCAAAAGGCACAGCTGCCGACCGTGCTGGCGGCCGCCGCCACCGTGCCGGTCGTGATCGCGTCGTGCGTGGCCGCCGGCCCCGGGCGTGCGGCGGTGAAACTCGCAGTCGTCGGAGTGCTGCTCATCGCCGGAAACGTGATCTCCTCACGGACACTGTCCGGCGCCTACCTCGAGTCGAGCGAGGCCCGACGTGACTGACGGCCTCATCGTGATCTCACTGTTCCTGGTCGCGACCACCGCGACCGCCGCCGTGGCGGTCCGTGACCCGGCCCGTCAGGCTCTGGTTCTCTCGGTGCTCGGTCTGGCGCTCGCGGTGCTGTTCACCGTCCTCCAGGCACCGGACGTCGCCCTGTCACAGCTGGCGGTGGGCTCGGCACTCACCCCCTTGCTGATCCTTCTGTCCGTACGGAAAGTGCGCCGCCGCGGGCAGCGCGACGAAGGCGGCCGATGAGCCGCAGACTACGGATGTGGATCCTGGCCGTGGGCTGCCTGGGCTTCGCCGCCCTGTTCGGAGCGGCCTGCCTGCGGCTGCCGGGCTTCGGCGGTGACAGCCACCCCTACGGTGACCGTGCCGTCCGGGCGGCGCTCGCCCACCGCACCGCCAATGTGATCTCGGCCGTCAATTTCGACCAGCGGGCCTTCGACACCCTGGGCGAGGAGACCATTCTCTTCGCAGCAGTGCTCGGAACCGTTGTGCTGCTCCGACAGACCCGCGAGGAGCGTCAGGTGCCTCCCGCGTCCGTGCATGTTGCGCTCCCCGTGAGGGGGTACGCACTGATCCTGTTGCCCGTCGCCCTCGTCGTCGGCCTCTATGTGGTCGCACACGGCCAGCTCAGCCCGGGCGGCGGGTTCCAGGGCGGGGTCGTCGTGGCGACCGCACTCCACCTGCTCTACATCGGGGCCGACTACCGCGCGCTGGAACGGATCCGCCCGGTCGGCGTGTACGAGGTCGGCGACGCGGTGGGCGAAGCGACGTATCTCGTGCTGGGCCTGGCGGGTCTCATCGCGGGTTCTTCGTTTCTCGCCAACACTCTGATGCCGCACGGAACGTTCAACACGCTCGCCTCGGGCGGATTCGTGCCCTTGTTGAACATGGCCGTCGGCATGGAAGTGGCGTGCGCCGTGGTGGTGCTGCTCGCCCGCTTCCTCGACCAGGCCGTGGAGATCGAGAAGGAAGGCGAGAAATGAGTGGGGGGGACGAGCAGGTCATGATGTCGGTACTGCCGTATCTGGTCGCCGGCTGGATCTTCCTGGCCGGGTGTTACGGCCTCGCCACCAGCCGCCACCTCGTTCATGCGGTGGGCTGCCTGGCGGTCTGCCAGTCCTCCACCTATGTGCTGCTGCTCGCCGTGGGCTATCGCGACGGCGGCACCGCACCCGTCTTCTCCGACCTGAAGCCGGGATCGAGACCGCTCGTCGACCCCGTCGTGCAGGCACTGGCCCTGACCGACGTGGTGGTCGGCGCCACCGTGACCGCTCTGCTGCTGGCCCTGGTGATACAGGTCGCCAAACGACACGGCACGGTGAACCCCGACGAGTTGACCGAGCTGTGCGGATGAGCCATCTGCTGCCTCTGATCGTCGCGCTGCCGCTGATGGGAGCCGCCGTGCTGGTGGCCGCCGGACGGCGTCTGCCGCGTATCGCCGCCGACTCGATCGGCTGCACCGTGGCCATGGCCACCGCGGGCCTGGCCACGGCGCTCCTGCTCAACGCCTCGCCGAATGCTGTCGAATGGGTCGGCGGCTGGCGCCCGAGCGGCGGCGAGGGTGTGGGTATCGTCCTGGTCGGCGACGTGCCCGGGGTGGGTCTGGCGGCACTGGTCTCTGTCCTGGTCGTCGCGGTGCTCATCTACTCCTGGCGCTACTTCGACGAGCCACCGCGTCGGCACGCGGGCTCCTTTCCGGCTCTCGTGCTGCTCTTCCAGGCGGGCATGTGCGGCTTCGCGCTCACGGGTGAGCTCTTCAACGCCTTCGTCTTCTTCGAGCTCATGAGCGTCGTGGCGTACGCCCTGACCGGCTACCGCGTGGAGGAGGCGAAGGCCGTGCAGGGCGCGCTCACGTTCGGGGTGATCAACTCCCTCGGCGCGTACACCACGTTGACCGGAATCGTGCTGCTGTACGCCCGCACCGGCGAGCTCGGAATGCGGCAGATCGGAGAGCGGCTCGACGCAGACGGTGGGCCCGACGCACTGACCCTGTGCGCCTTCGTCCTGGTGCTGACGGGGCTCCTGACCAAGGCGGCCGCCGTCCCGTTCCACTTCTGGCTGCCCGACGCACACGCCGTCGCACCGACTCCGGTCTGCATGCTGCTGTCCGGAGTCATGGTCGAACTCGGCGCGTACGGCGTGTGGCGGGTGTACCACACGATCTTCGCCGGGCCCGGCGGCATCCCCGCACCGGACGCTGAACGCGCCCTGGTGACGCTCGGCGTGCTGACAGCGCTGATCGGCGCGGTGATGTGCTGGCAGCAACGGCATGTGAAGCGGCTCCTCGCCTATTCGACGGTCGCCCACACCGGGCTCTTCCTCATCGGAATCGGCCTCCTGCGCCCCGCGGCAACCAGTGGGATCGCGGTCTACATCCTGGGCCACGCGGGGGCGAAGGCCGCCCTGTTCGCTTGCGTGGGCATCCTCCTCGACCGGTACGGGAGTGTCGACGAACACGAACTGTACGGACGTGCAAAAGAGTTGAGGCGGGTCGGCGTCCTGTTCGCGACCGGTGCGCTGGCTCTGTCCGGAATGCCACCATTTGCCACGGGTCTCGGCAAAGCGGTCACGGAAGAAGCTGCGGGCGCACTCCTCGCCGTGGTGTTCGTGGTCGTGTCCGCAGTCACCGCGGGAGCGGTGCTCCGGGTCGCCGCACGGGTGTTCCTCGGCGCCGGGAAGCGACCCGAGGCCGGTCCGGCACACGAGACGAAGGGCAAGGACGAGGAGCCGGAGACCAAGGGCCGTATTCGCCGGGTGCCCACGACGATGACCGCAGTCCCCACCGCGCTGCTCGTCGGAGCTGTCGCGGCCGGTCTGGCTCCATGGCTTGCCACGTCCGCGGGCGACGCGTTCGGCGCCCATCGTGCACCTCACTGGACTCCGGTTGGGACGCTCCTCGGGATCGTCTCCGCTGCACTCGCCGTGGGCTTGGCCGCAGCGGCCGTACATGGCCCCGCCCGTCAGGAAGCTCACAGCTGGACGACGCCTCTTCGGCGCATGCACTCGGGGCACATCGGCGACTACGTGGTCTGGCTCCTGGCCGGCACCACCCTCATCGGTGCGCTCTCACTGCCCGGCATCCTTACCGGGTGACCCGAATGCTCTGTCCCTGCGAGCACGAGCCCGCTCACGGTGGTTCTTCGCAGGCATATCGGGCATCCAGGGCTCCGTCCGGAAGTGTGCGATCGTCTCCGCTCGCTGCGGTGGCCGGACAGCACGAGCTGTGGTGGCGTCGGTCGTCAGCTCCTTGATGGCATTGCCGACATCGACACGTCCCATGACCCAGCCGCCCTTCCCGATCCAGACGCAGTCGGGGCGCCAGCCCCAGGAGTGCTCGTCGCCGCCTCGAGGCGTATGGCTCCCGGGCATGACCGCACTCGGCCTGACCAACGTCGCCCTGCGCGTTGAAGTGGTGCGGTGCAGGGGCTGCAGGATGCTGGATGTTGTCCGGCTGGTAACGGCCAACCGTTCGTTGTGGCCGACGAGGGACACGAGGGACGGCGGGCAACGACGTTTAGGTGAAGGTGCGTGTGTATGAGCATCATTGCGTGGATCTTGATCGGCTTGCTGGCAGGTGCGATCGCCAAAGCGTTGATGCCGGGCAAGGACCCGGGAGGTTGCCTGATCACCATGCTGATCGGCATCGTCGGCGGTCTGCTGGGCGGCTGGCTGGGAAAGGTCATCTTCGGCGTGCACTCGATCAAGGGCTTCTTCCATCTCTCCACCTGGATCGCCGCCGTAGTCGGATCTGTCATCGTCCTGGCCATCTACCGGCTCATCGCAGGACGACGCACCCACTGAGGCGCCCGCCCAACGGCGTCGCCGCAGACCGCCGACCCGGGATCGAGAACCCCCGGTCGGTGCCTGCTCCCGGCCGGTAGCACCCGACGGCCCAGCCGCGCCGCAGCGACCGGCTGCGAGTGACCCGCCTGGACTCGGTCAGCCACGTTTCCCCTCGCACGGGTGCGGTGGGGGTGTCAAAAAGCGCCGCTGCGCCGTCTGTCGGGACCCGAACGGCACGGTCGAGGCGTATCCGCCCGTTGCACCCGTCTCGGCTGTCTGGTGGCATTCGACGAGGCGGAGACCTCATGGAAGTGTCCCTGTCACGCCTCCCGCTTCGGCGTCGACGGCACGGTCCTACAAGGACCGGCGGTCCGGCCCCTGGAGGAGATGGACGTGCTCGACGGCGAAGAGGTCTGAGGAGGAACGCTCTCCCGAATGTGGCCGCCGGACTGCCGGGTACCCCGGTCTCACCGAGAACGACAGAACCGCATGCGAACCGACGAAAGGCAGGAATGATGCACACGACGGCGGCACCCAGGCCACGACGGCGTCCCGCGCGGGACGGACACCGTCCGGTCGGGCCGGTTGCCCAGGCGGACCTCACCCGGCCTCCGTCCGACCCACAGGCAGGAGACCTCCTCCAAGCGCTGCCCACCGACTGAGAGGGCGGCGACAATGAAGCCGGAAGTGCTGAGCTACGGGCCGTGGAACGCAGTGGAGGGCGCGGCCGTACACCTACGACGAGGCCCGGAAGGGCTGATCTGTCTGCGCACCGAGCACGGCGACTGCGCAACCCTTGCCCCGCTGCTGGAAGAAGCCGCTCGTGGGCGCGCCACCGGCGAACTGGCGCGGCGGCTGCGCCCCGGCGAGGCCGAGCTGGTACTCAGAGCGGTCCGGTCACGGTAGCCCCGACGGGTGCAGAAAAGGGCGAAGAAGAGCTCCCCGGTCCGGCAGGTGGCCGAGGTGCTGGTGAGCGCTGTCGAGCGGCGCGCGCCGACGGTGTACGTACCCAGATAGCTGCAGAGCGTGCAGGCGGTCCATGCGCTCCTTCCGGGGCTGGTCACCCGGCTCTCATGTTCCAAGAGAAGCGGAACGGCACACAGTCACGGTCCTCCCGGATCCGTCAGCGACGGAGGGCCTTGCGGCGAGCCGCCGCGCGGGCACGAGCCCACACCTCGGGGAGCTGCCGCTCCCGGGCGCCGGCTGCGGCCCTCTCCTGACCGTGCAGCAGGCCCCAGGTGAACCCGGGCTCGCCCGCCGCATGCGCAGAGACCGCCAGGCGGCGCAGGCTGTCACAGGTCACCACACTGTCGTGCTGGGCACCGCTCACCCGCTGTACGTCCTTGACGCGCTTGCCGAGACGTCGCGCAGGCTTCCCGAGGGCCGGGCGGGCCGCCTCCGCAGCGTAGCGGAGCCTCTTCGCGGCCTTGCGAGCATGGTGGATCGTGGCGTCACGCTCCGACCCGGAAGGCATGTCGAGCGCACGATCCATGCGCTGAACGAGCCGGTCGTACTCCTTCAAAAGCGCCTTCACCAGGACCTTCTCGGGCTTGCCGGCCGCCTTGGTACGCAGCGGCGGAGCATCGGCCAGCAGCTTCAGCTTCTCCAGCAGGTTCAGGTAGCGGTGCGAGGCGAGTGCATCGAGGGTGCGTCGACGGCCCTCGGCCCGCTGCGCCGCGTCCCAGGCCTGCAGCCGCGCGTTGACGGGGCCGAGGACGAGTTCCCCGGGCAGTTCTCCCACGCCGGAGGTCAGTCGCTCCCGGAGCACTTCGTGGTCGCGTTCCACGCCGAGCTCACCGGCAAGCCACTTCAGATCCCGGCGAATGGGGTCGGTGACCTGACGGTCGAGAACCGAGCGGTAGGAACGCAGGCAGCCGCGCAGGCGGCGGGCTGTGGTCCGCATCCGGTGCACGGCGTCGGGCGTGTCGCGACGGACTGCGGGATCGAGGTCCCTGAGAGCGTCGACCAGTCGGTCCAGGTAGGAGAGCACGTGGTGGCCGGCCGACCCGGGGGTGACCTCGGCGCGCGCATCCGACGTGCGTTCCAGGAAGGGCGTGGTCTCCGCCAGGGCGCGGACCACCTTGGGCACGCTCTGCGCGCGGTCGACGCCATTCTTGCGCAGCACCTTCTCGATCCCGTCAAGGAGCGCGGGGTCACCGTCGGCGAGTTCGACCTCCATCTCCGTCCACATCGCGTGCCCACCGTCGTCATCGAGCAGCGAATCGGCATACACGACGTCCAAGCTCAGCTCGGCCAGGACGTCACCCTCGCCATCGAGGAGATGGCGCAAGAAGCGGGTGGAGCGGATCCGCATCACCGGCCGCAGCGCCGCGCCGCGGGTGCGGGAGAGAGCCAGATCACGCAGTTCCACTGGGACGTTCTCCGACGACAGAGGAGTGCGGATCTCCTCCCGGCTGTCCCCGGGCAGAGGCAGTTTCAGGTGCCACCCGGAATCCGTGCCGCCCGTCCGGCGCCGCAGGGAGGCGCTGGTGCGGGCCAGACGCAAGTCATCGGTGTCGTAGTAGACGGCGTCCAGCTCCTGTATCCCACGCTCTGCGACCGAGGCGACGGGGCCCACACCACTCAGGTCATGCAGCCACGAGATGTCGTCGGCCGCAGGCGCCGCGTACTTGCGTTCCGTCTCTCGTGTGGAATGAGCCATACAGATCCCCCCTTGACGTAATCGGGTTGAAACCTGCATATAAACCACTTTAGGGCCACTCTGAGTGTGTCGACCGGTCGGACGATGTCTCCGAACACCAAGGAAGCGCCTACCGCGGCGCAGACCGCGGGCATCCCGCTCCCGTCGGGGGATCTCCCGTTCGGTGTCCGCGAGCTCGTAGCCGCCGTCAACCGTGCCCGGTCTGGCCAGGTCATCGCCGGTAACGTAGCCACCTACCGAACGGATAACGGCAAGCGCCGAGCCGTCATCAAGCAAGAACTCAAGCCCTTACCGGTGCGCGACGTCAATCAGCCGAGGGCGCTCCACTCGGCCGAGTATGCGGAGATCCAGCCCCGGTTCGGGGAGAGCCTCTCGGATGCCTGAACGCCCTGAAGAGTGTCACCATGGACGTATGGGAAAGACGGCGCTCATCGTGATCGATATGATCAACAATTATGAGCATCCGGATGCAGAGCTACTTATCCCATCGGTGGAGCGCGCGGTTCCCCGGATTGTTCGACTCATAGAGGAAGCTCGGCAACGGAATGTCCCCGTCATCTATGCCAACGACAATTTTGGTGAATGGCGCTCCCATCACGGCGAAATCGTGGAAACAGCCCTTGCAGGTGCACGCGGCGATCTGGTCGAGCCCTTGCGCCCGGACGAGGCATCACTTTTTGTCGTCAAAGCCCGGCACTCGATATTTTACGAGACTCCCCTAGCCTATCTATTCAGCCAGTTGAGCGTCGACCACATTATCCTATGCGGTCAGGTGACGGAGCAGTGCATCCTGTATTCAGCACTGGATGCCCACATCCGGCATTTGAATGTAACAATTCCCAATGATGCAGTCGCACATATTCACTCCGACCTCGCGGACGCGGCGTTGCGCATGATGCAGCGAAATATGAACGCTACCATCAGGCCAGGCGACGCAATCGAACTCTGACAGTTTGTGCGCTCTGCACGGGTGACCGCGGATCAATGCGGGCGGATCAGCCGCACGAGTGAGAGGAGTCCGCGTCCGCGATCGAGCACACCGGAACGAAGAGCGACGTGCCATCGCGCTCCCACCGGAGCGGAATGGTTGCCCCTCACCACCGCCGAACAGCCTGCCCGGCCCGGACCCGGTACGGCTGCTCCTCCGCCCACCGACGAACGATGACCGCCCTACGTCCGCCGGACCAACACCAACCGTTCGCTCAGGCGGCACCACGTCCTGCCGCGACCCGCCCCATCGTCAGCGCCAGACGCCGCACCCGCCGCCAGTCCATCGGCGGGGCACCGTGCGGCACACCGGGCCGGTTCCGGGGCACGCGCACGCGCAGAGCGCCGGCCGCGAGGCGACAGCGCACCGGAGTGGGCAACATCAGCGCCTCGCCGTCGACACCGACCGGGATGACGGGAGCGTCGGCGTCGACAACGACCTCTCGTCGGGCGGTGGCCGTGGTCAGCCCGCGGCCCTGCCGGCCACGCAGCAGGAGCTCTGTCGCTTCGGCGGCGTTGCCGACGCTCACACAAAGCACCCCCAGCTCGCCGGAGTCCAGTCGCTCTCGGCGCCCCAGTCCGGCCGAGTCGCCCCTCTCATAGGGGTTGTTGCTCACCAGTACGGCCTGGGGACCGTCCGTAGTCAGCGAACCGGCACGGACACTCAGCCGCGTGCCGCTGGGGTGTGTCAGCAGATCCGGCAGCATCTCCAGGATCGTGCGGGCCTTGTCGTCGCGATAGGCGGGACTCTGCACGACTTCCGCGTACACGCCGAACGAGGCGTTGTTGATGAAGACGCGCCCCGCGCTCCGGTCCCCAGGCACTCCCGCGTGGAGGTAGCCGAGGTCGATGCGCAGTTCGACGCCGTCGGTCAGTGCCTCCAGACACCTGGAGGGATCCTGCCGGTCCAGGCCCAGATCCTTGGCGAAGTGGTTGCGAGTGCCAGCACTGATCACCATGAAGGGGATGTCGTGCTCTGCAGCCACACCGGCGACCGAGGCCTGCGTACCGTCACCACCTGCGACGCCGAGCAGATCGGCTCCACCCTGGACGGCCCGACACGCGAGCTCGGTCACATCCTGCCGCTGCGCCGGATCCAGCACGACGACCTCGGCACCGAGGGTTCTGGCTCGCTCCGCCAGATGGAACCTCTCGACCTTTCCGCCGCCTGAGAGCGGATTCATGATCAGGAATGGTCGCTTTGCCCGGCTGACGGAGCGCTCCGTCATGCTCGGTGAGGTGTCTTCGACAAGTGCGGCCCTGCCTGCGGAAACGGCCAGCGCCCAGAGACCCAGCGAGGCCACCACGACCCACAGCAGCCCGGCAGCCGCGTACAGAAGCAGAACACCGAGCGGCGCGGCGACCACCAGTAGCGCGGCCAGCACCCTGATCCAGCCGGTGTGGGTGAGCATCCACCACACGCCGGCCGCCGTGAGCGCGAGTCCTGCCCACCCCACCCCCATGAGCACGAGGCTTCCGAGCCCGCCGAAGACCACCAGCACCAGAAGCGCCGCTGCGCCCGCCGCCAAGGCCAGACGCGCAATCCCGCGCCTGCTCATGGGGCACCTCCCGCCGATCCACCGGATGCCGGACAGGAAAAAAGCCCTCGCACCACGGCCCACAGGCCGATTCGCACGCGAACGGCGTTTCAGTGCAGGATCTTCCCCTTGGCGCGCTGGAACTCCTCGTCCGTGAGGTCGCCTCTGGCCTTGATTTCCGAGAGCTTCGCAAGTTCCTCCGCCGCACTCGGCTTGGCGGTGCCGGCGGCCTCGCGGACGTAGCTCTCGAACGCATGCTGCCGGGCTCGGGCCTGATGCGCTTCGCGTTCCCCCATGCCTTTGCCGCGCGCGATCAGGTACACGAACACACCGAGGAAGGGGAGGACGATCGCGAAGATGGACCACCCTGCCTTGGCCCACCCGTTGAGGGAGTCGTCACGGAAAATGTCCGAGAAAATCCGGAAGAGCAGGAAAATCCACATCATCCACAGGAAAATCCACAGCAAGGTCCAGAATGCGCCCAGGAGCGGATAGTCGTAGGCCAAATTCATCTCGGCGGTCATGTGCGTTCTCCTCTTCAGCGCCATCGCTGATCCACGTCAGTGGCGATCGCCTCACAGACGGCATTGCCACGCTCGACGATCAGTCCAGCTCCTCCGCCCTGGCGAGCGAGGATTCACTCAGGACTGGCTCCGGTTATGGGCTCCGGCCTCGGCCATCGCTTCTGCTTCGGACTCGGCTACCTCGATGGCAATGCCGAGTGCCTCGGTGATGTGAGTTGCGGCCGACATGACGCGTGCCGTGCCCACAACCGGGGCGATGGCAACGAGAACGTCCTGTACTTGCTCGATCGTCAAGTCCGCCTTCATGGCGGGGTCGACATGCGCAACGTAGGAGATCGTGGGTGCGTCCATGGCCGCGAGCGCTGCCAAGCGCGTGAGAATGAGTGTGCTGTCGTCCAGCCCACAACGCTCGATCGAGTCCACTGTCATAGCGGAGAGCGTCTCGAGAACGGGGGCTTCTGTGGTCTTGGTCATCTCCGAACCACCTTCCGGTGCTGTGCGGAGCCGATACAGGCCGCCCGCTGCACCGACGCAACATCGGCCCACTCCTCTACGGTAGGAGCCCCGAAGAAAGCACGCCCGCTGGGCTGAGCAGGTATTGATCCATGTCAAGGCTCGTTCACAGCCCTTTCAGTCCCAATCTGCCGAAGCACAGCGGACCACGACCTCACGGCGACAGCCCGTGCTCGCTGGCCAACCAAAGGCGCTCAGTCACGAGCTCCCGGCCACGCCAGATGGCTGACCTGCGGAAAACCGCAGCCGTGACGGGCAGTGGCCGCCGGTGGGCCGGCTTGTCGGTGCCGACGCTCGCGACGGCCCGTGACTGAAGCGACCACACCACCAACAGCCCGCTGCTCGACACACGGACCAGGGCACGATCACGGAGCCGAAGCGTGGGATGTGGGTTCGGATTAATCCCTCACGGTGGCAGCGTTGTAGGTGATCGGAGCCGATTCATCGAGGAGTCGGGCGTCTCTGGAGGCATGGCTGTGCACGGTGAGTACAAGGTCCCCGGCGGCAAGCTCGTCGTGGTCGATCTGGACGTCGAGGGCGGCGCGCTGCGCAACGTGCGGGTCGCCGGGGACTTCTTCCTCGAACCCGACGAAGCCATCCTCGCGATCAACGCCGCGCTGGAAGGCGCCCCGGCCGACACGGACACCGCCGGTCTCGCGACCCGCATCAACGTGGCACTGCCCGCCTCCACGGTGATGCTGGGCCTGACCTCCGAGGGGGTCGCCGTCGCCGTACGCCGGGCGCTTGCGCATGCCACCGAGTGGAGCGACTACGACTGGCAGCTCATCCACGAGGTCCCGCAGTCCCCCGCGCTGCACATGGCACTCGACGAAGTGATCACCGCGGAGGTCGCAGCAGGCCGGCGTCCGCCGACCCTGCGCGTCTGGGAGTGGGCCTCCCCCGCTGTGATCATCGGCAGCTTCCAGTCACTGCGCAACGAGGTCGAGCCGGCGGGCACCGAGCGTCACGGTGTCACGGTCGTGCGCCGCATCTCCGGCGGTGGCGCCATGTTCGTGGAGCCCGGCAACACCATCACGTACTCGCTGTCCGTCCCGGACGCCCTCGTCTCCGGCCTCTCCTTCGCGGACAGTTACGCCTACCTGGACGACTGGGTGCTCGCGGCGCTCGGCGACATGGGCATCAAGGCCTGGTACCAGCCGCTCAACGACATCGCGACAGAGGTCGGCAAGATCGCCGGCGCTGCCCAGAAACGCATGGTCGGCCCGGACGGCGGACCCGGCGCCGTGCTCCACCACGTCACCATGTCCTACGACATCGACGCCGACAAGATGCTCGAGGTCCTCCGCATCGGCAAGGAGAAGATGTCCGACAAGGGCACCACGTCGGCGAAGAAGCGCGTCGACCCGCTGCGCCGCCAAACCGGCCTGCCGCGCGAGGCCGTCATCGACCGCATGGTGGAGTCCTTCCGCAACCGCTACGGACTCGCCCAGGGACGCATCACTCCTGAGGAACTGGCACGAGCGGAAGAACTGGCCGCCGCCAAATACAGCAGTGCGGAGTGGACGGCACGCGTGCCGTAAGCGCGCGGAGACATTCTGCGACGGAGAGTGACCACACCACAGAAGCATCGGTGCCGTCGCCGTTCCGCGCGGCATTCAGAGTCGACGCACCATCCCCTGCACTTGCAGGTCAGTGGGGAACGGCCACCACACCGCCCGCAAGGCGCCGTCCGGCCGGTGTATCAGGGCGTTGCCCGTCCGACGGCCGGCCGGCCCTCACCGAGCCGCGGCCGCCCAGGTGGCTCGCCCTGCGCTCGGGCCCCGTTCACACATGCAGAGCCGCGGGATCCGGTGCACGCTGGCAGTGGAGGAAACGTGCTCCACGGGCGCGTCGGCGTGCACGACGGCCCGTTCGCCCGGCACCGCCCCGCAACGCGGCTGAGAATTCCGGCCCCGGGGCGATGGGTTGCGTGCTGCACACTCACGCATGGGCAGCGGCGTGTCCCTCGCAGTGCCGGCCGAACTGAGCCGCTCGCGGGAGCATCACGCGTCCCGACGACCTGCCGGGCACGGCAGGTAGTCGGCAGGGAGGAAGCGCAATGGAGATCAAAGGATCAGTCGCCCTGGTGACGGGGGCCAATCGGGGCATCGGCCGCGCGTTCGCTCGTGCGCTGATCGACCGCGGAGCAGCCAAGGTCTACGCCGGCGCCCGCGATCCGGCGAGCGTGACCGATGAGGACGTCACTGCGCTGCGGCTGGACGTCACCGAGCCCGAGGAGGTTGCCGCGGCAGCTGCCGCGGCGGGTGACGTCACCATTGTGATCAACAACGCCGGCGTCGGAGGCTTCAGCACCGAGCTCCTGGCAGGTTCCTTCGACGGGGCACGCCAGGCGATGGAGATCAACTACTTCGGCACCTGGGCCGTCTCCCGTGCCTTCGCACCCGTCCTGGCCCGCAACGGCGGTGGCGCACTGGTGAACATGCTGTCGACTGCCTCGTGGACCTCTCGGCCGGACTACCCCGGGTATGCGGCCTCCAAGGCAGCCCAGTGGTCGTTGACGGGTGCGCTGCGGGAAGGCCTGCGCGAGCAGGGGACGCTCGTGGTCGGCGTCCACGCCAGTTTCGTGGAGACGGATCTCAGCTCCTTCACGGACGCGCCGAAGATCAGCGCGGCCGACGTCGCGGAGCAGACCTTGGACGCCCTGGCGAACGACCGGGTCGAGGTCCTCACCGACGAGCGGACCAGGCAGGTCAAGCACGCCCTGTCGCAACCGCTCGAACGGTGAGGAGACGCCGGTCTCGCCTGGCGGAGGCACCCGCTACCCGCGTCTGATCGACTGATTCGTTCCGGAGACCGCAGAGTTGGTGGCTCATTTCAGCAGACACCTGTGTCGCCACGGCAGAGGAGGATTCATGAGTTTTGAGCCATCGGCGGCGCCCGTCCCCCGCGACCCGGCCCTGCTCGGACAGACCCTCGTCGTCATCGGCGGGAGCGCGGGCATCGGTCTGGCGACCGCCAGGCACGCCCGTGCCGAAGGCGCCGCGGTGATTCTCACCGGACGGGACCCCGAACGGCTGCGCACCGCGGCCGCCGAGGTCGGAGCGCTCAGCACCGCCGCCTTCGACGCCGACGACTCGGCGGCGCTGCAGCGGTTCTTCCAGAATCTGCCCAGTCCGGTCGACCACATCATGGTCACCGCTGGACACCCGTCCTACAGGCGCCTCCTGGACATGGACGCCGATCAGGCGCGCCGGGCGATCAGCGGGCACACGGCGCTCGCGCTCGAGGTCGCGCGCCTCGCCGCCGGCACGGTACGGCCGGGCGGCACGCTGCTGCTCCTCGGCGGCACGGGCGCCCGGCGGGTCCGCGCCGGCCTCGGGATCGCGCCCGCGGTCACCGCCGCGCTGCCCGCGCTCACCGCCGGCCTCGCGCTCGAGCTCGCGCCGGTCCGGGTCAACCTGATCGCTGCCGGCTTCGTGGACACGCCGTTGTCGGCCCGGCTTCTCGGTGACGGACTCGACGCCCGTCGGGAGGAACTGCGCGCCGCGCTGCCGATCGGCCGCGTTGTCGTGCCGGCCGACGTCGCGGCGCTCGCCGTCCACATCATGACCAACACGGCACTCACCGGCGCGACCTACGACATCGACGGCGGCCAGCAACTCGTCGGCTGACAGCGGAGGAAGCGGGGTTCGGTCGGCGTGCCACGGCCTCGGGTCCGTACGTGGCTGCGGAAGGAACTCGCCGGATCGGTATCGTCGCCGTATGCCTGAACTGATCGCGCCCACCACCCGTCTGCACTCCGCCTGGCTCGAGGCGCGTGACGAGTGGGGTCCCGGCCTCCACGAGGACGGATTCGGGCTGGGGCCGTCCCACGAGGTCGACTCTCCGGACGGGTTCGCGGCCTGGGTGGCGCTGCTGGCCGACGAGTCGGCTCCGAAAGCCATGGAGACCGGCCGGGGTTGTACGTACCGATGGATCGTCGAGGGCGATCGCGTGCACGGCGGGATCGCTCTGCGGCACGGGCTCGACGACTACGTGCTGCAGTACGGCCACATCGGATACGGGATCCGGCCGTCTTCACGTCGGCGCGGGCTGGCCACGTGGGCCCTGGGCCGGATGCTCGACGAGGCGCGGGGGCTCGGCCTGGACGGGGTGCTGATCGTCTGCGAAGTCGACAACCTCGCCTCGGTGAAGACGATCGAGCACCACGGCGGCGTCCTCGAAGCCGTCCGGGAGACCGAACACGGCCCCGTGCGGCGCTACTGGGTGCGATGAACGTCGTGGGCGGAGTGGAAGCCGCCGCCCGTGTCACGTCGACGAGCGAGCACATGGAGACCGGCCCGCACGAGCTCCGGAATATCCGCACTCCGCCTGCGCATCGGACCATCCGGCGCGGGCTCACCGAGATCCTTTATCATGCACTGCGCCAGCGGGGTGACACGTGCAACCGATGGATGCGCTTCCTGGCCGATCTCGACCGAACCCACCGGGATCCGGCTGACACGGGCGCTCAGCCCCCTCCAGGACCTGCGGTCCACTGAAGCCCTGCCCGACTCGGGTCGGCTCTGCACGCGCCGTGCCGGCACGGCGCAGAAGAAGGAAGGTGAGTGGTGAGAGATAGCGGCGACCCGTCCGGTTGCAACAACACCCGCCCGGAGACGACGCCCGCGACCGGCGAGTCCCGCCCGTCATGCTGTGCCGTTGCGCGTGAAGAGGTGAGCGCTCCGACCATGCTTCCGGTCGCCACCGCATCGGACGAGCGGCGGCGCCAGTTGAGGAAACAATTGGTGTCCTTGCCGGGTGGCCGGTTCCTGATGGGCAGCGAGGAACCGGACGTCAACCCGGGTGACGGTGAGGGGCCGGTGCGGGAGATCGAGGTGAAGGCCTTCCGCGTCTCACCGGTCTCCGTGACGAATGCCCAGTTCGCCGCTTTCGTCAAGTCCACCGGCTACATCACCGAGGCGGAACGTTTCGGCTGGTCGTTCGTCTTCCATATGTTCGTCTCGTCGCGGTTGCGGCGCACCGTGACACAGGTCCCTCAGGCGACACCGTGGTGGCTGCCGATCGCCGGCGCTTTCTGGCGCGCCCCAGAAGGTCCGGGATCCGCCGTCGCCGACCGACCCAACCACCCGGTGGTGCACGTTTCCTGGAATGACGCGCAGGCTTATTGCTCATGGAGTGGAACCGGACTTCCCACGGAACAGGAATGGGAGTACGCCGCTCGCGGCGGGCTGGAACAGGCCCGTTACCCATGGGGGAACGACCTCACTCCGCGGGGGCGATACCGCTGCAACATCTGGCAGGGCACCTTCCCGCACCACAACACCGCAGCCGACGGCTACATCGGCACGGCACCGGTCAAGACATTCCAGCCCAACGGTTACGGCCTCTACCAGATGGTCGGAAACGTATGGGAGTGGTGCGCCGATGACTTCACGGAGCCTGGATCCGCCCCGGATGCACGCGCCATGCGCGGTGGCTCGTATCTGTGTCACGAGTCGTATTGCAACCGATACCGCGTCGCGGCACGGACTTCCAACACACCGGACAGCTCCGCCGGAAACATCGGATTCCGCGTCGTTTCCCGTGAGTCGCCCCACGGGCTTTGATCGCCAACGGTGGCGAGGTCACTGAAAGAGGTCGACAGCATGCGCCCTCGAAATGGATCAAGGCCTGCCGCCTGACAGCAGCTCGCACGCTGACGTCGATCGTCGGTGTGGGCCGTGTCAGGTGGCAGGGGGACGTGCCCGGCGGACCGGCGCGGCGGTCGCTGTTCGGGCACGGTGCCCAGCGGCGTAGCGCCCGGCCCGCACCCGGCTCGCGCCCCGCAGAGCTGGGTGCGGCCGGGCGACAGTGCACGGACCGGCGACACGGAGAGCCGGATGTGGCGATGCAGGGCGGCCGGCCCCGTGCCGTCCTCGCCCGGGCTGCCACCGGGATGCCGCAGGCCGACCCGGTCAGGACCGGGCCGGAGTGCCGGACTGTGTGCCGCGATGGACCGTTCGATGCGACCCGGGCCTGGTGTGGATACGGGCGGGCCGCCCGCGACTCGGCGCTTCAGAACCGTCCGAGCCCTCGGTTCGTCACGACCGCCCGCCGAACTGCCAGGTGTGGACCTCGATGTCGGCGTACCGGCCGGGGGTCAGGACGGCGCGTGCCGTGTCCGGGTCCGGCGCGCGGACCAGCGCCGCTGTACCCAGCCAGGCAGTGCCGTCGTCGGACAACAGCGGCCCGTACGCGATCAGTTCGTCCCGGCCGGGCGGCACGGCAAGGTCGGCGGCCTGCCCGGCGCCGATTCCGAGTACCAGGTATCGGTGGCCACCGGTCCCTCCCCCGGGGAAGTCCCACATGGTGCGCCCCAGAGTGTTGCGCCACCGCCGCAGCAGCACGTCCCGGTAGACGCCGGCTTGGTAGTTGGGCTCGTCGAAGGCGAACGCGCGGGCGGCGGCAGGATCCGGCAGGTCGACGATGTGCACACTGCCGGTAGGTGTGTCGCAGTCGTCGGCGAGGGTCGGTCCGCGGGCGATCATCTCCGTCGCGTACCGGTCCATGTAGGACCAGTGCTCTTCCAGCAGCTCGTCGCGCAGTGCCACGGAGCCGGGCCGATCACGGTGGTAGCAGAAGAACTCCATGCCCTCAGTCTTGACCACCCTGACCGGACCGGGGTCCGACTTCGAAGATCGGGCGGGTGGTGGGTCACCGTGCGGTGCGCCGGCATGAAGCCATCGATGAGGAAGGTGTGTGGCCGGGGCGGCCGGCATGCAGGAGCCGGCGTGCCACGGCCCTGTGCGGGTGGTGGCACGCCGGTGTCGGAGGATCCGCTCCCGGCCGGTCGCCGGGCGAGGGCGGGTCAGCGGCAGTGGGCCCGGGGCGGGTGTTCGCGGTGTGCTCCGGCTGTTCGTCAGCCTGGCAACTGTCCGGCGGATGCGGTGCGTTGCTCCCTGCGTCGGCGCTGCTCGGCGACGTCCGCGACGGGGGCGGACAGCAGCAGGGTGCGGGTGTAGGGGTGGCGCGGTGCGGTGGTGACCTGTTCGGCGTCACCCGTCTCCACGATCTCGCCGCGGTGGATCACGGCGACCCGGTGGCTCATGCAGCGGACCACGGACAGGTCGTGGGAGACGAAGAGGTAGGAGACGCCGGTATCCGCCTGGATCTCCAGCAGGAGGTCGAGGACCGTCCGTTGGGTGGTGAGGTCCAGGGCGGAGACCGGTTCGTCGCAGACGACGAGCCGCGGCCGGAGCGCGAGAGCACGGGCGATGGCGACCCGCTGGCGCTGCCCTCCGGAGAACTCGCGGGGCAGGCGCCCGGCGGCGTCCGCCGGAAGATGGACCCGGTCGAGGAGGTCTCCGACGCGGCTGCGGGCCTCACGGGCGTCGATGCCCTGGCCGAGCAGTGGTTCGGCCAGGATGTCGCCGATGGTCAGGGACGGGTTCAGGGAGGTGTACGGGTCCTGGAAGATTACCTGGAGGTCGCGGCTGAGGGCGCGGCGACGAGCGGTGCTCGCCGTGTCGATGCGTTCGCCGTCGAACGTGATGGTGCCGGATGCCACGGGTACCAGGCCGAGGATCGCGCGGCCGATGGTGGTCTTTCCGGAGCCCGACTCCCCGACCAGGCCGACGGTTTCACCGTGCCTGATGTCGAGGTCGACGCCCTTCAGGACCTCGGTGCGCGCGGCGCGCCAGCCCTTTCCGGGAAACGAGACGTGCAGGTCCCGTACGGTCAACAGGGTCTCTTCCGTGGCCTGTCGGGAAGCGGCGCCTGCCTCGGCGGTGGTCATCATGACGTGATGCTCCTCGCCTCTCGGGGCTGCCAGGGTGAGCGTGCGGGGGCGGCGTCGAGGACGGCGCCGAGCAGGGTGCGGGTGTAGGAGTCCTGCGGGTCGTGGAGTACCTGCTCGGTGCTGCCGGTCTCCACGATGCGGCGAGCAGGACGACCATGTCGGGCAGCGCCATGACGAGGTTGACGACCCAGTTGGCGACGGCGTCGAACTTCCCCGCGTAGTAACCGGCGTAGAGGCCGGACGGTACGCCCAGGACGAGGGCGATGCCGAGCGCGATGAGGGCGCCGCCGAGGGTGTTGCGCCCGCCGTAGAGGATGCGGGAGAGGATGTCGCGCCCGGCCGAGTCCATGCCGAGCGGATGGGCACCACTCGGACCGGCGAACGCGTCGCTCAGTGAGGAGGCGCCCGGGCTCTGGGGTGCGAGCAGCGGTGCGAGGAGCACGGCCGCCACCAGCAGCAGAAGGACCGCGAGGGAGACGGCGCCCAGCGGATTGCATGCCCGCTGCGCGCTCCGGCCGACGGGGCGTCAGGAACCCTCGTAGGTCGGCGGCCGGTGCTCGTACCATCGCTGATCGGCCTCCAGCTGCGCGGCGAGGGAGATCAGCAGCGCCTCGCTGCGGGAGGGGCCCAGCAGTTGGGCGCCCACGGGGAGCCCGTCGGCGGTGAACCCGGCGGGGACGTTGATGCCGGGCCAGCCCAGCACGTTCCAGGGCCAGGCGTACGGGCAGGCTTCGGTGATCGCCACATCGGTGCGCCATGCGCTCAGCCCGTCGAAGGTTCCGATACGGGGTGGTGGCGCGGCGGTCGTCGGGGTCAGCAGCACGTCGTACCCGGCGCTGTCCGGTGAGGTCCGGAAGAACCCGCCGATCCTGCGGTGCTGGCGCACTTCGCGCGCCCTGGCAGCCCGCACCACTCGGCCGCCGAGCCGGGTGCCGGTGCGCAGGGCGCTGCGGGTGCGCGGGTCGAGGAGGGCGGGTTCGGGGTGGAGTGCGGCGAGCTCGGCGATCCCCGCGGTGGCACGGGGGACGAAGCCGAGGCCGATCAGCCCGTAACGGGGCCTGGCTTCCTCGACCAGGTGACCGAGCCGGGCGAGGACCTCGGCCAGCGCGGTGACCGCCCGTCGTACGTCCGGGTGGGGGGTCGTGCCGGTGAGGGTGAGCGGGGGCCGCCAGGCGAGAGCGATCCGCAGCCTGCCCGGGTCGCGTTCCGCGGCGGCCGAGGCGGCGACGGGCGGCGGCCGGTACAGGTCGTCGGGGTGCGGCCCGGCGACCGCGTCGAGCAGCAGTGCGGCGTCGGCGACGGTCCGGCCCAGCGGGCCGTTGACGGTGAGGCCCTGGAACGCGTCGTGGTGGGGGTGTACGGAGATCCGGCCGCGCTGCGGTTTGATGCCGACCAGATGGGTCCAGGCGGCGGGGATCCGGACGGACCCGGCGCCGTCGGAACCGAGCGCGGCAGGAACCAGCCCGGCGGCGACGGCTGCCGCCGAACCGCCTGACGAGCCGCCGGGGGTGTGCCCGGTGTGCCAGGGGTTACGGGTGGCCCCGAAGGCGGGCCCTTCGGTGAAGGGCCACTGGCCGAGCTCGCAGGAGTTGGTCTTCCCGACGATCACGGCACCGGCCGCCCGCAGCCGTCTCACGGCTTCGCTGTCGGCGGTGGCGGCGGGCAGGTCGCCCCCGCAGCCGAAGTAGGTGGGCATGCCTGCGACATCGGTGTCGTCCTTGACGGCGACCGGCACACCGAGCAGCGGCAGCCGCTCCCCCACGGCGAGCCGCCGGTCGGCTTCGGCGGCCTCGGCCAGCGCGGACACGGCACGCAGCTGGCGAAAGGCGTTGAGGGTGCCCTGGCTCGCTTCGATGCGCGCGAGAGCGGCGGACACCTGCTGGGTCGAGGTGGTACGGCCGGCGGCCAGCGCCCGTGCGGTGTCGGCCAGTCCGGCCGGATGGCCCGGTTCGGTCGGCTCGGTGGATTCCACGGCTTCTGCGGAGGACATCGGGTGCCCGCCTCCCGGATATCGGTGCGTGCCCGCACCTGACGGCCCGTACAGACTTACTGGAGGGTAACGAGTGGGGGCGGTCCGCTCAACCGTTCCGCGGGGAGCGGCGCGGCGAGGTCCGGAAAGTGGCAGGCAGGGCGGCTGGACTGTCGGTGCCGGTTGCTACGTTCTCCTGCGAAGGACACCGAGCGGAACGGGGTGGAGGGGGACCGGTGGACACAGTGGTCGAGAGGGCGTTCCGGGGGGAGTTCGAGACGCACCTGACCGTGCGGCTCGGAGCCGACGCCGCCACCGGTGCGCGCCTGGAGCGGTGGGCCGGCCTGAGCGGTCTGAAACTCACCCGTATCGTGCTGGACCGTGGCGCCATGCCCGACCAGCCGATGCTGACCGAACGGGGGCGGGGCACCCTCGCCGAGCAGCGGGCCGTCGCCCGTCTCCGGTCCGCCGAACTGCGGACTGCGGGCTTCTCCGTCGTACGGGTGAAGATCGAGGCGGCTCCATGGAACGAGGAGATACCACGGACAGCGGTCGAAGCGGCCGCGCTGTCGTCGGTCTGCCATTTCGAGCACCACGTCAAGCTGCTGCTTTCGGGGGAGGCGGAGGTGGCCATGGCACGGGTCGTGGCCGAGCGGCACAGCGCGCACCTCTCGCGCAACGCCCGCCGCGCCGCCCGGCAAGGGCGCCACGAACGGTTCGTCACCCAGCGCTGCCGCGGAGTCGGCCGTCCGCAGGCCCGCGTCCGGCTCGACGCCCTCCTCGGCGCGCTGGCCGCTGCCGGCCTCGAAGTGACGGAGACCGAGGAGGAGTTCGTGGTGCACGACGACCATCCTGCGGTGGACGCGGGCTGGATCGACGAGCGGACCGGGGAATGGGGCACGGAGCGGAGCGGCAACGAGGTGACCGCATGAGTGCGAGGGACCGGCCGTTCCCCGGCGAACCGGCGTTCCGAGATCCCTCCCTCGCACCACGCTGGCGGGCCGCCCGGCGCACCGTCCAGGACCATCTGCTCCAGGTCATCACCGAGTCGGCGTGGGGCGACGGGCTGATCCTGCGGGGCAGTCTCCCTCTCCAGGCCTGGGTCGGCGCGGCCGCCCGGGAACCGGGCGATCTGGACTGGATCGTGCTGGAGCCGTCGTCGGACCAGTTCACCGACCGCCTCGACCCCTATCCGTACGTCGCCGGGATCGATGTCGTCCAGCAGTGGCCCGAAGCCGCGGACGGCGCGGCCGCCGCCGAGCTGTGGACGGACGGCGAGTGCCACGCCACCGGCGGCTCCCGGCCCGTGCTCGCGCCCGAGGGGCTGCACTGGATCGACTCCGACGCACGGGAGCCGAGCCCCGCCCCGCAGGACGAGGTCGCCGCGGCGCTGAAGGCTGGTCCGCCACTGCCCCAGGGCATCCGGATCGATCCGGGCGCGGTGACGTCGGACGGCGTGTGGATGTACCGGGAGTACGAGACCCCCGGCGTGCGTGTCGTCGTCCCCTGGCAGGCGGACGGGGTGCCTCCGGGCGAACTGCGCATGGACTTCGCCCAGGACGAGCGGTTGCCGGAAGCCCCCGTGTGGACGGCCTGCCCACGTGTCGGCGGCGGGCCGCCCCTGCCGGTGCGGACGGCGAGTCCCGAGCTCTCGCTCGCCTGGAAGCTGCTCTGGCTCGCCGAGGACCAGCAGGCCGAGGGCCGTTCGGCGGCCAAGGATCTGTACGACGCGGTGCTGCTTGCGGAGCTCCCGCGGACCCGGCTGACGCCGCAGCTGCTGCACACGGTGCTGGGGCCGCACGCATCCGGCTTCAGCCCGGAGGCGGTGCTGGACTGGCTGGTGAACTGGTCGGCGTTCCACGCGGATCACCCGTGGGTGGACGCCGGTCCGGACGCGCTGCGGACGCGACTGGCGCGTGCGCTCGCCGCGCTGCCGGCAGCGGTGCCGGATCGCTGATGGCCCCGTCGTCGGGAGAGCCACCGTGCCGCGGACCGATGTCTGCGGGGGCGTACGGCACTCACTCCCGCAGACATCGACCGCATGGACACACAGCGTGCGCTACGGCTGGACGCTGATCTCGCCGATCCCGGTGCCGAGGCCGGCGCAGTGCGCGGTGGACTGGCCGGACTGCCCCGGATTGAGGGTGACGTGTTCACCGTCCATGTCCGGAGACCAGCCGCAGACCAGGTGCACCCAGAAGGTCTGCGCCGTACTGCCGTTGTTCCGGCACAGCGCGTAGCCGGTGTAGTCGTCGATCTCGTGCTTGCCGGTGTCGCAGGACAGACCCGGCGGCGTCACCCGGGGCGTCACCGCGGTGGACACGGTCGCGGGCACCGCAAGGGCCACGGCTGTTCCCGCGACCACGGCGCCCCGCAGCACGGCTCTGGACACGTTCCCCACGGACACGGGCACGGACCTGAACAGGGGTGTCGGCCTGGACGACTTCATGCTTCGTACTTCCCTTTCGCTGTGACGATCTCGGTGCCCCGACACCGTCCCCCACCGTCCGTGACCAAAAACACCGCATGACCTCACCCTGTGTACGCGGGTGCGGTGCCGACGCGAAATCGCGGCCGTACCCGACCCGGCGTACGCTCAAAAAGTCGGACCGCGGACCGAAGAGTTCCGGTAGCCCCTTTCGAGGGAGGCGACGTGACCGGCACACCCATCGGCAGGCGTTCGGCCGTCTGGACAGCGGCCGTCGTGCTCGGTCTCACGAGCGGCGGATTGACCGGCGCAGGTGCGGCACGGGCCGATGACGACATCGACACGCTGTCCGCCCGGCAGATAGCCGACCGCTCCCGCGAGGCCCTCCTGAGTGCCCACTCCCTGCACCTCAGTACCCGTGGCGATTTCGACGGCCGCGGTACGTCGACCACCGTGGATCTCGTCCTGGACCGGGACGGCAACTGCAACGGGTCGCTGCACCTGGGCAAGGACCGGGGATCCGTCCGGATCGTGAGGCGGGGCGACACCGTCTGGATCAAACCGGACGCCGTCTTCTGGAAGAGGCAGGCCCCCGACCTGGGCGACGCCTCCGCCGCGATTCTCGCCAGCCACTACACGAAGGGCTCGGCCTCGGACCCTCGGCTGCGCAACTTGGCGAGCACCTGCGACCTGGACACGTTCCGGAATGCGATCAGCGGCAACGCGACCAAGGCCAAGGGAACGCTGACGAAGGGAAGGAAGACCACCCTCGGAGGAGCTTCCGTCATCCCGCTGTTCCGGATGGACAAGGGCCGGAAGCTGACGATGTACGTCGCGGCCACCGGCAAGCCGTATCCGCTGCGGATCACGGCGACGGGCGGCTCGCCCAAGGCGAACGCGACCATGAACTTCTCGGCCTTCGACAAACCGGTGCCCACGGCCACGCCGTCACCGGAGGAGACGTTCGACATCGACGAGGCACCGGCCCGCGCGACGTGACGGCCGTCTGCACTCAACTGCCTTGCCGGCCCGAGTCGTTCAGCCAGGCATCCTGGGCAGGGCCAGCAGACTGCCGAGGAGGACGAACAGGACCAGGAACGCTGCGGTGCCCCCGGCATCGACGTCGTTCTCGACCACATGTCCCCCGATGAACGCCCATGCCACCGAACCGCCCAGACCTCGATCGCCCCGCAGGGGCACAACTCGGCGCGCATCCCGGCCACGTCACGCAGCTCCGCAGGCGCGTGGGGATCGAGCAGGATCACGGCCCCGGTGGTCGGATCTTGCCCGAAGAGGCTCGGGGCGTTACCTTGCGCACCGGCCCCTGGCGCAGCAGGCATCCGGCCCGACCGTCACGGTCGGGCCGAGGTCGCCGCTCACCAGGTCTTCGGAAGCGCGCCGAGCGACGGACGCAGTGATGCTGTGCGCCGTTTCGACGGACGGTCAACCGGTGAGGGCCGGGATGACTGTCGCACCGTAGGCGTCGATCGTGGCTTCGCGTGCATCGTGCATGTTGTAGACCGCGAACTGGTCGACGCCCAGGTCGCGCAGCGCCTGGAGTTTCTCGATGTGTGCCTCGGCGGGACCCAGCAGGCAGAACCGGTCGACGATCTCGTCCGGCACGAAGGCGGTATCCGGGTTGCCCGCGCGGCCGTGGTGGCTGTAGTCGTATCCGGACCGTCCGGCGATGTACTCGGTGAGGGCCTCGGGGACCAGTGCGGAGTGTTCGCCGTACCGGGACACCAGGTCCGCGACGTGGTTGCCGACCATCCCGCCGAACCAGCGGCACTGCTCGCGGGCATGGTCGAGATCGTCGCCGACATAGGCGGGGGCGGCGACGCAGATGGTCACCGCGTCCGGGTCGCGGCCCGCCTCGGCCGCCGCCTCCCGTACCGCCTTGATCATCCACTCGGTCAGGTACGGGTCGGCCAGCTGGAGGATGAACCCGTCGGCCTTCTGCCCGGCCAGCGCCAGCGCCTTCGGGCCGTACGCGGCCATCCAGACCGGCAGTCTGCCGTCCTTCACCCAGGGGATCCGGATCTGCTGCCCGTCGACGGTCGCCTCCCGGCCCTCGGCGAGGTCGCGGATGACGTCGATGGCCTCTCCGAGGCGGGCCAGGGTGTTCGGCCTGCGCCCGGCGACACGCATCGCCGAGTCACCCCGGCCGATGCCGCAGACGGTGCGGTTGCCGTACATGTCGTTGAGGGTCGCGAAGGTGGAGGCGGTCACCTCCCAGGTGCGGGTGCCCGGGTTGGTGACCATGGGGCCGACGACGAGGCGTTCGGTGTGTTCCAGGATCCGGCTGTAGATGACGAACGGCTCCTGCCACAGCACGGCCGAGTCGAAAGTCCAGCCGTAGCGGAAGCCGTTGCGTTCGGCTCGGCGCATCAGGCCGACGACGGCGGAGGCGGGCGGGTCGGTCTGGAGAACGAGTCCGAAGTCCATGACGGTGCTCCTGGTCCAGGTACTGGCTGGTGGCGCGAGGGGTGTACATGCCGTGTCCGGCGCGGCCGGTGAACTTCCGCCGGCCGGTGATCACCGGCTCTGGGGGCGTCGGCCCTGAGTGACGTGCTCCGGGAGATCCTTCCACATCGGGCCGCGCCGAACCTTGTGCAACGACCCCTCGAACGCGAGTCGTGGGAACCCTGCGAGAAGGGCGGATGGGCGCGAAGCGCAGTGCCCATGGGGACGGCCGGGCGAGGACTGCGCCTCTCATGCCCGCCTCTTGCCTGCCATCAGGGTCAGATACACGACGAGCGACGCGCCGAGCCCCACGGCCCACCCGTAGTCGGCGAGGGGCTTGAGGAACGGGATCAGACCGTCGACGGGCAACGGCCCCTGTTTGACCCCGTTCTCGTTGACGGTCGAGTACGACCCTCCGACGGCGAGCACTCCGCCCACCACGAAGGCCGCAACGGCCCGCCAGTTCCAGCCGGCCCTGTACCAGTAGCGTCCGCCGGCCACGTAGAGGTCGGCGAGGTACAGCGTGGTGCGGCGGATGATCCAGTAGTCGGCGATCAGAATGCCCGCGACCGTGCCGAGCAGTCCGCCGACCACGCCCAGCCACGTGAAGATGTACAGCTCGGGCGTGGACGTCAGCTTCCACGGCATGATCAGCACGCCCAGCACACCCGTGATGAGGGCGCCCCTGCGAAAGTTGATGACCTTCGGTGCCAGGTTCGCCAGGTCGTACGCGGGTGAGACGACGTTGGCGGCGATGTTCACGGAGATCGTCGCCACGAACACGGTGATGAGCGCGAAGAGCAGACCGAAGACGTTGTCCGTCTTGCCGGCCAGCGCGACCGGGTCCCAGATCGCCGCCCCGTACACCTGCTCCGAACCGGCCGTCACCAGCACCGACATGAGGGCGAAGACCGTCATGGTGGTCGGCAGGCCGAGCGTCTGGCCCCACACCTGGGCACGCTGGCCCTTCCCGAAGCGCGTGAAGTCGGGGATGTTCAGAGACAGCGTGCTCCAGAAACCGATCATGCCCATCAGGCCGGGGAAGAAGACCTTCCAGAAGTCCGCTCCCCAGCCGAGCTTCGACGGCTCGTGCAGCAGCGGACCGAAGCCGCCGGCCTTGTTCGCGATCCAGACGAGCAGCACGACCGCGCCGACGAGCACGAAGGGCGCCGCCCAGTTCTCGAAGCGGCGCAGCGTGTCCATTCCCCGGTAGATGATGGCGAGTTCGAGCACCCAGAAGATGACGAAGCACAACCAGAGGGTCCACGGGTAGCCGCCCACCTCGGACGCGTCCGCCCAGCCTCCGAAGATCTTCCCGAGGAGCACGAAGATGCCCTGGCCGCCGATCCAGGTCTGGATGCCGAACCAGCAGCAGGCGACGGCGGCCCGCACCATGGCCGGCAGGTTCGCCCCGCGGATCCCGAACGAGGCTCGGGCCAGGACCGGGAACGGTATGCCGTACTTGGGTCCGGCGTGCCCGGTCAGGAGCATCGGAAACAGCACGATCACGTTGGCCAGGCCGATGGTGAGAACCGCCTGCCTCCAGTCCA
Organism: Streptomyces sp. JH14; assembly: GCF_029428675.1. Lineage (GTDB taxonomy): Bacteria > Actinomycetota > Actinomycetes > Streptomycetales > Streptomycetaceae > Streptomyces. The sequence goes on along the minus strand of NZ_JAJNEL010000001.1, from coordinate 6,295,619 downwards.
TACCCAGCGCGACGAGGCCGGAGGCCAGCGTCCAGGACGGAATGCAGTGGGCCATGCCGATCCACAGGGCCACGAAGTTGTACGTGGTCCAGCGTCGTTCGGCGATGGGGACGGGGCGCAGGTCCTCGTTGGCGTAGCGGCTGCCGGCGGGATAGGCATCCGCGCCGAGCTCCACGGCGGCGGGGCCTGCGACGGGTGACGAGGGTGGGGCGGTGTCGGTCATGGGCAGTCCGTTCGATGAGGGTTCCTGCGGGGGACGGGGAACATGGCCATACGGGTGCCGTGAACTGCTGTGCTCGGTATGGGTGTTGTCGCGTCACGCATGCACCGCGGGGATCACGTCCCGCGCGCAGGTGCCGATCACCTCCTGTTCCGCCTCGCCCGTCGCGCACCCCGCGAACCGGTCGAGGCCCGGCTCCCGCAGCGCTCACACCCCCTCGACGTCCGCCTCGGCCGGCCCGAGCAGGCAGCGGCGGTCGACGATCCCGTCCGGGACGGAAGCCGCCGCCGGGCTTCCGTCCCGGACGTGGTGGGCGTGGTGGCGTGAACGGGCGGCCCGCTAGTCCAGGTACTGACTGGTGGCGCGCGGGGTGTACATGCCGTGCCCGGCACGGCCGGTGAACTTCCGCCGGTCGATGACGACTTCGCCGCGCGAAAGGACGGTGTCGACCTGACCGGTGAGCTGCTTCCCTTCGTACGCCGAGTAGTCGACGTTCATGTGATGGGTCTCGGCAGAGAGGGTCTGCTCGGCATGCGGGTCGTAGATGACGACGTCGGCGTCGGCGCCCGGGGCGATGGTGCCCTTCTTCGGGTAGAGACCGAACATCCGGGCCGGGGAGGCGCAGGCGATCTCGATCCAGCGACGGCGGGAGATGCGGCCCTCCACGACCGCCTGGTGCAACAGGTCCATCCGGTTCTCCACGCCGGGCATGCCGTTCGGGATCTTCGAGAAGTCGCCGCGGCCCATCTCCTTCTGGCCGGAGAAGCAGAACGGGCAGTGGTCGGTGGAGACGACCTGGAGTTCGTTGTTCCGAAGGCCGCGCCAGAGCGCCTCCTGGTGCTCCTTGGGCCGCAGCGGGGTGGAGCAGACGTACTTCGCGCCCTCGAAGTCCGGCTCGGCAAGGTTGTCGGTGGAGAGGAAGAGGTACTGCGGACAGGTCTCGCCGAAGACCGGAAGTCCCTTGTGGCGGGCGGCCGCCAGCTCGGCGACGGCCTCGTCGGCGGAGACATGCACGACATACAGCGGGGATCCGGCGACGCGGGCCAGCTGGATGGCGCGATGGGTGGCCTCGGCCTCCAGCGCCACCTTGCGGACATCGCCGTGATAGCGCGGATCGGTGCGGCCCGCGGCCAGTGCCTGCTCGACGAGGACGTCGATCGCGATGCCGTTCTCGGCGTGCATCATGATCAGCCCGCCGTTGCCGGCGGCCCTCTGCATGGCGCGCAGGATCTGCCCGTCGTCGCTGTAGAAGACCCCGGGGTAGGCCATGAACAGCTTGAAACGTGTGTGGCTGCGCCCTCCGACATCGCGACGTCCGCTCCGCGACGGGCCCGCTGGGGCGGAGCGCCGAGCCGCGGGTCGAAGGTGCCGGTGATGTGGAGATCCGGCAGGCCGTAGCGAGGCGGCACGGAGGTGCCGTCGTAACCGTCTCCAAGTGCGCATATAGCCCTCTCCCAGACCCCGGCCTTCAGATGGTCCAGAGCGCGCTGATAGAGGCTCTGCGGACGCTGCCCCTGTGTGACGTGCTCGGGAAGAGCTTTCCACATGAGGCCATGCCGAACCTTGTACAACGACGCCTCGAACGCGAGTCGCGGGGGCACAATCCTGGACTTCTTCTTCGGGATTGGGAAGAGCGCCTCGATCTTCTCCCACTGCGTGTCGGTGAGTGGCGGGGGGACGAGCCGTCCGCTCCTCTCGAACCAGGTCTCGAACGGGCACCCGGCGCTTCGCAGAGCGCCCGGCACCGTGCTCGTGACTCGGACCTCGATACCGAGAAGGTCGAGAAGGTCACGCTTCTTCTCCGCGGAGAGGTCGTCGAGTCGAGGACGAGCCTGGAGGGCGAGGTCGAGAACCTCTTTGGCTCGGTCTTCCTGCTGCTCGGCTTCAAGAAGCCATTCCATGGTGTCGTCACGCATTTTTCGTAGCTGAAGTTCCTTGTTCTTCAGCTCCGTCTTCACTTCGGCGATTGTTTCCTGGATCTCCTGTTCGGTTTCAGCGTCGTCGCTGTCGTCGGCCGCCATAACTGCCGCGAGGGCGACCAGCTTCTTCTTTCGCATACGCCGGTTGCGTTCTATCTGCTCGTCCAGATCTGCTATACGTTCGCGATATGCGCGGGAACGCTTGGGGACGTCGCCGACCCATTCCTCTGCCAGACTCTTGAGCTTTGACTGATCGCCGAGAGTGGCAGCCACCTCGTCCCACACCACGGTTTCGAGTGGGGCAGCGAGTATTTCCTGGCAACCGCACGGTTCGACCTCTCGGCGGCCGCTGCATCGATAAGTGATCCGGTCGCGCATCTCACGGTAGGTACCGACGTAGTGGTGTCCGCAGAGCGCCTTGGCACGTCCGGACAGCAAATAGTCCTTGTGGCTCTGCTTGCTGAAGGACCGTCGCGCGAGCGCTTTGCGGACCTGCTCGACTCGCTCGGCCGGCAGCGGTGCGGGGACGGGAATCCGGACCGTCCCTCCGTAGAGGGGCAGGCCGTCGGATCCCATACGCACCGAGTTGCCACGGGGGTGATCGGTGTTGCGGTAGAGGATGTAACCGTCGAGTGCGGTCTGCATGAAGACGCGGATGAGGTTGGCCCCGGTCCAGGGAAGACCGCGGGGTGTGCTGTACCCGAGCAGATTGAGTCCACGGGCCGCATCCTCAGCGCTCTTACGCTCATCGGCGATGAGGTGCGCGGCCACTTCCAGAAGCTTGACGCCCGCCTTGCGGAGGCTCGCGGTTTCGTTGGATCCCTTGCCAGGGAGTTGGATCCAGAACGGTGCGACGCCGCCGGGCCAGCCGCCGGCTGCCAGCTTCTTCTCCCGGCCACCCATGGTGCGATCGAGGATCATCGTGTGCTCGAGCTCGGCCATGTAGGCGAGGAGGCTGAGCTGGATGCCGAACATCTCGTCATCGCTGTCGATGCGCCCGTCGGCGGTGGCCACGCGGACTTCCATGTCGGTGGTGTCGTAGACCCACCGGTGGATGTCTTTCATCGTCCGCCCGATGCGATCGAGCTTGCCGAAGATGACGAGGTCGAGCCGGCCGTCCTGAATGTCGGCGTTGAGCGCGTCCAGGTCGGGTCGCTGGGCGAGCTTCCCGGAGACGCCACCATCGGTGTAGATCTCGTAGGTGTACTTTCCCTTGCCGATTTTGAAGTCAAGCCAGGCTATGCACTCCTCGAACTGAACCTGCAGGCCGTATCCCTTGAGCTGCTTGGCAGTGGACACGCGGAGGTAGACGGCAGCCCGGGTTGGTCCTGCGCTGGGCTTTGGGCCACGGGGATCGGAGCGATTGCGCAACTACTTCTCCTTGGATATGAGAAGGCCCCGGCCGGGGAACTCGACCGGGGCTGAGTGGAGTTCGACCTTTCACAGACACTCTATTCGTGATCACTGACAACGCCAGTTACCAGGCGATTCGACTTCCGGCTCCCCTTCTTCTGGATCGACGCACCGAAGAGCAGAGCCGCGAGGCGCTCACGCTCAAACTGGTTGAGCGTGCGAGGCCGCCAATCGAGGGTTACGACTGGTCGGGCAGATTCCTGGTTGGTGCGGTCGAAGCAGGGCGACGTCAACACGGGCTCCTCGCAGATGGGTCGGACAGGTGCTCATCCGTCATCTTGGCGGGCGTCGGCGGTTTGGGCGGGCCGGTAATACTTGATAGAAGGGCTCCGGACTGTGACCCGAGACCGGTCATCTCCGTCGCTCAGATTCTGCCGAGCCGGAGCTTGAAGCCGGGCGAAGCAGCCACCGCTGGCTACCCCGCAGGAAGTCCGCCGCCGATACCGCCGCTGGGTAGAACGCCTCGTCGCCCTGCTCCCCATCTGGGCCCTTCGGAACGCATGCTCGTCGTCCGGCTGACCCTTTGGAACGTCGCGACAGGCGCCTGGCCTCCGGCAAGCACAGACTGGCTGCCACTGCTCTCCCGCGCTGTCCGCGCACTGGACCGACACGATCTCCCCGAGCAGATCGAGCCCCAGGTCGGCAGCCTCGCCGCAGTCGCCGTTGCCGTGCTCCGAAGCCACGCCCCGCGCTACGAAATAACCCCTGAGACCCTCGCCCTCAACGACGCTTCCCAGGCAGTCGGTCATCTGCTTCCCGCTGTGGATTCCGCGTACGTCACGGAATCCACGGCGCTGCTCGACGCGGCCTTCGGCCCGGCCGTCGACCAGGCAACTGTGCTCGATGTCGCGTCAGATGTTGTCCAGGACGATCCCCTCGCCGACGCCATATGGACTCTCTCCGAAAAGGACCGCGACGTACACCGTCACGGACAGCTGTTTCTCCATGTAACCGGCCGCTTCAGCAACCCCGCGCGGGTAGCACTCGAAGCAGTCGGCGCCGCCGAAGACGCGCCTCTGGTCGGAGCCTGGGCCAGCTCGGACTCCGGCGGCGGAGCCTGGGCGTTGATCGTCTGGCGTCGTCCCGACCTCATCGTGGTCGATGCCCGCCGACCAATTCCCCTCTGGGGGCACTACCAGCTCACCGGCCTGGTCGGGCCCAGAGCTCTCGCCGCACAGCGCAGCTTCGAATCCGCCGCCTCCGGACCCCACGGCCCTCGCAACCAGCCCTTCGAACTGGCTCAGCAAGTCCTGTCGGACCTCGGCCTGGCGGGACCCCGACCACCACACTGTGAGCCATAGCCCATTGGCTACTCGGCGTGGTCCAGGAAGGCACCGCGCCACGGCTCCCGGCCGCCGCCCTCGGGATCTAGGGCCTGTGTGATGTCGTGATGAATCGGCTGCTCGCAGGAGTTCTTCGAGCGGCCCTCCCCACTGCGGAGCTGCGGAAGAGCGGTTCCACCAGCGGAGTCAGGGGAGAACACTCAAAGCTGCAGCACGGGCGGACATCAACTACCCTGCCACCGGAAACCGACGGGTTCGCGGATTCCTGACGCACTCTGGCGACGAACCCGAGGGGCAGTGTTCCTGAACAGCCCGTACTGTACGTCGCGTTCATTGTTCAGGGTCAGGTTGATCACGGCGGCCCTGAGGGCAACGGCTCCGGCGACACCGGCCAGAGCCCTGCCCCTCCGGGGGAGCGGACCGCTCCCTGGAGGGGGCGCAGTCGCTAACTACCCGGCCTTGAGGAAAGGCCTGCTGGAGTACCACCTCTACGAAGACAGCGGGTAACCCGCGTCTTCATCCGCTACGAGGCCTGGCGCTCCCAAACCCGATCTCGACGCCCTTCTACCCCTCCCCCACCTGAGGACCCTGCGGGAGCGGCGCATGGACTATCTGCGGTCCCACCTCGATATGCGGCGGTTTCTCACCATGCGCAGCGACTGCCCGCCGCCGAAGAGCACGGTGTGAGGCAGGGGCACCGGCGGGACCACCTCACGCGAGTTCGGCCTGGAGGGGCTGCAAGAGAGGCTTGGGCCTGAGCAGTGCCCGGCTGACCGCGTCGGCGGGGTTCGGATCGAGGCCGGGTCCCGGCGCCATCTCGATCTCCGGCACCGGCACGACACCACCGCAGGCGGGGCATTCACCGTAGGGGCCGAGTCCGGTTCCGCAGGCGGCGTGCCGGAAGGTGCGCAGTTCGGGGCCCGGGATGTGTGCGCTGCCCCAGGCACTGAGCGACCGCACGGTCGGCCACAACTCGACGCCGCGGTTGGTGAGGAGGTACTCGTCGCGAGGCGGCGACTGCTGGTAGCGGCGCTTTTCGAGGATGCCGGCGTCGGTGAGGGTCTGGAGGCGGGCGGCCAGAACGGCCCTCGGGATGCCGAGGTGGGCGAGGAAGTCCTTGTAGCGTCGCACGCCGTAGAACGCGTCGCGGATGACGAGCAGGGTCCACCGCTCACCGACGATTTCCAGCGCGCGGGCCATGGAACACTCCTGCGCCGCATAGTCCTTACCCAGTGCCATGACCCTCACTGTAGCTCCTTTTACCCCTGTTGGTTCAATGACTGAATCTACAAATGCTAGGGTCGAACCGTCAAAGTTCAGTGAACGAACTGACACTTCGCCGAAAGGGTGGCCCATGACCCGGCTCGACCAAAACCCCAACGCGGCCCCGGCCCGGCCAACGGCCCCGTCCGGCACGTCCGCGCCGCCGGGGACACGGCAGTCGCGCAACGCCCGTTCCACCCTGGCCGTGACCAGCGCAGCCACCGCGGTGGCGCTCATGACCTACACGGCGCCGATGGTGACGCTCCCCGAGACCGCCGCCGACCTGCACACCCCCCTTTCCGCGCAGGCCTGGCTGCTGAACGGCACCCCCCTCGGGCTCGCCGCCCTGCTCCTGGTGGCCGGCAGCCTCGCCGACGACTACGGCCGACGCCGGCTGTTCCTGGCCGGCACAGCCGCTCTCGGCCTCACCACGGCGCTGGGCGCGCTGACCACGTCGACCTGGCTGTTCACGGCGGCCAGGATCGCTCAGGGCGCGGCGAGCGCGGCCATCCTGGCCAGCAGCCTGGGGCTGATCGTTCAGGCGTTTCCGACGCCCAGGGGCCGCCTGCACGCGACGGGCGTGTGGGGCGCGTGCGTCAGCGCAGGCATCGCGGTGGGCCCGCTGGTCGCCGGAGCGATGCCCAGTTGGCGTATCGCCTATGCGGTGCTGGGCGCGGCGGCGCTGATCGTCGCGGCGTCCGGCGTCCGTCCGCTGACGGAATCGCGCGCACCCGAGCGCGGTCGCCCCGACATCGCCGGCGCTCTGGTGTTCAGCCTGGCGCTGGTAGCGCTGGTGGCCGCGCTGACGCTCGGCCGTGACGGATGGCTGCGTGCGCCGGTCGGTGTCCTGCTCGCCACGGCAGTGCTGCTCACTGTCGCTTTCGCGGTACTCGAACGCCGTAACCGGACACCGATGATCGACCTCGGCCTGCTGCGGCGCCCCCGATTCCTGGCCTCCTCCGTGGCCGGTCTGTTCACCGGGCTGGCCGTCATCGGCCTGTTCAGCTACCTGCCCTCGCTGCTGCAGAAGGCCCTCGGGATGTCGGCGATCGGCACCGCGTGGCTCCTCATGCTGTGGTCCGGCATCTCCTTCGCGGTGGCGCTGCAGGCCCGGCGACTGGCCGGCCGGATCTCACCGCGCCACCAGCTGGCGCTGGGATTCATCCTGCACGCCGGCGGCGCGCTGGCCCTGCTGGGCTCGATCGCCGCGGACTCCTGGCTGCGGCTAATGCCGGGCCTGGTCGTGGCCGGTATCGGCAGCGGCCTGCTCAACGCCGCTCTCCCGCTGCTGTCCGTCGAGGCGGTACCCCCCGAGCGGGCGGCCATGGGGTCCGGGGCCCAGCAGACCTTCCGCTACATCGGCTCGTGCGCCGGAGTGGCATTGACCATCGCGATCGTGACTTCCGCGGGATCCGCGGCACACGGAGCGGACATCGCCGTGATCGTCTCGGCGGCGCTCGCCGTGCTCGCGGCCGTCGGTGTGGTCGTCCTGCGGGAAAGGGCCTGAGCACACCGGGTCGCCGAGCCGTACGCCGGATCACCTGCGGGGGAAGCCTGGACGTTCTGCCTCTGCCCGTGAAGCGTCATGCGCGCCCACGCCTCGAAGGGCTGGGCGTCGACCGCCGGCATCGGCCGATGGGTTCAGTCGGAGGCGCGGGTCACCTTGGCCGGGGCGGAGGAGCTGTAGAAAACCGACCGGCCCCGCTTCGTCCGCCTGGCCCGGCCCTGCGCCACGAGCGCCTCCAGGGTGGCACGCACCACGGTGGCCTTGACTCGCCGGCCAGGATGAGCCCGGGCGATGTCCGCGGAGACCTCCGCGGCCGAGCGGGGTTCAGACTGACCGGCCAGGTGACCGCAGACCAGGTCCACCAAGGTGAGCTCGGAGACCTTGCGCGCCTGGTGCACCTCCGGGGTTCCCTGTTCGCCCGGAGCACCAGCCTGCCCCCTTGGCACCGTTTCCTCTGACGCTGCGGCCGGCGTGGAGGGTGCCGCCGGATCCGCACCCTGGCCGCCCAGCGCCTGCCTCACACCCAGCAGCACACCGCGATCCCGTTGCAAGGCATCCAGCCGCTGCTGCAGCCCCTCCATCTCCTGTCCGATGCGGTCCTGTTCCTCGGCATTGTGTGTCAGGTCCTGTTCCACCCGGGCGATGTACTGCGACACCAAGCCGTCAGCCTGAACGGCGACATCAGACACGTCCACTTGACCTCTCATCCATCACGTCGCGGCGGCGGCTCGTCCCTTTCGGGAACATGACCCCGCCCGCCGCCGCGCAGCACACCACCTGGTTCCCCTTTGATACAGCGTAGGCGGTAGGCGCAACTGACCTGGTCAGCATAGGTCCCAGCACCGAGCGCGAGCATCGGGGAACGCTCGCGTGCCGTTGTGCTCGCCGCGTGCGCGCCAGGCCTGCCTCGCACGGCGTTCTGTAAGCTGTGGCCGTGCCCCGACCCGCCAACCCCCTGGTCCGCGAGAATCTCCTCAGCGCGGGACTGGCCCTTTTCCATGCCCAGGGGTTCAACGCGGTGGGCATCAAGGAGATCACCGACACGGCGGGCGTGCCCAAGGGCTCGTTCTACAGCTACTACGGCAGCAAGAACGCCTTCGCCGCTGCCGTCCTCGGCCGGTACTGGACCGGCATCGTCCAAGCTCACGGCGCCATACTGAGCGACGCGTCGATGCCCCCGGCGCAACGCGTCATCCGCTTCTTCGAGGCCCTGACTCAGGACCGCGCCGAGCAGGCGTTCGCGCTGGGCTGCCTGATCGGCAACCTCGCCCTCGAATTGTCCGACCAGAACGAAGAGGCGCGCGAGGAGTTGGCCTCCATCATGGCTCGGTGGTCGGCCCTCGTCGCGGGCTGCCTCGCGGAAGCCAGGACCGAGGGTGGAGTGGCCGAAACGCCCGAGGCCGGCGAGTTGGCTTCCATGGTCATCGAGGCGTGGGAGGGCGCAGCCATGCGCGGTCGCGTCGACCGGAGCCGGGCCCCCTACGACCGCTTTCTCACCGTGTCCCTGCCGCGGCTCATCGGCGTCGCGCACGCTCAGGTCTGAGGCGTCGCGCCCCCGTACCTGTAAAGCCCCTCTCGGTGGACGGAGTTGGCTCCGCGCACCTCGTGCGGTTGCAGCGCTCCCCCTTCATACATAGATGACTGGTCATTTATAGCGAGAGGGTTCTCTGCACTCCCGAACTCAACTTCTGCTCGGAGTCCACCATGACCTCACCCAGGACCGACGTATATGCGGAGCCGTCCCGGCCCGCGCTTCCGGGAAGCGGCTTCCGACTCGAACTGGCGCGTACAGCGCTCGTGGTCACAGGCCCTCAGATCGACTTCCTCAGCCCGGACGGTGCCACGTGGGAGATTTTCGGTGCCAGCATCACCGACAATGAGACCGTCCTCCACATCGGCCAACTCCTTCAGGCCGCCAAGGCCGCCGACGTCGCCGTGGCGATCTCGCCCCACTACTACTACCCCTCGGACGACGCCTGGCGGTTCGGCGGCCCGCTGGAGCAGTACATGCACGACGTCAGCATGTTCAGCCGTCGGGGGCCTCTCACTCTCGACGGATTCGAGGGCTCCGGGGCAGACTTCCTGCCCGCCTACCGCGAACACATCCTCGACGGGCGCACCGTCGTCGCCTCACCGCACAAGATCGTGGGGCCCGACTCCAACGACCTCGTCCTCCAACTGCGCAAGCGAGACGTCTCACAGGTGCTTCTGGCCGGGATGGCCGCCAACCTGTGTGTCGAGGGCCACCTGCGTGAACTCGTCGAGCAGGGCTTCGAGGTGGTCGTCGTCCGGGACGCCACGGCCGGCCCCCGGCTCCCCGAAGGCGACGGCTACCTCTCCGCTCTCATCAACTTCCGCTACCTGGCCGCCGCGACGTGGACGACGGCCGAGGCCGTCGAGGCCCTGGCGGGGTCACTGACATCCTCGTCCCCCGTCAAGGACACCGCTTCATGAACAGGACGACCCTGACCGAACAGATCGTTGAGACGAGGATCAGAAAGGGGATCGCATGGGCTGACGTCGCCCGTGAGCTGGGCGCGAGCAAGGAGTGGGTGACCGCCGCCTGTCTCAGCCAGATGACCTTCTCGAAAGACCAGGCGGAAAGGATCGTGTCGATCTTCGAGCTGCCCGTCGAAGCCGTCACCGTCCTGCAGACCCTCCCACCCGCGGGCTGAACGCCACGGCCGTGGCCGGGGATCCGGTGATCCACCGACTCCGTGAGATCGTCGCGGTCTACGGTCCCGCGATCAAGGAGCTGATACACGAGGAGTTCGGTGACGGCATCATGAGCGCCATCGACTTCCGGCTGAGCCTCGACCGCCGCGCGGACCCCGGGGGTGACCGGGTCGAACTCGTTCATGTCGTAGACGCCGAACGGGATCGCGTGCGGGACGTCTGGTCCGGTGAAGAAGAAGCTGTGGTCCTCGACCTCGACCGGGTCGCCTTTGGGTCGCCACTGTCGTCCAGCGTTGGGCAGGTGGCCGAGCTGTTCCTTCTTCTTCGCATCGATGCTGATCACCGGCTGCCTGGCCGCCTGGTGTGCTTTGACCTGCTCGTTGATGTAGCGGAACTGGGTGTCCCGGTCGGGGTGTTGTTTCCCCTCAAGGGTCTTGGTGTTGGCCTGGAGGCTGAAGCCCTGTTCCTTCAGCAGCCTTCCCACGGTCGGCGCGGAGACCCGATGACCCTGGCGGGTCAGTTCCTCTGCCAGGTTTCGCAGCGACTTGGTCGTCCACCGCAGCGGTGACATCGGATCACCGCGCTCATCCGGCTCGACCAGGCCAAGCAGGGCGGGCACCAGGTCCGGGTCCAGCTCTTCGGCAGGCCGCCGTCCTCCGCCGGGCCTTCTGACCCGACCAACCGGCAGGGGATCCTCGCCGGCCTCCAGCTCAAACACCCCGTTGCGGACAGTCGTCTCGCTGACCTGAGACGCCCGTGCCACTGCCCGCACTCCGCCGTGCCCAAACAGCCGGGCCTCCTGGGCAAGCACCAGCCGCTGCTGCCGTTCGTTCAAGTGCGGGAACAGCACCCGGAACCGCAAGACGAGTTGCTCGCGGACCTCGCTTGATATGCCCATGCCGGGTCAACGAGCCGTACCCGGAAGGGCAACACCTTGTTTTCTTACAGCTTCACAAAACCGCAAATGTGCTCGACGCGCTTCCGAAATCCGCCCAGCCCGCGGCCAAGCGCGCGATCCAGGAGATCTACAACGCCGAGGACAAGGAACACGCGGCCAAAGCCGTCCGCGACTTCGAACGGGCCTACGGGGCGAAGTACCCCAAGGTCGCCAAGCGGATCACCGACGACGAGGACGAGCTCCTAGCGTTCTTCGACTTCCCCGCCGAGCACTGGATCCACCTGCGGACCACCAACCCCATCGAGTCGACCTTCGCCACCGTGCGACTTCGGACCAAGGTCACCAAGGGCGCCGGCAGTCGGGCCGCCGCCCTCGCCATGGTCTTCAAGCTCATCGAGTCCGCCCAGGCCCGCTGGCGCGCGGTGAACGCACCCCACCTCGTCGCCCTCGTCCGTGCCGGAGCCCACTTCGAACGCGGCCACCTCGTCGAGCGTCCCAAAGAACTCATAGCATGACAGGCCCGCTGGTCCAGGTCCCCTGCCCGCAGGTTGCAGATCTGGTTCAGGCGTAGCGGTCAAAAAGGGCTTGGAGGTAACCCTCCAGCCGCTTGGTCAGCACGGCGGGGGTCAGATCGGCACGGTCCAATTCACGCCAGGGGACAGCGACCTTCTCGGCGTCCGGAGCGAAGGCCAAGGCGTCCAGCAGCCGCCAGTACAGATGGGCGGCGCGATCTTCGGCCAGCGTGCCTCCCGCCGCAACGTACTCGTCGGAGAAGTGCATGCCCGTGGGAACCCCGTGCAGCAGAGCCAGGGCTGTGGAGCAGTGAGCCACATCCAAGTCGGCCGGCCCCCAGGAGGTCTCGACCCAGTCGACGACGCCGCTGATCTGCAGACCATTGCCGTTGCCCGTGAAGAGGACATTGCCGGGATGGAAGTCCCGGTGCAGGAAGCAGGCCCGGTAGTCCGGGGGCTCGCGGCGAATAACGTCCACGGCCCGTTGCCACAGCTCAGGCTGCTGGGTGTCTTCGGGCGGGCTTACCCGCTCAGGAGAGGTCCACGCCTGATAGGTGCGAGGACGTGCCTTTGCGGCCACCGGCAGCCGGTGGATACGCAGCAATTGACGGGCCAGCAGGTCGGCGCGCTGGTCAGCCCCTTCATCGCCCAGGCGCACGGTCCCGGGCAGCAGGGACATCAGCAAGGAGGGGTGGTCGCAGTACTGCGCCGTTGCGTCCACTGCCACAAACGCGGCCGCGGGCACCTCCGTGTCGCCGAGCAGACGCAGAACGGCTGCCTCGCGGGTCAGCAGGCCCTCCGCGTGTCGAACGAAGAAGGGCTTGACGAAGGACCGCAGGACCAGCGAGCGTCGACCACCCGGCCCGAAGATGCCCAGACGGCGCATCTCCGACGTCCAACCGCCACGCAACCGCGCAACGTCTTCGACGTGCTCTGCCTCGGACAGCCCCTTCTCCACCCAGGCGCGCGTTGCACCCCAACCCTGACCCTCAAGATCGGCACCGATGCGCTCGGCCCCCTCGCCCATAACCATGGAGGCAGGCTATCCACCTCACCGACGGACGCATCCCTTGGCCACCCCACCCACAACTCTTGACAATTTCTCGAGGGCCGGACCGAGTGGGGCGACGAGTAGCCCTGGCAAGTTTTCAGAAGTTCTCATCACCAGTTCCAGGCACAGCCATCCTGCGGGAGTGGCGAAGGAGGAACCCCTGCCGCCGCTCAGCGTGTGCGCGGCTGTGCCGTGATGGCGGTAGGCCGACGTGGCGGCTTTGCGACCGACGGCGACGCCCGGGCGTCTGCGCTCTGATCACCGGCTCAGCCACCCGGCCGTCTGCTCGAGTCAGGCGCTGACGGCCGAAGGAGAAGAGTGCGCAGCGGTCTGCCGCCTGTCGGTGGCCGCAGACCGCTACGCCGTCCATGTCCCGGATGAAACCGTGCGACAGTCCGGCCCGGGCCGACAGCCGCAGGCCGGTAGGCCGAATGACCAATCCGCCTGTCGTTCCGCCCGGCCGATCCGGCCGACGCCCGATCCCCTACTCGGTCATCTGGCCGGGGAGCTTGGCGGCGAGCAGGTTCACCGGAGTGATCGTGGGGAAGGCGCTGAACAGCTCGTCGGCACGAGCCTCGATCTGCTCACGCACCTTGCCCTGCAGGTGCGCCTCGCGGTCCTCCTCGGTCCGGAAGGCGTCGAAGATCCGGAAGGAGCTGGGGCCGAGCCGGAAGGAGAACCAGGCCAGGGTGCCTGGCTCCGCGTCGACCAGTGTCTTGGCGTCGACGAGGAACTGGGCCACGTCGTCCTCCTTGCCCGGCTTGGCTTCGAACTCCACGAAGAATCCGTATGAGGGCATGGTCACTTCTCCTGTCGGTTGAGGAAGTCCAGCACCACACCGCCGAACTCCTCGGGGTGCTGGAAGAGGAAGGCATGGCCGGCGCCGCTGTAGAACACCGTCCTGGCAGTGGGCAGCTTCTGGGCCATGGCGAAGGAGTTGCCGGAGTCCACCATGACGTCATGCGAGCCGTTGGCCACCAGGACCGGCAGCTTCAGCTCCTCGAGCCGGGACCAGGCCGAGCCCGTACCGCTGCTCCAGCGCTGGATGGCCTGGAGCTGGTGGGTCCACTGCTCGGGCGGGACGTCCGCCTTGGAGTGCTGAAGACGGGTTTCGAGCCGGGCGAGCGACTCCTTGCCGAGCCGCACTCCCTCGTCGGTGAGCCCGAAGAAGAGGTACAGGAACGCCTCCTGGGAGGGCACCGGTGAGGTCATGTACTCCACGACGCGCTGCTCCAGCTCCGGCGTGCCGGGCACGCCGCCCGGACCGCTGCCGGCCACGATCAGCTTCCGGACCAGCTCGGGGTGGTCGAGCGTCACAAGCTGCGCCACGAAGCCGCCGACCGACCAGCCGAGCAGGTCGACCTCGTCGAGGCCCAGGGCCGCCAGGAAGTCGAACGCCGACTCCGCCATGCCCTCCATGGTCGTCGGTACCTCGCCGGTGCTCTCGCTGACGCCGGCGTTGTCGAAGATGATGACCCGCCGGTCCTGGGCGAGGACTTCGAGGAAGGCCGGGTCCCAGTGGTCGAGGGTGCCGCGGAAGCGCTGCAGCAGGACCAGCGGGGGTACCGGCGCGGCCTTGCCGAAGTCCCGGTAGGCATACCGGGCCAGACGGCCCTCGACATGAAGGGTTGCCGCCGTGTCGGAGATGTAGACCATGAAGGCCCTCCTGGTGGGTTTTGTTTTGCTATCCACTTCAGTTAAGACCCACCAGCTCTTTTCGTCAAGCCGGTGACCTGCTGAGTAGCATTTGACAACCCAGCAGGGTGTGGCTACCCTCGTCGCGTGAGAAGAGCCAGGACACCAGACCCCCGTGTGTGTTCCATCGACGCGGCGATGCGCATCCTGGGCGAGAAGTGGGCCCTGCTGGCCTTGCGCGAGATCGCCTTCGGCGTCCGCCGCTTCGACGACATCGTCTTCAACACCGGTGCCGCCCGGAACATCCTTGCCAGTCGGCTCAAGTCCCTTGAGGCCGCCGGGGTCATCACCAGACAGCAGTACGAGACCAGCCCCGCCCGCTACGAGTACGGCCTGTCCGAGGCGGGCGACCAGCTGATCATGATCCTGCACACCATCCGCGACTGGGGTGACCGGTATGCCCGGACGGACCCGGAGAACATCGTCGCCTTCCGCCACAGTTGCGGTGCCGTACTGCACCCGGAGACCCACTGCGGCGCGTGTGGTGAGGTTCTGGGTCCCTCGTCCGTCATCACGGCGGACCGCGATGTGCACCAGTCGGATCTCGCCGTGTCGGGCGGGGCCCAGGCCTGACAGCTGCCCCGCCATCCGCCGCCTCATCCTCCCGGCGGCCGACGTCAGCGCCCGTTGAAATCCAGCACCGGGCGCGGCTGTCCGGCCTTGAGGGCGTTCACGGCCGAGGTCAGACCGGCCTTGGCGTCCTCGGTCTCGAACAGGGGCAGGGCTATGTCGAACATCGCCTCGTCGGCCGCAGCGGTTCCGCCCACGCGCCAGGCCCGCAGCAGTGCCTTGTGCGCGGCGTAGGCCCGGGTGGGGCCGCTGGTGAGCCGGTGTGCGAACGCCTTCGCCTCCTTTTCCAGCGCGGAGTCGTCAAGGACCCGGTTCACCACGCCCGCCTCGGCCATGGCCGTGGCCGAGATCTGTTCCGACGTCAGGGCCCACTCGGAGGCGCGGGCCTGCCCCGCGCGCTCGGCGGCCCGGTAGATGCCGCCGAGCAGGGTGACGAGACCGAGCGACTGCTCGGGGTGACCGAACCGCGCGCTCTGGGCGGCGAAGATGACGTCGGCACGCAGTGCGAGTTCGAATCCGCCGCCGGCGCACAGGCCCTGCACGGCGGCGACGACCGGGATGGGCAGCCGTTCGAACTCGTTGAAGACGTTCATGTACCGCTCGAACAGGGTGCGCAGTTCGCGTACGTTCATGTCGGGCCAGTCCATGATGTCGCCGCCGAAGCTGAAGTCCGGCCCGTCGGCGCGCAGGAGGACGGCTCGGGCGTCACTGGATGCTATGGCCGCCAGCGCTTCGGCGAGTTCCTCCACCAGGGGCTTGTCCAGGCGGTTCTGGGGCGGGTTTTGCAGCACCACGGTCGCCAGACGGTCGTCGATCGTGTACGTGAGACGGGGCATGGGGTCCTTCTCGGGGAATGGGCCGGCTGTCGGCGGCCGGGCGTGCGGAGGGGATGCGGAAGCGGAACCAGTCGGTGTGTCAGCCCAGGTGGCGGGTGAACCAGTCGCGGGCGGCGGCGCTCGTCGTGGGGAATTCGGAGAGGTAGGACGCGAAGTGGCCGCCGTCGACGAGCTGCAGTCGCTTGGGTTCGAGGGCGCGCTCGTAGGCGGAGAGCATCAGGTCCGTGAGAGTGATCGGGTCGTTCTTCGCGACGATCAGCAGCAGGGGCGTCGGCGAGATCCGGGAGATCCACGACCCGGGCTCATACATGCGGGCCGCCGCGTTGGACCGGAGAGTGATCTTGTTCTCCCAGCCGTCGGGGGCCGTGCTCAGGTAGAAGTCGACGGCGTCGGGAGCCCGGTAGGAGGCAGGCACCGACGGGTCGGAGCTGACGATCGCCTGGGTGCGGGGCTCCTCGCCGCGGAACTGCGCGCGTTCGTCGGCGGCGAAGACCTCGTTCAGCTGGGCGACGGCGTCCGGAGCCACCCGGCGCAGCCCCTGCTCGTATCCGCTGATGGTGGGCACCTGAGCGACCACGCAGCGCAGGCGCCGGTCGGTGGCGCCCAGGACGAGTGCGTGGCCGCCGGAGTAACTGGTCCCCCACACGCCGATGCGCCGGGGATCGACCTCCGGTCGGCTCTCCAGGTAGGAGACGGCCCGGCGCCAGTCCTTGATCTGCTGCCAGGGGTCGATGTCGTGGCGCGGTGTGCCGTCGCTGGCGCCGAAGTTGCGGTGGTCGTGGACCAGGACGGCGAACCCGGCCTGCGCGAACACCTCGGCGAACTGCGCCAGCCGCTGTTCCTTGACCCCGGCGAAGCCGTGCGCCATCGTGATCGCCGGATGGGGGCCCGGTCCGTCGGGCAGGTAGAACCATCCGCGCAGGGTCAGTCCCGGCTCGGCCTCGAACTCCACGTCTTCGCGTGTGGCCATGGCGTATTTTCCGTTCCGAGGGTCGTCAGTGGGCGTTGTAGAAGTGGCCGGGGTCGACGCTTCCGGCGAGGCGCTCGCCCAGCTCGGCGGAGAATCTCAAAGCCGCCTCCAGGGGCCGGTGATGGATGGCCACATGGCTGATGCGGTCCTCGTCGTCCTTGGTGAGGACCGTGACGCCGAAGATCTCGTGGCCGCCGAAGGCGGTCGCCTCCCACTCCAGGTAGGTGCGCGGCCCGGCAGTGGTCTCCCGGACGAACTCCAGGGACTCGTAGATCCGGCTCGCCGCGCTCATCGTGGCCTTGACCTGGTCGCGTCCTTGGACGGGGATGGCCAGCACGCTCGCCTCCAGGACGATGTCCTCGGCGAACGCGTCGGCGAAGGCGGTGTCGGTCTTGCTGGCGAAGGCGTCCCGCCAGCCCCGGCCGGGCGCCTGCGGCGTGCTGCCGGCCGCCGTGAGAAGGCCGGTGACGAATGCCTCGATCCGGGCGGCGACCTCCGCGGGCGCCTCCACGTGGGCCCAGTGGCCCGCGCCCTGGACCGCGAAGGACTCCGGTGCCCGGAAGCGGGGCAGCACGTGGGCCTTCACCAGCTCGTCGGTGACGAAGCCGTCGGCGGCGCCGCGGCCCACCAGGACGGGTCCCTGGTACTCGCTCGGCGTCTGCCCGAGCGGGTCTCCGTCGTTCCAGCAGTCGACCAGATCACGGACTACGGGTTCCGGGATCCGGGCGCCGGTCACGACCAGCCGGTCGAGTTCCGCCTCCGCCAGAGTGACGGACAGCTGCCGGCGTACCGTGCGCTGGCCGTCGGCGTCGCCGCCCAGCGAGCGGAACTGCTCGGCCGCCTCTGCGGGGAGGCCGACACCGGCCAGCGGCACGGGTGAGAGCAGTACCAGGCCGAGCGCGGGGAAGGAGTGGCCCGCTGCCACCAGTTCGGCGACGAGGGTCCCCATGCTCTGGCCCACGAGGACGAACGGCTTGTTCAGCGCCTCCACGACCGCTCCGACGTCCCGCGAGAAGCGGGTCAGGTCGAACGGCCCGCCGGAGGCGGTGCGGTCCCCGCTGCCGGCGAGATCGAGTTGGACGTACTCGAAGCCGGGTGCGGCCAGCGCGTCGATCACTCCTTCCCAGACGTACTGGTCGTCCAGGAAGCCGTGAACGAACACGAGGGCTGTGTCACCGGTGCCCCGGCGCCTGAAGCGGATGTCGGTGTCCGCCACCCGCTCGGTTCTCGTCAAACCCGCTGTCTGGGTCATGCCTTGGGCCCTTCGGTGATGGTGGAGCCGGACGGAGACCACGCGTCGGTGTCGATGGGCGACCAGTTGGAGGCGTGTTCGTCGAGACGGTGCATGCGTGTCTGCGCATGCCTGGCGACGAGGTCGTCGTCGAGTGGTGTGGTGAAGACGGTGTTCACCAGCGTGTACTCCGCCGCCAGGCGGCCGACGGACGGAATGGCGGCCGTGTCGATGCGCCCGCCCGGCAGGTAGAGGTCGTCGCGGATGTAGAAGCGCACCACTTCGCCCCACACCACGTGGTCGAGGCTGCCCTCGATGGGCAGGATGCGCCGCAGCCGGCACTCGAAGGCGATGGGCGTGTCCTTCACCCGCCGCGGACGTACCTCCTGCGAGGCCTCGGTCTCCAGCTCCAACGCGGTGAACTCGTCGACGTCGCTCTCGAACTCGAAGGCCGAACGGTGCAGATGGCCGGCGAGGGGCAGCGTGGCCGTGTTGACCACGAACTCACCCGTGTCGCGGATGTTGATGAACGTGTCCTTGAGCGTGACGCCGTCCGCCCGGGGCTGCAGGGAGATCGACAGCATGGGCGGCTTGCGGCCCACAGCCGTGAAGAAGGACACCGGTGCGAGGTTTCCCACGCCGTCGACGGATTCCGTGCTCACCCAGGCGATCGCGCGAGGAATGATCCCCCCGATGAGGAGTTTGTAGGCCGACTTGGCGTCCAGATCTGCGGCATCGACGAACATCTGTGCACCTTTCAGGCTGATTTCCGCACGATCCTGACTGCCGCACGGAATCTCCGGGGTGCACGTGGTCCGCGTGCTCAGCCTGCGCGGTGCGGCGGCCGTACCGTCTGCCGACCGCCGCCACAGGGGACTGACGGGGAACTGCGCCGCCACCCACAGAGTGAAATAACTGTATTAGCTATGACTATTTCACGCAAGACTGGATGACGGATGCGCCGGCCATAGGATCGGAGGCCGACGCGACAGGAAGGGGTGGCGCCATGGGCCGGGCGTCACGCGCACAGGCGGCCGAGCACCGGGAGCAGATCGTCGCCACCGCTTCGAGGATGTTCCGGGAACAGGGCTTCCAGGTCGGCCTCGCGGAGCTGACCGGCGCGGCAGGGCTGACGACCGGCGGTTTCTACCGGCAGTTCCGCTCCAAGGACGCCCTCCAGGGCGAGGCCACGGAGCGTGCCTTCGAGGAGCTGCGGGCACTCCTGGCCGGGTTCGAGGCGGCGGGCGACGGCGATCGCGCCGCGGCCCGTGAGGCGCTGATCGACTACTACCTCTCGCCCGAGCACCGCGACAGTGCGGCAACCGGGTGCCCCGCCTCCGCCCTCGGCACGGACGTCGCCCGGCAGCCGCCGGGCTCGCCGGCCAAGGAGCGGTACGTCCACGGAGTCCGCGAGCTGGCCGGCTGGCTCGCAGAGGGGGCGCCGGACACGGCGAACACGGCGGCGCCCCCACACGAGGCCGAGGCCGACGGCTCGGCGGTGCCCGACGAGGCCCTTGCGATGCTCTGCACCATGGTCGGAGCGCTGGTACTGGCCCGCGCGACGGCCGGATCCCCCCTGTCGGAGCAGCTTTTGGACACAGCCCGCACGGCGGTCGCGGCGTCGGACCGCTGACGCCTCCCGCCGGCCGCACCGCAGACCGATCCCCCGCCCCCCGACGCGTCCAAAATAGATGATGTATGTAATCTATTTTTCTCGGCCGTCGGGACGTGCCAGCGCCACGCGTCCCGGCGGCCCACCCGTCGTCATGTGAAGGAGAAGCGCCATGAAGGCCGTCATCGTCAGGCATCCCGGTGAAAAGGACGTCCTGGAGGTCACCGACCTCCAGGATCCGGGCCAGCCCGGACCAGGTGAAGTGCGGGTACGCGTCCACGCGGGCGCCCTGAACTATCACGACACCATCGTCGTGGGCAGCACGGACACCCCGGTCGGCCACGTACCCCTCGCAGACGGAGCAGGAGTGGTCGAGGCCGTGGGCGAGTCAGTCACCGAACTGGCCGTCGGCGACGCGGTCTTCGCGCGCTTCTTCCCCGGATGGCGGGCGGGCAGGGCGGTGATCGACCACTTCGGCACCACTCCCGGCATAGGTGTGCCGGGCTACGCACGCGAGGTCGTCGTCGCGCCCGCCGCCCAGTTCGAGCGGGCCCCGCGCGGCTACTCCCACGCCGAAGCCGCCACCCTGACCGTGGCCGGGCTCACGGCATGGACGGCCCTGCACGAGAACGGCGGCATCAGGCCCGGTGACACGGTCGTGCTCCAGGGCACCGGCGGCGTCTCCGTCTTCGCCCTGCAGCTCGCGAAGCTCTCCGGCGCCACCGCGATCGTCACCTCCTCCTCCGACGAGAAGCTCGAACGCGCAACGGCGCTCGGAGCGGACCATGTCGTCAACTACCGGTCCCAGCCCCAGTGGGGGGACCGGGTCCGCGAACTGACGGACGGCCACGGTGCGGATCTCGTCCTGGACGTGGGCGGTCCGTCCACCCTGCCGCAGTCCATCCAGGCGGTCCGCGTCGGTGGACGCGTCTCCGTGATCGGCGTCCTGAGCGGGCTGTCCGGGGACATCCCGACCGGCGCCATCAACATGAAGCAGATCCGGCTGAACGGCGTCCTCGTCGGCAACCACGAGCAGCAGCGCGACCTGGTCCGAGCGGTCGAGGAATCCGGACTACGGCCCGTGATCGACCGGGCCTTCCCCTTGGCGGAGCTGAGCGAAGCGCTGCGCTACTTCGCCTCCGGCGCACACCTGGGCAAGGTCGCCATCGAGATGTGAACCGCGGTGCGGCGGGGAGCGGCCCCATGCCGGCCGGAGCGGCGGCGAAGTGTGGCGTCCGTCTCCTCGCCGCATATTGCACCGATCGGTCTCATTACCTACTGTTCTCGTCAGGAGGGTCCTCATGGCACGAACCAAGAGCTTCGAACCGGCTTACGCGCTGCGGAAGGCGCTGTTCGAGTTCTGGCAGAACGGTTACGAGCGCACCTCCACCGATGCCCTCGCGGCTGCCATGGGAATCGGCAAGCGCAGCCTGTACGACACTTTCGGCAGCAAACACGACCTCTACCTGCGCACGCTCACGACCTACATCGAGCACGCGGAGGAGTCCCACGCACAAGCGGTCGAGGCCGCACCGCGCGGAGGACTCGTCGGCGTACGCGCGCTGCTTCGCTCACGCGTACGCCTGCCCGGCTGCCCGGCGGGGTGCTTCGCCGTGAACGCGGCGGCGGAGCGCCCGGATGACCCGGCCGTGCACACCGCCGTCTGCGGATATTTCGCTCGTTCCACCGAGCGGATCGCCTGGCTCCTGGGCCAGGAGGAGCGGTGGGCGACCGCCCGGCCGCAGCGGCTCGACCGCGCCGCGCAGGCGGTCCACAACGGCTGGCTCGGTCTGCGCGTGCAGGCGCGCCTGGGGTCGACGGACCCGGAGCTCGACGCGGCTGCGGACGATCTGCTGTCGTCTGTGCGCTGACCCACCGCCCTCAACCGACCCTCACCCCGCTCCCGTCCGTCGCGTCTTTCACACACCCTCATTCCGCACCGATCGGTCTCAAAAGATCGTTTCTCCGAGAAAGGCAACTGTCATGTCCTCACCGCCCTCCGCCTCGCACGGCCGTCCGCGCCCCAGGCATCCGCTGCTACCGGTGGTGGCCATCGCCCTGGGCTCCTTCGCCGTGGTCGTCTCGGAGTTCGTGCCGGTCGGCGCGCTGCCTCAGATCAGCGCCGGGCTGGGCGTCAGCGAAGGCACCGCCGGACTGCTCGTGACCCTGCCCGCCCTCTCCGGCGCGGTCGCCGCACCCGCCGCGACCGTCCTCATGCGACGCCTGGACCGGCGCCTGGCCATCATCGGACTCACGGCACTGATCGCCGTGTCGTGCATCCTGTCCGCCGCGACGACCGGTTTCTCGATGATGCTGGTCTCCCGGCTGATCCTCGGCATCAGCATCGGCGGCGTCTGGGCCACTTCCGTCTCCGCCGCGGCCCGGCTCGTTCCCGCACGGATCGTGCACACCGCGTCGTCGGTCGTCTTCGGTGCCATCGCGGTGGGATCCGTGGTCAGTGTGCCCAGCAGCAGCCTCATCGCCACCCACACCAGCTGGCGGGCGACGTTCGTCGCGGCCGCCGCGGTCGCGGTCGTCGCCGCCCTCGTCCAGGCGCTGGCGATCCCGAAGATACCCACCGCGGACCGCGTGACGATGGCGCACTTCCGTCCGCTCCTGCGCTCGGTGCCCGCGAACGTCATCCTCGCCGTCGTCTTCCTCGTCGTGTTCGCCCAGTTCAGCGCTTACACCTTCGTCGTTCCCTACCTTCACGACGTCACCGGCCTCAGCGCCGGACTGGCCAGCGGGCTGCTGCTGGGGTACGGCGCGCTGACCATCGTCGGCAACTTCGGCGGCGGGGCGCTCCTGGGGCGCAGCATCCGCGGCACCGTGATCGCCACCCTCGTCTTCGGTGCCGGCGGGCTCCTTGCGCTGAGCGCGGGCGGCACGGTGACGGCGTCCGTCTGCGTGGGGCTCGCTCTGTGGGGGCTGGCGTGGGGCAACGCGCCGGTGGCTCTGCAGCACTGGCTCTACACCGACGGACAGGACAGGTTCTCCACCGAGGCCGTCAACGCGACCTTCACGGCCGTGGTGCAGGTGGCCGTTGCGAGCGGCTCGCTGCTGAGCGGCGTCGCGGTCAACGCCGTCGGTGTCCGCAGTTCCGCGGCGCTGGGAACCGTCGCGAGCGCGGTCGCCTGCATCCTCGCTCTGGGATTCATGGCCCTGTCCGCGCGTCGCGCGACGGCGCAGGAAGCGGTCGTCGCGGTCAGCCATGAAGAGGTCCGGGCCGCCGCCCTGGACTGACGCGTGCTGCCGGCCGGCGGCACTCTCTGCCCCGGCCGGCATCCGGCACCACCCCGGCTGTCAGTCCCGGCACCACGGCGTGGCCGGAGCGCACCGCCCGGCGGATCGCTCCGGCCACGCTGTCGCACGCGACCCTCACGGCATCGTCTGCCGCGGCCCGGCCGCTCGTGCCTCACGGCGGTGCGGCGCTTGCCGCTTGCGCCGTCCACCGGTGTGCACGGCGCGGACACGACGAAGGCCCGGCCCGCGATGGGCCGGGCTCTTCAGGGCCCCGTCAGCAGTTCCCGGCGCTCAGTGCTCCTCACGCACACCCGCCGCTCACCCGAGAGCGAACCGCGCCGACCCCCACAACGCCCCGCGGTTGATCCGGTCGGGGTGGATCTTGAGCATCGCTTCGTAGAGCTCCAGGACGGACTCCGCGTCCTGCTCCAGGCGCGCGAAGTCGTGGATGTAGGCCCGCGTTTCCTCGATGGCGACCGCCGTGTCCGGTGCCTGGGGGTCCTTGTGGCCGGCCACGACCAGCCGCGGGTCAAGGGCTTCGATACGGTCGAGCGCCGCGAGCCATTCCTGCCTGCCCTCCTGGGCAGACTCGGCGAGGTAGAGATGGACGTTGTTGTACACGGCGTCCCCGGCCACCACCAGCTGCAGGGAGGGTACGTGCAGACACGTGGTGTCGTCGGTGTCCGTGTGCCCGAGCGGGACGGCTTCGAGCCGGTGTCCCTCGAGCTCGATGAACGGCTCGTCCATGGGCTGGGCCAGCACGAGGTTCTCGGGGATCTGGCCGGGGAAGCGGGCGTTCCAGAAGGACTTCACGAAGTCCGGGTTCGCTTGCGTCCGCATGCGTTCGACCACATGCGGCAGGGCCAGTGCACGGGCCTTCGGGAACTCCTTGAGAATTTTCGCGAGTCCGAACCAGTGGTCGCCGTGTGCGTGAGTGATGTACACCGCCGTGAGCCGCTTGCCCTGGGCCGCCACCCACTCGCTCAGCGCGTCGGCCTGGGCGATCGTCATGAGCGGGTCGACGAGCACGGCGTCCCGTTCTCCCTGGATGAGGGTCGAGGAGATCGGCGACCACATCCGACGGTCCAGGTCGGGCGGCAGATCCGTGACCGTCGTGGGGATCCCCGGGGCGACGAAGACCTCGTACGTCAGTTGGCCGTGCGGCATGAGAGCTCCCTTGTTCGGTCGGAGGCTGGGAAGGAGGCCGGGCAGCAAAGAGCGCCAGACGATCAAGCAAGATCGTAATAGGCAAAAGCCTTTTGCCTATTACTTTGTACTGGTGCGCACGTCTTCACGCAAGGCCAGCCGCCACCGCCGCACCAGAGTGCCGGCGCGGACCGCCGGACGAAGCCGGACGCCACCCCCCGGCGCCCGCACCCCGCCCCGAACGCCACGCAGCCCTCGCAATCTCCAAAGGGCAGGACAATGAGGTAATATGCGATGGCGCTACGCATATTTCCGCCTCACGTTCAGTCGCTGCTGGAGTCGTATTCCTCATGACATGGCCCGCCACCGACCGATACGACATCGAGCCCGCCCCCGACGGGCTGGCCCTGATCCAGGATCTGCTCAACACCTTGTCGGCCGACAAGCCCCGGAAGACAGATCTCCTGCTGGACCGCGACGACGCCCAGGCCTGGCTGAACACGGTCTGGCGCGACCGTAACCCGGCGCAGGACCAGTCGCCGATCCAGCTCGACGGCGACGATGTGCAGCGCCTGCGCGCCTTCCGCGACGGGCTGCGCGACGGGCTCACCAAGGCCGGGGAAAAGCCGGCCGGCGAGCACAGCCCGCTCCCGCAGGTTCCGTTCGACGCGGCCCTCCGGCTCGACCCTGACGGCACCGTCCAGGTGGAGCCGGCCGGCAGCGGCTGGCGGGCGGTGGTCTCACTGATCCTGATCGAGATGCTCCACGCCCAGCGGGCCGACACCTGGCGGCGGCTGAAGGTCTGCCGCAGCGAGCGGTGCCGAGTGACGTTCTTCGACCGGTCACGGAACAACAGCGGCGTCTGGCACGACGTACGCAAGTGCGGTCACCCCACCAATCTTCGCGCCTACCGCGCCCGCCAGCGCACCCCTGAGCAGTCGGACCTCCGGCACTGAGGCGGGCCCCGCCGCTGTGGCAGAAGTCGATTGCACACGGGCCGCCGAGAGGGCCGCACAGCGGGACCGACGGCCCGGCTCGCGACGGCTCAGAGCGGAGCGTTGTCCTGGCCGGGCTGGAGCAAACTGCCGAAGACCACGCGGAAGAACGTGCTGAACGCCTCGTCCGAGCGACCGCACCGCGCGGCGACGAGAGCGCCCTCCCAGGCGCACAGGATGAAGAGAGCGGCCGCCTCGGGATCGAGCCCCGCACGCACCGCTCCGCTGCGCACCGCTTCGGCAAGGACCTCGGTCAGCGCCGCCCGCCATCGCCCCAGACAGTGTTCAACGCCGCCGCGCAGCACCTCACTGTGGTCTGCCATCTCGCTCCCGAAGTTGCCGAAGAGACAGCCACGGGTGAAGTGATGCTCCACCTGTTCGTCACGCAGGAACTCGAAGTACCGACGCAGCCGCTCCAGGGGCGCCACGGCCGGATCGCTCAGCTCCTCCAGCCGGCGCGTCTGGCCGTACTGCTGCAGCACGATGGCCGCCAGCTCCTCCTTGCTCGCGAAGTGGTTGTAGAAAGAGCCTCTGGGGACACCGGCGGCGACAGCGATGTCATTGACGCCGGTCGCGTGGTAGCCCTTGGCGTGGAACCGGTCCACCGCGGCGGTCACGATGACCGTGCGCTGGCTGTGACTGGCCAATTCCCATCTCCTCTTGCCTGAGACGCGCACAGCGTCTCTCGCCGGATTTGCGGTCTCTTGCGGTCGAGCGGGCGTGCGGGTCCATGGCGCGGCGCTCCTGCGCCGGGCGCACCGATCCGCCCGCCGGGACCCGACGGGTGGTCAGCGTTCGCCGGGGAAGGCATCGCCGAACATGGGCAACCCGCTCAGGGATGTCCCACGGGTGGCTTCGTCCTGCAGCACGTCCCAGTGCTCCTGGAGGAGTCCGTTCCCGATACGGAAGATGTCGACAGCCACCGAGGCCGAGGGCTGCTCATTCCCGGAGTAGCGGCTGTGCAGCATGACCAGGTCGCCGTCGGCGCAGATGAATCCCGCTTCGTGCCTCAGCCGCGGAAGTGCCTTGACCAGGTTGAACAATCCGTCCCGGCCGGGCGCGATGATCGCACTGTGCTGGATGTAGTCCGGGGCCCAGAACGTCTCGGCGGCCGCGAAGTCACGTTGGTTGAACAGCACGTCGAGCGCTTCCAGGACCATCGCCTTGTTGGCTTCGTGTCTGCTGGCGGACATCGCTTCTCACTCGCTTCCATGGATGGGGGGGTTGGTCATGCCGGTGGGTATCCGCGGCCGGCCGAGACGCAGCGGTCGGCCGGAGGCTCGCCCACGACGCCTCATACGGCGCGGCTCAGGGCCTCGAACTCGGCATCGGTCAACGTCACCAGAGCCGCGGCGGTGT
This sequence comes from Streptomyces sp. JH14, assembly GCF_029428675.1. GTDB lineage: Bacteria > Actinomycetota > Actinomycetes > Streptomycetales > Streptomycetaceae > Streptomyces. The sequence goes on along the minus strand of NZ_JAJNEL010000001.1, from coordinate 6,269,220 downwards.
TCTCCTCCACGTGAGCGACCTTCGAGGTGCCGGGGATCGGCACCATGGCGGGCGATACCCTCAGCAGCCAGGCCAGCGCCAGCTGGGACGGACTGACCCCGTGCTCCTTCGCCATCCCGTCCAGCGGTCCGCCCGGACGCGCGAGCCTCCCGGTGGCGATCGGAAACCACGGGATGAACGCGAGGTTCTCCCGCTCGGCGTACTGCACCACGCCCTCGGCCGAGCGGTTGGCGAGGTTGTAGTGGTTCTGCACGGAGACGACAGGCGCGATGCGCCGAGCCTGCTCGAGCTGTTCGACACTCACCTCCGACAGGCCGATGTGTCGGATCTTTCCCTCCTCCTGAAGCCGCGCGAGCTCCCCGACCTGATCGGCCAACGGCACCTGCGGGTCGACGCGGTGCAGTTGGTAGAGGTCGATGCGTTCGACGCCGAGGTGACGCAGGCTCAGTTCGGCCTGCTGCCGCAGGTACTCGGGACGTCCCAGCGGCCTCCAGCCGTCCGGGCCCGATCGGCTCAGGCCGCTCTTGGTCGCGATGACCAGCCCCTCAGGATAGGGGTGAAGTGCCTTGCGAATCAACTGCTCACTGACGAACGGACCGTAGGAGTCCGCGGTGTCGATGAAGTTGACACCCAGGTCAACGGCTCGACGCAGCACACGGACGGCTTCCTGCGGGTCCGAGGGTTCCCCCCACACGCCGGGGCCGGTCAGCTGCATGGCGCCGAAGCCGAGCCGGTTGACAGGGAGATCCCCTCCGAGTCGGAGGATTCCCGCGGCGTCAGCGGGGTGCGAATCTGCGGATACCATGATCGATTTGCCCTTTCGGAAGAGCCGCCCGCACCGACGGGGGCGGCGTCTGCGGACGGGCCGGGCCACCGCGCCTGCCACCGTCACACTCCGACACCCTAACGGTCTGACTTTTGTTTTGCACAGCCAGATCAGGCATGTACATTGCTGACTACGGGAAACAAAAGTTAGCCAGGGCGCCGGAACGCAGGGACATCTTCACGTCCGGCAGCACCGCACCCCCAGAAGCCGCGGCCGCGTCCCTCGCGGCCGCCCGCTGATGCCCGAGCTCTCGCATCAGGCTTCCGGCTCCCCCACTTCCGCATCCCGCCACGATCGCGAGAGCCAATGGCGCCCAGAAAGGACATCGCAATGACCACCCAGGACGACCGACTCTTCCTCATCACCGGAGCCACCGGTACGACCGGAGCCGAGACCGTGCGACTGCTGCTGGAGCGGGGGCACCGGGTACGTGCCCTCGTGCACCGGGAGGATGACCGCTCCCGCGTGCTCGCGGCCGCGGGCGCCGAGATCGTCGTAGGTGACCTGCTCGGCTTCCACGATGTGAGCGCAGCGATGCGCGGGGTCAGCGGAGCGTACTTCTGCTACCCGATCCACGCCGGCCTCCTGGACGCCACCGTCGTCTTCGCCCAGGCCGCCACCGAGGCCGGCGTCACGTCCGTGGTCAACATGTCCCAGATCTCCGCCCGCCGCGAAGCCGCCAGCAACGCGGCACGCCAGCACTGGCTCGCAGAGCGCCTGCTCGACCGCACCTCGCTGCTCACCACACACCTGCGGCCGACCCTCTTCGCCGAGTGGATCAGCTGGTGGTGGGGGCGGCAGGACAACGAGGGCGTGCTGCGGCTTCCGCTCGGTGCCGGTCGGCACGCCCCCGTCGCCGGCGTGGACCAGGCGCACGTCATCGCCGCCGTCCTCGAGAACCCCGCGCCGCACGACCGGCAGGCCTACCCCCTGCACGGGCCGGTGGAGATGGACCACCACGAGATCGCCGAGGCGATGTCCCGCGCTCTGGGCATTCCGGTCACCTACGAGCCCACCGAGGTGGAGGAGTTCGCGGAGGGACTGGCCTCCCTGGGCAAGCCGGCCCACCTGATCCAGCACCTGAGCAACATCGCGATCGACTACCGCAACGGGATCTTCCAAGGCACGAACAACCTCATCGAGGTCATCGGCAACCGCACTGCCCTGACCGTCGAGGAGTTCGTCACCGGCCGCAAGGACGCCTTCGCGCAGAGCGGTTCGCACTTCGTTCCCGCCAAGAGGAGCTGAACCGGCCACCTTTTCGGGCCTGACCCTCAGGACTTCTTCCAGGCCCGAAATGAGCCCAGCCGGAGACCGGTCCGGGATCAGAGGCCTTCGAATGTGCCCTCCGGTCCCGGCCACCGGTGCGTCGAGATGCCGTGACGCGGAAGAAGCGGCAGCGGTTGCAACAAGCCCCAGCGAATGCGCAGTGTTTCAACCGTGCGCCGGCCCAGGCACTGCACTTGCTGCCGCGAGTGGTGCGACCTGGCCAAGAGCGCGCGAGGCCGGCCCGCTGCCAGCGGATGATGGCCCGCCAAAAGCCCCCCGCCGAAGGGCAGGCCGCACCGAAGGGGCGCCCGGCCGCGAAGGACGGGGACCGTCAAGCGGCACCAGAAGGCGGCCGGCGGCGCCAGGACACCACCCGCAAGTGGGCGGAGTCCGTTGTCCGTGACCATGATGCGGTCGCGGTGGAGGACTTCCGGCCGACGCTCCTGGCTGCAACGGCGACGGGCCGCAAGCACACAGGCCACGCGTCTGGTCCTTTGAACAGACGGGGCATCCAGTGGTGTCCCGCGCCCCTGCGGCCACGGGCCGCTCCGCGCGCCGCAACCGTACGACCTTGCCCAGGGCTTCCGGCCGTCGGATGGTACGAAGCAACGGCCCGGCAGGACCATTGGCAGCATCGAAAGGTGCCGCCCACGGGCCGCTCCCCTCCCTCGGGCAGGGGAACAGTCACATCAAGTGGTCTTCGACGGCCTCGCGCAGGAGCAGTGCGGCATCGGACACGGCCCGCAGTTGCGCAACGTCCAGTTCCGCGATGAGCGCAGATGCGGCGTGTACGTCGTGGGCCAGCCGGTGGAGCAGCTCCGCGACTGCGCGCGCGTCGGTCCAGTCGGGCATGCGGTTACCTTCCAGGGTTCGCATCGGTGCCGCTGCCTTCTGTCTCGATGCCCACGGTGGCCACCACACTGGTGCCGCCGCCGCTCCGCCGCATTCGGACCGTGTCGGCGTACGCCTCGACCAATTGCAGTCCACGGCCGCTCACGGCCTCTTCGGCGGGGCCCGCGTCGCCGGCCGGTCTTTTCCAGGCGCCGTTGTCGCAGACCTCCACTCCCAGCGTCCGGTCATCGGCGAACAGATACACGCTCACCTGCAGGCTTCCGCTGTGCTGGCAGGCGTTCGTCACAAGCTCGGTGACGATGAGCGCAAGGGCTTCCGTCGCCGCCCGCTCTCCGGGGTGCCAGACGTGCACCGTTCTTCTGGTGAACGCACGCAGAGCCGGCACCGCGGCATCGGTGGCGGCCATCACGCAGATGGCTGACGGCGAGCCCGTGTCGGCGGAGGGCCGCGCAAGCAGACGGCTGGTGCTCATGACGTCCCATCTCCTCGGGACTAGGTTCGACGGATTCCTGGCAGTGGCCGAGACGATGGGCACCGCGGGCCCACGCCTGTCAGCAGCTGGGCGGTGGGACGCCGTCGGCGATCGGTCCCCGGCCGACCCGGGGGTGGCCGGCCGGGGCCGATGGTGAGGCACCCGGAGAGCAGCGCCCTTGTGTGGGCGGTCAGACCCTGAATGCCTGTTCTCCGGTCCCGAGTGAAGTCAATCATGTCTCGGTTTGATTTTCAAACCATACGCGTAGCGGCGGGGAGTCGGAGACAACCGGGCAGCTGGTCTGATCCTCAAGGGGCGGAAAAGGTGGTCCACTGCTCGACCGTGCGGAAGCCTATGGACTCGTACAGGCGCAGACCCGCCTCGGTGGCGTGAAGGTATGCGACTCTCGCACCCCTGGCTCGCCCTTCCCGCAGGATCCGCTCGGTCATCACCCGTGCGTAGCCGCGTCCGCGGAAGAGCGGAAGCGTGGAGATGTTGAACAGGCCCACGCAGTCCTGGAACACGGCTGCCGTACCGGTGGCCACCGCGGTCCCTTCGTCCTCGGCCAGGTACGCCGTCATGCCCGCCGCTGCCATCACCACCGGCGAGGCGACCTCGGTGAACACGTGCTGCGGCACCGCGAAACCGGCGGCGAGCGCGGCACTGAACACCTTGTGATCGTCCCCCGAGACCCGCCGCACCTTCACCGAGGCCCTGCGCGACGATGACACCGGCTCGTCGTTGCTGAATGATCTGAGCATGAACGGCTGCTGAGACCTCACGGTCAGCCCATGGCGTTCCGCGACCGATACGATGCCAGCGGTCGGCTCGCCACGTATCTGGATGCTCCACGGGACTGTGGTCAGTTCCCTGGCCGCCAGGGCGGCCAGTTCCTCGATGCCGTCGGCGCGGGGACGAGCAGCCACGTTGAGCACGCCGTTCAGCCCGGCCACAGGGGCCCCGGTGAAGGCCAGTACGGATCCCCCGTCCCCAAGTCGCCAGTGGCCACCGGGCGTGGCAGCAGCCAGCCCGGTCACGGCCTCGGCCCAACTGAGCGCGGCGCGTTCGGCGTCCTCGCCGGCTCCGCACTCCGTGCCTTCCTCTGGTGCGGTTTGCGCAGACATGGTGAGTGCAGGACACCCTTTCAGCTGACTCTGCCGTGTCAGGATTTGGCGAAGAGCCGATAGCGGGAGACCTCCGCGAAACCCATCCGTTCATAGACCGGCAGGCCCAGGCTGCTGGCCTGCAACGTGCCGATACTCAGCCCCTGCTCGTGTCCCGCCTGCAGAGCGGTCGCCGTGAGCTGCGTCCCTATCCCCCGGCCACGGTGTTCCTTGAGCGTGCTGACCACGTAGACACCGGCCACGCCCTGGCTGCTGTAGAGCGCCGCGGTGCCGACGATCCGGCCGTCGAGTCGGGCGGCGAACCGGATCAGCCTGCCAGGATTCTCCGGTCGCGCCGCCTCGATCCGAAGTATCTTCGCGGTCAGGTCGGTGTCCATGCCGAACGCCCAGGTCCAGCAGCGCACCCATTCCGCCAACTCGGCCGCGTCCTCGACGACGTTGACCTCCAGGCCGGGCATGGGGGACGGTCTGCGGACGCGGTCCAGGCGGATCGCCAGGACCGGCATCGAGCCGACCTGCGAGAACCGGTGGGACTCCAGATCCCCGACGACGCCCGGTCGGCTGTCAGGCCCGACCCACCAAAGCCACGGCAGACCGGAGAAGGTGGTTTCCGCCTCTTCCAGGGCACTTTTGAAACTGCCGCCGGAAAAGGTGACGACGCCGTTCAACTGGGCGTCGGCGACGCCGCTTCGGTACATGAAGAGGCCGCTGCGCCGTCTTCCTTCCGCTCCGTAACCGAGCCAGAACTCACGTGCGTTGGCAAGCTGCTGGGCAATGACTTTGGGATGCGTCAGTTCATCCATGGCATCTCTCCGCACCGGATCGATTCGATTACTTCTCTGCCTGCGCCAGCGGGTGAAGAACAGCGAAAACGACCTCACGGAACGAGTCGGGCCCGTCATACCAGTGGCTGCGAGACGCTGGCAGCGATCATCTTCGCGGGCACGCCGTGCTCAATGGAGCCGCGTCCCGTGTCCGGGCGCGGCTCCGCCCTCAGGAGGCGGAAAACCGGCTGATCGGATGCCGCCGCCTGCACCGCTGGACCCGCGGCTGCCGGCAAACTCCTCGCGAAGGCTGCTCGTCCAGACCAGCACGTAGAAACCTGTCAACAACAGCGCAAGGCCACACCGGCGGAAATCAGGGCATACTAGAGTTCGGTTTTCTGCCAGTCACCAGTCGGGCCTTCCTGCGGAAGATTGAGATTTCCGAGAAGAGTGGCCATGTAGCGACGCACGTCATTCCAGCTGTAAAAGGTGCCGACGCCTGTGATATTTACCGGCACCGTGGACGGGTTCTGGGTGACGGAATACCCGAATGCCGAGATCCGTTGCCAGCTGTTCTCGAGACGCTGCTGGAGCACAGGAAGGCCACTGCAGCGAGCGTCCCCGGAGCGCATGATGGCCGAGCCCACCCCGTAAACGTCGACGCACGATCAGAGCTGGCCGGACAGGCCAGGAGTCGATGCGTCGGCGGGTGGAGTCACTCAACGGCAGGCCGACGCGCCAGCGCCGACCTTGCGCGAGCCTGTCAGGCGGGGATCAGCGAGCGGGCGGCCCGGCTGAACGAGGCCACGGCCGTGTCGCCGTCGCCGAGATAGCCGGCCACCATGGCTCCGTCGCGGAGGGCCACCAGCACATCCGCCGCGTGGTCCGGGTCCGGGTGGCCGCCGGTGCGCAGTGCTTCCGCGATGGCGCCGTGGAACCAGGTCCGGTGGGTCAGCACTGCTTGGTGTACCGGGCTCTGCTTGTCCGGATATTCCGCTGCGGCGTTGATGAAGGGGCAGCCGCGGAACCCGGGAGCGCAGATTTCCTGGCCGATGCCGTCGATCAGCAGGCCCATCGCGTCCGCGGGAGCACCGGCGTGCGTCATACCGCTCTTCACCCTGTCCCGGATGCTCTGGTCCTCGGCCTGCAGGTATGAGGAGACCAGGTCCTCCTTGCTCGGGAAGTGGCGGTAGAAGGTGGCCCGCGTCACCTGTGCCTCTTCGATGACCCGGTCGACTCCCACGGCCCGGATCCCCTCGGTGTAGAACAGCCGGGCGGCCGCGGAGAGCAGACGGTCGCGCGCTGCGGACCGCTGGGGGGTTTTCTGGTGATCGCGTTCGGCTGGCACGCTCATATCGTAGGGACCCTCCTTCAGGCTCGGGCGACCGCCAGGTCACCGGCGGCTGTACCCGCCCCGTCACGGCCTCCCGGGGCGCTTGCCCAGGGATGGGCGGCCGGGAGGCTGTGACGGGCCCGGTGATCAGTGGACGGTGGTGTGCGCCGCGTCCTCGATCACGTGGGTGACGGTGCCGGGGTTGGTGAGCAGTACGTCGTGCGGCGCGTCGACCTCGCTCGTGTGGGAGTGGGCGCGCTGGGCCATGAAGCGCTCCGCGGCCGGCGGGATCAGGTGGTCGTCGCCGGCCACGAGGTACCAGGAGGGGATGGTCTTCCACGCCGGAGTCCCGGAGGGCTCGCCGAGCGCCTGGGGGGTGACGGGCCGCTGGGTCGCGGCGAGCACGGCGGCCTCCTGGGTGCTGAGACGGTTGCTGAGGAAGACGTCGCGGAACTTGTCCGGCTTGATGTAGAGGTCGACGTTCGTGGTGCCGTTCTGCGCGAAGGGCACCGGGCTCAGCGCCGTCGGGATGGAGGCGTTCGGGTCGTCGCTGATGTGGCTGCCGGGGAACTTCGCGGTCAGCGCGGAGGCGGTCTCGTCCTTGTCGGGCGCGAAGGCCGCCAGGTAGACGAGGGCGGTGACGTGCGAGTTGCCGGCGGCGGCCTGGGTGATCACCGAGCCGCCGTAGGAGTGGCCGACGAGCACGATCGGGCCGTTGACGGTCTTCAGGTAGTCGGCGAGGTAGGCGGCGTCGCTCGACAGGCCGCGCAGCGGGACCGCGGGAGCGGCGACCGGGTAGCCGTCGTTCTGCAGCCGCTCGGCCACGCCCTTCCAGCTGGAGGCGTCGGCCCAGGCGCCGTGCACGAGGACCACCGTCGGCTTGGGTGTCTGCGGGGTGGTGGCGTCGGCCGTCTGGGTGAGCACCCCGGTGGCCGCAAGGCCCGCTGCCGCAGTCGCGGCCGCCGCGATGGTGAAGGAACGACGGTTCATGACGTGAGTACTTCCTTGTGTGATTGAGGGGAGAGGCCGGGCAACTCCGGCCTCTGTGCTGGGGAACGCCGGGATGTCAGGTGAGCGGCGTTTTAAGGAGCAGTGCGCGGTTGAGGGCCCAGTCCATGGCGTAGTCGGCGACCTCCTGCCAGCCGTCCTGGCCGATCGTGAGGTGGGACCGGCCGGCGAACTCCTGGTAATCGGTGAGCGCCGCGGACTTGCGATACAGGCGGGCGTTGGCCCGGTTCACCTGGGGCGGCACGATGTGGTCCGCGCCGCCCGCGATGAACAGCAGCGGTGCGCGCCTGTCGTTGCGGAAGTCGATCCGGGTGACCGCCCGCGGATTGAAGTTCGCGAAGGCGCCCTGGAAGAGCACCCGGGCCGAACCGGGCACGTGGTAGCGGTCGTAGGCGGCCAGGGACTCCTCTTCGCTGAGGGTGTTGGCGAACGCGTAGTGGAACTGCCGGGGAGAAAGCCCCATCGCCTTGCCCTTGTTGGCCGGACTGCGCAGTACCGGCCAGGTGGAGCGGAGCGTGGACAGCGGCAGGGGCAGCACCCCCTTGACCGGCGCCGAGTCGATGGCCACGCCTGCGGCGCCCAGGCCGCGGTCGAGGAGCAGTTGGACGACGGCCCCGCCGAAGGAATGACCGATCAGGAGGGCGGGCCGGTCCAGGTTGCGCACGATGGCCTCGTAGTGGTTCACCACCTCTTCCAGGCCGATGCCGGCCATGGGCGAGGGGTCCAGCCTCAAGTCCTCGACCTCCCCCTCCACTCCGGGCCAGGCCGGAGCCAGTACCTGGAGCCCCTGGGCGGTGTAGTGCGCGACCCAGTGCTCCCAGCTGCGAGGAGTCACCCACAACCCGTGGATGAGCACCACCGCCGGGGCGTCGTGGGCATCGTTGATCATGTCGACTCCAAGAGGGAGAACGTTCTGTCTACCTAGGACACTAGGCAGGCGCGACGCCCCGAGTCAAGGCGAGTAAGGCAAATCTGGTTTGATTTTCCAACTGACTTCACGGACGGGTGCGTGGCCGAAGCTGTGCCCGCCGCCATGAACACATGAACACGAAGAGGAATCGCGACATGTCCGATCTCCTGGACCACGCACTCCCTGCCCACGGCGGTCTCGACCGCTGGCGCCGAGTCCGGTCGATTCACGTACGGGGCTCCGTGGGCGGGCTCCTGTGGGGCTCGCGCAGGCAGGAAGGGATCTTCGCCACCGCCGACTTCGCCCTCGACGTGCGCCGCCAGCACCTCGTGTACCACGATTTCACCGGACCCGGGCTGCGCGGGGTGTTCACTCCCGGCCGGGTGTGGATCGAGGATCGCGCAGGCAACGTGCTTACGCAGCGCCGTTCCCCACGCATGGCCTTCACCGGACACGGCCCCGACTCGCCGTGGGACGGACTGCACGCCTTGGACTGCACGCCTTGTACTTCGGGGGTTATGCCATGTGGAACTACCTGACCGCCCCCTTTCTGTTGACCATGCCCGGCGTGCAGGTGGAGGAGCTGGAGCCGTGGGAGGAGGCCGGCGAGAGACGGCGCCGGCTGCGCGCGGTGTTCCCCGAGGACATCGCCACGCACAGCAGGGAGCAGGTCTTCCACTTCGACTCCACCGGCCTGCTCCGTCGCCACGACTACGCCGCAGAGGTTCTCGGTGCTTCACCGGCCGCGCACTACAGCGACACCCACAAGGAGGTCTCCGGCCTGGTCTTCCCCACTCGCCGCCGCGTCGTCCCCGTCCGCGAGGACGGCCGCTCCGTACCGACGCCGCTTCTCGTCGCCATCGACCTGACGCAGATCACCGTCCACTGATCAAAGCCGGGACTTCCAGGTCCCCGGGAGTCCACCGAGCAGTCGCGCCGCATAGGCCCTCGGCGCTCGGGCCCTCGTGGCGCGGCGCCACGGGAAGCCGAGCATCCCGGACCGGCCGGCCGACACCTCCGTGGACGTACACCCGGCAGGCCCTGCGGATGCACGGCCTGGGCTGTCGGCCACCCCGCCCGCCCCGGCCGGCGACACCTCGGTCTCCGACCGCACCCTGACCCTCACGGGGCCGGGATCCGCGGTGGACCCGGGGCCGGCGCAGAGGCGTCGCGGAACGCCGGGCCGACAGCCGACCGCGGCGTACCGCCCGGACGGGCCACCATGACTGGGCAACCCGCCTGGCTTCCATGATTGACACTCAGGCCACCCAGGGCTAGCTTTCGCCTTACAAAGCCAGGTAGAAGGCGACACCGTGGGCCGGACCCGCAGGTACGAGCGGGAGGACTCCGCCGTCACGGCCACTGCGGACTTCGCACGGGAGGAGGTGTAGCACAGCCTCGCCGGGCTGGGTGCCGGGCGAGGAGCGCTACACCACGGTCGGCAGTGTGCACGGCGGCGGCTACGCCGCCCTGCCCGACTCGGCGGCCGGTCGCGCCGCCCGGCCGACCACACCGGGCACGGCGTACACGCTGCTCGACCCGGCCGTAAAGCCTCTGCGATCACGGTGGACACGGGCAAGATCCCCGCCCTCGTCAGCGGCGGACACCGAACCGCGCCCACCCGGGCGAAGCCGCACAACGTGGCGGACCGGCTACTCGCCCACGCCACGAGCAGTTGCCTGCCGTTCCCGGCCCCAGCCTCTCCGGGCTGAGACTCGCCGGCTTCCCTCGGCGTCCACGGCAGTCCGCGGCGCACGGCACGAACGGCCGCTTCCGGATCCTGGGGGTCATCCCGGACACAGGGACCGGTCAGTTGCATCGCGCCGCAGCCGAGGCGATGAGCAGGAAGACCGCCCCAAGACTCCCGACGCCTCGGCGGGGGGACTCTCAGGTGCCATGACTGGTGTGCCCTTCGACGTAGTGCCTCTGCTTGGCAGGGCAGGGCCTTGCGGACGCGTCGCGGGGATACTGACCGCACCCGCCCTCTTCTGACTTTAGCCCGCCATAGCCAGATGGCGCACACTGCCGACTACGGGAACACCAAGTACGAGGGGGCCTTTGAGGGGCTGCACGCGCCGACGGCGCCGCAGCTCACCACCGACAGGGGCAACACCGTGACCGCCTCGGGCCACACAGGCCGCGAGAAGAGTCCGGCTGGTCGCCCGCCGGCCGCCGACGGCCGTGCACACAGACCTCCCGCCGAGTCGGCACGCGAGGCGCGATTTGCATACTTGACTTCCAGGTCAGAAATCCTGTTAGGGTCCTCTCCATGGGAAGGCCCAAAGAGTTCGATCCGGACGCAGCCATCGAGCAGGCGATGCAGGTGTTTTGGAGCCAGGGATACGGCGCCACCACGCCTCAGCACCTTGCTGACTCCCTGGGTATCGGCAAGGGCAGTCTCTACAACGCCTTCGGCAGCAAACGCCAGCTGTTCGGCCTGGCGCTGCGCCGTTACCTGGAGATCCAGGCATCGACCGTGAAAGGCCTCTTGGAGGACTCCAGCCCGGTGAAGGAGCGCCTGCGCAGGGCGCTGCACGTCCTCGCCGAGACGGACCTCGCCGACCCCGGGCGCCGCGGCTGCCTGGCTATGAACAGCGCCGCCGAGTTCGGGGTCACGGATGAATCCGTGACGACCCAGATCCGGGGCCTGCTCGACCGCACGGAGGACGCCTTCCAGGCCCTGCTGGAAGAAGGCCAGCGCGCGGGAGAGATCAGCACCGAGCGTGACGCGAAGGCGCTGGCCAGCCTGCTGCTCAACACGGTGACCGGCATGCGGCTCATGGGCCGTGTCGAGCCGGGGCCCGACCGGCTCGCGAGAGTGATCGACACCACCATCGACCTGCTCTGACCACACCCGCGCGACAAGCGGCCGGGACGTGGTGCACCCATACCCACATTTTGTACCTAGAGTTCAAGAAAAGGATGTCCCATGGATCTGAAGCTCGCCTCCAAGACTGCCGTCGTCACCGGCGCCAGCCGCGGCATCGGACTGGCCACGGTCAAGGCACTCATCGCCGAGGGCGTCCGCGTCGTCGGCGCCTCCCGCACGATCACCACCGAACTGAAAGAGACGGGCGCCATCGGGGTGGCCGCCGACCTCTCCACCGCGGAGGGTGCGCACACCCTGGTCGAGCAGGCGCTGGCAGAGCTGGGCGGAATCGATCTGCTCGTCAACAATGTCGGCGGCGGCGACGACCTGGCCGTCCAGGGCTTCCTCGACACCGATGACGAGAAGTGGACGTCCATCCTCGACATCAACCTGCTCAGCACGGTCCGGGTCACCCGGGCCGCCCTGCCCAGCCTCGTGGAGCGCAAGGGCGCCATCGTGAACGTGTCCACGGTGGCCGCTCGTCTGCCGGGCCTCGGCCCGGTGGCCTATGCCGCCGCCAAGGCCGCGGTCACCGCGCTCGGCAAGACCCTCGCGGAGGAGTTCGGCCCGCAGGGCATCCGCGTCAACACCGTCTCCCCCGGCTTCGTCCGCAGCTCCATCTACGACGGCCCGGAGAAGTTCGGCGGCCAGATCGCGGCGGCCTTCGGCATGGACATCCCCACCTTCCTCAAGCAGGCGCCCGGAGCGCTGGGCATCACCACCGGCCGGTTCGTCGAGCCCGAAGAAATCGCGTCCGCCATCGCCTTCCTCCTGTCGGACGCCGCGGCCAGCATCACGGGTGCCGACTACCTGGTCGACGGCGGCCAGCACAAGGCGGTCTGACCGCCGCCCTCGCGGGCGGCCGACACATCGCCACCGTCCGCACGACCGGAAACGGGCGCTTTTGCCAGGAGCGTACGATTGACTTGGAGTCAGTCATTCGGTCGTGCGGACAGGCGCGACGACAGAAGGAGCGCCGATGGGAACCCCCGCCACCGCCAAGAGGAAACGGGTCGCCAAGCCGCCGGAGGAGCGCCGCAAGGACATCCTCGACGCCGCGGCCGAGGTGTTCGCCCGCAAAGGCATCGCCGACGCCAAGATCGAGGAGATCACGACCCTCGCCGAGGTCTCCAAAGGCACGTTCTACCTGTACTTCAAGACCAAGGACGAGGCGGCCGCGGCCCTGTGGGAACGCCACATGGACAACTTCGCCGGCGTCGGCGAGAAGATCCTCGGCGATACGGACGTGCCCCTGGGCAGGAGACTCGTGGACGTCCTGGAATCGCTCTGCCGGTTCGCACTCGACCACGCCGACCTCCACCAGGTCCTGTACGACGGGGCGGGCGCCCAGGAAGTGCACGCGGCCGCCAACGAACGTCTGATCGGCATGATCGCGGCTGCCGCGCAGGAGGGCGTCAAGAGCGGCGAAGTCACCTGCCAACAGCCGGACATGATGGCCCGGGCCCTTTTCCACGGGTTCTGCGGGGCCGTCACGGACGCGATCACCGGCTTCGCGCCCCTCTCCCACGAGGAAGTGGTGACGGCCTCGGGTCACATGACCCGTGCCGTGTTCGGGCTCAGGGAAACCGGGCGCGGATAACCGGGCACCCGGCGCCAGGGATGTAATCGGCTCCTCACTTGCGGGGGCGGCCGGCAGTCGTCTGCCGGCCGCCCCCGCAGGCGTTCGGCACGCCTTGCGCCTGCCGAGCCGTCCGGCTCGCCCACGGCCGGACGAGACCGTGACGTGCATCACGGCACTTTCCAGGATGGCGCGAATGACTGCCGGTCAGTCACTGCTAAGCTGACTTCACAACCTGCAAGTCAGCAGGCGTCGAAGCCGCCCTCTCGTGCGGCCTGTATCCCTGAGGTCACCATGTCCAACGCGAAGTACCCCGCCCCGCCGTTCGACCGCGAGCTCAAGCCCGTCCTCGACGTCGTTCTGCAGTCCTTCAACTCCTCCCTGTACCCCGAGGACATCCCGGCACTGCGGTCCGGCGGCTTCACGCCCGGCGTCGAGGAGCTCATCAAGGACCGCCCGATCGAGCACTTCGAGCGCACGATCCCCGGCCCCGAAGGCGCCCCGGACCTGCTGGTCTCCGTCTTCCGCCGCACCGACCACCGCACCCCCGGCCCGGGCTTCTTCTTCACCCACGTCGGCGGGCTGATCTTCGGCGACCGCTTCGTCGGGATCGCGCCGATCGTCGACTACGTCGAGCAGCTGGATGCCGTCGTCGTCACGGTGGAGTACCGGCTGGCCCCGGAGAACCCGGCTCCCGCCCAGGTCGAGGACTCCTACGCCGCTCTGAAGTGGACCGCGGAGCACGCCGAGGAGCTCGGCTTCGCCGCGGACAAGCTGATCGCGGTCGGCGGCAGCGCGGGCGGTGGCGTGGCGGCCGCCGTCACGCTCCTGGCCCGGGACAAGAACGGCCCTTCCCTGGCCGGCCAGCTGCTCATGTACCCGATGCTCGACGACCGCAACGACACGGTCTCCAGCCATCAGATCGACGGCATCGGCGTCTGGGACCGCAACAGCAACCTCACCGGCTGGAACGCCGTCCTGGGGGACCGCCGCGGCACCGACGACGTCTCCCCCTACGAGTCCCCGAGCCGGGCCACCGACCTCTCCAACCTGCCTCCCGCCTACATCGAGGTCGGCAGCGCGGAGGTCTTCCGTGACGAGAGCGCCGCGTACGCCTCGTCGATCTGGGCGGCCGGTGGTTCGGCCGAACTGCACGTCTGGGCGGGTGGTTTCCACCTCTACGAGCTCGTCGCCGCGGACACGGCCATCGGCGTCGCGTCCCGTGAGGCCCGCACCAACTGGGTGCGCCGCACGCTGGGCCTCTGAGCGGCTTCCGCTCCCTGCCACGGACGGGGAGGTGACGCCCAGGGCTCCAGTACGGCCGACCAGGGGGTCGGACAACGTCCCTTCGTGAACAGCGGACACCAGGTATGCATGCACCCGCTGCTCCAGGGACCGCGGTAGAAACGGAATCCGGGCGGGTTGCCGGGCTCAGCAGAGTCCGGCCACCCGCCCGGATTTCTGCTGCCTGCACAGGCAGCAGAAAGACGGCGGAGCAGGGTCGTCGCGGGGCGGACGGGGCTCCGAGCGATTCAATGCGAGATGTTGCCCGCCGCGCCGACGGCCCCGACCGGCTCCGGTCCGTCGGGACCGCGAGCCTGTAGCGGAAGGCAGACGATCAGTCCGCTGACCAGGCCCACCGCGCCGAACACCCACCACACGTGCTGGAAAGCACCGACAGCCTGTGCCGGCCCGGAATCCCCGACGACGGCGACGAACAGACTGATGCCGAGCACGGCACCCAGTTGCCGGAAACTCTGGCTCACGGCGGAACCCGTCCCGCTCCTGTGGTCGGGTAGTGACGCGACCGCGGCGCCGGCCTGGACGGGCAGCGTCAGGCCGATACCGGCACCGGTCAGCAGCACGGCGGGCAGCCAGTGCGTGGCCCAGTGGGGCGAGGCGCCGACTCCGACCGCGAGAAGCACGGCCCCGGCCATCCAGGTCACACCACCGAGAAGAAGAACGGGCCGGAACCCGATCCGCGCCGCCAGGCCGCTGGTCGGACGGGCGATGAACGCCACGAGCAGCGGCCCCGGAGCGCCGGCCAGAGCAGCCCGCAGAACCGAATACCCCCAGACCTGCTGCAAGAAGATGACGTTGCTCAGCAGCATCCCGAAGAATGACACGGAGAACAGCAGCATCGCCAGGTTCATCAGGCTGAACTGCCGGTCGCGGAACAGCGACAGATCGATCACCGGCTGGGCCGCCGTCGCCGAGCGCCACAGCAGCAGCGGGGTCAGCACGACGGCCCCCACGAACGCGGCGATGACGACGGCCGAACTCCAGCCCCGGGTGGGGCCCTCGATGACGGCGTAGCTCAAAGCAGCGGGAACCGCGGCCACCAGCACCACAGCAACCGGATCGGGGATCCCCCCGGCGTGCGGATCGCGGGACTCGCGCAGGATCCGCTCGCCGAAAACGATCATGACCGCGCAGATCGGCACGTTGACCAGGAAAATCCAGCGCCAGGACGCGTACTGCGTGAGGAGTGCGCCGAGCGTCGGCCCGCAGGCCGCAGCGGCGGCACCCATGGCCCCCCAGGTGCCGACCGCGACATGCCGCCGGGCTCCAGGGAACTCCGGCAGGACCAGGGCCAACGACGTGGGGACGACAAGGGCCTCGAACACCGCCTGAAGCGCCCGTCCGGCGATGAGCACACCGGGCGTGGGGGCGAGCCCGCACAGCGCGCTCATGAGGGCGAACCCGCCGAGACCGATCAGGAAGATCTTCTTGCGGCCGTAGCGGTCCGCCAGACGGCCGGCGGGGACGAGGATCGCCGCGAAGGCCAGGCTGTAGGCGCTGAGGACCCACGCCAGCTTGCTCGCGGTGGTGTCGAAACTGCGGCTGATCGTCTCGAAGGCCACGTTGACGATCGTGGTGTCCAGGAAGACGACGAACACGCCGAAGCTGCTGAGCGCGAGGATGCGCAACGGGCTGTGCCCCCGGCGGGCGCGGACCGCGGCGGATCGCCGTGCCGGGACAGCGAAGTGGCGGGTTCCGGTGCGGACATGTCGTCCCCCTGGGTTCGAAGAACCTACTCCGCGGCCAGGGCTCCGGAGGCGGACCAGATCCGCACCGCCCTGGCGCGCCGTTCGGGGGCCGTGGCCGCAAGCAACAGGCCCAGGCTGGCCGGGGTCAGCGCCGCCGCTCCCACTGACTGCAAGCCCCGGAAGAGGACCAGAGCCCACAGTCCGGGGCTGGCCGCACACGCGGCGCTGGCCGAGGTGAACAACGTCAGGCCCAGCAGCAAGCCGCGCTTGGCGCCGTAGCGGTCGGCCAGGCTGCCCAGCGGCACCAGCAGCGCGGCGTAGGCGATGGCATAGGCGTTCAGGATCCAGCTCATGTCCGCCAGGGAGGCGCCGGGGAAGTCATGGCCGATGTCGTCGAGAGCCACGTTCACGATGAACACGTCCAGGCCTGCCATGAAGCCGGACGCACACAGCACGGTCAGTACGATGCCCGGTCGCTGCCGCGCCGGCCGGGTGTCGGCTCCACGGCCACCTGACTTGAGAATGCCATAGTCAGAACGTTACCTTTCCCGGCTGGCTATGTAAAATTGCAGCCAGAGGAGGTGGTCATGGAATCGACGCACATGACCTTGGTGGGTGAATTGGCCGACCGGACAACGTGGACTGCTGACGACTGCTCCATCGACGGGACGATGCGCGTTCTCGGAACCCGGTCCGCCATGCTCATCATGCGCGAGGCGCACTACGGGACCACCCGGTACGACGACTTCGTACAACGCGTCGGCATCACGGAGGCCGTCGCCGCGGCACGCCTGCGGGAACTGGTGGCCGCGGGGCTTCTGGAGCGCCGCCCCTACCAGGAGCCCGGACAGCGCACCCGGCATGAATACGTGCTGACCCCGGCCGGCGTGGACTTCCAGCCGGTTCTGGTCGCGCTCATGCAGTGGGGGGACCAGCACGTGCCCCGGTCCTCGGGGCCCCCGCTGACTCTGCACCACACGGACTGCGACGAGCCGGTGGCCGCACGGCTGATGTGCGCCGCGGGGCATGAGGTGAAACCCGAGGAGGTCACGGTGCGGTCGACCCGGCTTTAGGGCCCCTCGGGCCCTTCCGACCGGTCTGCCGCGCATCGGCGGCAGATCCGCTGCGCATGGCCGAAAAGGCTCCGGAACGGCATCAGATTCATCGCGGCACGGGGCCGGATCGCGAGCCCCGCCCGGGGCGATGGGGAAGGCCGCCGTACCCGCGCCGGCGGCGCCACCCTCACGCCTCGGCCACCACCTCGTCCAGTCGTCCTCGCATGTCCCAGCCGGGCACCAGCATTTCCTCGGTGAGGTCGGCGTCGTCGACCTTCTCGCCGCAGGCGGAGCAGTGGCTCTCCAGCTCCAGCGGGTGATCGTGGTGGGCCAGGCGCATCGGAGGGGTGGTCACGGCCCACTTGTCGCCCCAGGCGAGCAGTGCCCGCAGGACGTGGCGAAGGTCCTCGCCGGCCTCGGTGAGGTAGTAGCCCTCGTGGCGGGCGCCCTCGCTTACGGGGCGGCGTTCGAGCACCCCCGCCTCGACCAGGTCGCGGAGCCGTGCTGTCAGCCGGTCACGCGGGGCGCCCGTGTTGCGGGCGATCTGGCTGAACTGGTGATTACCGAAGATCACTTCCCGGATCACCAGCATCGACCAGCGGTCGCCGATCAGCTGCACGGACGCCGCGACGGCGCACGGCCGGCCGGCAACGGTCTGGGGATCACGTCGGGCAACCATGCCTCCATACTGCCACGCTATTCGGTTTGGAGGCCAAACTGAAAAGGGTCTGTTTGATCCGCCCATCCTCAGGCTGGGACGATGCGGCGGCTGCCCGCGGTGCTCCGGAAGCGGGCACGGTAGGCCGTCGGTGAGACGCCGAGGGTGTGCTGGAAGACCCGGCGCAGGGACTCCGAGGAACCGAACCCCGCCTGCTGCGCCACTTCTTCCACCGTACCGCTGCCGTTCTCCAGAAGGGCCTGAGCGGCCTCCACCCTGATGGATTCGACGTACTGCCCGGGCGGCATGCCGATCTCGGTGCGGAAGAGCCGTCCCAGATGCCGGGTACTCACCCCACCGACGGCGGCCAGGGAATCGAGGGTGTGCTCGGCCGCAGGGTCGGCGCCCACATGGTCCATCACCCGTCGCACCGCCAGGTGCCGGGGCTGGCCGGGAGCCATGCGGGCGCTGAACTGCGCCTGCCCGCCGGGCCTGGCCATGAAGACGACCAGTTGTCGGGCCACGCTGCGCGCCACCTCGGCCCCCCAGTCCTCCTCGACCAGGGCCAGCGCGAGGTCGATGCCCGCCGTGACGCCGGCCGACGTGACCACGTGGCCGTCCCGGACGAAAACAGGATCGCTTTCCACCCGGACCTGGGGGAAGGCGGCCGCCAGGTCCGGTGCGAGCTCCCAGTGCGTCGCGGCGCGCCGGCCGTCCAGCGTGCCGGTCGCGGCCAGGACGAACGCTCCCGCGCACACGGAGGCGACGCGCGCGGCCCGGCCGGTCAGGTGCGTGATGGAATCGACCAGGTCCGTGTCGCCGACAGCGGCCCGCCAGTCGCTGCGTCCGGGCACCAGCAGAGTGCCGATCCGGCGGGGAAGCGAGGAGAGCGGGCCGTTGACGCCGACCACCAGACCCGAGGAGGTGACAACGTCGGCACCGGTGGGTGAGACGACGCGGACGTCGTAGTGCGCGCCGTAGCGATTGGCGGTCGTGAAGACCTCGACCGGGCCGGTGACGTCGAGGAGCTGGACCGCGTCGAAGACGACGACGGCCACCGTGTGACGGTGGTGGGACACCGGGGGACCTACTCCTTCCACGGGGACTCAAGGATCGTACGAACGAAGTCGCCGCGCTGGAAGCCGGGGACGAAGTGCTCCAGGACGTCCGCCTTAACGTTGCCGAAGGTCGTGTCCGGCTTCGGGCGGATGCCGTCGGTGAACGCCTCCAGGATCCGGCGCTTGAAGTCTGGGCGCGGGTGCAGGGCCACGATCTCGGCCCGGTCGGCCTCCGGGATCGCACCGTAGCCGATGCCCAGGACGTCGTACTCCACCCCGGCGGTGACCAGGGCCACCTCCGGTTCCATGAACTGCGGGATCCCGGGCGTGGTGTGCAGGGCGATCGCCGTCCAGACGCGGCGAATGCTGTCTTCCGGGATCCCGTGCGCCGTGAGGAACCGCTTCGCCTCCTCCGCGCTGTCCACCTCGAAGCGGCGGCCACTGCCGTGGAAGGCCTCGCTGAGGCCCACGTCGTGGAACATGGCGCCGATGTAGAGCAGCTCCGGGTCGAAGCTGAGATCGCGGTTGCGTCCCTGCAGGCTGCCGAAGAAGTACACCCGGCGTGAGTGGTGGTAGATGAGCTCGCTCGTAGTGTCCCGGATCAGCTCCGTCGCCTCGCGGGCCAGTTTCGTCCCCGGCACGTCCACGTCCGCCACCCCGGCGCCATTGATTCCCATGGTGTCAGCCTTCCTGATGTGCGGTCACCGTCCACTCGGCGACGCCACCTTCAGCCTGGCGCCGACGGCCCTCGCCGCGCCATGGCGATATGGACAGCCATCCCATAGATACGGACATGCCGAAGGGGGCCTGTTCGGCGAACGGGCGCTCCAACCCCACCTCCCTGGGACAGCTCTGTGACTCCTCCTCGGCGCGCTGGCCCAAGCGCTTGGCGCCCTTCACCTGGGGCAGACTGTCCGCTGATCGCGTGCCAAACCTGATTCCCACCGCCCTACGGGGCGATGGGGCCATTCTTCTTGTCCGGGTGCGCCGACAGGACGTAGCGGGTGGCGGAAAGGTTGGACAGGCCGAAGAGTTCCATCAGCCGGACTGGGTCGGCGCTGTGGCGCACTTCGTCGTAGATCCGGTCTTTGCGCAGGACGCCGGCAGCCAGGCCGAGCTGGTTGAAGGGCCTTTGGACCACGCCGGCGCTGATGGCCGGGCCGGAGTCGTCGACGGCGGTGTTGCGCGTGACGAAGAGGTGGGGGGTTGGAGCTATCGGGCCAGCGTCGGTGGCGCTCGAGTTCCCACTTTGTGGCCAGCCGAAGTGTGAAGGCGTCGAGGTAGATGAGGTGGTCCATGCGTCCCGGCCGACGTAGGCGCAGCCGGCCCTTGCTGCGGTCGAGGTCGGTCTGCAGGAGGTGGGTAAGTTGTCCCGGGAAGAGAGCGTGGATGGCGACCAGGGCGACCATGAGATGGTCGCGGGGGTCATCGAGTCGGTCAAGGAGACCGGCGACGCGGTCGGAGGGCAGCGAGGCGGGCAGAGATCGGCTGTTGGTGAGAGAGACGCTGCGAGCAGGATCGCGGAAGACGAGGCGTTCGCGTTTGAGGGCTCTGAAAAGCGAGCGTAGCGAGGTGTGCAGGCGGCGGGCCTGATCGCCGCGGAGCGGGTCCAGAGTGTCCTCGATGTGCTTCTTGGTGATCTCGCGGGGATCGGTGAGACCCTCGGCGCTCCACGCTTCGAGGGTGGGCACGACGGCGACCACGTAGTTCTCGACGGTCTTTGGGCTGCGGGCCCGGCTGGGCGTGCTCCCCTGGCCAAGGAGCACGTCGATGAACGTGTGCACCGCGGCTGCGAAGGCCGGGTGCCTGATGGCCGTGACGTGGTGCCGGGCGCTGGCGATGCAGGGGTTGCTGGGCGGTTGGGCTTCGAGGAGGCCGCGCAGACGGAGGTAGTTGATGACGCGGGCGCCTTGAAGGCTGGGGCGCATGGAGGCCAGGGCCCTGATGTCTGTCTCCCGGATGGGGACGGCGGCGCCGAGGTGCCCCGTCACGATGCGCAGGGTGCGTATGCTGCCGCTGAACGAGTCGGTGCTCCATCCGCGGCCCCGCATTGTACGTAGTGAAGTCGGCGACCAAGCCAGCGGCCGCCTCGGTGAGGGCGGGCGGCCTGGTGGTGTCCAGACGGGGCCAGTCCCGGGGCGGGGCCGGAAAGAGCTCCAGCTGGGCCTGGTCGAGGAGATGCTCGGACAGTCGGCGTGCGGACTTGGCCCGGGCGCGGGCGCGTCGGCGCTTGAAGGCGAAGCGACTCCCGCATGGAGCAGCGGAACGAACTCGTCAGCGCTCCAGTTGCCGCATAAGCCCGTGCCCAGGATTCGGGGTCAAGCCCCTCATGGCGGTTGAGCTGGTTCCTGAACGCCCTTCCGCGCCGGTGACCGGGCGAGCCCTCAGACGATTCCGAGATGGTGCTTGAGGGTCGGCCCGTCGTAGTCGTGCCGGAAAAGCCCCGCGCGGCGCAGCGCCTGCACCACGCCCTGGGTCAGCAGCTCCAGCCCCTCGGGCAGGTGGCTGTGCGACAGCACGAAGCCGTCCGCAGCCCTCTCCTGGAAGAGCTCGGCCAGCTCGGCAGCCACCTGCTCGGGCGTACCGGTGAATCCGAGGTGCAGGCTGTTCTGCCGGTGCTTGATCGCCAACTGCCGGACCGTCTGCCCCTGGTGGGTGCGCAGCCATGCCGCGCCCCGCTGGTACTGCTCCTCCCGGAGGGCCTCGGCCTCTTCGACCAGAGTGACGGGGATCGGCTCGTCCAAAGGCAGTTCGGCCAGTCGCAGGTGGGGGCTCACCACCGTCTGGAGGTAGGCGATCGCCTTGCCTACATCGATGCCGTCGACCCATTCCCTCTCCAGCGCCAACGCCTCGGCCTCGGTGGCGCCGAGGACGACGTGGGTGCCAAGCAGGATCTTCAGCGACTCCGGATCGCGGCCCTTGCGCCTGGCCCGGTCCTTCATGTCGGCGTAGAACGCCTGGGCGCTGCTGACGTTGTCGGCGGCGGCGAAGACGACATCGGCGTACGTGGCGGCGAAGTCACGGCCTTCCTCGGAGCGGCCGGCCTGGACCAGCACCGGTCTGCCCTGCGGAGAGCGGTGGATGTTCAACGGCCCGTCGACGCTGAAGTGTTCGCCGCGATGACGGATCGGGCGAATCCTCGCCTCGTCCGCGAAAACGCCGGCCTCGCGGTCGAAGACCAGCGCATCGGGCTCCCAGCTCTCCCAGAGCCCGATGGCGACATCGACGAACTCCCGTGCGCGGGCGTAGCGCGCGGCCTTGGAGGACAGCGGCTGGTCCCCGTAGTTCTCCTCGCCGACCGTTGAGGTCACCATGTTCCACCCCGCACGACCACCGCTGATGTGATCAAGGGTCGCGAACTGGCGGGCCAGGGTGTACGGCGCGTTGAAAGTGGTCGATGCCGTGCCGATGAGGCCGATGTGCTCGGTCCGCGCCGTCAGCGCCGAGAGCACGACCATGGGTTCCAGATAGTGCGGCGGGCCGCTCGCCCGCACCCGTGAGGGATCGAGGCGCATGTTGTCGGCGCGGAACAGTGCGTCGAACTTCGCGTCCTCGGCGGCCCGGGCAACCTCGGACAGCAAGGCGAGCGAGAAGGCCTCCTCGATGCGGCTGTCCTTCCGCCGCCAGAGCTGGCCGGCGGGCCGCCCGACCGACATCGCCAGATGGATCTGGCGTGGCCGTTCGGCAGCCATTACTGGGGCCCGTCGGGCAGCGGCGGATCGATGATCGGCAGAGCTTCGGCGTGCCAGCGCGCGAAGCCGCCTCTGACGTGGGTGACATTGTGGTAGCCGTATTCGTTCAATTTCTCAATGACGGGATCGGAACCGAATTCGGAATTGCAGAAGACCACGATCTCCCCGTCGTCCGGCAAGTCGGAAAGCTGCGATATCAGGCTCGGCGAATCAGGGTCGAGCAGCTCATCGGCGTGCGCCTTGTTCACCTTCACTGCACCTTCGATGTCGCCTTTCGGGGCGTCCGGCCGATTCCGGCGCACATCGATGAAGAGAGCCCCCGCCTGACGCTTCTTCTCGGCGACATCGGGCTCGATCAACTGGTCTGCGTGGTGAATGACTCGGCTCTCCGGGCTGGCCATGTCCGTGATTCCTCCTCGATATTTTATGATCCGACAGAACGGGCGCCACGCTATTGATCCATGATTCGGTGGGCGCCCGTCGTGCCGCCTCGAACTCTATTTCCTCAATGCCGCCGGCACAACCCTGCAACAAACACTACGGGCTTGAATCATAATTTCGGAGGCATTAACTAATGATTCGCACGGCTGCGGGGCGCTCGAAGACCGCTCGGAGGGCAGTTCGAACCGCCCGCTCAGAAGCCGACCGGCCGACGCGGTGTGTACGGACCCTCCAGACGCGCGATCTCGTCCTCGTCGAGCTTGACGTCAATCGCCCCCAGCAGCTCTTCGAGCTGTTCGATCCTGCTCACGCCGACGATCGGCGCACTGACCGCGGGCTTGTGCAGGTTCCATGCCAGCGCTACCTGCGCCCGGGTGAGATCCCGTTCGGCCGCGACCGCGCCCACCTCCTCCACGATGGCGCGATCCGATTCCTGCGCCTGGTTGTAGAAGGTGGAACCCGGCTCGTCCGTCTGGAGCCGGTGAGTCACCGTGCCCCACTCGCGGGCCAGCCGGCCACGGGCCAGCGGGCTCCACGGGAGCACACCGATGCCCTCTTCGAGGCAGAACGGGTGCATCTCGCGCTCTTCCTCGCGCATTAGCAGGCTGTACTGATCCTGCATCGAGACAAAGCGGGTCCAGCCATGCAGGTCCGCCACGTACTGCGCCCGGACGAACTCGCGGGCATGCATCGAGGAGGCCCCGATGTAGCGGACCTTCCCGGAACGCACCAGGTCATCAAGGGTCTGGAGGGTCTCTTCCACCGGTACGGAACGGTCCAGGCGGTGAATCTGGTACAGATCGATGTAGTCCGTGCCGAGGCGTCGCAGACTCGCGTCGACCTGGCTCAGGATGGCGCCGCGCGACAGCCCGCCGCCCTTCGGCCCGGGGCCCATGCGGCCGTTCACTTTGGTCGCGATGACGACCTGCTCGCGTACCCCGAACTCCTGGATGAGGGCGCCGAGGATTTCCTCGCTCGTCCCGTCGGAGTACACGTTCGCCGTATCAAAGCAGGTAATTCCGGCATCCAGCGCCGCACGAACTACGGGTCGCGCTTCATCGATTCCGATGGACCACGGGTGGGGTCCACGGTTCGGGTCGCCGAAGCTCATACACCCGATAATCAACCGGGAGGTGACCAGGCCGGACTTTCCAAGACGTGTGTATTCCATCGAATTCTTCCTGTTTTCATGTCCCGCCGATGAGTAGTCCTGGCGGGAAGGTGATATATGGGATGCCCCGCTTCGCCACAATCGAGACGAGGCCGACCGGAGCCGAGGCGTTTTCATCAGCCCGGCCCGTCACCGCTCATGACGGGACGGGACGAGTCCGAACTCCACTCCGACCACGAACCGGGGTACAGCTTGGCGGAGATGCCGATCATGCTCAGGGTGAGAATGTCGAAGGTGGCACCGATACCACCGCCGCAGTACACACCGACCTCGGTCCCCCTTTTTATGCCGAGCGCGGCGTACTGCTCGCGAAGCTCGTCCTGTCCTTTCAGCCGGCCGTCCGCGCCGAGATTCGCGGCGCTGGGCAGGTTCAGCGCACCAGGAATGTGTCCACCGCCCTTCTCCCCCGTATAGGCGCCGGCCGGGCGGGCGTCGAGCAGCTTGCCGGACCGTGCCAGTCGCGCCGCTCCCTCGGCGTCGAGCGTCGGCAGCGAGCCCGCCGTCACCGTGAACCCGCCGCTCGCCTCCGCCGGTTCCTCGCCGCTGAGCCGGCCGCCTGCGCTGACCCACGCGTCGACGCCCCCGTCCAGGTAGCGGACATCGGGCACACCCGCCCAGGTGAGAATCCACCAGGCCCGCGTGGCCAGGGGCGGGTCCGCGCGGGTGTGGACCACGACGACCGAGCCGTCGTTGATCCCCCATCGCCGCACCTGACGCTGGACCGCCTCCTCGCTCGGCAGCGGGTACGTGCCGGAGCCCGGGTATCGTGCGCCCGCGAGTTCTGTGGGCAGGTCGACGTAGTGGGCGCCCGGCAGACGCTCCGAAGCGGCCAGGAGGTGCGCCGACTCACGCCCGATCTCCAGCAGGACGATGTCGCGGCCACGCTCCAGTTCCTTCAGCAGGTGCTCGGCCGAGATCACGGCCTTCCGGGCGTCGGTACCTGTCATCGCTCTCCTGCCTCGCTGTTCTCGAACAGTTCCGGCAGGTCAGGGCTGTCGCCATGGGGGGAACCACGCCACAGTCCGGCGAGCACCCCGCGGGCCGTGCGGTCCGCTTCGCGCAGCGCCACGGCGTCGCCGCGTGGTGCCGGCGCGGCCAGCGAGGTCACACGGGTGTCGCGCATGAGCACGCCGAGCGCGTAGAGCTGCGACGCGGGACCTTGCTCCTCCGCACCGGCCGGCCCGAGCAGGCGTCCGGTCAGCGGTTCGGCCCGGGGTGCGGCGGTGGGTACCGGCCCGTGTGCCGAGGGCAGGTGGAAGACGTCCGCGAGCCCTCGGCGCCGAAGTCCCCGCAGCAGCGGATCCGTTCCGGTGTGGAGGCTCGGTGCCGGTACGCGTGCTTCGATCACCAGGTCCGCCCGTACGCCGGCACCGGGGACGCTCGGCGAGCTCCACCGTGCGTGGCCGGTGGCATCGGGCCGGCCGTCCGGGGTCGCGCGCGGGCCGAGGAACGTGACCACGCCGGCGTCGTGGAGCGCCAGCAGCTGCCGCAGGCGTACGGGGGGCGGACCGTTGTTGAGACGGAACGCGAGGTCGATGAAGTGCGCGTAGCTCCCGAAGTAGCTTTCGGCGGTGAGTCCGCCGTCCTCCACCGCGGCGACCAGCAGTCCGCGTGCCTTGCCGAAGGAACGGTGTGCCACCTTGAGGCTGCTCCCGGCCCCCTTGGCGGTTTCGGCCAGATCGGCGAGCAGGCGGCCCCGGACCGCGGCCCCGAACGCTGCCGGGCTGTCCCACACCCGCTGTGCGAGCGCCGCATCGCTGTCCAGGTCGAGCCGGTGCTCCGGGTCCGGGACGGCGTCGGCGACGACGTCTTGCCACTCGGCACTGTCGGGCGGCAGCGCGACGAGCGCGTCCAGCAACTGCGGCAGAGGGACGGTGAGCGCTTCCGGATTCGCCCTGGTCAGATGCGTGTAGTAGTCCCAGAGCGTGTCGCGCGCGATCGCCGGGCCCACGCCGTCGAACCGTCCAGGGCGCGGTTGACGAAGCAGCGCCTCGCCGAGGAAGCGGTGCCGGCTGTCCCCGCCCGGCACGGCCGTATTACTCGGACGGCTCCAGTACGGAACGCCATGGCGCGAGGTGGCGTGCAACACGGGTTCAGAGCCTGATGGTTCGTAGCGCAGCCCGTACGGAGTGGCGTCGTCGGGCACGAAACGTCCGCCTCGGCCGACCGTGAGCAGGGTAGCGACGTCGAAGAAGCTCAGCCCCAGGCCTTCGACCACGACGTCCGCACCCGGCTTGGCCTCGGCCAGGTCCTGGTCGCTCGCATTGTCGCCGCGCAGTCGCGGGACCGCCGTGGGCGGGCGGGTGGGTTCGCGGCCACGGGCAGGCGTCGACCAGCCGGTGCACAGGATGACGGCGTCGGCCAGGAGCGGCGTGGCGCCGCCTGCGAGGGAGACGCGGTAGCGTGCCCCGGCCCGCTCGATGTCGGTGACGCGGTCACGTCGCCAATCGTGGCGCACTCCCTCCGGGAGTGAGGCGACCACCGTCTCGTGGCACCACCGCAGGTAATGGCCGAGCAGCACGCGCGGGGTGCAGGAGTCCGGTGTCGCGGCCCTGACCGAAGCCGCCAGCTCGGGCCGCCGGGCCAGATCGGCCGCCAGTTCCCTGGTGACGACGGTACGGCCGGTGTCCGCGAGATGGCGGTCGGTGCCAAGGGCGGTACGGAGGTCGTTGCCACCGGCAGCCTCCGTCCCGGTCAGGACGGCCGCGACCTGCTGCTGCCACTCCCACAGACTCGGTCCCGCCACCTTCGGCCCGTCGGAGCTGACCGATCCGTCGAGCCATACGGTGAAGGCGGACGCCGGAGTGTTCATGAGCAGGGCGGCGCACTGGTCGGTGCGCCAGATGCGGCCCGGTCCGGGCGGGTGTTCGTCGACGGAGACGATCCGAAGCCGCCCGCCGGGCGGCCGGAACTGTCCGGTGTTCGCCGCCAGCCGCTCAAGGACCGACGTCCCCCGGAAGCCGCTGCCGATCACCACGACGACGTGCTCGGACGGCGCTGCAATCGGCGCTTCGGCCTCAGGCATGAGCGGTGGCCTCGGCCCGTCGCGCGGGGCGGCTGAGCCCGTAGTGCCGACGCAGTGTGGTTCCCGCGTAGTCCGCCGGACGCAGGCCCCGCCGTTGCAGTTCGGGGACCAGGTGCTCGACCAGCGCGTATGTGCCCTGGTGCAGCAGCTCCGGCTGCAGGTTGACGCCGTCCAGCGCCCCGGCCCTGAACCATGCCTCCAGTTCGTCGGCCGCCGTGGCGGCGTCACCAACCAGCAGGTTGTCCGCGCCGAGTCCCCCTCCGAGGCCCTGCGCGAACTCCAGGACGGTCCTGGGGCGTTCGCGCTCCACGAAGCGGTGCACCGCCCGCAGGTGTGAACGGTAGGAGTTGGAACTCTCCACCGGGGGCACAGGGGGAAGCGGGGCGTCGAGCGGCAGGTGGCTCAGGTCGTAACCGCTGAACAGGGCCAACTGCCCGAGTACATGTCGGGGATCGGCCAAACGGTTCAACTCGGCTTCGAGCGCCCGCGCTTCGTCCGTCGTACCGGCGACGAGCACGCGGAAGCCCGCGAAGACCCGCACCGAGTCCGGGTCGCGTCCCTCGGCCGCGGCACGGGCGCGCAGGTCCGCGCGGAACGCGATGCCGTCGTCGATCGTACTGACGACCGTGTAGACGGAGTCGGCGTGCCGGGCGGCCAACGTACGGCCGTCGTCCGAGGAGCCGGCCTGCACGATCACCGGCCACCCCTGCGGCGGGCGCGGGGAGTTGAGCGGACCTGCGATCCGGAAGTGATCGCCGGCGTGATCGACCGGGTGAATCTTCTCCGGGTTCACGTACCAGCCCCGGTCGCGGTCCTGGACGATCGCGTCGTCCTCCCAGCTGTCCCAGAGCTTCTTGACGGCCGTCACGAACTCATCCGCCCGGCGGTAGCGATCGCCGTGCTGAGGCAGTTCCTCCTGACCAAAGTTGCGGGCGGCTGCCTGGATGGCACTGGTCACCACGTTCCAGCCGAACCGGCCACGGCTGATCCGGTCCAGCGACGCGGTCTGGCGGGCGACGACGAAGGGATCGGAGTAGGTGGTCGAGATGCTTCCTATCAAGCCGATGCGGCTGGTGCCCACCGCCAGCGCGGACAGCAGGGTGAGCGGTTCGAACGCCGGTGCCAGGGCGGCGGGTTCACGCGAGAAGGTGAGCTTGTCGGCAAGGAACAGGGCGTCGAACCCGCCACGCTCCGCGGTACGGGCGATGTCGAGAAGCGCGTCGATGTCGTTGATCTCCGCCAGGTCCACGGAGGGGTGGCGCCACGCGGCAGGGTGCGAGCCGGCCGGCTTGATGTTCAGGTTCAGGCCGAGCGTCGCTCGCGACGGTCCGGGCACGGTGGTCTCCTTCAGTACATGCCTAGGCATAGAGATCTCGCATCTGCCCGCGCATAGCGCGCCCGATCGCGTCGGCGAGCTGGTCGATCGCCGCCGTGTCGTCCGGCAGTCGAAGCGTGGCGATGCGGAGAAGGCCTGCGGATGGTGGTTTCACGAAACTGCGGCTGCCCGCGCCGACCGAGTAGCCGGCGGTGGCGAGGTCGATGAGGGTGTCGACCTCGCTGTTCACTTCGACCCAGAGAAACTGGGCATTCGGGCCGGAGTGGGTGGTGATACCGCGTCGCAGCAGCGCGTTGGCCAGCGCCGCCTTGCGCTTGGCGTAGACGCCGCGCGCCCGCTTGAGCGTCCGGGCGGTGGCGGAGCTCTCGATGAGGTGGGCGAGCGCGTCCTGCATGATGCGGCTGTTGACGGCCAGCCCGTAGCTGCGGTTGTCGCGGATGCGCTCCACCGCCTCGCGCGGACCGCCGATCACCGACGTACGCAGATCGACCCCGTACGACCGGCAGAACGAGCGCACGCGTACAACCTGGCCCGGCAGAACAGTGCCGAACGTCGGGCCCGCCACGTTGGCGAGCGGACCCACCGCGTCGTCCTCGACCACGATGACGTCATCGAAACCGGCGATGACGTCGGCGAGTTCCCTGACGCGCGCGGCGGTGGCGGGCGGCGTCATGGCGTATGGGCCGGTCGGCTGGAACAGGTAGGCGCGGGCGCCCTGCTTCAGGGCTGAGGCCAGTGCGTCCGGGTCGGCCCCGTTCGCGTCGGCGGGTACTTGGAACACTTCGAGGCCCAGCCGCCGGATGTGATCGAGAAGGCCGGGATTGATCGGGACGTCGATCGCGAGCTTCCCGCTCGGCGTGGCCAAGGTGCCGACGCAGAGCAGCGCGGCCTCCGCGCCGCTGCCGCCCGCGATGTACGCCTCGGCCGCAAACGGCCAGTCCCGCTGGGCGACCGTCCGCAGACGGTCGGTGATGTACTGCCGGACGTTCGAGTGAAGGTTCGGGCTCCGCAGACCGGCGGCCAGGGCGTCGGCCAGGTCCGGCAGCAGTTCTGGGTCGGACGAGGCGTGTGCGAGTTCACCGACCGGGCTCGTCGCCGGCGCATCGGTACCGCCGGGTTCGACGGCGGAGGCCGGCCGGGTGGCGAGGGGATCGGCCACCACGGTGCCGCCCCGTCGGCGCGTCTCGACGAGGCCCTTGCCGCGCAGTACGGCGACGGCGTCGCGGATGTTGCGGAAGCTCACCCCGGACTGCTCACTCAGCGCGCGGATCGTGGGCAGCCGCGTGCCCGGCTGGATCACTCCCTCACGGATCTTGCGTTCGAGCAGCGGTACGACGGACTCGGCGGAACCGGCCGCCGCGATGTGATGGACCAGCCAGTCGTCGTCAAGTTGCTCGACATCAGCGGCGTACGGGGTTTCATTCGCGTGTTCTTTGTCCATCGTTTCGTTCGCCCGCGCAATCCTCGCATCGGTCGGTCTGTGCGCCGGTCGGGCGCCACGACCGGCTGAGCCGGCAGGCGCTGCCCCTCTCTTCGACTCCTCGTGGCAAGGCAGGCGGCGCGTCCGGACCGAGACCGACACGAGCCCCGTCCAGACGCGCCAGGTCACCGCGCCGCCACCTGATATACGTAGCCCTGCGGCGTGAACTTCGTGGCGCCGATGAAGTCCGTCGACCACTCCTCCACGACGGACAGCGGGTCTACGTCCTGGTAGCGGTCAGGGTAGGCGAACGTCGCGAAGAAGAGCGGCGAGATCTGGTTGCCTGCCAGGTCGAAGGCCCACGGGTTGTAGAGGAACAGCTTGCCGTTCCGCACGGCCTTTAGGTTCTTCCAGCCCGGACGGGCGAGCAGCTTGTCGGCGATCGACTTGTACTCCGCGTCGGATCGCCCGCCATAGAGGTTGTCAGTCTCCACCACGATGACGTCCGGGTCTGCGGCCAGCACCGCGGCCGGGTCGGAATCGATGGTGTTGCCCGGGCTGTCGGCGAAGATGCTCTTGATGTTGGCGTCGGCGAACGCCAGCGTCTTGCCGCCCTCCTCGCCGATGGTCTTGCCTGCGTTGTCCTCGTAGTAAGCGGTGGCCTGGGTCTGCACCTGCCCGGCCCGGGCCGTGAACGCGCTGACCTTGTCGGTGAACGCCAGGACCTTGGCGGCCTCCTTGTCGCGCCCCAGCACCTTGCCGAGCAGCTCCACGTTGGTCTTCCAGTCCTGCGATATCCAGGAACTCACGACCAGTACCTCGACGCCCGACGACTTCAGCGAGGACTCCGCCGCCTGCCACGGCTGGTTGCCGTACAACACCACGGCCTGCGCGCCGCTCTGGACGATGCGCTCGTAGTTCAGCGCGTCGGCACTCGCGCCGATAGACAGACTCGACGGGAAGTCGGCGAAGTTCTCCTGGTCGATCGTCTTCTCGTCGATGCCGACGATCTGATCGCGGGCGCCGAGGGCGAGCGCGAGGTCGACGTTGAAGCCGCCGACGATGGCGACCTTGCTGATCGCACCGTTCGGGAAGTCGACCTTGCGCTTCACGCTGTCCGTGACCGTGACGGGGGATGCGCCGGAACTCGATCCCGACCGGCTCGCCGCCCCGCCGGAGCCGCTCTGCGCACTCCCGCTGCACGCTGTCGCGATCAGGGCGGTGACAGTCAGCAGGGCCGCAGCGGCGACCGTGCGCAGCCGGCGAGTGGATGGATGGATCACTTCTCTCCTCATGGGTGAAGGTGACGCGGAGCGTCAGGACACGGCGGGAACGGGCAGCGATTCGATGATGGGATGTACCTGGACAGCACCGTCGCGTTCGAAGAGATCGACCTCAACGCCGTACACGCGCTCCAACACCTGGCTGTCATAGACATCATTGGGTCGGCCGAACGCGACGATCCGGCCGCCCTGGAGGATCGCGACCTTGTCGCAGAAGCGAGCCGCCAGGTTGAGGTCATGGATCGCGATCAGCGAGACGAGGTTCCGACTTCGCGTCAGGTCACGTACATGACGCAGGGTTTCGACCTGGTAGCGCAGATCCAGTGCGCTGGTGGGTTCGTCGAGCAGCAGGATCTCCGGCTCCTGGGCGATGGCACGGGCGATCAGGACCCGCTGCGCCTGGCCGCCGCTCAGATCGCCCACCGAGAGGGCGATCATTTCCGTCAGCCCCATGTGCTCGATCGCGGCGTCGACGATCTCCCAGTCCTGGCGGCGCGGCCGCATCCCGAAGTACGGCGTCCGGCCCAGCAGCACCGACTCGCGTACCGACAGCTGAAAGGTCGCCTCCCCCGACTGCGGCACATAGGCGACCACCTTGGCGTGGTCGCTCATCCGCAAATGGTTGAGGTGCTTGTCCTCGTACCTGATCGACCCGGTCCGCAGCCTGTTGACGCGGGCGATGAGCTTCGTCAGCGTCGACTTGCCCGAGCCGTTCGGACCGAGCAGACCGACGAACTCGCCCTGCCGCACCGCCAGGTTCACGTCGTGCAGCACCGCTCGGTCGCGGGAGTAAGAGAAGGCCACGCCTTCGACGGATAGCGTCATGACTGGGCCAACGTTCCTTTCGAAAGTACGAGGTTGATGAAGAGCGGTGCGCCGATGAGTGCGACGACGATGCCGACCGGGATCACGACCGGGGACAGCACGGCCCGGCCGACCACATCCGCGTAGAGGATGAGCAGACCTCCCGCGATGGCCCCGAACGGCAGCAGGTAGCGGTGGTCCGAGCCCACCACCAGGCGCGCGATGTGCGGACCGACCAGCCCCACGAAGCCGATCACGCCGGTGAAGGACACGACGACCGCGGTCAGGACGACCACCACGATGATGAGGGCCAGGCGGGTACGACGTACGTTGACGCCGAGGCTCGCCGCCGCGTCGTCGCCCGCGAACGCGATGGCGTTGAGCGCCTTGGCGCGTGCGAACAGATACGGCAGCGTGACCGCCAGCAGGATCGAGACGACCAGCACCTGGTGCCAGGTGGCGTCGTTCACCGAGCCGAAGGTCCAGTGGACGATCTCGGCCAGCGTGTTCTCGTCGGCGAAGAACTGTGTGGCCGAGGTGAGCGCCTCGAAGAGCTGGAAGAACGCCATGCCGACCAGAAGCAGCGTGATGGCCTTCATGCGCTTCAGCGATGCCACTCCCAGGACGATCAGCGAGACGACCAGGCTGAAGGCCAGGGCGCTGAAGATCGTCACGACCGAAGACGGCGTGTGCCCGGCCTTGTTGGACAGCACGATGGCCAGCGCCGCTCCGAAGGATGCCGCCGGCGAGAGACCAAGGGTGTAAGGGCTCACCAGTGGATTGCGCAGCAGCCCCTGCATGACGACCCCGGACACCGACAGCACGGCACCGGCCAGGAACGCCAACAGCGCCCGTGGCAGCCTCAGTTCGGCGACGATCATCTCCGTGGGGCGGAAGCTTTCGCTCGATTGAGCCCCGAAGACATGAATGGCGATCGCATGAAAGACGTCGCCCAGGCTAATACCCGCCGTGCCGATGACAACCGACAGCGCGATCGACAGCAGCGACACCACCAGGCTGACGCCGATAATCAACGGCCGGGATGGCCGACCCCACAGCGGTACGGCCTGGAAGGTTCGCGCAAGTGCGTTGGTCATAACACTCCGTGTCACAGGCGGACGCTCCACGCCCGCTGTCAGTCGGCGCGCGCGTCGGCAATGGTTTGGTGAATCAAATGACTGTTCTCGAATATGATCCGGCTCGCTGCCCAGAGGAGGGCGACTGATCGAGAACACGTCGATCCGCTAGATCGAGCGCAGGAATGTGTGCCGGATACAGGCAGGGCCGTGCGCTCAGCGCACCGGCCAAGGGGTCGACGGGGTCGCTAGACCGAAGCGACTTCAACCCAACAACAGCGACAACAACAACTGAGCCGCACCATACTCGCGCACGCGCGATTGGTCTGCGGCAGCACGACGCTCTGCGCCGGGCTCGGGCTTGTGTGGGAGACGGACCGCACCACTACCTCTGCGGGGTTCACGGTCACAGTCCACCTCCCAAGTCCTGATCTCGCGCCGCGGCGAATCTTTTCGTCTGATCCACCGTCACTCAGCGCATCATATGGTGACCGAGGGAAGGAATCAACCCCTGCCCGGATCGTTCTACTCTTCAGCGTACGGGAGTTGGCACGCGCGCTCATGGCTCGGGTCGCCGCCGGCATCCGTCGGCGGCGGACGACCGCCGCCGAGGAGCCCTCGTGGCAGAGCGTGTCGGCAGCCATGACATCGCTGATCCTCAACCCCGAGGAACTCATGAACGACCTCATCGCGCTACGCCTCGGCATCTACCGACAACCCGTGATGGCCGCCGCGATGCCGCGCCTGCTCGCCTTCACACACGGCGGCCAACACCTTGGCCAGGAGGAGTGGGCGCAGATCAAGCAGCCCGTTCTGGTCGTTGCCGCGGTTCGACGTCCCCAACATGTTCCTCGACAACGCCTACGTCATCCATGCCGCGGCTCCGGCCGCCGAGGGCCTTGCGGCGCTTGCCGGGTTCGTGTGGCGACGGTGCTGTGCGCCGTGGCTCCCACGATGCAGCTCTTCCTGGCCGCCCGCACCCTGCAAGGCGTGGCCAACGCCTTCACCACACCGCTGCTGGTCGCCGCCATTTCCGACCTCGTCGGCGCGGCGCGTCTGGGCCGTGCGCTCAGCTGGTTCGCCGCCGCGCAGGCGGCCGGGCAGGGAATGAGCCCGCTGTTCAGCGTGAAGTTTCCCCGTGATCATGGACACATTTTCGTTATGCCGCGAGGGCCTGTTCTTGCTGGTAGCGCATGCGGGTCTCGTGGGGTGTGAGGTAGCCCCAGGTGATGTGTTTGCGGAGCCTGCGGCGGTTGTAGAAGGTCTCGATGAAGTCGAAGATGTCGGCGCGGGCGGTGGCCCTGTCGGGCCAGAAGCGGGTGCCGATTTCCTCTTTGAGGACGGCCCAGAAGCTTTCGGCTGCGGCGTTGTCGTAGCAGATCCCGGTCCGGCCCATGCTCTGCCGGCCGCTCAACTCTCGTATCTTGTCGCGTAGTTGAGTCGAGGTGTATTCGGATCCGCGATCGGAGTGGATCACGCAGCCGGGTTGAAGGCGGCCCAGCTTCGCGGCCATGTCCAAGGCGTCGACGACGAGGTCGGCGCGGTGGTGATCGGCCATCGAGTAGCCGATGACCTCGCGGGTGGCCAGATCGAGCCAGCCGGCGAGGTAGAGCCAGCCCTCGCCGGTGGGGATAAAGGTGATGTCCCCGACGATCTTCTGGCCGGGTGTCTCGGCGTGGAAGTGACGGCCGATCAGGTCGGGGGCCGGGGGCCCTCGATCCGCAAGTCGCCCGCCTGCTGCTGGACGCACTGACCCCCGAGCATGTCCAGCTCGCCCTGGCCGCGGCCGACCAGGTCCACCACCGCCACCAGCGCTCCCACCGAGCGGCCGAACTCGCCGTCGAGCGCGCCCGCTACGAAGCCGACCGCGCGGAGCGCTCCTTCGCCCAGGTCGAACCGGAAAACCGGATGGTCGCCCGGTCACTGGAAACCCGCTGGGAGGCGAAACTCGCCGTCCTCGCCCAGGCCGAGACCGCACTGGCGGACCTGATCGCCGCCGAGCCGGCCGTGCCCGAACCCGGCAGCCTGCAACAACTTGCCCACGACCTCCCGGCCTTGTGGGACGCGCCGACCACCACGGCCAGAGACCGAAAGCGCCTGCTGAGGACCCTGATCGCGGACGTCACCGTGCGACATGTCGACAACGCTCGCGCACACATCGGCGTCCGCTGGCACACCGGCGCCACCGACGAGATCACCTGCGACCGGCGCACCAACCGCAACCCGACGGCTGCCGTGTTGATCGTCCGCGAACTGCTGGACACCCGCAGCGACGCTGCCATCGCCGAGCACCTCAACACACTCGGCTTCACCACCGGCAAGTCCCGTCCCTTCACCGTCGCCTCGATCCGGCACATCCGCCAGCAGCACGCAATGGGCTCCAAACGCAATGACCCCACCGGCCCCGGCGAAATCACGGTGCCGCAGGTCGCCCGCATCCTCCACATCCACGAGTCCGCGGTCTACCCCTGGCTCCGCAACGGCGAGATGACCG
Source organism: Streptomyces sp. JH14 (assembly GCF_029428675.1). Taxonomy (GTDB): domain Bacteria; phylum Actinomycetota; class Actinomycetes; order Streptomycetales; family Streptomycetaceae; genus Streptomyces. Next base: position 6,233,711 of record NZ_JAJNEL010000001.1, on the reverse strand, counting down.
CCCACCAGGGACGCCACCGCCGCTGGTGCATCCCATGGAACGACGAGACCGAGGCGTACTGGCGCACTCGCGTCGCAACCTCCGCACACCTCACGCGCACAAACCCCAACTACGAGACAGGACAGGCAGTATGAACCCGACTTCCCAGGTCCCGGCGATCGAGGGGTAGCGCTTGCCCCATTTCTCGTCGAACTCGTCCAGCCGGGCGCGGGCTTCGTCCTCGTTGACGGCGGTGTAGACGGGCTTGAGATCACGGGCGAGGTCGGCCCAGTCACGGCGGGAGGCGTAACGGAGCGACGCCCGGATCAGGTGGACCACGCAGGTCTGCACCACGGTGTCGGGCCAGACGTTGTTGACCGCTTCGGGCAGCGCGGTCAGCCCGTCGCAGACCAGCATGAGCACATCACGCACCCCCCGGTTCTTGATCTCGGTCAGCACGGTCTGCCAGTACTTGGCGCCTTCACCGCCGGTCCCGGCCCACAAACCGAGGATCTCGCGATAGCCCTCGGCGGTGACCGCGATGGCCACATGGATCGGACGGTTGGCGACCTGCCCGTCCCTGATCTTGACGTGCACAGCGTCGATGAAGACCACCGGATAGACCGGGTCGAGCGGGCGGGTGCGCCAGGCCGCCATGGACTCCAGGGCCTTATCGGTGATGGTGGAGATGGTCTCCTTCGTCGTCGACATGCCGTAAGTCTGGGCGAGGTGGGAGACGATCTCGCCGGAGGTCAGCCCCTTCGCCGTCAGCGAGATCACCAGGTCATCCAGCGCTCCGGTGCGACGCGCGTACTTGGGCAGCATCCGGGGCCGGAACGTGCCCAGTCGATCCCGGGGAACCTGCACCGTGACGGTGCCGACCTCCGTTATCACCTTCTTGTTCCGGTAGCCGTTGCGCATGTTGCCGCCCGAACGCGACCCGCGCCCGCCGGCCTGACCGGCCTCCGCGGCCAGGTGCTCTTCCATCTCGGCCTCCAGCGCGGCCTGCATCAGATGCTGAGCCAGCTCGGGCAGCAGCCCGCCCTCGCCCATCAGCTTCAGCCCCTCGCCGCTGCGGACCCTCTCGGTCGCGAGCATCGTCAACTCGTCCAGCAGCGGCAGACTCAGTCCGTTCACCGAGGGCTTCGCGCCCGTCGTCGTCCTCACGTCGGCACCCTGGGCGCTGCCATCGGACGCGGCAAGCGACACGCCGCCGCCGGCCTCGATCAGGTGATCAGTTGTCGTACTCATCAGGTGACTCCTTCGGGGAAGTTCACACCTGATTCCTTACACACCCGACCGGCCTATGCTCCGCCCTTACTTTCGCCACCGACGCCCTCGACCTCTCGAACCGTAACGCCGGAGTCTGACCGAGGACCGCAGAAGGCCGCCCCACGCCGATCAGGCGGGGGCGGCTGGCCTTGTTCATGAGAACAACAGAGGCTGTGCACCACTTCGGGAGGCATTCGGCCGTGCCTGTAATCGAACAGCCTGTGGCGCGTCGGCATACTGTCGACCGCTACTGCGGCGGCTGCGGCGGCTGCGGCTGCGGCTGCGGCTGCGGCTGCGGCTGCGGCGACAGAACGGGATCGCGGCACAGCACGACTCGAAGTGCGCTCAGCTTTCTTCGATCACACCATCGTCGACGGGCATGGGAACAAGCCGGTCGCTGTCTGAGAGGTCGAGCGCTCGGTGGATGCCGCTGATGGGAGGGGAGTCGTTGTCGGTGACGATGATCTGTAGCCGATCAATGTTCTCTGTGGCTGCGCCGAGCAGGGCTGCATACATGTTGCGCAGACGGCGGAGGTCGTGTCCTTCATGGCCGACATTGCTGCTGATGCCGTCGATGATCAGCAGGTTGGGCAAGGGAATGGTCGTGTCTGCCATCGCTACGCGTTGATGGGCCAGTACGTGCGCCACGTTGACGAGGACCTCTACCCCCTGCGATTCGAGGTCAGCGAAGGAGCGGCCGTCGACAACCGGCAGATAGGTCTCGCGGCTGATACGTGATCCTTGGCGATTGTCGAATCGGGGCGCATCGAATTCTCGCAGCGTGGCTTCGAGTGCTCGGTCAAGGCTGGAGAGTCGTTCATGCACGGACGGATTGCTGTGGCGTGCGGCAGCGATGCGTTCGTTGAGGTCGTCTTGTTCCTGCTGGAGTTGTGCCACTCGATCCCCCTGGCCGCGCAACCGGTCGTGCAGGTCCAAGGCGTCGTGGAGTCGGGCAAGGTGTTCCTCCAGGCGGCCTTGCCTGGTTGCCAGTTCACGCACGTGGTCGGTCTGGTCCGTCAGGTAGATGGCTGCGGCTCGCTCGAGTTGGCTGCCCAGGTCAGAGCGCAGCTGCTGCAGCGCGGTGTGCCTCGCCTTGAGGGCTTCGAGTCGGCGTGTGCTGCGTTCTACGAGTTGGTCGGTCTCCGTGACCTGGTCGATAACGCGGTCCTGCTCGGCGGCCAGTGCTGCAGGGGCGGGAGCATCGGGCGGGGTCTGTAGGCACAGGCGGCAGGTGTCCTCGTCCCCGCGCTCGGGGACGTCTGAGCCGCAGCGTGGGCAGGTGTGGAATTCGAAGTCGTTGAGCAGACGCTCCGCGACCAGGGCCCGAGTGAGACGCCGGCTCTGGGCGACGAGTTGACCACGAAGTTCTTGGAGCCGGCCGATGGTTGCCCGCTCCGCAGCTTCCGTGTCACTCAACTGGCCCAGGTCGGCTTCCACCTCGGAAATCTGCCGCCGCAGTCCGACTGTGGTGGGGTCTGCTGTGCGCTCGGTCAATTGGATGTCCTCCAGACGGGCGCTGGCCAACTGCGCTTGGGTCTGGTCTCTTTGGACTTCGAGGTGAGCGCGGGAGGAGTAGTTCGAGCTCTCCAGGATGCGCTCTAGGGTGGCCGCGTCCGCGGTCAGACTCCGCAGCTCGGTGCTCACCTCGCGCAGGCGCTCACGCAGCCCTGCGGCTTCAGGCTCGTAGAGGCCATAGAGGATCTCGAAGACGTACTTGCGCTTGATGTTCTTGTGGTTGTTGTCAGGGGTCCCGAAGACCGAACTGTCGATCTCCTTCTGTCGCAGGATGCAGTACATGAGGTAGTCGCTGATGGTGACGGGGACCAAAGGGCTGGCGTCGTCTGTGGGCGCGCGAGGAACACGCACGGCACGAAGGTGCAGCATGTCCAGCCACCAGTCGCGGAAGGTCTGGTCGTAGCCTTCCTGGAGTTCGCTCGCGGGAAGTCGCCATACCTCCTGCTGTCCGCCGACTTCGGCAATGTCCACTTTGGCAGTGCTGGTGGTGACGAGTTGGCGGACGATTCGGAAACGGCGGTCGCCGACGACGATCAGGCCTGCGATGGTTCTGCCCCGGAGCTCCGGGATCACCTTGACGTCAGCTCCCAGGAGCGCGCGCAGGCAGTTAACGGTGGCGGTCTTGCCGCCGCTCATCGCTCCGACGATCGCGTTCATTCCTGGTTCGAAGCGAACGGCCCGGGTGGTGCCCAGCAGCTGTAGTTCTTCGATGCGCAGTCTCACAACGGGGTCCCCCAGTCCGCCGCGACGATGTCGGGGAACTCTTCGTAGATCATGTTCTTGAGCGTGGTGCCGGTGACGTCGAAGTGCCGGCGCAGCAGAACGGCGCGCTCGCGCACGGGTTTCCAGCTCTGACTGCCTGCCAGTGCCAGGGCGACCTCGTGTCCCTTGTCCGTACTGCGGTAGGTGGCGATGGCGTCGTAGTGCCGCGGTGTAACGAGGCCCTTGCCGGTGAGTGCGCCCAGGAGTGTGTAGTAGGAGGGGTCCCACGGGCCGTAGCGGTAGCGGATCATTTTCTGTTCGATGACGCCGGTCAGCCAGGGATCCTCGCCCACCTCGACGTCGGGACGCCGACGCTGCATCAGGACCTTGAATCGGTCCGGATAGCGTAGGAGGAAATCGAGCTTCGCGAGCTTCATGCGCCCTTCGACGCCCTTGGCCACGCGGGTGGCGGAGAAGACGTCGATCAGCGTCAGAAGTCTGGCCTGTGCATCCGCCGAGGGTGGTCCTCCTCCGGTGGCCGGCAGAGGCAACTCCCGCACGATCACGTCAGGAGGCGTCACGAGCGCTCCCCCAGTCGAACTTGCACTGGTCGGACACGGCGCAGGCGCGGCCCATCAGGAGCACCCCGTCTCGCGCGTAGAGCGGGCGACGGTCCACTTCCTCGGGCCTGTTCTGCAACGACTCCTGCAGGGAGTCGAAAATGGCGTCTGCCGGTCGAGGGTTCTCGTTCTGCGCACGCTTCATCCGCCGGGCTAGGTAGAGCAGCCGCCGATCCAGGTCGGTTTCGACAGCCTCGTCAGGCCACGTCCCTCGAGCCACCTCCGTCAGACGGTGATGGTCAGCATGAGCACGCATCATCTGGGCGTCCTCAATCACGTCACTGGACGCGCCCCCACGGCGCAGCTTGCGGACCAGCTGCGTCTCCTCCATCAGGAGCAGGTCCGCGACCTCTCCGAGCAGAATGTGGTCCGGGCGCAATAGACGTTGGCGAATGTCGTACACAGTCGCCTGCGTGAGCCGCTTGTCCAAGAGAAGGGCAGGCTGCAGATCGAGGGCCAGCAGCCTCGGCCACTGAGGTCCCAGACGCCCCTGAGTCGCGTTTCTGGTGAGGCGCAGGATCTCCGTGTAGAGGGATTCGATCAGCGCAACCGTCGCGCTGGGGCCGCCAAGACTGCTCATGACGCGCAGATTGTGGGCCTCGACGTCCTCGCGCCGGGCCAAGCGGCGCACCCGGACGCGGCTCAGGAAGTCGCCCACCTGGTCTTGCTCTTCGTCAGCCTTCTTCAAGTGCCTGGCCACGCGCGAGAGGCACGCGGCGTTCGCGTGACCGACGCCCCGAGCGAGCGCTGCAAGGGGCTCGTCCGCCAGATCGAGGGGCCCCTCTACTGCTACGGTCAGCTGGTAGGTCAGATGCACCGTCTGAAGGCTCTGGTAGGTGCGCCACAGACTCTTCAACGCGCCCTTGGCGAGCACATCGGTCAACGTCCACGGCTCCACTGCATCGCGCGTCTTGACCTGCTGAAAGTCCCACAGCAGATCACCAGAGGCGCACCGGGGATCACCCTTCCGAGCGATCACAATGTCCTCAATGTGCTCGCACGTGACGTGCTCCACACCGCCGTCCGCCGAGAGCATCTCCAGAACACCCTGCGCCGCGATGTGGACCTGATACTCGTATCGGCGCAAGGTCGTGGAACCGGAGTCATCCGGCGCTTCAACCTCAATTGGATCGTCCATGTGCCCCCGCCTCGTAACTCCCCAGGCACGCAGCGTAAATGGACAACGATCAATCGTCTAGGGATTCGAGATCGAGCCCCGCCCTCGTCAACGCCTCGGGAGCCAAGGCGCTGCGGGGAAGGCCTACCTGAGTCAAGGGACCGCACGGCACGATGCTGCTCATGAGGGCCACGTCCAAGGCGAGGACGATTGCGCTGGGTGTGACTTCCGGGCCGGGCTGGCGAGAGACAGCGCACGCGGCTGACCGCACCTGAACGCCGAGGGCGCCACCTGTACGCCGGTGGCGCCCCTCGGCAATCCATCTATTGCTCGCCTACTCCAGGTAGATGCCGACGAAGACACCGTCGAAACCGAGCGCGGCCAGGCCCGCCTCGGCACTCGGGTAGGTCGTCCCGTGCGAACCGCCGATCAGGGCGTCGAAGTCGGCACGGCTGATCTCGGGCTCGAGCCACTGGTTGCCGCATCGGCAGCGGATCCAGACGTTGCGGCTGTGGTTGATGAGCAGCCAGTCGCGTCGGGCGCGGCAGGCGGAGCACATCACGGGGATGCCTCCGAGGGCGAGTTCGCGTGAGTGGCCGACGCAGCGAATCGCGCCGGGGCTGTCGGCCGGCCGCGTCTCGTACTGGAGCTGGAGCAGGGGATCGGTACCAGCGGGGAGGACGGGCAGTGCGGGTGCCGGCTCCCTGGTGCGGTCGGTGGTTCTGAGCACGAACGTCATCTCCCGGTCGTCGGTCCTGTTGTCATCCCTAACAGCCGGTGGAACCGGCTGTCCATATATTTCGCGGCGTCCGCTCGGTCGGTGACCGACTGCTCTGACGAGCTGGTCAGCGACGTGGTGGGCGGCGGTTCGTGTCTGAAATAGCCCCGATCGTCGCAGCTGGTGTTGGGGTCCGTTCGCTGGTGCGGCTGGTCGACGTGTTGGTCTGGCGGGTGCCGGACTGCGGGCGACGGGCAGCGTCACCCGGGTGTGCCGGGAGCTGGGCGATGCGCCGCAGGCGCCAGACCAGGACGTCGTGCACGTCTTCGGCGCTGTCGAGTTCGCGCATGTCGATGGCCTGTCGTAGGAGAGTTTCGGAGTCGTGGCCTGCCTGCTCGGCCTGGGCGAGGGTGGCGACCAAGGCGTCGGTCCTCGTCGCTGCGCCGCCCGCTCGTACGACCTCCTCCGGCAGGACTGCGCGAAGGGCGGCTTCGTGCGGGCGACGCTGGGCTTCTGGGAGGGCACGGCCTTGGTCGTGCAGCACGCGCATCGGGGTGGCGGCAGCCTGTCGGTAGGCGGTACGCAGATGCGCGGCGGCCTGTCGGGAGGCGTGGGCCTGCTGGGCATGCCCGCGGGCGGAGTGCCAGCGGGCGGCGGCGAGGGTGACCAAGACGAGGGTGGAGACGAGCATGGCGGTGGTGCCGCCGTCCTCGCCCCGGCCGAGCGCGCCGCCGGCCTGGACGATGCCTCGGGCGGCCGAGCGGAGAGCCCGGGTGTCGGCGCGTTCGGCGCGGACGTGGCTGCGGGTCGCCCGCTCGAAGGCGCGGGCGGCGGCGGCGAGCTCGGCGCGGGTGGCGACCGGTGAGGTCTGGGCTACCGCGTCGAGGAGTTCTCCTACGCCCACGAGTTGAGCGGCGGCCTCGCCGTCCTCGTCGCGTTCCAGGAGAGCGGCCGAGTGCTCGGCGATGCTGGTGGCGTTGCGTCGTTCACGGGCGGGCAGGGACCAATCCGTCCGGTCGCTGGTGGCCACGGGCGCGCTCGACTCTGCGGTCCCGTCGGCCAGCCGGAGGCGGATCTTCGGCAAGGAGAGGTCGGGAGCCAGCTTGGAGCCGGGGTACCAGATCGGTTCGCCGTGGCGGTTGCGGTCACCGGGCAGGGCGACGTTGTAACCGATGGTGTCGCCGGACGGAGCGGTCCGCGGTTTCACGCGCAGGCCCGCCTCGCGGAGCCGAGTGAAGAACTCCTCCTCGGTGGCCGCGCCGGCGAGGGCTTGGCGGACGGCTTCGCGGAGCGTCTCACGGGGGGCTTCGGGGCGGCCGGTGCGCTCGGCCTTGAAGCGTTCGGCGCTGGTGGGGGTCTGGGCCGCAGTCCCGTCACCGGGCTTGAGGCGACGCAGGCCCATCTCCCTCTCAATGCGCCGGCACTCTGCCTGGGCCTTCTTGAAGTCGTAGTTCATCCTCGGGCGGCGCAGATCGCCTCGAACCATGGTGGCCAAGATGTGGATGTGGTCATCGGCATGGCGTACGGCGACCCAGCGGCATCCGTCTGGGTCGCCCTCTGGGGCGAGGTTGACGGCGTGGACCAGACGGCGAGCAACGGTGTTCCACTCGGCGTCGCTCAGCATCCGATCGCCGGGGTCGGTGCGGACCGAGCAGTGCCAGACGTGCTGGGCAGGAGCGCTGTCGCCGGCCTGCTTGACTCGGAGGTCCAGCGCGGCGGCGAGGCGGGCGAGAGTGACCTTCGGATCGGGGTCAGGGCTGGTGTCGCGGCCAGGGTCCGGGGCGAAGCCGTCCCAGCTCCCGACGAGATGGGGGTCGACGTGTTCGTCGCGCTTGCCAGGCCCGTACAGGTAGACGAGCAGGCCGTGGGTTCGCGAGCCGCGCCGGATCTTGGGGACCATCAGAGTCGCCTCCCCAACATGGCGTCGGCGGTGTCATCAATGTGGGCCAGGAGGCGGGTCAGGTGGACGAGTGCCTGGTCGAGTTTGCCGAGGCGAGGCTGTCCGCCGGCGTTGTGGACGAAGGCGATCTGGTTGATGTTGTTGCCGATCCGGGCTAGGGCGGTACGGAGCGCAGCGAGTTCGTCAATGGCGGTGTCGAGTCGTTCGTCGGTGTGCAAGGCGGTCGAACCGCGGGCGGCGGCGAGGCCGGCTGCGGCGATGAAGCGGGCGACGGTGATGCTGCGCTGGGCGGCTGCTGCGGCGATCTCGGCATGCTCGGTGTCGGAGAGGCGCGTGGTCGTCTTGCGCGTGCGCTCGCTGGGATTGCGTCGGCGGCGGCGCGGAGTGCGGTCGGGGAATGGGGGCGAGCTGGGGCTCGGCGGGACGCGTTGGTCGTCGCTGTCGGCTTGCCCTCCCTTGACCGGCGCCCCCTGGTGCCGGTTGTCCGACTGGTTCCCGAGCGCCCTCGCTCGGGAACCAGTCGGGCTTCCGCCGCCCTCCTGGGCGGGGGCAAGTGCGTACGACGGGCCGTAGGACCGTCGTACGCGACAACTTGCTCCGCCAGGAGCCGTCGCGGGGTCACGCTGCTGTCCGGGCGTACTGACTGCGGGGTCGTTGGCGGTCACCGGGTCGTTTCCGGGTTCTGCTGCCGGATTTCGCGGACGAGTTCCTCGATCCAGTCCATCGCGAGGACCGGGTGGTGCAGCGTCCAGGGGCGAGTATCCGGGGTTCGTTGCACGGTCCAGGTGTGGTCGGGGCCGTGCTGGGCGTGGTGGAGGTGACCGTGCCGGTGCAGGACGGTCAGCCAGGAGTCGACCTCGGCGGGAGTGGCCGGGCGGGTGCGCATGAGGTGCTCTCCGCTTCGCTACGGGAGGGTGTGGGGGTGCGTGTCCGCGGCGGGTGACCGAGCCGAGGGCGTTCGGGGCGGTCACCCGCTTCGGGTTGTCCGGTCAGTTCCGGGCGGAGGTGACCGGCTGTCCGTGCTGCGCGCGGAGTTGGGCCATCAGGGCGGTCAGCGTGTCGCTGGAGAGCGGGATCTGCTGACCGCGGATCGCCTGGGCGACCACCTTGCGGGTCAGCTTGTCCTCGGCCCTGACCGCTGACCGGGCAATCTTCAGAAGCTCCTCGGTGTCCGGGTCAGACCGCCGGTCACCGGTGGTCCGGGTGCCCCGGTCGGTGCCCGGGCGGTCGGTGACCGGTACGGGGCTGTTCCGGTAACCGGTGACCGGCTCGGTGCCGGTCGGTCGGTCAGTGACCGACTGTGTGGTGTCCGACTGTCCGGGCAGGTCAGCGGCCTGGTGCGGCTGATCGTGGTGACCGGTGACCGGGTCACCGCTGTCCGCCGGGGCGCTGTCCCCGGTCAGTGACCGGGGACTCGGGGTCGACTTGTCCGGGGACGGGCATGGCCGGTCGGTCAAGGCAGTGACCGACTGTCCGGTACTGACCTGACCGATCCGGTCGGCCCGGGTGACCTCGACGCCCTCGGGCCGGTCAGCCTGACCGAGGTAACCGGAGTGACCGGGGTGACCGAGGTCCTCCCGGTCACTGTCTTTGACCTGTCCCCGGGCGATGAGGATGTAGAGGTGGACAGCTCCGGCCAGGGCGAGCGGGGCGATAGTGGACAGCACGGCGACCACCGTGTCCCCGAGCCGCAGACCGGTGACCGAGCCCGCCTCCTGGTTGAGCCTGACCGCGTGCAGCGCGTTGGCCCAGATACTGGCGGCCGTCGCCGTGCCGAACAGCGTCCAGACATAAAGCCGGGCGCGCAGGGGTGCGTCGCGCAGGACGAGCAGGGCCCGTACTCCGTAGGCGATGAACCCGTCGATCACCAGGGGGAAGAGGTAGGTCAGGAAGCCGCGGATGTGGATGGCGACGGCCATCTGCTGGAGGGCGTCGTACGACAGGGCGCAGCCCGCGCCGCCCAGGGCGATGACGACCGTGCGGTCCCAGCCGGTGATGTGCGCCGTCCTTGGTGCGTGCGCGTTGGTCATGCCGCCGTCCCGAAGTCGGCGCGACCCAGGCGCTCACCGTCGGCCGCGGGTGGCGGGACGGTCTTCGTGGCCGGCTCCAGGTCACGGTGTACGAGTGCCCTGCGGGTTTCGCGATACAGCTTCTGGGCGTGTTCCTCGGTGATCTTCAGGAGCCAGGCCAGGCGCTGTTCGGTGAGGCGGTGGCGGTAGGCGACCTGGACGACCGCGCGGCGTTCGGCCTTGGTGAGGTGGACGTCGCGTCCGGCGATAGTGGCGTTGACGCGGCTGTAGTCGAGGCGGTGGGCGAGCTTTTCGTGCAGCGGCCGGCGTTCCTCCTCGGTCCGTCCGCCCCGGATGCCGTCGGTGTCGCTGTTTTCGAGGGCGGCGTCCAGGCAGGCGCGGCGGACCGGGCACTGGCCGCACAGCGTCTTCGCGGCGGTGATCTTGGCGGTCTCGTCGGGCTCGGGGAAGAAGATTTCGGGGTCCACCGGGTTGTACTCGGTGGACTGGCAGACGGCCTGGTCCTGCCAGGTGTGATCGCCCAGGGACCGGTGGTGGGCAGGGCTGATCGTCGTGGTGGTCATGCGGGTTGCTCCGATCGCTCTCCGCGCACAAGGGGTGTCGGCGGAGGGGTGCGCTGGGTCGTGAGGTGCATGGGGCGGCGCGCTGAGGGCGCGGCCCGGCGGGGCGGCCTGCGGTGGGTCAGGCTGCGGCGCGGTGGCGTCTGCGGTCGACCGGTTCGAACTCGACCCGGGTGGTCATCTGGGCGAGGCGGGAGGTGACGCGGTCGCCGAGGTAGGCCTTGAGGTCCTTGATCGCCAGGTTGGTGGTGATCAGGGTCGGGAGCATGTGGTTGTAGCGGTGGTTGATCAGCCGGTACGTCACTTCCTCGACCCACTCGGACGCCTTGGCCGCGCCGAGGTCGTCGATGATCAGCAGCGGCACCCGGCTGTAGGCCGCCAGTTCCCGCTCGCTGTCGACCCCGGGGCGGGGGCGCAGGTCTGCGTACAGGTCGGCGGCGGTGGTCGCGCGCCAACGCACGCCGGCCCCGCTCTGCACCAGGAGTCGGATCGCACCGTATGCCTGGTGGGTTTTGCCGGCGCCGACGACGCCGGCCATCAGCAGGCTGGGGCCGGTGGTGACCTGCCGTCGAGCTCCCGGGCTGGGGGCGACCGCCGCCTGGGCGACGTCGCGCGCCCAGGCCAGGACCTGAGGGTGGTCAGCGATGGCGGCCTGGTACCGCGGAGGCATCCCGGCCGACAGGGCGTCCAGCGGCGAGAAGGGCTCGGGGTCGTCGGCTGTTGCGGCGACGGTGGCCGGGTCGATATGGCGGGCGGCCAGGATCCGGGCAATCCGGTCCAGGGTGCCCTCGCCGGCAAGGGTCTGCGGTTCGCGGGTATGGGTACGCATCACAGCTCCTCGGCGTAGGCGGCGGCAGCGTCGGCCGGGTTGGTCCACGCCTGGTGAGCGGGCACGTTAGGCCAGCTTCCCGGCCGTACCAAACCGCCGGACCTCGCGTTCATGGCCTCGTTGACCATGCTGGTCAGCACGCTCGGGTGCTTGGGGTTGGCCGCAAAGTTCCGCAGCCCGGCCCGGATGTGCTCCGGAGCGATTCCCTCGGCCAGGAGCTTCTTGGTGATCCGACCGAGGTGTCCGATCACGTCGCTGGGCGGACGCTCCCCGCAGGCAGCGATGTACTCGCCGACCAGCTGATTAGCCGAGACGGTGTCTGCGGGCGCTGTGCGCCCCGTAGGGAAAGAAGATCCAGGATCCAAGATCCTAGATCCAGGCGCCGAACCTTCCCCGAGGCTTCGGGGAAGGTTCGGGGAAGGTTCGGCGAATGCGTCCTGACCTGCGCTTTTCGTGCCCGTGTGGTTATGGGTGCCGACCGTGCCGTCGAGTGGGTCCTGCTGGGCGGTGGGAGGCCTGCCTGTGTGGCCGGAAAGCGTCGCGGCGGCCTGGGCGGGCAGATCGAGGCCTCGGGGAGTGTTCGGCGAAGCCTCGGCAAACACTCCGGGAGGAGTAGACGGTGCCTGCGTCCGCTCGGTGCAGGTGCCCTTGCAGGGTGCGCACCGGTGGGCAGCCTGGTGCTGCGGGCAGGAGGGCAGGCGGGACTGACTCGGCTTGTCGATCTTCTGGTGCTCGGACCAGGTCACGATGTGGAGATAGCGGCGGCCGTCACAGCCGGTATACCGGCAGACCAGGCCTGCATTCGCGAGCTGGTGGAGGTCGTCCTCGACGTGGACCGAGGTGTGTTCGGCGCGCAGGGGCCAGAGCAGCCCGGCGATGATCGCGGCGTTGTCGCGGTGGCGGCCGTGGTCGTCGGCTTGGGTGAGCAGTCCGAAGAAGGTCCGCTCGGCCTCGACGCTCACCTCGGCGAGCGACTCGGAGACGAACGCCTCCGGCTTGATGGTTCGTATCCGCGCCATGTCAGCGGCCCCCACCGGCGGCGATCAGGTCGCTGCGGGTGAGGGGCGCGTCGGCGAGGTCGAAGGTGCGCGGCCGTGTCCAGTCCGCCTCCGGCCAGACCCGCAGGATCCAGCGGGCGGCGACCCTGGCGGTCGTCCGGCTCAACGCCACCGTTTCGCCGGCCTCGCCCTTGGCACTGGCGTGCGGGTGCGGCCAGGCCTGGCTCGGGTCGGCCAGGCTGACGCGGATGGTGACCGCGCCCGGGATCATGTCGGTGAGCTGGGCGGCGAGGCGGTGCTGGCGGCCGATCTCCGGGCAGGCCGGGATTCCGCTCGGCGTGGCGAGCATGCGATACTCCGTTGTTCGTAGGAGCGCGGTGCGGTGGTTCTCCTGAAAAAGCCCGCCGCCCGCGAGATGTGAGTCGGCCCCTCTGGGGCGCCGGCCTGGCGCTCCGGGAGTTGGTAGCTCCCGGGCACTGGGCCCCTCTTCCCTCCCTGTCACCTGCCTCTCGTTCGTTGCCGCAGCGCCTACAGGCGATCTGCTGGGACCAGGACCATAGGGTGAGCCTCGTTACAAGTCCACCTCTCGCACCCGCCCTGACCAGGCAATCACCACTCCAGTGGATGAATGAGCGATCAACATACACCGCAATCGCGACGCTCCGTCAACCGCAGTGTCGCCATTCGATACGATCGAACGAGTAGCACCACCGAAGTGGATGGGCTCACCCGCGCAGCGAAGGGATCCGGAATGACCACAGAGCGGCAGTTCGCGGAACTGCTCGACCGGCTCTTCAGAGACATACACCCCAAGGGACGAGGGCCGTACACCTACGCCGAGGTGTCCGCCGGCATCCGGGAGAGCACGGGGACATCCATCTCGGCCAGCGCCATTCAGCAGCTTCGGACCGGCTCCAACCGCAACCCGAAGCTGGAAACGATCAGAGCGTTGGCCACCTTCTTCGGCGTACCTCCGGCGTACTTCTTCGACGCCAAGGAGTCGGAGCAGATCGAAGCCGAGCTGGCCCTCCTGACGACCATGCGGGATGCCGACGTCCGCGCCGTGGCCCTACGCGCCGCCGGCCTGTCGACCGAAACGCTCTCGACGATCAGCGGATTCATCGAGCGGGCGCGCGCACTGGAGGGGCTTCACGACGACCCCGAGAAGCCGAGCGCGTGACGGTCGTCACCATGCCGATTCCACGCCGCAAAGATCGACGCTAAAAAGACGCACTATGCACCATTTTCAAGCTTGATCAACTGACACAAGATCAGTAACGGACGTTCTCTGCATTCACCCCCGCCAATTCGAGCGTGATCACTGTCGTATCGTGATTCGACCGAAGAACGCTTCGGTAAGACATCGAACCGGAGCATTACGTTGAACCTGCGCAGTCACTTCGGTCGGGTGGGCAGCAGCGCGGCGAAATCCCCGAAGCACAAGGACCTCCTCGCCGCGACAGAGATCCCCGACCCGTTTGACGTACAGACCTTCTGCGAGATGCTGTCTGCACAACGCGGACGCCCCGTATACCTTCACAGCACTCCGGGAATCACGTCCAGCGGAGTTCCCTGCGGGGCCTGGATCGCCACGGAGCGGGCCGATCACATTTTCCACGAGGAATCGACTTCCCCGCTTCACCGCACACACATCGTCCTCCACGAAATAAGTCACATGCTGCTGGAACACACTTCGTTGCAGGTTGAACGAATGGCACATCTCTTCAAGCGGGTTGACTCATCAGCCGTGAAAAGTGTGCTCGGGCGGGCCAGTTACAACACGGAGGATGAGCGAGCCGCCGAGCAGCTCGCCGACCTTCTTGCCAGGAAAGCCAACTTGTTCTCCCCGAACGAGACCCGAAGCAACCCCGTCCTGCAGCGCCTCGACGACGCGCTGAGCGACTCCTGATCTGATGGTCTCCCTCATCCCCGCAACCCTCTTGTGGATGGTCACGGTGTGGCGCGCGCCAGCCGCCTGGCGTGTTCCGGCGAAGCGCGCTCTTTGGGTAGCGTTCTTCGCGCTGTCCATAGCCATGACCATCCGTCCGGACGGTGTCTCATCGGTTCTGGATTCCTGGCTGGGGATCCACAACGTGGCGACCCTCTGCAAGCACCTGGCAGGCATCACAGCCGCATACGCCGTACTGACCTTCGTGTATGACGTTGCACAGGAGCAGGCCACCTCGCTCCGCGGATCACGTCCGCGCATCGCCGTCCCTCTTGCCGCAGGAGTCGGTCTGACCCTGCTGTTCTTCGCCGCTCCGCAGCCCGGGGAAGCCACCGATCTTCTCACCGACTTCGCCGACGACGGGCGTATCGCCGTCTACGGCGTCATCTGGTCCAGCTACCTCGGTACGGCTCTCGTCAGTGCCACTCGACTGTGCTGGCGATGGGGCCGCCTTCCGGAAGCCGGCCTCCTGGGGCGCGGGCTTCGGATCACCGGCTTGGGAACGGCGCTGGGTATCGTCTACGCGGGTCACCGCGTACTGGCCTTGACGCTTCGTTACTTCGGTCTGACGCCGCTATCCCCGCGGACTGATGAAAACGTCAGCAGCGCCCTCTTGTTCGGGGCTTTGGTCTTCATCCTCGCCGGAAGCACCTTGCCGGTCGTCCGCCGACTCCACCAATGGGGCCGCGCCCATCTCGCTCTCACGCGGCTCTACCCTCTCTGGCTCGAGCTCACTGCCGCTGTCCCTTCAGTGCGTCTCGATCCACCGCGCAGCGGTCAAGCGGATGCTCTTCTTTTCCGCCACACCCGCCGTCGCCTGTATCGACGGGGGATAGAAATCCGAGACGCGATTCTGGATCTCGGGGATCATGCCTCCCCGACCCTACGGTCGGAGGCCGCACGTTACGTCGCGGAGAAGGGCCTCATAGGCGCCCAGGCCGAGATATACGCCGAGGCGTGCTGGATCGCCAGGGCCAAGGAGGCGCGGGAAAACGGAGATGCCCGCGTGGGTGAGCACACAGCCCCGGCCAGTGGCGGCAAGGACCTTCGCAGCGAAGTCGAAGCCTTGAGGCACCTGGCAACAGCCTACGAATCAGCACTTGTTCGAGAATTCGCCTCCGCCCGGAGTTCAGGATGAAACTCACGTCAACTCGTCTGGCCCGCACAGTCACCGACGCCCTTGCGCCGGCTTACCTCGTGATAGCCATCCTGCTGATCATCGGCTGGCACAGCACGAGAAGCCTCGAAGGGCTGGCTTGGGGGCTTCTCGCCGCATTGTTCTGCGGCGGCATTCCCTTCGCCATCATCCTGTTCGGCGTGAAACGCAGGTCCTGGACGGACAAACACGTCAAGGTCCGGTCCCAGCGTGCCGTCCCACTCACGGCGACCATGGTCTCCGTGCTCGTCGGCATCCTGATCCAGGTCGTCTTCGACGCTCCCCGTGAGCTCTTCGCTCTGGTCATCGCCATGCTCGTCGGCCTGGCGGCCACCATGGTGGTCACCGTCTGGTGGAAAGTGTCGGTCCACACCGCCGTCGCCGGTGGAGTGGCCACGATCCTGGCACTCGCCTTCGGGGCGCCCATGGCCGGCCTCGCCCTTGTCGTCGCCGCCATCGGGTGGTCCCGCGTGCAACTCCGGGACCACACCGTCGCGCAGACCATCGTCGGTGCCCTGCTGGGCGGAGTTGCCGCTGCCGTGACGTTCGGGCTTCTCAGGTAGCGCGGTTTCGGTGAGCGGGCCAGCTCGTACAACTCGACGAGTGCGAGGTGCGGCATCACGCCGCTGGCACAGGGCCGATTCGCCGCCGAGCTGACCCCAGCGGTGCGTCGGCGAACGTCCTGATCAGAGGATTCCCGTCCACGTCCACGGCCGCGGACCGGATCGACCGCGCAGGCAGTCGATCCGGTACTGCGCTTGGCTGATCCATTCTTCGTTGCCGGCCGCATGCTGGACGGCGTACGTCGCCATCCGCAGCTCTCGGGCGCACGCGAGAATGGGATAGCCCTCCCACGCCGTGACGTCGTGCCCGTAGGTCGCGCAGATTCGCGGGCGGCGGGCCTCGCCGGCACCCGGGACAACGTTCATGGACCAGCCGGGCCGGCTGCTGAAACTGGTGTGGGTCGACAGCGCCTACCAGGGCCCGGCGCTGACCTCGGCGTTCGCCCGTCACGGGGTCCGGATCGAGATCGTGCGCCGATCCGATGGGCAACGCGGATTTGTCCTACTGGCCCGCAGGTGGGTGGTGGAACGCACGCTGAGCTGGCTCTCCCGCTCACGCCGCCTCAACCGCGACCACGAACGCCGCCCCGATCACCACCAGCAGATGGTGTGTGAGAGCGGGGGCTTTCCGAAGATCGAGCACGAGTCGCGGATGAGGTGAGTCCGTCCCACCGTGCAGAACGCCGTGCGGTCCAACGCGTACGGACCGCTCCGTCGTACTGATCGAGGAAGCGCTCGGCTCGCGTCAGATCCTCCGGGGTGTCTACCGCTACACCGTCGTCCAGGACAGGGACCATCTGTACGGCGTGGCCGTGTTCGACGAAGCGCAGCATCTCCACTCCTTCGGCACGCTCCAGGGGCCCCTGCTGGAGCTGACGGAAGCGTTGGAGAGCCTGGCCGGTGAAGCCGTAGAGGCCCAGTTGGCGTAGGTACTTCGGGCGGTCGCCTTTGGGATAGGGGATGGGCTGGCGCGAGAACATCAGGGCCTCGCCGCGGGCCGAAACAACGACCTTGACGACGTTGTGGTCGAGGACGGCGCCAGGGTCGTGTAGTTCGGCGTAGGCGTTCACGGCGAGGGTGCCCGGCGGCTTGTATTCCAGGGCCTCGGAGACGTCGTCGATCGCGGTCGGCGAGATGAACGGCTCGTCGCCCTGGACGTTGATGTACGCCTCGGCTGGCAGGCGCTCGGCGACCTCCGCAACGCGATCGGTGCCGGTGAGGTGCTCCCCGGTGCGGATGCACTCGATGCCCAGTTGTCGGCACGCCGCTTCGATGCGCTCGTCGTCGGTCGCAACGATGGCTCCGTCGAGACGTTTCGCCTCCAGGCAGCGCTGGTGGACGTGCCAGAACAGCGGCTTGTCGCCGAGGACGGCCAGTGGTTTGCCGGGGAAACGGGAAGCCCCCCATCGGCAGGGTATGACGGCGATGTGGCGGCGCGGTTTGGCGCCGGTCGGTTGGGCTGTGGTGGCGGCCACGGCGTCCTCCTGGTGGTCGGGGTGGAGTGGGCAGTTCAGGTGGGCAGGGCGAGCTTGGCGCGGACGGTGGGTGAAGCGGCACTTGCGAACGGCCGCCACTCGTAGCCGTCGACCTCCTCTTCTTGGAGCGTCACCGCGTGTTCTGCACCGAGGTGGAAGGCCCAGCGGAAGTCCACGTGGTGGTGGGCTGGCTCGTTCTTCGACGGGTTCGCGTCGATCGTGTGCACGTCGATGTCGAGGGGGACGTCCTCGTAGCCGGCGAGGGGTTCGACGGCGCTGGGCGGGATGCCGGCCTCCTCATGCAGTTCGCGCAGGGCGGCCTCACGCAGGTGCCGGTCGGCCGGTTCGTTGTGCCCGCCGGGCGCCAGCAGTTTCCCGGACGCCTTGTGTGCGATGTGCAACACGAGCCCTTCACCGTTGATGAGGATGGCGCTGCAGGTCACGTGGGCGGGGAAGGTCTTGCGGCTGGTGGGGGCGTCCGTGCTGGCGAGCGCGGCGAACAGCAGGGTGAGGGAGTCGCGTTCGTCCGGGTGGAGGGCGAGGTACGCCTCGGTGACAGAGCGGACGTGGTCGGCTGAGGGAGGCACCGAAGTCACCTTTCGAAGTGGCGGAGCCAGGTTCTGGCGATGGCGTCGCGGTCGGCCGCCGGCATCTCGTGCAGTCCGGGCTGGAAGCGGGCGTGGCTGAGTGCGGCGGTGGCGGCGAGTATCTCGGCCTGGACGAGGTGGATGTAGGCGCCGACGGCGGCGCCGTGCACGAAGTTGACGGCACCCCCGTCGGCGAGAACGTAGAAGTAATGGCCGGTGAGGACCTCGTATCGCGTCAACTGGGCACCGACTGAGTGGCGTTCGTAGAGGTCGTGAAGGCTGCCGAGTTCGAGTTCGTCCTCGGAAGAGGTCACCGATCCGAGGTACGCGCCGTTCCGTAGGGCGGCGAAGTCCTCATGCTGAAGGGCGAGATTGCCGGTGGCGCACAGGACGAGTTCCGCGTCGCGGACGGCCTCGGCGGTGGACGCGCTGGTGCGAAAGCCGAGGGAGTGCGCCTGTACCCGCTTGACCGGATCGCTGTCGTACACGGTGACGCGCAGGTCTTGGGCGCGCAGGGTCTGGGCGATGGCGCGGCCGATCTTGCCGAAGCCGATGACGCAGGCATTGCGGCTCGTGAGGATGTCCCCGCGGGCGCGGACGAGGGCGTCGGTCGAGAACACAATCGACCGGCCGACGAGGTGGTCCTCGCAGTCCTTTAGCGGGGAGCGGGCCACGGACACGACCGGGCACGGCAGGGAGCCGAGGGCCGCGTACCGTTGGTGTCCGTTCTCGGTGTCCTCGACGACGCCGAGGATGCGGCCGGAGAACTTGTTCACGAGGGTGTCGAGGCTCGCCGCGAAGTACCCGCCGATGTCCACCAGGACGACATCCTGGCCGCCGGCCGTGTCCTCCAGGTAGTCCAGGGCCTGTGTCTCGTCGGTGAACCGCTCCCGGGTCAGGTCGTGTACCGGCAGGGCGCGGCGGACCGCGTCGAGGGTCGGGTGGTGGATCGACCGAGGCTTGGGCAGTACGGCGCCGATCGTGGACACCGCGGTCATGGCTCGCAGGAACGCCGGTCTTTCCGGGAGCAGGTGCGTAATGACCAGCGTCGTGATCGTCTCGCCGGCGGGGAACTGCGCGGTGATCCGCCGGAAGAAGGCGTCCAGTCGCGCTCGCTCGGGAGTTTCCATGAGCACTCCTCTCGGGCTCCGAGCCGTAGGGCTACGCGGCCCGGCTGTAGTCCGGAACCTGGGCAGCCAGGGCATGCATGTGGGCGCGCAGTCCGTTGTGGAGGTCGACTCGCGGCTGCCAGCCGAGGACTTCTCGGGCGCGGCTGGGGTCGGCTCGGGTGAGGAGGACGTCACCGTTGCTCGCGTGGTCCTGGAGGAGCTGGATGTCGCGGCCGATGAGGCTGGTGGCGATGTTGATCACGTCCAGCAGCGATGCGTTCGATCCGCCGCCGACGTTGATGGCGCCGTGAGCGGTCGGCACGACGGCGGCGGCGATCGTGGCAGCGACCACGTCGTCGATGTAGGTGAAGTCGCGTCGCTGGTTGCCGTCTCCGTACAGAGGCAGGGGCTGTCCGGTCAGGGCGGCGTGCAGGGCGCGATGGGTGAACATGTCGGCGCGCTGCCGGGGGCCGTAGACGGTGAAGTACCGCAGGGCGACGACGTTGGGGCCGATGGGACGCTCGGCGTAGGCGAGGCAGAGCTGCTCCTCGGCCAGTTTGGTCACGGCGTACGGGGAGGCGGGACTCGGGCGGTCGGACTCGAGGCTCGCGCCACCGTCGGTCGGACCGTAGACGCTGGAGGAGGAGGCGACGACCAGTCGGGGGACACCGATGCGGGTGGAGGCTTCGAGGACGCGGTGGGTGGCCAGCACGTTGGACGTGAGGTAGTCGCCGAACTGCGGTCCCCAGGAGGGCCGTACACCGGGGATTCCGGCGAGGTGGAAGACCGCGTCCGCGTCGATCAGGAGGGGGTCGATCGCGCAGTGGAGGAGGTCGGCCGTGACGTGGTGGTATCCCGGGCGCCCTCGCAGCGCAGCGAGATTGGCTGCAGCCGTGGGGTCGCTGGACGGATCTCGGCGGTCCACGCCGATCACGATGGTGCCAGCCTGGACGAGGGCGTGTGCGAGGTGGGAGCCGATGAATCCGGCGGAGCCGGTCACCACGGCCCGTCGAGGGGCAGCGTTGGTCGGGGGCTGCTCGTGCTGTGGCACGGGGATCTCCAGAGAAGTGTTGTGGAAGGGGGAGGTCAGGCGAGCCGGGACAGGACGGTTCTGCCGTGCGCGCTCAGTGCGGGGTCGTTCTCCTGATGGCCTTTAACCAGGGCCGTGGCCGCCTCGATGGCCCCGAATGACTCCAGGAGGCGTCGCTCGGTGTCGCTCGGCGAACGCCCGTAGCCGTCAAAGAAGGCGAGGCGCAGGTGGGGAGCGGCTTGCCAGCGTCGGAATTCGAGCCGTGCGAAGTCGCGGACGCGGGCGTCATGTCGCATGTGCTCGAAGTCGCAGATGCCGAAGGTGTCGCCTATCAGCCAGTTGCGCGGCTGGTAGTCGAGATGGCATACCGCGCTGTCCATGCGGCTGTTTCCCAGGATTGCCGCGTGGTGCTGCAGCAGGGTTCCCTCGGCCGTGTCGATCAGGTCGGTGCGGACGGCCTGGTCGATCCAGCTTTGGAAGCGCTGGGCGAGCGCCGCGCCGACTGCGCCGCCCTGGGGCATGGAGGTGGCCTGGTGGAGCTTGCCGAGGACGTGGCCGGCCTCGTGGTGGGCCAGTTCCTCCTCAGGTGAGCCGGGGGCCACGGCGTCCGCCCGATCGCCGGTGAGGGCAGTGAGCAGTAGGGTGAGGGTGGCGTCGTCCCGGCCGACCAGTTTCGGCGCGTGGTCGACCAGGTGGGTGCTCAACGCTCCGTAGGCGTGGAGTTCCCGGGCGTACCGGTCTCGCTCCGCATGCTGTTTGGCGACGAAGTGACGCCCGTCGCGGGTGACCAGACGCACGACCCGGGGTGGAAGCGCGGGGTCCGGTGCGATCTCGACTGCACCGATGAAGTGCTGCGCCAGTCGGATCCGGGGGTCGTCCGAGGTCGCGATCAAGGGGTCGGCTCCGGGGTGAGGAGACTGAGGTGCTCGGTGTCGTTGTGCCGGTCGAGCATCCAGCGGGTCTGGCCCAGGCGGTTGCGGCGGTGCTGCCAGCGGGTGATGGAGGCGTGGTTGTGGGTGAAGCCCGCCGGCGAGCCAATTGGGATGCCGAGCAGCAGAGTGTGTGCGGTGATCACCGTCTCCCCGTGGGCCGCGAAGACGATGCGCTTCCCGTGGTTCTCCTTGATGAGCTGGCTCAGGTTCCTGCTGGCGCGCTTCAGGAATCCGTTCCAGGTGTCGGAGCCAGCGGCCCAGGGAGTGTCGGGATGCGCGTGCGGTCCTCCGTCGGCGGCCGTCTTCACCGCGTCCCAGGGCTTGCCGTCGGCATCGCCGTGGACCGGGCCGTCGAGACGGTCGTCGTGGCGCACGGGGATCTGGAGGGTCTGGGCGATGATCTCGCCGGTCTGGACGAGACGGATCCGCGGCCCGGTGTAGACGACGTCGAAGGGCTTCTTCAGGTGCTCGGTCGCCAGGCGGCGCGCGGCCTGTTCGGCCTGGGCGTACCCGAGGTTGGTCAGGCCGGTGCAGGTGCGTGGGCCCCCGACGAGGCCGTCGGCGTTGCACTGGGCCTGGCCGTGTCGTACGAAGACGAGTTCGGTGGTGATCATGAGGCTCCTCGGTGGTGGAAACGGAGGGGCAAGCGGTAGCGGTAGCCGTTGCGGCCGACGTACGGGGCGGTGAGCACGGCGTGCAGGCCCAGGAAGCTGTCGAACTGGCCTCGGTCCGTCGTGCCCAGCCGGGCGTCGTGGCGTACGGCTGCCGCGTTGTACGCGAGCAGGGCAGTGGTGACGGCTTGGTCCGCGAGCGGTCCGTAGGTCAGCTGGAGCGTCGCGACGAGCTTGGCGAGGTCGTAGCCCATCGGGGCCAGGGACAGGTCGTCGGTGTCGACGGCGACGACGTCCTGCGTGCTGGTGATGATGAAGTTCCGCGGGTTGCTGTCCTTATAGAAGGCGCACGGTCCTTTGGCGGTCGCTTCCAGCAGGCCGAGCATCGCGTGCAAGGCCGCCCTGTTCGGCAGGTACCCCTGCTCGTGGCGTCGCCGTAGGGCAAACCTCCGGGGGCCGAGGTAGTCGTCGAACGTCGTGCCGTCCCGGAAGTGGTGCGGCGTGTCCAGCGAGGCGGACCGCAGGTCGCTGGCCCAGGCGGCACCGTGGGCGTGGCCCAGCAGTTCCGCCACGCGCGGGAGATCCTCGGGACGTACGGAGCGGCCCTCGATCCGTTCGAACGTCAGGCTGTCCGGCCCGACGGTGTGGAGCGCCGGCTGCCGCAGAGGCTTTGCGTGCTCGTTGATCCACCTGTAGTGGCGCACAGCCCCCGTCGCGCGCTCCGGAATGGCGTAGTGCTTGGTGAACGGCGTGAGGCTCATGCCGGCTGTCCTTCGATCGGCTGGGCGAGAACGAAGGTGATACGGGACCGGGTAGTCAGCAGCTGGTCGGGAAGGAACTCGTGCAGGTTCGCAGCCAGGGCCCCGGGGTTGCCGTACAGGCCGGGCGCGAGATCGTACTTGGGGTTGGTGGCCAGGTACTGCGCCGTATGGTCGTGGCCGTCGAAGGTGAAGACGTGCTCCTCGTCCAGGACAGCGATCACGTCGAGCGAGGAGGCGGCCAAGTCGGCGAGGTTGCCGCTGTGGGCTGCGGTGTAGAGGCTTTCGTGCTGAGCGGCACGCGGATCGAGGCCGGCGGAGGCGACCAGCCTGTCCATCTCCTGGTAGCTGTCGAGGCCCTTGGTGACGAGCACAGCCAAGCCCCCGGGGGCGAGGACCCTGGCGATCTGCGCGATGACGTCCCTGGGCTGCGGCGAGTGGTAGAGGCAGAACGCGGCGACGACGACGTCGCTCGACCCGGTGGGCAGCGGGAGGTCGTGGAAGTCGCCTTCGACGAAGTCCACCGTGTTGTCGGGCAGCTCCTTGGCGCGCTCGCGGGCCTGGGCGAGCAGGGAAGGCGCGGCGTCCAGGCCGACGACGCGCCGCGGTCGGAGCTGCTCGGCGATGACGAGGCTGCTCGTGCCGCGACCGCAGCCGATGTCGAGCACCACGCCGAGCCGGTCAGGCTGCCCGTGGTGGGTCTGCACCAGGCTGACGATCGTCTCGGGCACGGGTCGACCGGAGATCTTGGCACGCATCAAGGCGCTGGTCCGACCGGCCAACCGCGAGGCATGCCCGTACAGATCCCGCTGCCGGGCAGGGTTTAGAAACGGATTGGGCTCGTTCATGCCGCACCCCCTGACCGAGGGCGCCGGCCGTTCAGGACTGCTGGGCCGCTACCTTCCGCAGCCAGCGGCGCGTCTGGCGCCGGTTGGCCAGCAACACCTGATCGGCGCCGGAGCCGAACTCCTCGATCTTCGCCATCACGCGGGGCCGCATCTTGCGCCGGTACGTGGCGACGTACTTGATCACGCCCCAGTGGATGCGGTTGTGCACCCCGTTGCCCTTGTGCCCGGCCCCGTGGCGGATCTGCCGGGAGAAGATCCCGTACAGCGCCGCCACGGTCGACACGTCCATCAGGACCACCGTGTCGCAGGCTTCGAGCCGTACCTGCAGCGTCGAGTTGTAGTTGCCGTCGATCACCCAGCGCGGCTGCGCGACCAGCTCGCGTTGCACGTCGGTGAACTTGTCCATGGGCAGCGCGTTCCACTCGTCGTCGTAGAACGCGGCGTCCAGGTGCGTCACCGGGGCGTCGAGGATCGTGCCCAGTTCGCAGGCCACGTGGGATTTGCCGCTGCCTCCGCAGCCGACGATGGCGACCTTCTTCATGGTGCTCCAGCGTAGAGAGGGTCGGGTGTCCGGCGGGGCCATCCTCCAGGACACGTACGGATGATCCAGGCGTCAGGGCCTGGGTGGCGGTCGGCATCAGGCAGCTCCCCGCTCGGTCACGGTGACCTGGCCGAGCCCGTGCAGGACGGATTCCAGGGTGTCGACCTGCTTGCTCAGGCCGAACAGGCGCAGGCGGTCCACGCACGCGGCGATCAGGTCGGCGTGCTGCTGTGTGCCGGCGATCTCGCGGAGGTAGGAGAGACGTTCGATCACGTCGCTGCCGGAGCGCACGACCAGCTCCTTGGGGACGAACCGGTCGGCGAAGCGGATGTTTGCCGGGGCCAACGGCAGGCATCCGGCGAGCACGGCCTCGAAGATGCGCTGGGTCATCTGCCCGACGGCGGCGTACCGCTCGGGCAGCATGAGCACCGTGGCCAGGGACCGACCGTAGACGCCAGCGGCTGCCTCGAACGGGATCCGGCCGACGAAGCGGACGTGCGGCCAGCGGTCGGTCTTCTTCCACTTCCCGGCGACCAGGTGATCGGCGCGAGCGGCGGCCGGGGCGAAGAAGCGGTCGAATGACTCGTCGCGGTCGTACTGGTTACCCACGTAGCCGAGGGCCAGGTCCCGCTGCTGAGCTGCGAGAGCGAAGGGATCTGCCTGGGCGAGGAGGTCCTCGGCGACTGGGAAGAGCAGAGAGCGCGCTCCGTGGGTCGGGGCGAGGGCTGCCTCGCAGACACGGGTGTGTGCCGTGCGGCGCCACATGCTTTCGGCTCGCAGGGTGCGGTCCTTGTCCCAGATCACGGTGGGCGTCTGGTGCCGCACGGTGTAGTGGTTGATGAGCTGGGCCTGGCGGTGCAGGTCGCAGGTGTGCCCCTCGCTCCCGCACATGGTGGTGTTGCGGCCGGTGATCGCCCAGCGCCACTCCAGGAACAGGACGTGGATGCCCGGAAGGTCGTCGTCGAAGGTGTACGTGCCGCCGAGGTCCTCGCCCGCTTCGAGGCGGTCGCGGTCGGCCTGCAGGAAGACGATGTCGTGACCGCGGGCGAGGAGGGCGTCGATGAAGGGGCGGCGGTGGCTGCGGCCCCCGTCCGGGGTGTCGGTGACGCCGTTGCCGAGGAAGCCCCAGAAGCTGTATCCGATCTTCATTTGGTGATCCACCGCCCTTCGAGGAGCAGGGCGTCGAGCCCGGAGTTGGCCAGGCAGTCCAGGGCCATCTCCGGTGTCCCGCAGATCGGCTTGCCCTTCACGTTGAGGGAGGTGTTGATCAGTACGGGCACCCCGGTGCGGCTGCCGAAGGCGGTCAGGACCGCGTGCATGAATGGGTTCTGCGACCTGGTGACGGTCTGCAGGCGGGAAGTGCCGTTGGCGTGCACGATGGCCGGCACCTGCTCGCGCGTCTTGTCCGTCACGCCGGAGGCCATGGACATGTACGGCGCCTGCTGGCCGAGGGTGAAGAACTCGTCGGCGCGCTCGGCCAGGACCATCGGGGCGAAGGGCCGGAACGGTTCGCGGAACTTCACGGTGGCATTCAGCCGCTCGACGACACCGGGCTCCAGTGGGGAGGCGAGGATCGAGCGGTTGCCCAGGGCGCGCGGCCCGGCTTCGACGGCACCCTGGAACAGGCCGACGATGGTGCCGTCGGCGAGCTGGTCGGCGAGGAACTCGGCGGTTTCGATGCCGAAGGTCTTCTGGTGGAGGCCGGGCCAGGGCGTGAGGTCAAGGGGCTGGGCCTCGTAGGACGGGCCGAGGTAGCAGGTGCGGGCGATGCCGGCGAGCGGGCGTGGGCTGCGTTCGTTGATGTGCACAGCGAGGGCGGCGCCGATCGCGGTTCCGGCGTCACCGGGCGCGGGCGGCACGAACACCTCGTCGAAGACGCCAGCCTCGATGATCTTCCCGATGCTCACGCAGTTCGTGGCGACACCGCCCCCCACGCACAGGCGCGGGGAGCCGGTGAGCCCCCGGGCTCGGCGGGCCAGGTGCACCATGACCTGTTCGGTCCGCTCCTGGAGGGCCGCCGCAAGGTCCTGGTGGACTTCGGCCAGGGGCTCGCTCGGGTGCCGCTCAGGGCAGGTCTCGGCGACGAAGCGGCCGGACGTCCGGTCGTATCCCGACGTGAGGGTGCGCGTGGGGAAGTAGGCGGGGTTGATGTGGAAGCCGGTCGCGGTCGTGCGGACAGCCTGGGCGAACAGGTGGCGGAAGCGGGCGGGGTCGCCGAGGGCGGCCAGCGCCATGACGGTGCCTTCCTCGTCGCCCCGGCGCCAGCCCAGGTGCTCGGTGACGGCGCCGTACACGTACCCGAGCGAGGCCGGGTCGTTGATCGCTTCCAGGGTCTGCGTCACAGGACGGATCGCGGTGTGTCCGTAGGCGATGGTGGTGGTCTGCCGCTCGCCGAGGCTGTCGACCACGAGCACGGCGGACTCGTCCCAGCCCGAGGCGGCGAAGGCGGTGAGTTGGTGGGCGCGGTGGTGCAGGACCGGGGTGACGCGGGCGGCGGGGAACTGCCGGCCGATCAGCCGTAGGCGGAGCTGGGTGCGCAGAGCCACCTTGGCGAACCCGTGGGCTCGGGCCAGGGCCCGGTCGCGGGTCGCCGGGGAGAGCGCCAGGCGCAGGGCGGCGGGCGACTCAGAGAGGTAGCGGGCAGGCTGGAAGTTGTAGGCGACGGCGTCCACGTCGGCGGCGGTGAGCTTCGCCTGGCCGAGCAGCCATGCGATGGCGCGGCTCGGGTAGAGCTTGGTGTGCTTCTGCTCGGAGAGGCGTTCCTCCTCGACGAAGCCGATCAGTTCGCCGTCCACCAGCAGGGCGGCCGAAGAGTCGTGGGTGTACGAGCACAGGCCGAGGACGACGGAAGGGGTGCGCTTCACGCTGGCCGTCACCTCGCCCCGGCGGTCGCGGCGGGCTTGGAGGAGCGGCGTTCCAGCTCGCCGTACCAGGCGGTGAGGGCCTGGCCGAGGGGACCGTCGATCGCGTCGGCCGCCCGCCACGCCTGCGTGCGCTGTCCGTCCTTCCACAGCCGGTAGCTGCGCAGCGTCTCGGCCATCGTGTCCCAGCAGGGGTGGCCAGTCACGTCGCGGGCCTCGACCTGGTCGAGTAGGCCGTCGAAGCCCTTCCACGGAGTCCGCAGGTCGGGCATGACCGGGCTCGCCGCGAGCGACGTCAGTTCCTCGGCCCGCTCGACGTGTTCCTCGTAGACGTGGAGCGAGCCGACGTGAAGGTGGAACTCGCCCAGCTCCGCGTCGAGCCACCCGGCGACCAGCTCGTGCAGCACGGTGTAGAAGAACACGTCGTACGGCATGCCGATCCACACGTCCTGGCCGCGCATCATGGTCGCCATGTGCAGGCGGCCGGCGCGCAGGTGGAAGCGGAAGCCGAGGGTGCAGGGCACATCCTTGTGCCCGGCGGCGTCCTGGGCCGGGTCGTAGAGCTGGATCAGGGCCCGCCGGGAGTCGGGGTCGGCCTGGAGGATCTCCACAACGCGGGCCAGTTGGTCCACCTTGCCGGCCCAGTTCCGCATCCTGGGTCCGTACGCCCCCAGGAGGACGCCGTCGTCGGCGAACTGCCGCAGCCGGTTGTTGTAGTCGAAGATCCACGAGGCGTCGGATCCGGACAGGTGCCAGACCGTCTCGGCGACCGCGAAGGCCGGGTTCACGATCCGGACCGGGGGCGCGTAGAGCAGGCGGGCGCGCGGCTGCGTGAGGAGCAGGTGCACGTCGCGGACTTCGCGGGTGGCCATGCCCCGGGGGCTGACCTTCTCGCCGGACTTGGCCAGCGTGACGGCGCCGGAGAACAGCTCGGCCATGCTGTCGGCGGTGAGGTGTGTCATCGGACGGATGCTCCTTCGTCCTGGGGCGACGCAGAGGCGCCCGCATCTTGGTGTGTGAAATTGCCGGGCCTTGTGCAGGATGCGGCGCGGTCGGTGATGAGGCGAGCGATCCGAGCCGCACTGTCGCCGCGCCACCGGCACACCGCATCCAGGGACTTCTGCGGGATCGGCGTACGAGGCTCGCGCAGTGCGGAAAGCACTTCGGCGATGCCACCGGCGTCGTGGCACCGAGTCGCAAGACCGTGACCGGTCAGGTCCAGGGTGTGTTCGCCCGGCGGGCCGATTTCGAGCACGGGGACGCCGAGCAGCGCGGCTTCGATACCGCACGTCGAGTACGCGCTCGCCAGGGCGTCAGCGCCGGCGAGGCAGCCTCGTGCACCGACCCGGGAATCGGCCACGGCAACGAGGGGCCCGTCGTCCCGCTCCACCAGAGAGGCGTAGGCGTCGGCGCCCTGGGCTGGGTGTGGAGCGACGACGAGACCCCAGTCGCCGTCCGCCTTTGCGAGTCCGTCCAGGAGAAGGTTCGCGTGGGACGCGAGGTGATCGGGGCTGAACGGCTGGCAGGCCCACACCGCGATCCGGGCGGGCGCGCGGCGGCCAGCCGGAGCCAGTAGCTTCTCCAGGTACCGTCGCTGCGCTTCGCGGCCGAGGCCAGCGAGTACGTCGAAGCGGGGCTGTCCGAGTACGTGCACCTCGGCATCGGGGTGACGCACCCACGCTCGTCCCAGAGCGAGGTCCCGGTCGCCCATGACAATGATGTCGCGGCTGTGCAGGGCCGGCCAGGCGACCGATCCCGCCGTCCACGCCCCATGCTGGACGTGAACCGAGTTCGCACCGTGTCGCTCGGCGGCGCGAGCGGCCAGCACGCCCAGGGGGCTGGTGTCGTTGCTCAGAAGAACGGTGTGCGGCCTGGTAGTCGACAGCATGTCGTCGAGCCAGCTCTCCGCCCGCACCAGGGTCCGCCACGACGGCTGGGTGCAGCCCCCACTGGTTTCGAGCAGCACGGACAAGAGCCTTACAAGCCTGGCGAGTTGAACACCGTGGCCTTCTATGATGACGGCTTGCTCGTCGTCGGGCAGGTGTAGGCCCTCGGCGGTGCCGGAGAGGGTGAAGAGGTCGCTCGGAGCCGAGCGCAGCTCGATGCCCGTCACCGATCCCGCGCTGCACAGCTCCGCGGGATCGGTGGCGAGATCGAGCAGGAGACTCTTCTGGCCGTCGCGCGCCAGTTCGGCGAGAACCGGGGTCAGCGTGGCAGCGTGGCGGGAGGTCCACGACAGCGCCAGAACGTCCTGTCGTCCGAGGTTCGAGGGGAGTGGACTCGGTTCCGTGTTCGCCGTACTTGTCCGGGCGCGGTTGCGTAGCTGGGCGGAGCGGGTCGGGTTGTGCGGTGCCGCAGCCCCGAGCAGGTACGCGATGCCGGACCAGGTCACGGTGTAGGCCAGATACTCACGCGAACTGCTCGAACGCAGCCCCACGAGTCCCTCGTACGGGGCCAGGGCCAGGGGCCCTGGGGCCGAGGCGAACGGCGCCCATGCTTTCAGGGCCAGGAGTTTGCGCACGATCTCGGCGACGAAGCGCCGCACGGGAACGTGCAGGACATGGAGCCAGCCGGCTCCGCCCAGGGTGGAGGCCAGCGAGGCGCTGTGGCGGTCGAGGGCAGCCATGACGTCTTCAACGCCGGCGCGCAGTACATGCTTGTCGACGGCCGTCGCTTCCAGTTCCGCGGTGTGGACGTGGTCGGTTCGCGCGTGCGCCAGCGCGCCGCTTCCGACGAGAGCCCATCTCGGCTTCCCGGCGAAGGAGGAGCGGACCAGGCCCAGGCCACCAGTCGTGCGGGGACTCACACCTTGCTCCCCTCGACGAGCTGCTTGGCGGGGAGGAGAAGGCGCAGCAGTTCCCTGGGCGAAGCGGCCGTCTCGGGGGCGGGAGCCGTCGGCTGCCCGTAACCCCATCCAGCGTGCACATAGGCGACCCCGGCGCGTGCGGCGGACTCCTGGTCGACCGCCATGTCCCCCACGTAGACGGCAGCGGCGGGGTCGACTTTCAGATCGACCAGGGCCAGGAGGAGCGGATCCGGGGCCGGCTTCGTCCGGCCCGCTCCCGCAGGCGTGCGGATGGTCGCGAAGGGGCACCCGAGGCGCGCGAGGAGCGGGGCCGCACGGTCGACGTGCTTGGACGTAACCACACCCAGCCGCCAGTCGGCGGCCACGAAGGCGTGGAGCATCTCGACGATGCCGGTGAACTGCTGCGCGAGGTGCGCGGTGGCCACGGATTCCGCTTCGTACGTTCGGCGGACTGCCTCGGCGTCGGTCACGCCCAGTCGCTGCATGATGTCGCCGAACTCGCGGCCCAGATGGCGCTCGTAGTCGTTGAACGGGAGCGTGACGCCATGGATCTCTTGGACCCTCCGCCACGCCTTCCGCATCACCGGACGCGTGTCGAGCAGGACGCCGTCGAGGTCGAGGAGAAGAGCGCGCGACGTGTGGTCGCTCGGCGCGGCCGGAGCTGGTGGCGATTCGTGAGCGGGAACAGTCATGATCTTCCTCTCGTCAGGGGTGGCCGTTGCGCCTCAGAGGGCCGAAGCCGGTTCAAGTTCCGACTCGGGGTACTGGGCCGGGCCGCCGGCCTCCTCGAAGGCTGCGTTGAGCAACGCCACGTGCGTGCGGTCGCGCCGGCCTCGGGACTGCAGAGCACGCCCGTGGCGGGACAGCGCCCACGCCTTGAGGGCCGTCGGGTCTTGCATGAAGTTCTTCGCGTTCTGCCGCAGCACGGCGGGTGTGAACACACCGAGGTTGAGGCCGGTACGCCAGAACTCAAGCCACCACTGACACATCAGAAGGGGACCCGATTCGTCGTCCTTGACGTGATCGGGATGGTTGCGCACCCATTTCGGATCCAAGTCCGGGTGCCTCGTCGCGACTTCGAGCATGCGGCCGTGGGCCTGGTGCACCGCCAGCTCCAGGAACTGGCGGTGCTGCAGGTGCCGCTGGGCGGTGTGTACCGCGGATGCGAGGGCGATGGTGGCGGCCAGAGCGAGAACGGGACGGTTCATCTGCAACCTTTGCTCGCGGATGGATGGGGTGGTGCAGGGCGACTGGCGACGGGCAGGGGTGACGGCTTCGGGGCAGCAGCGTTCGCCGTCGCGCTCGCTTGAGGGAAGTCAGGCTGCGTCCGGCGGTCCGTCAGTCGAAGACGAGACCGCTCCGTTCGGCGCGACCGGCAGGCGAGAGAGCCGGTGAAAGCGATAGAGGTCGAAGCCACCCCCCTGCACCTCGCCGGCGGGCACGGCGAAGAGGTCGAGTCCCACTTCGCTGGGCGCCTTCGGGGTGGCCGCCCGGATGGCGAGGAGCGCTTCGCCCTGCTCGCGGTGAGGCAGGAGGCGCGGCGCCCGATCGGTGTGTCCCTCGAAAGTCATGGTCAGCCCTCGGTCAGGTGTATTTGAAGGTGATGGCGAGCGCGGCGCTCACGGTGGTGACGAGGAGGACCTGGGCGCTGATCTGCCTCCAGCCCCAGCCCTTCCTGTCCATCCAGCGCAGTGGACGCCTTCAAGTCGGCGCGATGGGCTCCTCGGAGATCACGAGGTGGAGAAACGCCCGGCAGTGCTCGCCCAGGCGCATGATCACGGAGTGGTACTCGTCGTCATCGGAGCTGATGTTGTGCCGGTCGAGGACGATCACACCCTCCGCCAAGCCGTCTCGGAGCTGCCGCTCGGCTTCCCGCCAACCAGGGCGCTGCCACGGGGGCGTGTAGACGCCCCGGCTCACACGGGAGGCGGAGAAGTACGTCGTGGTCACTGGGACGGCCACATCGTGGAGCCGAGCGCCGATCGCGTAACCGTACTGCTCGGCCTCAGCCTGTAGCGTGCCCCAGTCCTCGTCGGGTCGGGCCCTCGGACTCAGTACCAAGCTGTACGCCAGCACGCGCAGCGGCTGATCGTCCTTCCTGAGATCCTGCGTGTCGACGACCTGTCGGAAGAAGTGCTGGCGGAGTGCTCGGAGTTGGCCAGCCCGGGACTGGCGCTTCGCAGGGAGTGAGGTGCGGGACCACCTCGGACGGTCCTTGCTGGCAACCGGCGACCCGCCGGCCGTCTGCTTCTCACGACCCCGGCCGAGGGCAACGGGGCTCAACACGTCGGGTCCGAGCTTGACTGCGTCGTGCGGCGACATGGGGGTGCCTCCGTAAGAGTGGGGATGACGGCGTAGGTAGTTCGGCCGCCGTCCGCGACGCCCCACCGAAGCGACAAGCGGGCGACGAGGTGCAGCCCTCGACCACCGAGATCACCGGCACCCGCACGTCGTCGCCTGGCCGGGGCGGTGCTGTCGTCGGTGACCCGGATCCGAAGCTCGTGGTCGTCGTGCCGCAGTCGCAGGCGGACATCCCCAGAGCCGTGGGTGATCGCGTTGGACACCAACTCCGAGACGACGAGCCGGGCGTCTTCTGCCAGAGCGTCCGACAACGACCACTGCCTCAGCACGGTGGCTGTGGTTCGTCGTGCCTGAGCGACGTGTACACCCACCGGCTCCATGGCCATCTCGAAGATGCGAGAGGTCAGCGGACACCCAGTGGGTGCGTTGCCGGCGATGCGGGCGCCACCGCCATCACCCCCAGGTCGGGGTGACGTTGCTGTCCGGTGCGTGGTCATGTGCCCATCGCACCGTGGCTTCGTGATCCGGAACAGGGGAAACCGGAGGGGGAAATCTTTGTCAAGGGGGGAAAACAGGGGGAAGTTGAGGGGAGGATTGGAGTTCGCCCACCGATAGAGGTCAGACTCATGGCAGTGGATCCATTTGCCGAGCTACTCCGTCACCTGCGGCGTAACGCGAATCGGACGCAGGACGAGCAGGCCGCTGCGATCAACGCCGCTTCCGGCCGGGCAACGATGACCCGCCGAGAGGTCAATCGGTACGAAAAGGGTGCCAACGTTCCCACGGACCACACCCTGGGGAACATCGCTTTGGCCTGCGGCGTCCCGCTGGAGCCACTGCTGCGCGAGGCGAAAGCCTCCCGCGCCAGGCGGCGAGAGAACAAGGCCGAAGCGGAGGATTTGGAAGACGTGAAGCGCCGAACGTTGCTGGGAGGCGCCGTCGTCGGTGCGGCTGCGGCTGCTGAGCCGTGGGGCCGGCTCGCCTATGCACTCAGCAAGGGTTCCAAGATCGACCCTGAGTCGGCGGGCGTACTCATTGATCACGCTGCTCGGTTGCACGTAGACGAGCTGAGCGAGAGCGCGCTTAGTCTGCAGGCTCGGGTCGAGGCGCACCTGGACGCGATCACCGCAGCCCTTCCCCGCGCCGGAACCCATGAGCGAGCGCTGACCATCGCGGCGGGAGAGACCGCAGCTCTTGCCGGGTGGGTTGCCTGGGATCTTAGTGAGCACGACAAGGCCGCCTCCTATTACGGAGTGACCTCGGAGTGCGCGAAGAAGGCTGGGCACCCCCCTCTGCGCGCCCTGGCGCTGGGCTACGCAAGCTACGGCGCCGCCAGCCCTGCGAAGGCGCTGGAGATGCTGTCGCAGGCAGCTCAGGACGTGCGCGGGCGTGGCAACGCAACCGCCGCAGCGTGGGCCCTGGGCCGGTACGCGGAGGAAGCCGCTCAGTCCGGCGATGACGCCGGCGCTCTCCGAGCGCTGGAACAGGCGAAGTTCGCCTATGACTTCGCCGACCATACGAGTGAGCAGGCGTGGGTCCGCTTCGTGACGCCGTACCGAATGGACTCCTTAACGCTCTCTGTCTACGGCGAACTCAAGCGTCAGGAGCTGACTGCCACCGCCGACTCCGCAGTCGAGCGCCTCGGCGGGCAACTACCCGAGTCCGGCGTGGTCGTCCTCGGGGACCTTGCGTCGGCACTTCTGCGGGGCGGCGACGTAGACCGCGGGGCCTACGTCGCGCACCAGTTCGCAGCGGCAGCGGAGTCGAAGCCCAACACCATGGGCCGTCAACGGGCGCAGGCCATCGCTGCCGGACTTCCCGACACGGAGCATGATCTGGTCGACCACCTGCTGACGTTCGCGACGTTGTGAACCATCCCAGCGTGCAGGCTCGGCAAGAGCGAGGCGCTGAATCGCGTGCCCTTACTGCGGGCGCGTCTCGTCGACGACCCAGGACAGGTACGCCTCCGAGCCTCCCGTCACGGGCAGCGTGACCCACTGAGGGACGTCATACGGGTGCCTCTCGTGCAGCCACGCCTCCAGCGCGGGGAGGCGATCCGACGACGTCATGTAGGAGATCCGCCACTCCTGAGCCGTTTCGACCTTCCCCTGCCACCAGTAGAAGGCGGTGATGGGCGCATCGATGTGGACGCCCGCTGCCAGCTTGCTCTCAACAGCGCCTCGGGCGAGAGCCTTCGCCTGATCTTCGTCGTCACTGGTCGTCTGCGCGATCACGATGTCGTGGTCCATGCGGCTACCTCTCCAGCTCGGGTACCACGACCCTATCCATGTGTCCGACGCAGGCCGGCAGGTGGTAGTTGCCGGGAGGGCTTGGCGAACTCATCTTCCGCGCTGCCCCCCTGCAGCACCCTGTGATTTGGTGTCAGGAGCGCGCTTCGGCATATCGGTGAAGTACTCTTTCCCGCAGATGCGAGGGGAGCGTCCTTCGCATCGGTCTTGACCTCTCCGCGATAGGTGCCCGACGCGCGGTGGACCGCCAGGCCGGTGAGGTAGGCCATGGGCTGGTTGTGGTTGAGCAGCAGGCCGCTCAGCAGCGCGGCACCGCCGTGGTTGATGTCCAC
This sequence comes from Streptomyces sp. JH14, assembly GCF_029428675.1. Lineage (GTDB taxonomy): Bacteria > Actinomycetota > Actinomycetes > Streptomycetales > Streptomycetaceae > Streptomyces. The sequence continues at coordinate 6,199,364 of NZ_JAJNEL010000001.1, read as the reverse complement.
AGCCCACAGCACGTCCTGGTCGATGTCCAGGACGTCGCCGATCAGATCCAGTAGGGCCGCTTCGTCGTTCAGGACCCGCCGGGAGAGCAGACGCTCGCCCCGATCGTTGAGCACCACGCAATGGTGATGTTCCTTGCCGATGTCCATTCCGGCCCAGATCCGGGGCACGGCCACCTCCGTCAGCTCGTCGTTGCCGATCGATCCCGCAGACGACCTCGCCGACGTAGTCCTACAGAGCGATCAAGTCGCACATCCCAATTGGCGGTCGAGTCGTCTCGGGGCCCCGGGCGACCATGTTCTCTGAGCCATCCGATCGGCTCCTCCATGACAGCCATACCCAGGACCCCTGGGCCGACCGATCTTACGAGTGACCAGTTCGAACCCTCTTGAAAGGTAGGACTCCATGATCACGGACACTCGTGCCTGTTCCGTATCCGGCCCCCGCCAACCCGACGCTCCATCACCAACCGGACGTCAGCGCACTACGCCGAAGCCCTGGGGTGCCGAGCGTCTCGGATCCGCTGAAGTTCGCCTGCTTTGCGGGATTTCGGAATGAATTCCCGAGAAAGGGTCCCCGACAGGTGTTGACGCGACCCGGGGGTATTCACATAAGGTCGATCAGCCGGGACAATCCAGGGGGAACGATGGTCCGGAACACTATATCCGCACCTTGTTCCTGTTGTCCTGAATTGGCGTGTTGTTGTCCCGCCGCCCGCTTCTCTAGCTGCTGAGGGCCCCAGAAACAGGGTTCCCCTGTTCCGCTTCGCCCAGTCGGTCGACGTAATTCCCATGCGTTCCTGCGGTGTCGCCGCCGGTTTCGCCATGCCATTTTCCTGATATCCGTTGGGGCTGCGCGGCTCGTGTTTTACGTGCGTTCACATTCCGTTTATTGCCCAGTATGGCGCAGACATTGCACACGCATGTCCGGTGCATGAAATTACGTATAGAGATGGTTCCGAATGACCCAGTCCACTACCCCGGAGAGCAGCGCGGCCCCGGTCGATGTGCGGTCAGTCGTCGCCAATGTCCTGGATACGGACATCCCCGGTGATGGGTCGTTCGTCGCTCATGGCGGCGACTCGTTCCACGCCGTTCTGATCGTCGCCCGGATCGAGGAAATATGGGGCGTCGAGGTGGACTTCCTGGATGTCCTGCAGTCCACTCCGGATCGCCTCGTCGAGCTGGTCGCCGAGGCCCTCCCGTCATGAGCCTCTCCCTCTCTGCCGGCTCCCCCGTCGGTGTCCCGGCCGGCGCGACCGCCCACGGTGGGGTGCTGGAGTGGGCGGTCCGTACACCCGAAGCACCCGCGTTCAGGGCGAACGGACGGACCGTCACCTACCGCCGGCTGGTCGGCAGGGCCCAGGCGGTGCGGACCACGCTGCTCTCGCGTGGGATGCAGCCGGGCGCAGTGGTCCACGCGAGCCGCCATCCGGCCACCGCGGTGGCTCTGCTGGGCGTGCTGCGCTCCGGAGCCGCCTTCGCGGTCCTCGCCGCGGACCGGCCCGCCGAGGAGACCGCACTGCGAGCCGCGGAACTGGCCCCGCGGGCCTGGCTCGCGGCGGCGCCCGGCCGTCGGCCCGATGGCTTCGCCGACGGGCCGGCGCTGGACGTCGGCGCCGTCCTGGCCGGTGCGCTCCCGGACGATGCCGGGACGGGAAGCGGTACCGGCACCACGCCCGGGCCCGACGAGCCCGCCTATGTGGCGTTCACCTCGGGCACCACCGGGCGCCCGCGGCGGATCATCGGCACCCACGCCCCGCTGATCCACTTCCTCGACTGGTACGCCCGGGAGTTCGGGCTCACCCCGGCGGACCGGTTCTCGGTGCTGTCCGGGCTCGGCCACGACCCGTTCCTGCGGGACGTGCTGGCCCCGCTCTGGGTCGGTGCGGCGGCCGTCTTCCCCGACGCCGACGTACACGACGCCGAGGCCCTCGCCGATGAACTCCGCAGCCGCGAAGTCACCGTGACCCACCTGACGCCCGCGCTCGCGGACTCGCTGGCCGCCGTCGCCGGGCCGGGCTGGCCGCAGCTGCGGCTGGCCGGTTTCGGCGGAGACGTGCTGACCTGGCGGACCGTCCAGGAGTGGACCGCGCTGGCCCCCGGTGCCGACCTGCTCAACCTGCACGGCGCGACGGAGACACCGCAGGCGGTGTCGGTGCACCTCGCCCGAGCGGCCGGGAGCCCGGCACCGCCCGGTCGCGGCCGTGTCCCGCTCGGATCGGGCATCGACGGCGTCCAGCTGCTGGTGCTCAACGGGGAACGGCAGACCGGCATCGGGGAACTTGGCGAGGTCGTCGTCCGCACACCCCATCTGGCGCGCTACGCCCACGAACGGCCGGAGACCACCGACCGGCCGGAAGGCCGCGAACGGCGCACGGGCTTCGCCGAGAGCCCCTTCGCGAAGGGGGGACCCGACGCGGTCTGCCGCACCGGCGACCGGGCCCGGCTGCGACCGGACGGACTCCTGGACCATGTGGGCCGGGCCGACCAGCAGGTGAAGGTGCGCGGGTTCCGGGTGGAGCCCGCCGAGATCGAGACGGCGCTGCTGGCCCTGCCCTCCGTACGTGCGGCGGCGATGCTGGCCGTGCCGGAACCCGGCGCGGGGCACCGGATGGCCGGCTACCTGGCGACCGGCGGTGAGCGGCCCGACCTTGCGGCGGTGCGCCGGTCGCTGGCCGCCCGGCTCGCCGACCACAAGGTCCCGGGCAGCTTCGTCGTCGTCGATACGTTCCCGTTGACCGCGAACGGGATGCCGGACCGGGCGGGGCTGGCGTCCCTGGGCCCCGAGGAGTCCGCAGTCGCGGCGGACGTGCCGCCCGCCGCCGGTGTCGAGACGGAGCTGGCCTCGATCTGGGCCGAGGTGCTGGGCCGCGAGCGGATCGGGGCGACCGACGACTTCTTCGCACTCGGCGGCCACTCCCTGCTGCTCAGTCAGGTGCTGGTACGGGTGCGCCGCGAGCTGGGTACGGAACTGACACTGCGGGACCTCTTCGAGCACCCCACGGTCGCCCAACTTGCCCAGTTGGTCGGCACCACCGCAGGCACGGCACTCGCAGCAGACACCGTCGCCGCCGCAACGCACGCGCTGCCGGTCCCGAGATCCACCGTCCCGGGACCCGGCCCGCTCTCGTGGACCCAGGAGAGCCTCTGGTTCGAGGAGCAGCTGCGCCCTGGCGGCGCGGCCTACAACATGCCGGTGTTACTCCGGATCAGCGGTCCGCTGGACACCGGTGTGCTCCAGCGCGCGGTGGACTCGGTCGTGGCACGGCACGCGGTGCTGCGCTCGCGCTTCTCGCTCGTGGACGGCGCCCCGGTGCAGACCACGGCGCCCGGGGCACGGGTCGTGGTGCGGGAGGCCGACCTGAGCGCGGTGTCCGAGGCGTCCGCCCTGGAGTCCGCGATGCAGGAGACCAAGCGGCCGTTCGATCTCGCCGAGGGGCCGCTGCTGAGGGTCGCGGTGCTCCGGTCCGGCGGGGACACCGCCCTGCTCGTACTGACGGTTTATCACATCGTGTTCGACGGCTGGTCCTTCGGTCTCCTGCTGGACGCTCTCGGGGAGGCGTACCGGGCCGACGCCGGGGAGCCGACGCCGTCGGAGCGGCCGGACGGCCTCCAGGTCGCCGACGTGGCCCGCTGGGAGCGCGGGGAGCTGGCCGGCCGGCGGCTGGACGAGCTGCTGTCCTGGTGGGGCGAGTACCTCGGCGACACCCCCGCCCTGCTCCAGTTGCCCACCGGTCGTCCGCGCCCACCGGTCCAGGCGCACCGAGGCGCCCGGCACCGCTTCGCCATTGACGCGGCGACCGCCGAAGGGCTGCGCACGCTGGGGCGGGAGGCCGGCGCCACCCTGTTCATGACGCTGCTCTCCGCCTTCGGCGTGGTGCTGTCCCGCTACACCGACCAGGAGCAGCTCCTGGTCGGCACCCCGGTGGCGAACCGGTCCAGGCCCGAGTTCGAGGACCTGGTCGGCTGCTTCGTCAACACCGTCCCTGTCCGGGTCGACCTGCGGGGCGAACCGGTTTTCACGGAGCTGCTCGGCCGGGTCAGGGACAGCGCGCTGGCTGCCTTCGAGCACCAGCAGGTGCCGTTCAGCAAGCTGGTCGGCGCCCACGTCCCGGAACGGGACCTCTCCCGTAACCCCCTGGTGCAGGTGCTGTTCGCGCTCCAGAACGTCAGGCTCGGCTCCTTCGATGCCCCGGAACTGAGCTCCGAACTCGTCGAAGCCACTGCGGCCAACAGCCAGTTCGACCTCAATCTGCGGATGCTGGACGACGGCAGGGAGATCCTGGGCTGGCTCGACTACGACTCCGACCTGTTCGACGAGGCGACCGTTCAGCGGCCGGTGGAGCACCTCAGCAACGTCACGGCAGCCGTCGTGGCGCAGCGGCAGGCTTCGGTCGCCACCGTGGAACTGCTCGGCAGTGCGGAGCGCGAGCGCCTGCTGACCACGTGGAACGACACCGCCGAGTCGTGGTCCCCCGAGCCGACCCTGACCTCGCTGTTCGAGGAGCAGAGCCGGCGCACCCCCGGTGCTGTCGCCGTCCGCTTCAGCGGCCGACAGCTCGACTACGCCGAGCTGCACCGGCGTGCCGACCGGCTGGCCCGGCGGCTGCGCGGGCTGGGGGTGGGCCCGGACGTGGTGGTGGGCGTCCGCCTGGAGCGGTCGCTGGAGCTGATGATCGGCTTGCTCGCGGTGCTGAAGGCCGGGGGCGTCTATTTGCCGCTCGACCCGGGATACCCGGCGGAGCGACTGGAGTTCACGCTCGCCGACTCCGGGGCGGCGGTGCTTCTGACCGGGCCGGGGAGCGGCGGGGTGGTGGCCGAGGGCGTCACCGTGCTGACCCTCGGGCCGGGCGACGCGGCGGACGACACCGGGGCCGGAGCGCAGCACGACGCACCGGCCGACGCGCTGCGCGACGTGCCTGGTGGCGGAGTCCCTGCCCGAGTACATGGTGCCGAGCGCGTTCGTGCTGAGGGCGGCACCGTGGAGCGGATCGCCGAGATCATCGACGGCAGCCGGGCAGCGGCGGCCGCCACTGTGGTCACCCTGCGCTCCACCGGGACCAAGCCGCCGCTGTTCTTCGTGCACCCGCTCGGCGGAAGTGTCTCCTGCTACTCCAACCTGGTCGAGGTGCTCGACCCGGACCAGCCGTTCTACGCGGTCCAGGCGCCCGAGTACGCGGGTCCCGAGACGCCCCGGCCCGAGAGCATCGAGGAGATCGCGGCGCTGTACCTCTCGGAACTGCGCACCGTCCAGCCGGAGGGTCCGTACCACCTGGGCGGCTGGTGCATGGGCGGCATGATCTCGTACGGGATGGCCCGTCAGCTCCAGGCAGGCGGCATGGAGGTGGCCACGCTCACCATCGTCAGCGCCAGCGTCGACGACCCGGTTCCGCCGCGCTACGCCATCTCCGAGGCTGCCGCGATCATCGGTGCGTTCGGGCACCGGCTGCCCACCACCGAGGAGGAACTGGAGCAGCTGGACGACGAGGCCCGGATCCGGCATGTGCTCCAGCTGACCCGGGGCACCGACGACGAGCGGGCCGACACGTCCATAGCACTGGACCTGCGCCGGCTGGTCCGGCTCTACCAGCGGCACGCCCGGGCCCTGCTGACCTACCGCGACACGCCCCGCGAGCCGTTCCGCGGGGACGCCCTGCTGATCCGGGCCGAGACCGAGCTGTTCACCGGCTGGGACTTCGGCTGGCGCGAGCGCGTCGACGGAACGCTGCTGATCGACGAGCCGCCCGGCACCCACTTCACGATGCTCGAGCAGCCGAACGTCAAGGAAGTGGCCTCCAGGATCGAGGCCGCCGCCACAGGCGAGCCCCAGGGCTCACCGGTCCGCTGAGCCGGGCGACACCTGTCCCGGTCGCTCCGGAGCCCCACTCCCATCCCATCCCGTCCCGTCCCCCACAAGGAGCAGTACATGTCCAGCGTCACCACCGAGCAGGAGACCGGTCCCGCGCCGCGTCGAAGCCTGTGGCGTAACCCCGACTTCACCAAGCTCTGGGTCGGCCAGACGGCCTCACTGTTCGCTGCGCAGATCAGCACACTGGCCATTCCGCTGACCGCGGTCCTCGCCCTGTCCGCGACGTCGCAGCAGGTCGGTCTGCTGACCTCGGTGATCAACCTCCCCTATCTGCTGGTGTCGTTGTTCGCCGGGGTGCTGGTCGACCGGATCCGCCGTCGCAGCCTCATGATCAGCGCCGACCTGGGCCGCGCCGTGGTCCTGGCGGTGGTGCCGGTCCTGTTCTGGCTGCACTGGCTGGGTATCGGCTGGCTCTACGTGCTGGGGTTCCTGGCGGGCTGCTGCACCGTCCTGTTCGACGTGGCCGGGCAGGCCTATCTGCCCCGGCTGGTCGACCGTGAGGACCTGAGCGCCGGGAACTCGCTGCTCGGCAGCAGCCAGTCGGCCGCGACGATCGGCGGACCGGCGCTGGGCGGTGTTCTGATCCAGTGGTTGAGCGCACCCGTCGCGGTCTGCGCCGCCTCGGTGTCGTACCTGGTCTCGGCACTGAACATATGGCTGATCCGGCACCGTGAGACCACCACCGAGGCGTCCGGGGCGACGAGGGCCGGCGGCACGCTGCGCCAGGTGAAGGACGGCCTGCGGGTGGTGTTCGGCAATGAGCAGCTGCGTGCCATGAGCCTGATGGCCTGTGTCTTCAACCTGTCGTTCACCGCCTTCGAGGTCGCCTACCTCCAGTACATGCCGCGCACCCTGGGGCTGTCGGCCTCCTCGATCGGTTTTGTGCTGGCCGGGCTCGGCCCCGGCTTCCTGGTGGGGGCGCTCTTCGCGGGCAAGCTGCCCAAGCGGCTCGGCTACGGCCGCGCGCTGCTGCTGACCGGTGCCGTCGCCAACCTGGTGATGCCCGTCATCGCCCTGGTGCAGGGCAACGGCGTGGTCACCGTGGGCATCCTCGTCCTGGTCAACTTCCTCTTCGCCTCCTTCGGCACGGCCAACAACATCACGATGCTGACGATCCGTCAGGTCATTACCCCGGACAACCTGCAGGGTCGCGTCGCCGCGACCAACCGGTTCGTGGCCATGGGCGTGGCGCCGATCGGCGCGCTGATCGGCGGGGCGCTCGGCGCAACCCTGGGGCTGCGGAGCACCGTCCTGGTCACCACGATCGGCCTGTGCCTGGCCCTCGTCCCGCTGGCTCTCTCCTCGCTGGCGCGGATCAAGCACGAACTGCCTGCACCGATCACCGTGGAACCGGTCGACAAGCCGGATCCCGCGGCGTCCTGAGCACTCCCCCACCCGTCTCCGCACACATAGAAGGGCGCCCGTCCCATGTCCGATCAGAAGGACCAGCCGGTACACACCGTTGTCGTCAACGAGCAGGAGCAGTACTCGGTCTGGCCCGACCTGGTGGCCGTGCCGCAGGGCTGGCGGGAGACCGGCCGGCGCGGCACCCACGCCGAGTGCCTGGAGCACATCGAGTCGGTCTGGACCGGCCTCCGCCCCCTCAGCATCCGATAACCGAGGCAACGACCCATGGAATTCTCACTGTTCTACTTCGCGGACGGCGCGGCCGTCGCACCGGGCGCAGGACGCTACGACCTGCTTCTCGAAGGAGCCCGCTTCGCCGACGAGCACGGCTTCGCCGCCGTCTGGACTCCCGAACGCCACTTCCACGAGTTCGGTGGTCTCTATCCGAACCCCGCAGTGACGGGGGCCGCCGTCGCCGCGGTCACCCGCAGGGTCGGGATCAGGGCCGGCAGCGTCGTGGTACCCCTGCACCACCCGGCGCGGATCGCCCTACCCGCCGGCGGACTTCACGATGATCGATATCGCCAGCGGCTACAGCCTCCAGCTCCACGCCTGCCCGGCTTCCCGCACGCCAACCCGGCTGCACCCGCGGCCCGGGTCGCCGACCGTGCACGACAGCTCCGTCGGCGGGCCGCTTCTCTGGCCAGCCGACGAGCCGTGGCCGTACTGCGACGGCGAGCACGTGTGGGACAAGCGGACCCCGGCGCTCTCATCGGAGGACATTCGGCAGTTGCGGCGCACCCGGGCAGCGGCCGAGACCCGGCGTCGCCGGGATCCCGAGGGGCCCATGTCCACACCCGAGGAGGCGGCGGCCGAGCAGCGGCACAACGTGGGCCGCCCGCAGCCCGAGGGCCCGATCCCCATGCTCCCCGTTGCCCAGTTGTATGCCCGCGACGTTCCGGTGCCGGCCCCGCCCGGGGCCGATCTCCTCCAGGTCCTGTGGTGCCCTTCGACCACCCGGCGCACCCGCGGACCGCGCTCTTCTGGCGCTCCGCCGCCGACGTGCTCAAGGCACCGTCCGAACCGTCCGCGGTCCAGCTGATCTGTTACCTGCCGGAGCCGCCGTGCGTACTCGCGCCGGAGCAGGTCACGGAGTACCCCCATCCCATGGAGCTGAGCCAGGACCTCCAGCGGCAACTGGACGACGTGGACCGGTGGGAGGCGGGCGGACCGGTCTGGGACGACTCGTACGCGTTCGCCCCCACGAGTTCTACCGGGATGAGCTCTCCTACGCCCCCGGCTGGAAGGCCGGCGGCTGGTCCACCTGAGGCCTCACCGACCCCATGCCCCGCCGCTGCCCGGAATGCGACACCGAGGCGCTCCCGCTCCTCACCATCGCCACCACCGAATGGAACGGCGGCAGCGAGAGCTGGGCCCCGGAGGAGGAGCGCACCGACCCCACGCCTCTTCCATCGGGCTACCCGACAGCGAACTTCACGATGCTCGATATCGCCAGCGGCTACAATCTCCAGCTCCACGCCTGCCCGGCCTCCTCGGAGCATCCCCACATCGAGCTGGTCCCGTGAGCGGAACGTCAGGCGCCGGCGACGGAGAAACAGGGATGGAACCGGACGTGAAACCCATGTCATGGGACTGGGCGAAGGCATGGATGCGCGTCACCTTCACCCGGGGCCTCGGCCCCGAGGAGGTCCTCACCCGCTATGGCGCCGACCCGGCGCAGGCCCGTCAGCTCGACTGGGACGCGGCCTCGGACCTGCCCGCGGGTGATCTGGACGGCGGGATGGTTTCGCTGCTCCGCTCGGGGAGCCTGGGCGACTGGGCTCTCTGCGTCAAAGGAGAGGGCGGTATCGGCCTGGAAGACGAGGTGCTCGCGGCACTGTCCCGGGGTACCGAGACGTACTGCGTGGCGACCGCGGACGGGATGGACGTCTTCCAGTACTGGCGCGACGGCGAGTGCGTCGAACACTTCGAGCCCGGCATGGAGTACTCGCGCACCGAACGTACGACCCCTGGTGGGACCGCGTCGAAGCGGCCCTGGCCGCCCACGAGAACGACGGTGACGGGATGGCCCCTGTGGTGGCACTCGTCCTCGGTCATCTCGGTGTCTCCCTGGACGACGACGTCCTCGCCGGCCCTTGGCCCAGCCTGACGCTCGGGGAGAGCGGCAACTGATCCCATCCAGTTCGACCTGTCCGGAGCCAGAATGAGTTTCACGACCCCGCCGCGGCCGCTCGACGTGACCGCGCTCTTCCCCCAACTGGCCCCGCTGGCACGCACGGCGACCCGGCTGCATCCCCGCCCCGGGTCTCCGTCACCACACGACAGTTCCGTCGGCGGGCCGCTTCTCTGGCCAGCCGACGAGCCGTGGCCGCACTGCGAAGGGCCGCACGTGAGGAGCAGCCTGGCGAATGTAGTCCTCTCCCCGGAGGACGTACGACAGTTGCGGCGCATCCGGGCCGCAGTAGCGAGCCGGCGGAGCCCCGGCCGCCAGGCATCCCGGCCCACGCCTGAGGAACTGGCGACCGAGAAGCGGATCTATGAAAGCCGCCCGTGGCCCGAAGGTCCGGTCGCCATGCTGCCCGTGGCCCAGCTGTACGCACGTGACATTCCCGACCTGCGCCCGCCCGGGCAGCCAGAGGCCGACCTGCTCCAGATCCTGTGGTGCCCCTTCAACCACCCGATCATGCCCAGGACCGCGCTGTTCTGGCGATCTGCCGCCGCGGTGACCGACAGCCTCACCACACCTCCGGAACCGTCCGCCGTACAGTCCGCCGATCATGTACTCGAGCCATGCCTCCTCACCCCAGAGCAGATCACCGAGTTCCCCAATCCCATGGAACTGAGCAACGAGCTGCGCGATTCACTTGGGGACTGGAACAAGTGGCAGGCCGCCGACGCCGGTGCAGACAGTTCCTACGCGTCTGCCCCGGAGAGGTTCTACCGCAACAGCCTGTCCGTTGCGCCCGGTTGGAAAGTCGGCGGGTGGCCATTCTGGGGCCCCACCGACCCCACGCCCCGAGAGTGCCCCGCATGCAGCACTGAAATGGACCCGCTGCTCACCATCGCCACCTTCGAATGGGACGACGACACCCGCAGCTGGAGCCCAGACTCAGAGCAAGCGCGTGCCAGGCCCTCGACCACGAAGACCGGCCCGGAAGCCCAGGCCGTGATCGACTTCTTCCGGGCCCAAGGCATTGCTGTGCACGATCGAGGTCGCGTCGGCCGACCCCGCGCCGCGCAGCCCAACAGCGACCTGGCCCCGCGGCAACCGACCGCGGTCCAGATCGGCCGTGGCGGCCGACAGCAGCTCTACATTTGCCCGCTGTCGTCGGAGCATCACCATATTGAGCTGATGCAGTAACCAGTCGGCATCCGACGCACGCAGGCAAACGTGCGACGCCCGGCGGCCCGCATCCCGGGGACGAACGCCTGGGCGAAGAACAGGATCGGCTCCACGTTGACCGCCTACACCGTGCGCCACAGCTCGAGCGTCACATGGTCGAGGTCGGTGAAGGGGGAAGACGCCGGCGTTGTTGACTAGGATGTCGCAGCGTTCGTACCGGTCGAGGACCGTGCGGGCCACGGCGTCGACCTGCGACGGATCGCTGATGTCGCTCACCAGCCCCAACTTGTCGCCACCGCCCATCAGTTCCTTCACGCTGCCGGTCGGGTCGTCGACATCGACGGCGACCACGTTCGCGCCGTCCGCGGCGAGCCGCCGGCAGTACGCGAGGCCGATCCCGCGCGCCGCCCCGGTCACCACCGCGGTCTTCCCGTCAAGCACCACGGGTGAACTCCAGCCCGATCTGGGTGGCGATGCCGAAGTAGTCCTCCACGTGCCAGGTCCGCACGATCCGGCCCCCGGCCAGCCGGTGGAAGTCCGACGCCCGGAACTCGACCTCGCGGCCGGTGCCTTCGACACCGAGCAGCGGCCCGGCGTGTACCCCGCGGCCGACCGAACGCACGGCCACCAGGTCACCGGACTCGACGACGTGCTCGATCGTGACGGTCAGGCCGGCGAAGACGCCGCGCAGGTGATCGATACTCTCCTTTCAGCCGTCCGCGCCGGGCCCGGTGCGCATGGCCGGGACGGCCTCCCAGTCGGGGGCGAGGGCCTCGTCGACCAACGTGGTGTCTCCGGTGGCAAGGGCCTCATAGAAGCGCCGCACCGCGATCTCGTTCTCAGTAGCCATGCCCTTCACGCTAGGGACCCGCTCGCCGGGTGATCAAAGACCTGTTCCGCACCACGTCATACGGTTGAGGTATGAAGGACCTCGACCTGCGGCTGGTGCGCTACTTCGTCACTGTCGCGTCACACCTGCACTACGGACGGGCCGCGGCCGAACTGCGCATCGCGCAACCCTCGTTGAGCCGGCAGATCAACCGGCTCGAGGCCAGGTGGGCGCGCGGCTCCTGGACCGTACGCGGCAGGGCACGCGGCTCACCGCGGCGGGCGAGGCGTTCCTCCCCCACGCGCAGGGCTTGTTGCGTGCCTTCCGAGCAGGCCGCGGCCGCCGCCCGGGCCGCCGCAGAGCCCACCCGGCTCACCGTCGGCTACACCGTCGGCCTCGATGATGCCGGTTCCCTCGCGTCCGAGCCGGGCGTGCGGCAGCCGGATCGGCATCGGGGCCGTGGCGGTGACAACGCCATTACTGGCCCAGAACCCTCGATCCCGCGGCGGTTCGGCGCATAGCGGCGTTCCTCTTCGCCAGCCTGCGCAGCGGCGCGCGTGTTCCTCGCGGAGAAGTTCGATCGCGCGCCGGCCGGTTTCCCGACATGACTGCCAACGGCACCTACGCGCGCCCATCAGCATGCACCGCTACATGAGCTTCGAGCACGCGGCCGAAGCATGCGCCACGGGCTTGACCTGTCCACTTCTGAGGCGCGCCCTCCGGGGGAAGTGTCGCCAGGAACAGTCGGTCCGGTCATCCTTGACCCCGGAGGGCCGGAGGACTGAGCCCCGATCGGCGCGGCGGCGCTGTGGGCCGCCTACTCCACCGCCTACGGAGCGCTCGTCGAGCCCACGTCACCTACCGCAGCGAACCGGAGCTCCAGGTCCGCTTCGGCCGCACGCCGCAGGGCACGGAAGATCCCTGGAACGGCGCCGGTTCCAGGTCGAGTCCTACCTCGACCACCACGCCGCCAAGCTCGTGCGCCGCTTCGACGCGGGCAGCTACGTCACACTGGCAGAGGCCATGAACAGTCACGACATCGGTCGCGGCCGGGGCGGTATGCGCGCCGCCCTGAGCCGTGTGACGGCCAGGACCCTCGTTGCGGGTGTCGACTCGGACCGCCTCTATCCGCTGTGCCAGCAAGCGGAGTTGGCGGCCGGGATCTCCACAGCGGATCACGTCCGGGTGGTCGAATCCCCGTACGGTCACGACGGCTTCCTCATCGAAGTGGAACAAGTCGCCGAACTCGTGAGCGAACTCGTCGACCAGACGGCGCGGGGTGGCCGTGGCCTCGCCCTCCGTTCCTCGCTGTCGGCGCGGTGACGCTGCGCGGCGAAGCGGTGGTCCTGGGCGTGGCCATGAATCTCCTCGCGTCGGGACCGACCAGCTTCCTGCTCCAAACGGCCTTCGGCGTCCAGAGCACCTTCGACGACCCGAGCCTCGCCGGGGTACCGGTCCGGCCACGGCCCCGGGTTCCCTGTCGTCCGCGCTGGGGGTCGGCACTCACCGTGTTTTCAGGTTGATACGACCATCGTTGAAGGAGCTTTCCGCAGGCACCGATTGCCGCTGTTACGGACCACTGGCGGTGAGCGCCGCTTCAAGCCGCCTGGCCCAGTGAAATTCCCCACTATCCCTACTGATTTAGTAGAGAAGCGTTGACGCCGACGTTGCGCTCACCCAACATGGGGCCATGTCCCGCGCGCAGCAACCCCTCGTACGCCGCCGGCACGTCGACTTCCGTCGAGTGGCCAGCGCCGTCTGCCGACGCGGCTAGAAAGAGACCGAGGCTCTGCGGCACATCTGGTCGCCCGTCTCTCCTTCTCTCTTTTTGACTCGCAGGTCCGACACACGGCTGAGCCATCGCCGCACCGGGTCTTCAGCGACCTCCTATCGAACAGTCGCCCCGTCTCGTCCGGATTTCTGCCCCTCTGACCCGACGCATCGACCTGCCCCCAATACAACTCCCTCACACAGGGAAGGGACTACAGCCATGACTTCGGCACCCCCGTCTCACGCCACTCTGCTCCACGCCCCGCCGACCGCCCCTCGTCGCCTGCACCTTGTGCACGAAGACCCGCAAGAGGAGGAAGGGGTCCGCACACCGCCCGACGACGGGTCACCGCTCGTCGGCTATCTGGTGCTGCTTCCCAAGGGTGTCGACCCGGCCGCGCTCTTCGCCGACGCAGGACTGCGGCCACAGATCCACCCGGTCACCCCCGACGCCATACCGCTCCCGACGCGCACGCCGGACCAGTCGGTCCTGGCCGGTGACCCGATCCGTATCGATGCCGAGCGCCATGTCGCCGAGCTGGAGGGAGAGGAACTCGTCCTCACTTACCTGGAGTTCGCCCTGCTGGTCCGGCTCGTGGCTCATCCGCACCGAGTCCACACACGCGAACAGTTGGTCGAGCACGTGTGGGGTCACACCCATATGGGGGATGGACGCACCGTCGACGTGCACGTCGCACGTCTGCGCCGCAAGCTGGGCTCGGCACACCGGCAGCGGATCGTCACCGTGCGTCGCGTGGGGTACAAGTACGTACCCGCCCCCTGAGACGGCCGTCCGGGGCGGTTCCGCGACCATGACGACCAGTCAGTGGTACGTCATCCAGTCCACGATCTGTACCGCCGCCCCGGCCGTCTCCATGGCCCGGCAGCGGGCGGGGTGCCTGCCGGGCGATGCCGTCCAGGTCAAGGTGGGAGGCAAAGGCGGGGTGTGCCGCCAGCCCCCGTGCGCACGCCCACAGATGGGGGTGCTCGGTGATGCGGTGCACCGCGGCGGCGTCCAGGTGGCGGCGGTGCACGGTGTCCAGCTGCACGAGCGTCACCCACAACACGGCCTGTCTGCTGCGTCACCTGGACGCCCGGCTCGCAGCCCAGGGACACGACGTGATCCCCCTCGATGTCCGCACCCTTCCGGCCGAAGCCCTGCTGCACGCGGACATCGGACACCCGGAGACAGTCCACGCCATCGAGCGCTTCCGTAGCGCCGACGGCGTAGTCATCGGCATCCCGGCCTACCAGGCCGCGCACTCCGGGCAGCTGAAGTCGTTGCTCGAGCTGCTGCCGCAGTACGCACTGGAGGACAAGACCGTGCTACCGCTGGCGACCGGCGGGAGCACGGCACACGTCCTGGCGATCGACTACGGACTGCGCCCGGTGCTCACCTCCGTGGCCCCCGCGCACATCACGCCCGGCTGGTTCGTGCAGGACAAGCACATCGATGCATAGGAAGACGGCGGGGCCGTCGTGGAGGCCGCCGCACGGGAGGCACTCGAGCGGGTCACCGATCAGTTCTCCGCCGCACTCGGCGGACATGTGGGCCTGGAGACACCAGCGTGAGAAATCCGGATCGCCTGGGAAAACCGCTGACACGCTGGGCCAATCGCCACTGATCCCGAGCATTGAGATAGTCGCGTCCATCATGTGAACGGCCTCTTGGGGTGGGTGCCACCTTCTGTCACGATCCCTAGCAGCCAGGTAGGAAAACTAGGGATCAGGGGGCGGCCGTGGGAGCGCTCAGCTGCGCAGACCGGGTGCTGCCCGTGCTGACCTCGCGTCGTCACATCGACTTCGGCCGTACGTCCAGCGCTATCTGTCGGCCGGTCTGAGACCTCAGCACGCCGTCCCACACCCTCTTTGATCACCCCTCCCTCCCTGAGAGGACACCTCCGTGTCTGCCGCAAGACCGCTCACCACCCTGCGCACCCTCGCCGTCATAGCCGCGCTCCCCCTCCTGCTCACCGCCTGCGGCTACGGCTCCAATTCCACCGATGACGGCAAGCAGACCCCGGCGGCCGCGGCGGGCGCCAAGAAGCTCTCTGCCGACGAAGTGAAGATCGGCTACTTCCCCAACCTCACGCACGCCACCGCTCTGGTGGGTGTCCAGGAGGGCCTGTTCCAGAAGGAGCTCGGCGGCACCACTATCAAGGCCTCGACCTTCAACGCCGGCCCCTCCGAGATCGAAGCGCTGAACGCCGGGTCCATCGACATCGGCTGGATCGGCCCCTCCCCCTCCATCAATGGCTACACCAAGTCGAACGGCAAGAACCTGCGCATCATCGGCGGTTCCGCCTCCGGCGGCGTGAAGCTCGTCGTCAACCCGAAGAAGATCAAGTCCCTGAAGGACGTCAAGGGCAAGAAGATCGCCACCCCGCAGCTCGGCAACACCCAGGACGTCGGGTTCCTCAACTGGATCGCGGACCAGGGCTGGAAGGTCGACGCCGACAGCGGCAAGGGCGACGTATCCGTCGTCCGCACCGACAACAAGATCACCCCGGACGCCTACAAGTCCGGCTCCATCGACGGCGCCTGGGTGCCGGAGCCGACCGCGTCCAAGCTGGTCGCCGAGGGCGCCAAGGTGCTGCTCGATGAGTCGACGCTGTGGCCCGACAAGAAGTTCGTGATCACGAACATCATCGTGTCGCAGAAGTTCCTCAAAGAGCACCCGGACGTCGTCGAGGCCGTGCTGCGCGGTTCGGTGAAGACCAACGCGTGGATCAACGCCAACCCGGACGAGGCGAAGGCCTCCGCCAACAAGGCGCTGGAAAAGCTGTCGGGCAAGGCGCTTCCCTCCGATGTCATCGACCCCGCCTGGCAGTCCATCCAGTTCACCGACGACCCACTGGCCTCCACTCTCAACACCGAGGCGGAGCACGCGGTCAAGGCCGGTCTGCTGGAGAAGCCCGACCTGAAGGGCATCTACGACCTCACGCTCCTCAACAAGGTCCTCAAGGCCGACGGCAAGAGCGAGGTCGACGACGCCGGTCTCGGCGCCGAGTGACCAGGAACCGGACCCGATGAGTCCCCAGGAGGTGACGACCATGGCCACCACAGTTGCCAAGGCTGCCGAGGACGCCACGGCGGTGACGTACGCCGCCCGTATCGAGCACGTCTCGAAGTCCTTCCCCGCACCGGGCACACCCGGCGGACGGCAGCTCGTGCTGGACGACATCACGCTCGACGTCGCACCGGGCGAGTTCGTCACCCTCCTGGGAGCCTCCGGCTGCGGCAAGTCCACACTGCTCAACCTGGTCGCGGCACTGGACCAGCCGTCCACGGGCACGATCGCCACGGACGGCCGGCCCGCCCTGATGTTCCAGGAACACGCCCTCTTCCCATGGCTGACCGCGGGCAAGAACATCGAACTCGCCCTGAAGCTGCGCGGAGTCGCCAAGCAGGAGCGCCGCGCCGAGGCGGAACGGCTGCTGGAACTCGTACGACTGCAGGACGCCTACCGCAAGCGGGTGCATGAGCTGTCGGGCGGTATGCGCCAGCGGGTCGCGCTGGCCCGGACGCTGGCCCAGGACAGCCGACTGCTACTGATGGACGAGCCGTTCGCCGCACTGGACGCCATCACCCGTGACGTACTGCACGACGAGCTAACCCGCATCTGGAGTGAGACGGGACTGTCGGTGCTGTTCGTGACGCACAACGTGCGCGAGGCGGTGCGGCTGGCCCAGCGGGTGGTGCTGCTGTCCTCCCGCCCGGGCCGCATCGCCCGGGAGTGGACCGTCAGCATTCCGCAGCCACGCCGCATCGAGGACAGCGCGGTCGCCGAGTTGTCCATCGACATCACCGAAGAACTGCGTGGGGAGATCCGCCGCCATGGCCAGCACTGACACCGGCGTCGACGCCGAGAAGGATGGCTCCACGGTGGCCGAGCAGACCCGGGACGCTTACGGTCTGGCGGGACTGGAAGCCGGCCTCGACGCCCTGGACTCGGTGCAGTCCGGCCGTACGCCGCTGCGCGAGACCCTGTTGCGCAAGGTCCTGCCCCCCGTCACCGCCGTGGCGCTGGTGCTGGTGGTCTGGCAGCTGCTGGTGTGGGCGAACGTCGCCCCCGACTACAAGCTGCCCGCGCCCTCCGATGTGTGGGGCGAGGTGCGCGATGCCTGGGTCCAGGGCACCCTGCTCGCCTACATCTGGACCAGCGTCTCCCGCGGTCTGCTCGGCTTCCTGCTGGCGCTCGCCATCGGTACGCCGCTCGGCCTGCTCGTCGCCCGGGTGGCCTTCGTCCGGGCGGCCATCGGCCCCATCCTGTCCGGCCTGCAGTCGCTGCCGTCCGTGGCCTGGGTGCCGCCCGCCGTGATCTGGCTGGGCCTGAACGACAAGATGATGTACGCCGTGATCCTGCTCGGCGCGGTCCCTTCCATCGCCAACGGCCTCGTCGCGGGCATCGACCAGATTCCGCCGCTGTTCCTGCGGGCCGGCCGGACGATGGGCGCGACCGGCCTGCGCGGGGCCTGGCACATCGTGATGCCGGGGGCGCTACCCGGTTATCTTGCGGGTCTCAAGCAGGGTTGGGCGTTCTCCTGGCGTTCGCTGATGGCCGCCGAGATCATCGCTTCCTCGCCCGATCTGGGCGTCGGCCTGGGCCAGTTGCTGGAGAACGGGCGAAACAACTCCAGCATGCCGCAGGTGTTCCTGGCCATCTTCCTGATCCTGCTCGTCGGCATCGCCATCGATCTGCTGACCTTCAGCCCGCTGGAGCGGTGGGTGCTGCGCAGCCGCGGCCTGCTGGTCACGCGCTGAAGGAGGCGTCCACGAGGGCACGGTCAGGGATTCGTCCAGGCCTCGGGGTCCTCCGCGAGGCTCAGGACCTCGTCGGGCAGCTTGGCCGCGGCCACGTGGGCCAGGGTGACCTCGCCGAGAATCTTGCGAACATTGGCGCGTACGGCGATCCAAAGCGGCAGCAGGGACTCCGCAGGACCACCATAGGAGAGCTCAGGTGGGCGCACCCCCCGCACCGACACCAGGGGGCCGTCCGCCACACGGATGACGTCCGCGATGGCGATCGAGTCCGCCGGTCGGGCGAGCCGGTAGCCGCCCTTGCCGCCCCGCTGACTGACCACGAGACCGCCCCGGCGCAGGTCGCCGAGGATGCCCTCCAGGAATTTGTGCGGGATGCCCTGCGCCGCGGCGATCGCCTCGGCCTTGAGCGAGGCCTCGTCCCCTGCCGCGGCCAGCTCCAATGCCGCCCGCACCGCATAGTCCGCCCGCGCCGAAATCCGCATGCCGCGATTATCCATCACTGCCGTGTCCGCCCGTCACCGGCTGCGCCGTCAGGCAGGAAGGGTGAAGGGCGGGTGCGCACCGTTGAGGAAGTAGTCCCCGATCTCGCGCAGTCTGTGGGCGGCTGGTTCGCGCAGGGTGTGGGTCCGGGCGTTGCGCCAGAAGCGGTCGAAGCCGTGCCGCGTGGAAGCGGCGTCGACGCCGACGACGTCCAGGGCACGGGTGGTGATCTCCTGCGCGGCACGGGAGGCCGCGGCTTCGGCCACGCTCGCGAGGACGGCGATCTCCGCGCACTCGTCGTCGTCGAGATCCTCGCCCTGCGCGAGGCCGCGCAACAGGGCATCCACCGCCTGGTCGGCGAGGGCGGACGCGGCACGTGCGACGACGGCGAGCTCGCCGTACGTGGTCAGCGCGTGCGGATCCTGCGGGGGGCTGCCCGGCCAGGGCTGGGGGGAGAAGGGCTGCCAGGGCGACCGCACGGCCCTTCCGTGCTCGTGGACCTCAGCCAGCAGTCCCTCGGCGATGCCGAGACAGAACTGGGCGGAGACCAGGCGCGCGGTCGGCACGGCAAGAGAGGCGAAGGGTGACAGGACGCCCTCGTCCGGCGAGAGCGACCCGAACACGTCGTCCGCCGTGACCGGCACGGAGTCGAACTCCACGGCGCCACCGGCTGCCAGCCGCTGGCCGATGGTGTCCCCGCTGCTGCCGCTCACGACACCGGGGTGGGCGGGGTCGACGAGGACGGCCAGCGGCTCACCGGTGCCGTACCTGGCGGCTCGGACCACCAGCCGGTCGGCGATCCCGACGCCGGTGGCGTACGTCTGGTAGCCGTTCAGCAGATAGCCGTTCGCCTTGGGGGTCAGGATGAGTGGCGGTTCGTGTGAGGCGATACCGCCTCCCCAGCACCACTGCCCCTCCGTCGACTCCCGCTCGACGCGGGCGGCACGTGCAGGCCCGGCGAAGAAGCGGGCGCTGAAGGACAGGAAGTAGTGGTGGCCCAGCAGGTGGCCGATGGCCCCGTCCGCCGTGGCGACGTTCCGGACGACCGCGTAGACCGTGCGCCAGTCCGCACCTCCTCCTTGCTCGGCCGGTGCCAACAATGTCAGCAGCCCCGACTCGCGCAGCCGTGCGACCTCGTCGAGCGGTGCTTTGCCGGCCTGTTCGCGCTCGACCGCGTCCGTGGCCAGGTCGTCCGCCATCTCACGGGCTATGTGCAACCAGTCGACCTGCCCGGCTCCCGCGTCAGTCACCTCGTCCGCCGTCACAGTCATATCTGGACCCGCTGCATGCGACTGCGGCTGTCGCTGCACCTCAGTGCTGTGGTCATGGCGTCTTCTTTCACGGCGAGGCAACGTGGGAGTGCAGCGGTGCGCGGTGACGCGTCGGCTTCATCATCCTCACTCGCCTCGCCGACCACCGCCAACACTCTTCCCTAGTAATTCGATAGGAAAACTAGGAATTCGGGTGCGCTCCGGCTGATTCACGCTCCCGGATGGCGAGTGCTGTCCGTACGGGTGCTGCCACAGGCCCTGCGCCTGAAGTTTCGGCAGGACTCCCTCGCCGAACCAGTACGCCTCCTCCAGGTGCGGGTAGCCGGAGAGCACGAACTCGTCGATGCCGAGAGCGTGGTACTCCTTGATCCGCTCGGCGACCTCATCGTGGCTGCCGACCAGGGCGGTGCCCGCGCCGCCGCGCACCAGGCCGATGCCCGCCCACAGGTTGGGGTGGATCTCCAGGCGGTCACGGCTGCCGCCGTCGTGCAGGGCGAGCATCCGCTGCTGGCCCTCGGACTCGCTGCGGGCCAGGCCCCCCTGGATGGTCTTGACCGCCTTCGGGTCGAAGCCGTCCAGGAGCCGGTTCGCCTCGGCCCAGGCCTGCTCGGAGGTGTCGCGGGTGATGACATGCAGGCGGATACCGAAGCGGACGCTACGGCCCTCCTTGTCGGCCAACGCTCGGATCCAGGCGATCTTCTCCGCGACGGCGGCGGGCGGCTCGCCCCAGGTGAGATAGACGTCGACATGCTTGGCGGCGACTTCTCCCGCGATCGGCGAGGAGCCCCCGAAGTACACCTCGGGGAGCGGGTCGGGCACCCGCGCGAGCTTCGCGTCCTCGACATGGAGGTGCTCGCCGCGCAGGTCGACGGTCCTGCCCTCCCACAACCCTCGTACGATCTCGAGGAATTCGCCGGTACGGCGGTAACGCGCGTCCTTGTCGAGGAAGTCTCCGTAGGCGCGCTGCTCGTGGCTTTCGCCGCCGGTGACGACGTTGAGCAGAAGCCGTCCGCCGGTCTGCCGCTGGAAGGTGGAGGCCATCTGCGCGGCGAGCGTCGGTGAGACGAAGCCGGGTCGGAAGGCAACCAGGAACTTCAGCCGCTCGGTGTTCTGGCTGACCATCGCGGTGGTCAGCCACGCGTCCTCGCACCAGGCGCCCGTCGGCGTGAGTGCGCCGACGAAGCCCAGGTCCTCGGCGGCACGGGCGATCTGGCTGAGGTAGGCGACCGTCGGCGGCCGGTCGCGCCCGGACTCGGTGGCGGGGGTGCCGTGGCCGCCGCCGACGACGTGGCGGCTGTCTCCGTTGGTCGGCAGGAACCAGTGGAAGGTGAGGGACACTCGGGGCTCCGATCAGGGGTGCGATCAGGGGACGTTCGTCGGCGCCGAGGCGGAGAGCCGGTCCAGCTCCTCGCGGGGAAGCAGGCGTTCGGCGTCGCGGGCCGGGGCGCCCGCCCGGAACTCGTCGGCCAGGGCGGACGCGACAGTGACGGCCTCGGCGTCGTCGGTGATGACGTGTGCGGTCCTGGCCTCAGCTCGCCGCGGCCAGGAGCGGGGTACGGCCCAGCGCCAGCGAGAAATGGTCGACGACCTGGGTAAGGGCCTCGGCGGCGGCCGGTGCGACAGTGATAGAGCCGTCGTCGTGGGCGGTGATGTCCTTGTCGAGGGTGAACCAGCCCTGCACGATGTGCGCGGCACCCATGGAGTTGAGGACCGGACGCAGGGCGTAGTCGATGGCGAGGACATGCGCGATGGAGCCGCCGGTGGCGAGAGGGAGGACCGTCTTTCCGGTGAGTGCGTACTGCGGGAGCAGGTCGAGGAGGGCCTTGAGGACTCCGGAGTACGACGCCTTGTAGACGGGTGTTCCTACGACGACGCCGTCGGCGCTCGCGAACAGCTCGGTGGCCTCGACGATCGCCGGATGCCGGAAGTCCGCGCCGAGCAGGGCCTCGGCGGGGATGGTGCGAACGTCGAGCGGGACGACGTCGTGCCCCTGAGCGGTCAGTCGCTGGTCCAGGTGGCGCAGCAGGCGGTTGGTGCGGGAGGAGGCGGAAGGGCTGCCGGAGACGGACAGGACAGTGGCCATGGGTCCTCTTTCGGGGAGAAGGGGGCGCCTCCGCCGGGGAGGCGCTCTCGGGGCGGTCAGGAGTACCAGGCGGGTTCGGGCAGTTCGCCCTCGATGACCCGGCGCCCGACCTCTCGCCGCTTGTAGGCGACAGGGTCGTGGAGGGTGTGGGTCCGGACGTTGCGCCAGAAGCGGCAGACCCTCGGATGCCGCGGTGGCACGGGCGCCGGTCACCGCGAAGATCTGGTTGCCGATCGCCAGGGCGACGTCAGCGGCGCGGGCCTTCACTCCTGGAAGGAGTGCCCCCGTCGGCGCCATTCCTCCGCGAGCAGTTCGTACGAGCGGACCCGGTCCGTGTGGTCGTGAGTGATCGTCGTGATGAGCAACTCGTCCGCACCCGTGGCCTCCTGGAGTTGTTCCAGCTGGTCGGCGACCCGGCCCGGCGAGCCGACGAACTGGGTGTCGAGGCGGTCCTGGACGAGGGCCCGGTCCTCGTCGGTCCATGCGTGAGCGCGCGCTTCCTCCGGTGTCGGGAACTCGATGGCGCCCTCGGCGGTACGGATGCTGCGCACCCACGGGCCGTAGCCGGTGGCGAGTTCACGGGCCGTTGCGTCGTCCTCTGCGACGACGACGTCCGCCGAGACGCTGACGTACGGCTTGTCCAGGAATTCGGAGGGCTGGAAGTAGGACCGGTAGCCCTCCACCGCCTCCAGGACCGTGGCCGGGCTGACGTGGTAGTTCGCCGCGAACCGCAGACCGTTGCCGCCCGCGACAGCGGCACTCTGACCACCGCTGCTGCCCAGGATCCACACCTCCACGTCGGCACCCTCCCCCGGCACGACGTGTGCCTCGACGCCCTCCGGGGAGCGGTAGGTGCCGGCCAGCAGGGCGAGGACGTCGTCGATCTGCTCGGCGTAGTCCTGTGACTCGGCGCCCGGCAGCAGGAGCAGCCTGCGCTGCAGCGCGATGCGGGGTGAACCGACCAGATACTCGAAGGAGAAGCGGGGCGGGATCAACAGGCCGTTCGGGGTACGACCGTCGACGACCGGAGTCGCCGTCGGCAACGGTGCGGCCGGCTGTCCCGGCGGGCGGCCGCCCGAGCGGCCCAGGCCCAGATCGAAGCGGCCCGGGTGCAGCGCATCGAGCAGGCCGAACTCCTCCACCGTGGACAGCGCCGTGCGGTGCCCGAGCTGCACGGCGCCGGAACCGAGCCGGATGGTGGAGGTGGCGGATGCGGTCAGAGCCAGGACGACGGCGGGTGACGTGCCGGCCACACCGGGATTGAGGTGGTGCTCGGCGAACCAGTAGCGGGCATACCCGAAGCGCTCGGCCTGCTGAGCGAGGTCGATGGAGTTGCACAGGGCATCGGCTGCCGTCGAGCCGGACGGGATCGGGACCAGGTCGAGGACGCCGAGGGAGATGTCAGACACGGGCGGACTCCTGAGTGATCAGTGCTGCCGGAAGCACGGGGCCCCAGGCGAACGGCGGATCCGGGATCTCCCGACGCAGCACGGGGGCGACCTGGGACTGGAACAACTCGAGCGAGGCACGGTGCTGGGACTCCGTCAGCCCGCTCGCGTCGGCATGCAGGTGCACCACAGTGTGGCCGAACTGTTCGTGGTAGCGGTGCACCTTGTCGATGACCTGTTGCGGGCTGCCGATCAGGGCGGAGCTGCGTTCGACGAAGTCCTCCAGGGTCTCGAATACGACCGGCAGGCCGGCCTTCTTGAAGAACGCCAGGTTGGACTCGAAGATCGGCCGGTACGCGGCCAGCGCCTCCTGGGAGGTGGGGGCCACGCAGATGCCGGCCGTCCCGGCGCCGACCGCGATCTGCGACGGGTCGTGGCCGTAGAACTCCCAGCGCTCACGGTAGTGGCGGATCAACTCGGCATACGGCTCTATGGGGTTGGTGACGTTCGCGGAGAACAGCGGGTCGCCGTAGCGAGCGGCGAGGTCGACCGACTCCTTGCTGGTGGCGCTGCCGTGCCAGACCCGGACCGGCTGCTGGTACGGCCGTGGCCACACCTCGGCGTCGGTCAGCGGTGGGCGGAAGCGGGTGTCGGCGGTGACCTTGTCCTGGCGCCAGATCTTCCGGAAGACCTCGTAGCTCTCGGCGTTGCGGTCCCACTGGTCCTCTGGCGTGACGTGGAACAGGTCGCGTTGGGCGGCGCCGTTGCCCTTGCCGATGATCAGGTCGAGTCGGCCGCCCGAGAGATGGTCGAGGGTGGCGTAGTCCTCGTACGCGCGGACCGGGTCCAGCAGGCTGAGCGTCGTCACGGCCGTGAACAGGCGGATCCGCTTGGTCAGGGCGGCCACATGGCTGAGTACGACGGTCGGGGACGAGGAGATGAACGGCCGCTCGTGGCGCTCCCCCACGCCGAAGCCGTCGAAGCCCAGCTCCTCGGCAAACAGGGCGTTGTCGAGGACCTCGCGGAACCGGTCGTGGGTGGACTTCTGCACCCCGGTGACCGGGTCCGGGCGGTGCACGATCAGAGTGATGGAGAGGAACTTCACGACGCCGCCCGCTCGTCGGACGCCTCGTCCGGGTGAGCGAGGCCGAGGTGGTGGCGGAGGGTGGGGCCCTCGTACTCGGTGCGGAAGACGCCCTGTTCCTGCAGCAGCGGGACGACCTTGTCGGCGAAGTCGTCGAGGCCGGTCGGGGTGATGTGCGGGGCGAGGATGAAGCCGTCGCTCGCGTCGGCCTGGACGTAGTCGTTGATGGTCCTGGCGATGGTGGCCGGGGAGCCGACGAAGGTCTGGCGGTTGCCGGTGTGGATGACCAGGTCGCGGATGGACCAGTTGTTCGTGGCGGCCAGTTCACGCCATTCGCGGGCGGTGGCCAGTGGGTCCCGGTACATGCGGACCTGGGCGCGTCCCTTGGAGATGTGGTCGTCGCTGACGTCCGGGTCGATGTCGGGGAGCGGGCCTTCGGGGTCGTACGACGACAGGTCCCGGTTCCAGACGAACTCCAGGTGCTTGAGGGCGGTGGCCCCGCTGACCTGCTGCCGTCGGACGGTCCGTGCCAGTTCCTCGGCCTCGGCGTCGGTGTCCGCGAGCGCGAAGGAGGCGGCGGGCAGGATCAGCAACTGGTCGTGGCGGCGGCCGTACTTGGCGAGGCGGTTCTTGACGTCGGTGTAGAAGGCCTGGCCCTCCTTGAGGGTGGCATACCGGCTGAAGATCGCGTCGGCGCCGGAGGCGGCGAACTCACGGCCTTCCTCGGAGTCGCCTGCCTGGAAGACGACGGGGCGGCCCTGCGGGGAGCGGGGGACGTTGAACTGGCCGTGGATGTCGAAGTGTTGACCGGTGTGAACGAAGGAGCCGGCCTTGGCGTCGTCCAGGAAGACGCCGGTCGTTTGGTCGGCGAGGATCTCGTCGCCGTGCCAGGAGTCGAAGAGTTCCTGGGTGGTGGCGAGGAACTCCTTGGCGCGTGAGTAGCGCTCGTCCTGCGGAAGGAAGCCGCCGCGGCGGAAGTTCTCGCCGGTGAAGGCGTCCCAGGAGGTGACGACGTTCCAGGCGGAGCGGCCGCCGGACAGGTGGTCGAGGCTGGCGAACTGGCGGGCCACCTCGTAGGGCTCGTTGAAGGTGGAGTTGATGGTGCCGGTCAGGCCGAGGTGCTCGGTGACGGCGGCGAGTGCGGCGAGGATCGTGAGGGTGTCGGGGCGGCCGACGACGTCCAAGTCGTAGATATGGCCGCCCTGTTCGCGCAGGCGCAGGCCCTCGGCGAGGAAGAGGAAGTCGAACTTGGCGCGCTCGGCGGTCCGCGCGAAGTGCGCGAAGGAGCTGAACTCGATGTGGCTGCCGGCCTTCGGGTCACTCCAGACGGTGGTGTTGTTGACGCCCGGGAAGTGCGCGGCCAGATGGATCTGCTTCAGCGGCTTGCTGGTCATGTCGGTGTGGGTCCTTCCGGCTCAGACGGCGGCGTAGCGGTTGGTGGGGCGCGTCAGGCCCAGCAGGCCGCGCAGGGTGTCGGCCTCGTAGGCGCGACGGAAGGTGTCGCGGCGCTGGAGTTCGGGGACCAGGGACCGGGATATGGCGGGGACGTCGTGTCCGGCGACCGCGGGACGCAGCCGGAATCCAGTCAGTCCCGCCTCCGCCAACTCCTCTAGCAGATCGGCGAGTTGGGACGGCGTACCGGTGAATATGCGTGCGTCGCTCGAGTACGGCTCTCCCGCGAGGCCGTCCAGGCGTGCGCGGCGGTCCTCGGCTGCGGCCTGGTCGTCGTCGAGGAAGACCACCAGGTCGCCGAAGACATGCAGGAGTTCATCCGCGCGCCCGGCGGCCTCCTGTTCCGCGCGGATCTCGGCGACGATGGCGCGGGCCTGGCCGGCATCGTGCGGGGTGACGTAACCGACGTCGGCCTGGCGGGCCACCAGGCGGTACGGGACGGTCTGGTGGGCGAGGGCGGTGACCAGCGGCTGGCCCTGCGGCGGGCGCGGGGTGATGGAGGGGCCCTTGACGCTGAAGTGCCCGCCCTCGAAGTCGATGTAGTGCAGCTTGTCGCGGTCGACGAAGCGGCCGGTGGTGACGTCCCGGATCTCCGCGTCGTCCTCCCAGCTGTCCCAGAGCCGGCGCACGACCTCGACATGGTCGGCGGCCTCGTCGAAGAGGGCGGTGAGCTTCTCCTGTCCGGCCGGGCTCTGGAGTTCCTCCAGGCTCAGCGGCGGGAAGGTGCGACGGCCGAAGTGGTCGGCCTCGTGCGGGCGGGCGCTGATCTGCACCCGCAGGCCTGCGCGGCCGGTGCTCACGTAGTCGAGGGTGGCGATCGCCTTGGAGATGTGGAACGGCTCCGTGTGGGTGGCGATCACGGTCGGCACCAGGCCGATGTGGCGGGTGAGGGGGGCGATGCGGGACGCGATCAGGACGGCGTCCAGGCGGCCGCGGACCTGGTCGGTGCGGCCGTCCGGCTCGCCGTACTGCGAGGACTGCAGGCCGAGGCCGTCCTCGAGGGTGACGAAGTCGAGCAGGCCTCGTTCGGCCTCGGCGACCAGGTCGGCCCAGTATCCGGCGGTGAACAGGTCCCGGGGGCGGGCCACTTGCTCGCGCCAGGAGGCCGGGTGCCAGCCGGTGCCGTCGAGGGCGACGGCGAGGTGAAGGTGGGAAGAGGGGGTTGAGGACACGAGGGTGCCTTCCTGGAGGTCCGTACGAGATCACCGGCCCGCGGGAATCGGGGCGCACGGCGGCTGGGGAAACGGGGTCAGGAGCAACAGAGGGCGCTGGCCACGCGCTGGAGGTCGATGTGGGGCCGGGAGTGGAGGCGGACGGCACGGAGCACACGTGTCACGTGTCGCACCTCCGTCCTAACGGGCCGAGCAACCGCCTTCGACAAGGACAACGGCACGGCTATGCCGTTTCTTCCAGCGCGGCGGCCCCGGTGTGCCGGACGAGCGAGAAGACGGTACGGCGGCGCAGGGTGAACCCGATCGACTCGTACAGCCGGATCGCGTTCGCGTTCGTGGCCGCGGCGTGCAGGAAGGGGCGTTCGCCGCGCTCCTTGATGCCGGCGGCGACCGCACGGACCAAACGGGTGGCCAAGCCCCGGCCACGGTGGTCGGGGTAGGTGCACACGGCACTGATCTCCGTCCAGCCGGGCGGGTGCAGCCGCTCGCCGGCCAGGGCGATCAGCCGGCCTCGGTGGCGGATGCCGAGGTAGGTGCCCATCTCCACGGTGCGAGGCAGATAGGGGCCCGGCTCGGTGCGGGCGACCAGGTCAAGGATCTCCGGCACGTCGTCGGGACCGAGCAGTACGGCTTCGGGATCGGGCTCGGCGCGCAGGGAGGTGTCCACGAGTTGGACGCCGTGTCCGGTGCGCACGACCTCCCAGCCCTCCGCCGCCTCGGTCACGCCCCGCACCGCGGCGGTGCCGCCGGGGCCGACGAGTGCGGCGAGGTCGGCCCAGGCGCGCGGGTCGTCCTCGTCGGAGAGGGCGTGGAAGGGGGCCACGTCCTGCTGGTAGCGGACGGCGTGGCCGATTCGTTCGGCGAAGTGGGCGTGCGGGCCGGTGAGCGCGGCCCAGGCGGGGTTGTCCAGGATGTGTGAGGAGCTGGTGTCGAGGGCGATGACGGACATGGTGTGGTGGTCTCCGGTGTGCGGCTCGGGGTGTCCGGCGCGCGGGGACGCCACCGCGAGGCGGCGATGGAGTCCCCGGCGCGCGGTGGTCAGGAGTTGTCGAGCGGCAGTCCGGGCGGGTTGACCTCGGACTTGGCGACGGCCTCGTTGGAGAGGTTGTAGGCCTTGAGCCACTCGGCGTACTGGCCGTTCTTGATCAGGTAGTTGATGGCGTCCGCGAGCGGCTTGGCGAGGCCGCTGTCCTTCTTCGCGGTCGCCGCGATCAGGCCCTGCAGGCTCGCGCCGGCGCCGGAGTAGGTGCCGGCGGTGCGGGTGGCGTTGGGCGTGTTCGCGACCTGGCGGTTGTGGTACGCGAAGCCGGGGTTGGGGCCGAAGGAGGCGTCGACCTTTCCGCTGTTCAGCGCCAGGTAGGTGCTGGTGCTGTCCTGGAAGTACTTGACGTTGAGCTTCTTGCCCTCCTTGGCGAGCTTGGCCTTCCACTCCAGGAGGATCTTCTCCTGGTTGGTGCCGGAAGCGACGGCGATCGTCTTGCCGGCGAGGTTCTCGTAGTCGTCGTCGAAGTTCCAGGTGCTCTTCTTCGGCACGATGAACGCGAGGTTGTCCTGCCGGTAGGACGCGAACTCGTACTTCTTCTTGCGTTCCTCGGTGTCGGTGACGTTGGAGAACGCCACGTCGACCCTGCCGCTGTCGATGCCGACGAAGAGGTTCTCCCATGTCGAGTTCTTCACCTCGGGCTTGAGGCCGAAGACGGCGGCGACCAGGCGGCCGAAGTCGGGCTCGGCGCCGGTGAGGGTCTTCTGGTCGTTGCCCACGTAGGCCAGCGGCGGGAAGCCGGCCGGCAGGGCGCCGATGCCGATCTCCAGCCCGCCGCTCTTCTTGACGGCGGCGGGCAGTTCGGCGCTGATGGACTTGACCTCGGAGACCTTGATGGTGGTCTGCTTGGCGGCGCCGTTGGAGACCTTTCCGATGACGACCTCGCCGGACTTGGCGGCGCTGTCGGTGGAGGTGGCCGCGTCGCTGTTGCCACCGCAGGCGGCGAGCCCGGTGGCCAGGGAGGCGACGGCGGTCGCCGCGGTGATGCCGCGTATCAGGCTGCGTCGGGTGAACTGGGTGGGCATGGCCGTTCCTGTCGCTGGAGGTGATGAGGGTGGCGTGGGGGGGTCTGAAGGGTGCGGCGGGTCAGAGGACCTTGCTGAGGAAGTCCCTGGTCCGCTCGTGACGCGGGTTGTCGAGGACCTCGGAGGGCGGGCCCTGCTCGATGATCCTGCCGCCGTCGATGAAGACGACCCGGTCGGCGATCTCGCGGGCGAAGCCGATCTCGTGGGTGACGATGACGAGGGTGGTGCCGCTGGTCGCCAGGTCCTGGATGACGGCGAGGACTTCGCCGACCAGTTCGGGGTCGAGGGCGGAGGTGGGTTCGTCGAAGAGGATGACGCCAGGGCGCAGCGCGAGGGCGCGGGCGATGGCGACGCGCTGCTGCTGGCCGCCGGAGAGCTGGCGCGGGTAGGCGCCGGCCTTGTCGGCGAGGCCGACCCGGTCGAGGAGTTCGCGGGCGAGTTGCCGCGCCTCGGGCCTGCTGAGCCGGCCGGTGGCGACCGGAGCCGCGGCCACGTTGTCCAGGACGGTCAGGTGCGGGAAGAGGTTGAAGTTCTGGAAGACGAAGCCGATCCGCCCGCGCTGGGTGAGGATGGCCCGCTCGCTCAGCTCCTTGAGCCGGTCGCCCTGCCGCTTCACACCGATCGGCTCGCCGTTGACGCTGACGTAGCCGATCTCCGGCTTCTCCAGGTGGTTGATGACCCGCAGCAGGGTGGACTTGCCGGAGCCGGAGGGGCCGAGGATGACGGTGACCTCGCCGGGGCGGACGGTCAGGTCGACGCCGTCCAGCACCCGATGGGTGCCGTACCACTTGTGCACGTCGTGGACCTCGACGGCGGCGGGCGTCACGTCCGCCAGCGGTTCGAGTGTCTTCGCGCTCATACGGCGGCCTCCTGGCGGATGCGGGCTCGCAGGTCGGTGAGCCCGGTGCGGAGCTTCTGCAGCGGCGTCGGCGGCAGGCTGCGGGTGGCACCGCGGGCGTAGTGCCGCTCGACGTAGAACTGGACGACGGAGACGACGCCGGTCAGCACCAGGTACCAGACGGTGACGACCAGCAACAGCGGCACGATGTCGCCCGGGTAGGTGGAGCCCATGGTCTGCGCGGAGCCGAACAGGTCCAGCAGGGAGACGTAGAAGACCAGCGAGGTGCCCTTGATCAGGCCGATGAGCTGGTTGACGTAGTTCGGGATGATCGAGCGCAACGCCTGCGGAAACACGATCTTTCGGAACTGGTAGCCCTTCGGCAGGCCGAGCGCCGCGGCCGCCTCGTGCTGGCCCTGATCGACGGAGAGGATGCCGCCGCGCACCACCTCGGCCGCGTAGGCCGCCTCGTTGAGGCTCAGGCCGACGACGGCGACGACCATGTCGGTCGCGAGCCTGGACTCGTCGAAGGAGAAGAAGGCCGGGCCGAAGGGGACCCCGACGCTCAACGTCCTGTACAGAGCACTGAAGTTGTAGAGAAAGATCAGCACCACGATGAGCGGGATGGAACGCAGCGCCCAGACGTAGGCCCAGCTGACCGCGCGCAGCACCGGGCTCTTCGACAGCCGGGCCAGGGCGAGCAGGATGCCGCCGACCAGACCCAACACGGCACTGTAGGCGGTCACTTCGAGGGTGATGAGGAGTCCGTCGAGAATGTTCGGCCGCAGGAACCAGTAGCCGAAGCGGTCCCACTGGTAGAAGGGGTTGGAGACCAGACCGTGCACGAACTGGGCCGCCAGGACCAGGACGACCGCCGTGGCGATCCAGCGTCCTGGCCGCCGTAGCGGCAGAACTCGCTGGGCAGTGGGGGCTTTCGACGGTTCGTCGGCGGTCGGCGCCTCGGGGAGGGTGACGGTGGCGCCAGGGGGTTCACTCATGGTGGGCTCCGGCTGGGTGGGTACACCCCGGAGGCGCGGCGGCATGCGGGGGCGCACACGACGGCGAGGTACCGGGGACGGGGAGGACGACGGCACACCGCTCGGGCGGTGTGCGTCAGGGAGTGCGGGGGCTGCGGGGAGGTGTCAGCCCCGACAGCGGGCACGGCCCTGTGTGGTACACAGTGCGCTGTTCACGCGGAGCAGATCGACAGCACGATCGGCGACGAGCAAGTTCGCGTACGGCCGCACGCAGCCCTGAGGGCGGCATACGGCCGTCCTGGAAGCTGCGTGCATGGCGTCACCGTCACTGTTCCGGCCCTGTGGGCCTCGCGCTTACCGAAACATCATCGGTCCGGTCGTCACCTGGGGCACCCCACCGCGTGCGAGGGTTGCCGGTCAGCTAGCCAGGGCTTGTCGCTGACGCTCATGACCGTTCTGGGCCGTAGTTAAGACAATTGCCCGAACGAATGTCAACGCCGGTCCACCAGGTGGAACAGCTAATGGCCTGAGTGTGCCGCCCAGTCCAGGATCTGGACGGCTGCTCCGGCACCCTCCAGTCCATGGCAGCGGGCGTGATGACGGCGCTCGATGCCGTCGAGGTCGAGGTGGCCGCCGAAGGCAGGGTGGGCGGCCAGGTGGCGGGCGTAGGCCCACAGGGTCGGGTGGTCGGCGATGCGCTGGACGGCTGAGGCGTCCAGGTGGTTGCGGTGCACGGTGTCGAGTTGGACCAACGCGACCCACAACTCGACGTCCGCGGCTGTGATTTCGTCGCGGATCACGTACGTGCGGCCGACGAGCCATCGCTCCAGCGCGCCGAGCGTTTCGAGCAGCGTGCTCAGTGTCATGTCACGTTCCACCGGCTCGCCACCGGCCGAACCGGCGCGCTGCGCGGGGTCCTCGATGCCCTGCGCGCACATCCGCTCGACCGCCTCGATCTCCGACTCCGCGCCACACGGGTAGAGCGCGAGACGGTCACCGCCAAACCGGCGGTCGAGGTCGCGCATGATGTCCGGGGCGTGCGTGCTGACGATCCGTCCGGACCAGTCGTCGCTGAGCACCGGCGCGACGGCCGGACCGGTGTACCGGTGGGCGCTGGCCTCGTACAGCGGCCGCAGGGCCGAGTGGCCGCCCCCTGGACAGTCGGGCACGGCGGGCAGGAAGGTCGCCGGACAGACGGTGTCCAGACCGAGCAGGCCGTGGGTGATAGCGATGCGCAGGCCGTCGGGACAGGCGGTCGACAGATGGAGGCGGTAGCGGCCCGGAACGGCGTAGTGGCCGCTGCGCGCGTCCCGGCCGATCCGGCCCCGGAAGGCGGGCGCGGGTCGGTCGGAGGTGTGGGCGGCCAGCGGTGTGACGGTCATGACTCTCCCCGGGAGCGGGCGCGGACGTACGCGCGGCGGAAGCGACGTCGGGTGAGGGAGCGGGGCTCATCCGTACGCGCAGGACAGGACGACACCCTCGTGGGGCATCCGTCGGTGCGGGATGGGCGCGGCTCAGCCCTGAGGGCTGATCGAACTGCAGACACGCTGCAGATCGATGTGCCGACGCGAGGTCAGAAGAGGCGAACGGCTCACTCGGACGGCGACCGGCTCCAGGCGCCTCATGTTTCCCTACCTGTTCACTAGGATTCCCACAGTGAGTGTCGATCCGGCCGCGAGCGACGTCAAGAGGGCCGTCCCGCATCGCGGACGCCCCGATGGACGGCGCCCCCGCTAGGCACAGTCACCACACGTTTCCCACTGCAACCGCCGGGACGCGGTGTATCCGGCGTCGGACGAGTCGGCGTCGGCGTGGGTGACGTGCCTACGAGCGTTTCACGATCGACGTCGGCGCCGGGGCGTAGGTCTTCGACACCGCTCCGGCCCGGGCGAGGATCTCCCAGGCGAGGAGGATCGCGACCGGGGTCGTGTAGATGCCCAGCGGCCAGCGCAGGCGTTCGCGGAGTGTGTGCTGAGCGGCGTGCGGCGACGGGCGTCGCTCGGCAGGAACACCTCGCGTTCCCGCGCGCTCGTCGTCTCGGCGTCAGGGTCCTTGATGACGGCCGGCGCCTTGAGGCTGAGCTCGGTCATGCCGCCACCGCCAACACGCTGCTGTAGTGCGAGGCGTCGCCGACGAGCTGCTCGCTGCGGCGGCCGTCGACACCGGTCGGTACCTCTCCTGCGATCGTCACCCGGTTGAGGCGGCGCGGGTGGTCGTCGTAGTTGTCCACCGCGTAGTGCTGGGTGATCCGGTTGTCGAAGATCAGCAGCTGGTCCGGGGACCAGGTCCAGCTCAGGATGTTCTCCGGACGGGTCACGTACGACTGGAGGACGCGCAGCAGATCGGCCGAGTCGCTGCTCGACAGGCCGATGATCCGCTTGGCGAACCCGCCGATGAACAGCCCGCGTTCGCCGGTCAGCGGATGCACCCGCACGACCGGGTGCTCGGCCTCGTAGGGCGTCGAGACGAAGACGCGGTCGTACTCCTGCCGTTCGGCGGTGGTGGCTGCGGAGCGGGCGTAGTCGTACTGGTTGGTGTGCACTACACGCAGCGAGTCAGCGAGGGCGCGCAGCGGTTCGGGCAGGTCGCGGTAGGCCGCGGCCGCGTTCGCGATGAGCGTCTGGCCACCGTACGGCGTGGTCACGATGGACCGGAGCGTGGTGAGCTGCGGCGGGTTGACCACGAAGGTGACGTCCGTGTGCCACTCGTTGGCCTTGGACGTCGCGCTGTCGACGGCGAGGACGTTCGTCGTACCGTCGGCGGCCGGCACGTTCGGGTGGGCGGTGGTGAGTTCGCCGAACCAACCGGCCACACGCTCCTGACCCGCGTTGTCGAGGCCGACGTCAGCGAAGACGATCGCCTTGTGCTCGTTGAGAGCGTCACGCAGCGCCGTGACCGTCGAGAGGTCGGGCGGCGCCGCGAGGTCGACGCCCTCGACGACCGCGCCGATGCGGCCGGTGAGCTTTCGGATGGACGGAGGCATGAAGGGATCCCTCCCGGGCAGATGGGCACGCCAAGGGGTGCTGGGGAACGAGGGGTCAGGTGAAGGGGGTTGGTACTGCGCAGGACTGGTCGACCACGCGGAACACCGGACTGGGCCGGCCGGAGAGAAAACGCGTGGTCGCAGTACCGCTACAGCCGCGTTCTCAGCGACCGCGTCAGCGTGCGCGAACAGGCTCCCGGCTCATACGAGAAGGAGATGAGCGGAGAGGGGAGCCCTCAGGAGACGGATACGACGATCCCTTGCCGCGTCAGCGACAACAAAACGCGCTGGAGACGTGCGCCAGATCGATGTGGCGCCGCCGAGTGAGGTCCACGCGCGGGTTCATAAGACGGGAGTTCAGCAGAGGTCCACCACGTCGGTCAATAACTTTCCGGACAGGTCTTGCATTGCGGACACGGAGAACTTTTCCGCCTGTTCGTGGAGATCGCACAGGCCGCTGCGCTTGCCCCTGACGTGCGCGTCAAGGGCTAGCGTCTGCGCGCCGGCACCGGCCGGTCGTCCGCGCTCAGCCCGCTTCCCCCGATCAGGAGCCTTCCATGGCCGCTTCCCTGCCCTCCGCCACCCGTGAGGTCCGACTCGTCACCGTCCCTGAGGGGCTGCCCGGCCCTGAGCATTTCGCCGTCGTCGCACAGCCACTGCCCGCGCCCGGCCCCGGGCAAGTCCTCGTCCGGGGCCGGTACTTCCTTGTCTTCCCCGGTCTGCGCACCCTGATCGGCGGGAAGCCCGGGGCCGTACCGCTACCGCCGATCCACGCCGGTGACGTGCTCTTCGGCCCCGCCGTCGGCGAGGTCGTCGCCGCGGGCGCGGGCAGCCCACTGCAACCGGGAGACGCCGTCACGCACCTGCTCGGGTGGCGCGAGCACGCGCTGGTGGCCGCAGCCGACTGCACCCCGGTCGGCGATGTCCTGCCGGACCCGGTCGCCCACCTGTCGTCCGGGGTGGCCGCCTACGGTGCGCTCACCCGGCTTGCCGACATACGTCCCGGCGACACGGTCCTCGTCACCGGGGCGGCCGGCGCGGTGGGGACCCTGGCCGGTCCGGTCGCCAGGCTGCTGGGCGCCGGGAGGGTCATCGGCAGTACCCGTTCCCCCGCCAAGGCCGACCGGCTGCGCACCGAGCTGGGCTATGACGCGGTGGTCGTGCCCGGCGGCGAATTCCCCACGCTCATCGCGCAGTTGGGCGCGGCGGCACCCGACGGCATCGACCTCGTGGTGGACACCGTGGGCGGCGAGCAACTTACCGCTGCGCTCGGGGTGGCTCGCCGTGGGGCCCGCTTCGCTCTCGTCGGCGCACTGGCCGGCCAGCTGTCGCCGCACCGGGACGGTGACAGCGCTCCGGTGGAGATCGACGCCTTCCGCGTCATCACCCAGGGGATCACGCTGCGCGGCTACAGCGGCACGGACCATCCCGGGGTGGCGGAGGAATGGGCCGAACGGTTCGGCGACTGGCTGCGTTCCGGTGCAATCTCCTTTCCGCACGTACGGATCCCGGGCATCGAACGGGCTCCTCGAGCGTTGCAGGAACTGTTCGAGGGGCGGCACTTCGGCACCGTCGTCGTGGAGCTGCCGTCACACTGAAGCACCGCCGCCGTGCGTCAGGGGCGAGCGTGCGGGCACGGAGCGAGGCGAGGTCGGGATGCGGATCGGAGATGCGGCGGCGGCAGCCGGAACCACCGCGCGGGCCCTGCGGTTCTACGAGGAGCGCGGCCTGCTGACCCCGCCGCCGCGCACGGCCACGGGCCAGCGCCGGTACGGGCCGGACGACGT
The DNA here is from genome assembly GCF_029428675.1 of Streptomyces sp. JH14. GTDB lineage: Bacteria > Actinomycetota > Actinomycetes > Streptomycetales > Streptomycetaceae > Streptomyces. The sequence continues at coordinate 6,163,839 of NZ_JAJNEL010000001.1, read as the reverse complement.
GGCCCGCGTCCGCGTCATTCGTGAACTGCTCGCCCTCGGTCTGACCGTCGAGGACCTGCGCGGCATCGCCGACCGCATCCAGCTCCTGGTCGAGGATCCGCAACGGCGCTGTGCCGACAACGACCCCACCGCCCGCGGCTCCGGGGTGGTCGCACGCCGGTTGGCGGCCATCGACGCCGAGATCGACCGCCTCACCGGCCTGCGCACCCGCCTTGCACGGCAGACGGGACGGACCTGAGCCTCCGTACGAGGCATTCCCGCGGCTCGATCCCCCCGGGGCCGGACTCACCGGCAGCCGTGGGCCAGGCACTGCGCGACGCGGCGGCGTTCGAATGAGCCCGGCCCACCGAGGCCCCGTGCGACGGCGGGGCCTCGGTACGGTCATGGCCTGCGTTGCGTCGGCACTACGGAGTGGGTGTCGCGCTGCCGGTGAGCGCTCGGAGGGTCAGCGTGGGGCGAGGAGCCGTCCCGCGTTCTGCAGGACGTACCGTGCCACGTTCGTGCCGAGCGTGATCCCCGCCTCGTCGGCCGACCGGGTGTGGATACCGGAGAAGACCCGGGCGTCCACGTTCTCGTCCGAGAGCTGCTTCCAGGCGGTGTACCTCCTGGTCACCCCGGGCGCGGTGGGGCTGCTCAGGTCGAACGGGGCGGTACGCGGCCCGACCAGCGCCGACAGCACGGTCTGTGCGGCGCCCGCGTAGGTGTTGTGGCCGCTGGGGTAGTCCGGATGAGCGGGGGTGGTGTGCAGCGGCGTCCAGTCCGGGTCGGGGTCGATGGTGCCGGTGCGGATCGCGGTGACGGGACGCCAGCGTTCGTAGGCGTACTTGCTGTCGGAGGTGGCGATCTGTGTGTCCACCAGCGCCACGTGGAAGAGCGCGACCAGCCGCGCCTGCCCGGCGATCCCCTGGCCGGTGCGCGAGAGCGCCACCCGCAGCGGCTCGGTGTAGAGGCTGAGGGAGGAGCCCAGCCAGAAGGTGGCCGTCTCGGTCTGGTGGGCGCTGCGTACCGCGCTGTCCACGGCGCCGTACGCCCGCACCTCCGCGAGGTCGGCGGCGTAGCGCCGGGAGTCGAGGGCGGGCGGCGGGGCGAGCCGGAACTGGTGCTGCGACTTCAGCAGGAACGGCTTGGCGAGACGATTGCCGTACTGCGCCGCCGGTGCGTAGTCGGGTGGCGTCGGCTGCCACCCGCCCGGCGCCGCGGGCTTCACGGGATAGGGCGCGTTGACCGAGGCAGGATCCAGGCCGTCGCCCTCCCTCGACTTCAGGACAAGATCGGCCTGCTTCTCCCCCGCCGCGACGCCTCGCTCCTCAGCCGGGCCATCGGGGATCGCGTCGAGGGTCTTCTCGTACGTCGCGTCGAGCTGCTCCGCACGGCTCGGGACCAGCGTCACCAGCGCACGGTGTACGGCCCCGGCGAGCGCCGCCTCCTGATACGCACCGCGCTCGACGCCCGTCGGCACACTCCGGGTGGCCCTGGCGGCCGCGAGCCAACTGATGGCCCACGTACGGCTGTTGGTGATCTGAGTGGATGCCCCGGCCGTCGCGATGGTCTCGGCGGTGGCGTCGTACCAGGCGAGGGCCGCGGACGTACGGCCGGCCGCCGAGGCCTGTGGAACGGCGACGGACGCGGTCAACAGCGCCGCCGCACCCAGGACTACGAGGACGGGCCGCATTCTGGTCGAACTCACGTGATCTCCTTCGGTTTCGGTAGGGGTGAAAGAGCCGCTGAGGCATGAAGAGGGCGAGGTGCGGCACCCGCGTCACCTGGGATCAGGTCGATTCCTTGGAGCGGGGAACCGCACCAGCGAGGTGCGCCGACGCGGGTGCCGACGGGCGAGACGGCGGGGCGGTGCCGCGCCGCAAGGACAGCAGCAGGGCCACGGCGAGCAGGCCCGCGCAGACACAGGAGGCCAGCGCGTACCCGGTCCGAGGTTGACCGTCTCCCGGGGGACCGGAAGCGGCGTGCAGATAGACCGCCGGGACGGCGCTGAGGCAGATGGCCGCCGCGATGCGCTGGGCCATCTGCAGGACGCCGCCGCCCACTCCCGCAGCCTCGGCCGGCGCATGCTGCAGCACCTGGGTCTGGTTGGGCGAGACGGTGAGCCCTCCGGCGGTGCCGGCCATCATCTGCGTCCCGGCCAGTGCCATCGGCAGCGCCTCCGTCGGCACGCAGAGCGCGACCGCCGCTCCCGTCAGGGCGGCACCGATGCCCAGGGTCAGACCGACGGTCACCGTACGCGGTCCGATCCGTCGTACGAGCCGCCAGGCGAGGGCCGAGGACATGCCCATCCCGACCGCCCCGGGGAGGGTGACCGCCGCCGTGAGCAGAGCGGACAGGCCGAGGCCGCTTTGCAGGAAGATGGTGAGTACCAGGAACGCCGCCAGTGAGGAGCCGAACTGGGCCATGGCGACAGCCGTGCCCAGCATGTACGGCTTCGACGATGTCAGCGCGGGGTGCAGCAGCGGCTGACGGCCCCGCCGCATCCGCAGGCGCTGGTGCACGGCGAAGACGGCTGCCAACGCGCCTACCGCGATGCCCCACAGCAGTGCCTCTCCCCCGCCGTCCGGGGTGCGGATGAAGGGCACCATCAGCGTCAGCGTGCAGCCACAGAGCAGACCGAGGCCGAGGACGTCCAGCCGGGAGTTGCGGGCGGTGCGCCGAGGCGGGGGGAGCCAGCGGGCCGCGAGGGCCAGGGTGAGCACCGCGCACGGTGAGCTCAGCAGCAGGCAGCACCGCCAGCCCGCCTCGGGGCCCAGCGCGGCGACAAGCGCACCGCCGAGCGGCGGTCCGAGGGCCGTGGCCACGCCGCCGGTGACCGCGTACAGGCCCAGCGCACGGCCGCGGGCCTGACCGTGGAAGACATCCTGAATGGTGCCGATCACCTGCGAGTTGACGATCCCGGCCGCGGCCCCCTGCACCAGCCGGGCACCGATGAGGATCCCCGGCTCTCCTCCGGTCGCGGCCGTCACCCCGGCCAGGAGGAAGACCGCCACCCCGGCCATGAAGAGACGCTTGCGCCCGTGCAGGTCACCGAGGCTGCCACCGGGGACGAGGGCCAGGCCGAAGGCCAGCGAGTACCCGGCCACGATCCACTGGACGTCCGCCCCGGTGGCCCCGAGCGACTGGCGCATGCTCGGGATCGCGATGTTGAGCACAGCCTGGTCCAGCAGGGTCGTCGCGCCCGCCGCCATGCACACCAGCAGCACCCGCCGTGCGGCGCGGTCTTCTCCCGGCAGCACTACGGCCGCCGGGACGGCCGCGGCGGCAGGCCCAGGTGATCGCGCAGCGTGCGGCTCCTGTAGTGGGTGCGGAACAGGCTGCGGCGGCGCGGCTCGGGGATGACGAGCTCGGCGAAGGCGTCCAGGCTGCCCGGCAGGTACGGAAAGATGGCGATGAAGCCGTCGGCAGCGCGGCCGTGGAACCACTCCTCGATGTGGTCGGCGATCTGCCGGGGCGTGCCGGTGACGGTGCGGTCGTCGTTCGCGCCGCGCCGGACCAGGTCGTAGGTGGCGTTCTTCGCTAGGCCGAAGGTGCCAAGGCTGGTCGGCCCCAGCCCGAGGCGGACGTCGACCGTCGCATGCGTGTCGATGACGGTGGGCTCGGGGTCCCGGCTGCTCGGCCCGGCGTTCGCCGGGGCGTCGGCCGCGCCGGTGCCGCAGGCGGTCGCGGCCAGGCCGGCGAGGACTGAGGTGGCGGCGCGCCGGAGGGCGGTGCTGCGGGGCAGGGCCGATCGTGCTCCTCGGGTGCCTGCGGCGGGGTTCATACGGCGGCTGCTCTCAGGCCTGCTTCGAGGTCGGCGATCAGGTCGTCGACGCCCTCGGTCCCGACCGACAGCCGCACCAGGCCGGGGGTGACCCCGGCCGCGATCTGCTGACCGGCGTCCAGTTGGGCGTGGGTGGTGGAGGCGGGGTGGATGACGAGGCTGCGTACGTCGCCGATGTTCGCGAGGTGGCTGAACAGCCGGACGCCCTCGACGAAGCGCCGGCCTGCCTCCAGGCCACCCGCGAGTTCGAAGGCGAGGACCGCTCCGGCGCCGCGTGGCAGATACCGCTTGGCCTGCGTCTGCCACGGGCTGGAGGGCAGGGAGGCGTAGTGCACCCGCGTCACCTGGGGCTGTTCCTCCAGCCATTCCGCGAGCGACTGGGTGTTGGAGACGTGCCGTTCAATACGCAGGCTGAGCGTCTCCAGGCCCTGCAGGAGCAGGAAGCTGTTGAAGGGGGATACGGCCGGTCCCAGATCCCGGACCAGGCGGGTGCGCAGACGCAGCGCGTAGGCGAGACCGAGGTCGGAGAAGGAGTCCCAGAAGGCCAGGCCGTTGTACGTCGGATCGGGGCGGGTCAGGCCCGGCCACCGGTCGGGGTCGGCACCGAAGTCGAAGCGCCCGCTGTCCACGACGACCCCGCCGATGCCGGTGCCGTGGCCGGACAGGAACTTGGTGGTGGAGTGCACGACGATGTGATCGCCTGCGCGTGCCAGGTTCAGCAGGGCGAGGCTCGTCGCGGCCTGGCCGCTGGCCACGGCGACCGCGGCCGACCCGCCCTCCAGCGCGGCGATGCGCTCCTCGGCCACGGCGGTGGTGGGGTTCGACAGCCGGGTGTAGGCGTGGGTGGTCAGGTCGGCCAGTTCGAAGGCCGCGGCGGCGTGCGCGGTGTCCCGGAAGACGTAGCTGGTGGTCTGGTGGATCGGCACAGCCCGGGCGCCGGTAGCGGGGTCGGGGACGGCACCGGAGTGCACCTGGCGGGTCTCGAACGCCCAGTTGGTCACCGACCTGCCTCCCGCTTGGCCTGGACGTCGGACCACCAGCCCTCGGCGACCCGCGGATGCGAGCGGAGCCAGCCGACGACCGCGTTCTCCCCGAAGGCCGCGAGCAGCGGGTTGTCCGGGTCGTCGGTCACGCCACGGCTCAACGTCGTGAGTTTCGGGGGAAGTTGCAGCGGCTTGACGACCGCGTCCAGGCGCGGGCCGAGGAAGAAGGGGATCGAGTAGCGGTGGACGCCCGGCTGGGGACTGACCACCCGGTGCTGAGTGGCCTTCAGGTAGCCCTGGGTGGCGATCTCCAGCATCTCTCCGATGTTGAACACGAACGCACCGGGCACAGGTACCGCGTCGATCCACGTGCCGTCCTCGCGCTGCACCTGAAGTCCGCCGACCCTGCTGCAGCAGTGCGAGATAGCCGTAATCCTTGTGCGAACCCACGCCCTGGTCTGCGTCCTCGGCGACGCGCGGCGGATAGTGGACGATCTTCACATGGACGGCCGCCTCGTCGTCGAACCACTGGTCGAAGTAGCCCTCGTCCTGCCCGAGCGCCGCCGCGAGCGCCCGCAGCACCTCACGGCTCACCCGCAGCGCCTCCGCCTGCCAGCGCAGCACGATGTCCCGCAACTCCGGTAGCGCCGAGGGCCATTGGTTGGGGCCGATCAGACGCAGGTAGTCAGGATCGTCCGGGCCGGTCTCCCGCGCCGCCCGCTCCGGGCCGATGTCGATCTGTTCACGCCAGTCGGCGCTGCCCGCCGTGTACTCGGTGCCGGTGCGCGTATAGCCACGGAACTGCGGCGAGTTGAGGTTCTCGATCTCCAGCCGCTGCTCCTCCGGCAACGCGAAGAAGCGGCGGGCCGCGCTCAGCACCTCCTCCCGCAGCGCCGCGGGGGCTCCGTGCCCGGTGACGTAGAAGAAGCCCACCTCGTGGGCGGCGGTGCGGAGTTCGGCGAGGAAGGCGTCACGGTCCGCGTCCGGGGCGCGGAAGCGGGAGATGTCGATGACGGGCAGGGCTGTGGACTGGGCCATGGGAGGTTCCTTCACGGCAGGTCGGACGCGCGCGCCTCACAACTACGCCCAAAAAGCAACTAGTTGGGGGCAAGATAAGGCTGCAGGCAGAAGGAGAAGAGCGAGATCGCGAGCCGTCGAACGGCGGTCAGCAACAGACCTGGTCGAACTGGTCGGCGCGGCGGCTCACCCAGAACGGGTCGAGCAGCACCGTGTGTGCCGGGCCAGTGGTCTCCATGGCCGGATCAAAGCACAACCGGAAAGATGCGTCCACCATGGGTCCCAGCGGGTGAGACGCCCCCACCGGTGGTCGACCTTGACATTCACAGGGGCGGACGACATACGTTGAAAGGGAAAGTTGCTGACAGGTGGAGGCTCTGATGCACGTACTGGGCGCGGCACCGCAAGGTGCGTGCACTGGTGCGCGGCTGATCACCCGGCGGCATGTGGACTACTGCCGCACCTCCTCCGCCGTCTGTCCTTCCGTACACGCCTGACCCCTCCCGGCCGGTCCCGCCGGCTGTCTCGTCGTGGCTCTGTGGCCGCGAGTCGCCGTGTTTTCCCGGAAGGCACCCCATGTCCAACCCCGCCCTGCACCTCGCCGTCGAGCTCGACGGCGACGGCGCCCACCCCGCGGCCTGGCGCCGCGCCGCCCACTCCCCCGATCAGCTGCTCACCCCGCGCCGTGTGGCGCGGGTCGCCGCCATCGCCGAGAATGCCGGGTTCACCCTGGTCACCCTGGACGACGGCGTTCTGCCGCCCGGCGCCGCACCGGATCCGGTGGGCCGTATCGGCGCGGTGGAGCGAGCGGCTTTCGTCGCGGCGTCCACGAGCGCCATCGGGATCGCGCCCGTCGTCCCGGTGACGTATGCCGAACCCTTCCATGTCTCCAGCCAGTTGGCGTCCCTGGACCACATCTCCGCCGGTCGCGCCGGGTGGGTGGTGACGGAGGAGGAGCGTCCCGAGGCGGCCCGGGCCTGGGGGCGTCCGCTGGTCGCCGACGCCGACGCGCGGGCCCGGGAGTCCCGTGACGGGATCGAGGTCACCCGCGCCCTGTGGGACTCCTGGGACGACGACGCCGTCATCCGGTCCGTGGCCACCAGCCGTTACCTCGACCGCGAACGGCTGCACTACATCGACTTCACCGGCGAGACGTATGCCGTCAAGGGCCCGGCGATCGTGCCACGCCCGCCCCAGGGGCAGCTTGTCGTCCTGGGCCGGCCCGACCGGGGTCCCGCAGCACAACTCGACGTCGCCCTCGTCGAAGGGCGCGACCTCGCATCGGTCACCACGGCCGCTGCTGCCGCCGGTACGCCCCGCGTCTTCGCGGAGGTGGAGGTGGCGCTGGACACCCCGGACGCCACGGCCGCCGAGCGCGTCGCAGACCTGGAACGGTACGCGCCGTGGGGCGACAGGGGAAGACTGCGGCACGTCGGCCCCACCGACCAACTCGTCGCTCTCCTTGCCGAATTGAGCCGTCACGTCGACGGCGTACGGCTGCATCCGCTGGTGCTGGACGAGGATCTGTCCGTCCTCTCACGCCTCGTCCTTCCGGCCCTGTCCGAGCGACGTCTCGTCGCCCGTCCGCTGCCCGGTACGTCCCTGCGCTCGACCCTGGGTCTGGAGCGCCCCGCCAATCGCTTCGCCGCCGCTGCCCCGGCCGGCCAGGAGGACGCCCGATGACCCGCACCGATCCCCTCGACGTCCCCCGGCCGCACGCCCAGCTCAACTTCGGGGTGTTCTTCCAGGGCGTCAACCACTGGACCATCTGGTCCGCCCCCGACAGCGGCTCCCAGATCGAACCCGCCTCTTTCCGCCGGGTCGCCCAGACCGCCGAGCGCGGACTGTTCGACGCGTTCTTCCTGGGCGAGGGGCTGCGGCTGCGCGAGGTCGACGGCAGGATCCACGATCTCGACGTGGCCGGACGGCCGGACGCCATCACTCAGCTCGCGGCGCTGGCCGCGGTCACCCGCCGCATCGGCCTGGTCTCCACTTCCAACTCCACCTTCAACGAACCCGCCGATCTGGCCCGCCGCCTCTCCGGACTCGACCTGCTCTCCGAGGGCCGCGCCGGCTGGAACGTGGTGACCACGGACAACGCCTGGACCGGCGCCAACTTTCGGCGCGGCGGGTATCTCGACCACGCCGACCGCTACCGGCGTGCCGAAGAGTTCCTCACCGTGGCCCGCGCGCTCTGGGACGGCTGGGAGGACGGAGCCGTCGCCGGCTCCGCCGGCGCGCCCGCCTGGGCGGTGCCCGGAGCCGTACACCCCGTGCGCCACAAGGGACCGCAGTTCGACGTCGACCTCGCTCCGACCCTGCCGCGCAGCGCCCAGGGTCACCCCGTGATCTTCCAGGCCGGTGACTCCGGCGAGGGACGCGACTTCGCCGCCCGTAACGCCGATGTCATCTTCTCCGCGCACGGCACCGACTTCGACGACGCGCTGGCCTTCGCCGACGACATCCGGCGCCGGCTGCGGGCGGTCGGGCGGCCCGACGACGATCTGCGGATCCTGCCCGGCACCGAGATCATCCTCGGCGCCACCGAGGAGGAGGCCCAGGAGAAGAAGCGCTGGATCCGGCTCCAACAGGTCACCCCGGCCACGGCGTTGGGCGTCGCCGGGCTGCTGTGGGGTATCGACCTGTCCGACCGCCACGCGGACGGGCCGCTGCCGAAGGAGGATCCGGTCTTCAGCGAGAACGACGGCTCCTTCGGTGCCCGGCGCATCGCCGACCCACGTGAGGTCGTGGCCGAGTGGCGAGCGAAGGCGGAGGCACACGGCTGGTCGCTGCGCGAGACCGTCATCGCGCTCGGTCCGCAGCGCGGGCACGTCGGCACTCCGTCCGGTCTGGCCGACAAGTTCGCCCACTTCGTACGGCACGGCGCGATCGACGGCTTCAACGTCACGCCGTATCTCATCCCCGACGGCCTCGACGACATCGTCGACCTGCTCGTCCCGGAACTGCAGGAACGCGGTGTCTACCGCACCGAGTACACCGGCACCACCCTGCGCGAGAACCTCGGCCTGCGCGCACCCCTCACCCGCCGGTCCGCGCCGGATCGACGTCAGGCGGGCTGAGCCTCCGGGCCGGCCCTTGTACACATGACTGACAAGAAGCTGTCACACGCCGACCGGAATGCGGGTTCGACCGATGCCCGTTCTTACTGACATGACTGTTGGAGTAGCGCTCAACGCGTCCGATACGCCGAACCAGGTCGATGCCACCGTCCGACTGGCCCAGGAGGCCGCGGGGTTCGGTGTCACGTCGGCCTGGTTCGGGCAGACCTTCGGCGCGGACTCACCCCAGCTCGCCGCGATCGTCGGGCGCGAAGTGCCCAGACTGCAGGTCGGCACCTCCGCGATCCCCGTCTTCGGCCGCCACCCGCTGCTCGTCTCCAGCCAGGCCCAGACCGCCCAGGCCGCGACCCACGGCCGCTACCACCTCGGGCTGGCCCTGGGCACGAAACTGCTGACGGAGACGGGCTTCGGCCTGCCCTTCGAACGACCCATCGCCCGGCTGCGTGAATTCCTCACCGTCCTGCGGCAGTTGACCGAGACCGGCACGGCCGACTTCCACGGCGAGCTGCTCACCGCCACCACCCCGGTCCCGGCTCGGGTACCGGGCGCCGAGAACGGCGTCCCCCTGCTCGTCGCCGCGATGGGGCCGCAGGCTCTGCGGGCCAGCGGCGAGCTTGCCGACGGAATCCTGCCCTATCTGGCGGGACCCCGCGCCCTGGCGGAGCACATCGTGCCCGCCCTGACCGCCGCCGCCGAGGCCGCCGGCCGCCCCGCGCCCAGAATCGTGGCCCTGGTGCCCGGTGTGGTCACGGACGACGTGGACGCGGTGCGGGCCAGGGCCACCGAGAACCTCGCGTTCTACGAACAGATCCCGTCCTACGCCCGGGTGATCGAACTCTCCGGCGGTCGGCGGGCCGCCGACCTGGCCGTGATCGGCGACGAGAAGACGGTCGAGGCCGAGGTACGCCGTTACCGCGACGCCGGCGCCACCGAGGTCGTGTTCTCGGGCACCGAGATCGCGGGAGAAGCCGACCGCCGACGCACCTGGCGACTCCTCGGCGAACTGGCCCGCTGACTGCACCCGTCGGCCCGACAACCCCCTGCATCCCCTGCCCGAAGGCCCCCGGCACAAAGGAGATTCCCCATGACCACCGAGACCACCACCACGGACCTCCACGCCTTCACCGAGACCTGGCGGGAGTGGCACCGCGCCCAGGAGGCCCGGCTCGCCACCCCGCACGGGTTCCTGGCGATCACCGGCCTGCACTGGCTCGACGACCGCCCCCAGCGCTTCCCCGACGCGCCCGGCGCGTGGCACACCGGCCCCGAAGGCGTCGTCGTGGACCTCGACGAGGGCGAGGAACTGGTCGTCGACGGGACACCGGTGCGCGGCGAACACCGCTTCGGCGTGCTTCCCGAGCGCGGCGGCGTCGACGCCGTCTGGGGAGACGCCGTCATCGAGGTCGCCAAGCGCGGCGGCCAGGACATCGTGCGCCCCCGGCACCCGGACGCGCCACTGCGCACGGCTTTCACCGGAACGCCCGCCTACGCCCCCGACCCGCGCTGGGCCGTGACGGGCCGCTACATCCCCTTCGCCACTCCGCGGCCGACCACCGTGGGCGCCGCGGTCGAAGGCCTTGAGCATGTCTACGACGCTCCGGGCAGGGTCGAGTTCGAGCTCGACGGGCGCCCGCTGTCGCTGACCGCGTTCCCCGGCCATGGTGCGGGACGGCTGATGGTGCTGTTCACCGACGCAACCTCCGGGGTCACCACCTACGCCGCCAATCGGTCCCTGGCCCTCGATCCGCCCGCCGCCGACGGCACGGTCGTCCTGGACTTCAACCGCGCCACCAACCTGCCGTGCGCCTACACGGACCTGGCAACCTGCCCGCTGCCCCCGGCCGAGAACCGGCTGCCGGTGGCGATCGAAGCCGGCCAGAAGATCCCCCGCGAGCGCGGCGGCTCCTGACCGGGACGCACTCTCGCCCCGGACTCCCCTGACAAGGCGCCCTTTTGCGCCATTGACGTAGGACAAGACCGCTCCGTACGATCACGAACGGCATTGAGTGTCAGTGTCAAGCCCTGGCTCGCTGACCGGCAACCCTCCCGCGCGGTGGGGTGCTCCAGGTGAAAGCCCGGCGGGATCACCGACGATCTCCGCAAGCGCGCGGCCCCGTGACCGGGGCCGGATCATATGGAGGACCGATATGCGGCACGGTGGTGACCTCAGCGCCCGCTACGCCGGCGCCACCGTGTTCTCCCGGCTCTCGCGTCGGCGCCACATCGACCTCAAGCGCTCGACCAGCTGTCTCTGTCAGGCCTGACGGGCCTTCCCGCCGCTGGTCGCAGAACGGCACCTGCCGTCGCCGCACCCGCCTGCGCCTGATCTCCGTCTGTCTTTGATCCCCCCTTTTTCCCTGATCCCCGTCTGCACAGCGCTCCCCGGCACCGGCGTCGCGCCGGCCGGGGCCGCACGCCCGCGCACGGCCGTGCCCTGCACCGCACCCGTGCCCCGTGACACGAGTAGGAGAAGCCCTCCGTGACTGCATTTTCCGATGTCAGAACCTCCCGGTGGGCGGCACTGACCGCCCTTGTGACCACCAGTGTTCTGCTGACCGCCTGCGGCTCCGGCGGCGGTGATTCCGGCAGCGGCTCCGGGCAGCCCCAGTCCGGCGGCACCCTGACCTTCGCGGTGGGTTCGGACGCCGGCTGCGTGGATCCGCAGCAGGTCGCCAGCAACGAGACCATTTACTCAGTGCGCCAGGTCGTGGACTCACTGACGGATCAGGATCCCAAGACCGGCAAGATCGTGCCGTGGCTGGCGAAGAGCTGGGACGTCAGCGCCGACGCCACGACGTTCACCTTCCGTCTGAGGTCGGACGTCACCTTCAGCGACGGCTCGAAGCTGACCGCGCAGGTGGTCAAGGACAACTTCGACGCGGTGCCGAAGCTCGGCGCCCTGGGGACGCTCGCCGAGGGCTATCTGAGCGGCGTCAAGAGCACCACGGTGGTCGACCCGCTCACCGTCAAGGTAACCTTCAGTCAGCCCAACGCCCAGTTCTTGCAGGCCACTTCGACTCACTCGCTCGGGATCGAGTCGTCGGCGAGCGTGAAGAAGACCCCGCAGCAGAAGTGCAGTGACGGGGTGGTCGGATCCGGGCCCTTCGTGCTGAAGCAGTACGTGCAGAACCAGTCGGTCACCCTGGCCAAGCGCACCGGGTACGCCTGGGGTTCCTCGCAGTGGAGCAAGAAGGGCGAGGCGTACCTGGACAAGCTGGTGTTCAAGGTTGTACCGGAGGCGGGGGTGCGGGCCGGCAGTCTCCAGTCCGGCCAGGTCGACGCGATCAGCAGCGTGGGCAAGGCCAACGAGGCAGCGCTCAGGGGCGGTCAGGTCACCCTCCTGCGACGGGCCAACCCCGGCGTCGTGTTCGGTCTCGGCCTCAACAACTCACGGCGGACCCTGAAGGACCCGAGGGTGCGCCAGGCGATCCTGTTCGCCGTCGACCGACAGCAGATCGCCGACACCGTCTTCCCCACCGGCACCCAGGCGGCGACCAGCATCCTCGCGCACACCACGCCCGACTACTCCGACCTCGCCTCCGGCCTGACCTTCGACGCGGCCAAGGCCAAGTCCCTGCTGGATTCCGCCGGCTGGAAGACCGGCAGCGACGGCACCCGCGCCAGGGGCGGCAAGAAGCTGAGCCTGACCGTCAAGTGGTTCCCCAACGCCTCCACCAACCAGCCCGCGCTGGAGCTGATCCAGCAGCAGCTCAAGGCCGTCGGTGTCGACGTGGTCCTCAAGCAGCTCCAGGTCACGCAGTTCGCCCCGACCCTCCAGTCCGGTGACTTCGACGCGGTATGGGGGAACGTGACCCGGGCCGACCCGGACATCCTGCGCGGCTCCTTCTCCACCAAGCTGGCCAACTTCTACCACCTGCCCGCGAGTTCCCTCGACACAGCGCTGTCCGAGCAGGCCGCGACCGTCGACGCGGCCAAGCGCAGGCAACTGGTCGCCCATGTACAGCAGTTGATCGTGCAGAACGCCTCCTACGTGCCGGTGGTGGAGCTCCAGACCCAGCTGGGTGTGGCGAAGAAGGTGCACGACCTGAACTTCGACGCCTCCAGCCGGATCCAGCTGCACGACACCTGGATCGGCTAACCGCATGCGCCGCTATGTGATCAAACGGCTCGCCCAGGCCGTCGGCGTGCTGTGGGCGGCGTACACCGTCTCGTTCCTGGTGCTGGACTATCTGCCCGGTGACCCGGTCACGGCGATGGCCAGTGCCGGAATGGACTCGGGGCAGGTCGACCCGCAGCAGATCGCCGCCCTGCGGCACGAGTACGGCTTCGACAAGCCGGTGCTGGTGCAGTACGCCGAGTACCTCGGCCGGGCGGTGCGCGGGGACTTCGGCGACTCGGTGTCCACCGGCCGCCCGGTCACCTCGACGCTGTCCGACGCCCTGCCGCAGACACTGCAGCTGACCGGCGCGGCCCTGCTGCTCGCGGTGCTCCTCGGCGGCGGTCTGGCGGTGCTGGCGACCTACACCACACAGCGCTGGCTGCGGCAGGCGTTGCTGTCGCTGCCGCCGCTCGGGGTGTCCGTCCCGACGTTCTGGGTGGGGCTGCTGCTCGTCGAGACGTTCTCCTTCCGGCTGCGCTGGTTCCCCGCGTTCGGCAACGACGGGCTGAAGGGGCTGGTGCTGCCGGCCCTGACGCTGGCGGTGCCGACCGGCGCGCAGATCGCCCAGGTGCTCGCCAAAAGCCTGCTCACCTCACTGGACCAGGCCTATGTGGAGACCGCGCGGGCCAAGGGCGCCGGTCAGTGGCGGGTCCACCTGCGGCACGCGCTGCGCAACGCGTCCCTGCCGGCGCTGACGGTCGTAGGCCTGCTGGTGGGGCAGCTGATCGCCGGTTCGGTGGTCGTCGAGACGGTGTTCTCCCGCGACGGCCTCGGCCGGGTGACAGCGGCGGCGGTCACGGCCCAGGACATCCCGCTGGTCCAAGGAGTGGTGGTGTTCGGGGCGCTGATCTTCGTCACGACGAACCTGGTCATCGACCTGGTCTATCCACTCCTTGACCCGCGGATCGTCGTGGCCTCGGGCAGAAGGGCGGCACTCGCATGAGCCAGATCCTTGTCGACGACCCCGCCGAGGCGGCACTGGGGCTGGCCCGCCCGGTCGAGACGGAGGAGGGGCCGGAGCCGGGACACCGTGTGGACGTACGGCGGCTGCTGCGCTTTGTGGTGCGCCGCCCGGGCCTGCTGCTGTCGGTGGCCGTCCTCGTGCTGGTGGTGATGGCCTCGTTCCGGCCGGACCTGTTCACCTCGCAGGACCCGCTGAAAGGCGTGCCGTCGCAGAACTTCCGCGGCCCGAGCGGCAGTCACTGGTTCGGCACTGACGAGTTGGGCCGCGATGTGTTCTCTCGGGTCGTCCACGGCGCCCAACTGTCCCTGAAGGCAACGCTGATCGCGGTGCTGGTCGCGTTCGTGGTCGGCGGGCTGCTGGGGGTGGTCGCCGGGTTCGTGGGCCGCTGGGTGGACGACGTGCTCATGCGCTTCGTCGACGTACTCCTGTCCATCCCTGCGCTGTTCATGTCCCTGGCCCTGGTCACCGCGCTGGGCTACGGGACGGTGAAGGTGGCTGTCGCGGTCGGCATCGCCAGCGTCGCCGCGTTCGCACGGGTGGCGCGCGCGGAGGTGCTGCGGGTGCGGCAGGCGGTGTTCGTGGAGGCGTCGCGCGCGAGCGGGGCCCGCTGGTACTCGGTGCTGGGCCGGCATGTGCTGCCCAATGCGGCGGGCCCGGTGATCGTCCTGGCCACCCTCGACTTCGGCTCCTCCATCCTGGCCGTGTCTGCACTGAGCTTCCTCGGCTACGGCGCTCCCCCGCCGGCCCCGGAGTGGGGCACGTTGATCTCCGACGGCCGCAACTACCTCGCCAACGCCTGGTGGCTGACCGCGCTGCCCGGCCTGGCGATCGCCGCGACCGTGCTGGCCACCAACCGCATCGCCCGGGCACTGGACGGCGAATGGTCGCGGCAGCGATGACCGACGAACCCGAGATCGGTGAGAACGTGACCACACCACTGCTGGAGATACACGGCCTGTCCGTGTCGTACCGCACCCGCGGCGGCACGGTCGAGGCCGTCCGGGGCGTGGACCTCGACGTGTGGCCGGGACAGGTGACGGCGGTGGTCGGCGAGTCCGGCTCCGGCAAGAGCACGACCGCGCACGCGATCACTCGGCTCCTGTCGGCGAACGGCAGCATCGACGCGGGCACCGTCCGCTTCGGCCGGCACGACCTGGCCACCCTGTCGGAGGCGGAACTGCGCACCGTGCGCGGAGCGCGGATCGGACTGGTCCCGCAGGATCCGACGGTCTCCCTCAACCCGGTCAAGCGGATCGGCGACCAGGTCGCCGAGGTGCTGCGCATCCACGGCCTGGCGACCCGCCGATCAGCTCCCGCCGAGGCGGTCGCCGTGCTGGACCGGGCCGGTCTGCCCGACGCGGCCGTCCGAGCCCGGCAGTACCCGCACGAACTGTCCGGCGGCATGCGGCAACGCGCTCTGATCGCCATCGCCATCGCCGCCCAGCCCGAGCTGATCATCGCCGACGAGCCCACCAGCGCGCTCGACGTCACCGTGCAGCGGGTCATCCTCGACCATCTCCAGCGCCTCACCGAGGAGTCGGGTACCGCAGTCCTGCTCGTCACCCACGACCTCGGGATCGCCGCCGACCGGGCCCAGCGGCTGGTGGTGATGTCCCAGGGCAGGGTCGTCGAGGCGGGTCCCACCCATGACATCCTGGCCGACCCGCAGGACGAGTACACCCGGCACCTGCTGGCCAGCGCCCCCAGCCTGACCACCGCCCGGCCTCGCACCCCGGCCGCCGCGGTCCCCAAGCCGGATACGGCGCCTCTGGTCGAGGTACGCAACCTGGTCAAGGAGTTCAGGCTGCCCCGCGCCGGGGACGGGCCCCGCACCCTGCGCGCCGTCGACGACGTCAGCTTCACCCTTCACCGGGGCCAGACCCTCGCCCTGGTCGGCGAGTCGGGCTCGGGCAAGTCCACCACCGCCCGCCTGGTACTCCGCCTCGCCGACGCGACGGCCGGACAGATCCTCTTCGACGGCACCGACGTCACCACCGCGCGGGGCGCCCAGACCAGAGAGCTGCGCCACCGCGCCCAACTCATCTACCAGAACCCGTACGCCTCGCTCGATCCCCGCTTCTCCATCGGAGAGGTGATCACCGAACCACTCCGGGCCTTCAAGGTCGGCGACCGCGCCTCCCGGCTCACCCGCGCACGCGAACTGCTCGACCGGGTGGCCCTCCCGGCCGCCACGCTGGAGCGCCGCCCGGCGGAACTGTCCGGCGGGCAGCGACAGCGCGTGGCGATCGCCCGCGCCCTCGCCCTCTCCCCCGACCTGGTGGTGTGCGACGAGCCGGTCTCCGCGCTCGACGTGTCCGTACAGGCCCAAGTCTTGGACCTACTGGCCGAGTTGCAGACCGACACGGGCGTGGCGTACCTCTTCATCTCCCACGACCTGGCCGTCGTACGTCAGATCGCGCACCAGGTCGCCGTCATGCGGGCCGGCCGCGTCGTCGAGATAGGCCCGCCGGACGAACTGTTCACCCGCCCCCGCCACGAGTACACCCTCGAACTGCTCGCGGCGATCCCCGGCGGCCGCGTCCCCACCCCCGCCGCCGAGACCACCACGAGCTGAGGACCACGGTCGCATGAGCACACCCGCCATCACCTCACTGGCCCTTCTCACCCCGGGCAACTTCGCCGACGACGACCCCTACACCGGCCTGGAGGAGACACTCCAACTCTTCGAGTACGGCGAACGGCTCGGCTTCGACGGCGCCTGGATCCGCCAGCGCCACCTCGAACACGGCGTTGGCTCGGCCGCGGTGTTCCTCGCCGCGGCCGGCCAGCGCACCGAGCGGATCGAACTCGGGACCGCGGTCATCCCGATCGGCTACGAGAGCCCGTTCCGCCTGGCCGAGGACCTCGCGCTGGCCGACGTGCTGTCCCGTGGCCGCCTCCAGGTCGGCTTCAGCACCGGCATGCCGCACTCCGAACTGCTCGGCAACCTGGTGTACGACGGCGACTGGCGCGGCTTCGACCTGTCGTACGGCAGGATCGCCCGCCTCGTCGACAACCTGCGCGGCGACTACCTCGGCGGCCCGGATACGGTGATCCACTCGCCCGGCAACATCCAGCGGCCGCGGCTGCAGCCGCACAACCCCGGTCTGGTGGAGCGGATCTGGTACGGCGGAGGCAGCCTGCGCTCGGTCCGCTGGGCCGCCGAGAACGGTCTCAACCTGCTGTCCGGCAACATCGTCTCCGGCGAGGACACCGACGACTTCACCACCGCCCAGCTGAACCTGCTCTCCGAGTACCGGCGTAGCCCGGGCGACGACCGGCCGGCGGCGCGGGTGGCGCTCGGGCGGGTGATCGTGCCGTTCGACAGCGCCGACCCGGCCACCCGGGCCCGCTACCGGGACTACGCGGCCAGTCGGCACGAGCGCACCCTGAAGCCGCAGACCCTGACCGCGCTGGGCCCGAAACGAATCCTGTTCGCCCCGGACGTGGTCGGCACAGCGGAGCAGATCCTGGAACAGCTGGCGGCCGATCCCGTCCTCGCGCAGGCGTCGGAACTGCGCCTGGAGCTGCCGTACGAGTTCCACCGGGAGGAGTACGAACAGATCCTGCACGACGTCCGGCATCTGATCGCCCCCGAGCTGGGCTGGCGCCCCGCTTCCCCGGCGGTTCAGGAGGCGGGCCGGTGAGCCCTGGTCCAAAGCACCCGGTCCACCTGGAGATGCACTCCCGCGAGCCGTTCGCCACAGGCCACCGCTTCCCCGGCGCCGGGGCGTACGAAGTACTCACCGCCACCGCCCACTACACCGTGGACCCGAAGGCAGCCGCCAACCGCGCGATCCCCGACCTCGACCTCGCACCGCGAGACACCACCGGCAACGTGCGCTTCAGCGGGGACGTCGAAATCCTGCGTCCCATCGAGGGCGGGCGCAGGCGGCTGTTCTTCGAATGGGGCAACCGGGGCAACAAGCGGGCCGTCCAGTACTTCTGCGACGCACCGCACACCAACCGGCCGCGCACGCTCGCCGACGCCGGGAACGGCTATCTGATGCGCCGGGGGTACACGATCGTCTTCGGTGCCTGGCAGGGCGATCTGCTGCCGGGCGACGGACGGCTGTTGCTCGAAGTGCCCGTGGCGAAACGAGGCACGGAACCCGTGCGCGGCCTGACGACGGCCGAGTTCATCGTGGAACGGCCCACCGATTCGCTGCCGCTGTCCCGTTGGTCGAGCACCAGGTCCTACCCGGTCACCGAGTGGGGCGCGCACACCGCCCGTCTGACCCGGCGGCGCTATCCGCACAGCACGCCGGAGGAACTCCCCGCCGGAACCTGGCGGTTCGCCAGGCTGCAGGGCGGCGGAAGCGACCTGAGAACCGCGGCCACGGCCGTCGTACCGAGCCGGTACGACCTCCACGTCGACGGCGGATTCCGGCCCGGCTGGATCTATGAACTCACCTACGAGGCGGAGGAACCGCTCGTTCTCGGACTGGGCCTGGCCGCTGTACGCGACCTGGTCACTCATCTGCGCCACGACCCGGCGCAACCGGCCGGGCCCGTCGACTACGCCTATGGATGGGGACGTTCCCAAACCGGCCGGGCCATCCGTGATTTCATCCATCTCGGCTTCAACGAAGACAGCGAAGGACGCCCGGTCTTCGACGGGCTTCTGCCCCACGTCTCCGGTGCCGGCTGGCTCGGCGGTGACCGGATACCGCGACTCGTCGAGCTGGCCACCGGACTCGACATCGAACAGGCGATCTTCGCCGCCCTGGCGGGCAGACCGGCCGGGCCCGCCGAGCCGACGGCGACCGCGATCGTGC
Organism: Streptomyces sp. JH14; assembly: GCF_029428675.1. Taxonomy (GTDB): domain Bacteria; phylum Actinomycetota; class Actinomycetes; order Streptomycetales; family Streptomycetaceae; genus Streptomyces. Next base: position 6,145,134 of record NZ_JAJNEL010000001.1, on the reverse strand, counting down.
GGTTCTTCACCTTTCCGCCCGGCCGCGTCGACGAGATCCACGGCCTGGAGACAGCCGCTCGGCTCGGACACGTCGACGAGCTGACCCTCCGGCTGTGCACTGGCGACACCGTACCGGCGGTCGTCGACTCCAAGAGTCGGCACGGCCACGTCATCGTCTTCGGCGCCTCTCCCGAGGATGCCCGGGCCCGCTGCGCGGAGGTGCTCGCCGCCATCGAGGTCGTCATCGACGACACGCCCGTACGAGCGGACGGTCGCGTCGGAGCGCTCGGGACGCCCGTTTGAGCACCGTCGGTCACGAGTCCCCCCACCCCGAAGAAAGGCAATGACGATGCAGTGGTCCACACACACGACCAGGAGGTCGCCATGAGTACCCCCGCCACCGACGCACAGGTGGTGTTCGTCGGCTACAACGCGGCCTACCTGCGCGCGATCGACGGGAGCGTCCCCAGCGGGTCGGTTGTGGTGATCGAGGAATCCGACATCATCCGCAAGCGCCGACTCCAGGACGCGGCGGCACGCTTCGACTGCCTGGACCGGATCGTCCCGGCGGGCTACCAGCAGTCGGCCGAGGCCCTCGACCTGGCTGCCGAACTGACCGCCGCGCGGCCGGTGGCGGCCGTCGTCCCGGGGCTGGAGTACGCGGTGCCGGCCACGGCCGCACTGGCCGAGAAGCTCGGGCTGCCAGGAGCGACCGAAACGGCCGCGCAGGCGTTGCGGGACAAGGTCCGGCTGCGCGAGGTCTCCTGGGCGGGCGGCGTCCGCAATCCGCGCTGGCGCGAGGTGCACGGCCCTGCGGACATCCTCGAGTTCGCCGGCGACGGCCCGGTCGTCGTCAAGCCGGCGAACCGGCAGGCGAGCGTCGGCGTGCAACTGCTGGACTCGGTCGACGCCGTCACCGCCGCACAGGCATGGCAGCGGACCTCGTCCGCCGCCGAGTCAGAGCAGGTGCCCGACCGGCAGCTGGCGTGGCGTTTCCTCGCCGAGGAACGCCTGCGGGGTCCCGAGTACAGCGTGGAGGCGCTGGTACGGCAGGGTGAGATCATCTTTGAGAACGTCACGGCCAAGATCGTCGTCCCGGGGCCGTATCCCGTCGAGCTCGGCCATCTGCTGCCTGCTCCGCTCGACCAGGACACGCAGGCCGCGTTCGAGACGGCCATGCGGTCGCTGGTCGCCGCGATCGGTTTCCGGACGGGCATCCTGCACGCGGAGTGGATCCTGACCGGGTCGAGCCCGACGCTGGTCGAATGCGCCGGCCGCTGCCCCGGTGACTACCTGATCGACCTCATCGACCTGGCATACGGCACACGGATCAGGCTGACCCTGATCGATCTGCTCGCCGGCCGTACGGTCACGCTGCCCCGGTCCGCGCGGCAGACCTCGGCGATCCGGTTTCTGGCCGCCGAGCCGGGCACCGTGACGGAGGTCGCCGGCGTGGAGACAGCACAGGGGTTGCCCGGCGTCCAGGTCGCGGCGGTGGATGTCGAGGTCGGCCAGGAGGTCCGGCCGTGGGCGTCCTCCTGGGACCGCGCCGGGCACGTCATCGCGACCGGGCCGGACGCGGACACCACCCGTCGACGTGTCCTGGACGCGGACGCGGCCATCCGCATCGCTACCGATTGAGGAAACACATGTCTGTTCTGTGGCAACGCGTCCGCGGATGGCGCGGGTCCATGCCCGGAGGGTCGGTCGGCACCAGGCTGGCCGTGATGGCGATGATCGACGCGGTGGGCACCGGTGCCTTCCTGGCCGTCTCCGTGCCGTTCGTCACCAGGTCGGTGCACCTGTCCGAGGGCAACCTCGGTTTCGGCCTGGCATTGTCGGCCGCGATCGCCCTGGCCACGGCCATCCCGATCGGCGTCCTGGCCGACCGGATCGGCCCGAAGAAGGTGCTGGTCGGGGTGAGCCTGTGGCGCTGCGCCTGCTTCGTGATCTACCCGCTCGTCCAGAACCTGTGGCAGTTCCTGACCGTGGTGTGCCTGCTCGGCCTGGTCGACAAGGCTGCCGCACCGATGGAACAGGCCCTCGTCGGGCAGGCCACGGCGACCGACGACCGGGTCAGGGTGGTGGCGATCCTCCGGTCGCTGCGCAACGTCGGCTTCACTCTCGGCGCCCTACTCGGCGGTATCGGGCTGCTGATCGACACCCGGGCGGGGTACACCGCGATCCTGCTGCTCAACGCCGCCTCCTTCGCCGTGCTCGCGAGCCTGGCCGCCCGGCTGCCGGTGCTCAACGCGCCGGCAAAGAGCCTGCGTCGGCGCTTCTCGGTCAGTGTGCTGCGGGACACATCGTTTCTGTCGTTCACCGGCATCAACGCCGTGCTCACCATGCACATGACCCTGCTGAGCATCGGTATCCCGCTGTGGATCGTCGGGCACACCGACGTCTCCTCGGCGCTGATCTCCCCCCTGGTGGCGGTCAACACCGTGCTCGCGGTCGCCCTGCAGGTGCGGGCCAGCAAGGGGACCGACACCATCCCCGGCGCCGCACGGGCCCTGGTATGGGCCGGCATCTCCCTCGCGGTCTGCTGCCTGCTGCTCGTCGCGGCGCCGAAGCTGCCGGTCGTCCTGGCCGTCGGCGTGCTGGTGCTGGCCATGGTCGCGCTGACCGGCGGCGAGCTGTTCCAGTCCGCCGGTGGCTGGGGCGGCTCCTATCTGCTGGCGGTGCCAGGCCAGGAAGGCGTCTACCTCTCGGTCTTCTGGCTCGGCGTGGCCGTCCAGCAGATCGCGGCACCGGTCCTTGTCAGCCTGGTCGTCACGGCCGGCTCCATCGGATGGGTCGTCCTGGCCGCGCTGTTCGCCCTCTGCGGACTCGCCGCGCCGGCCATCGCCCGATGGGCACAGACACAGGCGGCTGGCAGGCACCGCCCGGACCCGAGCCTGGCCGAGGCCACATGACCACCACGCATGCCGCTCCCGTAGTCGAGTCGGCACAGTTGATCACCACTCAAGGAAAGACATGTCCGTTCCGCTGTATGTTCCCGCCGGCGAAGGCGAGTTCGTCAACATCCGGGATACCAAGAGGACGTACCTCAAGCTCACCACGCCGGACTCCAACGGCGAGTTCGGCTTCTTCGAGCACCACATGGCTCCGGAGGCGAGCGGTGCCAGCCCGCACATCCACAAGAACTCCACCGAGATGTTCTACGTGGTGAAGGGCGAGATCGAGTTCACCATCGGTGACCGCAAGGTGGTGGGTGAACCCAGGGCCCCGGGGAGAATCCCGTCGCTCCCGGTTTGACCGGTTGATCATCGATGCCCGGACATGAGACGAGCACGGCTCTTGTGGATCATGGAGTCCTACCTTTCTTGATGTGGGTCTGAGCTGGTCATTCGTAAGATCGGCGAGGCCCAGGGGTTCCGGGTATGGCTGTCATGGAGTCGCCGCTGGATGGCTCAGAGAACTTGGCCGCCCGGAACCCCGCGACGACTCGACCGCTAATTGGGAGACGCGACGCGATCGCTTTGTAGGACAACGTCGGCGAGGTCGTCTGCTGGGTTGGTGTACGACGAGCTGACGGAGGTGGCTGTGCCCGAGATCTGGGCCGGAGTGGACATCGGCAAGGAACATCACCACTGCGTGGTGATCGACACCCAGGGCAAGCGGCTGCTGTCGCGTCGGATCCTGAACGACGAGGCCGAGTTGCTCCAGCTCATCGCTGACGTACTGGAGCTGTCGCGGGATGTGCTGTGGGCGGTGGACATCAACCACGGCGGGGCCGCGCTCCTGCTTGCTCTGCTGGTCAGCCACGACCAGCACATCACCTACATCACCGGCCTGGCCATCCACCGTGCGTCGGCCGGCTACCGGGGCCAGGCCAAGACCCAATACTGGGAAGTTTAGGTTCGCCATCGCCGTGTTCGATCGGTGGCTGTGGTGATGGTGATGGCGATCTTCGCGTTCGGGATCGGAGTGTTCTTCCTGGTCATGTTGTAGGCGAAGGTCGAGATCGGGCGTTTGACGCGGCGTGGCTGGATCCTGGTCGGGCGGTGCGAGGGGGCCAGCTCGCGGGGGTGCAGGATGGCGCGGCGGATCACGGGAGTGGGCGGGCACGCCTGCCGTGTCGGGGTTCCGGTCGCGGTGATCACGGTGTTGCGGGCGGTGCGGATGGTGACGGCCAGCGAGATCCGGGACGGATCGATCCCTGCGTCCAAGGCGGCGTCGACAGCGACCTGTCGTGCGACCTGATAGACGATGAGCAGGGCGAACAGTTCCTGTTGGGCGTCGTCGGTGTGGTGCGAGCGCAGGACACGGTCAGCCCCGCGCAGCGTGACCTTCAACCCGAGGTAGGCGGTCTCTGCCTGCCACCTTCGGTGGTAGAGCTCGGCGAGTTCGGCAGCTGGGTAGCGCTCGTGGTCCAGCAGCGTGGTGACCAGCCGCAGACTCGTGGGTGTGGTCGTCCCGTCGGTGGCGCGGACCGTCACCGTGGCCTCGATCACCCGAATGGCCACGCCGGTGATCTGCGGCGCTACCGTGCGGCGGTGTCGGCTCCACCGGCGCAGCCGGTCCCGTTCGTTGGTCCCGGTGGACATCGACAGGTAGGTGCCGTCGGGAAGAGCGTGCAGCACCGGCGGTTGCAGGTCGGAGCTCATCCGCCACAGCAGTTGCGCGCCGGTCGCTGCGGCTGACCGGCAAAGCGCGAAGCCCTTGCTGCCCCGGTCGGCCAGCAGCAGCATTCCCGGCCTCAGCGCTCGGCACAGCACCGTGCACTGCGATTCCTCGGCCTGGGTCCACGGCCCGAGCACCGCGTCGACCAGCACCCTGGTGCCGCACTCCACCAGCGCGGACATCCGGATCATGGGGAATCCGCAGACCCCATTCTTTCCGGAGGCCCGACCGCAGTAGGACCGGTTAGCCTCGCTGTCCGCGACCAGGATGCCCGTGCTGCCCCAGGCCACCGTCCGCAGCCCCCGCCACCACGAGCCGGCCGCGTCCTCAGCCGCTACCGGCCCCTTCAGCTGATCGAACAGCGCGGAGAGCGGCGCCGAGCCGAGTCGGCGGCGGGCCTGGCGCAGGGCCGCCGCGGACGGGTCGACGTCCGGCATGCCCGGCGCGGCGACCAGTGCGGCCCACACGCCCCGATACCCGCATTCGCCGAACAACGCCATGGCCAGCACGAAGTACACCATCACTCGCGAAGGCAACTTCCGCACCCGCGACTGCACCCGCCCGGTCCTCGACAGGACCGCGTCCACCAGCGACGGTGTGATGATCTGCGTCAACTCTCCCAAGTGCCCGGCCGCGAAAGCCTTTCCACCGGCATCAGCTCGTACGGGCATGCCAGACTGAATCATCGGGGCTCCTCGTAGAGCGGTGTCTTGGTCGACTTCCGTCCTACGCGGAGCCCCGCCTCTCTACATCAACTTCGCTGAACCGCTTGACAGCAGCCCCGGACCGCAAACTTCCCGGTATTGGGTCTTGGCCTGGCCCCGGTAGCCGGCCGACGCACGGTGGATGGCCAGGCCGGTGATGTAGGTGATGTGCTGGTCGTGGCTGACCAGCAGAGCAAGCAGGAGCGCGGCCCCGCCGTGGTTGATGTCCACCGCCCACAGCACATCCCGCGACAGCTCCAGTACGTCAGCGATGAGCTGGAGCAACTCGGCCTCGTCGTTCAGGATCCGACGCGACAGCAGCCGCTTGCCCTGGGTGTCGATCACCACGCAGTGGTGATGTTCCTTGCCGATGTCCACTCCGGCCCAGATCTCGGGCACAGCCACCTCCGTCAGCTCGTCGTACACCAACCCAGCAGACGACCTCGCCGACGTTGTCCTACAAAGCGATCGCGTCGCGTCTCCCAATTAGCGGTCGAGTCGTCGCGGGGTTCCGGGCGGCCAAGTTCTCTGAGCCATCCAGCGGCGACTCCATGACAGCCATACCCGGAACCCCTGGGCCTCGCCGATCTTACGAATGACCAGCTCAGACCCACATCAAGAAAGGTAGGACTCCATGATCCACAAGAGCCGTGCTCGTCTCATGTCCGGGCATCGATGATCAACCGGTCAAACCGGGAGCGACGGGATTCTCCCCGGGGCCCTGGGCACCTGCGGACGCTCCTACGCGACCGCCTGCATCCACGAGCACTCCTGTTTACGCTGCCCACTCCTTCGCCCGGAGCCCGCCCAGCGACCCCGCCTCCTCGAAGTCCGCGACAACCTGATCACCCGGATCGAGGAGGCACGACGCGAGGGCTGGCTCGGCGAAGTGGAAGGACTACAGATCAGCCTCGCCGGAGCCCGACAGAAACTCGCCCAACTCGACCAGATCACCAACCGCCGCAGCACCACTGATCTCGGCATCCCTACCAGAACGCAACCATGATCCGCATAGTTCAGAGAACTCTTCCAGGTCGCGGTGGCGTCCTGCTTCTCGGAGTGTGCAAGGACGAGCACACCGTCGATGTCCACGATCACGTGGCCGTCGGCGGCCGGACTGTTCTCACCGGCCAGGTCCCAGACCTGCCCGCGCACGTGAGAACGTGCGCCCCGGATCGCGGCGAGGGCCTTCGGGCCGGACGCGGCGAGAGCGTCGACGAGACGGGAGACCGTCGGATCGGAAGCCACCGGCCCGAACACACCCGGCTCGGCCCGCAGCATGCCGATGTCGGTCAGACAGTCTCCGCCGAGTGCGACGGCCAGGGCCACATCCAGCAGGATCTTGCCGGGGTCGTGCACCGCCCGCGGCTTGCGCCACGGCGCCAGCGCCGCCGATATCGCGGTGTCCAGGCCGGACTTGCGGACCGTCTCGACCAGCAGCACCGACCCGGCCTGCGAGACCACCCCACGGCCGCCGCCCTCGACACGGACACACGGGTACGACCCGCTACGCTTCTTCACCTGGAGAGTGCTTCTTTCCTTGCAACTGACAGGACCCTCGACAAGTCCCATCGTTGCAGGTCAGCAGCACTCTCCGCTTATTTGATCAAGACCCGGACAGCCTCACCCGCGAAAGCCCGAGGCTAGCGAGCCGGACAGGGGTATCCCCCACTGCCGGAAGACCAAGCGTCAGGCGGCGGCGCGCAGGTGTGCTTGGGCCCACGCCTCGAAGGTGGTGAGGGGGATACCGAGGTCCCGAGCGAATTCCGGAAGGGCAGGCTGAGGGAACTCGTTGATGCATGCCTGTCCGAAGCCCATGTCGGGCATCCCGGCGGCGGCCGCCTCCCCCTTGGTCAGGTCGGGCGCGGTCAGCTCGGTGCCCAGGTTTCGGGAGAGGACCTCGGCGATGTCCGCCATGGTCAGGCTGTCGCTCGCCAGCTCAAGCTCGACCCCGTCGAACCGCTCCGGCGCTGCGACGGCCGCCGCGACTGCCTTGCCGATGTCCTCGACCGCGACGAGCGACAGCCGGGTCGCGGGCTTCAGAAGGCTCACAAGGCCGCCCTCGACCCCGCGGGGGAACATGATTTCCGCGTCGGGGAGGAAGTTCTCCATGAAGAAGCCCGGTTTGATCAGCGTCCAGTGCGCGAAGCCCGCCTCCCGCACCCGGTCCTGGATCCCGGCCTTCGTGGCGTAGTACGGCTCCATCCAGGCCCAGTCGTCCTTGACCCAGCTGGTGTGCTGCCCGGCACCGGAGACGGAGGTGTGCACGAACTGCGGCACTCCGGCGGCCCTCGCGCCCTCGATCAGATTGGTGGCCTGTTCAAGCTCGCCTTCGAAGGAGCGTCCGTTCACGTCAGGCATCTGGACCGAGAAGACGGCGCGGGCTCCTGCGGCGGCCCTGGTCAGGGAGTCGCGGTTGTCGAGGTCGCCGGTGACCAATTCGGCGCCGAGCGTTTCGACGGCCTTAGCCCGGTCGGTCGCGGGGTCGCGGACCAGCGCCCGGACTTTAATGCCCGACGCCAGCAGGGCGCGCGCGGTGGCGCCGCCCTGCCGACCGGTGGCGCCAATGACCAGGACAGGTGCGGATTCTGCAGTCATGGTGTTCCTCGGATGGTGACGCACAGTTAAGTGGCGAGGCCCGCCACTTACGTTCCGGTACGATACGGAGGACCCCGCCACTTAGCAAGCTCGGAGATGACGCCATGACCGTCCAGCGCGCGGACGCCCGGCGCAACTACGCGCGGATCCTCGCCGTGGCCGAGGAGGAAATCGCCGCGCACGGCCGTGACGCGTCCCTGGAGCGGATCGCCCGCACCGCAGGGGTCGGCTCGGCCACCGTGCGCAGGCACTTCCCCGGCCGACGCGCGTTGTTGGAGGCAGTGTTCAGCGAGCGGATCGAGGTCCTGTGTGCCCGCGCGGGCGAGTTGGCCGGAGCTACTGACGCGCGAGCCGCGCTGCTGGAGTGGCTGGGCGCGCTCACCACATACGCCGCCTCCGCACGGGGAATGGCCGACGCACTGGTCCAGGACCGGAAGATGGACGACCCGGAACATGTGGACGCCTGCTCGGCAAAGCTCACCGGGGCAGCCGACCCGCTGCTGCGGCATGCCGTGCGGGCGGGCGCGGTGGCGCCGGACGTGACCGTCGCCGACCTGGTCACGCTGGTGACGGGCATCGCCCTGGCCACAGAACACCGCCCGAACGCCGTCGCCGAGGCGCACCGACTGCTCGGCCTGACGGTGGGGGGAGTCAGCCCTCGGAGGTGAGACGAGGGTGGGAGGGGGCCGCCGCCGTAAGCCGCGGTAATTCGATGGCACGTGCCGGCAGCATGCCGACATCGGCCAGGCAATCGCTGCCGAGGGCGACCGCGAGCGCCACATCCAGAAGGATCTTGCACCGCCCGCGGCTTGCACCGCCCGCGGCTTGCGCCGGGGAGTCAGAGCCGCAGATTTCGCAGCATCCAGGCCCGTCTTGCGGACCGTCTCCACCAGCAGCACGGCCCCGGCCTGCGAGACCACTCCACGACCACTGCCCTCAACGCGGACGCCCGGGTACGACCCGATACGCTTCTTCGCCTGAGAAGTGCTTCTTTCCACGGCACGACCTGGACCCTCGACAAGTCCTATCGTTCCAGGTCAGAAGCACTTCTCGCGTTTCTGATCAAGCCTCGGGCATACCACCTCGTAAAAGCCCGAGGCTAGCGAACATGGGCGAGGGCCTGACCAGGACCACGGGGCCGACTCATGACGCGGTGCCGGTGGACCTCCCTGCCTGTGGGAAATCCCCGGCCTGGGTGCCTCCGACCTTGCGATGGATCGTCGAAGCTCTCGCGGCGGTCCTGGCGGGCTCGGCGGCCTGACGCAACAAAAAGGGCGGCTGGTGCATCGGTTACTCGATGCTCCAGCCGCCCTTCGGCGTCTGCGGCCCGTCGGCCCCGGGCTCTCTCTGCTCTCATGATCACGCCTCCGGTCCGGCCAGGTCGAAGTCGTCCTTCGTCAGCTCGGCGCGGAGCCGCTGCTCAACTGGTGGAGTGCAGGTATTGCTCCAGTGCGGTATTCCTCCGTCATTCGGGCAGCAGGTTGGCTGGCGCGACCACGCTGTGGGCGCCTTGGGTGCAGTTCGTGGCTGCGCTCGCACGCAATGCGGCAGGCTTCGACCTGGGCGGCGCACCCTCACGGACAGCGACTAGAGATCTTCAATGGCTGAGGTTACGGCGGTGCGAAGTCCGGGCTGGTCTCATCGAGGGTGCCCGCAGTGAGGGCCGAGTTCGCGGGGCTGGAACGATGTCAGGGCTGCTCGCTAGGCTCCCGACCATGAGCGAATCAACTCCCCAGTCATCACCGTCTACGACCACTTCTGAAGCGGACTCTCTGCGTACGGTGCTAGAGCGCAACCGCCGGACCTTCGCCTGGAAAACGTCCGGACTCGACGAGAGCGGGTTGCATGCGACCACGGCCGCCAGTTCGATGACGCTGGGCGGACTCGTCAAGCACGTGGCCTTGGTCGAGGCGGACTGGCTGGCCGTGAAGCTGGCCGGCCGCGAGTATGGGACACCTTGGGACTCCGTGGACTTCGACGCCGACCCTGACTGGGAATGGCGGACCGGAGCGTTGGACTCTCCGGATGACGTGTACGCACTCTGGCGCGCTGCTGTCGATCGATCGCGGGAGCTCGTGAGCGAGGTCATAAAGGAGCGCGGGATCGACGGACCGGCATCGTTCACCTGGCCGGACGGTCGCACACCCAGTGTCCGCGACATGCTCTTGGACATGATCGAGGAGTACGCACGACACACAGGCCACGCCGACATCCTCCGCGAGGCGGTGGACGGCCGCGTGGGCGAAAACGCACCCAAGGACTTCACACTCTAAAGATCTTCGTTGGATGCGCCGGAGCGAAGTCCAGTCCAGTCTTGGCGAGGTAGCCCTCAATGAGGCCGGTTTGGTACGGCATCCGTTTCAGTTGGGTCTTGACCAGTCCCTGGCTCACCCTGTTGTGGGCCACCGGCCGCGCCGAACTGCCGGGGCACCCTCGTCTCACCACGTGGCGCTCGGACAGCACGCCGCGGCCATAGGAGCGGATCGGCCTCAGCCGCGGCCAGGCTGATGATCGTGTCCCTACCGCGGCGAGAGCACACCAGGCCACCCGTCCCAACCGGCAACCCGGCGAGCCTATGGGGTCACGGCACTCGACGGTGGCGGATGTTGCTCGTCCCGGGCCGCGAGGTAGGCGGACCAGCTGGGTTGTGAGTAGGCGGCCCATTTCAGCGCGGTGTGGATGTTGATCTCCAGGAGCTGGGCGAGGACGGGGGTGGGCATCTGTTCGGCGAGGGAGATCAGCGCGGCGCTGCGGGCTGGGCCGACGTGGAAGCCGTGCTGGCGCATCATCAGGCTGAAGCCCGGGGCGGACAGCGGCCGACCGGGAATGGTGCCGGGGAACAGCCAGAGTTGCGCGGCATCGGCGGCGGGTATGAGCGCTTCGTCCGCGGCCGTGGTCGCGAGTTGAGTCAGGAGGCGTGCGGGACGCGGTGGGACGAGGAGGGCTTGGCGGCGGAGGCGCAGATAGGTCTCCTCGCCGCGGTGGTCGATGTCGGCCACGGTCAGGTGCCGGATGCGTTCGCCGGGTAGGCCGTAGAGCAGGGTGAGGGTGCGGGCGGTGCGCACCCGCACCGGCAGGTCCTCGGTGGAGGCAGGTTCGCAGTTCTGTCCAGCGCTGCTCGTCGGTCAGCGGTGGCTGTCCCGGGCCGATGCGGGCGTGGGTGATGGCCCGGTTCGCATGGCCGGGACGGCCTCCCAGCCGGCGGCGAGGACCCCGTCGACCAACGCCGTGTTACCGGTGGCCAGGCCTTCGTAGAAGCGCCGGACCGCTGTCTCGTTGTCAGTAGGCATGGCTCTCACGGTAGGTACGCACACCCTCGGTGATCAAAGACCTGTTCCGGAACACGTCATACGATGTGGGTATGACGGATCTGGACCTGCGGCTGGTGCGCTACTTCACCGCCGTCGCGTCACACCTGCATTACGGCCGCGCCGCAGCCGAGCTGCACATTGCACAACCATCGCTGAGCCGGCAGATCAACCAGCTCGACGCCCAGGTGGGAGCCCGGCTCCTCGACCGCACACGGCAGGGCACGCAACTCACCGAAGCGGGAGAGGCGTTCCTTCCCCACGCACGCGAACTGTTACGTTCGTCCGAGCGGGCCGGGGCCGCCGCCCGGGCCGCCGCGCGGCCCACCCGGATCACCGTCGGCTACACGGTGGGCCTGATCGTCACCCCGGCGGTCCAGAACTTGCGGCAGAAGCACCCCGACGCCGACGTGCGCACGCTGCACCTGGAGTGGAACGAGCCACGCGAGGCCCTGCTCGACCGGCGTGTCGACGCGGCAGTCACCAGACTGCCGCTACAGACCGACGGCCTGCATGTGACGGTCCTCTACGACGAGCCGAAGCTGCTGCTCGTCATGGTCGGGCACCGGCTGGCAGGTAAGGAGTCGGTCACCCTCGACGACATCGACAGTGAACCGATCCCCCGCTTTCCGGATCCGGAGTTCGACGCGTACTGGCGCATCGACCCGCGGCCCGGGGGCCGCCCAGCGCCCGACGGGCCCGCTGTCGAGACCATTGAGGACAAGCTCGAATACATAGCCGCCGGGCAGGCCGTGGCCATCATCCCGGCCGCCCTGCACTCGGCCGGCATCCGCCCCGACCTCACCACGATCCCACTGCACGGCGTCGAACCGGGCCACGTCGTCGTGGCCACCCGGGCCGCGGACCGCGGCCGACTGGTGGCCCCGTTCCGGACATCGGCCTGTGCCTGCCTGAACGGTGCAGGTGTGCTTCACAGGCCGTGAACAGCGATCGCCACCACCCCCCGACCGTGCATCGAGGAGCGGGCACGTCCCGTTGCTCGCCCACCTCGCTCATGCCAGACAACGAGCCACCAAGCGGAAAGCCACGAGCGGGTAGGACGTGGTCCACGGCTTCCATGAACCCAGCGCTCCCGGGCCAGGAACCCGGGTCGTCGCCAGCCACATGACCCCGAACCTCCACGACTTCGCCGGCCGGTCCGCCACCGACCCGACCGCCCGGGCCGACCGGGAGCGACGGCCGGGCCGATGAATGCGGCACTGTCGGTCCACGGTTTCCGGGCCAGCTGGTCGCTGCGGGTCAGCCGGGCACTTGTCGTACAGGTTCATGATGTCGCCCTTGCTGCCATCGGCGACCCACGTCATCGATGCGGCATCCAGGCACGCGAACACCATCGCGATCATTGCGCGGGCCCTCGAATCCGCACTCTGACAGCAGCGGCATCGACGCCCCGGCCGGAAGGCGCCACATGACAGCGAGCGACCGTCTCTCGGTCGCAGGGACCCGCCTGGACACTGGCATACGAGGAGCCGAATGGACGGTCAATCTGTCCAGCGCGCCCCTGCGCTACCTGTCCGGCCCACCCGCCGCCCGGCGGCAGGAGCAAGGGACACGGTGCGCCGGCCGACCTGCAGCCATCAGGCCCTGCTCGCCCTGGCCCACCTGCGGCGCGGGCCCACCTGTGCCCAGCTCGCGGCCCGGTTCGGCGTTGGCGCCCTCACCGTCTACCTCTACGTCGCCGAGGCGGTCGAGGTCCTGGCCGCCGACACCCCCGACCTCGCAACCGCAGTCCGCACTGGGGCCCGCAAGGCGTTCGTGATAGACGGCACCCTGCTGCCGATCGACCGGATCGCCACCGACCGCCCCTTCTATATCGGGCAGGCACAAGAAGGACGGTTGGAAAGGTGGCCCGAGCGGGTCCTGTTCCGTCGACCGGGACCTCCTTCCCCTGGCTCAGGGGGCCAACACAACCCTGCCGAACACCTCTCCCGCGTCCATCTTCCGGTGAGCCAGCACCGCTTGGTCCAGCGGCAGCAGCTCGTGCACGACTGTGCGCAGGCTCCCGTGTGCGGCATCGGTGAACTGGGCCGACCGCACGGCCTGCCTGTCGGGGATGGGCACGGTGTCGGAGCTGAAGGTGGCGAACGACAGGGACCGGCGGAAGGCATCCATCAGCCGCATGCCGAAGTCTGCCGGCGGCTGCCCGCCGGCCACGCCGACGGACACGAACCGCCCGTTGGAGTTCAACCTGTCCAGGAAAAGGGGAAGCTGGGGACCTCCCACGACATCGATCACCACATCGAAGCCCGACGGCGCGTTTGGGCCGGCGCCCTCGCCGGAGCGGTCGAGGACGTGGGTCGCGCCCAGGTCTCTGAGTCGGGCGCCGCGCTCCGCCGATGAGGTGGTGACCGCCACCGCGCCTGCGCCGCCCCTGGCTGCGAGCTGGACCGCCGTGATCCCGATGCTGCCCGCCGCGCCGCGCACGAGCACCGCCTCACCGGGCGTGAAACGGGCGTGTTCCAGGGCGAAGTGGGCGACCACGCCGGAGCCGCCCAGAGTCACCGCGTCGGCGCCGGTCAGGCCGTCCGGCAACGGAAGGATGTTCTCGACCGCGGCGACGGCCTGCTCGGCGTATCCACCGGACAGCCCGGTGAACGCCCACACCCGCCGACCGATCCATGAGGCGTCCACACCCTCTCCCACCATGGTGACGCTTCCCGCGACCTCGCTGCCGAGGAGATGGTTCTCCTGAAAGCCGTAGGCGGCGAGCATTCCCCGGCGGATCACGGCGTCCACGCCGCCTACCCCGGCGGCTTCCGTTGCGATCAGCACCTGCCCGGGGGCAGGGACGGGCACGGGCAAGTCGACGACCTCTAGACCGTCGGGGTTTCCGAACTCCCTGATCACGACGGCTTTCATCTCTGCTCCTCGGGTCGGTGAACGTACGGGTCACAGCTGCTGCGAGCGTGGGCGGCGAGCCCGCCCCACCGCCCGAGGCAGCATGAGTGGGGTGCCGGGACGGGCGGCATGACCGCCATCGGACCGTAACGGACGCCCCCGTCCGTTTGGCTAAAATGAGAGACCATGACCGGCCGTTTGCCTCACCCTGCGCGTTCTGACACCCGCGACAACCGGGCCCGCATCCTGGACGCCGCCCGTGCGGTGTTCGGCGAGGAGGGCCTGGGTGCGCCCATGCGTGAGGTCGCCCGGCACGCAGGCATCGGCCCCGCCACGCTGTACCGGCACTTCCCGACCAAGCAGGCACTGATCGTGGAAACCTTCGCCGAGCAGCGGCGAGCCTGCCATGCCGCCATCCGCGACGCCCTCGCAGACTCGGACCCGTGGCACGGATTCCGGAGCCTGGTCGAGCGGATCTGCGAACTCCACGCGCACAGCCGGGGATTCGCCGACGCCTTCATGACGGCCTTTCCCGAGGCCATAGACTTCGCCGCCGACCGAGAGCGGACTGCACACGCGGTCGCCCAACTGGCCCGTCGCGCTCAGGAGACCGGCCAGCTACACCCCGGCTTCGTCGTCGACGACCTGATCCTGATGCTCATGGCCCACCGGAGCGTCCAGGACGCGCCGCGTGCCGCCCGGCTCACGGCTTCGCGCCGCTTCGCCGCCTACGTGATCCAGGCGTTCCGTGCCGCACCAGAGACAGGAGCGCCTGCCCCGCTGCCGCCGGCTCCACGCCTGCAGCACCCGCACTCGTCCACCACGCCGTGAACTCGTCACCAGGAGGCCCGTCATCCTCGCAGCCCGACAGTCGCATCGGTCCCCGGCCCAGCCAGGTTGGACAAGGCTCGGTGCCGAATCCAGACAGCGAGGGCGGCATCGTGGACCGCGGTCTCATAGGCCAAGGTTCAGACAGCCTGCAGACCAGTACTAGCCACTCACCCGACGACCCATCAGGCGGAGCGTCAGATGAGCGTCACGGCGATTCCGCTCCTACCTGTGCGGAGTCAGGGCGATGCACCCATGACCCCCACGCGAGCCCAGGAAGCAGCAGGTCAGCAACATCTTCCGGCAACCCGACACAGTCCACGTGATGCACCCACGAAAACAGGTCGACCCTGCCCGCCCCAGACGGACAGGAAGAGAAAAACAGCAGGTCAGGAGCCCTTTACCGTGGGCTCAAGGATAGCCACGCACTCCACGTGCGACGTCATCGGAAACAGGTCCACGCCGGGGCCAGTGATGAAGACGCCGACACGAGCAGTCTGACCCGCCCCGCCACCTTGGCACGCTCGACCCTGCCGAGAAGCGCGGCCGCGTCCCCAGATCGCCTCCGAAAGCCAGGGCGAGGGTCCGGTCGCCTCCCCCGCCCGCACAGTGACGGTTTCCACGGCAGCATCACTGCGGCCATCAGTTCGCGTACTGGCAGATCCCCCGCGGTAGATACGTCCCGTGCCCCGCATGCCCCGCGTACACGCGGTTGTCGATCACCGGAACACCGCGGGACAGCACGGTCTCCACCCTTCCCATCACGGTCTTGCCCTCGTAAGCCGAGTAGTCGACGTTCATGTGATGCGTCTTGGCGGACATGATCTGCTCTGCATGCGGGTCGTAGATGACGATGTCCGCATCGGCCCCCGGAGCGATCGTGCCCTTCTTCGGGTACAGGCCGAACATCCGGGCCGGTGTCGCGCAGGCGATCTCGATCCAGCGACGGCGGCTGATGTGCCCGTCGACGACGGCCTGGTGCAGCAGATCCATCCGATTCTCGACACCCGGCATGCCATTCGGAATCTTCGAGAAGTCTCCCCGGCCCATCTCCTTCTGCCCCTTGAAGCAGAACGGGCAATGATCCGTGGAAACCACCTGCAGATCATTAGTCCGCAGCCCACGCCACAACGCCGCCTGGTGCTCCTTCGGACGCAGCGGGGTGGAGCAGACGTACTTCGCGCCTTCGAATTCAGGCTCGGCCAGGTTGTCGGTCGACAGGAAGAGGTACTGCGGGCAGGTCTCGCCGAAAACAGGCAGGCCCTCGTCCCGTGCTCGCGCCAATTCGGCAACGGCCTCCTGCGCCGACACGTGCACCACGTAGAGAGGAGCACCCGCCACCTGGCTCAGCCGAATCACACGATGCGTCGCCTCCGCCTCAAGGAGCGCCTTCCGAACTTCACCGTGATAGCGCGGATCCCTCTCGCCACGTGCCAGCGCCTGCTCCACCAGTACGTCGATTGCGAGACCATTCTCCGCGTGCGTCATCACCAGTCCGCCATTTGAGCTGGCGCGCTGCATGGCCCGGAGGATTTGACCGTCGTCGGAGAGAAAAACCCCCGGGTACGCGGTGAACAGCTTGAACGAACTGACACCAGCCGAGACGAGCGTGTCCATTTCCTTGAGCGAAGACTCGTTCACGTCGGACATGATCATGTGGAACGCGTAGTCGATCGCGCACTTTCCGTCCGCTTTCTCTTGCCACGTATCGAGTCCTTCGCTGAGCGAACCACCCTTGGGCTGAATGGCGAAATCGATGATGGTCGTTGTGCCGCCCCAGGCCGCGGCCCGGGTTCCAGTCTCGAAGGTGTCGGAGGCGAAGGTGCCGCCGAACGGCATCTCCATATGGGTATGCGCGTCGACACCGCCCGGGATCACGTACTTCTGTGCAGCATCGATGACGTGATCAGCGGTCCACTCATGACTCTTGTGGGTGGCCATTGCCACGACGCGGCCACCGTCGATGAGTACGTCCGCGTGAAGTTCGTCGGAGGCGGTGATGACCAGACCGCCGGTGATCAGAGTGCGTCCCACAGCTTCTGCTCCAAACACATCGGATACGGGGTACTCGCTCGTGGGCCGTGCTGCCCGCCTGATGCGCCTCGGCGGGGCGTCGCTGACGGGTCGGATGAGGAGATACCGCCCCGCGGACAGGCCGAGATCGGCGCGTTCCTACAGGTCAGGGCTGCACTCGGGCTGAACATCCCTGGTCACGCGAGCCAATGAAACTCTTGAAGGAGGTGACGCCCTCCGAGACCAGCAGGTCCATCTCCTTCAGCGAGGACTCGTTCACATCGGAGAGGATCATGTGGAAGGCGTAGTCGATGGCGCACTTGCCGTCGGCCTTCGCGTACCAGGCGTCGAGCCCTTCACGGACCGCGTGGCCCACGGACTGGATGGCGAAGTCGACGATGGTGGTGGTGCCGCCCCAGGCGGCCGCCCTCGTCCCGGTCTCGAAGGTGTCGGCCGCGTAGGTGCCGCCGAACGGCATCTCCATGTGCGTATGCGCGTCTACACCGCCGGGGATGACGTACTTGCCGGTGGCGTCGATGGTCCGGTCTGCGGTCCAGCTCTCGGCCGCCGCGGTGCCGTGCGCGGCGAGCGCGGCGATGCGGCCGCCCTCGATGAGTACGTCGGCATGGAGTTCGTCGGACGCGGTGATGACGAGTCCGCCGTGGATGACGGTGCGGCTCATGTGCCCCTCCTCACTGTGGCGGAACGGGTCTACGCACGTAGACATGGTGCGTGGTGAAGAACGTAGAAGTGGGATACCCACTGTGGCAATACCGCTGCGGTCAAGCGCTGAAGACGATTCTGTTTCCCGGTATGGCGTACACCGTCGGACCAAAGCGGGCGCCGCGGAACATGCGCCCGCACGCGAAGGCGGCAACCCGCAGGAGCGGCCGGCCACCTCCGGGCGGGCGCGTCCGCCGCGTCCCGGGGGGTGACCCGTGGCGACGGTTCCCGGCCGCGCGGTGTACGGACGGCCGTACCGCATACGCACCACGGCCTGCCCGCACACCCCGCTCACACGCCCCGGGACCTCACGCCCGGCACGTCACCCCACCGATCGCAGTGCCCCGGCGAGGATCTCCGCGCCCTCCTCCGCCTCGGCGATGGTCAGCGAAAGCGGCGGGGCGATCCGCAGAACGCTGGTGTTGTGGCCGCCGCCCTTGCCGATGAGCAGCCCGCCCTCGCGGGCCGCTTCTAGTACGGCGGTGGCCGCATCCGGGTCGGCCTCGTCGGTGCCGGGTTTCACCAGCTCGATGCCGATCATCAGGCCCCGGCCGCGCACTTCGCGCACGCACTCCGCGGCTGCGCCGATGGCCCGCAGCCGCTCGATGAGCAGCCCGCCCACGCGTCGCGCGTTGCGCTGGAGGTCGTGTTCCAGGAGGTACGTGAGGTTGGCGAGGCCGGCCGCCATGGTGACCGGCGAGCCGCCGAACGTCGAAATCGAGTTGGCGTCCAGGCAGTTCATGACGTCGGCGCGGGCGACGACACCACCGATCGACATGCCGTTGCCGATGCCCTTGGCGAAGGTGAGCATGTCCGGCGGACCGTTGCGGTCGTGCGCCTGCCAGCCCCAGAAGTGTTCGCCGGTACGGCCCCAGCCGGTCTGCACCTCGTCGGAGATCCACAGGATGCCGTGCCGGTTGAGCACCTCGCGGAACTCCGCGAACAGGCCGTCGGGCGGGGAGGTGAATCCGCCGACCCCCTGAATGGGCTCGGCGATCAGTGCGGCGGCGCCACGGGTGTGCCCGAGCAGATCCTCCAGATCGGCCACGCACGCCTTGATGAACTGTGCGTCGCTGAGTTCCGCGTACGGCCCCCGGGTGCGGACACCGCCGTGGACGTACAGAGTCTGCAGCGGGGACAGGCTCGTCGTCGACCACGCCTTGTTCCCGGTGATGGCGACGGCCGAGAACGACCGGCCGTGGTAACTGTTGCGCATCGCGAGGATCTGGTTCGAGCGGCGGTACGCGGTGGCGAGCAGCAGCGCGGTGTCGTTGGCCTCGGTGCCGGAGGTGGTGAAGAAGACCCGGGCGTCCGGGATGCCGGAGAGCGTGGCGATGCGCTCGGCGAGTTCGACCATCTGCCGGTTGAGATAGAGCGTCGAGGAGTGGATGATCCGTCCGGCCTGCTCGCTGACCGCCTTGGTCACCTCGGGCAGGGCGTGGGCGGTCATCGTGGTGAGGATGCCGCCGAAGAAGTCGAGGTAGCGCCTGCCGTCCGCGTCCCAGACGTGGCGGCCCTCGCCGTGGGTGAGCTCCAGGGGGTGGCGGTAGTAGAGCGCCAGCCACTCGGGGCTGACGGCGACATGGCGTTCATGGAGACTGCTCACGGCTCCACCAGTCCCTCGTACGCGTCGGGGCGGCGGTCCCGGTAGAACGCCCACTGCTGGCGCACCTCGTCGATGAGGCCGAAGTCGAGGTCGCGGACGACGAGTTCCTCCTCCTTGTCGCTGGCCACGTCCCCGACGAACTGGCCCCGCGGGTCGACGAAGTAGCTGGTGCCGTAGAAGTCGTTGTCGCCGTATTCCTCCTGGCCGACGCGGTTGATCGCGGCGACGAAGTACTCGTTGGCGACGGCGGACGCGGGCTGTTCCAGCTGCCAGAGATAGCTGGAGAGGCCGCGCGAAGTGGCGGACGGGTTGTAGACCAACTGGGCCCCGTTGAGACCGAGTTGACGCCATCCTTCGGGGAAGTGCCGGTCGTAGCAGATATAGACGCCGACCTTTCCGACGGCGGTGTCGAAGACCGGCCAGCCGACGTTTCCGGGCTTGAAGTAGTACTTCTCCCAGAACCCCTTGACCTGCGGAATGTGGTGCTTGCGGTACTTGCCGAGGTACGAGCCGTCGGCGTCGATCACGGCGGCGGTGTTGAAATAGAAGCCGGACTGCTCGATCTCGAAGACCGGCACGACGACCACCATGCCCGTCTCGCGGGCGAGGTCCTGCATCCGCCGGACGGTCGGCCCGTCCGGGACCGCCTCGGCCCAGCGGTAGTGCTCGGGCTCCTGCACCTGGCAGAAGTAGGGGGCGTTGAACACCTCCTGGAAGCCGATGATCTTCGCCCCCTGCCGGGCGGCCTCGCGAGCATGCTCCTCATGCTTGGCGATCATGGATTCGGTGTCGCCGGTCCAGGTCGCCTGGACGAGTGCGGCGCGTACGACGTGGGACATGAGCTGCTCCTTCGACGCGGCGTCAGAGAGCCTCTTCGCGATTTCTACGCACGTAGACACGATGCATAGGAGGAGAACGTAAGCCTCGCCACTCGGCGGGGCAAGACCATCGCCGTGAACCGGCTGAGTCGATCATGTTTCGTACCCGTGCGGTCCACACCGTTCCTAGCCAGTGCGCGTGAGTGAGTCCTGGACCCACTGTTGCGTACTGGGCGCATCCCGAACGGTGTTGGATGCGCTGGGTTCCCGCTTTCGCGTCCCGTTCGGCGACGGCCCTCCGGGGGGCCGGTCCGTGGCGGGCGGGCGGGTTCCCTCACGTCCCCGGTTACCTGGTGCGGCCTGGACGGTCCGATGCCCCGCACGATCACTCCGGTCATGTGGGGGCGGTGCCGTCCGACGCCGGATCGGGTGCCCGAGGGCGCGTCGTGCGATCGCGATGCCCGCGGCATCGTGACGGGACAAGGTGCGGTGCGGGGTGGCGAGTGGTTTCTGCCAGTGCTGGGTACCCCACAGGCTGGTGTAGGCGGGGTCGACCGCGACGATGCTCAGGCCGTGTTCGGTGGCCATGGACACCAGCCGGGCCTTGAGCTTCCCGGTGGGGATGCCGGAGATGAGCTGCCGGAACCGCTTGCGGCGGCCGTGCTTCTCGCGGGTTGTCTCGGTGGTGAAGTCGAGGTCTTCGATGCCGATCGCGGCGACACCGACCTGCTTGGCCCAGTTGATCAACCGGGTCAGCGCGTGGCGGATCTGTGCGTCGCGGTGATCGGCCGTGCCGGACAGGTCATAGTCGAAGCGGTGTGGGTCTCCGACCGGGTTGCCGTGCCGGTCGAGCCGGTAGGCGGCGAAGTGGTCGGCGTTGGTGTCGACGCCGATCATGCCCCGGGCGCGCGCGGCCTCCAACGCGATGGTCTGCACGACGGGGCGTTGCCAGGACGCGGTGAGGTACCAGCGGCCTCGCTCCACGTCGAGGTGGATGCGGTAGGCCACCGCCCGGTTCGCTGCGATGCGGTCGGCCCACTCCACGCCCCGGTGCGCGAACGCCACGGTGGAGGCGAGGGTGTACCGGCCGTGCCGGGCGTTGGCCAGGTGCGCGAGCGGGGCAGGCAGCTTGATGGACACTTCGCCGTTCGGGGTGACGCGGATCGTCTCGTTCCCGAACCGCTTCCCCGACTCACCGTCCGCAGCGAGGAACCAGCGTCCCGCCTCCCACCGCTCCCGCCACCGCTCCTCGCTGAGCTCGGCCTCGGCGAGATGATGGCGGGTGTTCAGCAGACGCTTGCCGCCCCTGACCACCCGGACCCGTCCGGCCTGCCAATCGGCAACAGCAGCAGCATGCCGGTCTTCCAGCGCCGCGAGGCGGCGGGACTTGCGAAACCACTCGCCCTGGGAGCGGTAACCGCCCGCCGCGCGCTTGGTGCCCTGCTCCCCGAGCGGAAGGGACAGCCGGTGCCGCAGCGTTCTGATCCCGGCTTCCAGGTTCTGGATGTGCGCCGCCTGGCAACGGCGGGCCAGCGCCCACTGATCATGCGTGGCCTTCGTGATCGCCCCGGCGATCCGCGACGACGACAACCCGGTCAGCTCCCGCTTACGCGACGCCCAGGTGTCCGCACTGTGCTCCAGGCCATCCGCACAGCGGGCCTTGAGATCACGGGAAGCCAGCGCTCCCTGATGCGCACCGACCGCACGCAGCACCCTCTCGTCCCGGGCGGTCAGGTGCCCCAGACGGTCCCGGATCGCCACCCCGCACGGCCCGGGCACCACGAAGGACGCGGCCAGCTTCCGTAAACCACCCACCACATCACCCCCCAGGCCGGACGCCCTGCCACCCAACCCAACGAGCACCAGCCACCAAGGTCACCCATTCGGCCCCAGAACCCCCGTTCCCCCACCACCCCACCGCCAGAACTCACTTCCGCTCGCCACAACTCACTTCAATGCAGCAAACCGGCAGCAGCTCTCAACCCCCCATGGTCGCCCGACGGGGCAGTGCCATGACGGCACGCCAGGTGCGCCGGTCAGCCCGGGATGTCCGCGATGCCCGCCACACGCAGGGCATGCACCAGATCCCACTGCCGCTCCGGTGACACCGCGCGGGCGGCGGCCAGCAGTTGCGGTACGAGCCGGTGCGGATCGCCCGCCGCGATCAGGGCGGCGTCCTGCGGGGTGTGTACGCGGACGAAGGCACCCATCAGCGCCTGGACCTCCGGCCCGAGGCCTGCGCGGTCGAGGGCGAGCACGGCGTCGGCGATCTCCGCCGCGGGCCGGGCCACCCCCTGGCGCAGCAGCTGCCCGCAGTCGTCGGCGCGGCCCGCCGCGGCCAGCGCACCGGCGGCTGCGGCCAGTTCGACGGGCGGCAGCGAGGACACCTCCCACAACAGGGTCGCCCAGTCGGCAGCCAGTCCCGAACCGTGCAGCTCCACAGCGAGCAGCGGGAGCCGGGCGGCAGGCCAGCCGGCCGCCTCGCACAGCACGACGTGGGCCTCGCCGCTGCGGCCTTCCGCACGGAGCCGGACGAGCGTCTCCACGGCCTCGGCGGCGGCACGCCGGGCGGCCGGGTCGGGGGCGGGCACAGCTGACGTACGGCCCCGGGGGCCGGCGTCCGCCTCGGTCGGCGCACCCCCGAAGCGGGCACCGCGCGGGACGGCGGCGTTCACCGGCGGGGCGGGGAGCACAGGGGCGGCCAGGGGGGCGGCGACGGCGTTGTCGTCGTCATCCACGTCGAGCCCGGCGAAGCGTGCGCCGCGCGGCTTCCTGCGCTTGGGACCGGGGGGCCGGGAGCGCTCGGGGGCGGAGGGGTGCTGCAGGGCCGCGGGGGCTTGCGGGGCGTCGGAGGCGGGCACTTCGCCGGGTGGGCCGCCGGCAGCGGAGCCGGATGCGCTGCGGGGGCCGGGCACCCGGGGCCTCGCGGGTTCGGCGCCGGGCGACTTCTCCGACCGGAACCACCCCTGCGGCACCGTCACGGCCGCCAGCCGCTTGCGCAGTTCCGTGCAGCGGGCCGCGGCGCGCGCGTGGTCGTCCTGGGCCCACGCCAGCGTCTCCGGGCCGGGCGACCGTGTTCCCTCGTCCACCCCGGCCGCGCGCACCCGCCGGGCGGCATACGTCTCCTCGCGCAGCATCAGCTCCAGCCGCTCGAGCAGTGCCTGGCGTCCGCCGGGCCGCCGGTCGTGGGCGGCGGCCGATGCGGCGTACAGCGCGGCGGCACGGACCGACTCGCGTTCGGCGAACTCCGTGCCGCGCTCGCCGGCCAGATCCTGCAACAGCGACTCCACCACGTCCCACGGCGGGATCTCCGCACCGTCGAGACAGGCCCGCATGCCCGCGGGATCCCGTTGGACGAACACCCCGTACCAGCCACGCCCCGGGTCGAGGAGGGCCGTGAGATTCCGCAGGTACTGCGCGAACTCGGCTACTTCATCAGCAAGTTGATGCACCGTCACCGTCGCCCTCACTCACCGTCGACTGGAACACCCCAGTCCGCAGGCATTCGACCGCAGGCGTGTTACGGGAGGGCTACGCGGAGTTTTCGGCTGGGATGCCGTCGGCGCGCCGCCAGGACCGCACGCCCCCCGGCGCCGGGCCTCAGAAGGTGATCGCGATCCCGGTGTGCGGGCGCTTGCCGAGCCGCACGACCATGGCCGGCCAGTCGACCAGCCAGAACTTCCAGGTGTACTTGCGGGAGAGGATCCGGCGCACCGCCCGCGTCCCCGCCTCGTCGAGCAGCCGGGCGGTCCCCTCGGCGCTCGGCGCCCCGTCGGCGACCCGCCCGCGTACATCGCAGACGGTGACCACGACGCGGCCGTGGTTGCGCAGCCGTTTCACCTTCCACGAGTCGGTACGGGTCCAGACGAACAGCTCGTCGCCGTCGGCCGCCGCCCAGACGGGCGTGGCAACGGGAGTGCCGTTCTTCCGGTACGTGGTCAGGCTGACGTACTCGCTGCGGTCGAAGTCCTGCGGAGTCCGGGAAGTCACGGGCGTGACCCTACGCGCCTCGTCAAGGGGGGCGCGCAGGGAGCGGTCAACGACCGGCGGCTCTACCCGGCGAGCCGGGCGGCCATGTCCGGTTCCGGGGCGCAGCGGATCAGCAGTTCGTCCATGGAGAGGCCGAGGGCCCCGGCCAGCGCCGCGACGGTGAAGAACGCCGGCGTCGGGGCGCGGCCCGTCTCGATCTTGCGCAGCGTCTCGGCCGAGATTCCGGCGCTCGCGGCGATCTCGACCATGCTGCGCGCGCCTCGCGCCTCGCGCAGCAGTCGGCCGAGCCGTTCGCCGCGCAGGCGTTCTTCCGGGGTCAGAGGCGTTCGCACCATGCGCACAGTCTAGTACTGCCGTTATTCTCATACCGCCGTTATTCATATACCGCTTCCACCGGTATAGTAATTGGCATGGTTCAACTCAAGACGGATAGAGACATCGAGGCGATGCGCGAGACGGGCCGGGTCGTGGCCCGGCTGCTGACGGCCGCACGGGAGAAGGCGGCGGCAGGCGTGTCGCTGCGGGAGCTCGACGAGGTCGCACGCGGTGTGCTGCGCGAGGCAGGGGCCGGGTCCCCGTTCCTGAACTACCGGCCTCATTTCGCGCCCACCCCGTTCCCCGCCGTGATCTGCGCGTCCGTGAACGACGCGATCGTGCACGGCATCCCGACCGACCAGCGGTTGCGCGACGGCGATCTGGTGAGCATCGACGCGGGCGCGACGCTCGGCGGCTGGGCCGGCGACTCGGCGATCAGCTTCACCGTCGGCCGCGCCCGGCCCGCCGACACGCGGCTGATCGACACGGCGTACGAGGCATTGGAGGCGGGGGTCGCGGCGGCGGTCGTCGGCAATCGGATCGGGGACATCGCCCATGCGATCGGCACCGTCTGCCGCAAGGCTGGATACGGCATCCCGGAGGGGTTCGGCGGCCATGGTGTGGGCCGGTCCATGCATGAGGATCCGGCCGTCCCCAACGAGGGACGGCCGGGTCGTGGCATGCCGCTGCGTCACGGGATGGTGCTGGCGATCGAGCCGATGCTGATCGCCGGCGGGCGGGACGCGTTCCACCCGGACCGGGACGGCTGGACCCTGCGTACGTCGGACGGCAGCCGGGCGGCGCACACCGAGCACACGGTGGCGATCACGGATGCGGGCCCCCGTATCCTCACCGCGCTGTGAACGGCGTCAGTTGTTCTGGAGGAACCGCCTCGCGAGCGCGTCGCCGGCGGTGACGGCGGCGCTGTGGCTCTCGATCGGCGACACCGTGGAGTTCTTGAACAGGATGTACGTCACGCCGGACTCGGCGCCGCCGGTCTCGGGGTCGGGGTCGATGCCGAGCGCCGCGGCCGTGGCGTACGACGCCTCTCCGATGATCTGGGTGGGGCCGGTGTCGCCGACGACGGCGTACTCGACCTGGTTGTCGTACAGGACGGCGACGACGCCACCGCCGTTGATCCCGGAACTGCTGTAGTTCCAGAGGGAACTGCTGCTCGGCATGACGACGTACGGCAGCGTCTCGGCGTTCAGCGGCTCGCCGCCGGAGGTGTGGAACGCGGTGTCGTCCTGGAACCACGGGTCGGTGTTCTCGTTGCAGGCCGTGGTGACCTCGCCGTCGCAGTCGATGTCCATGTCGGCCTTCCAGAACACGGCGCCGTTCTTGTCGCAGACCGGCACCGTGGCCGAAGCCTCCTCGTCCGTACGGTACGTGCCGTGGGAAATCTGCGAACAGGACGACAGCTTGGCCAGCAGTTCGGCCGCGGTGACGGAGCCCTCCTGCGCGCCGGCCTCCTCGGCGGCGGGCCGGGCGGCGGAGCCCGGGCCGGGCTGGGCGATCGCGGGAAGTGCGGCGGCCGCGAGCAGTACGGCGCCGGATGCCGCGGCGAGGGCGAGCGTTCGAGTACGCACGTGGGGGGTGCCCTTCTATTAGGAAACTTTCCTTACCGACGCGGTCAAGATGGACCCACGGCCATGAACCCGTCAAGCCCACGGGGCCGGTCCATGACCACATTCGCGCCATGAACCAGCCCCGTGGAGTCGTCTACTGACGCCTCGTCACGGCTGTCCGCTCGGCTTCACGACCATCGCCGAACCGCCGCCCCGCCGGACCCTCTCCGCCGCGGCCAGCCACCGGCCGTCCGGCAGCCGCTGGACCCCCGTGGCCGCCCCGATCTCCGGGTTCAGCTTGAAGACATGCCCCAGCGACTCCAGTTCGGCCCGTACCGGGCTGTTCCACAGCCCCGGTTCGAGCTCCGTCGTCGGCGAGTTGCGCTGGCTGGCGCGTGGGGCCGCTATCGCGTCGACCAGCGGAAGGCCCCGATCGACGGTGCCGATGAGCGACTGGAGCACGGTGGTGATGATCGTGGCGCCGCCCGGCGACCCGAGGGCCAGCACCGGCTGTCCATGCCTGAGCACGATGGTCGGTGAGATCGACGACCGCGGCCGCTTGCCCGGACCCGGCAGATTCGGATCGTGCACCGCCGCATTGGCGGGCGCGAAGGAGAAGTCCGTCAGCTCGTTGTTGAGCAGATAGCCACGCCCCGGCACCGTGAGCGCGCTGCCGCCGGTCTGCTCGATGGTCAGGGTGTACGCGACGACGTTGCCCCATTTGTCCGCGGTCGTCAGATGCGTCGTGTTCTCCCCCTCGTACGTCGTCGGGGCGGCCGCTCCACGGTTCGCGCAGCCGGCCGGATGGCGCGGGTCGCCGGGGGCGAGCGGGCTCGTCAGCACCGCGTCGTCCTTGATCAGGCACTCCCGCGCGTCGGCGAACCGCTGACTGAGCAAGTCGCGCGTCGGCACGTCCTCGTACGCAGGGTCGCCGACCCAGCGCCCGCGGTCCGCGAACGCGATCCGGCTCGCCTCGATGTAGCGGTGCAGGTACTGCGCCTCGGTCGCCCGCGAAAGGTCCGTGGACTCGAGGATGTTGAGGGCCTCGCCCACGCTCGTGCCGCCGGACGAGGACGGCGCCATGCCGTACACGTCGAGGCCTCGGTAGCCCACCTTGGTCGGTGCCTGCCGCAATGCCCGATAGGACCGCAGATCCTGGGCCGTGAGCCGGCCGGGACGCACCACCCGGGTCGATTCCGGATCGACGGGCGGATTGCGCACGGTCCGTACGACGTCGTCGGCCAGCCGGCCGCGGTACAGCGTGTCGACGCCCTCGCGGCCCACCTTCTCGTAGGTGCGCGCAAGATCGGGGTTCTTGAAGACGGAACCGACCACCGGCAGTTGCCCGCCGGGGAGGAAGAGCTCGGCGGTGTCCGGGAAGTCCGCGAACCGGGCCTGGTTGCCCTCCGTCTGCGAACGGAACGTGGAGTCGACGACGAAGCCGTCCCGGGCGAGGCGTTCGGCCGGCTTCAGGAGCCGTCCCAGCGACTTGCTGCCCCAGGCGTCGAGCGCGGTGGACCAGGTGGCCGGAGTGCCGGGCGTGCCGACCCCCAGACCGCTGGTGACGGCGTCCTCGAAGGCGAGCGGCTTGCCGTTCTCCAGGAAGAGCGAGGAGTCCGCGCTGCGCGGGGCGGTCTCCCGGCCGTCGACGGTCTCCACGGTGCGCTTCCTGGCGTCGTAGTAGACGAAGTAGCCGCCTCCGCCGAGGCCCGAGGAGTACGGCTCGGTCACACCGAGCGCGGCCGCGGTCGCCACGGCCGCGTCGACGGCGTTGCCGCCCTCGCGCAGCACCTCGATCCCGGCGGCCGACGCATCCGCATCGACGCTGGCGACCGCGCCGCCGTAGCCCACCGCGACAGGCGACTTGGGCGGGGGAGCGCCCGGTGGCGCCGGGGAGGCCGGTGCGGCCGCCCCCACCGTGACGACAGCGGCCAGCACACTCAGTAACGACATATTCCGCGCGACCGAACGTCGCATACGCACCTCCGGTGAAGGATCGTCCGCGCAGGCTAACTCCGTCTCGCCGGTCTCGTCAGGACCGCGGGTGAACATGGGTGCGAGGTACCGCTAACATGCGCGCCCATGACCGACGACGTACGCAACCTCGTACTGGGCGTGATAGCAGTGGGTGCCGGCGCCGCCCTCGGCTGGATCGCCCGCACCTATCTCTGGCGCCGCAGGCTCCGTCGAAAGCAGGCGTTCTTCGGGCTGCCCGGAAACTCCGAATGCCTGCTCGTCGTCAACCGCGACGCGGGCGGCGACGGCGCCGTCCACCGCCACGACGTCTTCGCCCTGCTCGAACTCTCCGCGCTGATCAAGGACTGCTCGGCGCACGCCCAGATCCTCTCCCACGACATTGCCCAGCAGGGTTTCGGTGACCGCACCGAGTTCTGTGTCGGCGGCCCGGTCTCCAACCGCCGGATGGCGGCCCATCTGCATTCGCTGCTGCCCGGAGTGAAGGTGAACACCGACCCCGAGCCGGGACCGGACCGTGCCGCCTTCCAGATCGGTTCGGAACGCTACCGGGCGGAGAAGGGCGTCGCCGAGCATGTGCTGCTGGCCCGACTGACGGTCGGTCAGGAGGCCCGCCCGGTCTTCCTGTTCTGCGGGCAGCAGGCGATCACCAACCAGGCAGCGGCCCGCTACCTGGCCCGCCATCACGAAAAGCTGTCCCGCAAGCACGGCAACAACTCGTTCTGCCTGCTGCTGAAAGTGGCCAACTCGCAGGCGTACGGCTCCGATGTGGTGGAGCTCGTCGCCGATGTGACGAAGGCGGCGCAGACACCCGTACCCGCGCAGCGCACCTCGCACCGCGCGTCGAGCTGATCCGCCCACGGGCCCGGGCCGCGCCCGTCCAGCCACCCCCGCTCCCCACCCCTGCGCAGGGGTGGCCCGGCGATCAGACGGAGCAGCGGGCCGGCCCGATGGTTCCATCGGTTCCGAGCACCGTCACCGTCGTGCCCTGCTGCGCGCCACGCTCGTATGCGACGGTGCAGATCAGCTGCTGCCGGGCGAGTTCGGAAAGCTGGTTGACGGCGGAAGCGAGCCGGACCCGTACCCCCTCCTTGCCCGTCGTCACGCTCACCCGGTCACTGATCATGGGGAGTTCGGTTCGCAGGCCGGCTCTCCTCTCCGCCGGCGAAGGACCGTTGAACAGCATGGAGAGCTGCTTGCCGCGGCTCGGCCCGTTATCCCCTGTTCCCGAGGACGCGTTGGCCGACGGCGTGTCGACCCGTCGTATGACGGGGAGCAGTCCGCCCGGGGACGACGGCGAGATGAAGTACAGCACCGTGCTCTGCCGGGCGGGCGGGGCGGCCACCTCCACGGTTGCCGCGTCGCCGACCTCGACCACGTCCGTGGACCTGATGCCGCACCCGGTTACCAGCAGCACAAACGGCAGCAGGGCGCCGAGGACCCGCCCTCGCCTCATGCCCCCTCCAGCGGAAGCTCGACCGTGAACACAGCACCGCCGCCTGGCCTGTTGGCGCCGTCGACGGTGCCGCCGTGCAACCTTACGTTCTCCTGCGTGATAGCCAGTCCGAGCCCGCTGCCCGCCGACCGGGTCCGCGCCTCGTCGGCCTTGAAGAACCGGTCGAAGATGTGCGGCAGAACGGCCGGGTCGATCCCCGGACCGCTGTCCTCGACCTCCGTCACCAGCCAGTCCTTCCCGTCCCGCCGCTCGGTCCGCAGCCGTACCCGGACGGGCTCTGCGCCGTGCCGCAGGGCGTTGCCGACCAGGTTGGCGACGATCACATCGAAGCGGGGTGGGTCGAGCACCCCCCTCACCCCGTCCGGGAGTTCGGTGGCGACCTGCCCCTCCCAGCGTCTGGCCTGCAGCGTCTTGCGGATCGTCTCGCCGACGTCGACCTCGTCGAGATGCAGGCCCGCCGCCTTCGCGTCGAAGCGGGAGATCTCCATCAGGTCCTCGACGAGCGTGGCCAGCTTCCCCGTCTCCGCACTGATCAGCCGGACGGCCGCCGCGGTGTCGGCGTTCAGATGGGCGGCGTCCTCGTCGAGGACTTCGGTGACGGCAAGCATCCCCGCGAGCGGGGTGCGCAGCTCGTGCGAGACGTCGGAGGCGAAGCGCCGGGCCCGTGCCTCCGCCCGTTGGAGATCCTCCACGGACTGCTGGAGCTTGGTGGACGACTCGTTGAACGTCCATGCCAGTTCGGCGAGTTCGTCGGAACCCTTCACCTCGATACGGGTGTCGAGCTCGCCCCGTCCGATCCCGGCGGCGGCCCGGCGCAGGTCACGGACCGGGCGCAGCACACTGCGGGCGGCCAGCAGGGCCGGCACCAGCGCGATGAGAAGGGCGGGCAGGGCCCCGTCGCGGGCCGCGGTGACCATGGCGTTGACATTGGCCTCCTCGGGGTGGAGCGGCATCACCGCGAAGAGGACGAGCCCGGTGCGCTGCGGGCCGTAGCCCCGGTCGAACATGGCGGGCATCCCGATCGTCAGCCAGGGCTCGCCGTTCTTGACGACCCGCTGGAACGAGGCGTGCTCATCGGTGCGCGCAGCGGCACGGAGTTCGGGTGTGATCACGTTCGAGGTGGACCGGTCCGACGACGAGACCCGCAGGTCCGCATATTCGGCGAAGACGAACCAGGTGTGCGGCTTGCCTTCCCGGGCGAGGGTCTGGCACACCTGCTGCAGCTGGGCCGCGTCCAGCGGGAGGGTCACCGGCTGCGCGGTGACCCGGTCGCGGAACTGGGCGACCGCGGTGTCCTGTGTCTGCTGAAGGATCGCCGACCGGGCCTCGCGGTAGGTCAGTGTCGCAGTGGTGATCGCGCTGATCGCCGCGACCAGAAGAAACGCCGATATGAGACGGGTCCGCAGACCGAACCGGGCGCCGAGAAGCTTCATACGAGCGGTCCGAACCGGTAGCCGAAACCGCGGACGGTCTGGATGTACCGGGGGCTGCCCGCCACATCCTCGATCTTCTGCCGCAATCGCCGTACACATGCGTCGACCAGGCGCGCGTCGCCGTGGTAGCTGTGCTCCCAGACGTACTCGAGCAGCTGCTGCCTGCTGAAGACCTGCTCGGGAGAGGCCGAAAGATGCAGCAGCAGCTTCAGTTCGGACGGGGCGAGCAGGATCCGCTCCCCTGCCTTGGCGACGGACAGCCCGGCACGGTCCACGGCCAGTTCGCCGTGGAACTCGATACCGCTGCGCCCGGCGGGTTCGGCGAGCCGTCGCAGCACCGCCCGGATCCTGGCCTCGATCACTTCGGTTCGGGCCGGCTTGACGATGTAGTCGTCCGCGCCGGCCTCCAGCCCGACGACCACATCGAAGTCGTCTCCGCGGGCGGTCAGCATGATGATCGGCAGCTGGCTGGACTCCCGTATCCGACGGCAGACCTGGACGCCGTTCATGCCGGGCAGCATCAGGTCGAGGAGGACGAGATCGGGCCGGAAATCCGCCAGCGCGCCGAGTCCCGCCTCCCCTGTCTCCACGGCCCGGAGCTCATGCCCGCGCCTTCGCAGCCCGAGCTCGACCCCTTCGCGTACGGAGGGGTCGTCTTCGATCAAGAGCACACGCGGCATGGCACCAGTATCCCAACAATCACTTTCGAGCCGACCGGCGCAGCCGAGCCGTCCGGCACCATCAAGGGCAGAACGGCCACCGGCCGGCCCAGGCTCCCGCTAACGCCACAGCCGGCCCCGTCCCGCAGCCAGCACGGCACTGACCTCGGCGAGCCGCAGCGGCCGGGCCAGCGCCCCGACCACCCCCAGAAGCACCATCACCCCCGCCGCCGCTGCCACCACGTCCCCAAACCCGTCGCATGCGCGGGCCACCCCGTAGCCGAGCACCCCCGCGGGCGCGCACCCCACCACCAGCCGCACGTGCGCCCACAGCCCGGAGGACCGCCACAGCGCAGGCCGCGGCTCGCCGGATCCGCCCGACACCCTGCGATGCAGCACATACGCGGTCACCGCGAACCCCGCGAACAGCGCCACCGAGTATGCCGCGGCCATCCCCGTCACCGCCCACCGCGCGGGCAACATCAGATACGCGACACCGGACAGCCCCGCGTTGAACCCCGCGATCACCAGGTTCAGCAGGAACGGCGTACGGGTGTCGCCCATCGCGTAGAACCCCCGGGACAGCACGTACTGCCCGGAGAACGCGATCAGCCCCGGCGCGAACGCCATCATCAGCCCCGCCATCACCGTGATGTCCGCGGCGCCGGTACGTCCGTAGCCGAACACAGCTCCCATCACCCACGGCGCGAGCGCGAACAGCGCACCCGCTGCGGGCACCACCACCGCGGCCGTCGTCCGCAGCGCGTACGAGACATCGCGACGTACCCCGGCGAGATCGCCCTCGGCCGCCGCCCGGCTCATCCGCGGCATCAGTGCGGTGACCAGCGAGACGGTCATGATGCCCTGCGGCACCACCCACAGTTGGTAGGCGTAGCTGTACGCGGTGTAACCCACGCCGCCTGCCACACCCTGCTCCACGGCATGCTGCCCGGTGAGGGTGGAGAGCCGGGTCACCACCCAGTAGGCGACCTGGTTCGTCAGTACCAGCATCACGAGCCAGCCGGCCGATCGCAGCGGCCGGGTGAGTCCGCTCCCCCGCCAGTCGAACCGGGGCCTCCAGCGGAACTTCGCGGCCCGCAGCGCGGGCACCAGGGCCAGCGTCTGCACGGCGATCCCGGCCGTCGTCCCCCACCCCAGCAACTGGGCATGCGCGGAGGTCAGCGTGGTGTCGGAGCCTGCCGCGACGCCCAGATACAGACCGAAAACGGCAATGATCACGAGGTTGTTGAGGACCGGGGTCCACATCATCGCGCCGAACCGGTTACGGGAATTCAGCACTTGCCCGAGGAGCGTGAACAGCCCGTAGAAGAGGATCTGCGGCAGGCAGTAGCGGGCCAGCGCGATCGTGAGCTGCGCCCGCTCACCCGAGTAGGGGGTGTAGACAGCGACGATCAGCGGCGCGCCGGCGACAGCGAGCCCGGTGAGGGCGACGAGGCCGACCGCACAGGCGGTGAGCAGCCGGTCGGTGTAGGCGGCGCCGCCGTCGGCTTGTTCTCTGGCGGCCCGGATCAGCTCGGGGACGAACACCGCGTTGAGGGCGCCGCCGATGAGGAGCATGTAGAGGATGTTGGGGACGGTGTTGGCGACCGCGTACCCGTCGGCCTGGAGTCCGGTGCCGAGCGCGGCGACGACGACCGCCGAGCGTATGAAGCCGGTGACCCGTGAGACGACGGAGCCGGCCGCCATGACGGCGCCACTGCGCAACACCGAGCCCGGCCTCTCGGACGCCTTGTCGTGCGCGTCGTGTGCGGCCCCGCCGGCCGCCTCGGTGGCGGTCACCGGCGCGCCAGATAGACCTGGAACGCGCGGTGCAGCGCGTTGTTGGCGGCTCCGCCCACCGATGTCTCCCACTCTCCGAGGGTCTCGACGACCTCCCCGCCGGTGCCGAGCTTCCAGCGCAGCAGTCCGAAGGGGCGGTCGTCGGGGTCGAGGGTGGAGGGTACCCCCCGCATGTCGTGCACCGCGGCGCCGAGCTCCAGCGCATCGCGCATCATCCGCCACTGGAGGGCGTTGCTGGGGCGGACCTCGCGGCGGTGGTCGGCGGACGCCCCGGTCTGGTACCAGACCCGGTGTCCGGTGGAGATCATGGTGTGCGCGGCGAGGATCTCGCCCTCGTGAACGGCGAGATAGAGCTGCATCCGGCCGGGGTCCTCGGCGTTGAGTACCGCGTACTGCTTCTGGTAGTACGCGAGGGAGCGGCCGAGCCGGAATCCGTCGCGCTCCTCGGTGATCCGCAGCAGCCGGTGGAAGGCCGGCAGTTCGGCCGCCCCGCCGACGACGATCCGGACGCCGCACTTGTCCGCCTTGCGGATGTTGCGGCGCCACTCCTGGTTGAGCCCCGCCCACAGGTCGTCGGGGGTGCGTCCGGCGAGCGGCACCTGGAAGACATAGCGCGGCTGGGCGTCCGCGTCATCGCCCGCGTCGCCGTCCCCGCCGCAACGCTGCCAGCCACGCGCCCGGAGCCGTTCGGCGACGGCCGTGCCGAGCGGGTCCACCTCGGTGGCCAGCACATCGCGAACCCTTCGGCTGGGCCCGGTGGCGGCCTTGAGCCGGGCGGTGTCCCAGCGGCGGTACGCCGGCGAGGGGCCGATCCGTACGGCGAAGGCGCCCGCCCTGCGCAGATGAGCCATCAAGGGTTGCAGCCAGCGGTCGATCTCGGGATCGGCCCAGTCGGCCACCGGGCCTTCCGGCAGATAGGCAAAGTATTTGCGGGTGCCGGGGAATTGCCGGTAGAGCACCAGAGCACTGCCGCGCAATTCACCGCTGTCGCCGTGCCATCCGACCATTTCCGACGTCCATTGGTCCTTCACTCCGGCCCAGGACGGGTACTGCAGAAAGCTCGCCCCGGCACACCCGGTCACACGGGCCCGGTGCTCCGCAGCGGTGAGACTGCGTATCCGTAGGCCCCGTTCGCCTCTTCGGTCACCGGTCGCGAGCAGCGCTGACATGTCCGTGGCCCTCCCCTGTTTCCGCACGGCCGATCGGCTCGGCGGGCTTTACAGGATGCTCACAGCGGACCATGACGGATCCGCGCGGCGTATGTGACCGGACGATGACCGTTGCGCTGCGGTCCTTGTCATAGAAGGGAATTCACGGTTTTCCGGGGAATTACCGAACCTAAGGTCTGATGCATGCCTCTCCGCCGATGAGAAGCGCGTACCTGGAGGTTTTTCCGTTGATCTCTGCACACCGGCACGTACACCGCACCACGCCACTCGCCCGCCCGGCCCGGCTGACCCTGATCGCCGGCACGGCGGTGCTCGGTGTCGCCCTGACCGCCTGCTCCGGAGGCGCCGCCGCATCGGATCCGAAGCCCGGCCGGGGAGCCGGGAGCGCCAAGGCCCCGGACACCAGGATCACGGTGAACCTCCAGGGCACGAAGGCCGCCGCGGGCAAGCCCGTGACGGTGGCGCTGGCCGACGGGAAGCTGAAGACGGTGAAGGTGACCGCCGCCGAGGGTGACGGGCTCACCGGCCGGATATCCGGCGACGGCCGGACCTGGACGTCGGACCGGGTCGCCGCTCCCGGTACCGAGTACAGCGTCGAGGCCACGGACACCGGGGGTGGCACCGACCGCGCGGGGTTCTCGACCGCCGCGGCCGACAAGGTGAACAAGCTGACGCTCGCCCCCGGCAAGAACACCACGGTCGGCATCGCCCAGCCGCTGTCGATCGTCTTCGACAACCCGGTGAAGGACAAGGCCGCGGTCGAGAGGGGGCTGAAGGTCACCACCTCGAACAACACCGAGGGCTCCTGGGGCTGGCTGCAGGACTACTCCGGCAAGGACAGGATCGACTGGCGGCCCAAGGAGTACTGGAAGTCCGGGACGCGTGTCACGCTCGACGCGGATCTCAACGGCATCGACTCGGGGCCGTCCGGCGGCTGGTTCGTACGCGACTACGCGACGACGTTCACGATCGGCCGCAACCAGGTGGTCGAGGTCGATCTCGACCGGCACCGGCTGGCGCTGCGCCGGGACGGACAGACGATCATGGACGTGCCCATGTCGGCCGGCACCCCGGGAGGCGAGAAGGCGTCCTGGCGGGGCACGGCCGTCCTGATGGCGAAGGAGGGCACGATCAACATGCGCTCCGAGACGGTCGGTCTGGGCGACGCGTACGACAAGATGGTCGACTCGTCGATGCGGCTGACCTGGTCCGGGATGTACGCCCATGCCGCGCCGTGGAACGCCGCGTACTTCGGGGTCGCCAACCACAGTTCCGGCTGCGTGGGGATGAGCGATGCCAACGCCGCGGAGCTGTACCGGAAGGCACAGGTCGGCGACCCGTTCGAGATCAGTGGCGCGGACGCCAAGGGCACGGTCGCGGAGGGCAACGGTTACGGGGCGTGGAATGTGGCCTGGTCCGACTGGCAGGCGAAGAGCGCGCTCAGCTGATCCGCGCGGCCCGCTCCGGATCCCGGCCACTACTGACATCGCGTCCAACAATCGTTATCTTCACGCAACCCACCGAGGAGTTACCAACGGTAATCGGCCAGGGTTACCGTCGGGTCACTTTGCACCGCCACGCGTGAGGAGTGACCCGTGGGACGTCCCAACCCGGCTCTGCGCACCACCGCGGCCACCGCGGCTGCCGCCGCCCTGATCGCCGGAACCACCCTCGGCGCGGCCCCGGCGGCCGCCGCCAGGCCCGCGGCCTCCGCCGTGGCGGCGTCGGCCCCGAGCCTGACGTTCCACGACATCCCCGGCTCAGGTGGGATCACGCTCAAGGGCAATGTCTTCACACCCGCCGGTACGAAGCCGGGCGACAGGCACCCGCTGATCGTGCTGCCCACCAGCTGGGGGCTGCCTCAGATCGAATACCTCGCGCAGGCACAGCAACTGGCCGACTCCGGTTACGTGGTGGTGAGTTACACCTCCCGCGGCTTCTGGCTCTCCGGCGGGAAGATCGAGGTCGCCGGCCCGCCGGACATCGCCGATGTCTCCGCCGTGATCGACTGGGCCCTCGCCCACACCGCGGCCGACCCCGAGCACATCGGCATGGGCGGTGTGTCGTACGGCGCGGGCATCAGCCTGCTCGCGGCCGGCCACGACCCGCGGATCAAGGCCGTGGTCGCACTGAGCGGCTGGGCCGACCTCATCGACTCCATCTACAGCGGCCGTACCCAGCACCTCCAGGCCGCCGCACTGCTCGGTGGCGCCGGCCTGCTCACCGGCCGCCCGAGCGACGAACTGAACCGGACCCTCACCGACTTCCTCGGCTCCAACCTGGCGAGGGAACCGGAGATGATCGCCTGGGGGAAGAAGCGCTCCCCCGTCACCTATCTGGACGAGATCAACGCCAATGGCGCCGCCGTCATGATGGGCAACGCGTGGGGCGACACGATCTTCCCGCCCAACCAGTACGCCTCGTTCTACGAGAAGCTGCGCGGCCCCAAGCGCCTGGAGTTCCGCCCGGGCGACCACGCCACCGCCGAGGCCACCGGCCTGCTCGGCCTGCCCAACGACACCTGGACCGACGCCCGTCGCTGGTTCGACCGCTATCTCAAGGGCGAGCGCAACGGCATCGACCAGGAGCAGCCGGTGCAGCTCGCATCCCGTACCGGCAGCGGCTACGAGGGCTACCCGGACTGGGAGTCCGTCGGCGCCGTCAAGGAGCGGATCGCGCTCGGCGGTACGAAGAAGGTCTACGCGAACGTCGACTCGGGCGCCGATGGCGGCATCGTCATGCTGTCGAACGCCCTCGACCAGTTCGTGAAGCTGCCGCCGGTCGCCTCGATCCCGCTGCTGCCGCGCACCTTCGCAGCCGTCTGGCAGTCCGGGCGGTACACCTCCGCGCAGCACATCCGCGGTACCGCGACACTCCACACCACGGTCACAGCCGACAAGGAGAGCGGCACCCTCGTCGCGTATCTCTACGACGAGGGGCCGCTCGGCCTCGGCAAGCTGATCAGCAACGCCCCCTATACCTTCCACGGACGGACGCCGGGACGGCCGTTCGCCGTCGACCTGGAGCTGTTCTCCACGGCCTACGACCTTCCGGCCGGTCACCGGCTCGCCCTGGTGATCGACACCGTCGACCCGCTGTACATCGAGCACAACCCGGCCGGCTCACAGCTGACCTTCTCCTCGCCGGACACGGACCCCTCGTACCTCTCCGTCCCGTCGCGCGAGAAGTGATCACCGGCTGCTGCCGGGCGGGCACCGCTCCTCCGGACCGCTGTACGGCCGGTCCGGGCTACTGCACTCCCGGCAGCAGCGTTCCTGGTTCGGCCGGTGCGACCTCCACGGCCTCCGTCTTCGGGTTGCGCCGCTCCCGCTTGGCCACCCAGGTGGCGAACCAGGAGAGCAGCATGCACATCCCGATGTAGATCGGTGAGATCACCATCACCACGGGGATGAAGGGCAGATCGTAATCGAGGTTGGACGCGATCAGCTTCCCGGCGTGGAGGAATTCCTCGTACGTGATCAGGTAGCCGAGCGAGGTGTCCTTCAGCGCCACCACCAACTGGCTGATGATGGCCGGGAGCATGGCGCGCACCGCCTGCGGGGCCAGCACGAACGACATGACCTGCGCCTTGCGCATGCCGAGTGCGTAGGCGGCCTCGCGCTGGCCGCGCTCCACCGCGTTGACCCCGGTGCGGAACACCTCGGCGAGCACCGAGCCGTTGTAGAGGGTCAGTCCGGCGACCAGCGCGGGCAGCGGTTGCACCTTCAGCGCCACGAAGATGAAGAAGATCATCACCAGGACGGGCATGGCCCGGAAGAACTCGACGAGAAGCGTGGAGACCCAGCGCACGACCCGGTGTTCGGACAGCCGCCCGACGGCCAGGACCGCGCCGAGGAGCAGCGAGAGCACCGCGGCGTACGCGAACGCCTTGAGGGTGTTGCCGAGTCCTCGCAGCAGGAGTTCCTGGATGCCCTTGTACACGAAGGGGGTCCACTTGGTGCTGGTGAACTGCCCCGTGTGGAAGAGCAGATAGATGATCCAGCCGACCAGGGCGACGATCAGGACCATCGAGACGATCCCGTACACCCGGTGGCGTTTGCGGGTGACCGGGCCCGGGAGGTCGTAGAGCGCGGTGGCCCGGGGGGCGTGGGTGGTCATCGGGCGACTCCCCAGTGCTTCTCCATCAGATTGAAGAGCGCGCTGATGGACAGGGTGATGATCAGGTAGCCGACGGCGATCCAGACGAAGGTCCAGATGATGTTGTAGCCCAGCTCGTTGAGTGTCTTGTAGGTACCGAGCAGCTCGGTGACGCTGAACGCGCCGGCGATGGCCGAGTTCTTGGCGAGGGCGATGAGTGTCGAGCCGACCGGCGGGATCACCGTGCGGAACGCCTGCGGCAGCACGACGGATCCGAGTGTCTGGCTGAAGGTCATGCCGAGGCTGCGGGCGGCCTCGCCCTGGCCCTGCGGCACGGTGTTGATGCCGGAGCGCAGTGCCTCGCAGATGAACGCGGAGGTGTAGCAGCCGAGCGCGAGGACGGCGAAGACCTTGAACGGCAGGACCAGGCCGAAGCGCGGCAGGCCGAGCAGCACGGCGAAGAAGAGCAGGGTCAGCGGCGTGTTGCGCAGCACCGCCACCCAGACCGTGCCGAACACCCGGAGCGAGCCGACGGGCGCGACCCGGAACGAGGCCATGACGAAGCCGAGTACCAGTGCCAGGATCGAGGCGAAGACGGTGAGTTCGAGAGTGCCGAGGAAGCCTTCGCCGTAGGTCGAGAAGTTCTGTGTGAGTACGTCCATGGTGTGGCCCGTCCCCTCAGTTCGCCGGGTAGCGGTCGATGGGCGGCGGAGTCGGTGCGGGCACGCCGGACAGGCCGAGGGTGGCCTCGAACGCCTTCTTCCAGTTGCCGTTCTTCTCGTTCGCCTCGAGTGCGTCGTTGAGTGCGAACCGGAGCGCGTTGTCGCTGCGCGGTACGCCGATGCCGTACGGCTCCTCGGAGAAGGGCTTGCCGACCAGCTTCAGCTCCGTCGGTGCCTTGGCTGCGAAGCCCAGCAGGATGGCGTCGTCGGTGGTGACGGCGTCGACCTGGTAGGTCAGCAGGTTGTCGACGCAGATCGAGTACGTGTCGTAGGCGACCAGGATCGCCTTCGGATAGTCGGCCGCGATCCGCTGGTACGGGGTCGAGCCGGCTGCCGAGCAGACGGTCCGGCCGGCCAGGTCCTGCGGGCCGTTGATGTCGTGCTCGTCCGTGCGGACGAGCAGCGACTGCCCGGCCATGAAGTAGGGCCCGGCGAAGCCGACGAGCTTCTTGCGCATCGCGTTGATGGTGTAGGTGCCGACGTAGTAGTCGATCTGGCCGTTCTGCAGCGCGGTCTCGCGGTTGGCCGAGGCGATCGTCCTGAAGTGGATCGTCTTCGGGTCGAAGCCCAGCGAGGCGGACATC
The DNA here is from genome assembly GCF_029428675.1 of Streptomyces sp. JH14. Taxonomy (GTDB): domain Bacteria; phylum Actinomycetota; class Actinomycetes; order Streptomycetales; family Streptomycetaceae; genus Streptomyces. The sequence goes on along the minus strand of NZ_JAJNEL010000001.1, from coordinate 6,105,302 downwards.
ATTCTGGCGATCTCGATGTCGAAGCCGGAGTAGACACCGGTGGCCGGGTCCTTCTCGCCCAGGAACGGCTGGTCCTCCTTGGCCCCGACCCGGAAGTAGCCGCGCTTCTTCGCCTTCGTCCAGGTCGTCGACCCGGGCAACCGGAAGCCCGTGTCGACCTTGTACACGGGCAGCTGTCCGGCCCGCGGCCCCTTCACCGGAGGGCTGCCCTCCTTGCCGCAGCCGACGGCGAGGACGGCCAGCAGGAGCCCCGCACAGGCGGCCAGTACTTTTCTCGTACGCAACTGGAAGCCGCCCGTCAGTGCTTGAGGATCTTGGACAGGAAGTCCTTGGCGCGCTCGCTCTCCGGGGCGGTGAAGAACGCCTCGGGGGTGCGGTCCTCGACGATGCGTCCGTCGGCCATGAAGACCACGCGGTTGGCTGCGGACCTGGCGAATCCCATCTCGTGCGTGACGACGACCATGGTCATGCCGTCCCGGGCGAGCTGCTGCATGACTTCCAGCACCTCGTTGATCATCTCCGGGTCGAGCGCGGAGGTCGGCTCGTCGAAGAGGAGCGCCTTGGGATCCATCGCGAGAGCGCGGGCGATGGCCACCCGCTGCTGCTGGCCGCCGGAGAGCTGGGCGGGGAACTTGTCGGCCTGGGAGGCGAGGCCGACCCGCTCCAGGAGCTCCCGGGACCGTGCGTCGCACTCGTCCTTCTTGCGCTTGCGGACCTTGAGCGGGGCGAGCGAGACATTGGCCAGCACGGTCTTGTGCGCGAACAGATTGAACGACTGGAAGACCATGCCGACTTCGGCGCGCAGCTGCGCGAGTCCCTTCCCCTCCTCGGGGAGAGGTCTGCCGTCGATGATGATGTGGCCCGACTCGATCGTCTCGAGTCTGTTGATGGTCCGGCAGAGCGTTGATTTGCCGGAGCCGGAGGGGCCGATGACCACCACCACCTCCCCGCGGCCGACGGTGAGATTGATGTTCTGCAGTACGTGCAACTTTCCGTAGTACTTGTTGACGTCCCGCAGCTCGATCAACGGATCGACGGCCATACGCTGCCCTACCCACTTATCGCTGTGTCGAGTCAGCGCAAACTATCCATCCCGATAAGGGACTTCGTACCCGACACGCATAAAGGGGGCATAAGGCGTTTTATGTGGTTCTGGCGGTATTTCTATCCTTCTGCCGACTCCGCGTACACCTGCGAGAGTTCCGGGCTGCCGGTCATGGCCCAGTCGAGCCCGGCCGTGACGACATCGATCTCCCGCCCGGAGGCGAGCCGCACCACGGGCTGACCGCTCGGCCAGATGTGCCAGGCCGCCGCCGGGGTATTGCGCACCAGGACGGTGCCGAGGTACAGCCCGGCGTCGTTGCCCAGCCAGGGCAGCTCCTCGGGGTCGTCCCGCCAGAGGGGCGGCAGCTGGTCGAGCGCAGCCAACGAGGCCGGTGTGTCATCGAGTTCGAGTCCCCGCTGCCCCACTCGGACACGCAGCAGCGCGCACTCGGCGAGCAGCTCGGCAACGCCCTCCGGGTCGACCTCGACAGCCGCCGCGAGGCCCGCCCCGCGCGTACCGTCGTGACGCTTGCGCCAGTTGTCCAAGAAAGGGATGTTCATACCACTCAGGGTCGCATCCCGGCCGGGATACGCACCACAGGGCGCGCGGCCTGTCGTTCGAGGAATGAATCCGGTGCGCGCTCCTGCCCGCGCGCCGTCTCGCGCGCCTCCCACTACCGCCGAACGGGCGACCGGGTGCGCCTCGGGGCTCTTCATGACGCCCCGCCCGGCGCTGAACGGGCGGGGCGGTCCGAGTCATCGCAAGCAGCCAGCAAGCGGGACAATGACAGGAACCACGCTATCGGCGGCCACTGACAACGCCGCCCGGCCGGGCGGGTTAGGCTCTTCTCCACGCTTGCGCGAACGGGGGACCCCAATGGCCGAGAACCGCGACGGCATGGTCGTCTACTGGCGGCCCGGCTGCCCGTACTGCATGAAGCTGCGGCTGCGGTTGCGGTTCAGCCGTCTCACCTACACCGAGGTGAACATCTGGCGGGATCCCGAGGCGGCGGCGTTCGTCCGCTCGGTCGCCGACGGGAACGAGACCGTCCCCACGGTGTCCGTGGCCGGCCACTCGATGGTCAACCCGTCCAAGCGGCAGGTGCTGGACGCGGTCCGGACCCACGCGCCGCACCTGGAGACGCCGTAGGGCCCGTCCTCCGGTTCAGGCCGGACGGCGCGCTCAGGGGCGGTGCGAGGGCCGGTCGTACGTCACCGGCCGCCGGTCACAGCTTCAGGTCGACGACGACCGGCGCATGGTCGGACGCGCCCTTGCCCTTGCGCTCCTCGCGATCCACATAGCTGTCCTCGACCGCCGCGGTGAACAGGGCGTTGCCGTAGACCAGGTCGATCCGCATGCCCTTGTTCTTCGGGAAGCGCAGCTCGCGGTAGTCCCAGAAGGTGTACGGACGGTCGTACTTGAGCGGGCGCGGCATGACGTCCGACAGGCCCTCCTCGCGCAGCGCGGCGAGGGCGGCGCGCTCGGCGGGGGTGACATGGGTGGCGCCCTCGAACAGCGCCGGGTCCCAGACGTCCTCGTCGGTCGGGGCCACGTTGAAATCGCCCAGCACCGCGAACGGCTGCGAGCCCGCCGCGTCCGCAGCCACCGCCTTCTGCAAGGCCTCGAACCAGCGCAGCTTGTACGCGTAGTGCGGGTGCTCGATCTCGCGGCCGTTCGGCACGTAGACCGACCAGAGGCGGACCGGTCCGCAGGTCGCGGAGATGGCCCGGGGCTCCTGCACGCCCTCGTAGTCGGGGCCGTCGGGCAGCCCCATGACGACGTCGGCCAGGCCGACCCGGGAGAGCAGCGCCACGCCGTTCCACCGGCCTGTGGCGTTGACCGCGGACTCGTAGCCGAGCTCGCGCAGCTCGTCCGCCGGGAACTGCTCGGCCGTGCACTTGGTCTCCTGGATGCACAGCACGTCCGTGCCGGTGCTCTCCAGCCAGGCCAGCAGCCGCGGGAGGCGGGCGGTGATCGAATTGACGTTCCACGTGGCGATGCGCATGTACGTAAACCTAGCGGCTCCCACTGACAGTCGCCGGACCGGCGCCGGTCACAGACCGGTCGAGTCCCCGGGGGTCAGCCGGCCGTGGTCGGCACCGCCGAGGCTGCCGATCTGGTGGTCGTAGACCGGGCGCGCGAGATCGGTGAGCAGCGCGTCGTGGATGTCGATCGCGCGGCGCGGCTTGACCTCGCGCACGTAGTCGATGACCTCGGAGATCTTGTTCCAGGGGGCCATCACCGGAAGCATCAGCGTGTCGACGGGGTGGTCGGGCACCGTGAGCGCGTCCCCGGGGTGGAAGAGCGAACCGTCCACCAGAAAGCCGATGTTGGTGATCCGCGGGATGTCGGGGTGGATCACCGCGTGCAGCTCACCGTGCACCTGTACGTCGAAGCCGGCGGCGGTGAACGTGTCGCCGTGGCCGACCGTGTGGACCCGGCCGGGGAAGGCGGCGGAGAGCTGTTCGGCGACGCTGCGCAGGGTCCAGATCTCCGCCGCCGGGTTGGCCTCCAGGCCGGCCCGCAGCCGGCCTTCGTCGAAGTGGTCGGCGTGCTCGTGCGTCACGAGCATCGCGTCGGCGCCGAGGGCCGCGTCCTGCTCCGAGAAGCCGCCCGGGTCGATGACGAGCGTCCGCCCGTCCTTCTCCAGCCGGATGCAGGAGTGCGTCTTCTTGGTCAGGGTCAGGTGCACGGGGTTCGCAGCATTCATGGCGCCCATCCTGCTACGGCCGGGGCGTTGTTTCTTCCTGAATCACGGACTGGGCGATGGCGAAGGCGGCGCCCGCGGCCGGGATGCCGCAGTACACGGCGGTCTGCAGCAGCACTTCCTTGATCTCCGCGGGGGTCAGCCCGTTGCGCAGGGCGGCCCTGACGTGCGGGGCGAACCCCTCCAGGTGGCCGGAGGTGACCAGTGCGGTGAGCGTGACGCAGCTGCGGGCCCGGCGGTCGAGGCCCTCCCGGGTCCAGGTCTCACCCCAGGCGTAGCGCGTGACGAGCTCCTGGAACTCGCCGGTGAAATCGTCGGACCCGGCCATCACCTGGTCGACATGGGCGTCGCCGAGCACCTCGCGGCGGACCCTCATGCCCGGGTCGTACGGGTCGCGGCGGCCGGCTGCCGCGGCCTCGGGCGCGGCCGTGGCGGGGGCGATCTCCGCAAGGGGCAGTACGGGGGCCGAGAGCGCGGGGCCGGAGCCCGGGACGGGGATGGCGGCGAGAGTGTCCTGCCAGCTCGTGGAGAAGTGGGTGAGGAGCAGGTCGGTGACCGCGGCGGGCTGCTCGACGGGCGCGAGGTGCGAGGCGCCGGGGACGAGGGCGAGCCGGGCGTCCGGAATGCCCGCGACCAGGGTGCGGGCCTCGGCGGGCCCGGTGATCCGGTCCTCGGCACCGACGAGGACGAGGGTCGGGACGCCGATGCGGCCGAGTTCGCTGCGGATGTCGAACGCGGCGAGGGCCTCGCAGGCGGCGATGTAGCAGCCGGGGTCGGTGGTCCGCACCATCTGGACGGCCCACTCGACGATGGCGGCCTGGGCGGCGGCGAAGCCGGGGGTGAACCAGTGCTCCGGTGCGCTGCGCGCCATCGGCTCCAGGCCGTTGGTACGGACGATCACGCCGCGTTGGCGGAACTCGTCGGCGCTGCCGAACCGGGGCGAGGCCGCGACCAGGGCGAGCGCGGCGACCCGGTGCGGATGCCGCAGTGCGAGGTCGGCGCCGATGGCGCCGCCGATGGAGCAGCCCGCGTACCCGAAGCGCTGGACGCCGAGGCTGTCGAGGGTGGCCAGCAGCCGGTCGGACAGTTCGCCGACGGCGGTGGCGGGGTGGGCGGGGGCGCCGCCGTGCCCCGGCAGGTCGAAACGGAAGACCCGCCAGTGCTGCGAGAGCTCGGGTATCTGGCGGTCCCACATGTGCCAGGTGGTGCCCAGCGAGGGGCCGATGACGAGGACGGGGGCGTCCTGCGGCCCGTCGAACCGGTACTGCAGCGTCTGGGGTCCCGGCGGGGTATGCGCAGACGCTACGGGCTGCGCGGGCCCCATGGGCTGGGCGGGCTGGAGCGGCTGTGCGTACGACGGCTGCATCGGCACCCGCCCGGGCTGCGGGACCGGGAACAGCGGCACCGGCTGCAGGGCGGGGTGGACCGGCTGTGCGGCCTGCGCCCCCAGGAACGGCTCGACCGTCTGCGGGCCCTGGAACTGCTGCGCCACAGGTGCGGACTGCGCGCCCGGGAAGGGCTGCGGGGACTGCGGGGTGTTCGTCTCACTCACATCGCTCACTTGCTCCAGGTTAGTGAGCGGTAGGTCGGCCTCCGGTCAGGGGGTCGGCGCAGACACGATATAAGCGACAGAAGGGTGCGTATCGGTCATGTCGACGGTGATGTCCTGCGTGGAGCGCAGCCGCTCTGTCGGTGTGCGTGGTGCCCGTCCGGCCGACGCCGGAACCGACGTACCGGCCCGCGATCCCGGTACCACGCGCGCCGACGTGACCTTGCCGTCCCGCGGGGCCGCTCGGCCGGAGCCGAGACGCGACAAGCAAGCGGTCGAGCCCGGAGGACGACGTACGGAACCGCACGTCGGCTCGGCGGGCTACCCCCGGCGCTCGGCGCAGACGGAGGTGGCCACCTCTTTGAGCGTGGGATAGCTGAGCGTCCTGACCAGTTCGACCTGGTAGCAGGCAGTCGTCTCCTCGGGGGCGCCGGGGCGGCCGTAGGTCCCACGGGCGGAGAAGGTCACCACGGTGGTGTCGCCCCGCCGGGACAGAGCCGCCGTTGTGATCGTCACTCCGCTCGGCTTCGGAACGGCGGAGAGTCCCGCCTCGGTGAGCGGGCCGCTCCGGGTGACGGCGAAGAGCGCGTCGGCGTACTGCCCGGCTGCGTGTTCCAGGCCGTAACGCACCTGCTTCTCGTTCGTCGTGCCGGCCGGCGGCGGGCTGGGCCAGGTCGCCAGCACCCGGATCAAGCCGATGACGGCGATGGCCAGGACGATCCCGCCGAAGGTGGCGATGGCCCGGTACGCGGTGGACTGACGCGCCGGAAGGGAATCGGCGGTGCCGGGAGGTCCGGAATCCATGGGGCTCTCTCTCCGTGCCGAGGGGTGGTGATCTCCGCGCTGCGGAGATCACCACCCCGGGTCGGGTCGGGACGCTACGTCCCTCGGGTCAGTACTTGGCTATGGCCAGAGCGTTCTGGAAGGCCAGGGCGTAGCGCGAGGTGCCGGTATTCGTAGGGTGGTAGCTCTCCATGCTCGGGCAGATCAGGCTGCCGGGACAGGAGAAGTCACCCGGTATCCCGTCCGCGGGGCCGGCGACCAGGTCGTTGATGCCCGACGGGGAGTCGCACATCCGGTAGCCGTCGAACTCGGGGTCGGGCGAGTAGAAGGTCACCGGAACACCGCTGGACTTCGCAGTGGTCGCGGCGTTCTGCTCCTTGTTCGTCATGTCGTCGCCCCACCCGTTGAGCGTGACCTGCGCCCCCGTCGTCATCACGCTGGTGCAGGTGAGACTGTTCGGGTTGAACAGCTTCGGATACCCGAGCAGAATGATCTTCGCGTTGCGCGCCTTCTCGTGGATGTGCTGCAGCACGGTGGGAAGCCGGTCCGTGGCGTACGTGAGGTTCTGCTGCACGGTGGAGTCCGAAGGGCAGCCCACCGTGATGTCCCCGCAACCACCCACGGTTCCACCGAAGTTGGCGTCATTTCCGCCCAGCGTGAGCGCCACGAGGGTGGTGTCGCTGTTGAGGAAGCCCGAGTCCAGCTGGGTCACCTCGCCGTATCGTCCGAGCGAACCGGGCTGCCCTTCGCCGCTGCCGGCGTAGTACGGGTCCACGTCGTACGAATAGGCGCCGCTGCACGCCACCGAGTGGAAGTCCAGCGTCTTGTCCAGGGCGTCCGCGCGACCTCCGACGGAAGTCGACGAGCTCGGAAGATTCGCCTTGCGGACCCAGGAGTTGGAGCTGCGCAGGCAGGCGTTCCAGTTGTGCCCCGGGGAGGTCTGGCTGCTGATCGAGGCGTACGGGCCCGAGGTCGTGCCGTAGTCGTACGAGCCCGCACCGGTGCCCGAGGAGTAGGAGTCGCCGAGTTGCACGACGATGTCCTTGGGCTTGGCCGGCAGCGGCTGGAAGGCGACTGCGTCCCAGGCGACGTCCTCGTCCGCCGTACCGTCGGGCGCGTAGTTGCTGAGCGAGACGCTCTGGGTGCCCGACGCGGAGGAGAAGTTGAACACGCCCAGGCTGACCCAGGTGTTGTCCTTCACATGGACATTGAGGATGCGGTTCTGCGAAGCGCCGGCGCCCGGGTCGACGGTGTAGACCGCGTCCTGCGTCTGGGAGCCCGTGTCGGGCAGATGGACCATGACCCGGGTCCAGCCGTCGATCGGCTGGCTCAGCTTCCAGGTGCCCGTTATCGCCATGGTGCCGTGCACATCGGGGGTGGTGGAAAGGTCGTACTCGTTGATGTTGCCGGCGCCTGTGGCGTTGTTGCGCGTATGGGCGTACCAGAAGTGGTCGCCGAAGCCGCCGCCTATCTGGTGGAGGTCCCCCTTGGCCTCGTAGTGGTTCTGCGTATCGGCGTCGAACGCGCTGAAGCTGAAGGAACCCTTGTTGGACCAGGCCGCCTTGGAGCATCCGTCGGTCATCGTCGGGACGTCGTTGGCCACGTTGTCCACGACCAGGGCGCCGGATGGCACCGAGTTGTTGCACATGTGTCCGGAGCCGTTGTTGCCGTTGCCCAGTTCGGACCTGAGGGTCTTGTATGTCAGGTACTCGTGCCCGCAGCTGGTGGGGCAGTTGACCTTCCAGGTGGTCTGGGTCGCGTGGTACCAGTGCGGCGGGTCGCAGGTCGGGCCGAGGTGGTCGACCTCGCAGCGCGGCGGATCGGCCGGGTCGCAGTCATTGACCAGCGGGGCACAGAAGGTGTCGAGGTCCGGCTTGACGGTGGAGCGGTCGGCGTCGGTGCTCCACCAGGCGGGCGAGTAGCCCGCGGTGTTGCTGTTGTTCGAGGTGCCGTCGTCGGCGTAGGCGCGCCCGGTGTCCATCGGCCAGGCTCCCCAGCCGAGCACCTTCTCCTCGTACGGCCAGTCCTGCGGGTGCGCGGCGTCGGCGTAGGTGTTCTGGTCCAGGAAGGCGTGCCGGTCCGGCGGGTAGAGCGGGTTGGACGGGTTGTTCAGCCAGCCGAGGCCCCACGGTGCGGACGGGGTGGGCGGAACGTAGAAATTGAACCCCGAGTTGTAGTTCCACAGAGCGGCGAGCCAGTTCTCCGGCGCCGCGGGGTCATCGGTGTTCAGCTTGATGGTGGTGGAAGCATCGGTGGTGTGCAGCTCGTTCCACTTCTCCGAGAGCGTCTGCGCCGCCACCGCGATGTTGGAGGTGTAATCGAGGGCGATGGCCTTCTGCTGATCGGCCGGGAGCTCGTCGACGGCACCGGACTTCATGCCGTCGGTCTGCTGGCCGATGCCGTAGCCGCAGTCGGTCTTGGTCCAGTCGATCAGCCAGTGGTCCGCGGGGGTCGCCGGGCTGTTCGGGTGCCCGTAGAAACCGTTGGTGCTGGCAAGCGTGGAGCTGGTCTGTCCGGGCAGCGCGCCGCCTTCGGCCTGCCACATGTTGGATTCCTGGGCCACCACCCCCAGCAGGACCTGCGCGGGGATTCGGCCACCGCTCGTCCCGTTGAGTGCCGGCAGGGGGAACATGCCCTGCGGGTTGACCGTTCCGAGCCCGTCGGCGCTGCGCCACCCGCCCTGCCGGACATAGGCGCTGGTGAGGCTTCCGCGGATGGCCATGTCGACGGCCCACTCGACCTGATTGGGCGTCGGCTGGTACGCCTGCTGCTTGGGGTCGTTGCGGGGCTGCGAGCAGGTGCGGTCGTTGTCGACGGTGGAGTTGGGGTCGCCGGCTGCCGTCGCCGCCATGGTGGCGGCCTTCGTCGTCGCCCCGGCCGTCGTACCGGCGGCCGTACCCGTCAGGGCCGGCGAGGCAGCCTTGCCCGTGGCGGCCGGAGCGGCGCCCGAGCCGACGGTGAAGGCGACCGTCTTCCCGGTCGCCGGGACCTCGGTCTTGATCTGCAGAGGTGACGGCGCATTCCACGCGGTCGCCGCCAGCGGGCTGGAGACATGGCTGCGCAGGCTCGTGGCGACCGCCTGGTCGATGGCGAGTGCACCGGTGGAGGACACCTTCGCCTTCGCCGACACCTTCAACTGCCTCACCGGGGAGGGCATCGCCGAGGTGGAGGTGGGTGCACCCGTGAGGAAGACGCGTCCGGAGGTTCCGGCTTCCAGACCCAGTGATCCCGCGCGTCCCTGCGCGAGGGTGGTGGTCCTGCCGCCCGCGGTACGGCGAGCACGCGCCGTACCGCCCTTCTGGTCAAGGAAGTTGATGCCGCCTTCGCGGTCGACCCGCAGGTCGAAGGCGGGGCCGGTGGTGGTGGCGAGCTCGGTGGCGCGGCTCTTCCGGTCGAAGTGGATCAGCCGGCCCGCCGCCGCGCCGACGATGGCGTCGCCCGCCGGAACCGCGGAGGTGACTTGGACGTTCTCGGTCTGCTTCCGCGTGACGGTGCCGGTGACCGTGTCCACTGTCAGCAGTCGGGTCTGGTTCTTCCGGTCGTCGCCGATCTGAGTCAGTACGGCGGTCTCGCCGGTGCCGCAGCCTGGATTGAAATACGCCAGCGTGACCGTATCGGCGAGCTTGGTGACCTTGCCACTGGTCAGGTCGACGACTGCCGCGAAACCGCCTCGCTCCATCAACGCAGGCTCGTTGGTGAACTCCCGTGGCGCGTAGACCACTACAGCGCGCTTCCCGGACCCCGTCACGCACGAGTTCCCGATCCACACGTCAGTACCGAACCCCGGTTCCGAGAGGGTCGCCACTGTTCGCCACTGGTAGGCCTGCTTGCTCTCGGCGGCGAGCACATGGAGGCCGGATCCGTCGCCGGCAGTCGTCACGGCGCGGTCCGCGGACTTCTTCCACGTTTTCGGTAGGTCTTTGTCGGGCGACAGCACCTTGGACGACTGGTCCTGGCGCGGGGCCCGCGGATTGACGTCCCGGCTCGATTCCTTGCCTGCGACGGTGGTACGTCCCGGGGTGGGTTGTCCGGCCCAGGCCGGTCCCCCCTGGGTCAGGCCTGCGACTGCCACGACCGTGGTGACCACGGCGAGTGGGATGCGCGCTCTACTTCTCAGCCTCAAGGATTCTCCAAAGGTCCGAAGAATTGTGTTACGCGTTCTGTTGCAGTTCTTCTGATTTCTGCATGCGGGCACACAGAAATATCCCGACCCGTGAACACCGTTCCACGAATGGGATGCGATGACGTGATCAGGTAACGGTCTATCCATACACAGGAATCACTCGGGATTCGCCAGCCATTCAAACTAAATGTGGGCCTGGGCTGCAAGCGGAAAGTACCCTCGCCGACGCGATTTGGTCCATACCTGAGCCAGCAAAGATCACGCAAAAGTGGATGGCTCCGCATTCCGGGGGTTCCGGGCGGTCGAGTTCAATGCATTACATGCGATAGCATCTGCTATGCCCGTTTGGCGGGTTCGATATCCCTGCGTCGATATCATCAGGAATCAGCAACTCCCGGCAATAGAGGGCACCCGGACCCGCGTCATCGCTCAGGACGACAGCACGAACCGCAGGGCCTCCCGCCAGGGGATTTCCGATTCAACGACGCGTCCGAGGGCCGTGGTCGGCCGAAACCATCGACCTCGATCTGGCCGATATCACGCTCGACATCACATTCAACTGCATGAAAACCTGCTCGCGCGGGCGGCGGGATCCCTCTTCGACCCGGCTTCCAGGTTGCATTCACATCGTCGCCGCGATGTGTGAGCACTCCTGGAATAACCATCTCCCTGACAGGGGACATTGCAGGTACATACGCCGGACCCGATATCGCAGTGGAGCGATTTCGTCATCGAAAGCACCGAGGGCTGAAGAGCACGGTGCTCACCGGCCGACCCACCATGTCAACACCATGAAATATCCGGCCGCCGCGGCGCACGCGTGGCTCAGGCAGAACCCGATCACGCCGGATCGGAGAAGTGCAATGCGCCGGCAGCGCCGCCTCGGCGCCGAGAAAACCACAGCCCGACACCAGGAAGCGCCCGGCTTTCCACGCCTAAGGGCTGTCCCGTAATCCCTGGTGGATCAGCGCACGGCGTCGGATGTGGTGCATCGCAAGGCGGAGGAGCGTCCTCATTACCGGTCACATTCGGGCGTTCCGACAACGCGGCGAGGTGCCGCAGCTGTCGTCGTGCGCCCGCCAGGGATGACGGGACAGCCCTTAAGGGCTGTCGCATCGCGCAGGGAGCTGCGTCACGTCCGTTAACGGAACGCCGCTCGACTCCTCCCGATGCTCCTCGCCGAAGGCAAGGGAGCGCGGGGTGTTCGTCCCACTCACATCGCGCAGTCGCTTCAGGTCAGTGAGCGGTATGACGGCCTCCGGTCAGGGGGTCGACGCAGACACGACATAGACGACAGGGGAGGTCGGATCGGTCATGTCGACGGTGATGTCCTGCGTGGGGCGCGGCCGCTCGTTGGTGTGCGTGGTGCCCGCCCAGTCGACGCCGGAACCGAAGTGCCAGCCCGCGATCCCGCTGTCGCGCGCGCTGACGGTGACCTTGCCGTCCTGCAGGGCCGCGCGGCCGGAGCCGAGACGGGACAGGAAGCGGTCGAGCCCGAAGGACGACGTGCGGAACTGCACGTACATCCGGCTGGCCTTCCAGTTGTTCGTCTCGTAGTACTTGACGTCCACCGCGTCACCGGGGACCGGCACCTCGAAGATCCGGCGCTGCATCCGCGACGGCCAGTCCTCGCGGAGCCCCTGCGCCGCGGCCTCGGCCTCCTTGTCCTCCCCGGAACGCCTGCTCTGGCCCGCGGAGATCAGCAGATAGCCGGCCGGGACCCCGATCAGCAGGACGATGATGGTCGCCGTGATCAGGCGTCGGCGGATCGTCCGGCGCCGGTCCTGCGGAGGCCGACGTCCGCCGTCCTCGTCGGGCGGCGAGGACTGGCGCGGCAGGACGGGATGATCGACTGCGGTCATGATCGGCGATTCCTAAGAGGTACGGGTGTTGCGGGTGGACCTGATGGTGTTCGCCGCCTGGTCGTAGATCTGCGCGTACCGCTCGTACCGCTCGACGCGACGGCGGTTGGTACGGCGGAACCGGCGGGCGACCAGCCGGGCCAGGTCGGCGGCGCCGACCATACCTGCCTCCGGGCCGAGCTGTGCCTTCGCGATCCGGGCCTCCGGACGGTAGCCGCGACCGGTGAGGTGGCGCTTGAAGGCGTCCCTCGCAGGACCGATCAGCAGGTCGTCGGCGGCGCTGACGCCGCCTCCGATGACGAAGCACGACGGGTCGAGCGCGGCGGCCAGATTGGCGATGCCGACGCCGAGCCACTGGCCGATGTCCTGCAGGAGCTCGATGCACATCGCATCGCCCTCCCGGGCCAGTTCGGTGATGAGCGGCCCGGTGATGTCGGGGATGTTCCCCTTGACCCGCTCGATGATGCCGTGGGCGACCGGAGAGTCCGCGGCAGCCAGTTCCCGCGCCTCGCGGACGAGGGCGTTGCCGGAGCTGTACTGCTCCCAGCAGCCGCGGTTCCCGCACGGGCAGCGGTGCCCGCCGGGCACCACCTGCATGTGGCCGAACTCACCGGCGACCCCGTACTTGCCCCGCTTGACCTGACCGTCCTCCAGAATCGCGCCGCCGATGCCGGTGCCGAGCGTGATCATGACGAGATGGTCCTCGCCCCGGCCGGCACCGAACCGCCATTCCGCCCACGCGGCGGTGTTCGCGTCGTTGTCGACCATGACGGGGACGACGAGGCGGGAGGCAAGGGCGTCGCGCAGCGGTTCGTCGCGCCAGGCGAGGTGCGGGGCGAACAGCACCTTGGAGCGGTCGGCGTCGACCCAGCCGGCCGCACCGATGCCGACGGCGTGCACGTCGTGCCGGTCGGAGAGGTCGAGGACCAGCTCGACGATGGTGTCCTCGACGACCTTGGGGCTCTTGGACTTGTCCGGCGTCTCGGTGCGCAGCTGTTCCAGGATGTTGCCGTCGGCGTCGACGACGCCGGCCATCACCTTCGTACCCCCGATGTCGATGCCGACGGTGGGGACCCGCGGCGCTGTGAGGTGCGAGCGCCGCTCACGGGTGCCGACGGTCCGCAGGACGGTGGCGCGGGCGGAGCCGCGGTGTGCGAAGTCGCGGTACGTGCTCATCGTCCCTGCGGGGTCTGGACGGGCCGGGTGGTGACGTCTCCCGGCGGCGGGCGGCGCCCTCCGGGCTCGATTCTGCCACTGCCGGAGCGCCGGGGCGGGCGGACGGGGCGCACCCGACCCGCCCGCACTCCGTGCTACGGGGTGTCGCCGGTGACCGGATGGCCGCCCAGGTGGGTCGGCGAGGGCGCCCGCCGGAGCTCGTGGCTGAGCTCCTCCAGCTCGCTGCCGCCCGCCATCTGGCGGGTCAGCTCGTCCAGGGTGATGGAGTCCTTGGTGTGGCTGCCGGACATGGCGCCGCGCTTGAGCAGCACGAACCGGTCGCCGACCAGATACGCGTGGTGCGGGTTGTGCGTGATGAGAACCACGCCGAGCCCGGCGTCCCGGGCAGCCGCCACGTACTTCAGCACGACCCCGGACTGCTTGACGCCGAGCGCCGCGGTCGGCTCGTCCAGGACGAGTACCTTGGCCCCGAAGTAGACGGCGCGCGCGATGGCGACGCACTGGCGCTCGCCGCCGGACAGGGTGCCGATCGGCTGGTCCACGTCGCGCAGGTCGATGCCCATGCGCAGCAGCTCGGAGCGGGTCGTCTCGCGCATCGTCCGCACGTCGAGCCGCTTGAACGGGCCGGCGCCGGTCGTCGGCTCGGAGCCGAGGAAGAAGTTCCGCCAGACGGGCATCAGCGGGACGACGGCGAGGTCCTGGTAGACCGTGGCGATGCCCCGGTCCAGGGCCTCGCGCGGGTTGGCGAGCGCGGCCTCCTCGCCCTCGATGAGGAACTGTCCGGCGTCGTGCCGGTGCAGCCCGGAGATGATCTTGATGAGAGTGGACTTGCCGGCGCCGTTGTCGCCGAGTACGCAGGAGATCTCGCCCGCGTGGACCTCCAGCGAGACGTCCTCCAGGGCCTTGATGTTCCCGTAGAACTTGCTGACGTGGTCCAGCCGGATCAGCGCCCGGGGGGCCGGGGTCGTCATTTCGTCGCCTCCGCGCGCTTGCGTACCCATGCGTTGAGCAGGGTGGCCAGGAGCAGCATGGCTCCGAGGAAGAACTTGAACCAGTCCGGGTTCCACTCCGCGTACACGATGCCCTTGCTGGTCATGCCGAAGATGAAGGCGCCGACCGCCGAGCCGATCGCCGATCCGTAGCCGCCGGTGATCAGGCAGCCGCCGATGACGGCCGCGATGATGTACGTCAGCTCGTTGCCGACGCCCTCACCGGACTGCACCACGTCGAACGAGAACAGCAGATGCTGCCCGGAGACCCAGGCGGCGAAGGCGACCCCGAGGTAGAGCCCGACCTTGGTGCGGATCACCGGGACGCCGACCGCGCGGGCCGCGTCGGCCCCGCCGCCGACCGCGAAGATCCAGTTGCCGAAGCGGGTACGGAGCAGGATCCAGGTGGCGATCGCCACGAGCACCACCCACCACAGGATGGTGACCTTGAACTCGACGCCGCCGACGGTCCACTGCGAGGCGAAGACCCTGCGGGCCGAGTCGAAGCCCTCCATGTTCGCGATGGACTTCGTGGACACCGTGCCGCTGATCAGCTTGGTGAAGCCGAGATTGAGACCGGTCAGCATCAGGAACGTACCGAGCGTGATGATGAAGCTCGGCAGTTTGGTGCGGGTCAGCATGAACCCGTTGAACGCGCCGACGGCCAGCGTCACCAGCAGCGACACGAAGACGCCTACCCAGACATTGGCCGTCATCTGGTAGCTGAACATCGACGAGACCAGCGCGGAACTGGTCACCAGGACGCCTGCGGAGAGGTCGAACTCGCCGCCGATCATCAGCAGCGCCACCGGCGCCGCCATGATCCCGATGGTGGACGCCGCGTACAGCACCGTGCCGAAGCTGGAGGCGCGCAGGAAGCTGTCGGCGACGATCGAGAAGAAGATGAAGACGGCCGCGGCGCCGACGACCGAACCGAGCTCGGGGCGGCCGAGCAGCCTGCGCAGCGCCGAGGTGTGCAGCAGCCGCTCGTCCGCCCCGGCCGCCGGGGCGGGGGGTTGCTCGGTCGTGGTCATCGGGTCCCCCGCTCGGTGTACTCGGACAGCTGGGCGGCGTCCTTCGCCGTGATGATCTGCGGACCGGTGAGCACGGGACGCCCGCCGCCGAGCACATTGCGGTTGTAGCGGTAGAGCCAGAGCAGGTCGATGGCCTCGTAGCCCTGGAGGTACGGCTGCTGGTCGACGGCGAAGCCCAGGGTCTTGTCCTGCAGCGCGGTGGCGACCTTGGCATTCAGGTCGAACGTGTCGATCTCGGCATCGGAGCCGGCGGTGCGCTTCGCCTTCACGGCGGCGTCCGCGAACGGCGCGCCGAGGGTGACGACCGCGTCGATGCTCTTGTCGGCCTGGAGCTTCGCCTCGATGGACGCCTGGACGTCGGGCATGTTGGTGCCCTCGACGTACAGGTTCTGCATCTGCCCGCCGAACGTCTTCTTCGCCCCGGCGCAGCGCTGCTCGTGGCCGACGTTGCCCTGCTCGTGCAGGATGCACAGGGCCTTCTTGCGGCCGCGCGCGTTGAGCTCGTCACCGACGGCTTCACCGGCGATGGACTCGTCCTGGCCGATGTGGGTGAGCGCGCCGAACGCCTTGGACTCCGCTGAGCCCGAGTTCACCGTGATCACCGGGATCCCGGCCCGGGTGGCCTTGGCGACGACGTCCTTCATCGCGTCGGGCTTGGCGAGCGTGACGACCAGCCCGTCGACCTTCTGGTCGATGGCGGCCTGCACGAGCTGGGCCTGCTGCTGCGCCTCGTCGTTGTGCGAGTACAGGAACTTGATGTTGTCCTTGACGGCCGCCTGCTCGGCGCCGCGCTGGACGATGTCCCAGAAGGTGTCGCCGTCGCCCGAGTGCGTCACCATGGCGAAGGTCCAGCGGGGTGTGTCCACCGCGGACCGCCCTTCGGCGGCGGCCCGGGCCGCGCGCTCCTCCGCCCGCTTGCCGCCGGTGCTGCTGCATCCCACGAGGGATGCCCCCAGCACCGCCGCAAGCACGGCGCCCATCGCACGTACCCCTGTCCGAACCCTTGCCACGACGCCGTGCCCTTCTTGTGCTGCTCGCTGTGTTGCTTGGTGCCGCCCGGGGGCTTGGCCTCCCGGTCCGGCTGGCCAAGTATCCCCGAGCCCGACTCGGCGCCGCCCGGCAGGGGCGGGACGCGTGTGTCGGGGCAGGGCGCGGGCGCAGCGGTGCGTGGTGAGGTGCGCTGGGGTCATCGGGTGCCGCGCGCGGTGTATTTCTCCAGCTGCGGAACATCGTCGGCGGTGACGATCGCCGGGCCGGTGAGCACGGGCTTTCCGCCGCCGATGACATTGCCGTTGGTCTTGTTGAGCCACAGTTCGTCGACGGCGAGATACCCCTGGAGATACGGCTGCTGGTCGACGGCGAAGCCGACCTCCGAAGCCTTGAGGCGCTTGACGACCTCGGCGTTCAGATCGAAGGTGTCGATCTCCGCCTCGGAGCCTGCGTCCGCCTTGGCCTTGACGGAGGCGGCGGCGAACGGTGCGCCGAGGGTGACGATCGCGTCGATGCCGTGGTCGGCCTGGAGCTTCGCTTCGATGGAGGAGGTGGAGGCGGGCATGTTGGTGCCCTCGACGTTGAGGTTCTCGACCGTGCCCTTGAAGGTCTTCTTCACCCCGGCGCACCGCTCCTCGAGCGACACATTGCCCTGCTCGTGGATGACACAGACGGCCTTCTTGCGCCCGCGCTCGTTGAGTTCCTGGCCGACCGCCTCGCCCGCGACCTTCTCGTCCTGCCCGATGTGACCGAGTGCGCCGAGTTCTCCGGAGAACTGCGCCCCCGAGTTGATGGTGACGACGGGTATGCCGGCCTTCACCGCCTTGGCGACGACGTCCGCGACGGCCTCCGGTTTGGCGAGGGTGACGACGATGCCGTCGACCTTCTGGTCGATGGCGGCCTGGACGAGCTGGGCCTGCCCCTTGCCTTCCTTGTCGGCGGAGTACAGGAACTCGACGTTGTCCTTGGCCGCGGCCTGCTTCGCGCCGCTGCGGACGATGTCCCAGAAGGTGTCGCCCTCGCCCGCGTGCGTGACCATGGCGATCTTCATACGGGGTGTGGAGACGCCCTTGGCGCCCTGCCCGCTGCCGCTCCCGGACGAGTCCTCCGCACTCTTGCCCCCGGAGCTGCTGCATCCGGTGACGGCGGCGAGGCCGAGGGCGCATATGGCTAAGAGGGTCGCTGCCCTGCGAGGTGTACGCATGGTGGGTCCGCCTTCTCTCCTGGCCGCCCGAGTGCGGCTTGAGGAGTTCTAGCGGGGCGCGACGGCCTCGTCAACGGCGCCACCGGGGCTGGGGGCGCCTCTGGGGCAGGGGCCGTCGCGGTGGTCGTCAGCGCACCAGGAGCTGGAAGTCGAAGGCGTAACGCGAGGCCCGGTAGACGTGCGAGGCGAATTCGACCGTGCGCCCGGTGTCGTCGTACGTGGTGCGTTCCATCGTGAGCAGCGGTGCGCCTTCGGGCTCGTCGAGCAGGGCGGCCTCCTCGGCCGTGGCGAGACGGGCGCCGACGCTCTGGCGCGCGCTGTGCAGGGTGATGCCGGCGGCTCGCATGATCCGGTAGAGACCGGTCGCCTCCAGCCGTTCGGTTCCCAGGTCGACGAGGCCGGCGGGCAGGTGGTTGCGCAGCAGGGCCATCGGCTCGTCGTGCGCGGACCGCAGCCGCTCGACGAGGTGGACCTCGGTGCCTTCCGGGATACCGAGGGCCGCTGCGGTGCCGGCGGTGGCCGGCTCGACCGTGTTGCGCAGGACGCGGGTGGCGGGGCGCTGGCCGGCCGCCTCCAGATCGTCGTACAGGCTGCTCAGTTCGAGGGGCCGCTTGACCTGGCTGTGGACGACCTGGGTGCCCACTCCGCGGCGTCGGACCATCAGCCCCTTGTCGACGAGCGTCTGGATGGCCTGGCGGACGGTGGGGCGGGACAGACCTAGGCGGGCCGCGAGCTCGATCTCGTTGCCGAGGAGACTGCCCGGGGCGAGTCGGCCCTGCTCGACGGCCGCCTCCAGCTGCTGGGACAGCTGGTAGTAGAGGGGGACCGGGCTGTTGCGGTCCACGCCGAGTTCGAGGGCGGCGGGGTCGGCGATGGGTTTGGCCACGGCAGGAGCGTAGCCCTCGGGTCAGGACCCTCGGTAGTCAGGTCGTCCCGTTGTCCGGTTGCCCTGTTGTCCGGACAACTCCTGGCTGTGTCCGGACAGCTCATGGCCCCGCAGGTGCGGTGCGGCCGGGGCTGCCGGTCGCGGGCGGGTCGCCGGGCGCCCGTGGCGGGGTGATCGTAGTCTGCGGGTGGGGCGCTCGAGCGGCGCGCCACCCGGACCGT
Source organism: Streptomyces sp. JH14 (assembly GCF_029428675.1). Taxonomy (GTDB): domain Bacteria; phylum Actinomycetota; class Actinomycetes; order Streptomycetales; family Streptomycetaceae; genus Streptomyces. The sequence goes on along the minus strand of NZ_JAJNEL010000001.1, from coordinate 6,086,733 downwards.
ACGACGGGTCGATGCGAGGGAGAGCAGATGTCCAAGCCGCCATTGCCGGACGAAGCCGTGGCCATGCTGAAGAAGGCGAACCCGGCCGTCATCACCACGCTCCGACCGGACGGCCAGCCGGTGTCGACCCCGACCTGGTACCTCTGGGACGACGGCCGGATCCTGGTCAACATGGACGAGGGCCGCAAGCGGCTGGAGCACATCCGCCGCGACCCGCGCGTCACTCTCACCGTGCTGGACGAGGCCGGCTGGTACACGCACATCAGCATCATCGGTCGCGTCGCCGAGACACGCCCGGACGAGGGCCTCGCGGACATCGACCGGCTGGCGCGCCAGTACATGGGCAACGACTACCCCATGCGGGACCGCGACCGGGTGAGCGCCTGGATCGAGATCGACCGCTGGCACGGCTGGGGCACGCTGAAGGACAACAGCCAACCGGGCTGACCACCCGCCCGGGCACCGACGCCGCAACGTACGTCCGGGAAGCGAAGGCCCGCCAGGTGGCGGGCCTTCGCGCACGTGCCGGTCGGCCGCCGCGTACCGGTCAGGCCCGGAACGCCTGCCGCACCGAGCCGCCGACGACGGCGCACCACGTGCTCGTCCCGACCTTGCCGTTGGGGGTGAGGCCGTGGAGTCGCTGCACGTCCTGGACGGCCTTCATGGTCGCGTGGTCGTACGTGCCTGTCGGCGCGGCATCCGCGAATCCCTTGCGGACCAGCATCTCCTGGAGCGCCACGACGGGCAGCCCGCTCGCGTGCTTGTCGAGGGTGGGGACGAGCGCCTCCCAGGTGGCCAGGTCGAAGGTGCAGTCCGGGTCGACCGGCATGCCGTTGCTCGCCTGGAAGTCGTTCACGGCCGACATCGTGTCCGGGCCGAAGACGCCGTCGGCGGCCAGTTCGTATCCGAGGTCGGCGAGCAGGTACTGCGCCGACTTGACGACGGGGCCGCCGACGAACCGCCAGATGTCCGGCCAGCGGCGCTCCGGTATCGCGCCGGCCGGCGTGCCCAGCGCCTTCAGGACGCGTGTGCGGACCATCGGGAACTGTGCGTAGAACGCGATGCCCGGGCAGTCGGTCTCGCGGAAGTCCCAGTGGCCGAAGATGTCCCAGGCGTTCAGGCCGAACTTGCGGCACACGGCCGTGCACAGCTCGACCAGCGAGTCGAGGAGGGCCTCGGGAGGAGCCTCCGTGATGTAGGTGCCCTCGTTCTCGATGCCGATCGCGTTGCCGTTCTCGCCGGGGCAGTGGGCGGAGGTCACCTGGTGCTCCCCGGCTTCCAGGGTCTCCAGACTGCGGTGCCGGCCCTCCAGGACGTAGCCGCCGCGGCTCACCGTGAAGTGCTGGCCGGTGTCCGCCCAGCCGTTGGTGTCCATGTGCAGGTCCTGGCAGTCCTTGGCCAGTTGGACGGCGTGCTCGCGCGAGTAGTCCGTGACGTTCGGGAACGCCATGTGGTGCAGGATGATCTTGTTGGTGGTGTTGCCGGTGATCTGCACGGGGCTGGCCGGCGGCCTGGCTCCCCAGCTGTCGCAGTCGATGATCCAGGGGAATTCCGCCGAGGGCGCCGCCTGGGCCGTGGCGGGGAGCGCCAGTTCGGTGCCGACGACCGCGACGACCGCTCCCCCCAGGCCGAATTTGAACAACGTACGGCGATCGATTTCGTGCTCGCGCATGGCCATGCAGTCCCCCCCGGGGGTCATGGAATTCTCCGTCGGCCGCCGACGGCAACGGGAGATTATGTGGCTCGTGCACGCAGAACCAGCCCTTTTTGAAGATCGTTACGAGCATCGGTGGTCAGGGCGGGGCGAATGGGAGCAAGTTGCCGGTCGCCGCGCCCGCCCCCTCCCGAAGTCACCGTCGACCGCGACGAGGTGGCGGAACGAAACGCCTCACGCGGACACGCCCACATCACCGGAGGAGCCGGGCGCGGAACGACGAACCGAAGGGAGACCGCGGCGCGGGAGCCCCGCCCCTGGACGCACGGAACACACTCTCGTTTGTCAGGACATATAGTTGACAGCGCAGTTGGTGGGCGGCACGTTGGGTCCATGCGTATCGGACTCATCGGCACCGGCCGGATCGGTTCCTTCCATGCGGGTGTGCTGGCGCGCCACCCCGCGGTGGGCTCGCTGGTGGTGACGGACACCGACGGGGCGAGGGCAGCCGAGGTGGCAGCCCGGACGGGCGCCACGACCGCCGGGTCCGTGGCCGACGTGCTCGCGGGGGCGGACGCCGTGGTGATCGCCTCGGCCACGTCGGCACACGCGGAGCTGATCGCGATGGCCGCGCGCGCAGGGCTGCCCGCGTTCTGCGAGAAACCGATCGCGCTGGACATCGCGGGAACACTGAGTGCGCTCCGCGAGGTCGAGCGGGCCGGCAGCGTGCTCCAGTTGGGCTTCATGCGCCGGTTCGACGCCGGGTACGGTGCGGCGCGCACCGCCGTGCGCGCCGGGGCGCTGGGCAGGCTGCACACCGTGCGGGCCGTGACCTCCGATCCGGCACCGCCGCCCGCCGCCTATCTTCCGCACTCCGGCGGCCTCTTCCGGGACTGCCTGGTCCATGACTTCGACATTCTGAGGTGGGTGACGGGCCGTGAGGTGGTGGAGGTGTACGCCACCGGATCGGATGCCGGTCCCGCGATGTTCCGCGCGGCGGGCGACGTCGACACGGCGGCGGCCCTGCTGACGTTCGACGACGCCACGCTGGCCACGGCGACGGCGACCCGGTGCAACGGCGCCGGGTACGACGTACGGATGGAGCTGGCCGGCGAGCTCGGGCAGATCGCGGTCGGTCTCGACGAGCGCACGCCGTTGACGTCGGTGGAACCGCAGGGCCCCGCCGCGCCGGCCAAGCCGTGGCCGGGGTTCCTGGAACGGTTCGCTCCGGCGTACGAAGCGGAACTGGACGCGTTCGTGCGGGTGGTGCGGGGCGAGGCGGCCAATCCGTGCGACGGCCGGGAAGCGCTGCACGCACTGCGGATCGCGGAGGCGTGCGAGCTGTCCCGGCGCGAGCACCGGCCGGTGGCGGTGGCGGAGATCCCGGCCGGCTGAGGTGGACTCGCCCCGTCAGGTCCGGGCGGAGAGAACGGTCCCCTGGGCGACCGCGCACAGGATGTCCTCCCCGTCGTCCATCGCGGCGAACAGCTCGCAGCGGACGACGGCCTGACGGCGGCCGGTGTGGACGACGGTGGCCCGGGCGACCAGGATGCGGCCGGTGGCCGGTCGGATGTACTGGATCGAGAAGCCGCCGGTCAGTACGGCCGGACCGAGCGTCGTCCCGGCGGCGAACGTGATCGAGTTGTCGGCCGCGTACGCCAGCACCCCGCCGTGCACAAAGCCGTTCTGCTGCTGAAGCTGTGGGCGGATGTCCACCTCGAGTGTGGCCGCACCGTCCCCGAACTCGGTGATCCGCGCCCCGACGAGCCCGCTGAACGGCTGGCTGTCGAGGATCTTCTGAGCCATCTGCACATCACGTCCGGTCATGACGCGTCCTCTCGCCTCACCCAGCGCACCGGCAGCCGCCGCACCCCTCGGATCAGCATCCCCGGCAGCCATTCCGGCTCCCCTCCGTCCGGGTCGAGTTCGAGATCCGGGCACCGCTCCAGCAGTGCGCGGACGGCGATCCGGCCCTCCATCCGGGCCAGCGGCGCCCCCATGCAGAAGTGGATGCCGTGTCCGAACGCCAGGTGCCCCTGGGTGTCGCGGCGGATGTCGAAGCGGTCCGGTTCGGGATAGCGGGCAGGGTCGCGGTCAGCGCCGGCCAGGGCGACCAGGACCGCTTCGCCCGCCGGAATGACCCGGGAGCCGATCTCGACCGGCTCGCGGGTGAAGCGGAAGGTGGCGGTCTCCACCGGCCCGTCGTACCGGAGCATCTCCTCGACCGCTCCGTCGATCAGCCCGAAATCCGCCCGCAGAGCGGCCAGTTGATCGGGGTGGGTGAGCAGCGCACGCACGCCGTTGGAGATCAGGTTGACTGTGGTCTCATGGCCGGCGACGAGCAGCAGGAAGGCCATCCCCACGAGTTCGTCGGGTGAGAGGCCGTCGCCTTCCTCGTAGCGTGCCCGGATCAGGGCGCTCAGCAGATCGTCGCCCGGCGAGCACCGTTTGTCCTCGATGAGCTCGACCAGATAGGCGCCCATCGCGCGGACGGCCTCGCCCTCCTCCTCCGCCGTCCGGGGGGCGACGATGCCGTTCGACATCCGGCGGAACTCGGTCCGGTCCAGGTCCGGCACACCGATCAGCTCGCAGATGACCGTCATGGGCAGCGGAAAGGCGAGCGCGTCGACGAGGTCGCCGTGTCCGGCGGGCACCATGGCGTCGAGAAGTTCGTCCGTGATCCGCTGGACGCGTGGCCGCAGCGACTCGATCCTGCGTGCGGTGAACTCGCGGGCGACGAGCTTGCGCAGCCGGGTGTGGTGCGGCGGGTCCATCTCCAGCATGTTGGCGTTGATCGGATCGCCCGCGCCCGTCGCGTACGGTGTCGTCCGCCAGTCCTTGCCGAGCCGCTGGTCGGCGAGGGCCGCCCGGCCCTCCTCATGGCCGACGATCAGCCAGACCCGCTCGAAGTCGTCGGTGCGGATGGTGTGCACCGGTCCGTCGGCGCGCATCTTCGCGTAGTACGGATACGGATTCGCGGTGAAGTCCTGCACCCCGCGAAGATCGACGTCCACTGTGGACACGGTCCGCCCCTCCCGGCCGATTCGGTTCGATCTGCTCGGATCGAACCGTGTCAGCGTACGTCGGCGCGGCGACGCGGGGGCGGACGCGCACGGAGGCAGCCGGCTCAGGCAGCGGCGGGGGCTACCGCGCGGCGCCCCCAGCCGGTGCCGGCGAGGACGAGCACCGCGCCCAGCACGCCGAGGGCGGAGAGCCGTTCGCCGCCGATCGCGATGCCCGCGGCGGCCGCCCACAGCGGTTCCGTACCGAGCAGCAGGCTGACCCGCGACGGCGAGGTGCGGCGCACCGACCACATCTGCACGAAGAAGGCGAACAGCGTGCAGAAGACGGAGAGGAACAGCAGGCCGCCCCACTCCCGGACGCCGAACCCCGCGGCCACCGTCCAGGGCGACGTCCCGGTGCCGGGAACGGCGGCGAGCACGGCGAAGACGGCGACCGCGCTGCCGAGCTGCACGGTGGTCAGCGACAGCGAGTCCGCCGCCTGGACGGACGTGATGCGGGCCATCAGCAGCACATGCAGCGTACGGGCGAGAGCGGCCACCAGCATCAGCAGATCGCCCAGTGACGGGCTGGTGAAACCGCCGCCCTGGGTCAGCAGCACCACGCCGGCGACGGACAGCGCCGCGGCGGAGAGAAACGCCCTGGGCGGCCGGACCCGCGTCACCGCGGCCTCGGCCAGCGGCGTGAAGATCATCGTCAGACTGATGATGAGTCCGGCGTTGGTCGCCGAGGTGTGCACGACGCCGTAGGTCTCCACCAGGAAGATCCCGCTGAGGACCAGTCCCAGCAGACCCGCGCCGCGCCACTGCGCCGCGCTGAGCGCCCGCAGCCTGGGCCACCCGGCGGCGGCCAGCACGGGCAGCACGATGACGAAGCGCAGCACGAGGACCGCGACGACGGTGGACGTCGTGGTGATGCCCTTGGCGGCGAGATAGCTGGCGCCCCAGACGACCGCGACGAGCAGTACCGGCAGATCGGTGAGCCAGGCCCGGCGCGGCGGTGCGAGGGCGGGCAGGGCGACAGCGGACACCTTTGGTTCTCCTGATTCTCCACAGCGGGAACGATGTGGAGACCTCACCGGCTCACACGCGGAGCGATCACGGTACCCGGCGGCTCCCACTGCGGGAACACCCGTCCCATCGGCCGGGCGGCACCGCCCTTCCGCACGGACCGGCTCACATGCCGGGGGCGGCGAACCCGGAACCGGGCACAGCCGGTGGAACCCCGAATGCCAAGGGCGGCCCGTCGGCCGTCCTAACCTGGTCGGGATGTTTCCGACCGTAAAGGGAGATCATGACCGAGACCCCGGCTCACCCCCTCAACGACGGCCACGCCCTTCCCGCCGTCGGGCTCGGCACCTGGCCGATGGACGACGACGCGGCCGAGCAGGCCGTCGCCGGGGCGCTGGGCCTCGGGTACCGGCTCGTCGACACCGCCCTCAACTACCGCAACGAGACCGGCACCGGCCGCGGAATCGCCCGCAGCGGTGTGCCGCGCGAGGATGTCTTCGTCACCACCAAGGTGCCGGGCCGGCACCACGGATACGAGCAGACCCTGGCGTCGTTCGAGGAGTCCCGGCGCAATCTCGGGCTCGACCACGTGGACCTGTATCTCATTCACTGGCCGCTGCCCCGGGTCGATCTGTACGTCGACACCTGGAAGGCCATGATCCAGCTCCGCAAGGACGGTCTGGTGCGGTCGATCGGCGTCTCCAACTTCACCGCGGCCCACGTCGACCGGCTGGAGCAGGAGACCGGGGTGCTGCCCGCCGTCAACCAGATCGAGATGCATCCGCGCTTCCCGCAGGAGGAGTTGCGGGCCGTGCACGCGGCGAAGGGCATCGTCACCGAGAGCTGGAGCCCGCTGGGCCGTGGACACCGGCTCCTGGAGGACCCGGAGATCGTCGCCGTCGCCGAGGCGCACGGTGTGACTCCCGGTCAGGCCGTGCTGCGCTGGCACATCCAGCTCGGCGCGGTACCGATTCCGAAGTCCGCCGATCCGGGCCGGCAGCGCGAGAACCTGGATCTGTTCGGCTTCGAGCTGACGGCGGAGGAACTGGCCCGGATCTCCGCGGGCCCGCGGCGGCGGTTCGGCGGAGACCCGGAGTCCCACGAGGAGTTCTGACGGAGAGCGGCACGCCGCTTTGAGTCCGCCCCTCTCAGCCCATCGGTCGGGGCGTGCCGTGCCCCGGTTCACTCACCGCGGGGCGTGAGCTCCACCATCCGGGACCAACCGTCGCCCGGGACCTCGACGTTGATGATCTCCGGGGTCCGGGCGACGAGGCCCGCAATCTGGTCCATGGCCGCCGCGAAGTGCTCGGACTTCACGTGCGCCTCGCCCGCTTCGGGGGACGCGAAGGCCTCCAGCAGCACGAACTGGTCAGGATTCTCGACGCTGTACGACCACTCGAAGAAGAGGTTGCCCGGTTCCTGACGGGTGGCGAGAGTGAAGGGCTCGACGGCCGGAAGCCAGTTGTCGCGCTCGGCGCTGCGGACGGTGAACTTGACGGCGATGAAGATCATGGCGACTCGACTCCTGCTCGGGGCATACGACGCCCCAGGGTCCCATAAGCCCTGGATGCGGACGCATCGGACCGCCCCGGCGGGATCCGGGATCACCCGTTCCCGTCAACCGCCCAGCTCGCGGTCGCGGGCGGCCAGTCGCGCGGCGCCCTCCGCCGTCAGCGAGCCGAACAGCCGCAGCCGCGAGATGCCGCCGTCCGGGAAGATGTCGATACGGACGTGGGTGGCCCGTACGGCCTCCGGCAGGACGAAGCGGTGGTTCGTGTCGGGCTGCAGCCGGGTCCGCGGCAGGATCCCGGTCCACTCGCCGCCGTCCCCGTCGCCGCTCCCCCCGTCCCGTACCGAGAGGCTCGCCCAGCCCGCCGAGTTGCCCTTCAGGTACGCGGTGTCGATCTCGACGGCCCGGATCTCCGACTGCCCGGGAAGCCGGTAGCGGATCCAGTCGTTGCCCTTGTCGCGCCGGCGGCGGGTCTCCCAGCCGTCGTCCATCTGGCGCGAACGGCCGGGCAGGATCGTGTTCGAGGCCGGGGAGTAGAAGCGGTCGGAGGCGTCCTCGACCTGACCGCCGTTCTCCAGCGCGGCGAGGTCGAAGGTGGACAGGGCTGCCAGCCAGGCAGGGTCGGGGGCGACCTCGCCGTGGACCCGGAGGCGGGCGATCCCGCCGTCGGGGTGCTGGTTGACCCGCAGGTGGGTGAACCGCTGCTCGACGTCGATCTCGAATCCGTTGGCCGCGTGGCCGCCAACGGCCGTACGGGGTACGAGTGTCGTCCACTTCACGTCCGGCGCGAGGAGTTCCTCCGGCGACGGCGATCCGGGGACGGAGACCGCCTCGACGGAGACGGCCTGCGGGTGGTTGCCGCGGAAGTGGGCGGTGTCGACGACGATGCCGCGTACGAGGCCGGGGGCGCCGAGCCGTACCAGCGCCCAGTCGTGGTCCTCGTCCGTGGGATGCGGCTGCGCGGCACCGACGCCGCGGCGGCGGCGGGTCTCCCAGCCGTCCATGATCTTGCCCTTGTGCCCGAAGTGCTCCGGGTCGAACTCTGCGGGCCCGGGCTTCAGCAGGTTCTCGCGTTCTGCGAAGAATTCGTCGTTGGCGGCGATCACTCCCGCGCCGAGCCGCCGGTCGGCGAGGTCGACGAGGTGGGTGAAGGGGAAGTCGGCGGTGCGGTAGTCGGCGTACGGGTCTCCGCCTGCGTACGGGTGGGCGTCGCCGGTGAAGCGCGCTGTTGCCGTCATGGTCAGTGGTCCCTTTCGAGGAGGCGGCCGGTGGGCTCGGTGAAGACGCCGTCCGCCGCGATGCGCCGGCCGCGCAGCCAGGTCGACTTCACGACGCCGTGCAGGGTCTTCCCGGCGTAGGCGGTGACCTGGTTGCGGTGGAACAGCTCGGCCGGGTCGACGGTGAAGGTCTCGTCGGGGGCGAGGACGGCGAAGTCGGCGTCGCGGCCGGCCTCGATGGCGCCCTTGCGGGCCAGCCCGGCCAGCGCGGCGGGGGCGGCGGACATCCAGCGGACCACGTCGTCGAGCGCGTGGCCGCGCCGGCGTGCCTCGGTCCAGACGGCGGGCAGACCGAGCTGGAGGGAGGAGATGCCGCCCCAGGCGGAGGCGAAGTCCGGCGTCTTCAGGTCGGTGGTGCAGGGCGAGTGGTCGGAGACGATGCAGTCGATCGTGCCGTCGGCGAGCCCGCCCCAGAGCGCGTCCTGGTTGGCGGCCTCGCGGATCGGCGGGCAGCACTTGAACTCCGTCGCTCCGTCCGGGACTTCCTCGGCGGTGAGGGTGAGGAAGTGCGGGCACGACTCGACGGTGACGCGCACGCCGTCGCGCTTGGCGGCGGCGATCAGCGGCAGGGCGTCGCTGGACGACAGATGCAGGACGTGGATGCGCGCGTTCAGTCGCGCGGCGTGGGCGATGAGGCCTTCGATGGCGGTGTTCTCGGCGTCGCGCGGCCGGGAGGCGAGGAAGTCGGCGTACGCGGGGCCGCTGCGCTGCGGCGCCGCTGCCAGGTGGTGCGGGTCTTCGGCGTGCACGATGAGCAGCCCGCCGAACCCGGCGATCTCGGCCATGGAGCGGGCCAGTTGCTCCTGGTCGAGCTCGGGGAACTCTTCGACGCCGGAGGGCGAAAGGAAGCACTTGAAGCCGAAGACCCCGGCCTCGTACAGCGGTCGCAGGTCCTTGACGTTGGCCGGGATCGCGCCGCCCCAGAAGCCGGTGTCGATGTGCGCCCTGGTGGCCGCCACCTGTTGCTTGGTACGCAGATGACCGACGGTGGTGGTCGGCGGGAGGGAGTTGAGCGGCATGTCGAGCAGGGTGGTGATCCCGCCTGCCGCCGCGGCGCGGGTGGCGGTCCAGAAGCCCTCCCACTCGGTGCGGCCGGGGTCGTTCACATGGACATGGGTGTCGACGAGACCGGGCAGCAGGACGTCGTCGCCGAAGTCCTCCATCCGGACGCCGGCCGGCACCTCGGTCTCGTACGGCAGGACGGCGTCGATCGTGCCGCCTGCGACGGCCACCGCCGCAGGACGCGTTCCCTCGGGGGTGACGACGCGCGTCGAGCGCAGTAGCAGGTTCACGTCCGCACCGGACACCCGTGCTCCTCACTTCCGGACTCTTCGGCGGACCACGGCCGCCGAAGAAATTCAACGAACTGTTGAAGGAGTCTTCACGCGGGATTCCCGCCCGTCAAGACCCCACCTTCCCCACCGGAGGTCGAGCGGACCACTCACGCGCACCCTTTGAAGATTTCCACGAAGCAAAAGGACAATTTCGCACTACGGAACGTAACATGGGTCGGGTACGGCGTCTCGGCACCGCTCCGGAGGCCGAGGACGCCCGGACAAACAGGTCCTGACCGGCCAGGACGCCGTACCGCAGCAGTGGGCCGATCGGGAACCGCCCGGTAGGCTGCTGCCTTGCCCTTCCGCGTCGAAAGGACCGTTGACGTGCCGCCGTCCCACGCCAGCACATCCGACTCCAAGCCCGCCGGCTCCAGCGGCGGCGTGCAGTCCCTCGAGCGCGCCTTCGATCTGCTGGAACGGATGGCAGACGCCGGCGGCGAGGTCGGGCTGAGCGAACTCTCCGCGAGCAGTGGGCTTCCGCTGCCCACCATTCACCGGCTGATGCGCACGCTGGTCGTCTGCGGCTACGTGCGCCAGCAGCCCAACCGGCGCTACGCGCTCGGACCGCGCCTGATCCGGCTCGGCGAGTCCGCGTCACGACTGCTCGGGACCTGGGCCCGCCCGTATCTGGCACGGCTGGTCGAGGAGACCGGCGAAACGGCGAACATGGCACTGCTCGACGGCGACGAGATCGTCTACGTCGCGCAGGTGCCGTCGAAGCACTCGATGCGGATGTTCACCGAGGTGGGCCGGCGGGTGCTCCCCCACTCCACGGGGGTGGGCAAGGCGCTTCTCGCGCACACCCCGCCAGAGGAGGTACGGGCGCTGCTGGCCCGCACCGGAATGCCGGCCGCCACCGAGAAGACGATCACCACGCCGGACGGGTTCCTGGAGGCACTCGACCAGGTCCGCCGGGTGGGCTACGCGGTGGACGACAACGAGCAGGAGATAGGGGTCCGCTGCCTGGCGGTCTCCGTACCGAACTCCCCCACCTCGGCGGCGATCTCCATCTCGGGCCCTGCGGGACGCGTCACGGAGTCGGCGACGGAGCGGATCGCGCCGATCCTGCAGCAGGTCGCGAAGGAACTGTCGGACGCGCTGGCCAGCAGCGGACCGACCGGCTGAGACCCTACGGACGCAGCGGTGCCCGCCGGACAGGGACCCGGCGGGCACCGTCATGTTCGGGTCAGCTGAGCACCGCTTCCGTCAGCCGCCCGTCCCGCATCACCACCGTCCGGTCCGTCCGTTCCAGATGCGTCCGGTCGTGGGTGACCAGCACGGTCGCCGTCGACCGTTCCCGGGTCAGCGCGATCAGCAGGTCCAGCACCGCCGCGCCGCGCTCATGGTCGAGAGCGCTCGTCGGCTCGTCGACCAGGAGTACCGCCGGATCGTTCATCAGCGCCCGCGCGATATTGATCCGCTGGCGCTGACCGCCCGACAACTGGTGCGGCCTGCGGCCCGCCCGGTCGGCCAGACCGACCGCGTCGAGGAGCTCCAGCGCCCGCCCGCGGGCGCCGCGTGTGGTGCCGCCCGACAGATGGGTCATCACCTGAAGCTGTTCGACGGCGGTCAGCGACGGCAGCAGGTTCGGCTGCTGGAAGACGATGCCGATGCGTTCGCGGCGCAGCGCCGCCTTCTGGGCGCGTCCGAGTCCCGCCGTCTCCCGGCCTGCGACCACGACCCGCCCCTCGTCCGGCGTGACCAGCGTCGCGGCCACCGCGAGGAGGCTGGACTTGCCGGAGCCGGACGGTCCGACGACCGCGGTGAGCGAGCCCTCGGGAACGTCGAGCGAGACCCGGTCGAGTGCGGTGAGCCGGCCGTCGCCGTCGGGGTAGGTGAGGGTGACATCGGCGAGGGTGAGGGTCATCGGGCACTCCCGAGTGCGGTGAGCGGGTCGACGGCGGTGATCCGTCGGATGGACAGCGCCGCCCCGAGGGCACCGAGGGCGATCATGACGGCCGACGGAACGAGGACGGTCGCCGCGTCGAGGACGAACGGCACGGCCCCGCCGCTGACCACCGCGCCGATGCCCGAGGCGAGCGCGGTGCCCAGTCCCGTACCGATCGCCAGCAGCACGACCGCCTGCCCGAGCGCGTCGCGCAGGAGGTACGGGGTGGAGGCGCCGAGCGCCTTGAGGACGGCGACGTCGCCGCTGCGCTGGATGGTCCAGACGGTGAAGAAGGCCCCGATCACCAGGGCCGAGATGGCGAAGAGGAAGCCGCGCATCAGCTGGAGCGAGCCGTTCTCGGCCTGGTAGGAGCCGATGGCGGTGAGCGAGTCGTCGAGGGAGAGCGTGCTGGTGCCGGCCGCCGTGTCACCGGCGGCCAGGTCGGCGCCGCCGGTGGTGGTCAGGGCGATCACCGTGGCGTGCGGCGCGCCGCCCGTCCCGCTGTCCGCGAAGCGCCGCCAGTCGTCGAGGGAGGTCCACACGACCGGCGTATGGCTGTACGAGGCATCTCCCGCGACCGCCGCCACACGCACCTCGACGCGGCCGAGTCGCACCCGGTCACCGGATTCCACGCCGAGCTCGTCGGCCGCCCGCTCCGAGAGCACGACGCTCCCCGGGGCGACGCGCGCTGCGCCGGCCGCCGGGGCCAGGCCCGAGTCCTGCTCGACACCGAACGCCGACACGGCAGCCGTCCGCTTCCCCCGCACGGCGGCGGCGTCGAGCGTACGGATGCCGAGGGGCTGCGCGGCGCCGACACCGGGCTGCTCGGCCCAGCTCCGCCACGCGCTCTCCCCGACGGTCGAGTTGGTGAAGGACACCGACTGGCCATCGGGCGGGGCGGCGAACGCGAGGTGATCGGCGTTCAGCCCCGTGACGGCCGAGGTGTTCTCCCTGGCCAGACCTGCCGTAAGACCGGACAACAAGCCCACGAGCAGCGTGATCAGCACCACGACCGTGCCCATGAGCGCGAACCGGCCCCTGGCGAACCGGAGATCTCTCCATGCGACGAACATGGCTCCAGCCTCGGTCGGCCGGTCCGCGAAAACATCGCACGCCGGTGGGGCCTGACATCAACCTTTCGATTGACCGGCCGCGGACGCCGCGCATCTACGCTGGAACGCATCATGGATTCGCGTTCGCACACCCCGGTCGCCGCCGCGCTGCGGCTGTGTCTGCACGCTCTGCTGCTGGGACTGCTGGCGCTCGCCGCGGTGCCGGCCGTGAGCGACGGCGTATCGAGCGCGCCCGCCGTGGTCGCACTCGCCTGCATCATGGCCGCTGTCTACGCGGCGGGCGCGCTCGCCCCCGCCGTGCAGCCGCAGAACAGGGCGGCCGCCCTGTGGCTGTCGCTGCTGGGGACGCTCTGGCTCGCTCTTCTCGTCCTCTCGCCGGACGCCCTGTGGCTGGCCTTCCCGCTGTATTTCCTGCAGCTGCATCTGCTGCCGATGCGCTGGGGTCTGCCCGCCGTCGTCGTCACCGCGGCGGCTGCCATCACCGGCTTTGTGCTGCACGGCGGGCAGATCACGCCCGGCGCGTTCATCGGGCCGCTGCTCGGTGCGGCGGTCGCGATCGCCACGGTCCTCGGGTACGACGCGTTGTTCCGGGAGAGCGAGCGGCGCCGCGAGCTGATCGAGGAGCTGGTCTCGACCCGGGCGGAGCTGGCCGTCGCCGAGCGCACGGCGGGAACGCTCGCCGAACGCGAGCGGCTGGCCCGCGAGATCCACGACACGCTCGCGCAGGGCCTGTCCAGCATTCAGCTGCTGCTGCGCGCCGCCGAACGCACCCTTCCGCCGGACGCCCCCGCCACCGCGCATGTGCGCCGGGCCCGCGAAGCCGCGCAGGACAATCTCGCCGAGGCCCGCCGCTTCGTACGCGCCCTCTCCCCGCCCGATCTGGAGAACGGCTCGCTCGCGGGCGCCCTCGAACGCCTCTGCGCTCGCACCTCCGGACCGGATCTGGCGGTGCAGTTCGCGGTCAGCGGGACGCCGGTGGAGCTGCCGACGCCGTACGAGGTGGCGCTGCTCCGTACCGCCCAGTCGGCGCTGGCCAACACGGTGCAGCACGCCGAAGCCCGGCGTGCGGAGATCACGCTCAGCTTCATGGACACCTCGGTGTCGCTGGACGTCGTGGACGACGGCCGGGGCTTCTCGCCCGGCGCACCCACGGTCACGGGGGACACGGAGACCGGCGGTTTCGGTCTCCCCGCCATGCGGTCCCGGGCCGGTTCGCTCGGCGGCACGCTCAGTGTCGAATCGTCCCCCGGCCAGGGCACCGCCCTGGCGCTCACCCTCCCCCTCCCGCTGCCCGGGCACGAAGAGAGGTCCGCCGCATGAGCGCCACCCCCATCCGGCTGCTGCTCGCCGACGACCATCCGGTGGTGCGTGCGGGGCTGCGGGCCGTCCTCGACACCGAACCGGACTTCCGCGTGGTCGCCGAGGCCGACACCGCCGAGCGAGCCGTGGCGCTCGCGGCGACGGGCGAGTTCGACGTCGTGCTGATGGATCTCCAGTTCGGGGCGGGCCTGCACGGCTCGGAGGCCACCGCGGCGATCACCGCGGTGCCCGACGCACCCCGGGTCCTGATCCTCACCACCTACGACACGGACGCCGACATCCTGGCGGCCGTGGAGGCGGGCGCGAGCGGCTACCTCCTCAAGGACGCCCCGCCCGAGGAGCTGGCCGCAGCGGTACGCACGGCGGCGGCCGGCCGCTCGGCGCTCGCCCCGGCCGTCGCGCACCGGCTGATGGACCGCATGCGGACGCCCGCGGAGGCCCTGACCAAGCGCGAGCTGGAGGTGCTGCAACTGGTCGGTGAGGGACTGTCGAACCTGCAGATCAGCAAGGCGCTGTTCCTCAGCCAGGCGACGGTGAAGTCCCACCTGGTACACATCTACGCCAAATTGGGCGTCGACTCCCGCACGTCGGCGGTGGCTGCGGCAACGGCGCGCCGCCTCATCCGCCGCTGACCCCCTGCCCGCGCTCCCCCTCCCGTACGTCAGCGGCTCGGCGGCTCGCCGAAGAGATCCACGGCGATGCGTACGTCCCTGAGCGCGGAAGCCAGCGCGCTGACCGAGCCGACCGCCCCCGCGATCAGCAGCAGCGAGCGGCGCAGCCGCGGAATCTCGGGCGCACCGGTGACCGCCATGGCGTCCAGCGCGGCCAGCTCGTCCTCGGCGATCACGCGGTCCGGGAACTCCGCGCGATGCCCTGCCAGCTCACGGCGGAGCCGGGAGACGGCCGTCCGCAGCTCCGTCACCCTCGGGTCCTCGCCGCTGCTGGTCACCCGCGTCTGCCCCACGCTTCGCAACAAAGCACTCCCCCTCGCACATCCTTGTGCCGGTGTTTCGACCACATCCCGAGCCGTGGTCAAGTGCCCAGGGGTGCGCGCAAGTTAACGCCATCAAAGGTGCCGTGCGCCACTCCACGGACTGAAATCAGGGTGACCACCGGTGGGACGCAGCGTACTGGCCGGTCCGGCGGGAAATCACCGGGGTGGTGAGGTATTCAGGACCTCATGGCTTATTCACCTCACACCCTGTCCACTTCCGGCACTCCGCAACCGTCCGGTCCCTCCGACGGGGGACGGCGTCCGGTGATCGCCGGTCTGCTGCTCGCCGCGGGCGGCGGGCGGCGACTGGGTGGCCGGCCGAAAGCCCTGCTGGAGCACCGTGGCCGGCCGCTCGTCGAGCACGCCTTGCGCATGCTGCGCAACGGCGGCTGCGACCCGCTCCATGTGGTACTCGGCGCCGCGGCGGAGGAGGTACGGGCGCGGGCCGACCTCTCCGGCTGCGTGGTGACCGTCAATGCACAGTGGCCGGAAGGCATGGGTTCGTCGCTGCGCTCGGGACTCCGCTCGCTCGCCGGCACGGGGGCGGATGCGGCGCTCGTCCTGCTCGTCGACCAGCCGGGCATCGGTGCACAGGCGGTGGCACGGGTGCGGGCGGCGTACCTGTCCCGTACGAGCCTGGCGGCAGCCTCGTACGACGGGGAGCGCGGCCATCCCGTGCTGTTCGGAGCCGATCGGTGGACGGACGTCTCTGCGGGCGCGGTGGGCGACCAGGGGGCGCGGGCATACCTGCGGACGCACCGCGATGCGATCACGCTCGTCGAGTGTTCCGATGTGGCGCAGGCGTACGACATCGACACGGCCGAGGATCTGACACGCCTCGAATGAGTGCGCCGCACGGCTCATGGGGCACACGCTGTACAGGCCCCTGACACTCCGCGCCAACCGGCTCCCCTTTCTGTCGGCACGGAGAGTCTCGACATCAACAGACCATTGAACTTCCACCATAAGGAAACTACTATCCACTGGTCAGAAGCGCTCTGCAGCTCAGACGGCTCCCGCAGCCGTGTCCCGGAGCCCTGGCACGCCGTGCCGTTTCGCGCGGCCCGGGCGGCCGCGGAGCCGCCGCCCGCACTGCCGCACTGCCGCACCGCCCGCTGAAGGAGTGACCGCTCATGCCCGCACCAGCGCCGTCCACGCTGGCCATCGTCGATGCCGAACCCCTGCCCCGGCAGGACGAGGTCCTGACCGACGCGGCCCTCGCGTTCGTGGCCGAGCTGCACCGGCAGTTCACGCCCCGTCGCGACGAGCTGCTCGCCCGCCGCGGCGAGCGCCGCGCCGAGATCGCCCGCACCTCCACGCTGGACTTCCTGCCCGAGACGGCGGCGATCCGCGCGGACGACTCCTGGAAGGTCGCCCCGGCCCCGGCCGCGCTGAACGACCGACGGGTGGAGATCACCGGTCCGACCGACCGCAAGATGACCATCAACGCCCTGAACTCGGGCGCCAAGGTCTGGCTCGCCGACTTCGAGGACGCGTCCGCCCCCACGTGGGAGAACGTCATCCTCGGCCAGCTCAATCTGATCGACGCCTACGAGCGCAGGATCGACTTCACCGACCCCGCGTCGGGCAAGTCCTACGCCCTCAAGCCCGCCGCCGAGCTCGCCACCGTCGTCACCCGCCCGCGCGGCTGGCATCTGAATGAGCGTCACATCCAGCTCGGCGGCACCCCGGTGCCCGGTGCACTGGTCGACTTCGGCCTCTACTTCTTCCACAACGCCCAGCGCCTCATCGACCTCGGCAAAGGCCCGTACTTCTACCTCCCGAAGACGGAGTCGCACCTGGAGGCCCGCCTCTGGAACGACATCTTCGTCTTCGCCCAGGACTACGTCGGCATCCCGCAGGGCACCGTCCGCGCGACCGTTCTGATCGAGACGATCACCGCCGCGTACGAGATGGAGGAGATCCTGTACGAGCTCCGCGACCATGCCTCCGGGCTGAACGCGGGACGCTGGGACTACCTCTTCTCCATCGTCAAGAACTTCCGCGACGGCGGCTCCAAGTTCGTCCTGCCGGACCGCAACGCCGTGACGATGACCGCCCCGTTCATGCGCGCGTACACCGAACTCCTCGTCCGCACCTGCCACAAGCGGGGCGCGCACGCGATCGGCGGCATGGCGGCCTTCATCCCGTCACGCCGCGACGCCGAGGTCAACAAGGTCGCCTTCGAGAAGGTCAAGGCCGACAAGGACCGGGAGGCGAACGACGGCTTCGACGGCTCCTGGGTCGCCCACCCCGACCTCGTCCCGATCGCGATGGCCTCGTTCGACGCGGTACTCGGCGAGAAGCCGAACCAGAAGGAACGCCTGCGCGAGGACGTCTCCGTGGCGGCGGGCGACCTGATCGCCATCGACACCCTGGACGCCAAGCCCACGTACGACGGCCTGCGCAACGCCGTGGCGGTCGGCATCCGCTACATCGAGGCATGGCTGCGCGGCATGGGCGCGGTCGCCATCTTCAACCTGATGGAGGACGCCGCCACCGCGGAGATCTCCCGCTCGCAGATCTGGCAGTGGATCAACGCGGACGTGGTCTTCGAGAACGGCGCACACGCCACGGCGGACCTGGCCCGCGAGGTCGCCGCCGAGGAACTCGCCGCGATCCGCGAGGAGATCGGCGAGGAGGCGTTCGCCTCCGGCAAGTGGCAGCAGGCCCACGACCTGCTTCTCCAGGTGTCGCTGGACCAGGACTACGCGGACTTCCTGACGCTGCCGGCGTACGAACAGCTGGCCTGACCCCGCCGATTCCGCAGACCGTCCGCCCCCGGTACCGCATGGCACCGGGGGCGGACGCGTCCCGGAGACGACCCGCGGCGGCCGGGCTCAGGACCCGCCCCGGCACAGTGCGGCGACCCGCGCGCCATTTCTCCCGGCACGAACCCCTGTCAGTCGCCGAGGACGACCGTGCGCCGGGCGGAGAAGTCGCCCCACTTCCCGTCGGGCAGCTTGGCCCGGATCTTCATCGAGTAGCGCGTCCCGCGGGGGTCGCCGACGGTCAGGCGGTAGCTCGCCCGGCCCGCCGGCGGCCTGCCGCCCCACACGATCGTGGTGGTGAGGCGTCCGTCGAGGAAGAGCTGGTAGGCGGGTATCTCACCGCCGGTGTCGGGCTGCTTCCAGTCCAGATCGATCGCGTACTCCTTGCCCAGGGCCGTGGCCTTGATCCGCAGATCGGTGGGGGCGGTGCCGGCGGGGGCGCCCGGGGCGGAGGGCGTGGTGAGGTCGAGGACGTTGCTGTCCGGTGAGGAGGTGTCTGCGGCGTCGCGGGCCCGGACGGTGAAGGTGTAGACCGTGCCGGGGCGCAGTCCGGTCAGGCGGGCCGTGGTCCGCGTGCCGGGCACGCTGTGGATACGGGAGTCGTCCTGGTAGATGTCGTACGAGGTCACACCCACGTCGTCCGTCGAGCCGCCCCACGACAGGGTCGCCGACCGGCTGCCGTCCGCCTTCCCGCGCAGCCGTACGGGCCGGGTCGGCGGCTCGTGGTCCGCGGGGGCCGGCGCGGGCGTGGTCACGGCGACGGCCTCGCTCGCCGCGGAGAGGTTTCCGGCCGCGTCGCGGGCCCGGACGGTGAAGGTGTAGGCGGTGGAGGGGGACAGACCGTCGACGTCGATCATCTGCCGGGCCGCCACGACGGACTTGACCTTCTTGCCCGTGCGGTACACCTCGTAGCCGGTGATCGCCTTGTTGTCGGAGGCCTGGTCCCACATGACGTGTACGGAGGTGGCGCTGCTCGCCTGGGCCGTCACCCCGTGGGGCGCGGTCGGCCGCTGGGTGTCGGCGGCGTCGGCGGTCCCGCCGCATGCGGTGAGCAGGGCGAGGAGCAGGGCGGCAGAGGTGGCCGACGCGGCGTGAGCGTGGGGGCGTTGCACGGTCGTGCCTTCCGTCCGGCGGCAATGGTCTGGACCTGTATGACACGGCTGACGGGTCCCCGACAAGAGGTGTGCCGCACGTCCGGCGACAGGCCGGGCTGCGGTGCTCGGATTCCGCGCGCAGCCTTCTGGCGTGCCGGGCGATGATTTCCGGCCGCCGCGCCGGTCTGAACTGTATGGACACAGAGAACATGACGATGCCCACGCCCGATCTGGAACCTGCGGCACGGCAGGTGGCCGAGCTGCTCCACGGCATCGAGGACCATCGTCTGACCGACCCGACGCCCTGCCCCGACTATGCGGTACGGGATCTGCTCGCCCACCTCGTCGGGCTGACCACTGCGTTCCGGGACGCGGCCCGCAAGGCCTTCGGGCCCACGACCGACACCTCACCGGACGCCGCGCTTCCGGTCCTGCCGGACGGCTGGCGCGACACGCTCCCGCCCCTGCTCGACGAACTGGTGGCCGCGTGGCGGGACCCCGCCGCGCGGCAGGGGATGACCAGGGCCGGCGGCGTGGACCTGCCGGGCGAGGTGGCCCACATGGTGGCGCTGAACGAGCTGGTGATCCACGGATGGGACCTGGCCCGGTCGACCGGTCAGAAGTACGAGGCCGACGAGGCGAACCTGCGGGTCTCGCTGGCCATGACGACGCCGAGCGACGACAACCCCCTGCCGGAGAGCCCCTTCGGGCCGCCGGTACCGGTGCCGGCCGACGCGCCGCTCGCCGACCGGGCGGTCGCGATGAGCGGGCGGCGTCCGGACTGGCGACCGGGAAGCTGAGCCGGGGCAGGGCGGCGCCGCAGGCAGGTTCCGGTGGTCGGCGCGCCGTCCTCGAACACCGGAGGGCTCCGTGTGCGTCGGCGCCGCAGCGCACGCAGAAACCAGGTGGTCAGGGGCCCGTCCCGGGGCCGGGCCCCTGCGGTCAGCTGGTGAAGAACTCGGTGATCTGCTGGGCGACCTGGTCCGCGTGGGTCCGGTGCACGTGGTGTCCGCCGCCCAGGGTGATCAGGCGGCAGTCCGGGATCAGGGAGGCCATGTCGGCCAGCCGGCCCTGCGGCATCGTGCTCTCCGGGCCTCCGGAGATCATCAGTGTGGGCGCGACGATCTCGCCGAGACCGTCCGCCCACGCCGGATCGGGGTCGGCGACCTGGGCCCGGATGGGGGCGACGACGTTCCAGTCATAATCCACCGGCCCGTCCGGCTGCGCGGGCGGCCGAGGCTTGCTCGGGAACGGGGGCGGGGTCTCCACCAGTACCAGCCGTTCCACCCGGTCCGCGTGCTCCTGGGCGAGCAGATGGGCGACGACCCCGCCCATGGAGTGGCCGACCAGCCCCACGCGGTCGAGCTCGCACTCGTCGAGGAAGCCGAGAACGTCGTCCCGCATCAGCTCGAAGGAGTACTCGTCGGGCCAGTCGCTCTCGCCGTGCCCGCGCAGATCGAGGGCGTACACCCGCCATTCCTCGCCCAGCAGGCTCGCAGCCGCCTCCCAATCGGCGGCGGAACCGCCGAGACCGTGCAGCAGGACGACGGGCGAGCCGAACGAGTCGCCCCAGGTCCGGTACGCCAGCCGCACATCGCCTACATCCACAACAGACTGATCTTCCATACTGCCGACGCTACCGCCGAATGGGCGAGGTTCCCTCCCCACGCCTGGCAGGGTGGAGCAGTGAAGATCACTGCGCGCCCCCGGATCGCCCCCGCCACAGCCCTCGTCACCGCTCTCGTGACGACGCTCCTGGTGCTGTTGGGCTGCTCCGCGTCCGGCGCCGACGCGGACAAGGACGCCTCCGAGGCCGGACTCGACGATCCTGCCAAGAAGGAGATCGCCATGCAGCTGGTCTCCAGCGCCGAGAACTCCTCGCTCGACTGGAAGGCCCAGTACCCATACATCGAGGACATCGGCGACGGCCGCGGTTACACCGCCGGCATCATCGGCTTCTGTTCCGGTACAGGAGACATGCTGAGAGTCGTCGAGCGGTACGCGGCGGCGCGCCCCGGCAATGCGCTGGAGCAGTTCCTTCCCGCGCTGCGCGCGGTCAAGGGCACCGACGCGCACGACGGGCTCGGCCGCCCCTTCACCGACGCGTGGGCGAAGGCGGCGGACGACGCCGCATTCCGGGACGCCCAGGACGCGGAGCGGGACCACTCGTACTTCGACCCGGCGGTCGAACAGGCCAAGGCCGACGGACTGGGCACCCTGGGCCAGTTCATCTACTACGACGCCTATGTGATGCACGGGGCCGCCGACGCGGACGGCACGGTCGGGTTCCGTACGATCCGCAGCGAGGCACTGGCCGCGGCCGAACCGCCGTCGCACGGCGGCGACGAGGCGACGTATCTGAACTGCTTCCTCGACGCCCGTGTCGCCGCGATCCGCAAGGAGCCGTCGCACTCCGACACCAGCCGCGTCGAGACGGCCCAGCGGGTCTTCGTTCGCGAGGGCAGATTCCAGCTGGAGACGCCACTGCAGTGGAAGGTGTACGGCGACAGCTACCGCATCGACGGCCCCTGAACCCGCGATCGGCGGGCGCGTGAAGCGTCTGCGCGAGGGGCCGCGCGCCGGCGCCCGGCAGGGTTCCCGCCACCGGTCTCGGGCCGGCCGCCGGCCCCGTGGCCCAGCCCGTCCGGAGCTCCGTCGTCACTCGGGGCGCCAAGGCCCTTCGTGGGAACGCACGGTCGACGACAACGGGTTCAACTCCCGTGGCGGACCGGGGCGTCGGAGTACCCGTGCCGGGTCGGGTGAACCGTGGGAAGTCCCTCAACCACCGTCAGCAGGAATGGCATTGAGCCATGGATGATCTGCGGGGCGGCCCCACGGACGCATGGATCCACGCGGCCCGCCTCACCTGCTGACCGCCATCTGCCAGAGGGTGTCCGCCCCTGATCCGCAGGCCGCCCCGTACGGCCCCGCACCGCGTCCGGCGCGGCGCGGGGCCTTTCCGTAGCCGAACTCAACACGCTTGCGCCGAACGAGTGCACGACTCGCACTCCACTCCGAACGCTCACCCCGCTCTGGTAGGAAAGCTTCGTCGCGGCTCACGGAACGACGAACTCCCTCTGGAGGAATGGTGCCCGCTTCCCATCGGCACGCCGCACCTCGCAACACTCGCCCCCTACGGCTCGCGCTGGTCGCGTTCGGGGTGACCCTCACGGCGGCACCCGCCACCAACCACGCCAGTGCCCCCACGCATCCCGCTGTGCGCCAGGATGTATACGTCACCCGGCAGCCGGCTGCCACCAGCGGGCGCCCCACGGCGACACCCGCCACCGACCACGCCAGTGCCCCCACGCATCCGCCCGCGCGCAAGGATGTCTCCGCCACCCGGCAGCCCGCTGCCGCCACCCGGCAGCCCGCTGCCGCCACCGGGCTGGACGATCCGGCGAAGAAGGAGATCGCCATGCAGCTGGTCTCCAGCGCCGAGAACTCCTCACTCAACTGGAAGGCCCAGTACGCATACATCCAGGACATCGGCGACGGCTGCGGCTACACCGCGGGCATCATCGGCTTCTGCTCCGGCACCGGCGACATGCTCGCCCTCGTCGAGCTGTACACCCAGCGCAAGCCGGGCAACGTCCTCGCGACGTATCTGCCCGCTCTGCGGGAGGTGAACGGCACCGACTCGCACGACGGCCTCGACCCGGACTTCGCCGAGGACTGGGCGGCCGCGGCATCGGACCCGGCCTTCAAGCAGGCGCAGAACGACGAACGGGACCGGATGTACTTCAACCCGGCGGTCGGTCGGGGGAAGGCCGACGGCCTCGGCACGCTCGGCCAGTTCGCGTACTACGACGCCATCGTCATGCACGGCAACGGCGACGACAGCACCAGCTTCGGCTCCATCCGCAAGCGCGCGCTCGCCAGGGCGAAGCCGCCGTCGCAGGGCGGCAACGAGGTGACCTACCTCAACGCCTTCCTGGACGCGCGGATCTGGGCGATGCAGCAGGACGAGGCCCACTCGGACACCAGCCGGGTGGACACCGCCCAGCGGGTCTTCCTGAAGGAGGGCAATCTGAACCTGGATCCGCTGCTCGACTGGAAGGTGTACGGCGACAGCTACCACACCGGCTGAGTCCTGCCCGCGCCTGCCCGGAATACGTCTGTGGCGCGTACCGCTCCCGCCGTGCGCGCCACAACGCCGTGCCGCACGCTCAGTGCGCGCCCACCGGAGCCGCTGCCGGAACGGAGGGCTCCTCCTCGTTCGCCTCCTCCGGTTTCCTGCCCAGGTGGTTGAAGGCCAGGTTGAGGACGATCGCCACGACGCACCCGGTGGAGATCCCCGAATCAAGCACGACCAGAAGGTCCTTCGGGAACGCGTGGTAGAAATCCGGCGCGGCGATCGGTATCAGGCCGATACCGACTGCGGCCGCGACGATCAGTGCGTTCTCGCCCTTCTCCAGGGCTGCGGCGGCCAGCGTCTGGATGCCGCTCGCGGCGACCGAGCCGAAGAGCACGATGCCCGCACCACCGAGCACCGGCAGCGGTACGAGGGCGATGACGGACGCGGCCACGGGGACCAGGCCGAGGACGATGAGGATACCGCCGCCCGCGGCGACGACGAACCGGCTGCGCACCCTGGTCATCGCCACCAGGCCGATGTTCTGCGCGAAGGCGCTGCACATGAAGCCGTTGAAGAGCGGGCTGAGGGCGCTCCCCAGGGTGTCGGCGCGCAGACCGCCCTCGATGGTCCGCTCGTCCGCCGGACGGCCGACGATCTTGCCGAGGGCCAGCATGTCGGCGGTGGACTCGGTCATGCAGACGAGCATCACGATGCACATCGAGACGATGGCCGCTATCTCGAACTGCGGTGCCCCGAAGTGGAACGGGGTCGGGAAGCCGACCAGGTCGGCGTCCTTGGTCGCGCCGAAGTCGGTGATGCCGACCGGGATCGCGATCAGGGTGCCGGCGACCATCCCGAGCAGGATCGCGATCTGCTGGAGGAATCCGCGCAGCAGTCTGCGCAGCACGAGGACGATCAGCAGCGTGACGGCGGCCATGGAGATATGGGCCGTGGAGCCGTAGTCGCCGGCCGCGGCGTTGCCGCCCTGCGACCAGTTGAAGGCGACCGGCAGCAGCGAGAGGCCGATCAGGGTGATGACGGTGCCGGTGACCACGGGCGGGAAGAAGCGGACCAACTTGCAGAAATAGGGGGCGAGTACGAAGCCGATCAGGCCGGCCACGATGATCGCGCCGAAGATGACGGCGATGCCGTCGTGTCCGCGGTCCTTGCCGATCGCGATCATCGGTGTCACGCCGGCGAACGAGACCCCGTTGACGAACGGCAGCCGGGCGCCGATGCGCCAGAGGCCGAGGGTCTGCAGGAGGGTGGCGATGCCTGCGGTGAAGAGGCTCGCCCCCATCAGGAAGGCGGTCTCCCTGGGGCTGAGTCCCACAGCCGGTCCCACGATCATGGGCGGGGCCACCACGCCCGCGTACATCGCGGCCACGTGCTGCAGTCCGCTGGTGAACATCCTCAGTGGGGGGAGGGTCTCGTCGACCGGGTGTGTGCCGTCGGCGACCTGCGGGTCGTCCGCTTTCGGCTCCTGGTCGGGTCCTGCGACTGCGTCGTTGCGAAACCTGGGCTGTGCTGCCACGTCGGCTCCTCCGGTCGGGTACACGTCGATACGACGCGGGTGTCAGGGAGGTGATGCGTTGGTGCAGGTAAGACAGGTGATGCAGCTGGTGCGGCAGCTTGGTTCGTCACCGGTGCGGCAGGCGCGTACGTCTGGGTACACGCCCGCCGCACCGGCTGCCGCGGACCCCGCTCGGGTCCACGGCGGCCGGCCGAGGGCCGTCCCCCGTCGGCCGGCCGTTCTGGGGGCGCCCCGGAGCGTCAGGCTCCGGCGGCGATCCGCGCGAGGCGCCGGGCCTCGTCGCGGGTGACGCGCGCGAGGACTTCCTCGTCCACGGTGGTCAGGCGGGAGCCCTCGACGACCGTCTTCCCGTTCACGAGGGAGAGCGTGACGGGGGCGGCCGCACCGAAGACGAGCGCGGTGACCGGGTCGGCGATGGAGGAGTGCGCGAGGGTGTCCAGCTTCCAGAGCACCAGGTCGGCGAGCTTGCCGACCTCCAGGGAGCCGATCTGGTCGGCGCGGCCGAGGACCTGGGCCCCGCCGTACGTACCCAGTCGCAGGGCCTGACGGGCATTCAGGGCCTTTTCGCGGTGGGCACCGAGACGGTTGATGAGGAGTGCGTTGCGCAGTTCGGTATGGAGTTCACCGGACTCGTTGGAGGCGGTGCCATCGACGCCGAGACCCACCGGGACGCCCGCCGCGAGCATGTCGGGGACCCGGGCGATGCCCGCGGCGAGGCGGGCGTTGGAGGACGGGCAGTGGGCGACGCCCGTTCCGGTGCGGGCGAACGCGGCGATGTCGGAGTCGTTCATATGGACGCAGTGCGCCATCCATACGTCGCTGCCGAGCCAGCCCGTCGACTCGAAGTAGTCGGTCGGGCCCATGCCGAACAGCTCGTGGCAGAACTTCTCCTCCTCCACCGTCTCCGACCCGTGGGTGTGCATCCTGACACCGCGCCGGCGAGCCAACTCGGCTCCCTGCCGCAGCAGTTCGGTGGAGATGGAGAACGGCGAACAGGGCGCCACGGCGATCTGGGTCATCGAGTCGAACGATCCGTCGTGGTGCGCGTCGATGGTCGCCTCGGTGGCGGCGAGCGCGCCGTCCAGCGTCTCGACGGCGAAGTCCGGCGGCAGTCCGCCGTCCTTCTCGCTGCGGTCCATGGAACCGCGGGCGAGGGTGAACCGTACGCCCATGTCCCGTGCGGCGCCGATGATGGCGCCGGACAGGTCGCCGGAGCCCTGCGGATAGACATAGTGGTGGTCCATGGCGGTGGTGACGCCACCGCGGGCCATCATCGCGAGCGAGCCCTGCGCGGCGGCTCGGACCATCGGCTCGTCGATGCGCGCCCAGGTCGGGTAGAGCGCGACCAGCCAGTCGAAGAGGTTGTGGTCGGTCGCCAGGCCCCTGGTGATCCACTGGTAGAAGTGGTGGTGGGTGTTGACCAGGCCGGGGGTGACGAGGTGCCCGGTGCCGTCGATGCGCCGTACGACGTTCTCCGGACCCGCGGGGGCCGGACCGGCGCCGACGTGCTCGATGCGGTTGCCCGCGACGACCACATGGCCCGAGGCGTACTCGGTGTCGTCCGCGTCGACGGTCGCGATCGAACAGTTCTCGATGACGATGCGTTCCACACGATCAGCGGCTGCCATGGCGCTTCCTTCTCTCTGGGGTGAGGTGGGCACGGCAGGACCCTAGGAGGATTTGAGTGCCACGGCGGTGCGTCCGTGGGTGCCGAGAGGGGAGGAACGGATGGGGCGGAACCGCAGCAGACACTGCCGCACCGGCTCCGGGGCCGGTCCCCGTACGCCCACGCGCGGGGACCGGCGCGGGCCTCGTCAGAGGTTGGTCAGGTCGACCGGGATCTGCGGCTCGACGCCGTCCCGCAGCACGGTGGCCTCGATCAGACCGTACGGGCGGTCCGCCGCGAAGTAGACCTCGTTGTCGTTCTTGAGGCCGAACGGCTCCAGATCCACGAGGAAGTGATGCTTGTTCGGCAGCGAGAAGCGGATCTCGTCCACCTCGCTGCGGCTGTTGATGACGCGCGAACCCATCTGGTACAGGGTCTGCTGGAGCGAGAGGGAGTACGTCTCGGCGAAGGCCTGGAGCATGTGCGTGCGCGTCTGCTCGTACGACTTCTCCCAGTTGGGCATGCGCGCGTCGTCGCTGGTCCAGTTGTACCGCCACTTGGCGGACACCTCCGTCGCGAGGATGCGGTCGTACGCCTCCTTGAGCGTCGTGTACTTGTCCTTTGCGTAGCCCCAGAACTCGGAGCTGGTGGAGTTCATCACCACCAGGTCCTTGAGACCCGAGATGATCTGCCAGCTCTCGCCGTCGAAGGTGATCTGGGTGGTGCGTACCTCCTGGCCCTTGCGGACGAAGGAGTGCTTGACCTCGTCGGCGCCGATGAACTGCGCGCTGGCGTCGGAGGTGGCGATGCGCTCCCAGGCGTACTCCTCGATCCGGATGCGCGCGGTCCTGATCGGCTCCTGCGACGTCACGAAGTGGCGGGCGAGGTGGATGCCGAACTGCTCGGCGGACTCGATGCCGTGCTCCTTGGCGAACGCGTACACCGTGTTCTTGGTGGTGTCGGTCGGCAGGACGTTGGCGTTGGAACCGGAGTAGTGGACGTCGTCCATGTCGCCGGAGAGGGCGACCGAGACGTTCAGGTCCTTGATGTGGTGGGTGTCGCCGTCCCGCGTGATCCTCACGACGCGGTTCTCTGCTTTGCCGTACTGGTTCTGGCCGAGAATCGTGGGCATGTCGGTGCTAGCTCCCTCGGTAAACGGAGTAGCCGAACGGGTTGAGCAGCAGCGGTACGTGATAGTGCTCGCCCGGTACGACGGCGAATGTGATCGCCACTTCCGGGAAGAACGCGCCGCTGTCCCTTACGCGGGGGGCGTCCTGCTGCGCCTCGGCTTGCCTCTTGGAACTGTGCTCTTTCGAGAAGTACGTCTCGGTGTCGAAATCGAGCCGTACGTGGGTGGTGCCCTCCGGCAGAGCCGGCAGGTTCTTGCACCGCCCGTCCGCGTCGGTCGCGGACCGGCCGACCGTCACCCACGGCGCGTCGCTGCCGCTGCGGGCGGCGAGCGAGACGGCGACGGCCTCGGCGGGGCAGCCGATGCTGGTGTCCAGGATGTGCGTGGACACCGAGGCGGTGGTGTCGGTGCTCACGGCCGTCACTCTCCTTCTGCTTCTGCTGCGTCCGCCACGAGACGGGTCAGCCGGATGCGGTTGATCCTGCCCAGCTCGGAGCGCACGATCTCACGCTCCCGCTCGGGCGGGTTCCCGATCCGGGACTTCACCGCGTCGCGCATCTGCTCACCGGTGGCGCCGGTGGCGCAGATCAGGAAGACGTGTCCGAACCGCTCCTGGTAGGCCAGGTTCAGTTCGAGCATCTCGGCCCTGAGCTCCTCGGTGGCGTCGGCCATCCCCCGCTGTTCGCGGGAGGAGGCCGGGTCTCCTGGCTTCGGGCGGCCGATCGGGGGGTGCCCGGCCATCGCGTCGGCCAGCTCGTCCCGGGTCAGCGCGGCCGTGGCGGCGTCACCGGCGGAGAGAAGGGCTTCCACGGTGGCGTACGGGCGCCCGGAGAGGATCGCTCTCCCCCATGCCGCGCTGGCACACACCTCGTGCAACGCGGCGGTGGCCTCGTCGTCCGCCAGGATGTTGAACCGGGCAAGGCCCGGCGTGGAGCTCGAAGTCACGGGAGCCTCCGTGGCTGCATGGCGCTGCTGCTGTTCGCTGTGCGTTGGTCGGGCTGCGGACAGCTAACGCCCTCCACAACACCACGTCAACACTTTGTTGAAATCTCGCGTACGGAAACGGCCATGGCGGGCGATCCGAACGACGGCCTTCATCCCCCTTCCGTACCCCAACTGCTCACCTTGGGCCGAATTCTCCCGGCAGGAAAGGGTGCGCGCACCCCCGACCGACCCTTCCCGGACCCGGTCACCTCATCGACCACAACGGTGCGATCGCGGTCCGAGCGCCCGGTTCCGACACGTCGGAAAAAGTTGACGCGTCGGAATTCTCCGACGTATCGTCGGGCCATGCCAAGCGACGTGTTCGGCGCGCTGGCCAATCCGGTGCGCCGTAAGCTGCTCGAAAGTCTGCGTGAAGGTCCGCGGGCCACGGGCGATCTCGCCGGGCTCTTCGAGCTGGGACGCCCGGCGGTCTCCGAACACCTGGCGGTGTTGCGGGCCGCCGGCCTGGTGCGCGAGGAACCCCGCGGCAGGCAGCGGTTCTACCACCTCGAACCGGCCGCGCTCGCCGAGGTCGGTGAGTGGCTGCACCCGTTCGAGCACTACTGGAAGCAGCGACTGCACGCGCTCACCGACGTACTGGACGAGGAGAACACCTCATGACCGAGCAAGCCGTGATCCGCTGCGAGCAGTACATGGATCACCCGCCCGCCGTGGTCTGGACCGCACTGACCGACCCTGAACACCTCGCCCGCTGGTGGGTTCCCGGCGACATCCAGCCGGTCGTCGGCCACCGTTTCACCCTCGACATGGGCAACTGGGGCCTCCAGCCCTGTGAGGTCACCGCGGTCGAGCCCGAGCAGTTGCTGCGCTACCGGTTCGCGGAAGGATCGCTGGACACCACAATCACCTGGCGTCTGGAACCGGAAGGCAAGGGCACCCGCCTGCTGCTCGAGCACGCCGGCTTCGACCTCGACTCCCCGATGGGCAAGCAGGCCTACCACGGCATGGGCGAGGGCTGGCCGCACCTGCTCGTCCACCTCGACACGGCCCTGAGCGGCCCCGCCGCCTGACTCCGGCTTCCCGGACCGACCCGGGGGCGGTGGCGCATCAGCCCTTGAACCTCCCGCGACGGGAGGTTCTAGCGTTGCTGACGTGATCGGGAAAGACACCACCGGACGCCGGTGGAGCATCGGAGAGCTTGCGCATGCGAGCGGGCTGACCGTGCGTGCGCTGTACCACTACGACGAGATCGGTCTGCTGACCGCGGGTGAGCGCACCGCATCCGGGCACCGCCGCTACACCGAAGGGGACCTGCGGCGGCTGTACCGGGTGCGGGCGCTGCGCGCCCTCGGGCTGTCGCTGGACGAGATCGCAGGCGTGCTCGCCGACTCGGCGGCGGACGATCTGGGCACGATGCGCGAACTGCTGGCTGCCCAGCTGCGCGACCTGGAGGAGCAGGCCGCACGCATCGAACGGCTGACGCACCGCATTCACGGACTGGTGCGTCAGCTGGACGACTCGTCGATGCCCGATCCGGATCAGTTCATGACGACCTTGGAGATGATCTCGGTGTTCGAAACCGGCTTCACGCAGGAACAGCAGGAGCAACTGGCCGAGCGGAGGGCCGAACTCGGCCCGGAGGCCGTGGAGTCGGCCAAGCACCGGTGGGCCGGCCTCGTCGAACAGCTCCTGGTTCATGTGCGGGACGACACCCCCGTCGACGATCCGCAGGTACAGGACCTCGTCCGGCGCTGGGACGAGCTGGGAGCCGCGTTCCACGCCGACGGCGAGCAGGGCGAGCGGACCAAGGCCGCAGCCCGCCGCATGTGGCAGGACAACAGCGCCGAAATCAGCCGGAGCCTGCCCTGGCCTGCCGACCGGATGGCCGCCCTGGTCGGCTATCTGGAGCGCGTGCGGCAAGCACGCTGACCGGTCGTCCGCCCTGGGGCGGACGATACGGACAAGGAGTGTACCGCCGACTCGGCCGGGAGGAGGCGCTCCAAGCTTGTGCACACCCCGTCCGCATCAGGGGCTCTTCTCCCGGTTCAGGTAGTTGTAGACGGTGAAGCGGCTGACCCCCAGGGCACCCGCCACCGTCTCCACGCCGTGCCGTACGGAGAACGCGCCCCGCGCTTCCAGCGTCCGTACGACCGACTGCTTGGTCTTGCGGTCCAGGTCGGCGAGCGGCATTCCGTGCCGCCGCTCCATGGCGGCCAGGATGTGGTCGAGGGAGTCCGACAGCTGGGGCAGCCGTACCGCGATGACGTCGTCGCCCTCCCAGGCCAGCACCACGTCGTCGGGCCGCGCCTGCTCGGGTCCGACCAGTTCGGCGCCGATGGCGTCGACGAGCGGCTTGACCGCGCTGACGAAGGGGTGGTCCGCCGGCTCGGTCACTTCGAGTCCTCCCCGAGGACATTGACCTGGAGCGACACCCGGGTGGCACCCGCCGCCAGGGTCTTGCGCAGCAGGGAGTCCACGGCCGTGAGCACGGCGTCGGAGCCGCCTTCCGCCGTGTTGCCGAACGGGCCGACGTCCACCGCGTCCAGTTCCGCGGCCGCGATGACCTCACGGGCCACCACGGCGTGCGCCGGGGCCTCGTCGAGATCGAAAGGCTCGGTCGTGAACTCCACTTTCAGGCGCACTGTCACCCACTCCTCATTCGGGGACACGACCCTAACGGACACACCGGCGAGGGGCCGGGGCCCCTACGGAACGGCCGGAACGTGCCCCCGTGCGGACCGAGCGGGCCGCCGCGCCGGACCGGGCCGACGGGCAACTTCGGCCTGCCGATCCACCGCGTCATCGGTCCGCGCCGCAGTCGCCCGAGCCGCACCGGTTCACTGCCCCGACTGGATGTCCCCCCGGGTGGACGAGGTGATCGGGTCGCCGTGGGCGAAGTCGCCCGGCGGGATACCGGGGTGGTGGCCGTCCGGTACGGGCGGCACCGCCGCGGCCGGGCCGAGCGCCAACCGGGAGACGATCCGGTAGCGGTCGCCCCGGTAGAGCGAGTGGACATACTCCACGGGCCTGCCCGTGGTGTCCGAGGTCAGCCGCTCGAAGAGCAGCGCGGGGGACAGTTCGGGCACATCGAGAAGCTTCGCCTCCGCGCGGGTGACCACCGTGGGCTCGATGGCCTGCAACGCCTCGTGGACGTGGACGCCGTGCCGCTCGCGCAGATGCTCGTAGAGATCGCCGCTCTCCAGTTCCTGGGCCGAGAGGCCGAGGACGAGCTCTGCCCTGATGTGCAGATGCTCTATGGCCATCGGGGCGCCGTCGACCAGCCGGAGGCGCGCGACGTACACGATCTCCGCGGCCGGTGACATCCGCAGCTTGCGACCGACCCGGGCGCCGGCCTGGAGCGTGGTGAATTCCAGCAGCCGGCTCGACCAGGCACCCGCCGCCGGGGGGACACTCAGTGCGAGTTCCCCCGAGACCAGCTCCTGGGTGATCTTCGCGGGTGCGACGAACATGCCCCGGCCGTGCTCGCGAACGAGGAGCCCTGCGGCCACGAGTTCGTCGACCGCGGCACGCAGAGTCGGCCGCGACACCCCGAGCAGCCCGCAGAGCGAACGCTCGGACGGGATGGCGTCCCCCGGGCTGCGCGCTTCGATGAGCTCCAGGATGGCGTCACGGGCCCTCTCCCGTTTCAGTACCGTCCCCGGCACGTCGGCGTCCATGCGGTCCTCTCCACATACGGTTCCCTGCTGACCAGTTGACCGAGCGGATTCTCCAACTGGACGGCTGGTCAAGGGAAGTCTAGCCACACTTTACGCAGACCGAACGAGTCGCACATCGGCAACATCATCAAATCCCCCTGCTATCAAGGGGGTTGACGGACCCATTGGTCTATGCCACCTTCTTCCACCATCAAGAGGTGAGCTGTCCAGCGGTCATCACTGGTCAGGTGGTCAGGTCCTGTCTCTCCGAGGTGAGCCGTGAAGTACCGCTTGCTTGCCGGTGGGTCCGCGCCGGTCACGGCAACCGCGCTCCGTGGCCGGACGTCCCCGCGTCCGCCACCCGCCACCTGACCGCACGGTCGCTCACGACCGCCTCCTGAGGAACGGCGCGCCCCCATCCGGCATCACCCCCACCACTGTTCCGGAGAGGAACACGCCATGAAGAAGATCGCCAGAAGCCGGCTGCGCGCATCGGCCGCAGCCGCCGCCACCCTGGCTCTGGGCTGTGCGGGACTCACCGCACTGCCCGCCTCCGCGACCGCCGTCGCGGACGGGTTGGTCGTCCAGTACCGGACGAGCGCCTCCGGAGCCACGGCCGACCAGAGCGAGCCCTGGCTCAAGGTACGCAACTCGGGCAGCGCGAGCGTGCCGCTCAGCAACGTCAAGGTGCGCTACTACTTCAAGTCCGACGCGGCCGGCATGGACTACCGCTTCGCATGCTCGTGGGCGGTGAAGGGCTGCGCCAACATCACCGGGACCTTCGGCGTCCCGGCCACGCCCACCGCCACCGCCGACCGGTATCTGGAGATCGGGTTCACCGCGGGCGCGGGCTCCCTCGCCCCGGGCGCGGACACCGGAGACCTCCAACTGCGCTTCTACCGGGCGGACTGGCAGACGCTGGGGCAGAGCGACGACTACTCCTTCGGTGCCGAACGCACCTCGTACGGCGACTGGCCCAAGGTGACCGCGCAACTCGGCGGGACCACCGTGTGGGGCGAGGCACCCGGGGGCAACGACCCGACCGACCCCACCGACCCCACCGACCCGCCGACCGATCCGCCCGCGGACGGACCCGCGCTGTTCGACGACTTCAACTACACGGGCCACACGGATCCGAAGATCGCCGCGCACGGTTGGTCCGTCCGCTCCAACTCCGGTGGCCCGGGTGTCCCGGGGGCGGTATGGGCCCCGGAGAACGTCACGTTCGCTGATCAGGGCGGCAACTCGGTGATGAACCTCGAGACCTCGACGGCGGGCACCAGCGGCTCGACGCGGCAGACCGAATTCCTCACCCAGAGCATGAAGTTCCGCAACGGCACCTACGCGGCCCGGGTGAAGTTCAACGACACGCCGCGGTCGGGGCCGGACGGTGACCATCTCGTCCAGACCTTCTTCACGATCAACGACCTCAAGGCACCGATGGCGGACGACTACGCGGAGTACGACTTCGAGTATCTGCCGAACGGCGGCTGGGGCGAACCGTCCGACATCCTCTACACGACCTCCTGGGAGACCTACCGGCCCGACCCGTGGGAGGCCGTCAACCAGCACAGCGAGTCCCGGCAGAGCTTCGCCGGGTGGCACGACCTCGTGGTGACGATCGACAACAGCGCGATCACGTACTACATCGACGGTCAGCTCTTCGGTACGCACGGGGCGGCATACCTCCCGGAGCGCGGGATGTCGATCAACTTCAACCAGTGGCTGATCGATCTGGCCGGGCAGACGAGCACCACGCCCCGCTCCTACGACCAGCAGGTGGACTACGTCCTGCATGTGAAGGACCAGGTGCTCTCGCCGGCCCAGGTGAACGCGGCGGTCGCCGCGTACCGCGCCGCGGGCACCACGTTCAAGGACACGGTCCCGGCCGGCTGACAGACGGATGGAGCGGGGCGGATGCCGAGGGTGGCGTCCGCCCCGTTTCCGTGTGTACGGCCGCCCCTGACCGGCCCGACATCCGGGCGCCCCCTTGACAGCTCATCCACCCCCCGGGCAATCTTCCGTTAAGCAGAAACTAATTTCCGCAATACGGAAGGAGCGCCTGACCCTCATGGGATATCCGGACCAGCGCTTCGATGTGAACCTCTCGATCCTTTTCACCGAACTCCCGCTCCTGGAGCGCCCCGCCGCCGCGGCCGCTGCGGGCTTCACGGCGGTCGAGCTGTGGTGGCCCTGGACCGATACCCCCGCCCCGCCGCAGACCGAACTGGACGCCCTCAAGAAGGCGCTCGACGACGCGGGCACGCAGCTGGTGGGGCTGAACCTCTACGCCGGACAGCTGCCCGGCCCCGACCGCGGTGCGCTCTCCGTACCCGGCGCGGAGTCGGACCGGTTCCGCGCCAACATCGAGGTGGCGGCCGGCTTCGCCGCCTCGGTCGGCTGCAAGGCGCTGAACGCGCTCTACGGCAACCGCGTCGACGGCGTGGACCCGGCCGTACAGGACGAACTCGCCCTGGAGAACCTGGTCCTGGCCGCCCGCGCAGCCGACCGCGTCGGGGCGGTCCTGCTGATCGAGGCCCTGAACGAGCCGGAGTCGCCGCGTTACCCGCTCGTGAGCGCACCGGCCGCGATCGAGGTCGTCGACCGGGTCAACGCCGCGACAGGGCTCGGAAACGCGAAGTTCCTGCTGGACCTCTACCACCTGTCGATGAACGGCGAGGACCTCAGCCAGGTCATCACCGCGTACACCGGGAAGACCGGCCACGTCCAGATCGCCGACGACCCCGGGCGCGGCGCACCCGGTAGCGGCTCGCTGCCGCTGGAGCGGCTCCTCGACGAGCTGACGAAGGCCGGTTACGACGGCTGGGTCGGCCTGGAGTACAAGCCCGGCGACCGGCCGAGCGCCGAGGCCTTCGCGTGGCTCCCCGCCGGGGCCCGGGCGGCCCACTGAGGTCGCCGGCCCCACTCCCGCACCCCCGTTTTTCAGGAAGGCACCCTCATGAGCAACAACCTCCCCAAGGTTGCGTGGATCGGGCTCGGCATCATGGGCTCCCCGATGTCCGAGAACCTGATCAAGGCCGGTTACGACGTCACCGGTCACACCCTGGAGCAGGACAAGATCGACCGGCTGGTCGCCGCCGGCGGCAAGGGCGCCGGCTCGATCGCCGAGGCGGTCCGGGACGCCGATGTCGTCATCACGATGGTGCCCGCGTCCCCGCAGGTCGAGGCCGTCGCGTACGGCCCCGACGGCATCCTCGAGAACGTCAGGTCCGGCGCGCTGCTGATCGACATGTCCTCGATCACCCCGCAGACCTCCGTGGACCTCGCGAGGAGCGCGCGGGACAAGGGGGTTCGCGTGCTGGACGCCCCCGTCTCCGGCGGCGAGGCCGGGGCCGTCGAGGCCGTACTGTCGATCATGGTCGGCGGCGAGCAGGCCGATTTCGACGCCGCGCAGCCGATCCTCCGGGCACTCGGCAGGACCATCGTGCTCTGCGGTCCGCACGGCGCCGGCCAGACGGTGAAGGCCGCCAACCAGCTGATCGTCGCGGTCAACATCCAGGCGTGCGCCGAGGCCGTCGTCTTCCTGGAGAAGTCCGGAGTCGATCTCACCGCAGCGCTCGACGTACTGAACGGCGGACTGGCCGGTTCGACCGTACTGACCCGCAAGAAGGACAACTTCCTGCGGCGGGACTTCGCGCCGGGCTTCCGGATCGATCTGCACCACAAGGACATGGGCATCGTCACCGACGCCGCGCGCAACGTCGGCGCCGCATTGCCCGTCGGCGCCGTGGTCGCCCAGCTCGTCGCCTCGCTGCGCGCGCAGGGCGACGGAGGCCTGGACCACTCGGCGCTGCTGCGCGCGGTCGAGCGGCTCTCCGGACAGCCCGTTCAGGCCTGAGCGGGCCGGCCCCAACGGACGGACCGCTCCACAGACTTCCGGATGGTGTCGGCGCCGACACCTGTCCTGTCGCGCCCAGGCGCCGGCACCATCCGGAACACCACACCTCCAATTTCAACAAATTGTTGACGTCGGGTTCGGGGCGTACTTACGCTCCTGGAGCCCCCAGGGCGTCGCAGTTCAGCAGCTCCCGTACGGAAGGTCGCCCCGACACCATGACGCAGCGTGCCGAGGACCGCGGCGGTGTGCGAGCCAGTGCGGTGGTGAAGGCGGCCGGCGGCCGCTCTCGACCTGACAGAGAGCGGACCCGGCCGCCCATCGCCCGTCGCCGCGGTCCCGGCACAACCCGCAGGAAGGACTCCGCCCGGCGGCGCGAACGAAACGGTCGCGCCGGCCTCTCGCCGTCGGGCGGTCACCACCCTCACGCAAGGGCGGGGAGTGCGGACGGTCCCGCGCTCCCCGTCCCTGCGTGTGTACGTCAGTAGCCGGCCGGGCGCACGAGGCCCGTCTCGTACGCGAAGACCGCCGCCTGGGTCCGGTCGCGCAGCCCCAGCTTGGCCAGGATCCGGCTCACATGGGTCTTCGCCGTCTGCTCCGCCACCACCAGGCGCGAGGCGATCTCCCCGTTCGACAGGCCCTGCGCGATCAGGGAAAGCACCTCGGTCTCACGCTCCGTCAGATCGCCGACGCGATCCATGAGCGGGGCCCGGGGGCTTGCGGTCATCCGGGAGAACTCGGCGATGAGCCGCTTGGTGATGTTCGGGGCCAGCAAGGCGTCACCGGCCGCCACCACCCTGACCGCATGGGCCAGTTCCTCGATCGATGCGTCCTTGAGGAGAAAGCCGGACGCGCCGGCACGCAGCGCCTCGTACACGTACTCGTCGAGATCGAAGGTGGTCAGGATCAGCACCTTGACCCGGGCGCCGGCCGGTGACGTGATGCGGCGGGTCGCCTCGATTCCGCCGAGCACAGGCATCCGGACATCCATGAGGACGACGTCCGGGGCGAGTTCGGCGACCTTGGCGACGGCGTCGAGACCGTCCACCGCCTGCCCGACGACCTCGATGCCCGGTTCGGCGTCGAGCAGCACCGTGAAACCCTGGCGAACCATCATCTGGTCGTCGGCGATGAGTACACGAATGGTCGTCACGGGATGTCCTCGACAGGTTCGGCGGACTGGGCAGGGGCGCTCACCGGCAGGATGGCCGTGACCTCGTAGCCGCCGTCCGGGGTCGCTCCGGCCGCGAGTTCGCCGCCCAGCATGGCAGTGCGTTCGCGCATCCCCAGCAGTCCGTGTCCCATGGACTGCTGGGGCGCGGGCGGTCCGTCGGGCGCGGTGTTGGTGATCCGGACGGACAGTCCGGTGGTCCCGTAGGACGTCTCCACCCGCACCCGGGCACCGGGGGCGTGCCGCATCGCGTTGCTGAGAGCCTCCTGGACGATCCGGAACGCCGACAGTTCGACGCTCGGCGGCAGCGGACGCGGCACGCCGGTGGTGGCGGTGGTGACGACGAGCCCGGCACCGCGCACATTGTCCAGCAGTTCGTCCAGGCGGTCGAGGGTGGGCTGCGGGGCGTGTCTCGCCCCCTGCGACAGGGCGTCCTCGGAGCGCAGTACACCGAGCACATGCCGCAGCTCGGTGAGCGCCTCGACGGCGTTCTGCCGGATGCCCGCGAGGTTCTCCCTGAGCGCGTCGGACGGGTTGTCGACCAGGTGCGGGGCGACCTGGGCCTGGATGGAGATCACCGACATGTGGTGGGCGACGACGTCGTGGAGTTCGCGGGCGATCCGGTTGCGCTCCTCCAGCAGCGTGCGCCGGGCCCGCTCCCCGGCGGTGAGTTCCTCCTGGACGACGAGCTGGGTGCGGGCCAGCCGCAGGCCGCGCAGCGCGGCGCCGATCAGCACGGCTGCGATCAGGACCGGGGTGCCGCGGTCGAGGACGTAGTTGTGTGCCCGGGTGGTGGCGACGGTGCAGGACAGCGCCGCGAGGAGGGTGACCACCAGCGCCCCTGCCGACCGACGGGGCCGGACCCGCAGTGCCAGCAGGAACAGCACCCCGCTCTGGAGCAAGAGCCCCGAAACGGTCCAGGGGAAAAGTGCGTCCGGGCTCACCCCGGGCTCCGTGATCCGCGCGGTGACGACCATGAGGACCGTCGACGCCCACCAGGCTGACACCGGGCGGGACATGCCGACGACAAGCGCCGCCGCCTGGGCGATGCCGAGCAGCACCGCGTACCCGGGGACGCCGCCGCCGTCGACCGGAGCCAGGGCGCTCACCTGGACCACGGCGAGGGCCACGGCGCAGAGGACCAGCACCATCCCGAACACCGGCCGCCAGACCGGCCATCCGGGACCCCCCATCGCAGGCAGCGGATCGGCGGGCGCCGTCAGATCCTCGAACAGGGCGCGCGGGGCCCTCCGCAGCGCCGCCATCAACCGCTGTTTGTCCCCCACCACTGACCCCCTCGTCCAGTCCAGACTAGGCACGGCGCATCACCGACTTCCGGGCAGGACGCCCCTCACGGACGATACGGCCGCCTTTGCGCGGCCGGCCCTGCTCGTACGTGCGGAACGCCGACCAGCACACCAGCAGCGCCACGGCGAAGACGGGCAGCCAGGCCAGCCGCGCGAACACCCAGTCCGAGTCCCTGGGTACGGTGTGCAGTCCCGGCAACGGCTCGCCCGCGAACAGGCCGACGGCGGTGACCGCCATCATCGCGGTCTGGTGCCACAGAAAGACCGTCATCGCGGAGAGGTTGACCAGTGCCACCGCCGCCCATGCCGCGGGGCGGCGCAGGACCCGCCGCAGCGGGCCGAGCAGCAGCCGGGCCGCGCCGCACTGGGCGAGACCGAAGGCGACGGCCGCGAGGGTGGGCGGGTCGAGGTTGGAGATCCGGCTGCCGGGCACCCCGACCATGGACGCCGGGTATCCGGCCCACAGGACGAGTGCGGCGGTGGCCGCGGCCCCGACGATCAGCAGGGCCCATCCGGTCGACCGGCTCCGCAGACCGCCTCGGGCCCAGCTCGCGCCCAGGCAGTACGGGACCAGCCAGCCGGCCGCCACATTGATCCAGCCGAGCCAGGCGGGGCCGCCCAGCCCGAAGCGGATCAGGTCCACATGCAGCACGACCACAAGCGGCCACAGGGGATGAAGCTTCGCCACCAGTGGGGTCACCGCCGTCAGTGCCGCGAACACCAGCAGGAACCAGAGCGGCGACAGCACCAGTTTGAGCAACGCGTGCACCGTCTCCACGCCCGCCCCGGAGGCGAGCAGCGCGCCCGCGATCACGGTCCACACCACCAGGACGGCGGCGACAGGCCGGAACAGCCGAAGCGTGCGGACGCCGAGCCATTGCCCGTACGTGGTGCCACGGGTGCGGGCGGAGGCGTAACTCTGCGCCCCGACCTGCCCGCCCACGAGGAAGAACACCGCAAGGGTCTGGAACAGCCAGGAGACCGGCGCCAGTTCGGGCATGTGCTGGAGAGGGCTCACGGCGCGCAACGTGCCGGTGTCGGCGATCAGGGCGGTCACCAGCCAGTGGCCGAGCACCACGCCCAGGACGGCGAAGGCGCGCAGTGCGTCGGTGGCGCGGTCGCGGCCGGGCGGGGTGGCGGCGTCGATACGCCGGACGAGGTCACGCATGACGCCCCTCCTCGGCGGGGGTCCGGCCGGAGACGATCCGGGCGATGTTCCTCAGTGACAAGGAGCCGGGCTTCAGGTAGTCGCTGTGGCCGCCGTCGCCCGCCGCGAAGTGCCGGGCGCCGAACCGAGGGGAGAGCGGGTCCGTTCCGAACCCGAGGGTGACGAAGGGCAGCCGGAGCCGCATGTGCGGCACCTCGGCGATCCAGTCGTCGCGGCCCCGGCCCGCCCAGACGGTGGCCGGGGAGTGGAGTGCGGCCGCGTCGCGGGCGCCGGTTCCGGGGCTGCCGTACAGGACGATGTCGGAGACCGCCAGCCCGGGCGCGGCCCCGGCGCAGACGACGGAGCCGTAGGAGTGGCACAGCAGCGATGTCCTGGCGGACGGCTCGGCCCGCATCAAAACGCCCAGGAATGTGCGTAGTTCCACTGCGGCGCTCTCGGCCCGGCCCGTGGTCACCGACGTCCGGCTCACCGTGTCGGGCGTCCGGTAGCCGAGCCAGCCGATGACCGCCGCCCCTTCGCCCAGCTCCCGGCGCAGGGCGACGCCGCCGGCCCGCAGCCGCCCGTAGTGGTCGAGGCCGACGCCTGCGCCCGGGACCAGCACGGCGATCCGGCGGGCCCGGGAGAGGTCGCCGAAGACCTCGACACTGCGCCCCCCGTCGCGGCCGTCGAAAGAAAAGAAGTGGCGTGCCGGGTCGGCGAGTTCATGCAGCGAGGCAGCCCGCTTCCGGTCGCCGTGGCGGGTGGCCGTCCGCTCGGCCGCGAGGATGGATCCGCGGTTGACGGCGTACCGCTGGGCCAGTGCGGCGGGGGTCGCCGCGCGGAGCGGAGCGAGGGCGGCCGGGACGGGCGCCGGGACGGCCGAGGGCCGGGCCGCGCCCGACAGCGGCACCGCGACCGCCGCGATGACCAGGGCGGCGAGCAGGGTCCGGGCGGTGCGCGGACGGATCGTGCGCGGGTGGCTCCTGGGCGGGCGGGGCACCATGAATGGGGGTCCTTCCGTACCGGATGTCCGTCGTGTCGTATGTCGCTTCCGGTACAGAAGCTAGGGAGCGGACGCCGTGGTCGGCGTCCACCCAGGGAGTGCACCTGCCGAGTAACCCAGAAGTACTACGGGTAGGGGGAGTTGGTGCTTCCGGTCTGACCGTGACACATGCGTGCGGGGGCCGGACACCGGGTTCCGGTGGCCGGCCCCCGCACGGGCGGCGGACGAGAGGGCGGGTCAGCTCGCAACGAACGGGCGGATCGAGGTCGGGGCGTGCCCCGGCTCGGTGGCGATGTCCTCCCACTCGTTGACGGCGTCGATCCCTGCGGCGCCCATCGAAATGTTGGTGACGCGCTCCAGGATCGCCTCGACGACCACCGGGACGCGGAACTCGGCGGCCAGCTTCTTGGCCTCCTCGAACGCGGGCAGCAGCCGGTCCGGCTCGGTGACCCGGATCGCCCTGCAGCCCAGTCCCTCGACGACCTTCACATGGTCGACGCCGTAGACGCCCAGCTCAGGGGAGTTGATGTTCTCGAACTCGAGGTTGACCTGGAAGTCGATGTCCAGGTTGCGCTGTGCCTGGCGGATCAGCCCCAGGTAGGAGTTGTTCACCAGGACATGGACGTACGGGA
The DNA here is from genome assembly GCF_029428675.1 of Streptomyces sp. JH14. Taxonomy (GTDB): domain Bacteria; phylum Actinomycetota; class Actinomycetes; order Streptomycetales; family Streptomycetaceae; genus Streptomyces. Next base: position 6,045,720 of record NZ_JAJNEL010000001.1, on the reverse strand, counting down.
TGCGGTGCTGTGCGCCGACCGCCAGTTCCTCCAGCATGAACTGGAAGTCGTAGTCGCCCGAGAGGGCGACGACCTGGCCCTCGGGGTCGGCGGTGGCGACCCCGAGCGCCGCCGGAATGGTCCACCCGAGCGGACCGGCCTGGCCGCAGTTGATCCAGTGGCGCGGCCGGTAGACGTGCAGCATCTGCGCGCCGGCGATCTGGGAGAGCCCGATCGTGGTGACGTAGCGCGTCTCCGGCCCGAAGGCGCGGTTCATCTCCTCGTACACGCGCTGCGGCTTCAGCGGCACGTCGTCGAAGTGGGTACGGCGCTGCAGCCGGGCCCTGCGCTCCTGGGTGGAGGCGGCCCATGCGCTGCGGTCCGGCAGTCTGCCCGCCGCCTTGAGCTCCTTGGCCACTGCGACGAAGAGCTCCAGGGCGGCCTTGGCGTCGGAGGCGATACCGAGGTCCGGGGCGAAGATCCTGCCGAGCTGGGTGGGCTCGATGTCGACGTGGACGAACGTGCGGCCCTTGGTGTAGACGGCCAGGTCGCCGGTGTGCCGGTTGGCCCATCGGTTGCCGATGCCCAGGACGAAGTCCGACTCCAGGAAGTTCGCATTGCCGTAGCGGTGCGACGTCTGCAGGCCGACCATGCCGGCGTTCAGCGCGTGGTCGTCGGCGAGGATCCCCCAGCCCATCAGGGTCGGGATGACCGGCGTGCCGGTCAGTTCGGCGAATTCGACGAGGAGTTCGCAGGCGTCGGCATTGATGATGCCGCCACCGGCGACGATGACCGGCCGCTCGGAGGCGAGCAGGAGTCCGAGCGCCTTCTCGATCTGGGCACGGGATGCGGCCGGCTTGTGGACGGGCAGCGGCTGGTACGTCTCCGGGTCGAACTCGATCTCCGTCAATTGGACGTCGATCGGCAGGTCGACGAGGACCGGGCCGGGGCGGCCCGAACGCATCAGGTGGAAGGCCTGCTGGAAGACGCCGGGCACCTGCGCGGCCTCCAGGACGGTGGTCGCGGCCTTGGTCACCGGCCGGGCGATCGAGGCGATGTCGACGGCCTGGAAATCCTCCTTGTGGAGCTTGGCCACCGGCGCCTGGCCGGTGATGCAGAGAATCGGAATGGAGTCGGCGATCGCGGAGTACAGCCCGGTGATCATGTCGGTGCCGGCGGGCCCCGACGTACCGATGCAGACGCCGATGTTCCCGGCCCTGCTCCGCGTGTACCCCTCCGCCATATGGGACGCGCCCTCGACATGGCGGGCGAGCGTGTGGTCGATGCCGCCACCGGCCTTGAGAGCCGCATAGAACGGGTTGATCGCTGCGCCCGGCACGCCGAACGCATGGGTGATGCCTTCCAGCTTGAGGATCTCAACTGCCGCTCGGGCAGCGGTCATTCGGGGCATGGAGTACTCCTGCTCGGACGGGTGGGATCGGGCTCCGTCGCGCCACCTGAGAGCACCTATTCCGTATCGTGAAACTTTTTTTCTGCTATACGGAAGCAATCTAAAGTGCGTCCGGACGACCGTCAAGGGCGGGCGTGACCCGCCGCACCGGGGGCTCCCGGAGCTCCGCGAATCCGCGAAGTCGCACCCCCGCGCGCCGCTCTTGGTGGAGCATGGGGACGGAGCAAGGAGAGACGGGGACGCAGAGGCACCGAAGACGGCACCGGGGGTGCCGGAGGGAGACCATGGTGGAGTCCGTGCCGGTACACTGCCCGGCCTGCGGTCGCGATCACGCCTACCTCGCACCGGTCTACCCGTGCCCGTGCGGCACCCGCATCGCCCCACCGGTGCTGCCCGGCGGGGCGGTCGAACCGATCACCCACCACGCCTGGAACGACGACTGGGTGACCGTGCGCTGCCTCACCTGCGGGCGCCACGACCAGTGGCCGCGGCCGGAGCTGTGCTGCCCGTGCGGCGCCGTGCTGCGGATCCCGGTCCGCCGGGCGTCGGAGTCGGCGTCCGGTGCGGCTGCCGGAGCCCCGCCGTCCCACATCCCGATGCCCCGGACCGCGGCGGCGCCCCGCCCGGCATTCCGGCCGATGACGATCCGTACCGGGCGCGACGCGGTCACCGCCGCCGCCCTGTATCTCGGATGGCTGGGCTACCGCAACGTCGTACAGCCCGCGGAGCGCCCCTCCTCCCGGATCGATCTGCGCGCCACCGGACTGATCGCCCAGGTCGACTCGACCACCCGGCCGACCACCCTGCGCGATGTCGAATGCCTCTGGCTGAACGGCCTGAACGCCTCGGTGACCGCCGTCCTCTTCTCCCTGGCCGGATATGCGCGGGACGCCAGGGAACGCGCGGACGGCCTCGCCGTCCCGCTCTTCGTGATGGACCTCACCGGGACCCCTCAGCCGGTGAACAGCCCTGCGGACGAACTGCTCTCCACCGGCGCCTGAGCGCCGTACCGGTCCGCGCTCCGACCGCTCATACTGGCGGCATGCGCATCCGTCCCGCCCGCCGCTCCGATCTCCCGCTGCTCCAGGACATCGAGCGCGCCGCCGGCGAACCCTTCCGCACCCTCTCCATGTCCGCCGTCGCGGACGACGATCCGCTGCCGCTCGAACTGCTGGACGACTACCGCAGGGCCGGTCGCGCCTGGGTGGCCGTGGACGACGACGACCACCCTGTCGGCTACTTGATCGCGGATCCGGTCGACGACGCGGCCCATGTCGAACAGGTCTCCGTCCATCCGTCCGCCGCCCGGCGCGGCGTGGGCAGGACCCTCATCGACCACCTTGCGACCTGGGCGGGCGAACGGCAGCTCACAGCCCTCACGCTGACCACGTTCGTGCACGTCCCGTGGAACGCGCCGTACTACATGCGCCTCGGCTTCCGCACGCTGACGGAAGCGGAACTCACGGACGGGCTGCGGAAGATCCGGGCGGAGGAGGCGGAACACGGTCTGGACCGCTGGCCGAGGGTCTGCATGCGGCGCGAACTCTGACCGCTCCACGGGAGTTCCGGCGACGCGCGGCGCCCCCGGCGGCACCTTCCGACGCCGCAGCGGAACCGGCCGGCAACAGCGAGTGCAATCGGTCACGTTCGGCCCAGGGGGCCACAAATGTTCGGCCGCTGTCAGAGGGCGCCCTTACAGTGGTGCGCATGGCCTTAACTCCACGACTCCCACCGACTTCCGCACCGCTGGACGCCGTACAGCCGACCCACCCGTCCGCCGTCGAGGCGAACGACGCGATCCGTGCGCTCGTGGACGCACGCGCCGGCAAGGACTGGTCCTCCGTGGAGTCCGCGGCGTACGAGGTACTGCTCATCGAGTGGGCGGCGGCGACCCGGGGCACCGCCGGCGACATCATCGAAGCCGCCTGACGGCGCCCGCGGGCGCTGCTTGCCCACGGGACAGCCCTTACCCGTAGTTCTCGCGCAGTTCGACCTTCCGGACCTTCCCGCTCACCGTCATCGGGAAGGTCTCCAGAATCCGCAGCCGCCGCGGAATCTTGTAATGCGCCAACTGCTCGCGGCAGTACTCCGTCACCTCGTCGAGGGTCGGCGGCTGCGCCGGGTCCCGGGGAATGACGCAGGCCAGGATCTCCTCGCCGTACGTGTCGTCCGGGACGCCCACCACCTGCACGTCCGCGATCTTCGGGTGCCCGTAGAGGAACTCCTCGATCTCCCGCGGGTACACGTTCTCGCCACCGCGGATGATCATGTCCTTGATGCGGCCGACGATCTGCACATAGCCGTCCTCCCGCATCACCGCGAGGTCACCGGTGTGCATCCAGCGCCCCGCGTCGATCACCTCCGCGGTCCGGTCGGGCTGCTCCCAGTAGCCGAGCATCACGCTGTAGCCACGGGTGCAGAGTTCGCCGGCCGTGCCGCGCTCCAGGGTCACGCCCGTCACCGGGTCGACGACCTTCACCTCGATGTGAGGCATCGCCCGGCCGACCGTGCCGGTGCGGCGCTCCAGGTCGTCGTCGCGGCGGGTCTGGGTGGAGACCGGGGAGGTCTCCGTCATGCCGTAGCAGATGGACACCTCGTCCATGTGCATCTCGGCGACGACCCGCTTCATCACCTCGACCGGACAAGGAGATCCCGCCATGATTCCGGTGCGCAGCGAGGAGAGGTCGTACGAGGCGAAGTCGGGAAGGTTCAGCTCCGCGATGAACATGGTGGGGACGCCGTAGAGCGAGGTGCAGCGCTCCTGCTCGACCGCCCGGAGGACGGCGGCGGGCTCGAAGGCCGGGGCCGGGATCACGATGCAGGCGCCGTGCGAGGTGATGCCGAGATTGCCCATGACCATGCCGAAGCAGTGATAGAAGGGAACGGGCAGGCAGACCCGGTCCTGCTCGGTGTAGGCGACCATCTCCCCCACGAAGTACCCGTTGTTGAGGATGTTGTGGTGCGAGAGGGTCGCGCCCTTGGGGAAGCCCGTGGTGCCCGACGTGTACTGGATGTTGATCGGGTCGTCGCAGGACAGCTCGGCCTCCCTGGCGGCCAGTTGTCCGGCCGTGACCGATGCGGCCGCCGCCGTCAGCTCGTCCCAGGACGGATCGCCGATGTAGTGCACGGCCCGCAGGCCGGGGCAGTTCGCCCGGACCTGGCCGACGAGGGCGCGGTAGTCACTGGTGCGGTGGGCGAGCGAGGCGACGAGGAGGGAGATCTGGGCCTGGCCGAGTACGTACTCCAGCTCGTGCGCCCGGTAGGCCGGGTTGATGGTGACCATGACGGCGCCGATGCGGGCCGTGGCGTACTGCACGAGCACCCACTCGGGGCAGTTGATCGCCCAGATGCCGACGCGGTCGCCCTTCGCCACCCCCGAGCCCATCAGGCCGCGCGCCAGCTCGTCCACGGCGGCGCCGAATTCGGCGTACGTCCAGCGGCGCCCCGAGCTGACGTCGACGAGCGCCTCGCGCTCCGGGTACGCCTCGATCGCCCGGTCGAGGTTGCGCCCGATGGTGTCGCCGAGCAGTGCGGTGGTGCCGGTGCCGTGCGCGTAGGAAAGTCCGGTCCGCTCGCTCATCGCAGGTCCCCCTCGTCGTATTCGGTTCCGGTTCCCTGGGCCGTGCGCTCGCGCAGCTCGATCCGGCGGATCTTTCCGGACACGGTCTTCGGCAGCTCGGCGAACTCCAGCCGCCGGATCCGCTTGTAGGGGGCGAGCACCGCCCGGGAATGGGCGAACAGCACCTTCGCGGTGTCCGGGCCGGGCTCCCAGCCGTCCGCGAGGACGACGTACGCCTTCGGGACCGCCAGCCGGACCGGGTCGGGTGCGGGCACGACCGCCGCCTCGGCGACCGCTTCGTGCTCCAGCAGGGCACTCTCCAGCTCGAACGGCGAGATCTTGTAGTCGGATGCCTTGAAGACGTCGTCGGCGCGGCCGACATAGGTGATGTAGCCGTCCTCGTCGCGGGACCCGATGTCGCCGGTGCGGTAGTAGCCGCCCGCCATCGCCTCCGCGGTGCGGTCGGGGTCGCCGTGGTAGCCGGTCATCAGGCCGACCGGACGGTCCGAGAGATCGAGGGAGATCTCGCCCTCCGCGGCTCCGGGCTCACCGCTGACCGGGTCGAGGAGCACGACCTTGAAGCCGGGGCTCGGCCGCCCCATCGAACCGGATTTCAGGAGCTGGCCGGGGGTGTTGGCGACCTGGACGGCGGTCTCGGTCTGGCCGAAGCCGTCCCGGATCGTGACGCCCCAGGCGCGCCGGACCGTCTCGATGACCTCGGGGTTCAGCGGCTCGCCCGCCGCGACGACCTCACGCGGCGGGGTCCGCAGCTGGGACAGGTCGGCCTGGATCAGCATCCGCCAGACGGTGGGCGGGGCGCAGAAGCTGGTGATGCCCGAGCGGTCCATCTCGGCCATCAGCCGGCCCGCGTCGAAGCGGGTGTAGTTGAAGATGAAGACGGTCGCCTCGGCGCTCCACGGCGCGAAGAGGTTCGACCAGGCGTGCTTGGCCCAGCCGGGAGAGGAGATGTTCAGATGGACGTCCCCCGGCTTGAGGCCGATCCAGTACATGGTCGACAGGTGGCCCACCGGGTACGAGACGTGGGTGTGCTCGACCAGCTTGGGACTGGCGGTCGTACCGGACGTGAAGTACAGCATCAGCGGTTCGTCGGCGTCGGTCTCCCGGTCCGCCTCGAAGGTCTCCGGCTGCTCGTCGGCGCCGGTGTACGAGCGCCAGCCCTCGACGTCAGCGCCGACGGCGATCCGGGTGTAGTCGCCGGGCACCTCGTCGAACTTGGCGGCGTCCGCGTCCCGCACGATCACATGCCGCACCCGGCCGCGGTCCACCCGGTCGCGCAGGTCGAGCGGGCCGAGGAGCGGGGTCGCGGGGATGACGACGGCACGCAGCTTCATCGCGGCGAGGGCCGTCTCCCACAGCTCGACCTGGTTGCCGAGCATGACGAGGATCCGGTCCCCGGCACGCACCCCCTGGGCGCGCAGCCAGTTCGCGGCCCGGTTGGAGCGGGCGGACATCCGGGCGAAGGACACCTCGGCGCGGCGGCCGTCCTCCTCCACGATGTGCAGAGCGGTGCGTTCGTTGTTCTCGGCGATGACGTCGAACCAGTCGAGCGCCCAGTTGAAATGGTCGGCGCGCGGCCAGCGGAAGCCCTCGTAGGCCGCCGCGTAGTCCTCGCGGTGCTGCAGCAGAAAGTCCCGGGCGGCCCGGAACGTCTCCGTCGCGCTCGATGCCGACATGTGCCCTCCTCATTGCGGACCGGACCGGTCTTTTAACATCATGTAAACAGTGACCCAGCTCTCACCACCCCCGAACGGGGGTACGACGAGCGGGGCGGAGAGGCAACGGCGTGCCGGAAGCGGTCGATACGGTCGAGATGCAAGCGGCGCTCCTGCGGCTGCGCCGGACGAGCGGACTGCCCGTCGCGTTCGGCGGACTGCTCACCGACGCCCGCCACGCGAGGATCGTGGAGCTCAACGGTGCGCAGACGACCGCGCTGCGCGGGCTCGTCATCTCGGCCGGCAGCGGACTCGGCGGCAAGTCGATCGCCCTGTCACGGCCGTGCGCGGTGACCGACTACGCCTCGTCGCGGCACATCAGCCACGAGTACGACACGGCGGTCGCCGCGGAGGGCCTGCGCTCGGTGGTCGCGGTACCCGTCGTCGTGCGCCGGAAGGTACGGGGCGTGCTGTACGGGGCACTGCGCGAGCCGCTCGCCCTCGGGGACCGTACGTTCGACGCGGCGGTAGCGGCGGCGCGCGACGTGGAGCAGGCCCTCGCCGTACGGGACGAGGTGCAGCAGCTCCTGGCCTTCACCCGGGATCAGGTGACGGACCCCCGGGCCGCGCCGGGGGCCTGGGAGGACGTCCGTGAGGCGCACCGCGAACTGCGCGCGCTCGCCCCCAGGGTGGCCGACCCGGCGCTGCGCGACGAGCTCCTCTCGGTGTGCGCACGGCTCGCCTCGGCGTCGGGTGCACAGGCGCCGCAGGTCAGCGGGGTGGTGCTGGCGCCGCGCGAGGTCGATGTCCTCGCCTGTGTGGCGGCGGGTGCGACGAATGCGGTGGCGGCGGGCCGGCTGGGGCTGCGGCCGGAGACGGTCAAGGGGTATCTGCGCTCGGCGATGCGGAAGCTGGGGGCGCACACCCGGCTGGAGGCGGTGGTCGCCGCGCGCCGGGCGGGGCTGCTGCCGTAGCCGGTCCGACGGACGCGGCCCCTGCCGTGCCGTCACCGCAGGCCGAACGGGCTCTGCCCGTCCTCAGTCCGCGAAGTCGACGAAGGGCGCGAACCGGATCTCGTGCGTGGACGGGTCCGCCGGCGTCATCGTGGCGAGCATCCGCAGCCCTTCCTCCGTGACGGCGTCACGCTCGGTCCGGCTCAGCCTCCCCAGCGCCTGCACGGTGACGGTCCCCTCGCCGCCGCCCGTACCGTGGCGCCAGATCGCGGCGAGGAATCCGTCGACCAGCACGGCCCCGTACGCCTGGTTCCCGTTCCCGTTGCGCCCCTTGAACCGTGGCGGGATAACGCGTGTCCGGTCCGCGTGGCCGAGCAGTACGTTGTCGAACTCGGGCAGGAAGCGCGGCGGGGCCGGGGTCTCCGGGTCGGGGCGCGGGGGCGTCCGGCAGGTCGAAGAGCTCGACGCCGTTCTCGTCGCGGAAGGTCATCAGCTGCGGCCGGAGCCGTTCGAACGCCTCCCGCAGTCGGGTCAGGCCCGCCCACCGCTGCATGTCCTGCACGGAGGCGGGGCCGAACGCGCCGAGGTACCGCAGCACCGTCGCGTCCGGCGCGGGCGTCGGCTCGGCGGGCCGGCCGAGCCAGTGCTCGGCGGTGGTCAGCGCGACCTGTCCGCTCCGCCCCCACAGCCCGCGCGGGGTGACCTGGACCAGCGGCAGGGTGCAGCGCGCGGCCACGGTCAGGGCCTGTGGGTCCGCGTCCGGCCACTCGGCGAGCAGCGCTTCGCGCAGCTCCTTCGGGGTGCGCGGCCGCTCCTCGGTCAGCTCTCTGCAGATCGCAGCGAGCCGCTTCAGGTCCACTCCTGACAGCCCCGTGCGGAACATGGCCAGCTCCCGGCTGCGGGCCGGCTGGACCAGCGGGCGCAGGGTGAGCGCGTCATCGGCGGTGTGGGTGTGGAGGGTGGAGCGCAGAGTGACGATGCGGACCACCTCGCGGGACTCCATCAGCGCGGAGAGCTCGGCGGGATCGAAACCGTCCAGCCGGGCGAAGAGCTGGTAGTAGGGCGGCTTGGTGTTCTGCGCCTGAAGCCCGACGAGATGCCCGACGGCGTCCCTCGCGGACATCGGGCTCCGGCGCAGCAGGAGTTGGCGCTCCAGGGTGGCGCGGCCCAGTGCGCGGGGCGAGAGCACGGCGGGTACAGCGGGATGCGTCTTCGCGGCCATGCCCCGCACGCTACGCGGGCTTGCGGACATCTCCGGTCCGCAAGCGCGCTCCCTCCTCGGGGCGGGTCGCCGCACCGCACGGTGGCAGGACCCGGGAATGCGCGCCGGCCGCCCGCATCATGGACCCGTGATCAGTGTCCTGTTCGCCGTCCTGACCGCACTGAGCAACGGCGCCGCCTCCGTGCTGCAACGCCGCGCCGCCCGCTCCGCACCCGACATCGAGGCGATGCACCTGTCGCTGATCGGTCATCTGGTGCGGCAGAAGGTGTGGCTGGCCGGGATCGGACTGGTGATCGTCGCAGCCGTCTGCCAGGCCACGGCGCTGGCGACCGGCCCGATCTCGGTGGTCCAGCCGATCTTCGTCATCGAACTGCCGGCCACGCTGCTGCTGGCCGGGTTCGTGATGCGGGTCCGCGTGCCGCGTCCGGTCTGGTACGGGGTCGTTTCCGTGACCTTCGGTCTGGCCCTCGGCATGGCCTCCGCCGCGCCGGGCGGCGGGAGTTCCTCGGTGCACGACGCGGCGTGGATCCCGGCGCTGATCCTGACCGGGATCTTCGAGGCGGCGCTGATCGCCGGGGCGCTGCGTACCCGCGGCAACCGCCGCGGGGCGCTGCTCGGTCTGGCCGCCGCGTGCGGGTACGCGCTCACCGCCGCGCTGATGAAGGACGCCATGGGGCAGCTCGGCGACGGCGGCGGGGCCGTCGCACTCATGACCTCCTGGCAGTTGTACGCCACCGCCGCCGCCGGAGTGGGTTCGCTCTTCCTCCTTCAGAACGCCCTGCAGGCGGGCACGCTGGTCGCCGTCCAGCCGATGCTGACGCTGGGCGACGCGCTGATCAGCATCCTGTACGGCGTGACCCTGTTCGGCGAGCACCTGCGTACCGGCTGGTGGCTGCTGCCCGAACTGGTGGCGCTCACCATGATCGCCCTGGGCTGCGTCGAGCTGGCCCGCTCGCCGCTGGCGTCCGGCAACGCCGTACCGCCGCCGCACGGCCCCCGGGTGAAGTGACGGCCCTGCCGGCCGGGCAGGGCCGTGACCGGCCCACGAGGGGCCCTACGCGGTCTGCCCGGCCTCCGAGCCTCCCCCGGACGAGGCCTTGATGCCCTTCGTGATCTCGTCCATCACCGAGAGCGCGGGAGCCTTGGGGCTGATGTCGAAGCCGGAGCGCACGACCACGAGCATGTCCGCGGAGTGCGGGGAGGGAAGGACCAGCGACTGCACATAGCCGTCGTCGCCCGACTTCGTCACCACCTTCCAGCGCACCACGTACCCCTTCTGGCCCGCGACGGTGACCGGCTCGGACTTCAGCTGCTGGTGCGAGGTGATGGCGCCGTAGGCCTTGCCGCCGTACGACTCCTTGGCGTTGACGGCGATGTCGGCCTTCGCCGCCGCCTCCGCCGTCTTCGCCGTGTTCTTCAGCGCCTGGGCCGGGGCGGCGAACACTCCACCGCGCTCACACTTCTGTGTGGCGTCGGCCGGGCAGGCGTAGGTGCCAGTGCTGACCGAAGCGCCGACCGCGGCGGACTGGCCCTTCCAGCCGTCCGGCACCGGCAGGCTGACGCCGCTGATCATGTCCGTGACATAGCCGTCCTCGGCCGGCGGCTGCAGCGGCTGCTGCTGGTCGGGCGCGGGGCTCCGGCCACCGCCGCCGGATCCGTCCCGGCCGCCCTCCCCCTGCCGTCCCCCCGGGGCACCGGGCGTGGGCGACACCACGTCGGATGCCGCGTTCTTCGAACCGCCGGAGTCGTCGGTCAGCAGCAGGACGCCGCCCGCGATCGCGGCCAGCACCACCACGCCCGCGGTGACACCGACGCCGATCCGTACCCGGCGGCGCCGGACGGCGGCGGGCGGCATGCGGAGCTGATCGGTCCACTGGCTGCCGTCCCACCAGCGTTCCTGGACGGGGCCTGTTCCTGTATACCCGGGGTCCGTATGCCAGCCGGGAGGGCTCATCTCGGTCACGACGTCCACCGTAGAGGTGCTCCCTGAAAATCAGATGAAACCGTGCGCCGAAATCCGCCGCCGCGCTCCCCCCGGGGCCGGCCCGACGGCGGGCCCGAAGACGGCCCGGGCCGGCCCCGGCCATGACCCGGGAGGTAATCGACGCTCCTTCCCCCGTCGGACATCGTGTCTCCCACGAGCAGCCCGGGAGCCCGGCCGCACGGCCGGGACACGACGAGAGGACCGCACGATGACCGCATACGAGGACGCCGTTCAGCGCTACTTCGCCGCCTGGAACGCGACCGCCCCCGAGGACCTCGCCAAGGCCGTCGCCGCCGCGTTCACCGAGGACGCCACCTACACCGACCCGCTGGCCGACGTGCGGGGGCACGACGGGCTCGTCGCCCTGATCGACGGTGCCCACCAGCATTTCCCCGGCTTCGAGTTCACGCCGACCGGCACCCCCGACGGACACCACGGCCTGGTCCGTTTCAGCTGGGATCTGGTCTCCACCGCCGACGGTTCGGCGCCCGCCGCCGGTTCCGACGTCATCGTCCTCGACGACGACGGGCGCATCCGCTCGGTCAGTGGCTTCCTGGACCGGGTCCCCGGGGCCTGAGCGGGCGCTACGCAGGCCGGGCGGAACGACGCCGCAGTGCGGGGTCGCTCAGCACGGCAGGCTGGTAGCCGGCGTCGCGGGCCGACAGGTTGGTGCCGGGCGGCACGATCTTGTCGATCTGGTCGAGGACGTCCCGGCCCAGCCGCACCCGGTCCGCGCCGAGCTGACCCGCCAGCTGTTCGAAGGTCCGCGGTCCGATGATGGCGGACGTGACCGCCGGGTGCTCCAGGACGAACGCCAGGGCCAGCTGTACGAGCGTCAGCCCGGCGTCCTCGGCCAGCCGGGCGAGGGCCTCGGCGGCGTCGAGCTTGGCGCTGTTCTCCGGGGACGCGATGTCGAAGCGCTCCGCCTGACGTTCGGCCCGGCTGGAGACGGGCTGGCCGGCCCCCTTGCGGTAGCGGCCGGTCAGCCAGCCGCCCGCGAGCGGGCTCCAGGAGAGCACCGCGAGGCCGTACCGCTGGGCGACGGGCAGCACCTCGCGTTCGATGCCGCGGGCGAGCAGGGAGTACGGGGGCTGTTCCGCCACGACGCGTTCACGGCCGCGGCGCTCCGCGGTCCACTGGCCCTCGACGATCGCGGAGGGCTCGAACGTGGACGTACCGATGTAGCGGATCTTGCCCTGGTGCACCAGGTCGGAGAGGGCACCGAGCGTCTCGTCGAAGTCGGTGTCCGGTTCGGGGCGGTGCACCTGGTAGAGGTCGATCCAGTCGGTGCCGAGCCGGCGCAGGCTGTTCTCGACCTCGCGGATGATCCAGCGTCGGGAGTTCCCCTGCTCGTTGGGGTCGCCGCCGAGGCTGCCGTGGAACTTGGTGGCGAGTACGACGTTGTCGCGGCGGCCACCGGCGAGCGCCTTTCCGACGATGGCCTCCGACTCACCGGCCGAGTAGACATCGGCGGTGTCGACGAAGTTGATGCCGGAGTCGAGTGCGTGGTGGATGATCCGGATGCTGTCGTCGTGGTCCGTGTTGCCGCGGGCGCCGAACATCATGGTGCCCAGACAGAGCGGGCTGACCTTCACTCCCGTGCGTCCGAAGTTGCGGTACTCGGTCATCGTGCACTCTCCTTGACGAGTTCATCGATCGGCGGATGGCCCTCGGCCGGGTCCGGGTCGCTGCTCTGGCGGAAGGCGTCCCAGAGGCGGCGGTACGGGCCTTCGGCGGCGAGCAGTTCGGTGTGGGTGCCGGTCTCGACGACGGTTCCCGCGTCGAGCACCACCACCCGGTCCGCGCGGGCCGCCGTCGTCAGCCGGTGGGCGACGACGACGGTGGTACGGCGCCGTGCCAGTACCTCCGTCGCGGCGGCGACCCGGCGTTCGGTGGCCAGGTCCAGCGAGGCGGTCGCCTCGTCCAGCAACAGGACGTCCGGGTCGACGAGTTCGGCCCGTGCCAGGGCCAGCAGCTGGCGCTGCCCCGCGGAGAGATTACGGCCCCGCTCCCCCACCGGCTGCAGGTAGCCGAGCCGCAGTCCCGCGACCATGTCGTGGGCGCCCACCGCGCGGGCCGCCGCCTCCACCTCGGTGTCGGTGGCATCGGGGCGCCCGTACGCGATCGCGTCGCGGACCGTTCCGCTGAACAGATGCGCCTCCTGTGGCACCACGCCCAGTCTGCGGCGGAAGCCGGGCAGATCGAGCTCGCGCAGATCGTGCCCGTCGATCCGGACCGTGCCCGCCGACGGGTCGTAGAACCGGGCGAGGAGTTTGACGACGGTCGACTTGCCCGCGCCCGTCGCACCGACCAGGGCGACGGTCTCGCCCGGCGCGATGCGCAGACAGACGCCGCGCAGGACCTGTTGGCCGCCGCCGCCCGCGTATCCGAAGGAGACCGAGTCGAACTCGATCTCCCCGCGCAGTGCTCCGACCGGCCGTGGGTCCCCGGCGGGCGGGGTGCCGGTGGGCGTCTGCATCAGCGTCCGGAGACGGCCCAGACCGATGACGGCCTGCTGGTAGCCGTCGAACACCTGCGAGAGCTGCTGGATCGGTGCGAAGAACAGCTCGACGTAGAGCAGGAACGCGATGAGGGTGCCGGCGCTCAGCTCGCCGGACCGGACCTGCCCGGCGCCGACGGTCAGCACGGCGGCCGTGGACAGCGTGCCGAGGAACTCGACGAACGGGAAGAACGTGCCCATGTACCGCTGGGCACGCAGCCTGGAGTCCCGGAAGGACCAGGCCAGTTCGGCGAAGTCGCGGGCGTTGCGGCGCTCGCGGCGGAACGCCTGGGTGACACGGATGGTGGTGACGTTCTCCTGGAGGCAGGCGTTGACCGCGCTGATGCGTTCCCTGGCCTCCCGGTAGGCGGGCACCGAGTGGTGGCGGAAGAGTGCCGTCGCGGCGACCAGCAGCGGCAGTGCGGCCAGCAGCACCAGCGCCAGCCGCGCGTCGATGACCAGCAGCGTGACCAGGACGCCGAGGACCGTCAGCAGGCTCACCACCGCGGTGATCAGTCCGGTCTGCAGGAAGTTCGACAGGGCGTCCACATCGGTGGTCATCCGGGTCATGATCCGGCCGCCGAGTTCGCGCTCGTAGTAGTCGAGGCCGAGCCGCTGCAGCTGCGCGAAGGTTTTCACACGCAGGGTGTAGAGCAGGCGTTCGCCGGTGCGTCCGGTGGTGCGGACCTGGGCCACGCCGATCACCCAGTTCGTGGCGACCACCACGGCCGCGCCGGCGGCGGCGGCCAGCAGGACGCCTCCGGCACGATGGGCGACGCCGTGGTCGACGCCCTGTCTCACGAGGACGGGCACGGTGATCTGGGCGAGCGCGTCCAGTGCGACCAGCACCAGGCCGAGCAGCAGCGGCAGGCGGAACGGACGCAGGAGGGTGCCGAGGCCGAACGCCTGGTCGGCGGCGACCGCCTGGCCGGTCGGCACCCGCGGATCGGCGGCGGGCAGCGGGAGCCGGGCGAGTCCGGCGATGAGCTCGGCGCTCGGCGGGGCGGAGCCGAGGACCCCGCCACCCGGGCCGCCCCTCCCCGGTCCTGAGGTGGCCGCCGCCTCGGCGAGCGCCTGGGCGGCACGGACGGCGGTTCCTTCGAGCTGGTCGGAGGTGGAGTCGTCGGGGCGGAGCCAGAGGTGGGGCGTGAGCGTACCGGCGGCCGCGTCCGGATCCTGGGGCACGGGCAGGGGGGCGTTCGGGGCCTCGGCCGTCACGCCCTCCGTTCCGCCGGCGGCGGCCCCCGTCGTCGCTTCCGCCGTGGAGAGCAGGTTGCGGAACAGGGCGGATCCGGAACGCAGTTCGTCGAGCGTTCCGATGTCGACGATCCGGCCGTGGTCGAGGACGGCGATCCGGTCGGCGAGTTCCAGCGTCGATCTGCGGTGCGCGACGATCAGTGTGGTGCGGCGCCGGGTGTCCTCGCGCAGCCGGTGGTGGATCTCGGACTCCACCCGGGCGTCGATGGCGGACGTGGCGTCGTCGAGGACGAGGACCGCCGGGTCGCCGACCAGCGCGCGGGCCAGCGCCATCCGCTGGCGCTGGCCGCCGGAGAGGGTGAGGCCCTGTTCCCCGACGACGGTGTCGTACCCCTGGGGCAGCCGCTCGATGAACTCGTCGGCCCGTGCCGTCCTGGCCGCCGCGCGCACCTGCTCGTCCGTCGCATCCGGGACGCCGTAGGCGATATTGGCGCGCACGGTGTCGGAGAGCAGCAGGCTCTCCTCGAAGACGAAGCCGATCCGGGAGCGCAGGGACGACAGACGCAGTGCGCGTACGTCGCTGCCGCCCACCCGTACCGCACCCGACGGCACGTCGTAGAACCTGGGCAGCAGCGCCGCCGCCGTGGACTTCCCCGAACCGGCAGGGCCGATCAGGGCGAGCGTCTCGCCGGGCCTGACGTCCAGGGTGAAGTCACGGAGCACCGGCTCGCCATCCCCGTGGCCGAAGGTGACGTTCTGCCAGGAGAGCGCCGGGGGTTCGTCCCGCAGCTCCTGCGCATCCGGCGCATCGGTGATCACCGGTGCTTCGTCGACGACCTCCAGGACCCGCTCGGCGCCGGCCCGTGCCTGCTGCCAGACGGTGAGGAGGGTCGCCACCTGTCGGACCGGGGTGACGAAGGAGCCGAGGTACGTCGTGAAGGCGAGAAACGTGCCCAGGGAGATCCGGCCGTGCAGGGCCATCCAGCCGCCGAGGGCGAGGACGGCGACCTGGCCGAGGGCCGGGACCGCCTGGAGGGCGGGGTTGTAGCGGCTGGTGAACCCGACGACCCGCAGCCGCGAGGCGAACAGGGTGCGGGCGCGCTCCTCGAGACCCGCGAGTTCGCGCTGCTCCTGGCCGAAGCCCTTCACCACGCGGACGCCGGTGACCGTCGCCTCGACGGTGGAGGCGACCTCGGCGGCCTCCTGCTGGGCGTGCCAGTTGGCGGGGAAGAGCGTGCGGCGCGAGCGCAGGGCGATCAGCCACAGCAGCGGGCCGACGACCAGCGCGACGACGGTCAGCAGGGGCGACAGCAGTGCCATGAGGACCAGCGAGAACAGGAACATCAGCGCGTTGCCCGTGAGGTTGGGCAGGAACTGCAGCAGCGTCTGGATGAGCGTGACGTCCGATATGGACCTGCTCACCACCTGCCCGGTCCGCAGATCGTCCTGCTGGGCGCCGCCGAGCCGCAGCAGCGCGGCGAACGCGTCGTTGCGGAGGTCGTACTGCACGCCGAGGGAGAGCCGGCCGGAGCGGTAACGGCGGGTGAAGCTCGCCCCGAAGCGGACCGCGCCGATGGCGGCGAGGAGGACCGTCCACGGGACGAGCGAGGCGGTGGTGCCGGCCGCCACCCCGTCCACCACGTGCCGCAGGACGAGCGGCAGGGTGGCGGTGGCGACGGCCGCGACCACGGCGGCCCCGAAGGCGAGGAGCAGGTCGGTGCGGTGACGCAGGCAGTAGCCCAGCAGCCGCCGCGCCCAGCCGGGCGGCGGCTGCCGGTGCGTACCGGTTTCCGGGTCCGTACAGTCCGTCACCGGACCTCCGCCAGCCCGATGCCGAAGTGGCCCTCGCTGCGGTCGACGGTCTCGAACAGCCGGTTGGCGGGGCGCGGCAGCCCGTAGTGGCCGCGCAGGGTGCGGGCGATGTACTCGGTGCGGAACAGGCCGCGCTCCTGGAGGATCGGCACCACCCGGTCCACGAAGACCTCGAGACCGGACGGGAGCACGGCGGGCATGATGTTGAATCCGTCGGCGGCGCCGCTGTCGTACCAGTGCTCGATGGTGTCGGCGACCTGCTCGGCCGTTCCGGCGAAGGTGCGGTGCCCGCGCCCGCCCCCGAGCCGCCCGATCAACTGGCGCACGGTCAGTTTCTCGCGCCTGGCGAGCTCCACGATGAGCGTGTAGCGGCTCTTCGCGCCCTCGATCTCGTCCTCGGTGGGGATGTCCTCGGGCAGCTGCGCGTCGAGGTCGAGGTCGTCGGGGGCGATCCTGAGGCGCTGGGCGAGCTGGCGCTTGGCGTACTCGGGGACGATCAGTCCCTCCAGCTCGGCATCCAGGGCCAGCGCTTCGGCCTCCGTGTCGCCGATGACGGGCACGATGCCTGGAAGGATCTTGATGCCGTCCGGGTGGCGGCCGATGGCCTCCGCGCGCTGCTTGACGTCCTTGTAGAAGGCGATGCCCTCCTCCAGGGTCTGCTGGGCGGTGAAGACGGCCTCGGCGTACCGCGCCGCGAAGTCCTTGCCGTCCTCGCTGGAGCCGGCCTGTACGAGCAACGGGTACCCCTGCACCGGGCGTTGCACGTTGAGCGGGCCGTCGACCCGGAAGAACTCGCCGGTGTGGCCGATGCGTCGCACCCGCTCGGCCAGGGCGTGGACGCCCCGTTCCTTGTCGGCGATCACGGCGTCGTCCGCCCAGCTGTCCCAGAGCTTGGTGGACACCTCGACGAATTCGGCCGCTCGCCGGTAGCGGTCGCGGTGCAGTGGGGTGTCGTCGAGACCGAAGTTGCGGGCCGCGTCGGCACCCGCCGTGGTGACGATGTTCCAGCCGGCCCGGCCGCCGGAGACATGGTCCAGCGAGGCGAACCTGCGGGCCAGGTTGTACGGCTCGTTGTAGCTGGTCGACGCGGTGGCGATGAGACCGATGCGCTCGGTGGCCCCGGCCAGCGCGGTCAGCAGGACGGTGGGCTCCAGCTTGGCGGCGGGACGCCGTCCCGGGTCGCCCATCAGGACCGGGCTGTCGGCGAGGAACAGCGAGTCCAGCCTGCCGCGTTCCGCGATGCGGGCCAGGTTCTTGTAGTGCTCGATGTCCGAGTTCGCCTCGGCCGGACTCTCGGGCAGGCGCCAGGACGCCTCGTGGTGACCGGTGGACATCAGGAAGGCGTTCAGGTGGAGCGGCTTGCGGTCAGGCTTGCGGGACATGGGCTTCCTTCTTCTCCGAACGGGCCAGGGGCTGCGTCACGCCGAGCGCGGTGAGCAGGGTGTCGCGGTACTCCTGGAAGCGGGGGTCGCGCCGGGAGCGCGGGGTCGGCAGGTCGACGGCGAGGTCGACCGAGATCCGGCCGTCCTCCAGGACCAGCACCCGGTCGGCGAGTTCCACGGCCTCGTCGACGTCATGCGTGACCAGCAGCACCGCGGGGCGGTGGCGCTCGTACAGTTCGCGCAGCAGGCCGTGCATCTTGATCCGGGTGAGGGCGTCCAGGGCGCCGAACGGCTCGTCGGCCAGGAGGAGCCCGGGTTCGCGGACGAGTGCCCGGGCCAGGGCGGCCCGTTGCTGTTCGCCGCCGGACAGCTCATGGGGCCAGGACCGGTCGCGGCCCTCCAGGCCGACCTCGGCGAGCGCGGTCAGTCCGCGTTCGCGCACCTCGGGGCCGCGCAGACCGAGTACGACGTTGTCGAGCACCCGGAGCCAGGGCAGCAGCCGGGAGTCCTGGAAGGAGAGCGAGACCCTGTCCGTGACGGTGAGTTCGCCGGAGCCCTCGACGGTGTGGTCCAGGCGGGCCACGGCCCGCAGAAGGGTGGACTTGCCGGATCCGCTGCGGCCGAGGAGGGCGGTGAACTCCCCTGGTGCGACGGTCAGATCGAGCTCCTTGAGAACGTTCCGGTCACCGAACCGGCGGACCAGCTTCCTGGTGCGTACCGCCGCCGGCCGCACCGCGGTCGCGGTTCCGGTCCCGGTCTCCTCGTGCGTGCCGGTCAGCCCGCCAGTGTGCGTCGCCATGACAGGGCCCTCCGCTCGATGGCGCGTACTGCCGCGTCCGAGGCGAAGCCGAAGATCCCGTAGGCCACCAGGCCCACGATGATCACGTCGGACTGGGCGTACTGCTGGGCCTGGAACATCATGTAGCCGATGCCGCTCGTGGCATTGATCTGCTCGACGACGATCAGGCCGAGCCAGGACGCCGTGACGCCGAGCCGCAGACCGACGAAGAAGCCGGGCAACGAGCCGGGGACGACCACCTTGCGGATGAACTGCAGGCGGCTCAGGTCGAGTCCTTCGGCCAGTTCGACGTACCTGCTGTCGATGCCGGTCAGCGAGGAGTACGTATTGATGTACATGTTCACCGCGACGCCGAGCGCGATCACGGTGACCTTCATCTGCTCGCCGATGCCGAGCCAGAGGATCAGCAGCGGGAGCATCGCCAGGGACGGGATGGCGCGCTTGATCTGCAGCGGGCCGTCAAGGAGGTATTCCCCGGTGCGGCTCAGCCCGGCGGACACGGCCAGGATCACTCCGGCGGCCACCCCGAAGAAGAGGCCGAGGCCGGCTCGTTGGAGCGAGATCAGCACATTGTCCTGGAGACGGCCGCTCCGGATCAGATCCGCCGCGGTGGAGACCACGGCGTCGGGTCCGGACAGGATCCGGGGATCGAGAAGGCCGGCGGCGGAAGCTCCCCACCACACGGCGACCACGAGCACCGGGCCGATCAGCCGGCCGAAGGGAAGCGAGCGGCCGGGGCCGAGCCGCCTGCGGGTGGCACGGGCGGTGGTGGGCGTCGCGGAGGCGGGGCCCTGGAGGCCCTGGCCCCTAGGGGTGTCCTGGGACCGGTGCGGGTCCGGCGAGCCGTGCGGCCCGGCGGTCCCCGCCGTCGGCTCCGCCAGGTGTGCTTTCGGCAGCAGCTCCGTCATGATGTCTCCCGGTACGTGGCCGGTACGGCCTGCGCCGCCAGCCCTTCGAAGCGGCGGTCGAACAGCCCGGTGACGTCCTGCTTCGGCACGAAGCCGCCCTCGGCCATCAGGTCGGCGGTCTCCTGCTCCCATTGGATCGCCTTGTCCCAGCTCGCCGGGAACTGCGGCTTGTTGAGGGAGGCGACGATGCGCCGGCCGTCGGCCACGGTCACGCCCTGGTCCTTGACGTAGTACGTGTTGATCCATTCGTCGCCGTTCTCCCACGCCCAGACCAGGCCACGGGCCCACAGCGGAATGAAGTTGCGGACGGCGGCGGCCTTCGCGTCGTCGTGCAGCACCTCGTCGGGCGCCCACAGCACGGTGAGCAGATCCACCACGTCGGTGGTGACTCCGCGGGCGCCGTCCTTGGCGTACTGGCTGAGGTACTTGGTCAGCGTCGGCTCACCCAGCGGGGCCACATCGACCTGCTTGGACTGCAGAGCGGTCAGGAACTGGGTGCTGGGCAGCGCGACGAGCTTCACGTCGCTGTTGCTCAGCCCGGCCTTCTTCAGGGCTCGCAGAACGACCACGCCCTGCGCCTGCCCCTGGGAGAAGCCGATCTTCTTTCCGCGGAAGTCCTCCACCCGCGTGATGTCGGAGCCAGGGGCGGTCGCGAAGACGTAGGACGGATGGTTGCGCACCTGCACCGCCACGATCTTCGCCCCGACACCGATGGCCGCGGCCTGGATCGGCGGAATTCCGGCATTGGATGCCACGTCGATGGAATGTGCTCTGAACCCCTGGATGATGTCGGGCCCGGCGCTCAGATTGGGCCATTGCGAGACAGTGAAAGCGAGGTCCTTCTGCAATCCGGCAGGACCCAGTTGAAGGCGCGTGGTGCGCACCGCTATCGAGAGTTCGGTACCGGGCGGCGGGGCACCGGAGGGAAGTTTTCCGGCAGCCTCCGGCCCGGCGACTGTCGCTGCCTGCGGAGCGCAGGCGGAGAGGCCCAGAATCGCCCCGCCCGTGAGGGCGAGGAACGACCGGCGGCCGACTGCGTGGCGTACGTCGTGGCGTGGCATGGTGAATTCCCGATCAGTGGTCGTGAGAAGTCGCGCGTGGTCGTCGAGGGTCGGAACGGAAGGGTCAGAGGGAGTGGTACGTGCCGTCGTGGAACAGCAGCGGACTGCGCCGTTCGTCGATCCAGGTGTCCACGACCCGGGCGATGACGATGCGGTGGTCGCCCGCCGGGACGGCCTGCTCGATCTCCAGCCGCAGCCAGCCGGCCACCCCGTCGAGGACCGGTTCCCCCGCCGGCAGCCGCCGCCAGGCAGTCGGCGCGGCGAACCGGTCGATGCCGCTGGTGGCGAACGTCGTGGCCACTGGCTGCTGTTCGGCGCCGAGGAAGTTGACGACGGCGGTGTCGGCCCGCTCGATGTGCGGCCAGGACGAGGTGGTGGTCCCGATCCCGAAGGAGACGAGCGGCGGGTCGAGCGACAGCGAAGCGAGTGAGGTGGCGGTGAAGCCGACCGGTCCGTGGCCGGCGTCGGCGGTGACGACGACGACACCGGCCGGATAGCGGCGGAAGGCCTGCCGGAACCGGTCCGGGGCGATGCCCGCAGCGGCCGCCGGAGAAAATGAGGGCACAGTGACAGTCAACGTCTCTCCCGGGATGGAAGCGCGAAGGGTGGGAATGAAGGAAGTGACAGGAGAATTCCGCACACGCGCGGCGAGCGCAGGCAGAAGTGAGGCGACGCGCATCGGCGCGTAACCGTTCGCGAAATTCAGCGGGTGGTTATCGGCAACCCGGACAGGAGCGACAACAGAAACGGCGGGCGACCATACGCACCGGCGCAGCCGCGCGGCGGTTGCGCGCCACCGGGGGCGCGTACCGGAATTTCCGCTGCTGGCTGGTCATGAATCCATCATCTCGCTCGGGCTCGGACCCGGTCAACAATGCAACTCTCTGAATTAAATCGGGGGCCGTGCCGCTTCGTCAGCACACCGCGGGCAGCACGGGCCACCGGCCGAGCGGGTCCCCGTACAGGGCGTCCAGCGCCACCGCGCCACCCGCGGTCGCCAGTACGGAGCCGGTGAAGCTGCTCGGCACCACCGCGCGCTCGGCGTCGTCGCAGACCGCGGACCGGTCCGCCACCTGCGCGCGCAGTTCGGCCAGACACTCCGGGATCCGGCCCGCTCCCGGTTCGACCACGACGAGCACCTCGGGGTCGAACATGTCCAGGAGCAGCGCCGCGGCGCGGCCGACCAGTCCCGCCCGGCGCCGGAGCAGTTCCAGCGCCCGCGCCTCGCCCGTCAGGGCCAGGTCCAGCAGTTCCCGGAACGAGGCGACCCGTAGACCCTGTTCGGCCGCGCGCCGCACCATGGCCCGCTCCGACACCTCGGACTGGAGACAGCCGGTCCGCCCGCAGGAACAGGGCTCGGCGCCACCGGATCCGCTTGGTCCGAGCGGCAGATGAGCGACGCCGCCCGCCCCGGAGCGCGGCCCCCGGTGCATGGCGCCCTCGGTGGCGAAGGCCGCGTCCACGACCGCGCCGACGAACAGCAGCACCGTGCTGGTACGGGTCGAGGTCTCGCCGAACATCTGCTCCGCCCGCGCCAACGCCCGTGCGTGGCTGTCCACATGGACCGGCAGCCCGGTCGCGGCGGAGAGGACGTCCCGTACCGGCACATCGCGCCAGCCGAGCTGGGGATGTTCCACGATCACGCCGGCCCCGGGGTCGACCCGGTGCCCGGTGGCGACGCCCAGGGCGAGCACGGAGCGGCCCGCCGCATGCGCGGTGGCGAGCCGGGGCAGGCGTGCGGCGAGGTCGCCGAGCATTCGGTGCGGGTCCGTGGTCCGGTGCGGCTGCCGGTCCTCGGCGACGATCCGGCCGCGCAGATCCATCAGGGACACCGTCGAGTGCGCGACGGCGATGTGCGCGCCGGAGACCAGGTAGCGGCCGGTGTCGATCTCCACGGGGATGTGCGGCCGCCCGAGCCCGCGCGGCCCGGCGGTCTCGGCGCTCTCCCGGACCAGTCCGCGGGCCAGCAGCCGGCCGACGTGCCCGGTCACGGACGCGGGCGAAAGCCCGGTGAGCCGGGCGACGGTGGACCTGGCGACGGGGCCGTGGTCGAGGATGGCGCTCAGTACGGATCCGGTGCCCGAGACGCGTCGCGCGGACCCGGGGGCAGGTATGTCGGAGCGGCGCAGAGGGGTGGGCCGGCGGACGGGCGCAGACAGGCTCTTCACAATGTCTTCCAGATCCTCGAGGGCAGCCGGTGCGGCGGTGCGCGCTCCTCGGAGAGGGAGCGCGTGGCAGACGCTGCCGACGTGCGGGCACGCTCAGCGGCTCTGCTTCTCCCGTGGAGAGAAACGCCCTGCGAAGACCCGATGGGCCGCATCCGAGGGTGCGCCGGTCGCGCGGGCGTCGTGCTCTCAGGCCTGGTGACACGCGGCGGAGCACACACGCTTGAGGTCGACATGACCTCGAGTCGTCAGGTGTGCGGATCGCTGCATGGCGGGCAACGTAGCCGGAACGACGTAACCCGGTCAAACCACTGCCCGCATCATGGACAACCGTGCGTGGCGAACTGTGCGTTCGGCAGCCTTACGCGGACGCGTCCCGGCCCTGGTCGGAGACGAACCTGCCACCCTCCAGCAGGGTCTTGAGCGTCGAGAGGATCATGATCCAGCCGCCGCTGACACCCTCCAGCATCTTGCTGTCCGGACTGTCGAAGCCATCGTGCGTGATGGTCAGCTTGACGCCCATCGCGGCCTCCTCGGCGGGCTCGATGTCGAACGTGACCTTGGACCGCTCCTTCACCGCCTGGGCCCACTCCTCGTCCGGCATCCGACCGAACATCTCGCGGTGCATGGGCTGCAGGGTGTGCCAGGTGTACGAGAGCCGCTTGCCGGGCTCCGCCTCCAGGACCCGCTGGCCGACCTCCTCGAACTCACCCTCGGGATCCATTTTCCAGCGGACCGGCGCGCCCACCTCCCAGCTCGACTCGGGGCCGTAACCGCCCATGTAGATCTTGATGAACTCGGGGTCGATCAGCGCCTGGTAGAGCTTTTCCGCCGTGGTCTGGATGTACGTGACGTAGACGAACTCGGGCTTGTCCATGACCGGACTTCCTTCCAGTGTGCGTTTGAGGCGGGACAGGGCGGTCATACGGCCGCGCTCGTACCGGCCGATCCAGCGGTCGGCGACTTCCTGGACGGGCACCGGGTTGAGGTAGTGGAGCTTCTCGCGGCCCCTGCGGACAGTGGTGACCAGCAGGGCGGACTCCAGGACCGCCAGATGTTTGCTCACCGCCTGCCGGCTCATGGCGAGCCCCTCGCTCAGCTCGCGCAGAGTCTGCCCGCCGCGCGCGTTGAGCCGGTCGAGGAGCTGTCGGCGGCTCGGATCGGCCAGCGCCTTGAATATCGCGTCCATCGCCGCCGCGGTCGCCATCGTCTCCCCGCCTTCCCTGGTCACCACCATCACCATAGGCAACCTTTTGGTTGCCTGTCGAGCGACGGACGGACGACCGAGGACCCGGGCGTCGGAACGATTTCTGGAATTAACCTCTGATGCCTTGTCATGGCCGGTTCTACGCGCATAGCTTGTGGCCTCTCATCACACTCTGAGGGGCAGCTGACCGTGCACATATCCAGACCGCGTTCCGTCCTGCTGGCCGGCGCCGTCACCGTGACCCTCTCGGCGACCGCGCTGCCTGCCGCCTTCGCGGCCCCGTCATCGACCGCCGTGATCTCCGAGGTGTACGGCGGCGGAGGCAACTCCGGGGCGACGCTCACCCGCGACTTCGTCGAGCTGGCCAACGCCGGCTCCGCCGCGTACGACCTGTCCGGCTTCAGCGTCCAGTACCTGCCCGGCACTCCGTCGGCCGGTTCGCTGTGGCAGGTGTCCGCACTGACCGGTTCCGTCGCCCCCGGCGGCCGGTACCTGGTCGCCGAGGCCGCGGGCACCGGCGGCACCGTCGCGCTGCCGACCCCGGACGCCACCGGCACCGTCGCCATGTCCGCGACCAGCGGGACGATCGCACTCGTCTCCGGCACCACCCCGCTGACCTGCAAGACCGCGGCCGACTGCGCCGCCGACACCCGCATCGTGGACCTCGTCGGCTACGGCTCCGCGGTCGTGCGGGAAGGCAGCGGGCCGGCGACGGGCACCTCCGCCACCGCCTCCGTGGCGCGCGGCACGTCGCTCGCCGACACCGACGACAACGCCGCCGACCTGACCGCGGGCGCCGCGACACCGGTCAACACGGCCGGTGAGACGTCCGGCGGTTCGGGTCCGGGCGACCCGGGCAACCCGACCGAGCCCGGCCCGGTCAGGATCCACGACATCCAGGGCACCACCCGTGTGTCGCCGCTGGACGGCCAGTCGGTGACCGGGGTCCCCGGCGTCGTCACGGCGGTGCGGACCAGCGGCTCGCGCGGCTTCTGGATCCAGGACGCGGCACCGGACGCGGACGCCCGTACCGGCGAAGGCGTCTTCGTCTACACCGGCTCCGCCGCCCCGGCCGTCGCGGTCGGCGACGCGGTGCTGGTCAGCGGCAAGGTGGACGAGTACTACCCGTCGGCCACCACCCAGTCGATCACCGAGATCACCGCCCCCAGGGTCACGGTCCTGTCGTCGGGCAACGCACTGCCCGCACCGGTCGTGCTCGATGCGGCGTCCGTGCCCGGCGCGTACGTCCCCTCGGCAGGCGGCGGTTCGATCGACGCGCTGCCCCTCGACCCGGCGACGTACGCCCTCGACCGGTACGAGTCGCTCGAAGGCACCCGCGTCGAGATCGCCGACACCCGGGTCACGGGTGCGACGACCGCGTACGGCGAGGTCTGGGTGACCGTCAAGCCGAACGAGAACCCGACCCGGCGCGGTGGCACGCTCTACTCCTCGTACACCGACCAGAACACCGGCCGCATCAAGGTGATGTCGCTCGACACCACCCGCCCGTTCCCCGCCGCGAACGTCGGCGACGTGCTGTCCGGCACCACCACCGGTGTCCTGGACTACGACTCCTTCGGCGGCTACAACCTCCAGGCCACCGAGCTCGGCACGCTCACCGACCACCACCTGCGGCGTGAGGTCACCCGGAAGCAGAAGGACAAGGAGCTCGCGGTCGCCACGTACAACGTGGAGAACCTGGACGCGCTCGACCAGCAGGCGAAGTTCGACACCCTCGCCCAGGGGGTCGCGGTCAACCTCTCCTCGCCGGACATCGTGTCGCTGGAGGAGATCCAGGACGACAACGGCGCGGTCAGCGACGGCACGGTCGGCTCCGAGGCGACGCTCAAGCGGTTCACCGACGCGATCGTCGCGGCGGGCGGCCCGCAGTACGCGTGGCGCTACATCGCCCCCGAGGACGGCAAGGACGGCGGCGAGCCCGGCGGCAACATCCGCAACGTCTTCCTCTTCAACCCCGAGCGGGTCGAGTTCGTGGACCGTCCGGGCGGCGATGCGACCACCGCGGTGACGGCCGTGGACACCAGGAAGGGCGTCACGCTGTCGGCCTCGCCCGGCCGCATCAACCCGACCAGCGACGCCTGGGACGACAGCCGCAAGCCCCTGGTCGGCGAGTTCCGCTTCCACGGGAAGCCGGTGTTCGTCATCGGCAACCACTTCGCCTCCAAGGGCGGCGACCAGCCACTGCACGGCCGCTACCAGGAGCCGACGCGCAGCTCCGAGACGAAGCGCGTGAAGCAGGCGGCCGAGGTCAACACCTTCGTCAAGTCACTGCTGGCGGCGGACAAGTCGGCCCGGGTCATCGCCCTCGGTGACCTCAACGACTTCGCGTTCTCCCCGACGGTGCAGAAGCTGGCCTCCGACGGAGCGCTCAAGCCGCTGATCACCACCCTGCCGACGAACGAGCAGTACAGCTATGTGTACGAGGGCAACTCGCAGACGCTCGACCATATCCTGACCAGCCCCGGCATCTGCCGCTTCGACTACGACGTGGTGCACATCAACGCGGAGTTCGCCGACCAGGCGAGCGACCACGACCCGCAGATCGTGCGCGTGGACGTGAACGCTCCGGTCCAGGGTCACCACTGACCTGATGTGACCCGGCCCGGCCGGCCCGCCCGGCGGGCGTCGGGAGACCGGCCCCGGTCCCTTCCGTGGACAGCCTCCGCGGAAGGGACCGGGGCCGCACGGTGTTCGGGCCTGCCGTCGGCGCGGCCGGGCGGGGTCAGGGCTTCGGCCTGTTCGGCAAGCGCACGACCATCGTCCGGTTCACCGTCGCACGGCTTATGCGGAGACCGCCGCATCGTGTTCCGCCCGGCGCCGGTGCGGCAGCGTGGCGATGCCCGGGGCGGTGTCGAGCGGGCGGTCGGTGAAGAACCGTGCCACCAGGTCCGCCACGTCGTCGGGCCGTTCCAGGATGACCCAGTGGTCGGAATCCGCGAGGGTGAGGAAGCGGCTGCCCTCGATCGTGGCGGCGAACTCCCGCTGCTGGGCGGGCGAACTCACCGTGTCGTGCTCGCCGGCGAAGACCAGGGCGGGTACGCCCGTCAGCCCCCCGGAGAAGTCCGGCGGGTCGCCCAGCACCCTGTTCACGGAGTCCGCCGCGTGCGGGGACCCCGACATCGCGTGCAGGAGCGAACGGCGTACGTAGCGCAGCGCCAGCTCCCTGCGGTGGACCCTTCGGTCCGGGTCGAGGCACATCAGCCCCTCGGCCGCGAGCGCGGCGGCGGCTTCGAGGTCACCGGCCTTCAGCCGTTCCTCGGCCCGCAGCCAGTGGGCGCGCTGACCGTCGTCGATGTGCGACGGCACGCCGCCGAGGATCAACCGGGCGACGCGGCCCGGCTCGTGCTGGGCGCACTGGAGGGCGATCGAGGTGCCGTAGGAGTACCCGAAGAGGTTGACCCTCTCCACGCCGAGGTCGTCGATGATCCGGGTGAGGGCGGAGCGCAGGATCCCGGCACTGGGCACGTCCGGGAGGGGATCGGCCCCGCCCATGCCGGGCAGGTCGGCGGTGACGACGTCGGCCACCGCTCCCACGTGGTGGTCCATCTGGGGCCAGCCGAACATCCCTTGGAGCGCGCCGCCGAGGATGACGACCGGTTCGGTGCGCGCTGCGGGCTGCTGCAGGAGTCGGTAGCCGTACCGCAGTCCGTTCACCGAGAGGCTGCGGACGGTCTCCTGGGGCATGCGGGGTCTTCCGTTTCTGCGTCAGGCCCTGGTGAGGACGAGTGCGGCATTGTGGCCGCCGAAGCCGAGCGAGGTCTTGACGGCGACGTCGAACAGGCCCGGGCGGGCCTCCTTGGCGACCACCTCGATGGGGATCTCCGGGTCGGGTGCGTCGAGATTGACCGTGGGCGGCACGAGCTGGTGCTGAAGCGCGAGCACGGTCAACGCGGTCTCGATGCCCCCTGCGGCACCGAGGGTGTGCCCGGTCATCGACTTGTTGGAGGTGACGAGGGCGCGGTCGCCGAGGACCCGGCGGAGCATCGTCGCCTCGATGAGGTCGTTGGAGACGGTCGAGGTGCCGTGGGCGTTGACATGGCCGACGTCCGCGCCGTCGAACCCGGCGTCGGCGAGGGCGGTACGCAGCGCCCGTTCGATGCCGAGCCCTTCGGGATCGGGGGCGACCGCGGAGTACGCGTCGCTCGACGCCCCGTATCCGGCGATGTGGGCGCGGATCCCGGCGCCGCGGGCGCGTGCGTGTTCCGGGCGTTCGAGCACGAGGAGCCCGGCACCCTCACCGACGACGAAGCCGTCGCGGTGGACGTCGAACGGGCGGCAGGCCGCCCCGGGGTCGTCGCGGCGGGTGGAGACGGCCTTCAACTGGCAGGCGCTGGCGATGAGCAGCCGGGAGCACACCGATTCGGCGCCGCCCGCGATGACGATGTCGCAGGCGCCGGCGCGCAGCATCTGGTGGGCGGTGCCGATCGCGACGGTGCCGGAGGAGCAGGCGGTGGAGACGGCCTGGCTCGGGCCGTGGACGCCGAGGTCCGTGGCGACGCTGCTGGCGGCGCCGTTGACGACGGTCAGCGGGGCGAGCTTCGGGGAGACGCGGCGTGCGCCGCGCCCGGCGAGGGTGGCGTGCTGCTCGTCGTAGAAGGGCAGACCGCCGTGGGCGGAGCCGATGACGACCGCGACCCGCCCGCTCTCCCAGACCGAGGGGTCGAGCCCGGCGTCGGCGACGGCTTCGCGGGCCGCGATGACGGCGAGCTGGGAGAAGCGGTCCATCAGCCGGTGCGCGGCCACACCGAGGACGGCCTTCGTGTCCAGGCCCGTGATGGTGTACATGAAGTCGCAGGGCAGATCTGCGAGTTCGGGACGCCGCAGGACGGAGGGTGCGGCGGCCGCCTCGCAGACGGCGCGCCAGGTGTTGCCGGCGCCCACGCCTGCGGCGGTGACGAGTCCGACTCCGGTGACGGCGGCGCTGAACGGCTCCGGGCGGGGTGACGGGACACGGCGGGGCGGGGCGGGACGGGTCGTCACGCCTTCGGTGGGCGGGCGGGGCGCCGTGACCTCGCCGGGCGGTCGGACCGGCTGACCCGTTGCGAGCGTGCGGGTCGCCGCGTCCTCGGCGAGTGCGCGGGTCGCCCGGCCCTCGGCGTCCGCACCGGCCGTGCGGCCCTCCGTGACCGTGCGGGGGATCATGCCGCCGCCTTGCCGTCGACCGTCTCGACCAGCCGGCCCCAGGTGTCCCGCGAGGACAGCTGGACATCGTCCAGGTCGACGCCGATCCGGTCCTCGATCAGGAGCCGCAGCTCCTCCAGCGCCAGTGAGTCCAGGCGGAGCTGATGGAGCGACACCTCGGGCCCGATGGTCCGGGGATCGGTCCCGAAGTTCGACACAAGCAAGGTGCTGATCTCTTCTGCCGTGCCCATGAGGCACTCCTCCGCTGTCGTACGCGGTGACGCCTGCCGCGTGAGGTGTACGTGCCGTCGGGTGACGCCGACCGGTTCCGGAGGGACCCTTTATACGCCTTCGCGGTGAGGTGTCCGGCCCGCGTTCCCCCGTGCGGTGGTTGACCGTCCAGGTGTCCGAATCGCAGCTCCACCCCCGGAGCTCCCACCCGTCGCCCCCATGCCATTGGAGTGAAGGGGAGTTCGACACACGGCAAGATCATTGTCATGCCCTGAACAGATGCATACCGTGGGCGGCTTCGCGGCCCTCGGCCCACCCCACTCGGGTCCGTGGGCGGTTCTTCTCCCCACAGAGCAGGAGCAGGTATGCCCAGACGAGCCGCAGCCCACACAAGGGTCCGCGCATCCGTCCTCGCAGCCCTCACCGTCACCGCGCTGGCCGCGACCGGCACACCGGCCCTAGCCGCCCCCGCCGCGCCTCCTCCGGCGCCCCAGGCCGCCACCCGTCACGCCATGAACCAGGCATTCGTCAGGGCCTCCGGGCAGTTCGACGTACCGCGCGATCTGCTCGCCGCCGTCGGCTACGGCGAGACCCACCTCGACGGCCACGCCGGCCGCCCCAGCCAGGCGAACGGGTACGGCGTGATGCACCTGGTGAGCAACCCCACGAACCGGACGCTGGAGAAGGCTGCCGACCTCACCGGTGAGCCGCTGTCACGGCTGCGGCGGGACACCACGGCCAACATCCTGGGCGGCGCGGCCGTGCTGCGCTGGTATGCGGACCGGCTCGGCCTCGACGGCGGCGAGCGCGACGACATCGACGCCTGGTACCCGGCCGTCGCGCAGTACAGCGGCTCGACCGGCCGCACCGCCGCCCTCTACGCCGACGCCGTCTACACGTTCCTGGCGCACGGGCTCAGCGCCACCGTCCCCGGCGGCGAGCGGATCTCGGTCGCGGCGCGGCCCG
This sequence comes from Streptomyces sp. JH14, assembly GCF_029428675.1. Lineage (GTDB taxonomy): Bacteria > Actinomycetota > Actinomycetes > Streptomycetales > Streptomycetaceae > Streptomyces. Next base: position 6,015,569 of record NZ_JAJNEL010000001.1, on the reverse strand, counting down.
TCGCTCCGGAGAAGGGCCCGTTCGCCACCGCCGACGTACGCACGCAGAGCCCCGACTACCCGTCCGCCCTGTGGGTCCCGGCCGATGCGCACAACTTCGCCGCCGGCCGGTCGGCGAAGATCGACAAGGTGATCATCCATGTCACGCAGGGGTCGTACGCGGGCACCATCAGCTGGTTCCAGAACCCCACGTCCGAGGTGAGCGCCCATTATGTGATCCGCTCCTCCGACGGGCAGATCACACAGATGGTGCGCGACCGCGACACCGCGTACCACGCGAAGAACGCCAACGCCTCGGCGCTCGGGATCGAGCACGAGGGCTTCGTCGACGACCCGTCCTGGTTCACGGACGCGATGTACCGTTCCTCGGCCGCGCTGACCCGCGCGCTGTGCGACACGTACGGGATCCCCAAGGACCGGACGCACATCATCGGGCACAGCGAGGCGCAGGACAGCGACCACACCGACCCGGGGAAGTACTGGGACTGGAACCTCTACATGGGCTACGTCGAAGGCGACGGCACCGACGGCAGCGGCGAGGGGCTGAGCTTCACCTCGTACACGAGCCAGCGGAGCGGATCGTCGGGCGCCCGGGTCGAGGCGGTGCAGCAGCTGCTGACCGAGCAGGGCTTCACCACCGGCGACGAGGCGGGAGCCTTCGGCGCGGGCACCGAGAGCGCGGTGAAGGCGTACCAGACGGCCCGCGAGCTGACTGCCGACGGCATCGTCGGCGCGCAGACCTGGACCGCTCTGCTGTCGGCCGGCACCACGCCGACTCTGCAGCAGGGCAGCTCGGGCCCGGATGTGAGGCGGCTCCAGCGCTCGCTGACCGCGGCGCTCGGCACGACCGTGGACGCCGACGGGACTTTCGGTGCCACCACGGAGACAGCGGTGCGCACGTACCAGACGGCCCGTGGGCCGGCCGTCGACGGGATCACGGGCAGCGGCAACTGGGCGGCGCTGCAGGCGGGCCGCTGACCCCGCCCCGCCTGCGCCCTGGCTCCGGCTCGACGTCCCCCGCCCGGTCCTTGCCCGGCGGCGGAACCGGCGAGCCGGGGTCGAAGGCGGCGCCGAGTGACGCCGGTCCGGCGTGCACGGTTTCCGTGCGTCCACAGGTGGCGCAGGACACCGGCAACGGCAGCTGCCCGCAGGGCTGACGGCGCCCGCAGGCCACCTGCTACGTTGGCACGCATGCTCCTCCTCCGTGTCTAGGACTCCGCACCGCCCGCACCCCGTGTCACCCCGGGGTGCGGCACTTCGGCGTCCCTGCACACGCGCAGTGTGTGTCTCCGTACTGCATTTCCGAGGACAAGCCCCCATGCTTTCGCCTTCGCGCGCTCCTTCGTACGCGACCGTCCTGCGTACCCGTCATGCCTCCCGCACCTTCGGTGCGGCACTCCTGGGGCGGCTCTCGTACGGGATGGTCTCCCTCTCCCTGATGCTGGCGGTCAAAGGGGCCACCGGCTCGTACTCCGTGGCGGGCGCCGTCATGGCGCTGTTCGGGGCCACCAGTGTCTTTCTCTCGCCCGCCCGCGCCGCACTGATAGACCGGTACGGGCCACGCCGGGCGCTGCCGCCCATGGCCACCGCCTACGCGCTGCTCCTCTCCGCCGTCGCGTATGCCACCTGGCGGCCCGGTGCGTCGGGGTTCCACCTGGGGGTGCTGGCCGTGACCGCCGGCGCCTGCACACCACCGCTCGGTCCGGTGATGCGGACCGTGTGGAGCACCCTCGTACCCGACAGGGAACTGCTGCAGCGGGCCTACAGCCTGGACGGCGTGGCCGAGGAACTGCTGTTCGTCACCGGGCCGTTGCTGGTGGGCCTCCTGGTGAGGTTCGCCGAGCCCGCGACCGGTGTGGCGGTCAGCGCCGCGCTCGTGCTCGTGGGGGCCATCGCGATGGTGTCGTCCCCGGCGGTGCGCGGCACGGGTGCCCGCCCCCCGAAGGAGGCACAGGCCGGCCCTTCCGGATCCACCGGGCAACGGCTGCTCGGTGTCGCCGGGTTGCGTCACGCGGTCGTGGTGACGGCAGGCGTCGGTCTGTGTCTGGGGGCCCTCGACCTGCTCGTGGTGGCCTTCACCGACCTGCATCGTCAAGGTGCGGCCGCGGCCTGGGTGCTGGCGTCGCTCTCCGCCGGGAGCGCGGTCGGCGGTCTGGCCTACGGCGCCGTCTCGTGGCGTAGGTCAAGTCGGCTACGGCTGACGGCACTTGCCGTGGCACTGGGGACGGCCCTCATGGTGGCGGGGGCGTCACCGAACCTTTACGTCCTGGTGGCGGTGGTCGCCGCGGCCGGGCTGTTCGTCGCTCCCGCCCTCACCACCGCGTACCTGATCGCGGACGAGTCCGTCGGCCCGGGCAGCCGGACACAGGCGGGTGCCTGGGTCAACACCGCGGTCAATGCCGGATCTTCGGCGGGCACGGCCGCGGTCGGCCTGCTGGTGGGCCGGGTGCCGCTCGCGGCGTGCTTCGCGCTCGCGGCGGCGCCGGTACTGCTCTGCGTGGCGTTCACGTGGGGACGTGACCGGCGGTGACGCTCCCCCGCTGCCGAACGCGAAGAGGCGGCTGCGCATCCCGGTCCGGGGTGCGCAGCCGCCTCGATCGGGCCGCTCAGCAGATCGCTGCGGGGAAGGTCACTTCAGACCGAACGCGCGGATGATCTCCTGGTCGACGCCGAGCCCCTTCCCGTCCTCGGCGTGCGCCTTGAGCGAGACGAAGCCGCCGGCCTTCCCGGGCGTCTGGAACCGGGCGGTCCAGTGACCGTCGGAGGTCCTGTGCACCTCCGCGCCGACCCAGGTCCTGCCGTCGTCGTAACTCACCGACAGCGAGGCCTTCTTCGCCTTCACCGAGCCCTCCAGCCACTCCTGCGTACCGGAGGCGAGACCGATCTCGGTCCACCGGCCGGCCTCGACGTCACCGGCGAGGTCGGTGTCGACCTTGTAGTCGAGCTGGAGCAACGGCAGGTCGGCCTGCCAGGGACCGTTCTGGTCCATCTGGCCCGAGACGAAGCTCCACTCGGTGTGCGTGCGGGTGGAGGTCTTCCACACGTCGCCGTCGCGGGTGGAGTCGAGGACGAAGCGGTACGGCAGCTTCTCCGCAGAGAGGCCCCCGATGTACCCGGCCCGGCCCGCAACGCTCTGGACCAGTGTGTCGCCCTGGTAGAAAGCGGTCGTGGTGGTGTCGTACTCGTCCTCCGGCATGGAGCCCGAGTGGCCCGCGCCCGAGTCCGTCCACGGGGTGAAGTTGAACTGCATGTCGTTGCTGACGGACCGGAACGGACCCCAGTAGCCGGTACCCAGACGCGGGCGGCTGATCGGCGCGAACCAGTCGGTGTCGTAGGTGCGGCCGGCTGTGTAGTCGTCGTTGCCACCGCGCATCTCGTGCGCGAAGCCGGTCTCCGTGGCGTTGAAGACCGAATGCTCCTCGTACCAGAAGGAGGCGCCGGGAAGCGGGGTGACCCACTCGTCACGGGTTCCGGGGAACTTCTCGTACTCGGCGAAGCCGATGCCGGGCCCGTAGTCCGGGATGTCGTAGCGGTAGCCACCGCCGAGGGTGGCCTTGTGCCCGTAGAAGGTGTTCTCCACCTTCGCCAGCTCGCGGGCCGACGGGGCGAACGCCAGCGAGCGGTCCGGGACGGTGCCGTTGTGGCGGTCGACCAGGTCGTACACGTACCCGGCGAACCTGCGCTGGGTCATGGTCAGCTTCTCGCCCCGCGTGACCTCCTTGATCAGGGTCTCGCCGGCCAGCTGTTGCACCGAGGCGACCGGAATGGTGGTCGTGGTGCCCCACTCGGTGTACTGCTCCATCGCCACACCGCGGCCGTCGTTGACGACGAAGAGCGCCTCGGCGCCCGCGGCAAGCGCGTTGGTCAGCCGGTCGGCCGCGGCGACCGCGTCGCTGCGGCGGACCACGACGGCTTTGCCCTTGACGTCCAGCCCCTGGTAGTCGGCCGCGGCGCCGTTGCGCGCGAAGACACCGGTCAGCTTCTGACTGCCGTTCTCGGCGACGGGCGAACCGCCCTGCACGGCCACCGGCACGTCACGGCCGTCGACCGACAGGTCGATCTGCTTCTCGCCCTGGCGCCAGCGGGTCAGGAAGCTGAAGCTGCCCTGGGTGACCTTCTTCGTCGGGCTTGCCCACAGCTGGTCGTACGTCATCGGGATCTGGTACGCGTCGCGGAAGACCATGCCGTTCGGTGAGGTGCGCGCCATGTCGTAGCGCAGCTGCCGCGTCTCGGTCTCCTTCGGCGTCCGCACACTGATCTTGTGGGCCTTGGACGCGTCCAGGGTGACGGTGGTCGGCTTGTCGAGGACCGTCTCCGGCTCTGCGAGGAAGGCGACGGCCTTCGAGTCCGGGCGGTCACCGTCGACGTCGACGGAGGCCCAGGAGGTGTAGGTGCCCGGGGGCAGCCGCAGCGTGGTGTCGCCGGAGACCGGGACGACGTTGAGGCTGCCGAACGGGTCGTTCAGATCGCCGACGACGACATAGCCGTCCATCGGCTGGCCCGCGCGGTCGCGGAGCTTGTACGTGAGGTCGTAGAGCTCCCGCTCCTTGCTCAGTGCGAAGCCCGTGTGCGCGACGGTCGCGCCGGACGCGCCCTTCGCGACGACCTGGCCGGAGAACGTGGTGCCCGGCTCGACCTTCGACGGGTCCAGCGACAGCACGGCGTCGGCGGTGGATCCGGCGGGGACGGTGAGCTTCGGCGTCGAGAGCGTGTACGCGGCCGAGTCCGTGTCGGTGGCCAGGTCCAGGGTGACGTCCTGCGTACCGGTGTTGCGGTACGTGATCGTGCGCTGGGCGACCGGGTCGGAGGCGCTGTGCGGCCAGTCGTACGTGGCGACCGCGACGGAGCCGGTGGCCTCGATCCTCGTGTCCACCGCCGCCTTCACATCGACGCGGCCGGTGCCCTGCTGGTACGGCGTGTAGTCGGGCAGCTGCTTCGACGAGGACATCAGCGCGTCCTTGATGCGCTCACCGGACCAGTCGGGGTGACGCTGCTTCAGAATCGCCGCGGCGCCCGCTACGTGCGGGGTCGCCATCGACGTTCCGGACATCTGCTGGTACATGCCGCTGATGCCGGGGATCGCCTGCGAGGCGGCGGCGTTGATGTCGACGCCGGGGGCGGACAGGTCGGGCTTCAGCCCGTTCGACCGGGTGAGCGGGCCCATGGAGGAGAAGTCCGCGCGCGCGTCCTGCTTGTCGACGGCGGCGACGGTCAGCGCCTTGTCGGCCGAACCGGGCGAACCGATGGTGCCCTCGCCGTACGCGTTGCCCGCGGCGATCACGAACAGCGGGCCGCCGTCCGCCGAGAGAGCGTCGACCGCCTGCGACATCGGGTCGGTGCCGTCGTCCGGGATGTCGGAGCCGAGGCTCATGGATACGACGTCGGCGCCTTCGGCCTTCGCCCACTCCATCGCGGCGATGATGCCGGAGTCCGCGCCGGAGCCCTCGTTGCTGAGGACCTTTCCGATGATCAGGTCCGCGCCGGGGGCGACCCCCTTGTTGACGCCGTCCGAAGCGGCGCCGGAGCCCGCGATGGTGGAGGCGACGTGGGTGCCGTGGCCGTGCTTGTCGAGGACGTCCTGGTCGGGCACGAAGCTCTTCGACTCGAGGATGCGGTCCTTGACGTCCGGGTGGGTCGGGTCGATGCCGGTGTCGAGGACGGCGACCTTGGTGCCCTTGCCGTCGTACCCCTCGGCCCACGCCTGCGGGGCGCCGATCTGCGGCACGGAGTCCTTCAGCGCCGCCTCGACGCGGCCGTCGAGCCACAGCTTGGCGATGCCGTCGTCGAGCGACCGGGCGTTGGACGGACGCGCGATGTCGTTCCAGAAGGTACGGGCGGTGTCCTTGTCGGCCTTCAGCGCGGCACCGTGGATGCTGTCGAGCTGACGGACCGTCTTGGCCCCGCGGGGCACGGCGGGCAGCGAACGCGCCCGGCCCGCCGGGTAGGTGGCGATGAGCGGGATGCCACCGGTCTTCTTGTCGTCGTAGCCCATCTTGGCGAGGCCCGAGACATTGAACAGCCGGCGGTCCAGCTTCCCGGACGCGATGAGCGCGGTCGCCTCGTCGGGCAGGACGTAGACGTCGTCGCCGACCTGCTGGACATGCACACCGCCGACCGCACCGTCGGGACGGTCCACGGTCACGGTGTCCTGCTTGCCGGCACCGTCCTCGTAGTGGACGACGTCGCCGGTGAGCAGGGTGATGTCGTACTGGTGGACCGAGGTCCGGGACTGCCCGGTGGCGCCGGGGGCGGCCTGCGCCGCCGAAGCGGCACCTGCTGCGGGCAGCAGGGCACCACTCACAAGAGCGACCGAGGTCGCTATGAGCAGGGCCCTGCGTCCCGCGCGCACAGGTCTCGCCCGGCCGGAAGCGGAGGAGGGTGTGAATGTCATGGGGTTGATGTACCGGCAAATTCACACCCACGTCTGCGCCTTCCGCTGGCGGGATACCGCCGTGGCGGCATCCCGCCCTTCGGGGAGTTCCGGCGAACTCCGCCGACTCCACCTCTTTTCCGCTGCTTTCACCCACGGGCCCCGGTCCCCGGAGTCCCTGAGGCGAGGCTCGATCGCCATACGCGTCATCACGGTCCCGCTCCCCGGGAACGGACGCGCGACATGGCGGAACCCGTCGACGACGAGCAGCAGATGCACGCCTCCTTTGACGGAGCCGGCGCCGGAAACGTTCGGCCGTGCGGGTCAGGCCACCCAGGAGATGTGTCCGGCAGGCGGTTGGCCGCCCTCGTGGTGGATCGGGGTGTGTGCCCCGGTGAGCGAAACCCCGCTGCCGCCGCGCCGGTCGGCGACGATCTCGGCGGCGATCGACAGCGCGGTCTCCTCGGGGGTGCGGGCGCCGAGGTCGAGGCCGATCGGCGAGTGCAGCCGGGCCAGTTCGAGCTCGGTGACGCCGGCGTCGAGGAGCCGTTCGTTGCGCTCCAGATGGGTGCGGCGCGATCCCATCGCCCCGACGTACGACACCGGCAGCTTCAGCGCCGTCTCCAGCAGCGGGATGTCGAACTTCACGTCGTGGGTCAGTACGCACAGGGCCGTGCGCGCGTCCACGGCGGTCGACGCCAGATAGCGGTGCGGCCAGTCGACGACCACCTCGTCGGCGTCGGGGAATCGGGCCTTCGTCGCGAAGACGGGCCGGGCGTCGCAGACGGTGACGTGGTAGCCGAGGAACTTGCCGGCCCGGACCAGGGCGGCGGCGAAGTCGATGGCCCCGAAGACGATCATCCGGGGCGGCGGGACGCTCGACTCGACGAGCAGTTGGAGCGGCCGGCCGCAGCGCGATCCCTCGGCACCGATCGTGACCGGGCCGGTCCGGCCCGCGTCCAGCATCGCCCGGGCCTCGGCCGCCGCGGTGCGGTCCAGCTCCGGATGTCCGCCGAGCCCGCCCTCGTACGAACCACCGGGGCGGACGAGGAGCGGGCGGCCGAGGAGTTCGGCCGGCCCGTCGGTGACCCGTACGACCGCCGCCGCCTCCCCCCGCACGGCGGCGGCGAGACCGGCGGCGAACACCGGGCGTGCGGGGTCGTCCGCACGGACCGGTGTCACCAGGATGTCGATGATGCCGCCGCAGGTCAGCCCGACCGCGAAGGCGTCGTCGTCGCTGTAGCCGAACCGCTCCCGTACGGTGGTCCCGTCGTCGAGGGCCTGTCGGCACAGCTCGTACACGGCCCCCTCCACACACCCGCCGGAGACCGAACCGATCACCGTCCCGTCGCGGTCGACGGCGAGAGCGGCTCCCGGCGGCCGGGGCGCGCTCCCGCCGACCGCCACGACGGTCGCGACGGCGAATTCGCGTCCTTGCCCGACCCACCGGTGCAGCTCTTCGGCGATGTCCAGCATGACGTGGCTCCTTCGGCGTGGTGTTCAGGGACGGGGGTCAGTTGACTCCCAGCCAGCTCTCGATCGGATGCAGTGCGAAGTAGATGACGAAGATGAAGGTAAGGCCCCACATGAAGCCACCGATCTCCCGGCCCCTGCCCTGAGCAGCCTTGATGGCCACATAGGAGAGGACGCCGGCGGCGACTCCCGGGGTGATGCTGTAGGTGAACGGCATCAGCACGACGGTGAGAAAGACGGGGACGGCGATCGCCCGGTCGCTCCAGTCGACGTGCCTGGCGTTCTGCATCATCATCGCTCCGATGACGACCAGGGCCGCGGAGGCGACCTGCGGCGGCACGATCGCCGTGAGCGGGGTGAAGAAGAGGCAGGCCGCGAAGAACAGGCCGGTGACCACGGAGGCGAGACCGGTGCGTGCGCCTTCACCGACGCCGGTCGCCGACTCGACGAACACGGTCTGGCCGGAGCCGCCCGCGACACCGCCGATCGCACCGCCGGCGCCGTCGATGAACAGCGCCTTGGACAGGCCCGGCATCCGGCCCCTGCCGTCGGCGAGCCCGGCCTCCGTACCGACACCGATGATGGTGGCCATGGCGTCGAAGAAGCCGGCCAGCACCAGGGTGAAGACGATGAAGCCGACGGTCATCGCGCCGACGTCGCCCCAGCCGCCGAACTCGACCTTCCCGAAGAGGGAGAAGTCCGGGGCGGAGACCGCACCGCCGGTCAGCTCCGGCGGCGACATGTTCCACGCCTTGGCGTCGAGCCCGGCCACCTTGTGGACGACGACCGCGATCACGGTACCGGCGACGATGCCGATGAGGATCGCCCCGGGGACGGCGCGGGCCTGCAGCATGAAGATCAGCACAAGGGTGACGCAGAAGACCAGGACGGGCCAGCCGGCGAGCTCGCCGTCGACGCCCAGCGTGACGGGCGGTCCCGTCGGCGATCCCCTGCCGACGAAACCGGCCTTGTAGAGGCCGATCAGGGCGATGAAGAGCCCGATGCCGATGGTGATGCCGTGCTTCAGCGGGAGCGGGATCGCGTTCATGATCAGCTCACGCAGGCCGGTGACCACCAGGAGGCAGATCACCACGCCGTACATCACGCACATGCCCATGGCCTGCGGCCAGGTCATGGCGGGCGCGACCTGCGACGACAGGACGCCGGAGACACTGAGGCCGGCGGCGAGGGCCAGCGGCACCTTGCCGACGAGACCCATCAGCAGGGTGGTCGCGGCCGCCGCGAGTGCGGTGGCGGTGATCAGCCCCGGCCGGCTGAGCAGATGTCCTTCGACGTCCTGGCCGCCGAGGATGAGCGGGTTGAGCAGCAGGATGTACGCCATGGCCATGAAGGTCGTGACGCCGCCGCGCACTTCTCGCGCGACGGTGGATCCACGCTCGGATATGTGGAAGTACCGGTCGAGCCACGATCTGCCGGCGGGGATGCGCGAGCCGCGGCCCGCTTCCTCCGCGGTTGTCCTGGGCTCCGCTGACTGCTGGGTCATGATGCCTGACTCCCAAGGTTCACAGGGGCACCCGCGATGGAGACTCTGGATGCGGGATTTGGGATGACTGCTTGGCTGCACGACCCGGGGGACGGCCCGGGACGAACGGTTCCTGCAGCGTGCGTGTGCGGGTACTGCGCTTTTTCGCACACAGCGGTGCTGCGGGTGCTGCTCGGATTTCGGAAGACCGCGAGCGGTGCGGTGCTTCGGATCTCCGGGCGGTGCGCGCGGCGGAAGTGTGACGTTCCCGGCGGGCGCGCCCCGCCCGGAGAGTTCGGCGGGAGCCGCTCTCAGGTGCCGGTGAGGTGTTCGGGGCGCACCGGCGTCCTGTTCAGCTCCAGTCCCGTCGCGTTCCGGATCGCCGCGAGGACGGCCGGGGTGGACGACAGGGTCGGGGCCTCGCCGATGCCACGGAGCCCGTACGGGGCGTGGTCGTCGGCGAGTTCGAGCACATCGACCGGGATGGTCGGCGTGTCGAGGATGGTGGGGATCAGATAGTCCGTGAAGGACGGGTTGCGCACCTTCGCGGTCTTCGGGTCGACGATGATCTCCTCCATGACGGCGACACCCAGCCCCTGGGTGGTGCCGCCCTGGATCTGGCCGACGACGGACAGCGGGTTGAGCGCCTTGCCGACGTCCTGGGCACAGGCCAGTTCGATGACCTTGACCAGACCGAGCTCGGTGTCGACCTCGACGACGGCGCGGTGCGCGGCGAAGGAGTACTGGACGTGGCCGTTGCCCTGTCCGGTGCGCAGGTCGAACGCCTCGGTGGGCCGGTGGCGCCACTCCAGCTCGATGTCGACCGCCTCGTCCTCCAGTACGTCCACCAGATCGGCCAGCACCTCGCCGCCGTCGGTGACGACCTTGCCGTCCTCGAGGAGCAGCTCGGCGGTGGCCCAGGCCGGATGGTACGTACCGAACTTGCGGCGGCCGATCTCCAGGACCTTCTCGCGGACGGCCTCGCAGGAGTGCTTCACCGCGCCGCCGGTGACGTACGTCTGCCGGGAGGCGGAGGTGGATCCGGCCGAGCCGACCCGGGTGTCGGCCGGGTGGATGGTGACCTGGGCGACGCCGAGCTCGGTGCGGGCGATCTGGGCGTGGACGGTGACGCCGCCCTGCCCGACCTCCGCCATCGCGGTGTGCACGGTGGCGACCGGTTCGCCGGCGATGACCTCCATGCGGACCCGGGCGGTGGAGTAGTCGTCGAAGCCCTCGGAGAAGCCGACGTTCTTGAGGCCGACCGCGTAGCCGATGCCGCGTACGACGCCTTCGCCGTGGGTGGTGTTGGACAGGCCGCCGGGCAGGGCCCGTACGTCGGCCGCCTCGCCGGCGACCTCCCACTGGCGCTCGGGCGGCAGCGGCCGGGCCTTGACCCGGCGCAGCAGCTCGGCGACCGGGGCGGGCGAGTCGACGACCTGCCCGGTCGGCAGGAGGCTGCCCTGCTCCATGGCGTTGAGCTGCCGGAACTCGACGGGATCCATGCCCAGTTCGGCGGCGAGCTTGTCCATCTGCGCCTCGTAGGCGAAGCACGCCTGGACCGCGCCGAAGCCGCGCATGGCGCCGCACGGCGGGTTGTTGGTGTAGAGCGCGATCGCTTCGATGTCGACGTCGTCGACGACGTACGGGCCGACACCCAGCGAGGAGGCGTTGCCGACGACGGCCGGTGACGCCGAGGCGTAGGCGCCGCCGTCCAGCACGATGCGGCACTTCATGTGGGTGAGCTTGCCATCGCGGGTGGCGCCGTGCTCGTACCAGAGCTTCGCGGGGTGGCGGTGGACATGTCCGAAGAAGGACTCGAACCGGTTGTAGACCATCTTGACCGGTTTGTTCGTGCGAAGCGCCAGCAGGCAGGCGTGGATCTGCATCGACAGGTCCTCGCGGCCGCCGAAGGCGCCGCCTACGCCGGAGAGCGTCATCCGGACCTTGTCCTCGGGCAGGCCGAGGACGGGGGCGATCTGGCGCAGGTCGGAGTGGAGCCACTGGGTGGCGACGTACAGGTCGACGCCGCCGTCCTCGGCGGGGACCGCCAGGCCGGACTCGGGGCCGAGGAAGGCCTGGTCCTGCATGCCGAAGACGTACTCGCCCCTGACGATCACATCGGCGCGGGCCGCCGCCGCGTCCGCGTCGCCGCGGACGATGGGCTGGCGGTGGACGATGTTCGGGTGCGGGACGTGGCCGGCGTGGTGGTCGCGCCGGCCCTCGTGGACGAGGGGCGCGTCGGGTGCGGTGGCGGAGGCCTCGTCGGTCACGACGGGCAGCTCCCGGTAGTCGATCCTGATCTTCGCGGCGGCGCGGCGGGCGGTCTCCGGGTGGTCGGCCGCGACGAGCGCCACCGGCTCGCCGTGGTGACGGACCTTGCCGTGGGCGAGGACGGGGGTGTCCTGGATCTCCAGTCCGTAGTTCTTCACCGAGGTCGGCAGGTCGTCGTAGGTGAGTACGGCGTGGACGCCGGGGGTGGCGAGCGCCTCGGAGATGTCGATGGAGACGATCTCGGCGTGCGCGACCGTGGAGCGCAGGGTGTGACCCCAGAGCATGTCCTCGTGCCACATGTCCGAGGAGTACGCGAACTCGCCGGTGACCTTCAGGATGCCGTCGGGGCGGAGCGTGGACTCGCCGATGCCGCCCTTGGTGCGGGTGCCCTGGTTGATGTTCGTGGGGGAGCCGGTAACGCCCATCGTCAGACCGTTTCTTCCGCGCGGGCGGCCGCGAGGCGGACCGCGTCGAGGATCGTCTCGTAACCGGTGCAGCGGCACAGGTTGCCGGAGAGCGCTTCGCGGATGTCCGCGTCGGACGGTTCCGGGTTGCGCTCCAGCAGTTCGTCGGCGGCGACCAGCAGGCCGGGGGTGCAGAAGCCGCACTGGACGGCTCCGGCATCGATGAACGCCTGCTGGATCGGGGAGAGTTCACCGGTGTCGCGGGCCTGCTCGCCGGTCGGTTTCGCCTCCCAGCGGCGGGCCCGGTCGAGCTCGGTCCCGCAGGCGCCGGAGGCGCAGCCCCTGCCGGGGTGTGCCTCGGAGCGGTGGGCCGCGAAGTCGGCGAGACCTTCCACGGTGACGACCTCGCGGCCCTCGACCTGGCCTGCGGCGACCAGGCAGGAACAGACCGGGACGCCGTCCAGGCGGACGGTGCAGGAGCCGCATTCGCCCTGCTCGCAGGCGTTCTTGGAGCCGGGCAGGCCCAGCCGCTCGCGTAGCACGTAGAGGAGGGACTCGCCCTCCCAGACGTCGTCGGCCTCGTGCTTGCGGCCGTTGACCGTGAAATTGACGCGCATGATCAGGCGGCTCCTTCGGTGCTGCGGCCGGTGCCGCGGTACGACTCCCAGGTCCAGCCGAGGGTCCGGCGGGCCATGATCCCCACTGCGTGCCTGCGGTAGCTCGCGGTGCCGCGCACATCGTCGATCGGGTTGCAGGCGCCCGCGGCGAGCGTGGCGAACTGCGCCGCGACGGACGGCGTGATGATCGTGCGGCTGTCCCAGAACCCGCCCTCCTCGAGCGCGGCGTTCAGGAATTCCTCGGCCTCCTTCGCCCGGACGGGTGTCGGTGCGGCGGATCCGATGCCGGTACGGACCGTGCGGGTCTCGGGGTGCAGAGCCAGGCCGAAGGCGCAGACGGCGATGACCATGGCATTGCGGGTGCCGACCTTGGAGTACTGCTGGGGTCCGTCGGCCTTCTTGATGTGCACGGCCCGGATCAGCTCGTCCGGTGCGAGGGCGTTGCGCTTGACGCCCGTGTAGAAGGCGTCGATCGGAATCATCCGGGTGCCGCGTACGGACACCGCCTCGACCTCGGCGCCCGCGGCGAGCAGCGCCGGGTGCGCGTCACCGGCGGGCGACGCGGTGCCCAGGTTGCCGCCGACGCCGCCGCGGTTGCGGATCTGCGGGGACGCCACGGTGTGCGAGGCGAGCGCGAGGCCGGGCAGCTCGGCCCGTAGGTGCTCCATGATGTGGCTGTACGGCACGGAGGCGCCGAGCCGCACGTTCTCCTGGCCCACCTCCCACTCGGACAGCTCACCGATGCGGTTCAGGTCCAGGAGGTACTCGGGCCGCCGGTGGTCGAAGTTGATCTCGACCATCACATCGGTACCGCCCGCGATGGGCACAGCCGTCGGGTGCTCGGCCTTGGCGGCGAGCGCCTCCTCCCAGCTGGCGGGGCGAAGGAAGTCCATGAGTGGCTCTCTTCTTCTCAATCGGTCGTTCGCTGGGGCTGGGGACGGCCGGCCTCGGTGGAATGTTCATGTGCTGTTGACGCGGTGTGTGGCCCAGTACACAACCGCGACTCGGCCCGGTGCAGTCACCGAAACCATGAAGGAGTTGGCTGGTCGCCTTCCGCGTCTTGTAGATTCGAACGAATGGCGGGGATCACTGACCTCACCGCAATACCCAGTTTTCACCTGCACCAACGAAAGAGATCGGCGGCGACGACATGCGGCTGCGCGCACTGCTGGAGACCAATGCGCTGGGCCTGCGGCTGCTCGGCGGCGAGGACGAGCTCGACCGGTCCGTCCGCGGTGTCATGACCACCGACCTGCGGGACCCGAGCCGCTATCTGACCGGCGGCGAGCTGGTCCTGACCGGCCTGGCGTGGCGGCGCGACGCGGCGGACTCGGAGCCGTTCGTGCGGATCCTCACGGCCGCCGGGGTCGCCGGGCTGGCGGCGGGCGAGGCGGAGCTCGGTGACATCCCGGGTGATCTGATCGAGGCGTGCGAGCGCCACCGGCTGCCGCTCTTCGCCGTCCATGAGACCGTCGCGTTCGCAACGATCACCGAGCATGTGGTGCGCCAGGTCTCGGGTGAGCGGGCCGGTGACCTGGCGGCGGTCGTCGACCGGCACCGCAGGCTGATGACCTCGGGTCCGGCCGGCGGCGGCCCCGAAGTGGTCCTCGATCTGCTCGGATCCGACCTGGACCTGCATGCCTGGGTGCTCTCTCCCACCGGGCGGCAGATCGCGGGCGCCGGTGCGCCGCTGCCCGGGCCGGTCGGCGCGGCACTCGCGGGCCACCATCTGGCGGCGACGCGCACCGACCGCCGGGCTCCGCACCGGACCACGGTCGACGGCGTGACGTATTCGCTGTTCCCGATCCGCAACACCGGGCGGGGCGCCGCCCCGGCCTCCCGCGATGCGCGCGAGTCGGTGCTCTCCGACTGGCTGCTCGCCGTGGAGGCCGACGCGAGCGACTGGCCGGCCGCCCGGCTGGATCTGCTCCAGGGCGTCACCCAGCTGATCGCGGTCGAGCGCGACCGGCGCGACGCGGCCCGTACGGTACGCCGCCGGCTTGCCCAGGAGATCCTGGAACTGGTCCAGGCGGGCGCCGCGCCCGCCGAGATCGCGGCCAGGCTGCGGGTCGCCGCGCCGGTCCTGCTGCCCGGACTGGGCACCGCCCCGCACTGGCAGGTCGTGGTGGCCCGGGTCCAGTGGAGCGCCGAGGGCTCCCCGGGCGTCGCGGGCGGCCCGGTCGCCCAGGCGCTGCTGGAGGAGATCCTGGTCGACCCGGCGGTCACCGGACCCGACTCCGCCGACCGGATCGCGGTCGCGCACGCGGGCGACGAGGCCATCGCCCTCGTACCGCTTCCTGCCGTCGCCGTGCCGCCCGCGGACGGCACGGACGCGGCGGGCACCGACGCCGACGGCGGTGCGGCGGCAGCGGGCAAGGACGACGCGGCACTGCACGCCGACGCGCTCCTCGCCACCGTCCGCGAGCCGCTCTCGGCGGGCCTCGCCGACGACGGCCGCCTGACACTGGGTGTCAGCGCCGCCGTGCACTCCGCCGAGGGGCTCCGCGGCGCCCTGGAGGAGGCGCGGCACGCCCGCCGGGTGGCGGCCGCCCGGCCGGGCCGGGTCTGCGCGGCCGGCCACCACGAGCTGGCCTCGCACGTCCTGCTGCTGCCGTTCGTCCCCGACGATGTGCGCCGTGCGTTCACCGCACGGCTGCTCGACCCGCTGCGCGACTACGACCGGCGCCACCGCGCCGAGCTGATCCCGACGCTGGAAGCGTTCCTGGACTGCGACGGTTCGTGGACCCGCTGCGCGGCCCGGCTGCATCTGCACGTCAACACGCTGCGCTACCGGGTCGGGCGAATCGAGCAGTTGACGGGGCGTGACCTTTCGCGCCTGGAGGACAAGCTCGATTTCTTCCTGGCCCTGCGGATGAGCTGACCTCCCGGGCCACTCCCCGATGCGGCCAGAGCCGGCGGAAGTCGCTGCCACGGCCCACCCCCACGAGCGGAAGATTGTGAATTCATTCACCTGACCTCTTGGCCCGGCGTGCCATTCCGTGCTGAGATGCGCCCAGACTCAACAGCTCAATGGCGCGCTCGGGGAGGGCAATGTGGCGTATACCGCCATGTCTGGTTCCGGAACGACCTCAGATGACGATCCGCCGCTCCAGACAGCGGTATGGCGGCTGCGGTCACGCGCCTGCTGGACGGACGCCGCTGCCCTGCTCGAACGCGACGCCGCCACCGATCCCGCCGCGGCGCTGCAGCGGACGGCGCTGCTGACCGAACGGTGCCTGTACACCGGTCAGGGCTGGACCGACGCCGAGGACGCCCTGCGCACCGCCGAGGCACTCGCGCACGACGACGCCGAGCGCGGGGCCGCGGCCTGCGAGCGCGGTCATCTGGCGTATGCGTCGACCCTGCTCGGGGTACGGGACCGGGCCGACGAGGCCCGCGCCGCGCTGGGCCGGTCCGCGGCCCTGCTCTCCCCCGCCGCCCCGGGCCGCCCGCTGCTCGACTTCCGCCGGGGCCTGATCGCCCAGAACATCGCCGACTCGCCGCAGGCCGCCCGGGCCGCGTACCGCAGGGCGCACGCCGGCGCGACCGCCCAGGGCGACGAGCTGCTGCTCTCCTCGACCTGGCGCCACCTCGCCCTGCTCTCGCTGCGCGAGGGCGAACTGGTCGAAGCCAGGCACGGGTTCGCCGAGTCGCTGCGGATACGGGAGGAGCTGGGCTTCCTGGTGGGTACGGCCCCGGCCCTCATCGCCCTCGCGGACACCGAGCCGGAACCGGACGCGGCATCGCGGCTGCGTGCCGAGGCGGGCCGCCTCTTCCGTCTTCTGGGGGGCGTACCGACGTGGCTGGCCCCGCACTTGAACCCGCCCGACCCGGAGACGGCCGGGGCCAACTGACCGCCGGACCCCCGCGGCCGGCCCACGGCCGACCGCGGGGGCGCGGACCCGCCACGCGTCAGCCGTCGGCGCCGGTGAAATGTTCCCGTACCAGTGACTGCACGACGGACAGGTCCTGGGCGATCAGCGCGTCGAGCAGCGCGGTGTGCTCCGCGGCGTCGGCGAGAAGCCCGGCCCGGTGGGCGACCCGGCTGTTGCCCTGGGGCCACTGGGAGCGGCGGTGCAGGTCGTCGGCGACCATCACCAGCTGCTGGTTGCCGGAGAGCGCGAGGACCGCCCGGTGGAAGGCCCGGTCGGACTCCGCGTAGCTCCCCCGGTCGCCCACCGCCGCGGCCGCGACCGTGGCCTCGGCCAGCGGCCGCAGGGCGGCCCACCGGGCCTGCTCCACCGTGCGGGCCAGCCGCAGCATGACGGGGACCTCGATCAGGGCCCGCACCTCGGCCAGCTCGGCCAGCTCGCGCGGGCCGTGCTCGGCGACCCGGAAGCCCCGGTTCGGTACGACCTCGACGGCCCCCTCGGCGGCCAGCTGCTGCATCGCCTCACGGACCGGGGTCGCCGAGACACCGAAGCGGGCGCCGAGCGCCGGGGCCGAGTAGACCTGCCCGGGCAGCAGCTCGCCGTCGACGAGGGCGGCGCGCAGGGCGTCCAGGATCTGGCCACGTACGGAGTGCCGCTGCACCACGACGCGGGGGGCGGGGGGTTCGCTGTGGGTGTGCTCGCCGCGGGCCGCGGGGCCGTGCGCCTGCCCGGGCACCCGGGAGGACGGTTCGGCCGGCCGGGTGAACGCGGACGGGGCCGACGGGTACGACGGTCGCACCTGCTCGCCCGCTCTCCCCTGCTCCACTCCGACCTCCTCGGCCTGCCGCGGGCCCGGCTCATCTGTGCCATGCCTCCTGTGCACGATAGGCCGAAGGGGCCGCAGTTCAAACATCGATCTCTTCGGGTAAGGTAAGGCTAACCTGCAAACGATCGCGATTCGGTGGTCCCTGCATGACCCTCCCTGCCCTGCTTCCCGGCACCACCGCGTCCGCCGTGACGGACGCGTACACACGCCTGGCCGAGGTCTTCCCCGGGCTGCGTGCCGAGGTGCTCGGGGACGGTGACCCGGCACCGTCCGGCGCCGGCTGGGTGGGGGCGGACGAGCTCGCGGCCGGCGGCCGCGCACTGGACACCTTCCTCGCCTGGGACAACGCGCAGGTGCTGCGGGACTACGGGCAGCAGGCCCGGCCCGATGTGGTCGCCAGCTTTGGACTGCACCGTTACGCCTGGCCGGCGTGTCTGCTGGTGACGGTGCCGTGGTTCCTGCACCGGCGGGTGCCGCAAATCCCCGTCGAGGACGTGGCGTTCCAGCGCACCCTGGGCCATCTGGCCGTGCGCGTAAGGGGGTTCGCCTGCCTGCCGGACGATCCGGCGGCCGCGCTGCCGGGGGCCAGGGTGGTGGCCGACGAGGCCGCGCTGCGGGCCGAGGTGCTGGCGGCGGTGGCCGAACACATCGGCCCGGTGCTCGATGGCTTCGGCCCCCGGATGCGCCGCGGCAAGCGGGCGCTGTGGGGCATGGCGACGGACGAGGTCGTCGAAGGCCTCTGGTACATCGCACATCTGCTCGGCGAGGAGCAGCGGGCGATGACCGAACTGGAGGCGCTGCTGCCGGGCACCACGAAGCCGTATGTCGGCACGGCGGGCTTCCGCGAGCTGACCGGGCCGAACGGCGAGTCACTGCCCACCCGCGACCGGGCGAGCTGCTGCCTCTTCTACACGGTGCGGCCCGAGGACACCTGCGTCACCTGCCCGCGCACCTGCGACACCGAGCGGGTGCGGAAGCTGACGCCCACCGTCTGATCCGCGCCGCCGGCTCAGTCCGGGATTGCGGTTCCGGTGCCGAGCATCCGCCGGCCTTTTCGTACACGCACCAACTGCTCGCCGCCACGAGCCTCCAGGAGTGCGCCGAGGTCGATCCGTTCGGCCGCCGGCAGTCGCGGCTGCTCCTCCCTGGCCAGGGACGGTGACGGGATGGCCGTACCGGCGCCAAGACGGCGGCGCATCGCGCTCATGATCGCGACGGTACGTGTCCCGAACCGACCGTGCCGCCGCTGAACTCCGCCTCGATGAACTCGATGAAGTCGACCGTGCCGCCGCTGAACCTCGCGCCGTCAAAGGCCCCTGTGCCTCGAAAATGACTGTCCGAGAAACTGACGCGTCCGTCGCCCCGCCCGGCGGCCCCGTGCCGAAGGCGACCGGCCGGGAGACACCCGGAGGGGCCGGAAGGCCGGTAGCGGGGCGCACGCCCCGGTTCGCTGATCAGGACTCGTCCTCGGCGAGGAAGTGGTCGGCGACGGGGGTGCCGGCGAACTTCTCGTGCATCAGGCGGGAGAAGAGCAGCATCGCGTTGCGCGGCCGGTGCAGTACCGCGAGGTCCTGGGCCTGCCCGGCGGCGTTGCGGGTGACCGTGACGACGACCTTCAGGGGCTCGCCCTGAATCGAGGAGTCGTAGATCTCGAGGAACCCGTCGTCGCCGAAGTCGCCGGCGTAGCTGAAGTCCTGGTGGTCGTACAGCTCGCGGGCCTTGACCACGATGGAGCGGACCGTCTCGGCGCCGCGAGCAGTGCCGTTCATCGCCGCGCCTTCCAGGGTGGCGTCGTCGGCCAGGTTGTCCAGCCACCACGGGTAGTAGCTGAGGCCCTGACGGTCGACATCCCCGTTGCCTGCGTTCTGCATGTCATGTCTCCTTCGAAGCTCCCGGCCAAAGGCCGGATGGTGGGGGGTGGGCCGCCGGGGCGGGGCAGCCCCGGGCCGACACATAAGAGCATATCCTCGTATTTTGTGCACAGGCAAGCGGGACACCCGGTCGCAGGTCCGCCGGGTCCCACCACCAGCACTGATCAGGGGCAGTACCGTCACGGTTGCCTTGAGGAGGTCATTGATGTCAACCGGCTCGGGCGGCTTCCGGTCGGCGGCCACCTGCGCGAAGTGGTCGTAGGTGTAGTGGGAGATACCCCAGCCGACCCACACCCCCACAGGGGTGGCGCGGATCGAACTCAACTCGGGCGCCACGTAAGGGCATTCGAGGAGATCGCGACCTTACGTACACGCGGCCACCCCGATGGCGTTCTCTTGCCCCGAAACCGCCTGGGCTCGATGGGATTTCCGCCACTATGGCGCCCGAAACCCCTAACGCGATGCAAGGGACCGCGCATGAGACTGACCGACATATCGCTGAACTGGCTCCTTCCGAGCGTCGTACTGCTCGTGGGGGTCATGGCGGCGGTGGCGATGGTCGCGCGCGGCAAGCGCGCCGCTGATCCGTCCGCGGCCGACGACACCTGGGAACGCAGCGAGGAGCGGCGCAGGCGCAAGGAAGCGCTCTACGCCACCGCCTCGTACGTGCTGCTGTTCTGCTGCGCGGCGGTCGCCGCCGCGCTCTCCTTCCACGGACTGGTCGGCTTCGGCCGGCAGAATCTCAGCCTCTCCGGAGGATGGGAGTACCTCGTCCCGTTCGGCCTGGACGGGGCGGCGATGTTCTGCTCCGTGCTGGCCGTGCGCGAGGCCAGCCACGGTGACGCCGCGCTCGGCTCACGACTGCTGGTGTGGACGTTCGCCGGTGCGGCCGCCTGGTTCAACTGGGTGCACGCTCCGCGCGGCATGGACCACGCGGGCGCCCCGCACTTCTTCGCGGGGATGTCACTCTCGGCGGCGGTCCTCTTCGACCGGGCACTGAAGCAGACCCGCCGGGCCGCACTGCGCGAACAGGGCCTGGTGCCCCGCCCGTTGCCGCAGATCCGGATCGTGCGGTGGCTGCGCGCACCCCGGGAGACCTTCGGCGCCTGGTCGTTGATGCTGCTGGAAGGCGTGCGCACGCTGGACGAGGCGGTCGACGAGGTACGCGAGGACCGGCGGGAGAAGGAGCAGAACCGTCTCCGCAGGAAGGACCAGGAGAAGCTGGACAGGGCCCACATCAAGGCACTGAACCGGCAGAACCGGGCCTGGGGCCGGGTCGGCCGGGGCGGCGCCCAGGTCGACGCACCGGCCATCGCCCCGGCGACGGGCTCCGCGCAGTCCGTCGTGGAGCCCGTCATAGCGGAGCCGGGACAGCTGCCGCTGCGCCCCCGGCCCTCCCTGCAAGCCGTGAACGGCACGAGCGCGAAGGGCTCCCCGGACCGCAGCACCCATGATCCGAGGACCGTCGATCTCACCGCCGAGGACGACACCCAGGCACTGCCCCGGCTCGACTCGCTGGAGCAGAAACTCAAGGACCTGGAGCAGCAGTTCGGCTGACCGAGGGCCCGGCCTGCGGGACGCCGCCCTGCGGAACCCCGTCCCCCGGGGCACCGTTCCGCAGGAACCCGCCGCTTCGCACCCGTACAGCACGAGACGGAAGGCTCTGTCCGGCTTCCGGAGTCCTTGGACTCCCCGATGACGTCAGGGCCTTCCGCCGTCCAGCTCGAACCAGACCACCTTGCCCAGTGCGTGGGACTTGACCCCCCACGCGTCCGCGAGGCTCTGCACCAGGACCAGCCCCCTGCCGTGTGTACCGTCGTCGGCGTTCGGTACATACACCATGGGCAGACCGGACACGAAGTCCCGCACCTCCACCCGCAGGGTCGTCGGCGCCACCGTCACCGTGACGACCGCGCCGTGCCGCGTGTGGACGAGCGCATTCGTCACCAGCTCGCTCAGCAGGAGCTCCGCCACTTCGGCCGACTCGTCCCGCCATCGGTATCGCAGGAATTCCCGCAGCGCGCAGCGCACTTCGGAAATGTCCGCCAGATCGGTGTGAGCCAGTCTGCGGTGCATTCGAGTCAGCTGTCGACGCTCCATCGTTTCCCCCGCGTACACAGTGAATCACCCCTTTCTCGTCGAACACCCTCCCGGGATGCATGCCCCGCACGCGGGCCGTCACGCGTGTCGACTCATCAATATGCCCATACGGGGACGAGTACGCCCTCCCCCTCGGAAACGCGGCGGAAACATTCCGTCCACCCGGTTAACTTCCAAAAAATTCACCCGAGTTGGCGTTGACGAGCTCATGTCTACGCGCGTCATCATGGTGGGCATGCGAATCCCCCCACGGATCACCACCCTCGGCGGCGTCGCCGCCTTCCTGTCCGTCCTCCTCGCCGGCGGAGCGATCGCGACGTCCGCCACCGCGGCCACCCCGTCGGTCGGCAGCATCTGCTACTCCGACCTGCCGCCCCAGGCGTACGACACGCTCGATCTCATCGAGGCGGGCGGCCCCTTCCCCTACTCACAGGACGGCGCCGTCTTCCAGAACCGTGAAGGCGTGCTGCCCGGCCAAAGCACCGGCTACTACCACGAGTACACGGTCATCACCCCGGGCTCGCCGACCCGCGGTGCGCGGCGGATCGTCACGGGTGAAGAGGTCCAGGAGGACTACTACACCGCCGACCACTACGTGACGTTCGACCTCATCGACCACGGCTGCTGAGTCCGGCCCTCCACCACCCCCGATCCGATCCGCGCCGTAGCCCCCCACCTGCGGCGCGGATCACCGGACCGACAACGGAGTGGGGCCTTGTACGCTGCGCCCATGACCGTGACGTATGTGATCGAAGGCGCCGAAATCACCGGCCTGGAGCGGTTCTGGCAGGTGATCGGCGAGGTGGTCAACGGCCCCGGCGGCTACTTCGGCCGCAATCTCGACGCTTTCGCGGACTGTCTGAGCGGCGGCATGGGCACGCCGGACGACGACGACTTCGTCATCGAGTGGCGCGACCACGCGCTCTCCGCCCGCGCCCTGGGGCACGAGGAGACCGCGCGTCGTCTGCGCGCCGCCCTCCCGCGCGTCCACCCCACCAACCGTGCCCGCCTCGAAGCCGACCTGGCCGAGGCCGAGGCCGGCCGGGGCCCCACGCTCTTCGACCACCTGGTGGAGATCATCACGGAGCGGACGCCGCCGGGCACACTGCGGCTGAGCTGATCCCTCCTGCCACGGGTGCCCCGTACGTCGAGTGGGAAGTGGTGCCATGGACCCACCCGCAGGCGCCGACCCCGAGGAGCCGTGATGCACGACGACCGCACACTGGTGGAGGGCCGTCTCGAACGGGCGCTCCACCAGTTCATCCGCCCTGCCCAGTACGGAGCCCGCACCCCCCTCACCCTCTCGGTGTGGCACGCACCGGGTGAACCGGTTCCGGTGGGGGAGGCGCTGAAGGCGACGTACGAGCCGTTCGGGACCGGCACCGAGTGGGGCAGCCCCTGGTCGACCAGCTGGTTCCGGCTGGAGGGAACAGTGCCCGGCGAGTGGACGGGCCGACGGGTCGAGGTGGTCGTGGATCCCGGCTTCTCCGGTCAGGGGCCCGGTTTTCAGGCCGAGGGGATGCTGTACGACTCCGGGGGCGTGCCCCTCAAGGGCGTCCACCCGCGCAACCGTCATCTGACCGTCGCGGACCCGGCTGCGGGCGGTGAGGAGGTCTCCCTGCTGCTGGAGGCCGCGGCCAACCCGGCCGTGCTGGAGCACGGCTTCGAGCCGACGCCGCTCGGAGACGTCCTGACGGCGGGCGACCGGCCGATCTACCGGTTCGCCTCCGCCGATCTCGCGGTGCTGAACGAGGAGGTCTGGCACCTCGTCCTGGACATCGAGGTGCTCTCCGAGCTCATGCACGAGCTGCCCGCCGACCGTTCGCGGCGCCACGAGATCCTGCGGGCGCTGGAGCAGATGCTCGACGCGCTGGATCTGCACGATGTGGCGGGTACGGCGACGGCCGGCCGGGCCGAGTTGGGCGAGGCACTGTCCCGCCCGGCGTCGGCGAGTGCGCACCGGATCTCGGCGGCCGGTCACGCCCATATCGATTCGGCGTGGCTGTGGCCGCTGCGCGAGACGGTACGCAAGGCGTCGCGCACGTTCGCCAATGTCACCGCGCTCGCCCAGGACTATCCGGAGCTGGTCTTCGCCTGTTCGCAGGCCCAGCAGTACGCCTGGGTGCGTGACCACCAGCCGCACATCTGGGAGCGGATCCAGCAGGCCGTGACGGACGGACAGTGGGCACCGGTCGGCTCGATGTGGGTGGAATCCGATGCCAACATGCCGGGCGGCGAGGCACTGGCGCGGCAGATCGTGCACGGAAAGCGTTTCTTCGAGGAGGAGTTGGGGGTGGAGACGGAGGAGATCTGGCTGCCGGACTCCTTCGGCTACACGGCGGCCTTCCCGCAGCTGGCACGGCTGGCGGGAGTGAAGTGGTTCCTGACGCAGAAGCTGTCCTGGAACCAGTCCAACAAGATGCCGCACCACACTTTCTGGTGGGAGGGCATCGACGGGACCAGGGTCTTCACCCACTTCCCGCCCGTCGACACGTACAACGCGCAGTTCCATGCGCGTGAACTCGCCCACGCGGAGAAGAACTTCGCGGACAAGGGGCGGGCGACCCGGTCCCTGGTGCCGTTCGGCTGGGGTGACGGCGGGGGCGGTCCTACCCGCGAGATGCTGGAGAAGGCGCGCCGGCTCCGTGACCTGGAGGGTTCGCCGCGGGTCGAGATCGAAAAGCCGTCGGCGTTCTTCGCGGCGGCCGAGGAGGAGTACGGGGAGCAGGCGCCGGTCTGGTCCGGTGAGCTGTATCTGGAGCTGCACCGGGCGACGTACACCACCCAGGCGAAGACGAAGCAGGGCAACCGGCGCAGCGAGCACCTGCTGCGCGAGGCCGAGTTGTGGGCCACGGCTGCGGCGCTCCGGACGCCCGGATACCGGTATCCGTACGAGACGCTGGACCGGGTGTGGAAGACGGTCCTCCTCCATCAGTTCCATGACATCCT
The DNA here is from genome assembly GCF_029428675.1 of Streptomyces sp. JH14. Taxonomy (GTDB): domain Bacteria; phylum Actinomycetota; class Actinomycetes; order Streptomycetales; family Streptomycetaceae; genus Streptomyces. The sequence continues at coordinate 5,991,334 of NZ_JAJNEL010000001.1, read as the reverse complement.
GCCGGGCTCGTCGATCGCCTGGGTGCACCGCGAGGCGCGCGACACCTACGAGCAGGTGCGGGCGGAGCTGGCGGACCTGGTGGCGGACGCGGTGACGGCGCTGGGCGCGGCGGAGGGGCTCGTCGCGCTCAACTCCTCTCCGTATGACCGCACTCAGGTGATCGAGCTGGACGCGGAGGCAAGCGCGGTGCTGCCGTCCGGTGCTCAGGCGCAGCCGCTGGACGACGGGCGGACGGCAGTGCTCGCCAGGTCGCCGGGGCTGGGCGCGGGGCTGCTCGACGGATCGGCGGTGCCGGAGCGGGAGGCGGTGGCGAGCCGCACGGCGGACGGCGGATTCGTCCTCGACAACGCGGTGCTGCGGGTCACCGTCGACCGCGACGGGCTGATCGCGGCCGTCCGCGATCTCGACGCGCACCGCGAGGTCCTCGCCCCCGGCCACCGGGCCAACCTCCTCCAGCTGCACCCGGATCACCCCAATCACTGGGACGCCTGGGACATCGACCGGCACTACCGCCGCTCCCGCACCGATCTGACCGACGCCGACTCCGTCGAGCTGATCGAGGAAGGGCCGCTGCGGACAGCCGTGCGTGTGGTGCGGTCGTTCGGGAAGTCTCGCATCGTGCAGGAGATCCGGCTCGCCGCGGGCAGTCGGCAGGTCGACATCGACACCGAAGTGGACTGGCAGGAGTCGGAGAAGGTGCTCAAGGCGGCGTTCCCGCTCGATGTGCACGCCGAACGGTCCACGGCGGAGATCCAGTTCGGGCACATCCACCGTCCCACGCACGACAACACCGGCTGGGACGCGGCCCGATTCGAGATCTGCGCGCACCGGTGGCTGCGGGTCGCCGAGCCGGGGTACGGGATCGCGGTGCTCAACGACTCCACGTACGGCCACGACGTGACCAGGACCGCGCACGCCTCGGGTCTCGCCACGACCGTACGGCTGACGCTGCTGCGCGCCCCGCACAGCCCGGACCCGGAGACCGACCTCGGCACACATCGGTTCCGGTACGCGCTGGCACCGGGCGCGGAGGTCACGGACGCGGTGCGCGAAGGGCTCGCGCTCAATCTGCCGCTGCGGGCCGCAGTGGCACCGGTGGTGCCGTCGCTGGTCACCACCGGGCATCCGGCGGTGACCGTGGAGTCCGTCAAGCTCGCCGAGGACCGCAGCGGCGATGTGGTCGTCCGGCTGTACGAGTCGGCGGGCGGCCGGGCGGAGGCCACGCTCCGCGTCGGATTCCCCGTCGTGCGGGCGCAGATCACCGACCTGCTGGAACGGCCGCTGCACGAGGCGACGGCGGATGAGCACGGTCTCGTACTGGCGCTGCGGCCGTTCCAGATCCTGACGGTGCGGCTGACCCCGGCGTAAGGGGGCCGCCCCGCCCCGGGCCAGTGCAGTCGGGGGCGGGGCGGTCGCGGCCGGTGCGGTCAGGGACGGGGCACGTTCCGCAGGTTGGAGCGGGCCATCTGGAGCATCCGGCCCACACCGCCGTCCAGCACGATCTTGCTGGCGGAGAGCGCGAACCCGGTCACCATGTCCGCGCTGATCTTCGGCGGGATGGAGAGCGCATTCGGGTCGGTGACGACGTCGACCAGGGCCGGGCCCTTGTGCTTGAACGCGTCCTTGAGGGCGCCTTCGAGGTGCTTGGGCTTCTCGACCCGCACGCCGTACGCTCCGGCGGCCCGTGCGACCGCGGCGAAGTCCGGGTTCTTGTTGGTCGTACCGAACGACGGCAGACCGGCGACCAGCATCTCCAACTCCACCATGGAGAGCGCGGAGTTGTTGAAGAGGACCACCTTCACCGGCAGGTCGTACTGGACGAGGGTGAGGAAGTCGCCCATCAGCATCGTGAATCCGCCGTCGCCGGACATCGACACGACCTGCCGGTTCCGGTCGACGAACTGGGCGCCGATGGCCTGCGGCAGGGCGTTGGCCATCGAGCCGTGGCTGAACGAACCGATCACCCGCCGCTTGCCGTTGGGCGTCAGGTAGCGGGCCGCCCACACATTGCACATCCCGGTGTCGACGGTGAACACGGCGTCGTCGTCCGCGAGTTCGTCGAGCACCGAGGCGACGTACTCCGGATGGATCGGGACGTGCTTCTCGACCTTGCGGGTGTACGCCTTGACCACACCCTCCAGCGCGTCGGCGTGCTTCTTCAGCATCCGGTCGAGGAACTTGCGGTCCGTCTTGACCTTCACCTGCGGCGTCAGACAGCGCAGCGTCTCACGCACGTCGCCCCAGATCGCCAGATCCAGCTTGGACCGGCGGCCGAGGTTCTCGGGCCGCACATCGACCTGCACGATCTTCACATCGGTGGGCAGAAAGGCGTTGTACGGGAAGTCGGTGCCGAGCAGGATCAGCAGATCGCACTCGTTGGTCGCCTCGTACGCCGCGCCGTAGCCGAGCAGTCCGCTCATGCCGACGTCGTAGGGGTTGTCGTACTGGATCCACTCCTTGCCGCGCAGCGCGTGACCGACCGGGGCCTTCACCCGTTCGGCGAACTCCATGACCTCGGCATGGGCGCCCGCGGTGCCGCTGCCGCAGAACAGGGTCACGCGCTTCGCTTCGTCGACCATCCGGCGGAGCTTCTCGATGTCCTCGTCACCGGGGCGGACCGTCGGCCGCGCGGTGACAAGGGCGTGCTCGATCGACTTCTCCGGCGCCGGCCGGGAGGCGATATCGCCGGGCATCGAGACGACGCTGACCCCGCCTCGGCCGATCGCGTGCTGGATCGCCGTCTGGAGCAGCCGCGGCATCTGCTGCGGGTTGGAGATCATCTCGTTGTAGTGGCTGCACTCCTGGAAGAGCAGCTCAGGATGGGTCTCCTGGAAGTAGCCCAGACCGATCTCGCTCGAAGGGATGTGCGAGGCGAGGGCGAGGACCGGGGCCATCGAGCGGTGGGCGTCGTAGAGGCCGTTGATGAGATGCAGATTCCCGGGACCGCAGGAACCCGCGCAGGCGGCCAGGGTCCCGGTGATCTGGGCCTCGGCGCCGGCGGCGAAGGCGGCGGTCTCCTCGTGTCTGACCTGGATCCAGTCGACGGCGGCATTGCGGCGGACGGCGTCGACGACCGGGTTGAGGCTGTCGCCGACGACGCCGTACAGCCGTTTGACGCCGGCCCGGACGAGAATGTCGACGAACTGTTCCGACACGTTCTGCTTGGCCATGGGTGCGTGTCCTCTCCGCGCCGGCGGTGCGCTAGGAGTCCATCAACCCACGGCACGCACGGTTACGCCTCCCAGACGCCCACGCCCGTACGGTCGTCGGCGTACCCCTTCACCCGGAGCTGGGTGTCCGCGAGGAAGGCCGCCAGGCCGGGTGGCTCCCGGGGCGTCCAGCGTTCGGCGAGCTCGTCGGCGAGGGCGGGCTCGGCGCGCAACGGCTCGGCCAGACCGGTGCTGCACAACAGAAGCGTGTCCCCCGGTCGGGCCACCGAGGCCCGGAAGCGGAACGACTCCGCGGGAGGCGGGGGCGGCTGCTCGATGTACGGGGACGGGGGCGTGGTGATCCCCAGGTCCATGGTGAGCCGGTCGCCGTCGGGCCCGCTCTCCGGGGACGCGGATCCGAAGCCGACGACGGACTCCCCGGTGAGGGACCCGGGCGCCGGAACCTCCGGTTCGAGGTCCCGCCACACGCCGTCGCGCAGCCGGAAGAGCCCGCCGCCGCCCACTCCGAAGAAGACCCGGGTGCGGCAGTCGGGGTCGGCCGACAGCAGCAGGCAGCGCAGGCCCGCGGTGTACTCGTGCGGTTCGAGGCCCAGCTCGGCGGCGCGGGCGCGGAGCTTGCCGTAGCTCCGGTCGGTGAGGCGGTGCAGACCCGACTTGAGGTCGCCCCGGCGGCCTGCCCTTATGTCCTCGGCGAGCCGGGTGTGGCTGCGGCCCACGGCTCCGCCGATCCAGCGGCAGGCGTCGGCGGCTGCGAGATGGGCGCGCTCGGTGGCGCGGGCGCCGCCGGCGACGGCGACGAGCACAAGGGCGTTCTCGGCGGCACCGAAGCGGACGGTGAGCAGGGCGTCGCGCCGGGGCTCACCCCGGAACCGCGCGGAGTCCCCGCGCACGGAGGCGGCCCGCAGGGTGTAGGTGCCGTACCTCGCCCCGTCGAGCACGGTGTCCGGGACGAGCCCGTCGAGCTCCTGGGGGGCGGTGGCGGGCAGCGCGGTGGGCTCGGCGTCGTAGGTGGGTGGCCGGTCCCCCACGTATGTGAGCCCGGGGCGGCGGGATGCGCCGTCCGGGGCGGGGCCGGTGGACTCCGGGTCCGGGTCCGCATGGCGGGCCTCGGCGACAGGGGCGGCCACCGCCGGGGACGAGGAAGCCGCCGGGACATCAGCTCTCTCGGCAACCGACCGCCTGGGGAGCGGCGGTACCTGGTCGGGTGGCGCCGGGGGTGAAGGCGGTGCGGCCTCCGACGGTGGAACGGCGGGCGGGGGCGGGGCGGGGGCCGGCTCCGTGGCGAGCGGCGGCTCGGCAGCGGCGGGCGGCGGTACCTGGTCGGGCGGCGCCGGAAGCGCGGGCGGCGCATCGGCGATCGGTGGCACGGATGCCGGCGGATCGGCAAAGGTGCGTGGCCGTGGCACACCGCGCGGCGGCTCCCACGGGGCGCGCTCGGAATCCAGCGGCGGTTCCCACGGGGCGCACTCGGCCTCCGCCGGAGGCTCCCGGCGTGCGGGCGCCGGCACGGGTGGCTCGGACGGTGCCCGGGGCTCGGGCACCGTGACAACGGCCTCGCCCTGCCCGTCCTTGCGATCGGGACCGTCCCGCCTCACCGAACCCACCGTGTCCGAGGCCGAGTCGAAGCGGTCGTCGAGACTGTCGGGCGCGTCGGTCGACCCGGTGTCCGCGGCGGTTTCGTCGTACAGCCTGCGCCACCAGTCGTCCTCGTGGGCGGCGGGCCTCTCCCCCTGCTGACTCATGCCCTTATTGTCCACCCCAGGGGCCGTACGAAAACGGGTCATCCGGAAAAAAGAGGTCCGCCGGGCGACCCCACCCCCCACGGGAAGGACGCCCGGCGGACCGGTCATGGTGTGACCCGGGTCAGCGCACCGCGTATGCGTCGACGACGGTCTGGACGACGGAGTTGCCGTTGGCGTCCGTCAGTTCGGTCTTCAGCGTGACCGACTTGCCGGCCGCGTCCGCGTGGTTCACGGTCGCGGTCCAACGCCCGTTCTGCTGTGCGGTGGTGGCCTGGGTCCAGGTCGTGCCACCGTCGTACGAGTACGAGACCTTGGCCGCGGTCAGCTTGCCGGGGGTGTAGCCCGCGTGGCCGGTGACGCTCAGGCCGATCTTCTGATCGTCCTGCGCCGCCAGGGTCTTCATCCCGTCCGTCGCCAGGTCGTAGCCCGGGAAGAGGAGCGGGATGCCCTGGGAGTACGCGTTCTCGTCCCGCTTCGAACGGAATTTCCAGATGGTCTCGGTCTGGGTGGACCGCTTCCACACAGCCGCGGGCTGGCCGCCCTTGAACGTGACCATGGTGAGCTCGTACGGTGCGTCCTCGGCCGGCACCTCGAACACGCCGAACGGGACCCCGGTGCTGCCGAAGTTCTTGTCGCCACTGGTCAGCGTCATGTTGCCGAAGTCTCCGAAGGAGCCCTGGATACCGGCGTGCTCGGTGTCGGCCCAGAAGCCCGGGGCGACGCCGATCAGGTTGTCCTGACGCTCGGCGGCGAGCACCTCCTTGCCCTGGAGGTCGCGCGGAGTGGACGGGCCGACGATCCCCCGGTACCAGTTCTCCGTGCGCTGCGAGCCGGCCTTGTAGGTGCGGGCCGGGTCGACCATGGACTCGCCCCAGGGGAAGCTGGAGGAGACGAAGCGCTCCCAGGCGCCGTCGCCCGCCGAGTAGTACTCGGTGCGCTTGCCCGGGACGCCGACGGTGTCGAACGCGGCGGAGAAGCGCCCGCCGTACGGCCGGTCGAGGACGATCGAGTCGACATAGTCGGCTGCGACGCCCATCGCCTCGTACGTGGCGGTGGACTTACCGAGCTTGCTGTCACGGACCTTGTACGTACGGTCCGAGGTGACCGGGCCGGTCTCGGGGAAACCGAGGTTGTAGACGAACGGGCTGGCGGCGGTGGCCTTCCAGCGCAGTGCCACGGGGCCGTCGGCCAGGGCGGCGGTCAAACCGGCGGCCTCGCTCGCCTCGACTGCGAGGGACGGCAGCGGCGCCGCCCCGAAGCCGAGATTCGGCAGCCATGTGCCCGCGGACGGCCGGTACACGATCATCGCCTTTGCGCCGGCGGCCTTGGCGTCCCGCGCCTGGACGGTCATGTACCCGTCGTCGGCGACCTTCACCAGAGCGATCTTGCCCTCGACACCGGCGGCCTTCAGCTCGTCCGGAGTGCCGGTGCCCGCGTCGACCAGCGCGGCCTCGCCCGTACCGTCGAGGTTGACGGCGCCGGTGCTCGCCGTCTGCGGGTGCAGCTCGGCACCGCCGACGACCGAGAGCTTCTCGATCTGCGGGGCATACGCACGCCAGAAGCTGGCGAACTCGAAGTCGCCGTCACTCGCCCGGCCCTCGATGTCGGCGAAGTAGTTCTTGACGATACGGCTGCCGGTGACGGAACCCGAGTGCAGCCAGGTGTCGTCCCAGCTGCGGCCGAAGGTGAGGGTCGTGGAGCGGTTCTCGGACGTGTGGTCCTCGGTCTTCACCTGGATCCGGTGGGCCTTGCGGGCGTCCAGTACCAGGGTGGTGTCCTTGGTGACGTTCAGCTGCGGCCTGGCGAGGTAGCCGACGGACTCGACCATCCTGCCGGTGGCGTCCTTCGGGTCCGGCGACGTGACGAAGCTGGAGACGAAGTACGCGCCGGGGCGCACCTGGTACACCTGGTCGGCCGCACCGTCGTTGAAGCGGCGCTCACCGGTGGCGGTGTCGGTGCCGATGACGTCCAGCGAGGAGGAGCCCGCGGCGGGCTTGCCGGTGCGGTCGATGAGCTTGACGCGCAGGGTGACCGTCTCGGCGCCGACGTACAGCGAGAACGGGGTGGAGACCTTGACACCGTCGGCGCCGGTGGCCAGCACGCGCCCGGTGACATCGCCGTACTGGGCGGCCTTCAGCTGCGCGGTCGGGTCGATGTGCAGCGGGACCTCGACGGTCGCTCCGGCCGGCACGGTGACACTGCTCGCATCGAGCCTGGCGACCGAGGAGCGGACCTCCGAACCGTCGTTGCCGGTGACACCCTGGACCTTCAGCGACAACTTCACCGGCTTGTCACCGGAGTTGGTGTACGGGACGTCGACCGTGGTGCGGTCGCTCTTGTCCTGCGGCCAGTTGAACGTACCGCCCTGGACGGCGGCGGCGCCGACGACGGTGGTGTCGATGGCGGCCTTCACGTCGAGGCGGCCGCCACCGGTCTCCCGTACGTCGCCGGGGATGTCGCTCTTCGCGGACGACACGAGGGCCGCCTTGATCTGCTGGGCGGTCCAGTCCGGGTGACGCTGCTTCACGATGGCGGCGGCGCCCGCGACATGCGGGGTGGCCATCGACGTACCGGACATCGTCCGGTACGCGTACACCCCACGGCCACCGGCCGCAGCGGCCGAGATGTTGACTCCCGGGGCGGCGATCTCGGGCTTGAGGGTGTGCGAGCCGATCGCAGGTCCGCGGCTGGAGAACTGGGCCGTGGAGTCGTCGCGGTCGACGGCGCCCACGGTCAGCACGCTGGGGGCGCAGCCGGGCGAGGAGACGGTGTTCAGCGTCGGGCCGGAGTTGCCGGCCGCGATGACGAACAGGGTGTCCTTGCTCTGGGCGAGTTCTTCGGCGGCGACGCTCATCGGGTCGGTGCAGTCGGTCGGCGTCGGGCTGCCGAGGCTCATGGAGACGACGTCGGCCTTCTGGTCGACGGCCCACTGCATACCGGCGATGATCCAGGACTCCGCGCCGGAGCCGCTGTCGTTGAGGACCTTGCCCGCAAGGAGGTCGGCGCCGGGGGCGACGCCCTTCTTCAGGCCGTCGCTGGCCGCGCCGGATCCACCCACAGTGGAGATGGTGTGCGTGCCGTGGCCCTGCCGGTCGTCGGTGGTGTCGGAGTCGGTGAAGTTCTCCGAGGCGGCGATCCGGCCCTTGAGGTCGGGGTGTTCGGCGTCGACACCGGTGTCGAGCACGGCGACCTTGGTGCCCTTGCCGTCGTAACCGGCGGCCCACGCGAGGTCGGCGCCGATCTGCTTGGTCGACTTGTCGAGAGTGGCCTGAACCTTGCGGTCGAGCCAGAGCTTCTTCAGACCGGAGGCCGAGCGCGAGCGGGTGTTGGTGACGTCCGACCAGAAGTCGGCGGCCTTCCCCTTGTCCGCCTTGAGTGCGACGCCGTCGATGGCGTCCAGTGCCAGTCCGCGCTTCGCGCCGCGCGGGGTGACGGGCGCCGAGCGGGCCACGTCGGTGCCGTACACGGCGATCAGCGGCAGCGACGTGCTGCTCGCGTCGTCGTAGCCCTGACGGATCAGCCCGGTGACGTTGAACAGCTCCTCGTCGACCGTTCCCGCAGCGAGCGCCTCGGTCGCGGTGTCCGGGTAGACGTACAGGTCCTTCCCGGCCTGCCGGGTCTGTACGAGCGGAACGGTGCCGTCCTCGCGCGGCAGCGCGGTGGCGGACGCCGTCCCCGAACGGTCCGTGCTCACCAGCACCTTGTCCCCGGTGACCAGGGTGACGGTGACCGGCTTGCCGCCCTTCGAGGCAGCGGCAGCGGTGGACGCCGCGCTGCCGGTGAGCGGTCTCGTCGCAGCGGGCTCGTCCGGTGGCGCGGCCACGGACGGCGCGACCACGGTGGCGGCCAGGACGGCGGCGGTCGCCGCTCCCAGCGCCGTGCGTGATATCGGGCGCATCGCACTCCCCAGGTGAATCCGGAAGAAAGCCACGCAAAGGCCTTGTTCCCGGAGGTTGTTGGTACAGCGGTGGCGCCACATTGGCAGAGGTGCGGGCGATACAGGGATGATGTCTCCGGCGGGTTTGCGCCGTGGCAAGTTCCCGCCACGGCAGGTCGGCCGAAGAGTGCGCAACGATGCGGAAATGATGCGTCCGGGGAGGGGTCCGAGAGTGCTGGGAGCCATAGGTCTCGACGAGAGGCAGGAGTCCGCGTACCGCGCGCTGGTCGCGGTGGGGGCGGCGGAGGTCAACGACCTAGCGCACCGGCTGGGGCTCCCCGAGTCGGACACCGAGCGGACGCTGCGCCGGCTGGAGCAGCACGGGCTGGCCGCCCAGTCGTCCGCCCGCACCGGGCGGTGGGTGGCGGCGCCGCCCGGGGTCGCCCTGGGGGCGCTGCTCACCCAGCAGCGCCATGAGCTGGAGCAGGCGGAGCTGGCGGCGGCGCTGCTCGCCGAGGAGTACCGGGCGGATGCCGCCGAGCCTGCCGTGCACGACCTGGTCGAGGTGGTCACGGGCGCCGGCGCGGTGGCGCACCGCTTCCATCAGTTGCAGCTGGGAGCGGCGAACGAGGTGTGCGCCCTGGTCACCGGGAACCCGATCGCGGTCAGCGGTCTGGAGAACGAGTCCGAGGAACGGGCCGCCACCCGGGGGGTGTCGTTCCGGGTGGTGATCGAGCGCGAGGTGCTCGCGCTGCCGAGCGGGATCCTGGAACTGTCGGCTGCGCTGAGCCGGGACGAGCAGTGCCGCGTCGTCGACCGGGTGCCGACCAAGCTGGTCATCGCGGACGCCTCGCTGGCCATGGTGCCGCTGACCAGCCGTGGCGCCGAACCCGCGGCCCTCGTCGTCCACGCCTCCGGTCTGCTGGAGTCGCTGACGGGGCTCTTCGAGGCGGTGTGGCGCGAGGCCATGCCCCTGCGGCTCGGCGAGAGCGGCTGGGCGCAGGAGACCACGGTGGGCCCCGACCCGACCGACCTGGAGATACTGTCGCTGCTGCTGGCCGGGCTGACCGACGCGAGCGTGGCCAAGCAGCTCGATCTGGGACTGCGCACCGTACAGCGCCGGGTGAAGGGGCTGATGGAGCTGACCGGGGTGTCGACGCGGCTGCAACTGGGCTGGCACGCGTACGAACGGGGATGGGTGGCCCGCGGGTCACGATCGTGAGAGGTGCGGCGCCGATACGGCTCTGAGCTGCGCCGACGCCTTTCGCCGGGGCCTTGCTGACGGGCGGGACCAGCCGGACTCCGGCAGGCTGGTGAGATGGGTGTGTGGCAGCTCGTTGCCGTTGGCCTGGTCATGTTGCTCGGCCTGGTCGGCGTGCTGGTGCCGGGCGTGCCGGGGCAGGCGATCGTCTGGGCCGCAGTGCTCTGGTGGGCACTCACCGACAGGACCCCGGTCGCCTGGGGCGTACTGATCGGAGCCACGGCGCTCCTGCTGCTGAACCAGGCGCTGAGGCCGCTGCTGCGGCCCCGCCGCCCGCGCGAGACCGGGGCGCCGCGCAAGACGCTGATGCTGGGCGGGATCGCCGGGATCGTGGGGTTCTTCGTGGTGCCGGTGGTGGGCGGGATCGTGGGATACGTCGGGGCGATCTACGGCGCGGAGCGGCTGCGGCTCGGCAGCGGCGGCGCGGCCCGGGCCTCGCTCCGTTCGGTGATGCGGGCCACCGGCTACTCCGTACTCGTCGAGCTGCTCGCATGTCTGCTGGTGACCGGAGCGTGGCTGGGCGCTGTGATCCGCGGTTGACCACCCGAACCCCTTCCTGATGAACATGAGGGTGAATACCGTCCAGATCGATGGCAACACATCGGATCTCTCTCGCTCTATTGACGCCAGGATCGACCCTGCCTACCTTCCGTGAAGTAATAGCTCGGATGAATTGATGCGCCTGCGTACGAGTTGCCAGGAGATGCCTTGCCCACAGCACCGGACCCTTCCCGCGCGCCCCGCACTCCCCGGACGACCTCCTCGTCGCCGTCCCCGTCCCGAAGAACCCTTCTCGCCACCGGCACCGCGCTCGGCGGCGCCCTGGCGGTGGGTGGCGCGGCCTTCCCCGCCCGGGCGGCCGCCCCGGCCACCGAGCCGGCCGCCCCCGCCGCGCCCGTCGTGCACTCCCCCGATGACAGCTGGCGCACCGTCCTCGACGACGCCGACCTGCTCTGGCAGAAGCTGCCGACGACGTGGTACGAAGGCCCGTACCTGGGCAACGGCCGCCTCGGCTCCGGCATCTACGCCGAACCGGGCGCCACGACCACGGCCGTCCGTTTCAACGTCCAGCACTCCGAGGTCCAGGACCACCGCCCCGAGTTCGGTTCCCTCTTCGGTCTCGCCCGCCTGCCGATCGGCCACTTCACCCTGGAACCGGCCGGCGCCATCACCGGCATCGAGTGGTGGATGCGCCTGCGCACCGCCGAGCTCGAAGGCACGATCACCACCACCGCGGGCACCCTGAAGCTCCGCGCCTTCGTCCACTCCTCCAGCGATCTGCTCGCCGTCGACATCACCCCGAGCGAGGGCGAGCAGGGCTTCCGCTGGGTCTTCCACCCGGCCGACGCCATCAGCCCACGTGCTGACTTCAAGCCTCTGCCGGACGGATACACGGGCAACCCGCCCGCCGTCGTCGAGCAGCACGGTGAGGTGACCGCCGCCGTCCAGCCGCTGCTGGCGGGCGGCCAGCACGTCACCGCCTGGCGGGAGCGCACCAGGGGCGACAGCCGCACGCTGTACGTGACCGTCACGCACTCCCACCCGAAGACGACCGCACGTGACCGCGCGCTGCGTACGGTCAAGGCCGCCTCCGCCCTCCCGTACGCGCTGCTCGCCACCCCGCATCGCACCTGGTGGGACCGGTTCTACCGGAAGAGCTTCCTGTCTCTTCCGGACGCCCGGCTGCAGCGTTTCTACTGGATCCAGCTCTACAAGACGGCGTCGGCGGCCCGCAAGGACGCGCCCGTGATGGCGACCTCGGGCCCCTGGCTGGAGCCCACCCCGTGGCCGAACACCTGGTGGAATCTCAACGTCCAGCTGGAGTACTGGCTGATCCACGGCTCCAACCACCTGGAGCTGGACGCCGTCACCCGCGCCCTGAGCGAGTTCCGGGACCAGCTCTCCCGCGAGGTCGCGGCCCCCTACCGGGCGGACTCGGCCGGCATCCCACGCACCACCGACCCTCAGCTGGTCAACGGCGCGTCCGTGACCGACGGCGGCTACGGCGTCGGCATCCCCGGCCAGGACCCGCCCACCCCTGAGGTCGGCAATCTCACCTGGGCGCTGCACAACGTGTGGCTCTCCTACCGGCACACCATGGACGAGGCGATCCTGCGCGACACGCTGTTCCCGTTGCTGCGCAAGGCGGTCAACTACTACCTGCACTTCCTGGCGCCCGGTACGGACGGCAAGCTGCACCTCCCGGCGACGTTCTCCCCCGAGTACGGCGTCAACGCCCCCGACTGCAACTACGACCTGATGCTGCTGCGTTGGGGCTGCCGCACCCTGCTCGACTCCGCCCGGCAGCTCGGCGTCCACGACCCGCTGACGGCCCGCTGGCAGGAGGTGCTGGCCAAGCTCGCGCCCTACCCCGTCGACGCCAACGGGTTCATGATCGGGGCCGGGGTTCCGTTCGCGAAGTCGCACCGCCACTACTCGCACATGCTCGCGGTGTACCCGCTGTACGAGCTGACGGGTGCGACGCCCGACGAGCGCGCCCTGATCGAGAAGTCCCTCGCCCACTGGGTGGGCTTCGAAGGCGCCCTGCAGGGCTACACCTTCACCGGTGCGGCCTCGATGTCCGCGCTGCTCGGCAAGGGCGAGGACGCACTGAAGTACCTCGGCCAGCTGATGAGCCGCTTCATCCAGGCGAACACCATGTACAAGGAGTCGGGCCCGGTCATCGAGACCCCGCTCTCGGCGGCCCAGTCACTGCACGACATGGTGTGCCAGTCCTGGGGCGGCACGATCAGGGTCTTCCCCGCGCTGCCGGCCGCCTGGCGGGAGCTGACCGTCCACGACTTCCGTACCCAGGGCGCGTTCCTGCTCAGCGCGGTACGGGAAGAAGGCCGGACCCGCTGGGTGCGGGTGACCAGCGAGGCCGGCGCCCCCTGCGTCGTACGCCACGGCATGGACGGCCCGATCGAGATCCGGGACCGCCACGGACGGCCGGTGAAGTACGAGGAGGTGGCGGACGGCACGGTGCGGATCGGCCTGCTCAAGGGCGACTCGGCGCTGATCACGGCCGAGGGCGACCGCCCGGACCTCACGATCCGTCCTGTCGTCCCGAACGCGGCGGCGCCGCGTTGGGGGCTGCCGGTCTGAGCCGGCCCGGTCGCAGGCCGTAGGCCGTGGGAACACCGTCCGACGGATCGGACGGTGTGGGGGTGGGGCAGGCGCACGAGGCCGATGCCGGGACACATCCGGCGAGGCCGAGCGCGCCTGCCTCCTCCGGCGGGACCGATGTCACCGGCACTCCAGATGACGCACGGCGTACGAGCGCCAGGGCCGCCACCGCTGCGACCCGGGGATCCCGTCGGGATCCACATCGGGATCGCCGAGCGCACGCATCCTGATCAGCGCCGCGGCCGCCGGGCCGATCCCCGGAAGCCGCAGCAGCCCCCGCTCGGCCTCGTCACGGTCGGCCCCGGCATCGAGCCGTACGGATCCGTCGGCGAGCGCGGCCGCCAGTGCCCGCAGTGCCGGGTCGTCCACCGCGCCGGCCAGCACGCCCGGCTCCGGGAACAGATGCGTCAGCCCGCCGGAGGGCGCGTCCAGGACCTTCCCGTACGTCTCCACGAGCCGCTCGGCGGCAGCCCGGCCCACCAGCGTCCTTACGGCGAACTCCTCGGGGTCCGCGGCGCCCGGCGACCGCAGCCCGCGGCGGGCCGCGACGCGCGGCGCCAGCCCCGGGTCGGCGCCGAGCCGCTCGTCGACCGCGTACGGATCGGCGTCCAGGTCGAAGAGCCGGCGCAGCCGCTGCACGGCCGTGGTCAGATCACGCAGGTCCGTGAGGTGGATCCTGGCGTCCAGCCACGCCCCGGCGGACCGTTCGTCGACAGCGACGATCCCTGCGCCGTACGGCAGCCGCAGGGTGCGCCGGTAGGTGCGGGCGCCGGCCCCGCCGGTGATCTCCTCGATGCGGGCGACCGTCTCGCCGGCCAGCAGATCGAAGACCTCCCGGGCGGCGTACGGACCCCGGTGGGCGAGCCTGAGCGGGATCCCGGTCCGGGTCGCCTCCCGTACCGCCGCGCCCAGCCCGGTCCCGGCCTCGGCCCGCAGGGCGCTCGGCGTACGGGCGTAGATCCGCCGGATCGTGTCGTTGAACTGACGCACGCTGGCGAAACCGGACGCGAATGCGATCTCGGTGACGGGCAGCCCCGTCGTCTGGAGCAGCACCCGTGCGGTGTGGGCCCGCTGGGCGCGGGCGAGAGCGACGGGCCCGGCGCCCAGCTCGGCATTGAGCTGTCGCTGCACCTGACGCGAGCTGTAGCCGAGCCGGTGGGCGAGACCGGGCACGCCCTCCCGGTCGACCACACCGTCGCCGATCATCCGCATGGCGCGGCCGACGACATCGGCCCGCGCGTTCCATTCCGCGGACCCGGGGACGGCGTCCGGGCGGCAGCGTCTGCACGCCCGGAAGCCGTTGGCCTGGGCAGCGGCGGCGGTCGGGAAGAACCGGACGTTCTTCCGCTTCGGGGTGACGGCGGCGCAGCTCGGCCGGCAGTAGATGCCGGTGGTCTCGACGGCGAAGAAGAACTCCCCGTCGAAGCGCGCGTCGCGGCTGCTGACCGCCTCGTACCTGGTCCGATCGTCCCGCACATGGTCGCTCACACCGACCAGTGTGCGCCCCCGCGCCAGGGCCTTCTCGCGGTTTTCGGACGTCGACCAGGGCCCCGGCAGGGCCCCGGCGCTACCGCACCCGGCCCTGCTTCGCGTCCATGGCCGCCCGGCCCTCGGCGCCCCTGCGCTTCCACTCGCGCTGGATCTCGGAGCGCACCCGGGCATCCGTCTTGGCGACAATGCGCTGGTTCTCGCGCAGCAGCTTGCGGAAGCTGTCGAGACGCCGCTCGGAGAGCGCACCGTCCTCGATCGCGGCGAGGACCGCGCAGCCGGGCTCGGAGCTATGGGCGCAGTCGTGGAACCGGCACTGCCGGGCCAGGTCCTCGATCTCCGAGAAGACCTGGCCGACGCCGGTCTCCGCGTCCCAGAGACCGACCCCGCGCAGTCCGGGGGTGTCGATCAGTACGCCCCCGGTGGGCAGGACCAGCAGGTTGCGGGTCGTGGTGGTGTGCCGGCCCTTGCCGTCGACGTCACGCGCGGCCTGCACCTCCATCACGTCCTCGCCGAGCAGGGTGTTGGCCAGGGTCGATTTGCCCGCACCGGACACCCCGAGCAGCACGCTCGTGCCGCCCGAGACGATGGCGCCCAGCACATCGAGCCCCTCCCCGGTGGCGGAGCTGACGGGCAGCACCTGCACGCCGGGCGCGATGGCCTCGACGTCCTGGACGAGGTACGACAAGGTAGCCGCGTCCGGCACCAGATCGGCCTTGGTCAGCACCACGAGCGGCTGCGCGGCACCGTCCTCCGCGGACGTCCCGTCCCGCAGCAGGGCGTCGCCGCTGGAGCTGGACATGGCGAGCGCGAGGAAGCGCTCCACCCGCCCGAGGTCGAGCTCCACGGCGAGCGAGACACAGATGGCGATGTGGTCGACGTTGGTGGCGAGCACCTGCCCCTCGGAACGCTGCGAGGACGTCGAGCGCACGAAGGCAGTACGCCGCGGCAGCAGCGTCCGTACGAACTGCGGGTCACCGTCGGGGTCGACGGCGACCCAGTCGCCCGTGCAGACGATCCGCATCGGGTCGCGCGGCACCACGAAAGCGGTGTCGGCGCGCACGGTGCCGTCGGGGGTGACGACATCGCACTGACCGCGGTCCACCCGCACCACACGCCCGGGCAACAGCCCCTGTGCGGCGTACGGGGCGAACTCGGCCGCCCAGGCGTCGTCCCAGCCGTACGGGGACAGCGGATGCGAGGAGGACGGAACGGAGGAGGAAAACGGGGAAAGCGGGGAGAAAGACAAGGGAAACCCTTCACAGGGTGGCCCCGGCAGCGCGCTCGGGCGCGGAGAGGTACGAAGAAGGTCAGCCGGCGACCACGGGGGTGGGAACGATGCACTTCTGGTTGTGGGCAGCGCCCATCGCAACGACAGTCATCAATGTCCTCACCTCCTGGTTCACGCACGAGCCGGCACCGGAGGCCGACCCGCCGTCCGGAACGCTCCACACGATAGCCCGCAGCCGCCCGACGGAGTCAACTCATTTATTCGCCGGGTTTGTCCCCAGGTCTCCCTCGATCAGGTGATACGTGTGCACAACGACCGGTCCATGGCCGTTAGGGTGCCGAGCATGACCTCACCCCAGACCGCCACCGGCGCGTTCACACAAGCCCAGTTGGGCACTCTCACCGTCATCGGATGGAGCGGCGAACACCCCGCGGGCGGACGCGATGCCGCCTTCCTGCTCGTCTACTCGCTGGGCGACGGGTCGGACGGCCCTGCCGCCGGTGAGGCCGCGATGCGCGTGGCCCTGGAACGCAGCGGACTGCCCGTCGGCGCCGGTCCCGTGAGAGCCGCCGAGACGCCGGGCCTACCGGTCAAGCTCCTGGTCCAGGCCGGCCAGGCCGTGCTGACGCTGCCTCACTTCACCGCGCAGTACACGGTTCCGCCCCAGTGGCTGGCCGCGGCCCGTGACCACGGCGAGGTGCACGCGATGTTCGCCACCCGCCCGTGGCCGGCGGGGGCGCCGGGGCGCCCGGTCGACGAAGAGCTGCTGCGCTCCTTCGCCGCCGACCCGGAGGTCATCATGACCTCCGCGCACTGCGTCCTGCCGGTGCGCTCCCTGGGCTGATCCGCCCCGCGCCGGTACACCGATGCCCACCGCCCCCCGTTGAGCGGTGGGCATCGTCGTGCGCGGCCCGACATGGGAGTGCGAGTGGCCCGGGGCATTCCCCTGGACCACCCGCACCTCACGCAGCGTCAGTTGTTGGCGACACCGTTGCCGGAGAACAGCGGGATGTTGTCCAGGATGTGCGACAGAGCCTCGTCACCCTTGGCCTGCGTGGAGCTCTCGGTGCACTGCTGGTTCTGCGGCGAGGACAGGACGTTGATGTCCTGGATCGCAAGGCTACCGAGGTAGCCGCCCAGCGCACCGCCGTTGACCTTGCCCGGCAGGGCGATGCAGGGCTTGTTCAGCGAACCCTGGATCAGACCGATCTGCGGACTCCAGTCACCACGGGTCGAGGAGTTGCCGAACGCCTGCGAGGAACCGTTGCCGTTGACCGACGTGATTCCCTGGTCGTCGCCGGTCGCCATGGCCGCGGGGGCCGCGGCAGCAGAGAGACCGACCAGGGATACGGCCACAGCCGCGCCGGCCATCATCTTCTTCATCACGCTTCACCTTTCAGAGCGCCCCGTTCTGGAACGTACTGATCAACCCGCTTACGCAACCGCCGGTTCCGCAATTCCACTCAAATGGGTTGGATCCGGAATGAGTTCGACATGGCGGGTCAGCCGCCGAGGGTCTCGCCGGAGGCGCGCGCGGCGGGGACGATGCCACACGTGCGGGGTGGATCGGGCTCGGGGGCCGGCAGGCCCGGCCCCCGGGCCCGCCGGGCCCGCCGGGCCTCCTGCCATTCGGCGAGCAGCCGGTCGTAGATGGGTGTGACGTCCTCCGGGTGCCGGTGGCGGCTCCACGGGCGCTGACTGTCGTACTGGTCCATGAGGGGCCTCTACCCGATGTGACGGGCCCTCGCGGCCGGTACTACGGCAACCGGCCCACTCCGTCACCCCATCGGGGGTCCGGTGGTCCGGGAGCACAACGAGGGGCCAGTCCCTCCGGGCTGCCGAGGTACGGCTGCCGCGCGGAGGAACTGGCCCCACGGGTGGATCAGCGAGGTGCGTCCGGAGCGGTACGGCGCTAGTTGTTGCCGAACCCGTTGCCGGAAGCGATCGGGATGTTGTCCAGGATGTGCGACAGAGCCTCGTCACCCTTGGCCTGCGTGGAGTTCTCGGTGCACTGCTGGTTCTGCGGCGAGGACAGGACGTTGACGTCCTGAACCGCGATCGGGATCCCGCCGAGGGCCGAGCCGATGTTGGCCTTGGCCGGCAGGGCGATGCAGGGCTTGTTGAGCGAGCCCTGGATCAGACCGATCTGCGGACTCCAGTCGCCGTGGGTCGCGGAGTTGCCGAACGCCTGCGCGGCACCGTTGCCGTTGACGGTCGTGACGCCCTCGTCGTTGCCGGTCGCCATGGCCTGCGGGGCGAGCGCGGCGGAGACACCGATGACCGACGCAGCGACAGCTGCCGAAGCCATAATCTTCTTGATCACGAAATAGCCCTTCTGGGGTTTTCTGTTGCCCACCTGTCCGGAGCGTTCTGATCAACTCGCGGCGGCGGGAATGGTTCTGCCACTTCACCCGAACGGTGCTTGTGCCATCCGGATACACCGAACGTCTGGCACCGGAAATGCGAAATGCTGCGAATGGGCGGGGAAAATTCCGCCGTACGACGGATCAGCCGCCGAGGGGCACGCCGCCGAGCAGCGGAGCAGCCCCCTTGGCCGCACCGGTGGCCTGACCGGCGACCTTCGTGAGGGCGCCCTTCTTCTGCACCGATTCGGCAGCGCCGCCGACGGTGTCGACGATCGGGTCGACACCCTGCGGTGCTGCGGCAAGCACCTGATTGACGCCGCCGTCGAGGCTCAGACTCGGGGCCGTCGCGGCGGTGGCGGCGAAGGCGGGAGCAGCCGTTCCGAGCGCAACCACGGAACCGGCAACGAACGCAGCAGTCTTCGCGTACTTCACTTTCGGGTTTCCCTTCTGCAGCGGCATCTGTTTCGGTCGCGTCCCCGCGCCGCACAAGCCTTCTTTGCCTGTGACTTCTGCCGCTTTCTCTCTGGGTAACGATCCGGTTCCGATCGGGCAACTGCATGGGACGGCTTTTCTGTCGGACCACTCGATCGATTGCATGACTAATCACCGGTAAGGGTGTTGTGCGGGGTCGGCGGGAAGAATCGGTGGTGCACTGTCAGGTGCTCCGTTCCGCGCAGCCGTCCGGGTGCTGGCCTCCAGCCGCCGGCGCATCGCGCCTCGGGCCGGGCGCAATGGTTTCGGCCGTTCCGCCCCATCCGGAAGGGCTTCGAACTCCCGGAACGGAGCATGCGGAAAAGAGGAAAGCCCCGGATCGCACACGACGTGCGATCCGGGGCGAACGGAAGGTGAGCGCAGGGCTCAGCCGACCAAAATTCAGTGGTGGAAGCAGACGTTGCCGAATGTGGGGTTGAGCAGAGCGAACACGTTCACGGTGTTGCCGCAGACATTGAGCGGGATGTGGATGGGAGCCCCGACATAGTTCCCGGACAGGAAGCCCGAGGCGTGGGAAACGATGCCGTCAGCCTCCGCGTCGGCGAAAGCCGGCGTGGCAGCACCGAGCGCCATCAGCGTTCCGGCAGCGACGGCGGCAACCTTGGTGTACTTCACTTTGATCCCTTTCTGCGGCGGGGTCCGGAGCGGCCACGGCTTTCGTGCCGCACGAGCACGGTCCTGATAGCTCGTAACCCCGTCAATGCAATTCGTAACGATTTAGGTCCGTGCACGAAACTCTTCAGGAAGAAGATTCTCGGAAATCCGCCCGAATGACGCAGTGCCGATCGGATACCGGACAGCGGCGGACCCGGACCCCGCAGCAGAGGGGCGGCGGCCCGGGCCGTTCGGTGCGGCCGACTGCGTCAGCGGTTGCGCACACCGTTGCCGGAGAACAGCGGGATGTTGTCCAGGATGTGCGACAGCGGCTCGTCGCCCTTGGCCTGGGTGGAGTTCTCGGTGCACTGCTGGTTCTGCGGCGAGGACAGGACGTTGACGTCCTCGACCGCGATCGGGACGAGTCCGCCCAGCGCACCGCCGTTGACCTTGCCCGGCAGGGCGATGCAGGGCTTGTTGAGCGAGCCCTGGATCAGACCGATCTGCGGGCTCCAGTCGCCGTGGGTCGCGGAGTTGCCGAACGCCTGCGCGGCGCCATTGCCGTTGAACGTCGTGGTGCCTCCCTCGTTCCCGATGGCCATCGCCTGCGGAGCAAGCGTTGCCGAGATACCGACGAAGGAGGCGGCGACGGCACCCGCAGCCAGGACTTTCTTGATCACGATGAACCCTTCTTGTGCTGGATGCCCCATGCAGAGGCTTCCTGCCCAACTCACCGCCGGGCGTTTGGTTCTCACCATTCACCCGAATGCCCGGTCGGGCCGGACGCCCGTACGAGACAGGACGCTGTCGCATCGGGTCGTTTTCCGAGCGCAACGTGAGGGTGCACAGGCATGCGTAATCCGTCCGGGTGATTAAAGAATTTCCAAGAAATTTTGGGTTCCCCGGCGAACCCTTCGTCGTTATGGCAGTCGTCAAGCGTACATTTCGGAACGCGCTCACAGAGTTCGTGGTCGTTCCGCCAAGCCGTGATGCCACTTACCCAATCGCGTGCGAAGAATCGCCAGGGTGGCCATCCCCGTCGGTAGCTGTACCGCCTGATGAATGAACTGCGGGCGTTCCGCCCGCGCGATATGTCCTAAGGAAGGGCAACGAATGCGAAAAACGTTGAGTAGAAGCATGCTCGTCATGGCAGCGGCGTCGGGCATTCTGACCGCGGCGGGCGGCTACGCGTACGCTGATTCCTCCGCTGCCGCTGCCGCCATCGATTCGTCGGGCTTCGGCTCGGGCAACGCGGTACAGGTGCCGGTCGACATTCCCATCAACCTCTGCGGCAATACCGTCAACGTGGTCGGCCTGCTGAACCCTGCCGTCGGCAACAAGTGCGAGAACGAGGACGACGCCCGGGCCGACGGCGGTTACGACGAGGGTGCGGACGCAGGCTACGACGGTTACGACGACGGTGCGGACGCAGGCTACGACGGTTACGACGACGGTGCGGACGCAGGCTACGACGGTTACGACGGTGCGGACGCAAGCGCCGAGGGTGCCACCGTCGACTCCTCGGGCGTGCTGTCCGGCAACCTGATCCAGGCGCCCGTCGACATCCCGGTCAACGTCTGTGGCAACACCGTTAACGTCATCGCCGCGCTCAACCCTGCGGCCGGCAACAAGTGCTCCGACGAGTCCTCCCCGACTCCGCACTACCCGCCGCACCACAACCCCCCGCACTACCCGCCGCACCACAACCCCCCGCACTACCCGCCGCACCACAACCCGCCGACGACGCACCAGCCCCCGTCGCACCACCACCACCCGGACTGCCCTCCGGAACACCACAAGCCGCCGTACCACAGGCCGCCCCACCACAAGCCGCCGTACCACAAGCCGCCGTACCACAGGCCGCCCCACCACAAGCCCCCGGTGTACAACCCCCCGGTGAGCCACCAGTGGCCGCACCACGAGTGGGACCACAAGAAGTGGGACCACAAGAAGTGGGACCACAAGAGGTGGGACCACAAGCCCCCGACGCTGGCGCACACTGGCGCCAGCACCGACATGGGCATCGCTGGTGGAGCCAGCGCCGCCATGGTGATCGGCGGCGCGTGGCTCATGCGCCGCGCCCGCGGTTCGCAGAGCTGACGACGTAGCAGAGAAGCAGCAGGCGCTTCGACGACAGGTCCGGCAGGACGGCTTCAGCCGTCTCGCCGGACCTTTTACATGGACGGAGAGGTCGGCCGGTGGTGTGGGCAGAGCAGCGCCACCGGCATCTGTCCCAACCGTCCCGGCGCCTGCTCGGCCGACGCGGAGCTCATGCCGGCAACCGGCTTCCGCGCTGACCGTCCGAGTCCGCATGGCCCGAAAGGGGCCGTTTCACAGATAGAAGTGCGTCAGCGACTCGGCCACGCAGGCGGGTTTCTCGGACCCTTCGAGTTCGAAGGTGAAGGCACGGGACATCTGTACGCCGCCCCGCGCGACCTCCTTCACCCCGGCGACCGAAGCGTGCACCCGAACGCGGCTGCCGACCGGTACGGCGCCGGATAACGGACCCTGTTGACCCCGTAGTTGAGCGCCCGGGCCACGCCCCGAACCTGGAGCAGCTCGCCGAACATCGGAATCCCCCAGCTGAGGACCATGTACCCGTGGGTGATGGTGCGTCCGTACGGGCCCGCCGCCGCGCGTTCGGTGTCGGTGTGGATCCACTGGTGGTCCCCGGAGACGTGCGCGTAGGCGTCGATGAGTTCCTGGGTGATCTCCTTCCAGCCGGAGTGGCCCAGGTCGCGCCCGCTCAGGGTGAGGATCTCCGGCATGCCGTGCACGGTCAGCGGCATGGTCCGCGCTCCGTTCTTGCTCGCGGTGGAAGTCAGGCGGTGACGGGGGCGGTGCGCGGTGCGCGGTGCGACAAGCGGCTCCGCGGCCTGTTCGTCGTGGTTGGGGCGCTTGAGCAGGAGCAGCATGCAGCCCAGGGTCAGTACCACCTGGAGGACGGCGTAGGCGATGACGGCGGTGATCGAGCCGGTGCGGTTCAGCAGGAACTGGCCGATGATCGGGGTCGTTCCGCCGAGGAGGGTGCCGCAGAGCTGGTAGCAGAGCGAGATGCCGGTGTACCGCAGGTGGGCCGGGAAGCGGCTGGCGAGCATGCCGGCGAGAGCCGCGTGGTAGAGGCAGTGCGGGATGGTCGCGACGGCGACGCCGACCATCGCCAGACCGTAGTTCTCGGTGCCGATCAGGACGAACATCAGTGGCATCAGGACCAGTTCGGGCAGCAGCATCATCGTCACCGCCCGGGACCAGCTCTTTGATGGTGGGGGAGAGCGTCGCCCGGGACGCCCGTGTCGGCAGCGCAGCGAGGGGCCTGGGGACGGCTGCCGGGTGTGGTGGCGGTTACGGTGCCGGCCGGGACCTGAGGGCTGTCCGATACCGCGTGGCTGGTGCAGTGGGACGCTGGGCGTCCCACTGCCGGTCAGCTGCTGTTCGTGCGACGAGCGCGGTGCCCGTCAGACCGCAATGCGTTCGAAGATCGCGGCGAGGCCCTGGCCGCCGCCGATGCACATGGTCTCCAGCCCGTAGCGCACCTCGCGACGGTGCATCTCCCGGGTCAGCGTGGCCAGGATGCGGGCGCCGGTGGCGCCGACCGGGTGGCCGAGGGAGATGCCGGAGCCGTTGACGTTGATCCGCTGCTCGTGGTCGGTGTCGCCGAGGCCCAGCTCGCGGGTGCAGGCCAGGACCTGGGCGGCGAATGCCTCGTTGAGCTCGATCAGGTCGAGGTCGGCGAGACCGAGTCCGGCGCGGGCGAGTGCCGCACGGGTGGCCGGGACGGGGGCGATCCCCATGGTCGCGGCCGGAACTCCGGCGCGGGCGAAGGAGACCAGCCGCACAAGCGGGGTCAGGCCGAGGCGTTCGGCCGTCGTCGCGCTCGTCACCAGGCAGGCGGCGGCCGCGTCGTTCTGTCCGCTGGCGTTGCCCGCGGTGACGGTGGCGTCCGGGTCGGACTTCAGCATGACCGGACGCAGCGCGGCGAGCTGTTCGGCGGTGGTGTCGGGGCGCGGGTGCTCGTCGGCGGTGACGGTCGTCTCGCCCTTGCGGGTGCGTACGGTGACGGGGACGGTCTCCGCGTCGTAGCGCCCGTCGGCCGCGGCCCGGGCGGCGCGCTGCTGCGAGCGCAGGGCGAGCGCGTCCTGGTCGGCGCGGCTGACGGCGTACTCCCGCCGCAGGTTCTCCGCGGTCTCGATCATGCCGCCGGGGACCGGATGGTTGATGCCGCCCGCCGTGACCCGGCCGCGGGCCAGGGAGTCGTGCAGCTGGAGGCCGGGGCCCTTGATGCCCCAGCGGCCGTCGTGCGTGTAGTAGGGGGCGGCGCTCATCACATCGACGCCGCCCGCGATCACGACGTCGCTGAAGCCCGCCCGGATCTGCATCGCCGCGTCGAGTACGGCCTGCAGGCCGGAGCCGCAGCGGCGGTCGATCTGGGAACCGGTCACGGACTCCGGGAGTCCGGCGTCGAGGGCGGCGACCCGGCCGATGGCCGGGGCGTCGGAGGACGGGTAGGCGTGGCCGAGGATCACTTCGTCGACCTTCGCGGGGTCGATGCCGGTGCGGGTGACGATCTCGGCGATCACTCGTGCGGCCAGCGCGGCCGGCGTCTGCTGGGCGAAGGCCCCGCCGAAGCGGCCGATGGGGGTGCGCAGCGGTTCACAGATGACGATGTCGGGCTGCTGGTCGGGCACGGCGGGACCTTCCGGTGGCACGGGCGGGTGACGGGGCGGTTGTGGCTGACCTCGGTGTCCACCGACCCTCGCACTCGGTGACTGAGTCGGTCCAATATCCAGTTCGCCCTGGTTCAAGACGCCACGCGTCTCAATGGCCTACCGGGGTCGGCAGCGCGCTCTCCGCGACGGCGAGTACCGCGCGCAGGGCGGCGGACGGGTTGTCGGTCCGCCAGGCGAGCGCCGCCTGAAGCTGGATCGGTGGCCCGGCGAGCGGTCGGTAGACCAGGCCGTTCTGCTGGATGTGCTGGCAGGAGGTGACGGTGAGCGTCACGCCGACGCCCGCGGCGACCAGGGCCAGGATGGTGTACGAGTCGGGGGCCTCCTGCACCACGCGCGGGTTGAACCCGGCCGCCTCGCACGCCCCGACGGTCGCGTCCCGCACGGTCGAGCCGGTGTTGGCGGGGAAGGAGACGAACGGCTCCTCGGCGAGCACCCCGATCGGGACCTGGTCCAGCCTGGCGAGCGGGTGGTCGGAGGGCAGGGCACAGACCAGCTCCTCCTCGTCGATGACCCGGTACTGCACGCCGGGCCGGGTCACGGGCAGCCGGACGAATCCGAGGTCGAGCGAGCCGTCCGCCACTCCGGCGAGCGCGACATTCGCGTACGTCTGGCCCTTCATGACCAGCTCCAGGGCGGGATGGGCGGCGCGCACCGCCCTGGTCAGCAGCGGCAGCGTCTCGCGGCTGGACGCGCCGGCGAAGCCGATGGTGACCCGACCGTACTCGCCGCGGCCGGCCGCCCTCGCGGCCCGTACCGCCGTGTCGAGGTCGTCGAGCACGGTCCGCACCGGCTGGAGGAACGACTCCCCCGCGCTGGTGAGCCGCACCGAGCGGGTGTTGCGTTCGAAGAGCTGGACGCCGAGCTCCTTCTCCAGCTGCCGGATCTGCTGACTCAGGGGCGGCTGGGCCATCTGCAGACGCTTGGCGGCCCGGCCGAAGTGCAGCTCCTCGGCCACTGCGATGAACGCGGACAGATGACGCAGCTCCATTCCCCACCTCATTCATACATCAGAAGTCTTGATTCGACCTTAATTTGGTATTGGACAGCAAACAATGGCCGCTGACACGGTGGGGCAACGCGCACGCACACGCAGAGGAGCACCGTGGCCACAACGGACCGGGCGGACAAGACGCTGTCGATGCGGGAGGCCATCGCCTCCTTCGTCCACGACGGCGACACCGTCTGCCTCGAAGGTTTCACCCATCTCATCCCGACCGCCGCGGGCCACGAGATCATCCGCCAGGGCCGCCGCGACCTCACCGTCGTCCGGATGACCGCCGACATCGTCGTCGACCAGATGATCGCCGCGGGGTGTGTCTCACGGCTGGTCTCCTCGTTCGTCGGCAACTCCTCGGCCGGTTCGCTCGGCGAGCTGCGGCGGCGCGTCGAGACCGGCGATCCGATGCCGCTCGCCTTCGAGGAGTACAGCCACTACGGCATGATCTGCCGCTATCTCGCCGGCTCCCAGCGGCTGCCGTTCTATCCGTTGCGCTCGTACGGCGGCAGCGATCTGCCGTCCGTCAACAGCGATCTGCGGAAGGTCACTTCGCCCTATCCGGGCCCGGACGGCGAACCCGAGCAGATCTACGTCGTCCCGCCCGTCAACCCGGATGTCACGATCATCCACGCGCAGCGGGCCGACCGCCGCGGCAACACCCAGATATGGGGCCTGACCGGCATCCAGGCGGAAGCGGTGTACGCGGCGGACAAGGCGATCGTCGTCGTGGAGGAGATCGTCGACGACGAGGTGATCCGCTCGGACCCGAACCGTACGCTCGTCCCGGCCCATGCGGTCGACGCCGTGGTCGCCTGCCCACGCGGCGCGCACCCCTCGTTCGCGCAGGGTTACTACGACCGGGACAACGCCTTCTACCGGGCCTGGTCGCAGATCAGCAAGGATCCGCAGCGGCTGCAGGAGTGGCTGGACGAGTGGGTGCGCGGGACGGCCGACCACGCCGAGTACGTCGACAGGCTGGGCGACGAGTTCTGGGCGGGCCTGGCGGTCGGCGAGGCGCTCAGCGAACCGGTGAACTACGGGCGGCGACTGTGAGTACGGAACACGAGAAGGAGCAGGGCATGACCACCGTCACCTCGTCGGAGCTGCTCTCCGTCGTCGCCTCGCGCGAACTGGTCGCGCGGCGCACCGTGTTCGCCGGCATCGGCCTGCCGACCCTCGCCACGGAGCTGGCCCATCTGACGGTCGCCCCGGACATCGAGGTCGTGTACGAGTCCGGGGTCTGCGGCGCCCACCCCTCGCATCTGCCGGAGACCATCGCCGACGCCGTCCTCATCACGGGCGCCGAGGCGGTCCTCTCCATGCCGGCCCTCTTCGGCTGCGTACTGCAGGGAGGCCATATCGACGTCGGGTTCCTGGGCGCCGCGCAGATCGACCGCCACGGCAATCTCAACACCTCGGTGATCGGCGACTGGGACAGCCCGACGGTCCGGCTGCCCGGCTCCGGCGGCGGCGTCGAGGTGATGGCCAACTCACGTGAGGTCTTCGTGGTGATGCGCCGCCACACCCCGCGCTCCTTCACCGGAACCCTCGACTTCTGCACCACCCCCGGCCCCGACCGGGCCCTCGCCGAGGGCATCCGGCCGCTGGGCATCGGCGTCACCCGCGTCATCACCGAACTGGGCATCCTGGCCCGGGCGGGCATCGGCGAGGAGCTGCGGCTGGTCGCCGTCCAGCCGGGTGTCACGGTCGGGCAGGTACGGGCGGCCACGGGCTGGGACCTGTCGGTCGCCGACACCGTGGAGACCGTGCCGCCGCCGACCGCCGAGGAGCTGCGACTGCTGCGCGAGGACGTCGACCCCGAACGCGTCTATCTTCGCTGAGACGACCGCACCCACTCACCCGCACCCGAGAGGACCCCCACTGCCATGCGTATCAGGATCGTCGGCGCCGGAGCCATGGGCCGTGGCATCGCCCAGTGGGCCGCGACCGCCGGACACACCGTCGAGCTGTGCGATGTACGCACCGAGGCGGTGACCGCGGCCCTCGACTTCGTACGGTCCATGCTCGACCGCGCCGTGCAGAAGGGCCGGCTGTCGGCCGAGGACGGCGCCGCCGCCCTGGAACGGCTGGTTCCGCTCGATGATCCATGGGCGGACGGACCGGACGTCGAGCTGGTGATCGAGGCCGTGCGGGAGGACCTCGGCACCAAGGCGGAGGTCTTCGGCCGGCTGGAGAAGGCGCTGCCCGCCTCGGCCGTGTTCGCGACCAACACCTCCTCCCTGTCCGTCACCCGGATCGCCGCGACACTCGAGGACCCGACGCGCCTGGCAGGGCTGCACTTCTTCAACCCGGTGCCGCTCATGAAGATCGTCGAGGTCGTGCCGGGCGCGGCCACCCGCCCGGAGATCCCGCCGGCCCTCACCGCGCTCGTCGAGGGCTGCGGGCACCGGGCGGTGACGGTCGCCGACACCCCCGGCTTCCTCGTCAACCACGCCGGTCGCGGTCTGGTGACCGAGGCGCTCGCGCTGCTGGAGGAGTCGGTCGCCGACCCGGCGGGCATCGACCGGATCGCGCGTGACGTGCTCGGCCTGCGGATGGGCCCGTTCGAGCTGATGGACCTCACGGGTCTGGATGTGACGGCCGCGGTCATCGACTCGATCTGGGAGGGCTTCCGGTACGCGGACCGGCTCCGCCCCTCGTACCTCACCCCGAACCGGGTGGCTGCGGGGCTGCACGGCCGCAAGACCGGGCGCGGCTGGTTCGCGTACGGCGCCGACGCGCCCGCCGCCGCTGCGGAGCCCCCGGTCACGGGGAACGCGGACCGGCCGGTGCATGTCGTCGGGGACGCGGCGGACCCGGGCGCGGCCGCGCTGCGCGAGACGCTGTCCGCGGCGGGCACCGCCGTCGAGCGGGGTGCGGGGCCGTCCGCCGATGCACTGGTGCTCGTTCCCGTCTGGGGCACCACCGTGGCCGCAGCGGTCGCCGCGCACGGGCTGCCCGCCCGGCGCACCTTCGGCGTCGACCCGCTGCCGCCGGCCGGCCGGCGCCGGGTGCTGGCCGTGACGGCGGCGGCGGACCCGGCCGCCGCACACGACGCCCGCGCGGTCCTGGCGCGGGCGGCGGACGGCGGCGAGCCGTACGCGGTGTCGGTGGTGCGGGACACGGCGGGCTCGGTCGCGCAGCGGCTGCTGGCCTCGATCGTGTCCGTCGCCGCGTCGATCGCCGAGCGCTCCCTCGCCACCCCGGCCGACATCGATCTGGCCGTCACGACCGGCCTCGGCTATCCGGTGGGGCCGCTGGCCTGGGGTGACCGGGTCGGCGCGGGCCGGATGCTGGAACTTCAGCGGGCGCTGCTCACCACGACCGGTGATCCGCGCCACCGTCCGTCCCGCTGGGTCACCGAGCGCGCCCAGCTCGGCCTGGCGCTGACGGACCCGGGGACCTCACCCGGCGACTGCCTCTGAGTGCGGGCGTCTTCCTCGGCGATCTCGAACGGCCGGCGACGCGTGCGCCGGGGCGGCAGGCACCCGCGCCGGGTCCTCGTCGCACGGGTGGGGCGGTCGGGCACGGGCAGGTAACTCGCCTGCGTCCGGCCGGGCCCCCGCAGCCCGGTGGCGACATGACCGATTCGTACAAGACCTGTCGCGGGGGTCCGCTCTACGTTCGGACCATGACTCCACGACTCGACGCGATCGGCATCATCACCGCGGATCTGGCCGCATCGCTCACCTTCTACCGCCGGCTCGGGCTCGACATCCCGGCCGGGGCGGACTCCGCACCCCATGTCGAAGTGACCCTGCCGGGCGGTCAGCGACTCCTGTGGGACACCGAGGACGTCATCCGCTCCTTCGATGCCGGGTGGGCCGGCTCCCGGGGAGGTGACCGGGTCGGGCTCGCGTTCCGCTGCGACAGTCCCGCGGAGGTGGATGCGGTGTACGCCGACCTGACCGGCGCCGGCTACCAGGGCCACCTGAAGCCGTGGGACGCCGAGTGGGGGCAGCGTTACGCGGTGGTCCTCGACCCGGACGGCTGCGCGGTCTCGCTGTTCGCCGACGCCGCGAAGTAGGCGGTCAGGGTCGTACCGGCCAGTTCGCGCATCTCCCGCGCGAGGTGCGCCTGGTCGGTGCAGCCCGCCGCGAGCGCCGCATCGGCGTACGGCATTCCGGACCCCACCAGGGCGAGCGCGCGCTGCAGTCGCAGCACCCGGGCCAGGGTCTTGGGACCGTAGCCGAAGGCCGCCAGCGCACGGCGGTGCAGTTGCCGGGGGCCGAGGCCGACCGTGTCCGCGGTGGCGGCGACGGACCGCCCCTGCGCCAGCTGCACGGCGACGGACCGCATCAGCGGGTCCGGCGGCCCGGTCGCGGCCGCCCTCCGCAGCGCCAGGGCCTCCAGTGCGGCGGCGGGGTCGGTGGCTGCGGCGATGCGCTCGGTAAGTACGCGCACGTGCGCGCCCGGCCACAGATCGGCCAGGTCGACCCGCAGGTCACGCAGTTCGTGCGCCGGTACGCCGAGCAGGGCCGGGGCGGTGCCGGGGGCGAACCGGATGCCCGTGAACCGCCCGCCGGCCGCCTCGGAGGGTTCGTACGCGTGCGTGTCCGGTCCGGCGACGAGCAGCCGGTCGCCGATCCAGAGCAGGTCCATGCAGCCGTCGGGCAGGACCGGGCGCACGGGCCCGTGCGCCCGGTCCTGCCGCGTCCAGACGATCGCCCCGTGGAAACAGGACTCCCGCTCTTCGTACCGTTCGCCCATGCCGCCACGCTACGCGCGAGGGCGCGCGGCGGGGGCGGCGTTCGGCCGGGTCCTACGACCGCGGCTTCGGGGATCCCTTCCCCTCCTGCTCGCTGTCCTTGCCCGTGGCCTTGTCCTTCTCCTTGGCGGCGTCCTTCGCCGCCTCCTTGTCGCGGCCCGGCTGCAGCAGGCGGGACTTCACATCGTCCGGGGGCAGGAACCGCGACCACCGCTCCGGGAACTCGGACGGCATGTAGGGGATGTCGCCTTCCTCCATGTCGTCGTCCCAGTCCTCGTCGGCGCACTCCGCCTGCGCCCGCGCCACGAGTTCCGCGGCCTGGGCCGCCCGCATCCGGTCGTTGGCCGCACGCGCCGCCGCCGTCGCCAGCGACGGCCAGACCCGGTCGATGGCGGCGTTGACCGCCGCCCCCACCAGCACCGCGAACGCGGAGACGCCGATCCACAGCAGCACGGCGATCGGGGCGGCCAGTGAGCCGTAGATCGTCGGCCCCTCGACCGTACTGGTCAGATAGATCCGCAGCAGGAAGCTCCCGAGCACCCACATCGCGAGCGCCACCAGCGCACCCGGCATGTCCTCTATCCACGGCGAACGCACCGGCACGGACACGTGGTACAGCGTCGTCAGGAACGCGACCGACAGCAGGATCACCAACGGCCAGTAGAGGACGCTGATGACCTCGGTACCCCAGGGAACGAGCTCCACGACCCGGTCGGGACCAACCACGAGCAGCGGCAGCACGATCGCGCCCAGCAGCAGCGCGACGATGTAGAGCAGGAAGGAGAGCAGCCGCGTCTTGACGATGCCGCGGTGGCCGTCGAGGCCGTACATCACGGTGATCGTGTCGATGAAGACGTTCACCGCGCGGGACCCCGACCAGAGCGCGATCGCGAAACCGATCGAGATGACGTCGGGGCGGGCGCCGGTGGTGACGTCCTCCAGGAGCGGTTTGGCGAAGTCGTTGACGCCCCGCTGGGACAGGACGGTCTGCGCCGCGTTGAGGATGTTGCGCTCGATCGAGGCGACCGTGGTGGTGTTCGTCCACTCGTCGACGTAACCGAGCAGTCCGATCAGGGCGAGCAGCAGCGGCGGCAGGGACAGCAGGGTGAAGAACGCCGCCTCGGCCGCGAGTCCCAGAATGCGGTACTCCATGCACGAATTGACGGTGTCCTTGAGCAACTGCCAGACCATCTGCCGCATGGATACGTTGCGGTAGAGGACTCGGGCCCGGTGGAGCCGCCCCGGTGGCCGCTCGGGTGTTTCATTTGCTGCCTGCACATCCTTACCGTATCCGCATGGCAGCCACCACCCACACCGTGTCCAACCAGGTCCCGCCGCTGGTCGGCTATGACGTCTTCGCCGCCGACCGCGCGCTGACCGAAGCCGTCGAACGGCACCTCGCGCCCGAGCTGCTCGCCGGGGCCCGGGACGAGCTCGGGGAGCTGGGCAGGGCCGCCGGGTCCGCGCAGGTCCAGGAGTGGGGTGCGCAGGCGAACACGTACCCGCCGAAGCTGCGCACGCACGACCGGTACGGGCATCGCATCGACGAGGTGGAGTTCCATCCGGCCTGGCACCGGCTGCTGGGGCATGCGGTCGGCGCCGGGCTGACCGGCGCGTGGGGCCGGCCGGGCGGTCATGTGCGGCGCGCGGCCGGGTTCCTGGTGTGGACGCAGGCCGAGGGCGGGCACGGCTGCCCGCTGTCGATGACCCATGCGGCGGTGCCGGCGCTGCGGACCGATCCGGTGCTGGCCGCCGAGTGGGAGCCGCGCCTGACGTCGACGGTGTACGAGCGGGAACTGCGGCCGCCCGCGCAGAAGGCCGGTGTGCTCTTCGGGATGGGCATGACCGAGAAGCAGGGCGGCACCGACGTCCGGTCCAATACGACGCGGGCCGAGCCGCTGGCGGCCGACGGCGAGTATCTGCTCACCGGACACAAGTGGTTCTGTTCGGCGCCGATGTCCGACGGCTTCCTGGTACTGGCGCAGGCCCCCGGCGGGCTGACGTGCTTCCTGCTGCCCCGGGTACTGCCCGACGGCAGCCGCAATGTGTTCGCGATCCAGCGGCTGAAGGACAAGCTCGGCAACCGGTCCAACGCGTCGAGCGAGGTCGAGTTCGACGGCACGTGGGCGCACCGGGTCGGCGACGAGGGGCGCGGGGTGCGCACCATCATCGAGATGGTGGCGGCGACCCGGCTGGACTGTGTGACCGGCTCGGCGGCGCTGATGCGGCAGGCGGTGGCGCAGGCGATCCACCACTGCACGTACCGCAGCGTGTTCGGCGGGGTGCTGGTCGAGAAGCCGCTGATGCGCAACGTGCTGGCCGATCTGGCGCTGGAGTCGGAGGCGGCGACGGTGCTGGCACTGCGGCTGGCCGCCGCGTACGACGCCGGCACGGAGGCGGACCGGGCGTTCCTGCGGATCGCGGTGCCCACGGCGAAGTACTGGGTGACGAAGCGGTGCACGCCGCTGGCCGGCGAGGCGCTGGAGTGTCTGGGCGGCAATGGGTACGTCGAGGAGTCCGGGATGCCACGGCTGCTGCGCGAGGCGCCGCTCAACTCGATCTGGGAGGGCTCCGGGAACGTACAGGCGTTGGATGTGGTGCGGGCGTTGCAGCGCGAGCCGCAGGCGCTGAACGCGTTCCTGCAGGAGGTCGGCCGGGCGCGCGGCGCCGACCACCGGCTCGACGGGGCGATCAAGGACATGCTGACCGAGCTGGCCGATCTGCACGGGATCGAGGCGCGGGCCCGCCGGCTCGTCGAGCGGATGGCACTGGTGCTGCAGGGTTCGCTGCTGGTGCGCTGGGCACCGCCGGAGGTGGCGGACGCGTTCTGTGCGTCGCGGCTGGGCGGGGACTGGGGTGCGGCCTTCGGGACGCTGCCGCACAGCCTGGACCTGGCCTCGATCGTGGAGCGGGCGCGGCCCGTCGCGCACTGAGCGCGGGAATCAGCGACGGAGGGTGGTGCTGCGCCGACACGGCACCACCCTCCTTGCTGTGCGCACCGAACAGCGGCGCACAGGCTCCACCGTGCGGTGTGACGCCACTCTCGTACGTACCGATGCAACACGCCAGAGTTGCAAAGGGTTGCAACCGTTGGGCGGAGTGCGCAGTATCGAGAACCCCACAACGACAGGATGGGGTCCGCGGGCCGTGACTCGGCCCCGGCGATGGGGGTGTCGACGGTGGAGACAAGTCCGGTCGAGGTGACGCGACTGGCCGCCTTGGGTTCTGACCGGGCCACGCGCATGCTCCACAGGGCCCGGGAGGCACGGCTCGAGGGCGAGCGCCCGCCGGTCGCCCCACGGGCCGAGATCGGCGCCTCGTGGGACCGGGTGCTGCGCAGCGGCATCGACCCCGAGCAGACCACCCAGAGTGTGCTGCTGGAGTCGGACGAGATCGAGCACCGGCGGCGCAGTTCGGCACTGGGCGAGGTGATGCCGCTGCTCAGCGACGGCCTGGGCTCGATCGCCGACAGCGCGCGGCAGATCATGGTCGTCACCGATGTCGAGGGCCGGGTGCTCTGGCGGCAGGGCAACCCCGGGGTGCTGCGGCAGGCGGACGGCATCTGTCTGGAGGAGGGTGCGTCCTGGGCCGAGGCGATCACGGGCACGAACGCGATCGGTACGGCGCTCGCCTCACGCGCCCCGGTCCAGGTCCACTCGTCGGAGCATTTCGTCCGCACCCTGCACAGCTGGACGTGTGCGGCGGCCCCGGTCCGTGATCCACGGGACGGACGGCTGATCGGCATCGTCGATGTCAGCGGCCCCGCGTCCACCTTCCATCCGATGACGCTCGCGCTGGTCGGTTCGGTGGCACGGCTCGCCGAGAGCGAGATACGGAACCGGCATCTGCTCGCGATCGACCGGCTGCGTTCGGTGGCCGCGCCGCTGCTCGCGCGGCTGGGCGGCCGGGCGCTGGCGGTGGACCGGCACGGCTGGCTGGCGGGGGTCACCGGGATGCCTCCGGTCAGCCGCCTGCCGCTGCCGAAGTCGCTGCAGGCGGGGCCGGTGTGGCTGCCGTCGCTCGGGATGTGCCGGGTGGAACCGCTGTCCGGCGGCTGGCTGATCCAGGTGGCGGACGAGCCGTCGGACGCGGCGCCGCGCCGGGTGGTCCTCGACCTGAGCCGGCCGGCCTGTCTCGCGGTCAGCGTGAAGGGCCCGGTCGGCTCCTCGACCCAGCGGCTGTCACCGCGCCACGCGGAGCTGCTGTACGCACTGGCGCTGCACCCCGAGGGGCGTACGGCGTCCGAGCTGGCCGAGGACCTCTTCGGCGATGCGACCCGGACGGTGACGGTGCGGGCCGAGATCTCGCGGCTGCGGCGCCATATGGCCGAAGTGCTGGCACACCGCCCGTACCGCTTCGGTGAGGGGGTCGAGGTGGAGATGATCCCGCCGGAACACCCGGGCGATCTGCTGCCGCGCTCGACGGCTCCGGTGGTGGTCAGGGCCCGCACGACGGTGTGACGGGGGCAGGGGCCGTCCCGGAGCCGGTGGGCGGCGGCGCGTGCGGCTGGTCCGGCGGGCGGCGCAGAGCGGAAGGTGGCGGGACAGGCTTTGGCCAGAGCTGTACGGCATGGTTCCCTGGCAGTCATGAGCAACGCTGAGCCCGCACCCGCCGCCGCCGCCGAGGTGACCATCTGGTCCCTGGAACAGACCTCCCCCGACGATCTGCGGCCCGCCACCGCCCCCGAGGGCGACGTCCGGATCCTGCGGTCGGCGGTACCGCTGCCGGAGTTCAGCCGCTTTCTGTACACGGCGGTCGGCGGCGACATCCAGTGGACCGACCGGCTCTCGATGACGTACGCGGAGTGGCAGGAGGCCCTGGACCGGCCCGGGGCGGAGACCTGGGTGGCGTACGAGAACGGGACCCCGGCCGGGTACATCGAGTTGGACCCGCAGGACGACGGCGTGGTCGAGATCATGTACTTCGGCCTGATACCGGCCTTCCGCGGGCGCCGGATCGGCGGTCATCTGCTCGCGTACGGGGTCGCGCGCGCCTGGGACCTGGCGGAGCGCTGGCCGCAGCGTCCGCCGACGAAGCGGGTGTGGCTGCACACCTGCTCGAAGGACGGCCCGCACGCCATGGACAACTATCTGCGCCGCGGATTCAGGCTCTTCGACACCAAGGCCGAGCTGGAGACGGACGTGGCGACGCCGGGCCCATGGCCCGGAGCGGCACGCTAGTGCCGTGTCAGCCAAGGTTCGCCCCGTCGCGACGTCCGGCACGCACTGTCGCCGCACCGGCCGAAAGCCCGAGTACGTCCAGTACGAGGACTTCCGGCCGTCACGCCGACAGCACGCACCGGACGCTGCTCCTTGGCGGGCAAACCTTGGCTGACGCGGCACTAGAGCAGAACGTTTCGGTCAATACCTCGCTTAAGGGCACCCGCGTCGGCACGGCTGAAGTGACCAGCACCACATCGTCTCACGCCTCGGGACAGTCTCGTCCACATCATGGATAGTGGTGGACTGCCCCGAGATTCGCGTGACACGCTTCCGTCATGCCTGGAACTGGAATTGCCTTGGTGAGTCGACGCCACGTCGACCTCGGCCGCATGTCCAGCGCCATCTGTCCGGCGGGCTGAGAGTCCCAGCACCGCCGCGATCCCTTTTCTCTGCACCCCCCTGCGCACCGCCGCGCCTCAGCGCGAGTGTGCAGTTCAGAGCCGCCCTCCTGCAGTCCCGAAGGACGTATTGTCATGGCCGCTACCCCGGATCAGCCTGCGACCACCACACCCCGCCGCAAGGCCGGACGCCACCGTGGCGAGGGCCAGTGGGCCGTGGGACACCACACTCCGCTCAACGGCAATGAGCAGTTCAAGAAGGACGACGACGGTCTCAATGTGCGGACACGCATTGAGACGATCTACTCCAAGCGCGGATTCGACTCGATCGACCCCAACGACCTGCGTGGGCGCATGCGGTGGTGGGGCCTCTATACGCAGCGCAAGCCCGGGATCGACGGCGGCAAGACCGCGATCCTGGAGCCGGAGGAGCTGGACGACGAGTACTTCATGCTGCGGGTCCGGATCGACGGCGGCCGGCTGACCACCACGCAGCTGCGTGTCATCGGCGAGATCTCGCAGGAGTACGCACGCGGCACCGCGGACATCACCGACCGGCAGAACATCCAGCTGCACTGGATCCGCATCGAGGACGTCCCGGCGATCTGGGAGAAGCTGGAGGCCGTCGGGCTCTCCACCACCGAGGCGTGCGGCGACTGCCCGCGCGTGATCATCGGCTCGCCGGTGGCGGGGATCGCCGCGGACGAGATCATCGACGGCACGCCCGCGGTCGACGAGATCCACGACCGCTACATCGGCAGCAAGGAATTCTCCAACCTGCCGCGGAAGTTCAAGACCGCGATCTCCGGTTCCCCGGTGCAGGACGTGGTCCACGAGATCAACGACATCGCCTTCGTCGGCGTGGTCCACCCCGAGCACGGTCCGGGCTTCGACGTCTGGGTCGGTGGCGGGCTCTCCACCAACCCGCGGCTCGCCGAGCGGCTGGGCGCCTGGGTGCCGCTCGACGAGGTCCCGGACATCTGGGCCGGTGTGGTGGGGATCTTCCGTGACTACGGCTACCGGCGGCTGCGCACCCGCGCCCGTCTGAAGTTCCTGATGGCGGACTGGGGTCCGGCCAAGTTCCGTCAGGTGCTGGAGGACGAGTACCTGAAGCGCCCACTGATCGACGGCCCCGCGCCCGAGCAGCCGAGCAGCCGCTGGCGCGACCACGTGGGTGTCCACGAGCAGCAGGACGGCCGCTTCTACATCGGGTTCGCACCCCGGGTCGGCCGGGTGGACGGCTCCACTCTGGCCAAGATCGCCGACCTGGCCGCCGCCCACGGCTCGGACCGGCTGCGCACCACCGTCGAGCAGAAGATGCTCATCCTCGACGTGGCGCAGGACCAGGTGGAGTCCCTGGTCGCCGGTCTCGAGGCGCTCGACTTCCAGGTGAAGCCCTCGCCGTTCCGGCGCGGCACGATGGCCTGCACCGGCATCGAGTTCTGCAAGCTCGCGATCGTCGAGACGAAGGCACGCGGCGCCTCGCTCATCGACGAACTGGAGCGCCGCCTGCCGGACTTCGACGAGCCGCTCACGATCAACATCAACGGCTGCCCCAACGCCTGCGCCCGCATCCAGACCGCGGACATCGGCCTCAAGGGCCAACTGGTCCTGGACGCCGACGGCAACCAGGTCGAGGGCTACCAGGTGCACCTCGGTGGCGCTCTGGGACTGGAGGCCGGGTTCGGCCGCAAGGTCCGCGGCCTGAAGGTCACTTCGGCCGAGCTGCCGGACTACGTCGAGCGGGTGCTCGGCCGGTTCCAGGAGGAGCGCGAGGACGGCGAGCGGTTCGCGATCTGGGCGGCGCGGGCGAGTGCGGAGTCGCTGTCATGAGCGGGCGCGCCGCACCGTTCTACTGCCCGTACTGCGGGGACGAGGACCTGCGTCCGCACGAGACCGGGCACGGGGCCTGGGAATGTGCTTCCTGCAACCGCGCGTTCCAGCTCAAGTTCCTGGGTCTGCTGACACGGGGACTGGTGCGCAACGACGTGGAGGGGGACGGCAAATGACGAACACTCAGCAAATCGAGGACCTCCGGGACCTGGCCGAGAGGGCGGGCCGCGAGCTGGAGGACGCCTCCCCGCTGGAGATCCTGCGGTGGGCCGCGGACACCTTCGGCAAGCGGTTCTGCGTCACATCCTCGATGGAGGACGCGGTCGTGGCCCATCTCGCCTCCCGCGCCTACCCGGGCGTCGATGTGGTGTTCCTCGACACCGGCTACCACTTCGAGGAGACGATCGGGACACGCGACGCGGTGGACGCCGTGATGGACGTCAACGTCATCACGCTGACGCCGCGTCAGAGCGTGGCCGAGCAGGACGCCGAGTACGGACCGCAACTGCACGACCGGGACCCCGACCTGTGCTGCAAGCTGCGGAAGGTCAAACCCCTCGAGGAGGGCCTGACGTCGTACGCGGCCTGGGCGACCGGGCTGCGCCGCGACGAGTCCCCGACCCGGGCGAACACCCCGGTCGTCGGCTGGGACGAGAAGCGGCAGAAGGTCAAGATCTCGCCGATCGCCCGCTGGACGCAGGACGACGTGGACGCATACGTCGCGGAGCACGGGGTGCTGACCAACCCGCTGCTGATGGACGGGTACGCCTCCGTGGGCTGCGCGCCGTGCACCCGCCGGGTGCTGGAGGGCGAGGACGCGCGGGCCGGCCGCTGGGCCGGACGGGGCAAGACCGAGTGCGGGCTGCACGACTGATGACGACTGATCAGGAGACTTCGATGAGCGTGACGGAGACGGGAGCCACCATCTGGCTGACCGGTCTGCCGAGCGCGGGCAAGACCACCATCGCGTACGAGCTGGCCGGCCGGCTGCGCGGCGAGGGGCACCGCGTGGAGGTGCTCGACGGCGACGAGATCCGCGAGTTCCTCTCCGCGGGGCTCGGCTTCTCCCGCGAGGACCGGCACACCAACGTCCAGCGGATCGGCTTCGTCGCCGAACTCCTGGCCGCCAACGGCGTGAAGGTGCTCGTACCCGTCATCGCCCCGTACGCGGACAGCCGTGACGCCGTACGCAAGCGCCACCAGGCGGAGGGCACCGCGTATCTGGAGGTGCATGTCGCGACTCCGGTCGAGGTGTGCTCCGTACGCGATGTGAAGGGCCTCTACGCCAAGCAGGCGGCGGGCGAGATCAGCGGGCTCACCGGGGTCGACGACCCGTACGAGGCGCCCGAGTCGCCGGACCTGCGGATCGAGTCGCACCGGCAGACCGTGCAGGAGTCCGCGGCGGAGCTGTATGCGCTGCTGAGCGAGAGGGGTGCAGCATGACGACCGCCGCGACTGTGTCGGAGGACACCGACAATCCGTACGCACTCAGCCACCTGGACTCCCTGGAGTCCGAGGCGGTGCACATCTTCCGCGAGGTGGCGGGAGAGTTCGAGCGGCCGGTGATCCTGTTCTCCGGCGGCAAGGACTCGATCGTGATGCTGCATCTGGCGCTCAAGGCGTTCGCGCCTGCGCCGGTGCCGTTCACGCTGCTGCACGTCGACACCGGGCACAACTTCCCCGAGGTCCTCGACTACCGCGACCGCACGGTCGCCGCGCACGGGCTGCGGCTGCATGTCGCCTCAGTCCAGGAGTACATCGACGCCGGCAAGCTCCGTGAGCGCCCCGACGGCACGCGCAACCCGCTGCAGACCGTGCCGCTGACCGAGGCGATCCAGCAGCACCGCTTCGACGCCGTGTTCGGCGGCGGCCGGCGCGACGAGGAGAAGGCGCGTGCCAAGGAGCGGGTCTTCTCGCTGCGCGACGAGTTCTCCCAGTGGGACCCCAGGCGCCAGCGCCCCGAGCTGTGGCAGCTCTACAACGGCCGGCACGCGCCCGGCGAGCACGTCCGGGTCTTCCCGATCTCCAACTGGACCGAACTGGACGTCTGGCAGTACATCGAGCGCGAAGGCATCGAGCTTCCGGAGATCTACTTCGCCCATGAGCGGGAGGTCTTCAACCGCTCCGGGATGTGGCTGACCGCCGGTGACTGGGGCGGCCCCAAGGAGAGCGAGCGGGTCGAGACCCGGCAGGTGCGCTACCGGACGGTCGGCGACATGTCCTGCACCGGCGCCGTCGACTCCGACGCCACGACGCTCGCCGCCGTGATCACCGAGATCGCCGCTTCCCGGCTCACCGAGCGGGGCGCGACGCGCGCCGACGACAAGATGTCCGAGGCCGCGATGGAAGACCGCAAGCGCGAGGGGTACTTCTAAATGACCACCAGCACCGAGCAGTTGTCGACCACCACCCTGCTGCGGTTCGCCACCGCGGGGTCCGTCGACGACGGCAAGTCCACCCTCGTGGGACGTCTTCTGCACGACTCCAAGTCGGTCCTCACCGACCAGCTGGAGGCCGTCGAGCACGCGTCGCGCAACCGGGGCCAGGAGGCGCCGGACCTGGCGCTGCTGACCGACGGGCTGCGGGCCGAGCGCGAGCAGGGCATCACCATCGATGTGGCCTACCGCTACTTCGCCACGCCACGCCGACGCTTCATCCTGGCCGACACCCCGGGACATGTGCAGTACACCCGGAACATGGTGACGGGGGCCTCGACGGCCGAGCTCGCCGTCGTTCTCGTCGACGCCCGCAACGGTGTCGTCGAGCAGACCCGCCGGCACGCCGCCGTCGCCGCGCTGCTGCGGGTGCCGCATGTGGTCCTGGCCGTCAACAAGATGGACCTGGTCGACTACGCGGAGCCCGTGTTCGCCGCCATCGCCGAGGAGTTCACCGCGTACGCCGCCTCGCTCGGCGTCCCGGAGATCACCGCGATCCCGATCTCCGCGCTGGCCGGTGACAACGTCGTGGAGCCGTCGGCCCACATGGACTGGTACGGCGGTCCGACGGTGCTGGAGCACCTGGAGACGGTGCCGGTCAGCCACGACCTCACCGCCTGCCACGCACGCTTCCCCGTCCAGTACGTGATCCGGCCGCAGACCGCCGAGCACCCCGACTACCGGGGCTACGCGGGCCAGATCGCCGCCGGCGCGTTCCGCGTGGGCGAGGCCGTCACCGTCCTTCCCTCCGGCCGTACCTCGACGATCGCCGGGATCGACGCGCTCGGCGAGAGCGTGGACATCGCCTGGGCACCCCAGTCGGTGACCATCCGGCTGGTCGACGACATCGACGTCTCGCGCGGTGACCTCATCGCGCCGGCCGACGACGCACCCGCGGTCACCCAGGACGTCGAGGCGACCGTCTGCCACGTCGCGGACCAGCCGCTCGCCGTCGGTCAGCGCGTGCTGCTCAAGCACACCACCCGCACGGTCAAGGCGATCGTCAAGGACATCCCGTCGCGGCTGACCCTGGACGACCTGTCGCAGCACCCGGCGCCCGGGCAGCTGGTCGCCAACGACATCGGCCGGGTCGTCGTCCGTACCGCCGATCCGCTCGCCCTCGACGCCTACGCGGACTCGCGCCGCACCGGATCGTTCCTGCTGATCGACCCGGCGGACGGCACCACGCTCGCGGCCGGCATGGCCGGCCAGTCGTTCGCCGCCGCGACCACGGGCGAAGGCGCAGCCGCCGACGACGCCGAATGGGACTTCTGATGAGTATCGACATCTACGCGACGTTCGCGAAGGAGGGCGGTCGCGTCGGCAGCGGCACCCTCGGCAGCGGCCAGGGCGGGGTTGCGCGATGTGCGTGATGACGTACGCGCACTGCCTGCGCGCCCGCCTGCACCAACCGCACCGCCTGTACCGCCAGTTCAGACGAAGACATGCCGACTTCCCGGCCGCGTCCCCGTAACCGCCGAGGGACGTGAGTACCGGGCCAACGAGAGGAAAGCCTCCCGTGCCTGCCACCCGTACCACCCTGCGCCGCAGCCTCGCCGCTGCCGCCGCTCTGCCGCTGCTCGCCGTGGCACTCACCGCCTGCGGCTACGGCTCCGCGGCGAAGGACGACGACGCCGCGAAGACGAACGTCGCCGCCGACGGCAAGAAGCTCTCCGCGGACACCGTCAAGATCGGCTACTTCCCGAATCTCACGCACGCCACCGCCCTGGTCGGCATCCAGGAAGGCCTGATCGCCAAGGAGCTCGGCGGCACGACGGTCCAGCCGTCCACGTTCAACGCGGGCCCGTCCGAGATCGAGGCGCTCAACGCGGGGTCGATCGACATCGGCTTCATCGGCCCCTCCCCCGCCATCAACGGCTTCTCGAAGTCCAAGGGCAAGAGCCTGCGGATCATCGGCGGTTCGGCCTCCGGCGGCGTGAAGCTGGTCGTCAACCCGAAGAAGATCAAGACCCTGGACGACCTCAAGGGCAAGAAGATCGCCACCCCGCAGCTCGGCAACACCCAGGACGTGGCGTTCCTCAACTGGATCTCCGAGAAGGGCTGGAAGGTCGACGCCCAGAGCGGCAAGGGCGACGTCTCCGTGGTCCGCACGGACAACAAGGTGACCCCGGACGCCTACAAGTCCGGTTCCATCGACGGTGCCTGGGCCCCGGAACCGACCGCCTCCAAGCTGGTCGCACAGGGCGCCGAGGTGCTGCTCGACGAATCGACGCTGTGGCCGGACAACAAGTTCGTGATCACCAACATCATCGTGTCGCAGAAGTTCCTCAGCGAGCACCCGGACGTCGTCGAGGCGGTGCTGCGCGGTTCGGTCGCCACCAACGCATGGATCAACGCCAACCCGGACAAGGCGAAGGCCTCCGCCAACGCCGCACTCAAGAAGCTGTCCGGAAAGGCGCTGCCGGCCGAGGTCCTGGACCCGGCGTGGAAGTCGATCCAGTTCATCGACGACCCGCTGGCCGCCACGCTCGACACCGAGGCCAAGCACGCGGTGAAGGCCGGTCTGCTGGACGAGACGGACCTGACGGGCATCTACGACCTGAAGCCGCTGAACAAGATCCTCCAGGCCGCGGGCAAGCCCGAGGTCGACGACGCCGGTCTCGGCGTCAAGTAACCCCACCCCGACCGTTCCAGGATCTCCCAGGAGGTGACGACCATGGCGACGACCACGCTCACCAAGGCCGAGGACCGTGTATCGGCCGGGCACGCGGCCCGTATCGACCACGTCTCGAAGTCCTTCGGCGGACCGGAGGGACCGCAGCTCGTCCTGGACGACATCACGCTCGATGTCGCTCCCGGCGAATTCGTCACCCTCCTGGGAGCTTCCGGGTGCGGCAAGTCGACGCTGCTCAACCTGGTGGCCGGACTCGACCGCCCGACCGCGGGGTCCATCGAGACCCCCGGCGGGCGGCCGGCGCTGATGTTCCAGGAGCACGCGCTCTTCCCGTGGCTGACCGCGGGCAAGAACATCGAACTCGCGCTGCGGCTGCGCGGCGTACCCAAGTCCGACCGCCGCGCGGAGGCG
The DNA here is from genome assembly GCF_029428675.1 of Streptomyces sp. JH14. Lineage (GTDB taxonomy): Bacteria > Actinomycetota > Actinomycetes > Streptomycetales > Streptomycetaceae > Streptomyces. The sequence goes on along the minus strand of NZ_JAJNEL010000001.1, from coordinate 5,948,680 downwards.
GAGCGGCTGCTCGAACTCGTACGGCTCGCAGGGGCCTACGGGAAGCGGGTGCATGAGCTTTCGGGCGGCATGCGGCAGCGGGTGGCGATGGCCCGCGCGCTCGCCCAGGACAGTCAACTGCTGCTGATGGACGAGCCGTTCGCCGCACTCGACGCCATCACCCGGGATGTGCTGCACGACGAGCTGACCCGGATCTGGCGCGAGACGAACATCTCGGTCCTCTTCGTCACGCACAACGTGCGGGAGGCCGTCCGGCTAGCCGAGCGGGTCGTCCTGCTGTCGTCGCGGCCGGGCCGAATCGCCCGCGAGTGGACGGTCGCCATCGACCAGCCGCGCCGCATCGAGGACACCGCGGTGGCGGAGCTGTCCGTCGAGATCACCGAACAACTGCGTGGGGAGATCCGCCGACATGGCCAGCACTGAGACCACCGCAAAGGACGCCGCCCAGGACCTGGCCGGCCTGGAGGCGGGGCTCGACGCGCTCGATGCGGTGCGGGTGAGCCGGACCCCGGTCCGCCAGGTGCTGGTACGGAAGGTGCTGCCGCCGGTCGTGGCCGTCGCGCTGGTGCTCGTCGTCTGGCAGATCCTGATCTGGGCGAAGGTCACCGACGACTACAAGCTGCCGTCGCCCTCCCAGGTCTGGGACGAGGTGGCCAACGCGTGGATGCAGGGCACCCTGCTCGACTACATCTGGACCAGCGTCTCGCGGGGCCTGTTCGGCTTCCTCCTGGCCCTTGCCATCGGCACCCCGCTGGGACTGCTGGTGGCACGCGTGAAGGTGGTGCGCGCGGCGATCGGACCGGTGCTCTCCGGTCTCCAGTCGCTGCCGTCGGTGGCGTGGGTGCCGCCCGCGGTGATCTGGCTGGGGCTCAAGCCCTCGATGATGTACGCGGTGATCCTGCTCGGCGCCGTCCCGTCGATCGCCAACGGTCTCGTCGCCGGTGTCGACCAGATCCAGCCGCTGCATCTGCGGGCCGGAAAGACGCTGGGCGCCACCGGGCTGCGCGGCACCTGGCACATCGTGCTGCCGGCCTCGCTGCCCGGCTATCTGGCGGGCCTGAAGCAGGGCTGGGCGTTCTCCTGGCGCTCGCTCATGGCCGCGGAGATCATCGCCTCGTCGCCCGATCTCGGCGTGGGCCTCGGCCAGTTGCTGGAACAGGGCCGCGAGACCAGCAGCATGTCGATGGTGTTCCTCGCCATCCTCCTGATCCTGACCGTCGGCATCGCCATCGACCTGCTGATCTTCAGCCCGCTGGAGCGGTGGGTGCTGCGCAGCCGCGGCCTCCTCGTCAAGAACTGAGTACCGCCATGTCCTCCCCCGTGCTTCTCGTCATCGCCCACGGCAGCCGCGATCCGCGGCACGCGGCGACCGTGCACGCACTCACCGCGCGGGTACGGGCGCTGCGGCCCGGGCTTCGGGTGGAGACCGGCTTCCTGGACTTCAACGCCCCGTCCGTGCCCCGAGTGCTGGAGCGGCTGGCCGCGGAGGGGACGGATGACGTCGTCGCGCTGCCCCTGCTGCTGACCCGGGCCTTCCATGCCAAGGCCGACATACCCGCCGTGCTGCGCGAGGCGCAGGCCCGGCTGGGCCGGCTGCGGATCCGGCAGGCCGGCGTGCTCGGCCCGTCGCCGCTGCTGAACTCCGCCTTGGAGCGGCGACTGCACAAAGCCGGGGTCCGCCCCGGTGACCGAAGCTCGACCGGGCTCGTCCTGGCCTCGGCGGGCTCCACGGACCCGGAGGCGATCGCAGTGATCGCTGAAATCGCGCGGGAGCTGCGGCACACCGGTTGGTGCGCCGTGCGGCCTGCGTTCGCCTCCGCATCTCTTCCCCGTACCGAGGACGCGGTACGGGCCCTGCGGGCCGAAGGCCTCCGGCGCGTGGCGGTCGCCCCGTACGTCATCGCCCCCGGCCGTCTCCCGGACCGTATCGCCGCCGGTGCGGCGGAGGCGGACGTGCTGGCCGATGTGCTGGGCCCCGCACCGGAGTTGGCACGTCTGCTGCTGGCCCGGTACGACGAGGCGCGCGTCCCGGTCGCGGTCCGGCTCAGCGCCTGAGGGCTGTCCCGTCATCCCCGGTGGATCAGCGCGCGGCGTCAGATGTGGTGCACCGCACGGCGGAAGGGCGTCCTCATACGGGGCGTATGCGAGCGTTCCGACAACGCGGCGAGGTGCGCAGCCTTCGTCGTGCGCCCGCCAGGGATGACGGGACAGACCTTGGCACTCGGCCCAGGGTGACCCGGGTCAGCCGACGTCCAGACTGCCGGTACGGGTCCGCTTGAGCTCGAAGAAGTCCGGATACCCGGCGAGCACCCGGAAGCTGTCGAAGAGCCGCCCGGCCTCCTCGCCACGCGGGACGGCGCGCAGTACCGGGCCGAACCACACCGTGCCGTCGACATGGATCGTCGGCGTCCCGACATAGCCGCCGGCCTCCGGGTCCTTGCCCGCCTCATGGCTGATCCGCAGTGCTTCGTCGTAGGTCTCCGTGTGCGCGGCGGCGGCCAGGTCGGCCGGCAGCCCCGTCTCGGCCAGCGCCGCGGCGATCACCTCGTCGAAGTCATCGTTCTTCTGCTGGTGGATGCGGGTGCCCAGGGCCGTGTAGAGGTCGCGCAGCACACCCTCGCCGTGGGCCGCTGCCGCCGCGACGGCGACCCGTACCGGCCCGATCGACTTGTCGACCAGTTCCCGGTACCAGTCGGGGAGTTCATTGCCGATGTTGTGCAGGTGGAGGCTCATGACGTGGAAGCGGAGCTCGATGTCGCGCTGCTGCTCCACCTCCAGCATCCAGCGGGAGGTGATCCAGGCGAACGGGCAGGCGGGGTCGAAGTAGAAGTCGACGACGGCCCGTCGGCCACCGTGGTTCCGTTGAGTGGTCATGGCGCGAGCCTAGCCAGCCATTGGCGTACGGATGCGGGCCAATCGACGCCGATTCTACTGGGCCACTTTCAGGCGGCGGTCCACTGTGGGTCACGTCCGCTGTGTGCCAGTGCACGGGCGAGGACGGGGGCCGACCCGGGCAGCCGGACCTCGTCGCCGAAGCCCTCGTACTGCCGGTAGAGCTCGGCGGTCCGGTCGACGACGCCGAGGACGTACCCGGCCGCCCCGTCGGAGAGCCTGAACTCCTGGCCGGTCGCGCGGGCCACGTCCCAACTGTGCAGAGCCGTCTCCATGATGAGCATCTCGGCGATCTCGGCCGCCGGGGAGGACGCATGCCCCAGGTCGATGTCCCCCTCCCAGACCGCCGGGTCCGACCAGGCGGCGACGGCCCGGTCCAGCTGCGCCGCGTACTGCTCGGCCCAGTCGGCGTCGACGATGAAATCACGGGCGGTGAGCTCGTCCGGCAGCGGTGTGCGCCGGGCGCGGTGCTCCAGACCGTGTGAGGTGTACAGCACCCAGTGGTTGATCAGTGTCCGCAGATCCCAGTCGCCGCAAGGAGTGGCCGGCGCGACCGGCCGTTCGGCGCCGATGCCGAGGGCGATGCGGGCGGCCTCGGCGGCGCATTCGGTCATGTGGGCGTACTCGCTCTTCATGCACGCGACGGTACGGCCGCCCGCTGCCGCCGGTCTTGAAGAAATGCGACAGGGGCCTGGCCGCGCCGGACGTCCCGCTCGCTCAGGAGGCGGCGTCGACGAGTGCGGTGAGTTCGGCCACCGACATCGATCCGGGCTCGCGGCGCTCGCGCGCGAACGCGTTCGCAGCGCGCTGGAGTACGGCGTTGACCGGTGTGGGCACCCCGTGCTGACGGCCGAGCAGCACGATCTCGCCGTTGAGATAGTCGGCCTCGATGGTGCCCGTACCGCGGCTGAGGCTCTGCCACGACGATCCGGCGCCGCGCGGGGAGCCGTCGAGCGGTTCGAAGCGGATCCGGCCGCCGCGCGCCTTCGCCTGTTCCTCCTGGCCGACCGCCTCGATGCCGGCGGCCTCCAGGACCGCACGGCCCTCGGCCAGTGCCCGCTTGAACAGGGCGGCGGCGGCGTCCCCGGTGAGCGGTCCGGTGACCGCCTCGATCGCGTTGGCGAGGTTGGAGAGCAGCTTGCCGTACTTCCAGCGCATCACGTCCGGGACGACCGGTGCGAGCAGCTTCGACTTCTCCAGGTCGGCTGCGATCATCTCGGCCGCGGTGTCCGTGCCGGTGGGATAGCACCCGAGGTGCAGGATGCCGGTCAGCGGGGTTCCGGCCGCCGACACCTCGCCGGGCCGGACGAAGGTGGCGGGCAGCCAGACGCACATGCCGTAGACCCGCCGGAAGCGGCGCAGCGCGAGGCGTTCGCTCTCCACGCCGTTCTGCGCGCAGATCAGGGGCAGGCGTTCACCCGCGGTACCGCCGCCCGCCACGGGCCGGCCGCTCCAGGCGTCGAGCGCGGCAACACTGTCCTGCGTCTTGACGGCGAGGACGAGTACGTCGCCCGGGGTCAGGTCGAGTGCGTCGGGCCGGTCGACGACGGGCAGCGCGTGGGTGCGCGGGCCGTCCGGCGTGATGAGCCGGAGTCCGTCCGTGCGCAGCGCCTCGTACTGCGCGCCGCGTGCCACCAGGACGACGTCGTGGCCGGCCTCGGCCAGCCGTCCGCCTATGGCGCCGCCGACAGCCCCCGTTCCCACGATGATGTAGCGCATCCCCGGCTCCGTTCGGTGCGGTCGTGTGTCCTGTGCCGTGATCAAATCCTATGCGCGGAGGCGGGGCTGTCGAGGGCCGCCCACCGGGGCCGGGCACGTGGCGCCCAGGAGTTGCCGGCCGGCCGGATCGGCCCGTACGAGGTGCCCAGGCTGGATCCGGGCGTACTCTCACCGAGCGGCTCGGGGCTCCGACACGCTGAGGCAGGGGGGGTAAGGTCCGTTTCATCGGCCTGGACACCCTCACCGTCGGCCCACTGCACGAGGCTGCGTCCCTGACCGGGATCGCCTCGGTGCACACCCGCCGCTGCGTCCGACGCGGCGCTCGCCGGTATCGCCGAAGCGCATGGTTCCACCCGCGGGCGGACCGCCCTGACCCGGCTGCTGCAATCGCTCGCGCCTCTGTGCCCGACCCCCGGCACGGGTTCGCCCGTCCATCCCGCGGAGAACCGCAAGGCTGCGGCGATCCGCCTGTTCACCGAGGACACGAGCCGCCTGGAGGCGCGCGCCCCGGATGAAGGAGTACCGGTGACCACCATCTCGACGACCGCATCTGTCCCGCCCACAGCGCCGGTGCCGGTGATCCGGGCCGACGGCGTCCGTCTCGTCCGGGACGGCAGCCTCCTGCTCGACTCGGTCTCGCTGACTGTGCGCAGCGGTGAACACTGGGCACTGCTCGGCGCCAACGGCGCCGGGAAGAGTACGCTCCTCGGACTCCTCGGCGCGGTCACCCATCCCACCGACGGGTCGGTGGAGATCCTGGGACGGACGCTCGGCCGGGTCGACCTGCGCGAGCTGCGGACCCTGCTCGGGCACGTCAACCCCCGGCATCCGCTGCGTTCGCCGCTGTCGGTGCGCGACGTGGTGCTGACCGGTCTGACCAACTCGGTGGAGCCGGTGCCGCGTTGGTCCGCGAGCGTCGAACAGCGGGCACAGGCCGACCAGTTGCTGAAGATGCTGGGCATGGAGGCGAAGACCGGTTCGCGCTGGCCGTCGCTCTCGCAGGGCGAGCGGGGTCGTACGCTCATCGCCCGCGCGCTGATGCCGCGGCCCCGGCTGCTCCTCCTCGACGAGCCGGCCACAGGTCTGGATCTCGCCGCCCGCGAGCAGTTGCTGGACGCCCTGGACACCTTGCGCTCGGAGCATCCGCAGCTGGCGACGGTCCTGGTCACGCACCACCTGGAGGAGCTGCCCGCCTCCACCACGCATGCGATGCTGCTGCGCACGGGGCGCATAGTGGCCTCGGGGCCGGCCGACGAGGTGCTCACCACGGACCGGGTCAGCGACTGCTTCGGGCATCCGGTCCGGATCGCCCGCTCGGACGGCAGGTGGACGGCGCGTGCGCAGCGCGTCAGCCGCGGCTGAGGGCGGTCACACGCGTCCGTGTGCCGTCGCTCGTCGCCGCGGGGCCCCTCGGTGACCGGGGTGGACGGGGCGACTGCGGGCGGCGGCTCACTCGCGTGTCATCTCCACGAGCTTTACGACGGTGTTCCAGTTGCGTGAGGTGGCGGTGAGACCTTTGGTGACAGCGGGGCGGTGGAGCGCTTCGGCAAGCCGGGAGCGGCCGAGTCCGTCGGGTGCGTAGAGGTAGAGCGCGCGGTCACCGAGCCGGAACTCCTCGGGCAGGAAGGCGTCGGCCTCGATCGCGGCGAAGCGTGCGGCGTCCACCGGGCGGTCGAAGTAGGTGACGTGCAGCTGCTTGCCCTCGAGTTCGGCGGCCGCGAACGGGCAGGCGTCGGCGACGGACGCGAGATAGGGGCCGTTGCGGATCAGACAGGGGACGAAGAAGCCGAACCGGTCCTCGATGGCCCGTTCCAGCTGTGCGGTGAGCGCGTCCTCGTCGTCCGACCTACTGCTGAAGACGGCGTTGCCGCTCTGCAGGTAGGTACGGACATCCCCGTGGCCCAGCTCCGTGAGCAGTGTGCGCAGTTCGGCCATCGGAACCCTCTTGTGGCCGCTCACATTGATCCCGCGCAACAGCGCCGCATATGAGGTGGTCATCGGAACACCATAGGACGGTCCGCCCGAGGTGTGCGGCCGCCGCGCCCCGTGGGGGACGGCGCGGCGGCCGCCGTTTCGGTGGGTACCTGCTACTCGACGACCTTCAGCAGCCTGTTCGGCGTGCCCTCGGTCGCATCGGAGATCGCGTCGGGGGTGGCGCCGTCGGTGAGTGCCGTGGCGACCTCCGCCGGGGTGGCGTCCGGGTGTCCGGCGAGATAGACGGCGGCGGCCCCGACGACGTGCGGGGTCGCCATGGACGTTCCGGAGATGGTGTTCGTCCCGTCGTCGCTGTCGTTCCATGACGACGTGATGTCCGAGCCCGGGGCGTAGATGTCCACGACCGCGCCGTAGTTGGAGAACGACGACTGCTTGTCGCCCACCGTGGACGAGGCGACCGTGATGGCCTCGGGGACCCGGGCCGGGGAGCCCTCGCCCGCGTCGGCGGACTCGTTTCCGGCAGCCACCGCGAAGGTGACTCCGGAGGCGATGGCCTTCTGGACCGCGGCGTCGAGAGCCGGGTCGGCACTGCCGCCGAGGCTCATGTTGGCGACGGACGGCCCCTCGTGGTGCGCGGTGACCCAGTCGATGCCGGCGACGACCTGCTCGGTGGTGCCCGAGCCGGAGTCGTCGAGGACCCGGACGGCGACGATCTTCGCCTTCTTGGCGACGCCGAACGTCGCACCGGCTATGGTTCCGGCCACGTGGGTTCCGTGGCCGTTGCCGTCGTCGGCACTGTCGTCGTTGTCCACGGCGTCGAAGCCCGAACTCGCCCGGCCGCCGAACTCCTTGTGCGTGACGCGGACACCGGTGTCGATGACATACGCCGTGACACCGTCGCCAGCGCTGTCCGGGTAGGTGTACGCGTGGTCGCCGGCGGTCTCGGTCTGGTCGATCCGGTCGAGACCCCAGGACGGCGGGTTCTCCTGGGTGGCGTCGATGTGGAACTTCTTGTTCTGGACGACCTTGGAGACGGCCGGGTCGGCCGCGAGCCGCTCGGCCTCGGTCTGCGAAAGACCGCTGGCGGAGAAGCCGTTGATGGCGGAGCTGTAGGTGCGCTTCAGCGTGCCGCCGTACTCCTCGGCGAGCTTCGCCTTGTCCGCCTTCCGGTCCAGCAACACGATGTAGCTGCCCGAGACGGCGGTCGCCGCGTCCGCGCCGTAGACCGTTCCCGTCGCGGGAGCGGGTGCGGCTCCGGCGAAGGACGTGCCCAGCAGGGTGACTCCGGCGGCTGCGGCCACCGCGGTGATCGCGGCGGTCAGCCTGGTCCGAGGTGTGCGCTTGTGCATGGCCATGAAGAGGGATCTCCTCGTCATTCTTTGTGGGGGGATTGGCCCCGGCCGGAAAATCTCCGGGGGCTGGCTCGAAACCCTGGCCGATTGACGCGCTCAGATCAACCCCTTCATGCAGCTGTGACTTACTCAACAAGGTTTCGTAATAAGAAATCGGCCCACCGATGGCCAAGTCGGTCAGCACGCTCCAACGGCCCGCACCTGCACGCAACTTGGGCGGTCCGCGCCGCGGGAGCGCTCCCGTCCCGCAGAGCGGAGTCCGCCACCTGCTGATCGTGGTCCGCAGCCGCCCGGGCCGGTTCACCGGTCAGCGCTGATAGCGGGCCAGGACCCGGTTCCCGTCATCGACCAGGCGCTTCTCCAGTTCCTTCCGGTCGATCGCCCCGCTGTAGTACTCCTGGAGCGCGGGCGTGGCGACCTTGTCCTTCCACTCGGGGTACCCGCGCACCGACTGGGCGGGCGCCGGGCGCAGTCCCTTCGCCAGGGCCGCGCCGGTCGCCCAGCCGTTCTCGGCGGTGCGCAGCGCCGGATCCGCGAGCGCCGCTGTGCCGGTCGGAAGCATCCAGTCGCCCTGCGCCAGGCGCACCATGTTCTGCGGACGCAGCAGGAAGTCGATGAACTGCACGGCCGCCTTCTTGTGCGGGCTGGCCTGCGCGACGGAGAGGGTCTGCGGGCTCACCCCCTGGGCGGTCCCGTCGCTGCCCGCCGGCGCGGGCAGAACCGTCCACTCGAACCCCTTCGGGGCCTGCTCGACAACCTGCTGACGGTACGAGAACCCCAGCGGAACCATCGCGTACCGGCCGCCGAACAGCCCCGGCAGCGTGTCTGATCCGCCCATGCCGAGCGCGGTGCGGGCGGCGCTGTGGTCGCTGTTGACCTGATCCCGGATGGTGCCGGGCATGACCTGGTCGCCCGCGTCGAAACGGATGGTCACCCTGCCGTCGGCTCCGCGGTGGAAGAGCTGCCCGCCGCTGGAGAGGCCGAGGTTGAGGGTGACGGAGACGGGTTCCTTGAGCGGCCAGGCGACGCCGTACGTCGCCTTCCCCTCCCCTTTGCCCGTCAGTTCCTTGGCGACCTGGCGGAATTCGTCCCAGCTCCACGGCTTCCCGGCGGTCGGGATGCGGACCCCGGAGGCCTTGAGGATCTTGGAGTTGGCGATCAGGACCCGGGGCTCCTGCAGGAACGGCACTCCGTAGACGCCGTCGCCGAAGGTCGTGGTCCGCCAGCTCTGCTCGGGGATGTCGGCGGTCAGCCGGCCGGGCAGGAGGGTGCGCAGATCGGCGAGATAGCCGCCGTACGCGAAGTCGGCCAGGTCGTCGGAGGCGTCGTGGATGACGTCCGGTGCCTCATCGCCCTCGAAGGAGGTGAGAAGTTGGTCGTGGACGCTGTCCCAGCTGCCCTGGACGTACTCGACCTGAATGCCGGGGTGGGTGGCGTTCCACTCCTTGACCAGCTGTTTGTTGGCGTCGACGGACTCCTTCTGCCAGGCCAGCGACTGGAAACGGAGCCGGATCTTCCCGTTGGCGTCCGTGCCGCCGCCCCCGCTGCAGCCGGTCAGGAGCAGGACCAGCGTCGTGACCGCGGCGGCCGCCGTCCGTACGAGTGCGCGCATCAGCTCTTCACCGCCCCGGCGAGCATGCCACCGGTGATCCGGCGCTGGATGACCGCGAAGAGGACGAGGGAGGGCAGGGTGGCGAGGAATGCGGCGGCGGCGAGCGGCCCGAGTTCGGCCGCGCCCTCCGCGCCGAGGAAGTGGGTGAGTACGACCGGCAAGGTCTGCTTCTCCGGGGTCTTGAGCAGGACGAGCGCGAAGAAGAACTCGTTCCATGCGGTGATGAACGCGAAGAGTGCGGTGGCGACGATTCCGGGGGCCAGCAGCGGGACGGTGACCGAGACGAGCGTGCGCAGCCGGCTCGCGCCGTCGACCGAGGCAGCCTCTTCGAGTTCGGGCGGCACGGCCCGGACGTAGCTGACCAGCATCCACAGCGCGAAGGGCAGTGCCCAGACGACGTACACCATGATCAGCCCCCACAGGGTGTTGATCAGATGCAGATTCTTGAGGATCAGGAAGAGCGGAATGATCAGCAGCACGAACGGGAACGCCTGGCTGACCACGACCCAGCCGGTGGCGGCCGCCGACAGCCTGGAGCGCTGCCGGGCCATCGCATAGGCCATGGGCGTCGCGATGACGACCGCGATCAGGGCGGCGCAGAGCGCGGCGACCAGCGAGTTGGCGGCGGCCCGGAGCAGTGGCTGCTCGTCGAAGGCCTGCCGGAAGTTGTCCAGGGTCGGATGCTCGGGAATCCAGGTGGGGTGCAGGGACCCCAGCTCGCGCGCCGGTTTGAAGGCGGTGGAGATCAGCCAGAGGAACGGGAACGCCAGGAAGACGAGGTAGGCCAGGAGCGCGGCGTACTGTCCGGCACGGGCGGATCTGCTGCTACGGAGACTCACTGGTCCTCGCCTCCCCTGAGCCGGCCGACGAGATGAAGGGCGAGGACCACGGAGATCACCGCGACCATCACACAGCCCATCGCCGCGGCGTAGCCGAACTGGCCGTAGCGGAAGGCCTCCTCGTACGCGAAGAGCATCGGAAGCCGGGTCCGTCCGCCGGGACCGCCGTTGGTCAGGACGTAGACCAGGGCGAAGGAGTTGAAGTTCCAGATGAAATTGAGGGCGGTGATGGAGAGCGCGACCGGTCGGAGGGCCGGCCACGTGACGGTACGGAACCGGCGCCAGGCGCCCGCGCCGTCCAGGGCGGCCGCCTCGTGGAGTTCGTGCGGGGTGTTCTGGAGGCCGGCCAGGAGCGCGACGGTGGTCTGCGGCATGCCCGCCCAGACGCCGACGACGATCACGGCGGGCAGTGCGGTGGCGAGGCCGGTCAGCCAGTCGCGTCCGTCGCCGAGTCCCAGATCGCGGATGGTCTCGTTGAGGACGCCCGCATCCGGGTTGTAGACGAGCCGCCACATGATGCCGACCACCACCTCGGGCATCGCCCACGGGATGATCGCGAGAGCCCTCGCCAGCCAGCGCATCCGCAGGTTCTGGTTGAGCAGGAGGGCGAGGCCCAGGGCCAGCACGAACTGCGGGACGGTGACACCGACCGCCCAGACGAGGCCGATCCGGAACGAGTCCCAGAAGAGGGCGTCATGGAGCAGGTCCTGGAAGTTCAGCCCGCCGACCCACTGGGTGGACCGGGTGCGGCCGGACTGGGCGTCGGTGAACGCCAGCGCGATGCCGTAGAGCAGGGGGCCGACGCTGAGGATCAGGATCGGGATCAGGGCGGGCAGCACCAGGAACCAGGTGCCGGCGTTCCGGTCGATCCGCGGAACCCGTCCGCCCTGTCTTCCCTGCCTGGGCCATCGGCTGCCGGACGGACCCTGCTGCCCGGATCGCACGGTTGCATTCGCCAACGTCATGAATTCGACCCCCTTGCGTCATTGGATCGGTTTCATCCAGTCCTGGCCGCTCAGGTGGCCTCCGCCATGGTGCTGACGGGTCGTCGGTTCGTCAAGGTGGCCTGCGCGGATGCGAAAATCGGACCATGAACGAGATGCGTGCGCGCGAAGTCCTGACCGCTGCCGGACTGTCCGACGGCGCGAAACTGATCGCGCTGGGCGAGAACGCGGTGTTCGCCGTGGGCGACCTGGTGGTCAAGGTCGGCCGGAACGCCGTGCAGAACCCGGAACTGCGCAGCCGGGCCGAGCGCGAGGTGGCCGTCGCGCAGTGGCTGGCCACCTCCGGGATCCCCGCCGTGCGGGCGGCGGAGCCGCAGGCGCGCGTGGTCGAGGGCCACCCGGTGACGGTCTGGCACCGGCTCCCCGACGCGGTGCGGCCCGCCGAACCGCGGGATCTGGCGCCGCTGCTCACCCTGGTCCACGCCCTGCCCGCCCCGGACGGGCTCGCGCTGCCGCGGCGGGAGCTGCTGAGCGGTGTGGAGCGGTGGCTGCAGCTCGCGGGCGACGCGATCGATCCGGCCGACGCCTCGTATCTGCGTGAGCGGCGCGACGGGTTCGCGGCGGCCGCGGCGGCGCTGGTGCCGCATCTGCCCCCGGGGCCGATCCACGGTGATGCATTGCCGCGCAACGTCCATGTCGGTCCGGACGGGCCGGTTCTCGTGGACCTGGAGACATTCTCCGCGGATCTGCGCGAGCACGATCTGGTGGTCCTCGCGCTGTCCCGGGACCGGTACGGGCTCGCGGCGGAGGCGTACGACGCGTTCACCGCCGCGTACGGCTGGGACGTACGGGAGTGGGACGGCTGCGCGGTGCTGCGGGGGGCCCGGGAGACGGCCAGCTGCGCCTGGGTTGCCCAGCACGCGCCGGGCAACCCGAAGGCGCTCGCGGAGTTCCGGCGCAGGGTGGCGTCCTTGCGGGAGGGTGACGCGGCGGTGCGGTGGTATCCGTTCTAGGTGTCGCCGGGGTCGTCCGGCGGCCGATGTGTCCTCGATCGCCGGACGGGTCCGAGGATGCGGATCGACTCCGACGCGCCCCGGCACCGGGGCGACCGCTTCGTACCCGCCTCTCAGACGACCGGGTGGCGTCCTGTGCGATGACCGGCCGCACCGACGGCGGCCGCCGGCACGGAGACGGTGGGCACCTGATTCGATGAGATGAGCCACGGCGTTCGATCGAGACCCAGGAGGGCACCCATGAGCAGTCCGGACCCGAACCAGAGGCTCGTCGGCCTCACCCTGCCCGGCCCGCTGGTCGACGAGGACTGGCTCGCGCAGCGGCTCGGCACGCCCGGACTTGTGGTCCTTGACGCCTCCGTGGGCGCGCACCGGGGCGCCGGACAGCGGATACCGGGGGCGCGGCCCTTCGACATCGACGGAGCACTGTCCGACCACTCGGTCGCCGTGCCCCACACGATGCCCGACGCCGGCCGGTTCACCGAGGAGCTGAGTTCCCTCGGCGTCGACGACGGCAGCACGGTCGTCGTCTACGACGGCGCGGGCATCTACTCCAGCGCCCGCGCCTGGTGGATGCTGCGGGCGATGGGGTTCGACCGGGCCGCGGTGCTCGACGGCGGCCTGCCCGCCTGGGACGCGGCCGGGCTGCCGATGGAGAACGAGGAGTCCGCGTACCGCGGCCCGCACGGCAGCTTCACCGCCCGGCCCCGCCCCGGGCTGTTCGTCGGCAGCGGCCAGGTGATGGCAGCACTGGCCGACCCCGCATCGGCCGTCTTCGACGCCCGCACCCGGGAGCGCTTCACGGGCGAGGTCGCGGAGCCCCGCCCCGGGCTGCGCGGTGGCCATATGCCCGGGGCGGTGAATCTGCCCTTCGGTGAACTCCAGCACGAGGGCCGGATGCGTCCGGCACACGAGCTGCGCATGGCGTTCGCGGCGCTCGCCGGAGACCGGGAGAAGCTGATCCTCAGCTGCGGTTCGGGGGTCACGGCCTGCGTGCTGGCCCTGGGAGCCGAACTGGCCGGCTACTCCGAGCCGGCCGTGTACGACGGTTCCTGGAGCGAGTGGGGTCTCCCCTCGCGCCTGCCGGTCGTGACGGGCCCTGGTACGGAGGACCACCGAGCCGTCGGTCCCGACGACGTTGTCCGATGAGTGACGGGCGTTCACGGGCTGCCGCCGCGCCTGGAATCGCCGGTGGTCCTGGCGGGGGCCGAGCAGAACCGCACGGTCGGCGTCACGCGCCCACGGCGAGTTAATGCAGGCCTTCTGGCCCGACCCCGAGAGAGGCAGGGCGGATCGCACTCGGCCACCGCGCCGGCCTGACGGTCCTCGCAGGCAACCCGCTCACCACCACCGCCACCGAACTGCCGGACCTGCCCGTGCTCCTCACCGTCCTCGGCGGAAGCCCGACGCATCGCGACTCGGCCGGTGACGCACCCCGCGAACGCAAGCGCGCAGTGCGAGCCGGAGGCGGTGCACGAGGTGACCGTCAACACCCTCCTGCCATCGAGGAGGTGACCGTCAACGCCTTCGTGCCGTCGAGGATGACGAGCGCCCCGGCTTCCGGGCCCTGTGGCTGTGCAGGTGGATTCCGTCGCACGGCCCGGTCATGCCGATCGAGCGGGCTTCCGTCCGGCCGCCTTGCAGGGCCCGACCGGGCGAGGGCCGGAGCGACCCGGTATCAGTCAGTGGTCGGGGCCAGGACAGCGGCTGGTTCCCGGAGCGGCCAGTGGGGGTCGATCACCGCGTCCGGGGTGCCCTTGCGGCGCAGGAAGGACTGGAAGTCGGACGCCCACTCCGCGTACCAGGTGATCTGGCGCTCGTGCAGTTCGGACGCCGTCAGCGCGGCCACCGAGCCGTGCCGTTCGGCTATCGCGTACGCCACGCGCACCGCGGCCAGCGCGTCCGCGCCCGCGTCATGGGCGCCGCCGTGCACCACCCCGTACTCGACGCAGACCGCCTCCAGCGTCCGCTTGCCCTTGCGATAGCGGTCGATCGCCCGGTCGATCGTGTACGGGTCGACGACCGGACCGATCCCGTCACCGCCGAGCCGGTCGCTCAGCGACGGCAGCCCGTGGCGGCGCAACTCCGCCGTCAGCAGCGTCAGATCGAAGGCCGCGTTGTAGGCGACGACCGGCACCCCCCGGCGCCAGTACCCCGTGAGCGTCTCGGCGATCTCGTCCGCCACCTCGCGTGCCGGGCGGCCCTCCGCCGCTGCCCGCTCGCTGCTGATGCCGTGGATCGCCGACGCCTGCGCGGGGATCCGGATCCCCGGATCCGCCAGCCAGATGTGCTGTCGCGCCGGCTCCTCGTCCCTGCCGTCGACGCCGACGACCGCGGCCGTCACGATCCGCGCCTCCAGCGGCTCCGTGCCCGTCGTCTCCAGGTCGAAGCCGACCAGTGCCTCGCGGTGCCAGCTCATCCCGTACCTCCTTCGTGGTGCTCTCCCCCAGGTGATGACCACCCTGCCATGCGCCACTGACAGCGGTGACCTCAGGAGACCGGGCGCGAGTCCGTCCACACGGACTCGAATTCCTCGCGGTAGGTCTCGAAGAGCCCGTGCTCGTTGTCCTGTCCCGCCCGGACCACCGCGCGGCCCCCGCCCCGCAGCACCAGCACGGGCGCCTCCATGCCGCGTGCGCGCCGCAGATACGGCTGGACCACGCCCACCGCGTCCGCGCCGTCACCGTCCACCAGGTAGGCCGTGAAGCGCGGTGTCTCGTCGAAGACGTGGATCTCGAAGGCACCCGGATCACGGAGCTTGGACCGGACCCGGCGCATATGAAGGATGTTCATCTCCACGGACCGGCTCAGCTCGCCCTTCTTGAGGCCCAGTTCCCGCTCGCGGCGCTTGACCGCGCTGCTCGCCGGGTTGATGAAGAGCAGCCGGATCCGGCAGCCCGACTCGGCCAGCCGTACGAGCCGGCGGCCGGAGAAGTTCTGCACCAGCAGATTGAGGCCTATGCCGATCGCGTCGAGGCGGCGCGAACCGCCGAAGAGGTCCTCGGCGGGGAGCTGGCGCTGCAGCCGGACCCGGTCGGGGTGGACCGAGACCACATCCGCATACCGGTCGCCGACCAGTTCCTCGACGGCGTCGACCGGCAGCCGGTCGGCGGAGGGGACCGCGGCGCCGCTTCCGAGGATCTCCAGGAGCCGCGCCGAGGCACGCTCGGCCTGGGCGAGAACGGCCTCGTTCAGCGCGCGGTTGCGGGAGACCACGTTGCGGGCGACCTCCAGTTCGTCGAGGGCCAGCTCGACGTCGCGCCGGTCGTCGAAGTACGGCTCGAAGCACGGCCAGTGCTGGATCATCAGCTCCCGCAGCTGCGGGAGCGTGAGGAAGCTGAGCACATTGTCGTCCGCCGGGTCGAGCAGGTAGCCCTTACGGCGGGAGACCTCGCGCACGGCGACGGCCCGCTGCACCCATTCCTGCCCGGCGGGGCCCGCCGCGGCGACCACCCAGTCCTCGCCGTGCACCGGTTCGTAGATGGGCAGGAGCACCGCGGCGACGACGGCGCGCAGTCGCTGCTCGACCAGATTCAGCCAGATGTACGCCCGCCCGGCACGCTGGGCCCGGGTCCGGACCTCGCTCCAGGCCTCCGCGCCCCAGCCCAGTTCGGCGCCGATCTCCATGGGCTGCGCAAGCGATACCGCCCCTGGCGGGGCGTCGACGGATTCCCCCTCGTGACCTGGGTCACCTGGGGGCAGCTCGAACCCTCCCGAGCTCACCCGCGCACCGCCTTCCGCTCCCCCACCAATGATCAAGGAAGGGTACTCCGCAAGCGGGATCCGGTGCAGCCGGATGCACAGGCTCCTTTCTCAACTCCCCCATGAGCAAGGCTTGTTCCCCGTGGCAGGATGTGCCGTAGTGAGCCGATTCATAGTGATTGAGCATCCTTCTCAGGATCGCATACCGGACATGTGACCCGGTCAGGTTCTCGGATTCCGGTTCCGGGCGGCATGGAGTGGACCGATGTTGACAGGACCGGCCGACGTCCTAGGTGCGGGCCACTCTTTCGGGGAAGATCTGGCCGGTCGGTCCCAAGTGCCCCCAGCACCCGGATCAGAAGTGGAAGAGTCATATCTATGCAGGTCTGGCCGGGACAGGCGTATCCCCTCGGTGCCACGTACGACGGCGTCGGCACCAACTTCGCGGTCTTCTCGGAGGCCGCCAACCGAATCGAGTTGTGCCTGCTGCACGACGACGGTTCCGAGACGGCGGTGGAGCTGAGAGAGACCGATGCCTTCGTCCGTCATGCCTATCTGCCAGGGGTGATGCCCGGTCAGCGGTACGGGTTCCGGGTGCACGGACCGTACGAGCCGCAGCGCGGCACCCGTTGCAATTCGGCGAAACTGCTCCTCGATCCGTACGCGCGGGCGGTCTCCGGACAGATCCGGTGGGGCGAGGCGGTGTACGGCTATCCGTTCGGCCGGCCCGACGCGCGCAATGACCTCGACTCGGCGCCGCACACCATGACATCGGTGGTGGTCAACCCGTACTTCGACTGGGGCGACGACCGGCGGCCCCGTACGGACTACCACCGCACGGTGATCTACGAGGCCCATGTGAAGGGCCTGACGATGCTCCATCCGGGGCTGCCGAAGGAGCTGCGCGGCACCTACGCGGCGCTCGCCCATCCGGAGGTCATCGCGCACCTGACGGAGCTCGGGGTCACGGCGATCGAGCTGATGCCGGTGCACCAGTTCGTCCAGGACCACCGGCTGGCGGACGCGGGGCTCGCCAACTATTGGGGCTACAACACCATCGGTTTCTTCGCCCCGCACAACGCGTACGCCTCCCGGGGGGACCGCGGCGAGCAGGTGAGCGAGTTCAAGCAGGCCGTTCGGGCGCTGCATCAGGCGGGCATCGAGGTCATCCTCGACGTGGTCTACAACCACACGGCCGAGGGCAACCATCTGGGGCCGACGCTCTCGTTCCGGGGCCTGGACAACGCTTCGTACTACCGGCTCGCGGACGATCAGCGGTACTACATGGACACCACGGGCACCGGGAACTCGCTGCTGATGCGGTCGCCGCACGTGCTCCAGCTGATCATGGACTCGCTGCGGTACTGGGTGACCGAGATGCATGTGGACGGCTTCCGCTTCGACCTGGCGGCCACGCTGGCCCGGCAGTTCCACGAGGTGGACCGGCTGTCGTCGTTCTTCGACCTGGTGCAGCAGGACCCGGTGGTCAGCCAGGTGAAGCTGATCGCCGAGCCGTGGGACGTGGGCGAGGGCGGCTACCAGGTGGGGAACTTCCCGCCGCTGTGGACCGAGTGGAACGGCAAGTACCGGGACACCGTGCGGGATCTGTGGCGGGGCGAGCCGCGGACCCTCGCCGAGTTCGCCGGTCGGCTCACGGGCTCCTCGGACCTGTACCAGGACGACGGCCGGCGGCCGCTCGCCTCGATCAACTTCACGACGTGCCACGACGGGTTCACGCTGCACGACCTGGTCTCGTACAACGACAAGCACAACGAGGCGAACGGCGAGGGCAACCGGGACGGCGAGAGCCACAACCGGTCGTGGAACTGCGGCGTGGAGGGCGAGACGGACCAGCCGGGGGTGCTGGAGCTGCGCGAGCGGCAGATGCGAAACTTCATCGCCACGCTGATGGTGTCGCAAGGGGTGCCGATGCTGAGTCACGGCGACGAGTTCGCGCGCACCCAGCAGGGCAACAACAACGCCTACTGCCAGGACAGCGAGCTGTCGTGGGTGCACTGGCCGGAGCCGAAGAAGGCCGGTGCAGAGGACGAGGATGTCGGCGAGGACATCGACGGGGACGACGGCGGTGCGGACTCCATCGCCGCCAGCAGCCTCCTGGAGTTCACCCGTGCGATGGTCTGGCTCCGCCGTGACCACCCGGTCTTCCGGCGCCGCCGGTTCTTCCACGGGCGGCCGGTGGAGGGCACGCACGACGAGTTGTCGGACATCGCCTGGTTCACGCCCGGAGGCCGTGAGATGACGCAGCGGGACTGGCAGGCGGCGCACGCCAAGGCGCTGACGGTCTTTCTGAACGGGCACGCGATCTCGGAGCCGGGCCCGCGCGGCGAACGGATCTCCGACGACTCGTTCCTCCTGATGTTCAATGCGAGCGCCGACACGCTGGAGTTCTCCGTTCCGGTGAACCATGGACGGCAGTGGGCGATCGTGGTCGATACGGCGAGCCCGGACGGAGTACGGCCGGGGGCGGGGCCGAAGGTGTCGGCGGGCGACAGGGTGAGGCTGGTGGGGCGGAGCATGGCGGTACTGCAGCGGCCGGCGTAGAAGTGGGCGCGGTGGGGCGGAGTCCACCGCTCGTCCGGATGGATCGGGCGGCTGCGATGTCACAGTCGCTGTCAGGCTGGGTACGTACGTTCGCATGACGCCCACCGCCACGTACCGGCTTCAGCTCCAGCCCGACTTCCCGTTCTCGGCCGCCGGGCACACCGTGCCGTACCTCGCCGCGCTCGGCGTCTCCCATCTGCATCTGTCCCCGGTGCTCGAGGCCGTGCCCGGCTCCACGCACGGCTACGACGTCGTCGACCACAGCCGCGTCCGGGCCGAACTCGGCGGTGAGGAGGGGCTGCGGCAGCTGGCGCGCACGGCGCAGCGGCACGGGCTCGGGCTGGTGCTCGACATCGTGCCGAACCACATGGCCGCCGTCCCCCGGCACAATCGCGCACTGTGGGAGACCCTGCGCGAGGGCCCGGGGTCCCCGTACGCCCGCTGGTTCGACATCGACTGGGCGGCGGGCGGCGGCAAGGTGCTGCTGCCGGTGCTCGCCGGCCGGTTCGGCGACGAGAGGGAACGGTTCCGGGTCGACGGCGAGGTGCTGCGCTACGGCGAACAGGAGTTCCCTCTCCGGGCCGGCACCGCCGGTCTGGAGCTGACCGAGCTGCTGGACGCCCAGCACTACCGGCTCGGCTGGTGGCGGCTGGCCCGTACCGAGCTGAACTACCGGCGGTTCTTCACCATCTCCGACCTCATCGGACTGCGGGTGGAGGACCCCGAGGTCTTCGCCGCCACCCACGGCAAGATCCTCGAACTCGTCCGGGACGGTGTCGTCGACGGGCTGCGCATCGACCATCCGGACGGACTCGCCGACCCCGGCTCCTATCTGGAGCGGCTCGGCGAGGCGACCGGCGGGCGGTGGACGGTGGTCGAGAAGATCCTCACCGGCGCCGAGCCGCTGCCCGTGGGCTGGGCCGTCGCCGGGACGACCGGGTACGACGCACTGCACCGTATCGACGGGCTGTTCACCGATCCGATGGGCGCCGCCGAGCTGCTCGGCCGGTACCGGGAGCACGCGAACCCGGCCGGGGACCGCGGCGGGTACTGGACCGCGACGGTCCGCCGGGCCGCGTACCGGGTGGTCACACATGAGCTGGCCGCCGAGACCGAGCACCTGACCCGTCTCGCCGCGCGGATCTGCGACGCGGACCCCGCGCTGCGCGACCACGCCCCGTGGGCGCTGCACACCGCCGTGCGCGAACTGCTCGTCCGGGTCCCGGTCTACCGCCCGTACGTCGCTGCGGGCGGGCCCTGCACGGCAGCTGCGGAGGCGACGCTGCCGGACACGGCCGTACGGGACGCCAGGGCGATGTTCTCCGTGCCGGAGGAGGCGGCGGCCGTCGACGTGGTGCGTGATCTGGCGCTCGGGCGGCTCGGTGGCGGGCCGGACCGGGCGGCGTTCTGCGCCCGGTTCGCGCAGACCGCCTCCGCGCTGCGGGCCAAGTCGGTCGAGGACACGGCGTACTACCGGTACGTGCCACTGATCTCGGCGACCGAAGTCGGCGGTGACCCCGGGCTCCCGGCGGTGACCCCCGAGGAGTTCCACGCGTTCTGTGCCCGGATGGCGCGCGACTGGCCCGCCACCGGCACGGCGCTGACCACGCATGACACCAAGCGCAGTGGCGACGTACGGGCCCGGGTCGCGGTGCTCTCGCAGTGCCCGGAGCAGTGGTCGGAGCTGCTGACGGAGCTGGGCCGGGCGACGCCGACGGCGGCGCCCGATCCGCAGCTGGCCTGGCAGGCCTGGCAGACGGCGTTCGGCTGCGCGTGGCTGCCGGCCGCGGAGATCGCCGGGCGGCTCGAACCGGCGCTGCTCAAGGCGGTGCGGGAGGCGGGTCTGTTCACCAGCTGGACCGAGCCCGATCCGGTGTACGAGCGTGCGGTGACGGACTTCGTCGCGGCGGGTCCGGCCGCCGACACGGGTCCGGCGCGGGCGGCGCTGGAACGGTTCGCCGCCGCGCTGGAGACGTTCGCGCAGGACAACATCATGGGAGCGGCGCTGGTGCAGCTGACGATGCCCGGGGTGCCGGACCTGTATCAGGGGACGGAGCGGGAGTACATCGCCCTGGTCGACCCGGACAACCGCAGGCCGTTCCAGCGTCCTCCCGAGGACGGCCCCGTGGGCGAGAAGGCCTCGCTCACGGGAGAGGCGCTGCGGCTGCGGCGCGAGCGGCCGGAGCTCTTCGGCGAGTCGGGGACGTACATCCCGCTGGCCGCACAGGGGCCGGCGGCCGCGCACTGTCTGGCCTTCTGCCGTTCCGGCGAGGTGGTCACGGCGGTGACCAGGCTGTCGTTGCGGCTGGCCGAGTCGGGCGGCTGGCGCGGGACGGAGCTGGTCCTGCCGGACGACGGGCCGTGGACCGATCTGCTCACACCGGGCCGGGAGTACGGCGGGGGCCCGGTCGACGTGGCCGAGCTGTTCGCCGAGCGGCCGGTGGCGCTGCTCAGCCGGGTCGTACGAGAAGGGTCCGCGGGCCACGGGTGAGCAGGCCGGCGCGAGGCGGCCGGTCCGAGCGGTACCGGCCGGCCGCATGGGGCGGCGGTCGAGCACCGGGAGGGACCGGGGCGGGGGATCCGGGAGGTTCCGGGGCGTGGGTACGGGTATGCCGTCGGGCGCGTCGGCCTGCGTCCGTACCCCCCTGGCCCGGGTGCGCCGCTGTACGGCGCGGAGGAACGCAGGAGACCACCGCGGCGGACCCGTCACCGGGCAGGTGCACCCGTTCGGGTGAAGGGACCCGCCGTCGCCCGCACGGTCCCCCTCCGCTCCGCACGGGAGAACACCGCAGGCTCCCGTCAGCAGACCGGGGTACCTGGCTTCACGCCGAACGCCGGGGCTCCTCGGGCGGTTTGGGTGCGGGAGCGGACAGCCGGAAGACGATGCGGCCGAAGCTCACCTGGTCCCCGTCGCGCACCGACACCGCACCGGTCACCCGCTGCCCGTTCACGCACGTGCCGTTGGTGGAGCCGAGGTCGCGCAGAATCCATCGGCCGTCCCGCACGGTGAGTTCGGCATGCATCCGCGAGACCGTCTCATGGGTGAGCCGCAGCCCGTTCGCCGGATCGCGACCGATGAGCACGGGGTACGGGCTGGGCGCGGGCAGCAGCAGCTTCGGCAGCCGCTCCGCCTGCCAGGCCCTGCGCACCCGGGCGGGGAAGCCGGACGCCGCGCCCACCGCCCGGAACAGCCCACGTGTCCACCGGCTTTCGGCCCGCAGGTCAGCGGTGAGTGCCGCCAGCTCCTCCGGCCGGTGCGCGGACAGGGCCAGTTCCATCCGCCGCATGAACGTGTCGTGGGACAGCTTTCCCTGCGCCGCTCCCTCTCTGAGCACACCGAGAACACGGTCGCGCTGAGCATCGGAGACCCGCGCGGGATACGTGTGGAACTCGAAGGACGACGTCACAGGAACGATTGTCGGGCCGACCGCCCCGGGGTGTCCAGAACAAGCCCGTTTTCCGCCCGCCTGACCTGCGCGGAACGCCCGTGCCGCCCGTCGGGGGCGGTGGCCGGGAGACGTTGTCGCCGGCCGCCGCCGCGCACGCGGACCCGCATGGAGCGGCCGCGGCCACGGGTGGGCCGTCCGGGGCACCATGAAGCAGCCGTGGCGGGGAGCACTGATCAGAGCAGGGGCGGTTCGCAGGGTCCGGACGTCTTCTGGCAGCGGATGACGTCGCGGTACCAGGCGTACGACGCCTTGGGCGTCCGGCGCAGCGTCTCGTAGTCGATGTGCACGAGACCGAAGCGCTTGCTGGCGCCCTCGGTCCATTCGACGTTGTCGGTCAGCGACCAGGTGAAGTAGCCTCGGACGTCGACGCCCTCGTCGATCGCGGTGCGCAGCGCGCTCAAGTGGCTTTCGAGGAAGGCGATTCTGCGGGTGTCGGCGACGGCCTCGTCGACGGCGCAGCCGTTCTCGGTGATGTAGACGGGCGGCAGCCGGTCGCCGTAGCGGGCCCGCAGCAGAGCCAGGGTTTCACGCAGCCCGTCGGGGACGACGGGCCAGCCGAAGTCGGTCTTCTCGTATCCCTCCATCTCCCTGATCGCGAAGGGGAGTTCGGCGGGCATCGCGAAGCCGGAGAACGTCTCGGGGGCGTCCGCCCCGGGAGCACCGACGAGGATGGGGTTGTAGTAGTTGACCCCGTACCAGTCGAGCGGCGCGGAGATGGTCCCGAGGTCGTCCTCGACCGGTCCCGGCATCAGCGCGGCGATGTTCTCGTCGGGGTAGCGGCCGGTGAGGATCGGGTCGGCGAACATCCAGTTGGTGAGGGTGTCGTACAGCTCGGCACCGAACCGGTCCTCGTCCGTGTCCCCGGCGGTCCAGACGGGGGCGTGCGAGACGGCGACGCCGATGTTCGCGGCGCCGGCCGCCCGCAGCGCGCGGACGCCCAGGCCGTGGGCGAGGAGCTGGTGGTGGGCGGCGGGCAGCGCGTCGAACAGGAGGGTGCGGCCCGGGGCGTGAGCGCCCAACGCGTAGCCGAGCATGGTTACTTCGGCCGGTTCGTTGATGGTGATCCACATGGGGACCCGGTCGGCGAGCCGCTCGGCGACGATGCCCGCGTACTCGGCGAACCGGTGGGCGGTGTCCCGGTTCAGCCAGCCGCCGGCCTCGTCGAGCGGCAGCGGGGTGTCCCAGTGGTAAAGGGTGGGCGCCGGGGTGATGCCGTGGGCGCAGAGCTCGTCGACGAGCCGGTCGTAGAAGTCCAGCCCTGCCGGGTTGACGGGTCCGCTGCCGCCGGGCACCACGCGCGGCCAGCTGACGGAGAACCGGAAGGCGTCGGCGCCGAGGCCCGCCAGCAGGGCGACGTCCTCACGGTAGTGCTCGTGAAATCCGGTGCCGCGGGTGGTGTCGGTGCCATCCTTGATCCGTCCCGGCCGGGCGGCGAAGGCGTCCCAGCCGGAGGGGCCCTTGCCGTCGGCGTCGGCCGCCCCCTCGGTCTGGAAGGCGGAGGCGGAGGCGCCCCAGAGGAATCCCGGCGGGAACGTCGGCACGGTCATCTCGGCCTCCAGCAGCCGTACGTATGAGCAGAACCTGGCAGGGCAATGATCAGAACCTGACCTTATTGGCTGATAGTGGGCTCGATCCAGTGTCATGGGCCGGCGATCGCACCATCTGCCGACCATGGGGCCGGAACGACGAGACGAGGAGCGAGGCATGCTGTTCCAGGTATGGGCGCCCGAGGCGGACTCGGTGGGCCTGAGGCTGGCGGGGGCGTTGCGGCCGATGGAGCGTGACGGGGCACGAGCGGGCTGGTGGACGGCCGAGGCGGAGGCCGCGCACGGCGACCGGTACGGCTTCGTCCTCGACGGCGGCCCCGTGCTCCCCGACCCTCGCTCGCGCCGCCAGCCCGACGGCCCCGACGGGGAGAGCGCCGTCGTCGACCAGGAGGCATACACCTGGCGCAGCGGGTGGGCGGGGCGCGGACTGCAGGGTGCCGTCCTGTACGAGCTGCACATCGGCACGTACACCCGGGAGGGCACCTTCGACGCCGCCGCGGCACGCCTGACACACCTCGCCGAGCTGGGCGTCACCCATGTGTCGCTGATGCCCGTCTGCCCGTTCCCGGGCGTCCACGGGTGGGGGTACGAAGGGGTGTCGCTGTGGGCCGTGCACGAACCGTACGGCGGCCCGGACGGACTGAAGCGCTTTGTCGACACGGCGCACGGGCTCGGCCTCGCGGTGGTCCTCGACGTGGTCCACAACCACCTGGGCCCGTCCGGCAACCACCTCCCGGCGTTCGGCCCGTACTTCACCGAGACCCACCACACACCGTGGGGCGCCGCGGTCAACCTCGACGCCGCCGGCTCGGACGAGGTCCGCGGGTATCTGCTCGGCAGTGCGCTCGGCTGGCTGCGCGACTACCGGCTCGACGGGCTGCGGCTCGACGCCGTCCACGCCCTCGCCGACACCCGGGCCCTCACCTTCCTGGAGGAACTGTCCACGGCGGTCGACGCCCTCTCCGCGGAGCTCGGCCGCCCCCTGCCCCTGATCGCCGAGTCCGACCTCTGCGACCCGCGCACGACGACGCCGCGCGCGGCGGGCGGAATCGGTCTGCACGCCCAGTGGAACGACGACTTCCACCACGCCCTGCACACCGCCCTGACCGGCGAGGCCCAGGGCTACTACGCCGACTTCGCCGCCGCCCCGATGGCCGCCCTCGCCAAGACCGTGACGAGCGTCTTCTTCCACGACGGCACGTACTCCAGTTTCCGCGGCCGCACGCACGGCCGCCCCGTCGACACCGTCCGCACCCCGGCCACCCGCTTCGTCGGCTTTGCGCAGACCCACGACCAGATCGGCAACCGGGCACTCGGCGACCGGCTCTCCGCCACACTCTCCCCCGGTCTGCTGGGCTGCGCGGCGGCGCTGGTGCTGACCGGCCCGTTCACCCCGATGCTCTTCATGGGCGAGGAGTGGGGTGCCCGCACCCCCTGGCAGTTCTTCACCGACCACACCGATCCTGCGCTCGCCGAGGCCGTACGCAACGGCAGGCGGCGGGAGTTCGCCGCGCACGGCTGGGCGGCGGACGACATCCCGGACCCGCAGGACCCGGCCACCCGCGACCGCTCGTGCCTGGACTGGACCGAACCGGACCGCGAGCCGCATGCCCGCCTCCACGCCTGGTACCGCGAACTGATCGCACTGCGCCGCGCCCTGCCCGACCTGTCGGATCCGGATCTGGCGTCGGTGAGGACCGCCCTCGACGAAGAGGGGCGCTGGCTGGTGTTCCGCAGGGGCGATCTGCGGGTCGCGGTCAATCTCCACGAGAAGCCGGCCACGATCCCGCTCGGCGGCGGGCGGAACCGGACGGGCATGGGCAGGGTGCTGGCCGCCTGGGCGCCGGTGGCGGCACCGGACGCGGACGGGCTGCTGCATCTGCCGCCGGAGTCGTGCGTGGTGCTCGCCGACGACTGACCGGGGGCGCGGCTGCACGCCGGCCGGTGACACCGCGGAACGCTTGCCCTCGTGTGCACTTCACCTCGTACGGTCGGTGTCATGAAGCAGCGATTTCTCGGCGGAACCGGCCTTCAGGTCAGCGAACTATGCCTGGGCACCATGACATTCACCAGGACGGGCGACGAGGCGGTCACCCACCGCGTTCTCGACACGTTCACCGAGGCGGGCGGCACCTTCATCGACACGGCGGACATGTACGACCGCGGCGGCTCGGAGGAGGTGCTCGGCCGCTGGCTCAAGGGGCGCAACCGCGACGATCTCGTCATCGCCACCAAGGTGTGGGGCCGGATGGGCGACGGCGCGAACGACGGCGGGCTCAGCCGCAAGCACATCCTCGCGGCCGTCGAGGCCAGTCTGCGCCGGCTGAACACGGAGTACATCGACCTGTACCAGACCCATCTGTGGGACGCGACGACGCCGATCGAGGAGACCCTCGCCACGCTCGACACCCTGGTCAAGGCCGGCAAGGTCCGCTATCTCGGCGCGAGCAACCTCGCCCCCTCCCAGCTCCAGAAGTCCCTGGAGCTGGCACGCCGGCGCGACTGGACGCCGTATGTGTGCCTCCAGCCGCTCTACAACCTGCTGCACCGTGAAGTGGAGTGGGAACTGGCCCCGTTGAGCATCCAGGAGGGTGTGGGGATCATCCCGTGGTCCCCGCTGGACGGCGGCTGGCTGTCCGGCAAGTACCGGCGAGGCATGACCGAGGCGCCCGCCGGCTCCCGCGTCGCCACCCAGCAGGCGAGCGGGAGCGACGACTGGCAGCGCAGGGACAACGAGGAGACCTGGGCCGTCGTGGACGCCGTCCTGGCCGTCGCCGAGGAGGCCGACCGCACACCCGCCCAGGTCGCGCTGCGCTGGCTGCTCGAGCAGCCGGGAGTCACCGCCCCCATCATCGGGGCCCGTACCGTCGAGCAGCTGACCGACAATCTCGGAGCAGTGGGCTGGGAACTGACGGACGACCAGACGGCGCGGCTGGATGCGGCCGGCGCCCGCCCGCTGCCGTATCCGTACGCGATCCTGCAGCGCCTCAGCGACCGCGGCGGCGCCTGACCTACTCCACGATCGCCAGCTCGCGCCCCGTGGTGTTCAGCCGCCGCCCGCCGTCCTCCGTGACGGTCACGATGTCCTCGATGCGGACGCCGAACCGGCCGGGCAGATAGATCCCGGGCTCCACGGAGAAGCACATCCCGGGCACCAGCGGCTGCTCCTCGCCCTCGATCATGTAAGGGGGCTCGTGAGTGGTGACGCCGATGCCGTGGCCGGTGCGGTGGATGAACCGCTCGCCGTAGCCGAACTCGGTGATGACCGCGCGGGCCGCCCGGTCGATCTCCTGGCAGGCGACCCCGGGCCGGACGGCCCGGCAGCCGGCCTCCTGCGCCTCCCGCACGATGTCGTGCACCCGCTGCTCCTCGGCGGTGGGTTCGCCGACGTGGACGGTGCGGGAGGTGTCGGAGCCGTACCCGTGCTTGAGGCCGCCGAAGTCGAGCACCACCATGTCTCCGTGCTCGATGGTGCGGTCGCCCGCCTCGTGGTGCGGGTTGGCGCCGTTCGGCCCGGAGCCGACGACGGTGAAGTCGACCTGCGAGTGCCCGAACTGCTTCAGCAGCGCGGCCAGATCGGCGGCGATGTCGGTCTCCCTGCGGCCCGAGAAGCGGACCTTCAGGATCTCCTCGTACGTGGCGTCGGCGGCGGCCCCCGCCGCGGCGAGCCGCTCCAGTTCGGCGGCGTCCTTGACCGCCCGCAGCATCGGCAGGGCGGTGGTGAGGGAGACGTACGAGGTGCCGGGGAGGAACTGCTGGAGCCCCAGCAGATGCATCGCCCAGGCGTTGTCGCTGATCCCGAACCGGCCGCCCACGTCGAGCAGCGGGGCGGTCACGGCGTACGGGTCCTTGCCGTCGGTCCAGTCGCGCAGGGTCAGCGCCGGGGCCCCGACGGCCCGCTCGGCGTCCGGCGCCTCCAGGGTGGGCACGACGAGGACGGGGTCCTGGCCGGCCTTGAGGACGAGGAGCGTGAGGCGTTCGGTGTTCCCGGGCTGGTAGCCGGTGAGGTGGACGAGGTCCGGGCCGGGTGCGACGAGCACGCCCGCGAGCCCTGCTTCGGCGGCGGACTCGGCGGCCCGCGCCATCCTCGCCCGGTAGTCGTCGGCGGTGAACGGCACGGGCGGGTGGGGGCTGGTCATGCGTGACCTCCTGGCGATGCGATACGGCAGACAGCATCCTGCCCGGCGGCGGGGGCGGGCGCGAGTGCGGTCAGGGCGCGGGGCGCAGCCGTACGAGCAGGTCGGCGCGGTCGCGGCCACGGTCGACGAGCCGGGCGTTGGCTTCGTCGGACCCGGCGACCCAGCGCTCGGCGTACGGCCGGGGTTTGCCGAACCTCACATGGCGGTCGACGAGTCTGCGTACCCGTACCGCGGGGTCGAGATCCAGGAACCACACTTCGTCGAGCAGCCCGCGCACCGGCGCCCAGGGACCGTCGTCGTGCAGGAGGTAATTGCCTTCGGTGACGACGAGCGGGACGTGCGCCGGTACGGGAACGGCCCCGGCGATCGGTTCCTCCAGGGCCCGGTCGAACGCGGGGGCGTAGACGGGCCCCGGTTCCCCGGGCGCGCGCAGGCGTCGGAGCAGCGCCGCGTACCCGGCGGCGTCGAACGTGTCGGGGGCACCCTTGCGGCCGGCGCGGCCGAGCCGGTCCAGTTCGGCCTGGGCGAGGTGGAAGCCGTCCATGGGGACGAGGACGGCGAGCCCGGCGAGCGCGTCGACCACCTGGGCGGCGAGCGTGGACTTCCCGGCGCCGGGCGGCCCGGCGATGCCGAGGATGCGGCGATGTCCGGGGCGGGCGAGGCGGCGGGCGCGGGCCGACAGTTCGCCGACATCACTCGTGTGCATGCGGGCATTGTCCCGCCACCTGCGGCACCCTCGGTAGTGTTACGTATAACCAAATGCCGTACACGCGAGGAACCGCCATGTCACACATCGCCCTGGTCACCCTGGTCGTCCGCGACTACGACGAGGCCCTCACCTTCTACACGGACGCCCTGGGCTTCGAACTCGTCGAAGACACCGACCGCGGGGACGGCTCCCGCTGGGTCGTCGTCCGGCCGCGCGGCGCGGCGCAGGGGACGGGGCTGCTGCTGGCCCGCGCCAAGGACGAGGAGCAGCGGGCCTCCGTCGGCACGCAGACCGGGGGCCGGGTCGGCTTCTTCCTGCACACCGAGGACTTCACGGCCGACCACGCACGGATGCTGGCAGCCGGGGTGCACTTCCTGGAGGAGCCGCGCCACGAACCGTACGGCTCGGTAGCGGTCTTCGAGGACCTCTACGGCAACCGCTGGGACCTGCTCCAGCCCGCGTGAGCCGCCCCGCACGCACGCACTCCGACCGCCGTACAGGGAAGTATCGCTTTCCGGCGCTCAGGTGCGAGGCCTGGCCGCCGGTCCGGGCAGGACGCTCACCTCGGCCGGGGTGAGCGGGGCGTGCTCGCCGGAGCACTCGACCACGACGTGCACAGGGGCGCCGCAATCGCTGTGCCGGATGTCCAGGACCGGGCCCTCGGGGTCGGCGACGTAGGTCTCGCCCCACTGCCTGAGCGCCACGAGAACGGGCCACAGGTCCCGGCCCTTGCGGGTCAGGCGATATTCGTTCCGGGTCCGGTTGCCCTGCTCCCGGTACGGGACGGTCTGCAGGACCCCGGCCGCGACCAGTTTGCGGAGCCGGTCGGCCAGGACCGCCTCCGAGAGCCCCACATGGCGGCGGAAGTCGTCGAAGCGGCGCACTCCGTTGAAGGCGTCGCGCAGGATCAGCAGCGTCCACTTCTCGCCGACCACGTCGAGCGTGCGCTGGATCGTGCAGTTCTCCGTGCTCATTTCCAGCCACTTCATCCCGTCATGGTAGCCCCCCTGGCTACGATATTGACAGTCAGCTGCACCAAGGGCTAGCTTTACGAGAAGAAGTCAGCCGAGGAGGATCAGCCGCATGGGACGCTCACGTAGCTACGAATGGGAAGATCCGGCGCTCTCGGCGGCCGCCGTCGGACAGGGCACGGGTCTGGAATTCCTACGCGAGATCGCCGCCGGGCGGCTGCCCGGCCCTCCGGTCGCCGCCACCCTTGACTTCACCCTCGACGAGGTCGAGCACGGACGGGCGGTGTTCTCCCTGGTTCCGGGCGAGGAGCACTACAACCCCATCGGCAGCGTGCACGGCGGGGTCTACGCCACGCTGCTGGACTCGGCCGCCGGATGCGCGGTCCAGTCCACCCTGCCGCCGGGCATGGGGTACACCTCGCTCGACCTGACCGTGAAGTTCCTGCGCCCGATCACCGTCGACACCGGCAGGATCCGCAGCGTCGGCACGGTCATCAGCAGCGGCCGCCGCACCGCCCTCGCAGAGGCCCGGCTCCTCGACGAGGCGGACCGCCCCCTCGCTCACGCCACCAGTACATGCATGCTGTTTCCGCTGCCGACCGCCTGACCCTCTGACGGCTCCCGAAGGCCGTCGACCGTGCCCTGGGTGGCACGGCGGGGCCTCGGGAGAAGCACGGGAAGCGGCAGGCCGCCAGGCCGACGGCGCGTGCCGCCGTGTTTCGGGCGCCTCCGGCCATGGAGTACCGGGTCCGCCGGGGGCAAACCTCCCTCACCCCACCGGCAACCGCACGGCCGCCCCCCGCAAGGCCTCGAGCACCGGCCTGATCAGCGGGTGCCCCTCGGCCCCGTGCCGGACCGCGGCGAACACCCGCCGGGTCGGCGCGTTACCCTCCACCGGCCGTACCACCACCCCTGCGAGGTCCATCCCCCGCAGCGCCCACCTCGGCACCAGTGCCACCCCGGCGCCCGCCCCGGCGAGTGCCACGACCGCGCGGAAGTCGTCCGAGGAGTGCTCGAGTCTGGGCTGGAAGCCGGCGAACTCGCAGGAGAGGACGACCACGTCGTGGCACGGATTGCCGGGGTACTGGCCGATCCACGGGTCCTTCTCCAGGTCCGCGATCGCCACCTGCTCCTGGCCGGCCAGCCGGTGCCCCACCGACAGCACCGCGTCGAACGGCTCCGAGTACAGCGGCACCCGGGTCAGCCGCCGGTCGTCCTCGTCGGGCGCGCCCCGGTATTCGACGGCGACCACCACATCGACCTGCCGGTCGAGCACCATCGGCACGCTCGCGTCGCCCTCCGCGTCCTGGACCCGCACCCGGATGCCGGGGGCGGTCACCGCCAGCTCGGCGATCGCGGGGGCGAGCACGAGCCCGATGCCCGTGGCGAACGCGGCGACCGTGACCGTACCGGCGTCCCCCGCGCTGTACGCGGCGAGCTCCGCCTCGGCCCGTTCCAGCTGGGCGAGGACCGCGTTGGTGTGGGTCAGCAGGATCTCGCCCGCGGCGGTGAGCCGCACCCCGCGGGCGCTGCGGTCGACCAGCCGGTGGCCCGTCTCCTGTTCCAGCGCGGCGAGCTGCTGGGAGACGGCGGACGGCGTCAGATACAGCGCGGCGGCTGCCGCGGTCACGGTGCGGTGGTCGGCCACCGCACGGAGAATACGCAGCCGCCGTGCATCGATCATGCGGTCCATTGTCCCAGGTCCCGCGGGGCGCACGGGACCTGGACCGCAGCGAGCTGATCCCTGCGTGGGGCTACTCGCCCAGCGCGGCCCGCGCGTCGACGAACGCGTCCACCGCACGGTTCACGTCGTCCGTGGAGTGCGCGGCGGACAGCTGCACGCGGATGCGTGCCGCGCCCTGCGGGACCACCGGGTACGAGAACCCGATCACGTACACACCGCGCTCCAGGAGCAGCTCCGCCATCCGGCCTGCCTTCGCCGCGTCCCCGATCATGACGGGGGCGATGGCGTGGTCGCCGGGCAGGATGTCGAAGCCTTCCTCGGTCATCCGGGTACGGAAGAGCGCGGTGTTGGCGTTGAGCCGCTCGCGCAGGTCTCCGGCGGACTCCAGCAGGTCGATGACCTTCAGCGAGGCCGCCGCGATGACCGGGGCGAGCGAGTTGGAGAAGAGGTACGGGCGCGACCGCTGGCGCAGCAGCGCGACGATCTCGGCGCGGGCCGCGACGTAGCCGCCGGACGCGCCGCCGAGCGCCTTGCCGAGCGTTCCGGTGATGATGTCGACGCGGTCCATGACGTCGTGGAGCTGGGGGGTGCCGCGGCCGCCGGGGCCGACGAAGCCGACGGCGTGCGAGTCGTCGACCATGACCATGGCGTCGTACCGGTCGGCAAGGTCGCAGATCTCGCGCAGCGGGGCGACGTAGCCGTCCATGGAGAACACACCGTCGGTGACGATCAGCCGGCGCCGGGCTCCGGACGCCTCCTTGAGCTGCTTCTCCAGGTCGTCCATGTCGCGGTTGGCGTAGCGGAACCGCTTGGCCTTGGACAGGCGGATGCCGTCGATGATGGACGCGTGGTTGAGGGCGTCGGAGATGACCGCGTCCTCCGGACCGAGCACGGTCTCGAAGACGCCGCCGTTGGCGTCGAAGCAGGAGGAGTAGAGGATCGTGTCCTCCTGGCCGAGGAACGACGAGAGCCGCTGCTCCAGCTCCTTGTGGACCTCCTGCGTGCCGCAGATGAACCGCACCGAGGCCATCCCGTAGCCCCAGCGGTCCAGCGCCTCGTGGGCGGCGGCGATCACGTCGGGGTGGTCGGCGAGGCCCAGGTAGTTGTTGGCGCAGAAGTTGAGCACCTCACCGGGGCGGCCGCCGGAGGTGACGGCGACGGTCGCGGACTGCGGGGTGCCGATCACGCGCTCGGGCTTGTGGAGCCCGGCGGCCTCGATCTCTTCGAGGGTGGTGCGCATGTCGTCGCGTACGGAGTCGAACATAGGGGGTCTCTCCCGGCTCGATAGCTGGATACGGGTGGTCAGACGGTCCAGTCGAGAATGACCTTGCCGCCGCGTCCGCTCGCCGCGTCGTCGAAGGCCGCCTCGAAGTCGCGGTAGCCGTACCGTCCGGTGATCACCGGGGCGAGGTCGAGGCCGCCCTCCAGCAGCACGGACATGGCGTACCAGGTCTCGTACATCTCGCGGCCGTAGATCCCCTTGATCGTGATCATCGAGGTGACGATGCGGGACCAGTCGACGGCGAACTCCTCGGACGGCAGTCCGAGCATCGCGATCCGCCCACCGTGTGTCATGTTCGCAATCATGTCGCGCATGGCCTCGGGGCGGCCGGACATCTCCAGGCCGATGTCGAAGCCCTCGCGCAGGCCGAGCTTCTGCTGCCCGTCCGCGATGGTGTGCTCGCCGACGTTGAGGGCGAGGCTGACGCCGACCTTGCGGGCCAGGTCGAGCCGTGCCTCGCTGACGTCGGTGATCATGACGTTGCGGGCACCCGCGTGCTTGGCGACGGCCGCCGCCATGATGCCGATCGGTCCGGCGCCGGTGATCAGGACGTCCTCGCCGACGAGCGGGAACGACAGCGCGGTGTGCACGGCGTTGCCGAACGGGTCGAAGATCGCGGCGATGTCGAGGTCGACGGGGACGCGGTGCACCCACACGTTGGAGGCGGGAAGCGCGACGTACTCGGCGAACGCCCCGTCCCTGCCGACGCCGAGTCCGAGGGTGGAGCGGCACAGGTGACGGCGGCCGGCCAGGCAGTTGCGGCACTTTCCGCAGACCAGGTGGCCCTCGCCGCTGACCAGGTCACCGACGGTGATGTCGACCACGTCGGCACCGATCGCGGCGACCTCGCCGACGAACTCGTGGCCGAGGACGAGCGGCGTCTTCACGGCCTGCTGGGCCCAGCCGTCGTAGTTGCGGATGTGCAGGTCGGTGCCGCAGATACCGGTACGGAGCACCTTGATCAGCACGTCCGAGGGGCCGATCTCCGGCTCGGGAACGTCCATCAGCCAGAGTCCGGGCTCGGCCTTCTGCTTCACGAGTGCCTTCACGGCTGCGGCTCCCTGTACCTGGTACGTGGTGAATACCCCGGGCCGGGGGCATGCCTGAGGCAGCCTGCGGCCCGGGGAAGAACGAGAGGGACGACATGCATGGGCGGCGCGCACGGTGACCGGCTGCCGCGCACCATCCTCTGCCGTCACGGAGAAATCTGCCGTACCCCGCGCCCCAGGTCCATCGAGGATTTCTTAAGCGCAGCCGCAGCTCCGCTTCATGCCCGCGCTGCGCGGAGGGGCCGGCCGCCTCATCCACCCGGCCCGCGATCAGTCGCCGGTCGCCTGCGGTGGTTGTCGCGGTCCGGCACCTCGTCGGGTGCGAGGACGCGGTCGTCTCCCGGGTACGGCTTGGCCCATCCGGTGGACGCGTACCAGGTGAGCCGGTTCCCCTCGTCCTCGCGCGGGTGCGAGCCGCCCGTGGTCCTCGTCCGGATGGCACTCCACGCCTCCCACTGCCCTGCGTCCATCGGGGCCCAGCACGCCGGACGGCAACCGTGCGTCGTTCACCCGGCTGCAGGTGCCGAGCGGGGCGGCACGCTGGTTGTGGGGCAGCACAATGCCCCGTGCTGATCGAGCGTCATACTCGTCTCCGCTGGGGCGCTGCGTCGGAGGAGGGCGATGAAGGTGGGTGGCGATGCCGACGACACGGTTGCGGAGCTGTTCGGGCTTGACGCACTGATCCTTGCCCAGCCACGGCGTCCGATACTGCGCAGTCATCACGGGCCGAAGATGCATCTTTCCGCCGCGGACGGCACGGTGCTCGGCCACCTCCACGAACGTGGCACGTACGCGTACCGCATGCAGGACCTGGGAGGCCGGCCGCTGCTGCACATCCGCCTGATCTCGGGAGCCGCGTTCGGACGGCCACTCTTCCACCTGGCCGACGGCCGGGACCGCCCGATCGGCGAGGTCCAATCGCGCGGTCGCATGCTTCGCGCCGGACTGCTGCAAGTACGCACCGAGGGCGGGACGTTGCATCTGACCCGCAACGCCCTGGCCGGCAGAGTGTGGCTTGTGCAGGACGACGCGCACGACCGGCTCGGGCGCGTGACGGCCTCGACGGTCCGGTCGTTCGACGGTCTCCAGCAGTACGCGGTGGAGCTGGACCGGAGAGCCGGCGCCGAGCAGAGGCGGTCGATCGTCGCGGCGGTGGTGTGTCTTCAGGTGGTGCGGCGCTGGGTCGGTGGCTCCGAAGCCAGCCCTTAGTGCCGCGACCGGCAACGTTTGCGACGGGGCAAAGCTTGCCGGGAGGGGCACGAGATCGATCGCGTGTGAAGTCCCTCGGTGATCGCCGGGCGGCGCACGGGGTGAGCGTCCGCCGGAGAGAAGGCGCGTGCGGCGGCACAGGCCCGGGGTGGGCCCGTACCGCCGCATCGTGGTGGCGGCGTGTCAGGCGACGGCGTCGAGGTCCTCCTGTGGGTTACGCACGGAGCGCGGCAGGGTCAGTACCGCCAGGAAGCCGAAGACCGCGACCACCGCGAAGAAGTAGAAGCCCCACGGGTGGCCGATCCCGGCGGTGACCAGGGCGCCGGTGATCGTCGGGCCGACGATCGAGCCGATACGGCCGATACCCGAGGCGGAACCGAGCGCAGTGCCGCGGATGCCGGCCGGATAGAAGTTCGTCACGTAGGCATAGACCAGCACTTGGGCCGAGAAGACGAACACGCCGGTGAAGAAGATGACGACGTTGAGCAGGATGTCACTGTCCATTCTGACGCTCAGGCACGCCAGCATGGCCACCGCGGCCCCG
Source organism: Streptomyces sp. JH14 (assembly GCF_029428675.1). Classification (GTDB taxonomy): domain Bacteria; phylum Actinomycetota; class Actinomycetes; order Streptomycetales; family Streptomycetaceae; genus Streptomyces. The sequence goes on along the minus strand of NZ_JAJNEL010000001.1, from coordinate 5,913,527 downwards.
AACCAGGCGAGGGTGGTGCCCTTGATGCCCCGCCGGTCGGCGACGAATCCGCCGACGACCAGACCGGCCACACCGCCGACATTGAGCACGAGGAGCTGGGTGACGGCCGCGGGAACGGGGTAGCCGGCGTCGTTCATGAGCTTCGGCAGCCAGGTGTTGAGGCCGTAGACCAGCAGCAGCCCCATGAAGGACGCCACCCAGATCCCGATGCCCGCGCGCAGGTACGCCGGCTTCAGCAGCTCGGTGAACGGGACGCGCTGCTCGGCCTTCTCCTTGGCCAGGACGAACGCCTCGGACTCCGGGAGGCGGAACCACTGGATGACGGCGACGCCGATGCCGGCGACGCCGAGTATGTAGAAGAGGACGTCCCAGTTGTCGGTCACCTGCAGCGCCAGCAGCGAGGTGATCACGGCGCCGGTGTGGTAGCCGGTCATCGTCAGGGTGCTGGCCCGCGCCCTGCGGTCGACCGGCATGTGCTCGGACATCATCGTGAGCGACACCGGCATGCAGGCGCCGAGGCCGAAGCCTGCGATGAGACGGAGCGTGGCGAACATCCCGACGGATCCGGCCAGCGGCACCAGGATGGTGAACACCGAGAACAGCACCACCGAGCCGATGAGCAGGCGGCGTCGCCCCAGCCGGTCGGCCAGGGGGCCGACGGAGACCGCGCCGATGGCGACACCGACGAGCGAGAGCGTCGCGATCATGGTTGCGTCGCCCGCGGTCATGCCGAGGTGATGGGTCTTGAGCAGGGTCGGGATGATCGCGCCGAGGACCACGAGGTCGTAGCCCTCGAGCATGACCGTGATCCAGCACAGGATCACGGTCCATGCGTTGCCTCTGCCGGCTCGTGCCGGCGCTGCGGACGAAATGATGGATGTCATGAAGATTCCCCTCAGCGAAGTCGGGAGACGTCAGAACGGGTAGTCGGCGATGTCCGGGCGAACGGTGACCCACTGGCCTTCGGTGAAGGCCTCGATGTTCGCGGCGGCACCACCGAACCGGGAACCCGTACCCGATGCCTTGACCCCGCCGAAGGGTGCGTTGGGCTCGTCGCTGACGGTCTGTTCGTTGATGTGGACCTTGCCGGAGTCGATCCGGTCGGCGAGCTTCATCGCTGTGCCGACGTCCCCGAGGATGCCGACGGACAGCCCGTATTCGCAGTCGTTGACGATACGGGCGGCGTCCTCGATGTCCGAGAAGCCCATGACGGGCGCGACGGGGCCGAAGATCTCCTCACGCCAGGCCGGCATGTCGGTCGTCAGACCTGTCAGTACGGTGGCGAGGTAGCCGGTTCCGGCGATCTCGCCACCCGCGGCAACGGTCGCACCCGCTGCCACGCTCCCCGTGACGATGCCGTGTATCCGCTCCAGCTGCCCGCGGTCGATGATCGGCCCGAGCGCCACGTCCTCGCGAGCGGGGTCGCCCACCGGGAGTGCCTTGGCCTTCGCGGCGAGCGCGGCGGTGTACTCCTCCAGCAGCGACTCGTGCACGATGTGGCGGCCGGTCGTCATGCAGATCTGCCCCTGGTGCAGGTACGAACCGAACGCACCGGCCGAGGCCGCCTTGTCCACGTCGGCACCGGGCAGCACCACAAGTGCATTGTTGCCGCCCAGTTCGAGGTGGGCCCGCTTGAGGAGGCGTCCGGCCTGCTCACCGATGGCACGGCCGACCGGTGTGGAGCCGGTGAAGGAGACGACCCTGACCTCGGGGGCCTCGACGACGGCCCGACCGACCGAGGCATCGCCCGGCAGCAGGTGCAGTACGCCGGCGGGCAGCCCGGCCTCCTCGAAGACGCGCGCGATGACGACCCCGCCGCTCACCGCGGTGCGCGGGTCCGGCTTGAGAAGCACCGCGTTCCCCAGAGCGAGTGCGGGGGCGACCGAGCGCAGGCCCAGGATCAGCGGGAAGTTGAACGGGGCGATGACACTCACGACGCCGGCCGGGCGGCGCCGGGCGAACGACCAGCGGGCGTCCTCGGAGGTGAGCACCTCTCCCTGCGGGTGGGTCGGCAGCCCTGCGCACTCGAAGCACTCGCCCACGGCGAGCTCCACCTCGAAACCCGCCTTGGCCCGCACCGAGCCGGCCTCACGCACCAGCCATTCCTCGATCTCGGCGGAGTACTCACTGATGATCTGGCCCGCACGACGCAGGACGGCCGCACGCTGTTGCGGCGCGGTCGCCGCCCACTCGCGCTGTGCCTGTGCGGCGCGGCTTGCGGCGCTGCGCACATCGTCGGCCGTGGCCAGACCGACCACACCGAGCTGCGCCCCGGTGGCCGGTTCGCGCACCGGGTACCCGGAAGAGGACTCCTTCCAGCCCTCGCTGAAGAACCTCCTGGTCCAGACGTCATTGTCCAGAACTGTCATGCTTCTGCCTTCCTTCTTACGAGAGGGGGATGAGCACGTTCGCTATGCGGGGGTGGTGAGGGTCGTGTCCACCTGGATGAGCCGGGGCCCGTCGGGACGCTCGGCGAGGACGGCGCGCAGTTCCTCGGCACCGCTGACATGACGGGCGTGGACGCCGTAGCCCTCCGCGATGCGGGTGAAGTCGAGACCCGGAATGTCCAGGCCGGGAGCGTCCGGTACTCCGAGCAGGTCGCCGAACCACCGCAGTGCGCCGTACGTCCCGTTGCGCAGCAGCACGATGGTCAGGGGGACCTTGTGCTGGGCGGCGGTCCACAGCGCGGTGATGCCGTAGTTGGCCGAGCCGTCGCCGATGACGCCGACGACCGGGCGCCCGGGCTGGGCCATCGCGACCCCGACCGCACCGGGCAGTCCGAAGCCGAGCCCGCCGGCAGCCGGGAAGTAGTAGGAGCCCGACCGGCGAAGATCCATCTGGCGCCACCACGAGGAGTTCGTCGAGGTCGACTCGACCACGTACGCGGTGTCCTCGGGCTGCTCGTCCCGCAGGGCGGCGAACACCTCCTCGGGGTGCAGGTCCGTCCCCTCGGCGGTGAGCGGATCGGGCACGGGCCTGTATGCGGCCGTGGGAGTCGCCGGGGCGTCGAGCGCCTTCAGCAACAGGTCGATGACGGCAGCGGTACCGGCGACCAGCGCCTCCCCCATGGGCGCCCGCGCGGCGGCCGACGCGTCGTCCGTCACCTGGATCAGCCGGGTTCCTTCGGGCAGATAACGGCCGGGAAGGTACTCGTGGTAGCGGAACACCGGCGCTCCGAGCACGAGCACGAGGTCGTGACCCTCGAAGGCCTTTGAGATGGGTGCGATTCCGGCGGGCAGCACACCTCGGAACAGCGGGTGCCGGTTGGGGAAGGGCAGCCGGAAGAGCGACGGGGCCGCCCACACCGGCCCGCCCAGGCGTTCGGCCAGCCGGACGGCGTCGTCGAGGAGACCGGCGGAATCGATGTCGCCGCCCAGGACGAGAGCCGGGCGGCGGGCGGCGGTGACCTGCTCGACAAGTCGGCGGCCCTGCTCCTCACTCGGCGTCGAGGCGCGTCGGACCTGCCGGTCGAGCAGCGCGCGACTGTTGTCGTCGGCGTCGGCGGCCCAGTCGTCGTAGGGGACGGAGAGGTAGGTCGGGCGCCGCTGCAGCTCAGCCTCGAAGACCGCCTGCGCGAGCGCGCGCGGCACGTCCTGGGCACACGCCGGTTCCGCCGCCCAGCCTACGAGGGGTTTCATCAGCGCCGGGGCGTCGACGCTGGACAGATTGGCCTCCGGGCCGATCGCGGGCCGCACCTGCTGGCCCGCGACGACCACGAGCGGGGTCCGGGAGGCGACCGCATTGGTCAGTGCGCCCATCGCGTTGCCGGAGCCGGAGGCAGCATGCAGGTTGACGAGGACCGGGCGGCCGGTCGCCTGCGCGTATCCGTCGGCCATGCCGACGACGGCGCCCTCGTGCAGGCCCAGGACGTAGCGGAACTCCTCGGGGAGACCGGTGAGGAAGGGCAGCTCGTTGGAACCCGGGTTGCCGAAGACCGTGGTGAGGCCCTGACGTTGCAGGAGTTCATGGGAGATGCGGCGCACGGAGGGCACGGACGTTCCTTTCCGAAAGTGACGTCCGACACGCTAGGGAGAGCCCCGACATGAGCACCAATAGATGTTTCCGCGCTGCCATATAGATTCCATCTATATGAAGGACTTCGATCTCAACCTCGCCCGCGTCTTCGTGCTGCTCTACGAGACCGGCAGCGTCACGGCGGCGGCCGACACGCTCCATGTCACCCAGCCCACCGTCAGCTACAGCCTGGGCAAACTCCGCCGGCACTTCGGCGACGAGCTGTTCCGCCGCACCGGTCGCGGGCTGGCTCCGACGGCGGACGCGCGCCGTCTGTACGAGCCGCTACGACGCGCTCTCGCGGAGATCGACGGCGCGGCGCGCCAGGCCGAGGACTTCGATCCGGGAAGCATGTCCGGCCGCTTCACCCTGGCCCTGACCGACCTCGGCGAGGCGACACTCCTCCCCCGGCTCCTGGCGGCGGCACGCACACGCGCGCCAGGGGTGTCCTTCACCATCCGGCCCCTCGACGTGGACGAGGCCGAGGGCCAGTTGCGCCGCGGAGACCTGGACGCCTTCGTGGCCACACCGGTGCTGTTCCCGCAGCAGATCGTGCGGATTCCGCTCTTCCGTGAGCGCTACGTCGGCATGGTCGCCGCCGACCACCCCCGCGTCCGGGGCGACTCGGTCACCCTCACCGACCTCGCGGCGGAGCAACACGCCACGGTGTTCGGACCCAGCGGACACATCACGCCGAGGGCGGTGCTGGCGTCGCACGGGCTCCTGGACCAAGTGGCCCTGGAGGTGACCCGGCTCTCCATCCTTCCGTACGTCCTGGAGCAGACGGACCTGATCGCCATAGTCCCCGAGTACGTCGGGGAGGTCTTCACCGCTTCCCACCAAGTACGCCTGGTACGACTGCCGTTCGAGACCGAGCCGATCGAAGTGGCCCTCTACGCCCGGCACGAGTCCTCGCGCAGCCCCGCGCAACGGTGGCTGGTCCGATTCATGTCCGAAGTCCTCGGCGAGCAGGTGAGTTCGGCCCAGCTGCCACCGTGGAGCAGCGGCCGGCAGCCGACGGGGCGCCGCGAGCCTGCCTGACCAGGACTGCAGGACACGGGCTCTGTCCCATGGCCGGGCCGGCGATACCGACCGGTGCCGGGACAGCGAAGGAGAAGACGCCGGCGGCAGGACGCGGGACGGCAGGCTGCAGCTCGCACTGCTCGCGTCGCCCGGACGTGGCCCTGAGGCTCACGACGAGTCGGAGTGCGCTGCCAGGTGTTCCGTGAAGCTGCGGCTGTGCAGGGTTCGCACTGCGCGTTCCGGCTCGTGCAGCGGCGTCGTCGCCTCGGCCACACGGGGCCGGGCCGGATCCTGAACCGTGAAGTGTGCGCGGTAGACCATGACAGCCCGGGGCGATCCTTCCGGAATGCCGTTATTCGGTCCAGGCCGAATCACATCGAGATCGCGGCGTTCGCAGGTGATGCTGAACCCGCAGTCAGCAGGAGTCGACGGCGCACCGGTACCTGAACAGCCATGAGTTGGTCATGCAGTCGATTGACCGACGCACCCCTGGGCCCGGCGCATCGTCGACACACGCACTCCCAAGTGGCGGCAGAGGACGCCCGACAACGTACGTGCTCTTGCCTTTTCACCTCGATCGAGGGGTCGCCTCGCGCAGCGTTCCCATTCCCCGACCAGGGGTAAGCCGCGCAGCGACGCCGCCCTGGTGGAGATCACCGACACGCTCGGCCTCGTCGGCCGATCGCAGGGGCTGCGGCTCGCCGTGCGCCCCGAGCCGGTGTACCTCGAGTCCGCCAAGGATCTGAAACCGAGCCGAAAAACACCATAACGAAATCAGGCCTCACTTTGCGCAACCTGACGATGTGTGACACATCGGCAAAAACGGTTGCCATGCCCATAAAGGATCAGTATGCCTTCCATACCCGCCCGTAGACGGGCGGCGCTGGCCATCGGTGTCGTGCTGGCCGTTTTCACGGCCCAGCAGGCGGTGTCTGCCACCGCAGCACCGGGGGCCGGTGCACCGGACCGGTCATCCGCCAACCCTGCGACACATCAGCCGACCTCACGTACCGTCACCTTGCTGACCGGCGACAAAGTCACCGTCAACACCGCTGCCGACGGCAGGGTCACCCGTTCCGTGCAGGGCGGGGACGGTCAGCTCACCGGCGCCACGACCTACACGGTCGGCAAGGACACCTATGTGTACCCGGACGCCGCCCTTCCGTACATCGCCGCCGAAAAGCTGGACCGCGAGCTCTTCAACGTCACCAAGCTGCTGGCGGACGGTTACGGGGACGAGCAGCGCAGCAGTCTGCCCCTGATCGTCACCTACACCGACGCCGCCGTGCGCGCGCGGACCCAGGCCGTGCCGTCCGGCGCCACCAGGACCCTCGCCCTGAGCAGCATTCAGGGCGCGGCGCTGTCGCAGAAGCGGACCCAGGCAGCCGATTTCTGGTCCTCGCTCACCGGCGGGACCGCGGCGGCCGGCAGTCGCAGCGCCGGCGCCAAGGTCCAGTTGCGCGGCGGGATCGCGAAGGTCTGGCTGGACGGGAAGGTCAAGGCCGACCTGGCCGACACCACCAAGCAGATCGGCGCACCGCAGGTGTGGGAGGGCGGTGACACCGGCCAGGGTGTCGACGTGGCCGTGCTCGACACCGGTGTGGACACCCGGCACCCCGACATCGTCGGTCAGGTGGCCGCGAGCACGAGCTTCGTGCCCGACCAGGACATCGAGGACCACAACGGTCACGGCACCCACGTCGCCTCGACCATCGCCGGCACCGGCGCCGCCTCCGACGGCAAGGAGAAGGGCGTCGCGCCCGGGGCACGCCTGCACATCGGCAAGGTGCTGGACAATGACGGCTCCGGCCAGGAGTCCTGGGTGCTCGCGGGCATGGAGTGGGCCGCCCGCGACCAGCACGCCAAGGTCATCAGCATGAGCCTGGGCGCCGGGCCCAGCGACGGCCACGACCCGATGAGCGAGGCCGTCAACCAGCTCAGCGCCGAGACCGGCGTGCTGTTCACCATCGCGGCCGGCAACGGCGGCTCGCACACCGTCTCGACGCCCAGCGTCGCCGACGCCGCGCTGTCCGTCGGCGCGGTGGACACCTCCGACCAGCTCGCCGAGTTCTCCAGCACCGGCCCGCGCCAGGGCGACGCCGGGCTGAAGCCGGAGCTGACCGCCCCGGGCGTCGACGTCCTGGCGGCCCGCTCGCAGTACGCCGAAGACGGCGAGGGCTACTACCAGACGCTCAGCGGCACCTCGATGGCCACCCCGCACGTCGCAGGCGCCGCCGCGCTGCTCGCCGCGGCCCACCCGGACTGGACCGGGCAGCAGCTCAAGGACGGCCTGGTCAGCACCACCAAGTCGACGCCCCAGTACACCCCGTACGAGGGCGGCAGCGGCCGTCTGGACGTCGCCGCCGCCGTCAAGGGCACCGTGTTCGCCACCGCCAGCGCGTTCGGCGGCTACCGCGGCGCCACGGCGCCGGCCGATGACAAGACCGAGAAGGAGGTGACCTACACCAACACCGGGGACAGTCCGGTCACCCTGGACCTGGCGGTCCAGGCACCCGGCGCAGCCGCCGGCGCGTTCTCGCTGTCCGCACAACAGGTCACCGTCCCCGCGCACGGCAGCAGCAAGGTCACCCTGACCACCGACTTCGACCTGGTGAAGGGCGACACCGTCACCTCGGGGCAGATCCTCGCCACCGACGTCTCCGGCGCGCCGCTGGCCCACACCCTCACCGGCGCCTACAAGATGGGCCCGCGCCACACCCTCACGTTGAACGGAAAGGACCGTGCAGGCCGCCCGATGGGTGGTGAAGTGTGGGTGTTGGGCCAAAACCTCGCGATGCCGCTGATCCTGGATGATTCGGGCACCGGTACGGTCTCCCTGCCCCCCGGCACGTACTACGTGAGCCTGGAGAACGATGTCCGGGGCTCTCACGGGCCGCGCTCCCGGGGCAAGGCCATCCTGGCCGCTCCCGAGGTCGTCCTCGACAAGGACGCCACGGTGACCCTGGACGCCTCCAAGGCCAAGCCGGTCTCCGTCCGGACCCCGCAGCAGACCACCCTCGCCGAGACCCGCATCGACCTCTACCGGGGGTTCGACAACGGAAGCGCGCTGGGCATGACGCGGTGGCCCAACGCCATGTACGACAGCTTCTGGGTCCTGCCCAGCAAGCCGGTCGCCACGGGCACCTACGAATTCGGCGGCAACTGGCGCCTGACCGAGCCGGCCCTGACGGTCGCATCCCGTACGCGCGCCTTCGACGACCTGCGTGTCCAGCACGGACGCACCCCGCTCAGCGAGGGCACCCGCCAGTACAAGGCCGTCTACGCCGGTGAGGGCGGCGCCGCCGCCTACGCCGGGCTCGACGCCGCGGGCAAGGCCGTCGTGGTCCGCCGCAGCGATGCCGTCGGACCTGCCGAGCAGGCCGAGCAGGCCGCCAAGGCCGGCGCGAAGGTGCTGCTCGTCGTCAACGACGGCGACGGACGCCTGGAGCCGTGGGGAGCCAGCCTCGACAACCCGTGGTCCGACGCCGGGAACCCGCCTCCCCTGACCGTGGCTTCGCTGACCGCGGACGAGGGCGACGAGCTGATCACCCAGCTCCAGCAGGGCCGGAGCACGGCGCTCACCGTGACCTCCCACCCCACCACGGACTACCTCTACGACATCAGCCATCACTGGACCGGCATCCCGGCGGACCCGACCTACCAGCCGCAGCGCCGTGACCTCGCGCGGGTGGACGTCTCCTTCCGCAACAACCGGCCCGCGCGGGGCATGGAGTTCCGTTCCGCCGTCTGGCGCGGCGACTACGGATACAACATGCTGCCCACCCCCACCCAGGCCGAGCGCACCGACTGGGTGTCCAGCGACACGGAGTGGGCCGAGTTCGCCCAGGTCAACCAGCAGCTTCAGATCAGCAGCGACGTCCTGAAGCGGTACCCGACCGGTAAGACCTCCCACCTGCAGTACTTCGCACCGGTCCAGCGCCCTCGGTTGGACGGTTCCCACCGACCGTTCCGAGTGGATGACAAGGTATATGCGCAGATCCTGGGCTGGGGTGACTCGGATGCCCGACACGTCGGCACGACATACAACAACGCCGATGTCCAGAACAAGGTGAAGCTCTACCAGGGCGACACCCTGATCAGGGCCTCCGAGACCGACACCCTGGGCAGCTTCCGGTTCCCCCTCGTCCTGGCTCCCGAGAAGTTGCGATACCGCTTGGTGTCGGACAACGCCCGGGGCAACTGGACGAACGACTACTCGACCACCACCAGGACCGAGTGGGGCTTCACCTCCGGGCGGACCGCCGCCGGTACCTTCGACGTCCTGCCGCTGATCCAGCTCGACTACGCGGTCGAGGGCATGAACATCGCCGGCAAGACAGGTCGCCACGCCGGCATCACCGTCACTCCCTCGCACCTCCCGGGCGCCCCCAGCTCCGACACCATCAAAACGGTGAGCGTGGACGTCTCCTACGACGACGGCGCCACGTGGCAGCACGCAGCGCTGACCCACACCGCCCGCGGCTGGAGCACCCAGCTGAACGCCCCCGCCAAGGCGCGGTTCGTGACGCTGCGCACCAGCGCCGGCGACACCGAGGGCAACGGTGTCACCCAGAGCATCACCCGGGCCTTCGGCCTGAAGTGAGTGCCCACCCGGTCAGCCCTCCCTGACCGGCACGGGGGCGGGGCCGCATCCAGCGGCCCCGCCCCCTCTTCGTTGCTTGGACACTCGGGCGCGCCGACGCCCGACCGGCCCTCTCGGCCGGCGACTGCGAGGCCCTGGAGGAACAGGCCGCCGAATGGCTCGCGTGGCGTGAGCACCGACTACCTCGTCCATGCCCTCACCGCCGGGCTTCCCGAGACGGTCGACGTACCCCGAGGCTTCGTCCGCCGCCGACTCCACGACAAGAAGCCGCCCAGGCTTCCCGCCCGCACCACCACCCCGCCCCCGCCTACTGCACCTGTGCGTCACGCAATGATGGAGTGCACCCGGTGCGGCGTTCCCGGCCGCCCGGAGGCCCTCCCCGACGGCCTCTGCCGCGCCTGCCGCGGCCGGTGAGAGCGGTCACCGCAATCAGTGCGGTCGAAGTCCGTCGTCACTCCGCCATGTTCGTCAAGCAGATCTGGGCAGATCTCGCGCCACCGTTAGGATTCTTACGGTGAACGGGTGTTGCCCTTCGGCACGAGGTGGGCTTCGGCCCTCTCCGACCGCAGCACCCGGTCGGCACGTCACATCGGCCCGATCCGAGCAGGTGAACTCCCCATGGTCGACACGTTCGGCTCCAGCGGCCCCCTGCACCTCGCTGGTCCTGGTGCGTCCCGCAGGCCAGTTGTCCCTGACAGCTCGGACGGGCCGGACGGGTCCGATCCCGTCGGATGGTTGCGGAGTCTGGGGGCGCAGCAGCTGCGCCGGCTCCTCGATGCACGCCCCGACGCAGCCGTGGCACCCGACCCGCGGTCGCTCGGCGAGCTCGCGGAGCGCCTCCAGCGCATCGGGTCAGTGGTGGATGCCCTGAACAAGCTGCCGCTCCCCTGTCTGCAGCTGGCCCAGGCGCTCGCGGCCCTGCCGCAGCCGACCCACCGCACGACCCTGGAGACCTTGCTCGGCACGGACGCCCAGGGCATCTCCGCCGCGCTGGACACGCTCACCGCCCAGGCCCTCGTCTGGCCGGACCTGGCAGGCCGACTGCACATGGCTCCGGCGCTGCGGGGCGCGTGGGAGTCCCCGCTCGGTCTCGGTCAGGGCGTGGCCGAGCTGTTGGCCGCTGTTACGTCGGCAGAGCTCGGCAGGACAGCCGCCAAGCTGGGACTCAGGCCCGGCACCCGCCGGCAGGACCGTCTCGACGCGATCGTCGCGCATCACCAGGATCCGCACACCATGCTCGGCCTTCTGGCCTCGGCGCCGCCGAGTGCCCGTGAGGCGCTGACCCGGCTCCTCGACCCCGAGGAGTATCACGAAATCGGCCGGTCGGGAACCGGCGAACGCTGGCTGCTGGAGCGGGCGTTGCTCGTGGTGGACCAGTCGGGGTACGGCCTCGCTCACGTGCCCGCCGAAGTGAGGCTCGCGCAGCATGGTCCGGACTGGCACGCACCGTTCGACCCGCAGCCGCCGACACCGGCCCTTGTAGCGGTGACCGAGGACGAGATCGAGCGTGAGGCCGCAGCGGCGAGCACTTCCTTCGCCGGACAGGCCACGGTACTTCTCGCCCGTTGCGCGGAGCGTCCGGTGGTGGCCCTCAAGTCCGGAGGTGTCGGCGCACGTGAACTGGCCCGTCTGGGCAAGGAGAACGGGTGCGAGGAAGCGGTGGTGCGGCTCGTGCTGGAGTGTGCGTACGCGGCCGGCCTGGTCGAGTACGAAGGCACGGACCTGGCCGTGACCGATGCGTATGACGTGTGGGCCTCATGGGAGCCCGCGGAACGGCTCGTCCTTCTGCTGCGTGCCTGGTGGCTGCTCGGACTCACCCCGACCGGGTCCCGCGACGAGGACGGCAAGGCGGTGCCCGCCGTGCGCCGGGCGGCACACTGCACCGGGTGCGCCACGGCACGGCAGGGAGTGCTGAGCGCCGCGGCCTCCCTTCCGCCCGGCCATGGCGCGCGGGCGGTCGCCGACCTCGGCTCATCGGTATCCTGGTTCCGGCCGCTCGCCGACGAACTGCCTGATGATGCAACCCCGTTCGCATCGGTGGCCCGGGAGGCCGAACTGCTCGGGACCGTCGCCCGGGGCGCACTGACCCCGCTGGGAGCGGCCCTGCTGGGCCAGGACCAGGCAGCCCTTCGCGACCACGCCCGACGACTGCTGCCGGACGCAACCGACCGCGCCCGCATCGGCGCCGACCTCACCGCCGTGGTGACCGGCACTCCGACTGCCGGGCTGGCCGCACTACTGGACTCTCTTGCCGATCGGGAAACCCGGTCGGCCGCCTCGGTCTGGCGGTTCAGCCCTGCATCGCTGCGCCGAGCGCTGGACGCGGGACACACCCCTGACCGGATCGAGGCAGATCTCCGCGAGGTGACGGACGCCGCTCTGCCCCAGGCACTGAGCTATCTGATCACGGACGCAGCCCGACGCCACGGCCGCATCCGGCTCGCCCCGGCCGCCTGTGCCCTGGTCAGCGAGGACCCGGCGCTGCTCGTCGAGGTGGCTGCACATCGCGGGCTGACCCGCCTGGGGCTGCGTTCCGTCGCCCCGACCGTACTTCTGTGCCGTGCGGAGCCCGACGCAGCACTGGCAGCCCTGCGCGCTGCCGGATTCTCGCCGGTGGCAACGGCCGACGACGGGTCCGTTCGGGTGGAGCGGCCGGGGCGGCGGCGCGTGTCCCAGCCCGCCGTCGCCGCGACCGCCACCGTGCCTGCAGCCCGCAGAAGCGTGCCGGAGGCAGGCCGTTCGGCCGATCTGGCGGCCCGGCTGCTGGCGGCCCCCGACCATGCCCCGCAGCCGTGCCCCGGTGCGGGAGTCCCCTACGGGTCCGACACCGAGGAGATCCTGGACGGCACTACCGATGCGCTGCCCCTGGCCGACGTGCGCCAGCTCGCGTACGCCATCGACGAGGGCGAGCCCATCACCATCGAGTACATCGCGGCATCCGGGAGCCGGACCGTCCGCACCGTGAGTGAACTCGACTTCGATCCGCCCTATCTCTACGGCTACTGCCATCTGCGCCAGGACAACCGCGTGTTCGCCCTCTCCCGCATCCAGGCCGTCCTGCCGGCCTGAGTACCGAACCTCCCTGCTTCGGTGAGTGCAGGAGGTCCGACTCGGCGCGAACCGTCCTGTCCGACGGTACTCGGTCCGGTGCCGCCCATCGGTCGGCCGGCGACGCATACGCCGCCCAAGCCCGAGGTCACGTACGCCTCGTCCCGCTGGAGCGACCGGTACGAGGCAGTTGTAGAGGTCACGTTTCGGCAGCGTGCATGCGGGCACGGCGCACCTTGATAGCGTCGCTCACACGATTGCGGACCGCTCCCCGCCGGGGTCGTCGCCGCGCCTGGGCGGCCGTTCACGACGGACCGCCGACGAGGCGGGGCGTGCTGGCGCACGGGGACGTACGCGGCAAGGACGAAGAGGGCCGACGCATGAGCCTCGCGCAGTTGCACTACACCTCTGCCTCTGCGGGGGACGACGGGGTCGGTGCACGGTTCACAGCAGTCAGCGCCGGCATATCCGCGTCGATGCTGGCCGAGGCGGAGCAACTGCTCGGATACGAGCCTCCGGCCGGGGCGCCGTACCATCCGACTGCCGTCGAACTCCGCTCGTTTCCGGAGGTGTTCAGCTTCAGCGCACTTTCCGACGGCAGCCATCTGCTGAGCCGCACGGTGGCTCTCGGCGGCCCCGGAGCCGGGCACTTCCACACGCATGCGGCGCTGCTTCCGGCCGGTGCGAGGCTGCCGGGCGACGCGCTCCCGATATCGGCCTGGCGGTCGCCGGGCTGGTCCGCCACCACTCCGGACAGCGGCACACCGGACCGGATGGCGGCTCTGCCCGCATCCGCCGCGTCCGGACAGGAAGCCCTGAACGACTTCGCGGTCTCGCGCAGCCCCTGGCTGGCAGCGGTCTTTGCCGATCTTCGAAGGGTGAGCGAGGAGCCCACGTCGATTCAGGTCGTCCTCGTGGAACGGCAGAGTGCGGACGTGGCCCGGTGGATCGCACTGGCCGGAGCCGTACTCCCGCCGGAGCATGCCCAGCGGCTGACATTCACCACGTACACCCGACGTCCGGCGCAGTCCCCGCACCAGGTCGTCGGCGTACTGCCGGAAGAGGCACACGGCCTCACCGCCCCGAACCATCGCGTCCATGCGTGCACCGGCCCCGCTCCGACGGACCGGGTGGACGACGCCTGGGCCGAAACCGTCGCCCGTGTCTGGCGCAGCCGCGCACCGGAACTGTTCCGGGCAGCGGCGACGCTGCCGGGCGAACCCTTCGCCGCTGGGCCGCTCGCCTTCACCGCACTGCACGCGGGCATCGCCCTCGGACCCAACGGGCGTGCGGCCGCCGCGGATTGGGCTGCCGAGCGACCGTACGCACTGGACGACCAGCAGATGCTCCGCTTGACCACCGCGCTGACGGCACCGGCCGACGACCGCACCGCTGCCGAGTCGACGTCCGTGGCCCGACTGCTGGCGGCGCTCGAAGGCCGGGCTCCTGTGACGACCACCGCCCCGCTCGCCGCGCTGCTGGTGACGGAGGCGGTGCGGCGCAGCGACGTCACGCTCGCGCTCCCGCCGCGCACGGCGTTCGCCGAACCCGCGGCCGTGAAGGAACTGGCCGCCGAGCTCGGCCCGGAGCTGCTCGCCGAACTCACACCGGGAGGAGTGGAACCGGACGGCGGGGCGACCATCGCACGCCAGGTGCAGCTGCTCCGGATCACCCGGTTGCTCGACATGGACCTCTCGAATCAACTCCCCTTCATCTCACGGCACATGGCCCAGACCCTGCTCGACACCCCGACGCCGGACAGTGCCCCGGCTCTCCTCGACCTCCTGGACGAACAGTTCGACGTCCGCACGGCGCTTCTCGGCGAGTTGGACCAGCTCGCCCTGACCGCCCCCTCCGCCGCCGAGCGGCTCCTCACACACCTCGCTCTGCCCTTCACCGGTGCGCAGGCACTGCCGCATCTACGGATGTGCGCCGAGGCGCCGCGTGCCAAGACCCAGGGCTCCGACCGCATCATGGCGCTGCACACGGTGCTGCGCGCCGCCGGGTTCTCACCGTTCGCGGAGCCACTGGTGCTGCGTACCGCCATGGGTCTGATCTGGGGCGAAGACACTCCGACGGCGGGCGAGGCGCGGCTCGTCCTCGGTGAGTCCGGCTCGGACTCGCACCGGACGGCCGGCACGTGGTCCCACCTCGTCGCCGCCTCGCTGTCGGCACCGTCCGACGACGAGGACGCCGCCGAACTCGCCCACGATCTGCTGCGCTGCTTCCCGCAGGAGATCGGCACCCGCGTCCGGGGTGCGCTGCGACTGCTGGAGTTCGCCCGCGATGTGCGTTCCGGTACGGCGGCCCCCGGCTGGCCGGCGGCGGCCGCGTCCCTGCGCGCCGGCGCCGAACCGGTGGAACCCACCGTGCTGGAGCATGCCTACGGCGCCCTCGCCCACACCCTCCTCGCGCCCGGACGCCCCGAAGCGGAGCTGTACGCACTCGTGCACAGCGACGACCCGGACCTGATCGCGGCCTACGGCAGGGCAGCCCGCCACGACACCGTCCTGGCCCGACTGCGCGCCGAACCGGCCTATGCGGCGGACTGCTTCGTCGTGTGGACCGCCCACCCGCACGCGGGCCGGGCCTGGACGCAGACCTCCGCCAGCCTGCTGGCGGAAGTGCTGCGTCCGGTGGTGCGCGGCCTGTCCGGCAGCGAGACCACGGCGGTGGAACGGGCCGTGGAGCGCACGGGCAGCAGCCTCACTGCCGAGGCGTTCCGGTCCTGGAACCGGCCGGGCACCTTCGGCAGACGGCTGGGCAGCCGGCTGACGGCGCGGGTACGGCGGTCCTAGGGCCCCGTCTCGGCCGACGCCCGAAGGGTGCCTGACCACGCGGTGATCGGGCGCCGGACCACCGGCGTCACGTGAGCAACTGCGCCAGGCGGTCCGCGAATGCGGTGAGCCGGTCCCGTTGTGATCCGCCGCGTGCGACACGGAATCCGTGGCGGCGGCCCCAGAACGCGGCCTGGACGGCATGGAACTGGGCCCAGCGCCTTGCGCGTTCACGATCGACCTCCGCCGCCTCGACGAAGACGTCCAGGGTGCGGCGGACAGCCCTGCGCAGGTCGTCCGCCCCGAGAAGCGTCAGCGCGCGCGACTTGAGCAGCGTGCCGCCGTCGTAAGCGGGGTCTCCCGCGTACCCCTTGGGGTCGACGGCCAGCCAGGGCTCACGGTCGGCGCGCAGGATGTTCCTGGCGTGGAGGTCGCCGTGAATGAGGAGGTCCGGCTGGACACGGCCCAGCTCGCGGACGGTCGCCACGGCGGCGTCCACCACCTGGCGCGGCAGTGTGTGCGGCAGCTCACCGGCGTCCTTGCGCAGCTGCTCCTCCCAGTCGTCGGCCCGCTCCCGCAACCGAGGCAGGCCGGGCGGCGCGGGGACGGCCAGGCGGCGGCTGAGCCGTCCTGCGACCGTGACCACCTCGTCACCGTCCTCGATCTCCGCCAGGGTCGAAGGCCGCGCCCGCTCCAGCAGCATCGCGAAACGCTCGTCTGCGCGCTCGTGCAGCAGAACGGCTCCTCGCCCGCCCCACGCCGCGAATGCGTCCGGCTCGTGGACATTGCCGGGGTGCGGAAACGACACCTTCAGCACGGCGGTCTCCCCGGTCCCCCGCCGCACGGGCACGATGATCCCGACACCCCCGTGCATGACCCGCCCGTCCGGCACGCATCCCCAATGCCCCAGCACATCGTCCACGATCCGGGGAAGTTCGGCGAGCCACGCCGCTCCGGACTCCCCCTCACGCTCGACGGTGCTCCGCGCGAAGGCCTCTGGCGTCCTGATCATCCAGGCACCTTAGACCGGCACCGTACGGGGGTGTGCCCATCGCGTTCACCGACCCGTTCACCCCGAAGGCATCCACGCCAAATCGATTGGCAACAGTGCACCGATGCCGTGGACTTCAGCTATGACATACACAACTCATGACCCTCGCACCGCAATTGTCACAGGGGCGGCACGCGGCATCGGTGCCGCGGTGGCCAGGCAGCTGGCGGGTGACGGGCTGGCGGTCGGCGTGATCGATCTGGACGAAGCGGACTGCGCGGGCACCGTGGAGGCCATCAGGGGCGACGGAGGTTCGGCGCTGGCTGTCGCCGCCGACGTCGCGGACGAGGCGGCGGTGAGCGCCGCCGTCGCCCGGATCGCCGCTGAGCTCGGTCCGCCGACGGTGCTGGTCAACAACGCCGGCGTCGGCCCCCGCGCCGACCTCGTGGAGATGTCCACGGAGCAGTGGGACACGGTCCTGGGCATCAATCTGCGCGGCCCGTTCCTCGCCACCCGGGCCGTCTGCCCGCACATGATCGAGGCCGGCTGGGGCCGGATCGTCACCATGTCGAGCATCTCCGCGGTCGGCGACGCCGCCCGCGTCGACTACGGCAGCGCGAAGGCCGGCCTGATCGGCTTCACCAAGTCGCTCGCCCTGCAACTCGGCCGGCACGGCATCACCGCCAACGCCATCGCCCCGGGGTTCGTGGTGAGCGACATGACACGGGCCTCGGCCCGGCGGCTCGGCCTCGGCTTCGACGAGTTCCGGCGCAACGCGGCGCGGTCCATCCCGGTCGGGCGGGTGGGTCAGCCGGAGGACATCGCCCATACGGCGTCCTACCTGGTGAGCCCCGGAGCGGGGTTCGTCTCCGGCCAGGTCATCTATGTGGCGGGCGGGCCGGTCGACTGAACTTGCGGACGCTCTCTTCGAACTCCCGGGCGGGCCGTGCGACCGGCCCGCCCGTCCGATGAGCTGGTCAGGCGAGAGTGACCTCGACCGGGAGCTTCTTGATGCCGTTGACGAAGTTGGAGCGGACGCGCGGTACGTCACCCGCCAGGCGGATCCCGGCGAGGCGCGGGATGAGCTCCTCGAACATGATGCGGATCTCGGTGCGGGCAAGGAGGTTGCCCAGGCACAGGTGGGGGCTGCCCTTGCCGAATGTGACGTGGTCGTTGTCGGTGCGGGTGACGTCGAAGTCGTACGGGTTGCCGAAGACCTTCTCGTCGCGATTGCCCGAGGCGTACCACATGACGACCTTGTCGCCCTCCTTGACCTGCTTGCCGCCGAGTTCGACGTCGCGGGTCGCCGTACGGCGGAAGTGGTAGACAGGCGATGCCCAGCGCAGGAACTCCTCGACCGCGTTCGGGATCAGAGAGGGATCGGCCTGGAGCTTGGCCAGTTGCTCGGGGTGCTGGATCAGCGCGAGCATGGAGTGCGAGATGGTGTGCCGGGTGGTCTCGTTGCCGGCCACCACCAGCAGCAGGAAGTAGTTGTCGAAGTCCTGCGCGGACAGCGGGATGCCGTCGCGTGGGGTCTCGTTGACGAGTTTGGAGACCAGGTCGGTGCCGGTGCCGCCGCGGCGCCGGCGGGCAAGTTCGCGGCCGTACTCGAAGACCTCGATGGAAGCGGGCGAGCGGAAGGGAAGGTCGCGGTACTTCTCGCTCTCCGCGCTGTGCAGCAGGACGTCGGCGTAGTCGGGGTCGGTGTTGCCGATGATCCGGTTGCCCCAGTCGATGAGCTGCTGGTTGTCCTCCGGCGGTACGTCCAGGAGGCGGGCCAGGACGTTGATGGGGAAGTCCGCGGAGACGTCGGCGACGAAGTCGAAGGTGCCCTTGGCCAGCGCGGTGTCGAGGGTCTTGGCCGTCAGGCCGCGCAGGAAGTCGGTGTACTGGTTGATGACCCCCTGGCCGAACTGGCGCTGCAGCAGGCTGCGCATCGCGCGATGGCGGACGCCGTCCAGTTCCAGGATCGAGGCGCGCTTCTTGATCTGGTCGTCGTCGAGTTCTTCGAGGTTGACGAATTTCGTCGAGGTGAACGTCTGGGCGTCGCGGTCGACGGTGGCGATGTCCTCGTGCCGGGTGACGGCCCAGAAGCCGGAGTTGGGGGCCTCCTCGGGCTGCCAGTGGACGGGGTCCTCGTGGCGCAGGGTGTGGAACATGCGCCACGGGGTGACGCCGTCCAGGAAGTTGTCGTTGTCGGCGAGGTCGACCTCGTCGAGCGGCATGGGGTCGAAGGGGTTCGGCATGCGGTGCTCCTGTGGGCGGTGCGGTTCGATCAGAGGTGGTAGGAGTACTCGGCGAACTCCCAGTCGGTGACGTAACGGTCGAAGCGGGCGACCTCGTCGCGCTTGTAGGCAAGGAAGGATTCGGTGAAGTCCTTGCCGAGGATCTCGGTGAGGGACTCGTCGGCCTCAAGCGCGTCGAGCGCGTCAGGCAGGCTCATCGGCAGCATCCGGGACTTCCCGGGGTCGTAGCCGTAGCCCTCCAGCGGGGCCGGCGGCTCCTGGCCTTCCCGTACGCCGAGCAGTACGGCCGCGGAGAGGGCGGCGATCGCCAGATACGGGTTGGCACTGGCGTCGCCGAGCCGCAACTCCAGGCGGGCGCCGGAACCACGCTCGGGCGGGATGCGGACCATGGCGCTGCGGTTGTCCAGGCCCCAGTCGATCAGCCAGGGGGCGAGGGTGTCCGGTCCGAAGCGTTTGTACGAGTTCACCGTGGGGTTCAGCAGAGCGGCCAGCGCCGGGGCGTGGGCCAGGATGCCGGCGATGGCGTGGCGCCCGGTGTCCGACAGTCCGAAGGCTCCGGCCGGGTCGTCGAAGACGTTGCGGCCCTCGGCGTCCTCGCCCGAGAAGTGCAGATGGAAGCCCGAGCCGCCTGCGTCGTTGAAGGGTTTGGCCATGAAGGTCGCGAGCTTCCCCTCCTTACGGGCCAGTTCTTTGACGGCCGTCTTGAAGAGGAAGGCGCGGTCGGCGGCGTCCATGGCCTCGGAGTGCGTCAGGTTGATCTCGAACTGCCCGGCGTCGAACTCGTGGTTCCCGGTGATGACACCGATCCCGAGGTCATGCAACTGCCGCAGCGTGCGCAGCAGATGGTTGTCTGCATCGGCGCGCAGACCGGCGGTGTAGACGACGCCGGCGACGCCCTGCGCGTAGCGGCGCCAGCCGCTCGGTGTTCCCGGGGCCTCGTCGAGCAGGAAGTACTCCAGCTCGGGGCCGACGACTGGTCGCAGTCCGGCCTCCGTGCATCGGGTCATGACCGAGCGCAGCAGGTCGCGCGGCGACTCGGGGCCGGGCGCGCCGGTGGCGGGGTCGGTGGTGTCGCCGAGGCACCAGGCGACACCGGGCTCCCAGGGGAGGACGTGGACGGTGTTCAGGTCGGGTCGTACGGCGATGTCGGGCAGCCCGGCGTCCAGCCCGCCGGGCACCGGGACGACGTCGCCCCGGGGACTGGTGTGGTAGACGGCGCGGCAGAAGGCGAGTCCGTGATCGCAGGCCGAGGGCAGGTGGTCCAGCAGGACATCGCGGGCACGGTCGGTGCCGATGAGGTCGGGGTAGGTCACCCGGACCACGTCGATGCCGTCGGCGGCGAGCCGATCCATGTGCCGGCGGACTTCTGAGGTGTCTTGAGCGCTCACCGATGTCTCCTCGGTGGATGAGAACGGGCGTGATGGCCGACGGCTCGGCGGCCTGCCAGTCCGGTGACGGTCTGGTGGGGCGCTTGGCCGGGGACCAGAAGCGAGGGCGGCGCCCGAGCTTGTCGTTTGGCGTCAAACGGTATGGACCACCGCCACCTTCCCGCAAGAGCCTGGACCAAAGAATTTATCCATCCGGATAGGTGTTGACCAGGGCCCGACTCCTTCTTATCTTGTTTGAAGCCAAACGAGTAGGGGGTTCTTCGGGCCCCTTTGGCCGAGGGCCCGGCCACGGGCCGGGCCCTCCTCCCCCGCCATCTTCGCCCCGCTGCCCCTCACATCCAGGAGGACCGGCCATGAAGGTCGTCGTCGACATGAACAAATGCCAGGACCACGGTCAGTGCGTCTTCGCGGCCCCCGACGTCTTCCAGCTCGACGACAACGGGCGCCTGGCCTACGTCTCCGACCCGGACGACGCGCTGCGCGACGAGGTCGAGGAAGCCGCGGACGTCTGTCCGCTGCAGGCCATCAGGATCGAGGACTGAAATGACCACGGAACGCATCGTCGTGGTCGGCGCCTCGATGGCGGGTCTGCGCGCGGCCGAGCAGCTGCGCGCGGCCGGCTGGACCGGAACGATCACGGTCATCGGGGACGAGCCCCACATGCCGTACAACCGGCCCCCGCTCTCCAAGGAGGTGCTCGCCGGCAAGGCGCCCTTCGAGTCCCTCGCCTTCACCCCGCGGGCGAGCGCCGCCGATGTGGAGTGGCGGCTCGGCACCTCCGTCACCGCCGCCCGCCTCGCCGAGCGCGTCGTCGCCCTGGACGACGGCACGGAACTGGCCTTCGACGGCCTGGTCGTGGCCACCGGCATGCGGCCCCGACGACTGCGCTGCGACGGCCCCTGCGGACCTGGCAGCGGCCGCCATACGGTACGCACGCTCGCCGACGCCCAAGGGCTGCGGGACGAGCTGACCCGGCCCGGCGTACGCGTGGTCGTGATCGGCGCCGGCTTCATCGGCTGCGAGGTCGCCGCCACCGCCGTCGGCCTCGGTGTCACCGAGGTGACCGTCGTCGACCCAGAACCGCTGCCGATGCTGCGCCCGTTGGGCGAACTACTGGCCCGCGCTCTGCACAAGCGGCACGAGGAGCGCGGGGTGCGCTTCGCACTCGGCACCGGCGTCTTCGGCTTCGAGGGCGATGACCGGGTCACCGGAGTCGTCCTGGGCGACGGGACCGTCCTTCCGGCCGACGTCGTCGTGGAGTCCGTCGGCTCGGTCGCCAACACCGAGTGGCTCGACGGCAACGGTCTCGACCTCACCGACGGTGTGCTGACGGACGAGCAGCTACGCGTCGGCGATTTCCCCTACGTCGTCGCGGTCGGCGATGTCGCCCGCTTCCCGAACGCCCGCTACGACGGCGTACCCCGCCGCGTCGAGCACTGGTCGATCCCCGGCGACACCGCCAAGCACGCCGCGAAGAGCCTGGTGGCGAATCTCACCGGCGTCGGATCCGAGTTGGGGCCCTTCGCGCCGCTGCCCACCTTCTGGAGCGACCAGCACGAGTTCCGACTGCAGTCCTTCGGCGCACCGGTGCTGGGAATCGGCGACGTCAGGGTGCTCGACGGCGACCCGGAGGGCGACGTCCTGGTCGGCTACCACGCCGACGACCGCCTGGTCGGCGTCGTCGCCCTCGGCGGCCATGCCGCCGCCACCGGCGCCGCCCGCTACCGCGCCCAGCTGCTCAAGCAGCCTGCCCTCACCTCGTAAGGAACACCTGTCATGGCCCGTGTCCGTGGTTACTTCCATCCCAAGACGGCGACCGGCGACTCGTCGCTGATCCCCTCGCCGCCCTGGCGCTACTCCGGCGACCTGCTCACCGTCGAGTACCGCACCGATCCCGCTCGCGTGCGCGAACTGCTGCCGGAACCACTGGAGTTGGCGGAAGACGACCCGGGTGCCGTCGCACTGATCTGGGCGGACTGGCAGTCCTGCTCGGCCGACGGGCAGGAGCTGATCGACCCGGTGCTCTCCCAGTACAAGGAGGCCTTCGCGGTCGTCCGCTGCTCCTACAAGGGCCGGACGTACTCCCGCTGCGTCTACATCTGGGTCGACAAGGACTTCGCGATCGCCCGCGGACTGCACCAGGGCTACCCGAAAAAGCTCGGCTCCATCCACCAGACGCGCCCGCACCCGTACGGGCCCGCCCCGCGGATCGAGGCGGGCGCCCGCTTCGGCGCCACCCTCGCGGCGGCCGACCGGCGACTCGCCCAGGCCGTGGTCACCCTGCGGGAGCCGTCCGAGACCAACGGCTTCGTCAACGCTCACCCGATGGCCCACCACCGCTGGCTGCCCTCCGTCGAAAAGGGCAAGGGGCTCGCGCTCGACGAGCTGATCGAGACCGGCGCAGCATCCTTCGAGGCCGGCCAGGCCTGGACCGGTGACGCCGAACTCGAGCTGTTCGAGGCCCCCACCGAGGAACTGGCCCGCCTGGAGATCCGGGAGCCGATCGCTGCGTACTACCGCCAGGTCGGTGTCGTCTGGGACGGCGGCACGCTGCTGGAGTCCGGCACCTCAGAGGCCGAGTAACCCCCGTACGCCCCAGACGACTTGGAGTCCGGACATGACCGAACACACCCTCACTGTGGCCGGGGTCGCCGTCGACACCCGGCACTGGATCGGCGGCCGGCGCGTCGCCTCCGCCGAGACCTTCACCGATGTCTCGCCGCTCGACGGAAGCGCCCTCGGCGAGATCTCCCGGGGCACCGCGACGGAGGCCGTGGCCGCTGTCGCCGCCGCGAAGGCCGCCTTCCCCGGCTGGGCCGCCACTCCGCGCGCCGAGCGCGCCCGCATCCTGCACGCCGTCGCCGACGGTGTCGAGAAGCGCATCGAGGACCTGGCTATCGTCGAGACCCATGACAACGCGGCTCTGCTGCGTTCGCACCGCCGCGGTGTGATGCCGCGCGTGGCGCACAACTTCCGCTTCTTCGCCGACTGGCTGCTGAAGCTGGACCACGAGGACTTCGAGACACGCGGCCACACCAACCACGTCAGCTGGGACCCGGCCGGCCCCTGTGTGCTGATCACACCGTGGAACGCCCCGCTGATGCTGGCCACCTGGAAGATCGCCCCTGCGCTCGCCGCGGGGAACACGGTGATCCTCAAGCCCGCCGAGTGGACGCCGCTCACGGCATCGCTCCTCGCGGACATCGCCGCCGATGCGGGGCTTCCGGCCGGTGTGCTCAACGTCGTGCAGGGCTACGGCGCCGAGGCGGGCAACGCGCTCGTCTCCCACCCCGATGTGCGCCGGATCAGCTTCACCGGTTCCGTCCCGACCGCAAAGGCCATCGGCGCCGCGTCCGCCGCGAACCTCGTGCCCACGAGCTTCGAACTCGGCGGCAAGTCCCCCCTGTTGGTCTTCGCCGACGCCGACCTGGACCTGGCGGTCGACCTCGCCGTGGAGCAGTACGACAAC
Organism: Streptomyces sp. JH14; assembly: GCF_029428675.1. GTDB lineage: Bacteria > Actinomycetota > Actinomycetes > Streptomycetales > Streptomycetaceae > Streptomyces. Next base: position 5,889,968 of record NZ_JAJNEL010000001.1, on the reverse strand, counting down.
GCCGGGCAGGTCTGTCTGGCCGCGACCCGCATCCTCGTGGAGGAGTCGATCGCCGACGAGTTCACGCGGCGGTTCGCGGAGAAGGCCGCCGCCCTCAAGCAGGGCGACCCACGCGACGAGGCCACCGACCTCGGCCCCAACATCCACCCCCGCCAGCTGGAGAAGATCGACGGCTTCGTGCAGCGGGCGATCGCGGCCGGCGCACGCGCGGTCGTCGGCGGCACGCCCAACACGGACCTCGGCGGCCTCTACTACCGGCCTACCCTCCTCACCGACGTCGCTCAGGACAGCGAGGTCGTCCAGGAGGAGGTCTTCGGCCCTGTCCTGACCCTCCAGACCTTCGCCACCGAGCGGGAGGCGGTCGCGCTGGCCAACGACACCCGTTTCGGCCTCGCCGCGACCCTCGCCACCGGTGATCACGAACGCGCCGAGCGGGTCACCGCACAGCTCGTCGCGGGCACGGTCTGGGTCAACTGCTTCTTCGTACGGGATCTGCAGGCGCCGTTCGGCGGCTCCCGCCAGTCCGGTGTCGGCCGCGAGGGCGGCACCTGGAGCTTCGACTTCTACTGCGACCTCAAGAACACCGTCACCGCACCGAAGGGATGGCAGGACCATGGGTGAGATCGTCGGGGCGGGCCTGCTCGCCCATGTCCCCACCATCGTGCTGCCGGAGGCCGACCGCCTCGGCCTCAACGAGGGCAAGGAGATCACCCTCGTCACCGGCCTGCACCAGCTACGCCGCGAAGTCTTCGAGCACGACACCTACGACACCGTCGTCGTCCTCGACTCGCACTGGGCCACCACAGTCGAGTTCGTCGTCACCGCCCAGCAGCGCCGCGCCGGGCTCTTCACCTCCGAGGAACTGCCGCGCGGCATGTGCCGGATGCCGTACGACTTCCCCGGCGATCCCGAACTGGCCGGCAACATCGCGAAGTTCGCCGACAAACACGGCACCTGGATCACCGCAATCGACGACGACCACCTGCCGATCTACTACGCCACCATCAACCTCTGGAAGTTCCTCGGCGAGGGCCTTCCCGACAAGAAATGGGTGACCATCGGGGTCTGCCAGACCGGCGACATGGAAGACCACCTACGGCTGGGCCGGGCACTGGCGGACGGCATCGCGGCCACGCCCGGCCGCCGCGTCCTCCTCATCGCCTCGGGCGCGCTCTCGCACACCTTCTGGCCGCTGCGTGAACTGCGCGACCACGAGGCGAGCGACCCCGCCCACATCTTCACGCCCGAGGCCCGTGACGCCGACCACGAGCGCATCGCCTGGTTCAGGGAGGGCCGCCACGACAAGGTCCTCGACACCATGGACGAGTTCTGGAAGTACAAGCCCGAGGCGAAGTTCTTCCACTACCTGATGATGGCCGGCGCGCTCGGTGAGAGCGCGTGCACGGCCAAGGGCCGCCAGTACGGCGAGTACGAGAACTCCATCGGCACCGGCCAGGTCCACCTCTGGTTCGACCGCCCCGCCGAGGGCTGGACCGGCACCGGCATGCCCACACCCCCGTCCCCGCGCAACCCGCACCGCCGCGCCTAGAAAGGCCCGCCATGCCCGAATACCGCCGCATCCTCCTCGACGGTGCCGCCGTCGAGACCCTCCGTGACGGAGACGAACTCGTCGCCGGCGACGGCCGCCGCGTCAAGATCGACGACGCCCTGCACCTGCCGCCGGTCGTGCCGTCGAAGGTTGTCGCCGTCCACCTCAACCATCGAAGCCGCGTGGACGAGTTCCAGATCGAGCTCACCCCGACGCCGACCTACTTCCACAAGCCGACCTCCGCCCTCAACTCCCACAAGGGTGCCGTCGTGCGCCCCGAGGGCTGCAAATGGCTCAACTACGAGGGCGAGGTCGCCATCGTCATCGGCAGGACCGCGCGCAACATCTCCCCGGCCGAGGCAGGCGACTACATCGCGGGCTACACCGTCGCCAACGACTACGGCCTGCACGACTTCCGCGACACCGACGCCGGCTCCATGCTCCGCGTCAAGGGCTCCGACACCCTCTGCCCCCTCGGACCGGGTCTCGTCACCGACTGGGACTTCCACGGCAAGTACCTGCGCACCTACGTCAACGGTGAGCTCGTCCAGGACGGCTCGACCGACGAGATGGAGTGGGACATGCACTACCTCGTGGCCGACATCGCCCGCACGATCACCCTTCACCCCGGCGACGTCCTGCTGTCCGGCACCCCGGCCAACTCCCGCCCCGTACAGCCCGGCGACGTCGTCGAGGTCGAAGCCGAGGGCCTCGGCCGGCTCACCAACCACATCGTCCCCGGACCTACCCCCATCCGCGCCGACGTCGGCGCCCAGCCCACCGAGTCCGAGGAAGTGCTGTCCACCGCGCTCGGCGGCGACTGGGAGTTCCGTGGCGTCCGCCCGCCCAAGCGCTGACAGCGCCACAGGACCGCGCCGCACCGGGCCCCACGCGGGGGGTCGTACGGTGCGGCGCGCCCGTAAGGACGCTCCTGTGTGTATCACGCCCTTCAGCGAACGGGAGCCGGCGAGCACCCTGTCCCGGGCCGGAACAGCGAGCGTTCGTTCGTGTGCTTGCACGGTCGGGGTGACCCTGGCCGCCCGGCGCTTCACCGCGCGCAGGGGCCTCACCGACGCGCGCACCCCCATCCACAACCGGCAGGTAGGGTCCCTGACATGACCGAATCCGCCGAGACCACCGAAGACGAGGGCGAAGGAAAGCAGGCCGTGCCCCGCAAGCGGTTGAACTACGGAGCGGGCCGCGAAGCCCTGCTCGGCGCCGCCGTGCGGGTGGTGGCCCGCGGTGGTCTGCGCAAACTCACTTACCGCGCGGTCGCGGAGGAGGCCGGGGTCACCCATGGCCTGGTCGTTCACCACTTCGGCTCGCGTGACGCCCTCATCGAGGAGGCGCTGGCACACGCCGTGCGCACCAGCCTGAGCACCAGCGCACTGGAGCCCGGCACAGGCAAGGTGGCGGACTTCTCCGCCGGACTGACGGAGATGGTGACCGCCGATCCGGACATCCAGGTGTTCCAGTACGAGCTGCTCCTCGAATCCCGCCGCAGGCCCGAGCTGCTGCCACCGTTGCGTGCGCTGTACGACGAGTACTTCGCGGCCACCCACCGCGAGCTCACCCGCATACTGCCGGATGATGCGAATCCGGCGCTGATGCGGTTGGTCTTCGCCGCCCTGGACGGCCTCGTCCTGCACCAGCTCGTGTTCGACGAGCCGACGGTCACCGACGCCGCCCTGGAGGAGCTGAGGGCTCTCCTGCGACTGCTCGACGCCGATGGGGGCGCCGAGGGGGACCACTGACCCCACCGACACATTGCGAGGCCCTGGACACCCGGCGTCCAGGGCCTCGTTCCATTCCGCACCGGAGCCGTCGCCGTACGCGACGAGGCCTGCACCACACGTGACGGGCGGTCGGTTTCAGGGGCTCACTCACCCCGCCTCCCCGACGCCGCTCCACTTTCGGTGCGGGAGGAGTCGGCGGCGCGACGGAAATCCTCTTCAACCCCTTGCCAAACGGATAGTTGCCGCCCAGGATGAGGCAACTCGTTTGGCCTGAAACAAACCACCCTCTCCCATTCCCCGGCAGGTGATCCGAGTGGACAGTCAAACGGTCGCAAGGCAACAGACCGTGCAGGACGCGCCCACCACAGGCAAGCTCAAGCCCAACGCCCTCGGCGTCCTGGGCATCCTCTTCTTCGTCCTCTCCGCGCAGGCCCCGCTGACCGGCATCGCCGGAGCCGCCCCCATCTCCGTCGGCCTCGGCAACGGAGCGGGCGTACCTGCCGCATACGTCGCCGCCGGCCTGGTGATCCTCCTGTTCTCGGTCGGCTTCGTCGCCATGGGCCGCCATGTCGTGGACACGGGCGCCTTCTACACGTACATCGGCAAGGGCCTGGGCCGGACCACCGGATCCGGCAGCGCGGGCGTGGCCCTGTTCGCCTACTGCACCATCCAGGCCGCCATGTACGGGCTGTACGGGGAGCTGGTCAGCGGTCTGGTCTCGCACTACGCGGGTCTGGACACACCGTGGTGGGTCTGGGCTTTGGTCACGATGGTGGTCATCCAGGCGCTCGGCGCCGCCGGCATCGAGATGGGCGCCAAGGTCCTCGCGGTCTTCGTCCTGGCGGAGTTCAGCATCCTGCTCGTCTTCGCGCTGGTCACCCTGCTCAAAGGCGGCGGGCCCGAGGGGCTCGGCTTCACCGAGAGCTTCTCACCGAAATCTGCCCTGCAGGGGGCTCCCGGAGTGGCGATGATGTTCGCCGTGGCATCGATGTTCGGCTTCGAGGCCACCGCCATCTACGGCGAGGAAGCACGCGAACCGCGCAAGACCGTCCCCCGGGCCACCTACCTGTCGGTCGTCGTCGTCACCGGCTTCTTCGCCTTCACCTCCTGGATGCTCATCTCCTCCTACGGTGCTTCGCACGCCACCGCAGCCGCCGGAAAGGCACTGGAGAACGGCGACGCCACGGCGTTCGTCTTCAATCCCGTCGCCGACCAGTTCGGCGGATGGGCTTACGACGTACTGCCGGTCCTGCTCGCAACCTCCCTCTTCGCGGGCATCCTCGCCTTCCACAACTCGGCCAACCGCTACCTGTTCTCGCTCAGCCGCGAGGGGCTGCTGCCCCGCAAGCTGTGTGCGCTCAACCAGCGCCATTCCCCCTGGGCGGCCGGCAGCGTGCAGACCGCGATCGCGCTGGTGCTGGTCGCCCCGTTCGCACTGCTGGGCAAGGACCCCGTGCTGACGCTCTTCTCCTGGTTCAGCGGAGTGGCCGTCCTCGGGATCATGCTCCTGTATTTCCTGACCTCGGTTTCGGTGATCGTCTTCTTCCGGCGCGAGCGCCTCGACACCCGTCCCTGGAACACCCTGATCGCCCCGGCCCTCGGCGCGCTCGGCATCGCGGGCGCCATCTGGCTGATCCTCGCCAACTTCACGACGCTCATCGGCGGTGACCCCGGCACGGCCACCTGGCTCGCGCTCAGCGTCCCGGTGGTCCTGGTGCTGGGCGCCGTGGTGGCGCGGGTGGTGCGCAGCAAGGCGGCCGCGACCGCCTGATCGCCCCTCCCCCTGCGGCGTGCTCCCGGCGAACGGCCCCGGGCGCGCCGCGGGGGCACACCTGCTCCCCGACCTGTACGGCACGGGGCCGGACCGGCCCGGCGGCCCGTCAGGAGCCGCGACTTGAGGGGAACGCCCGAGACGCTGCGCCGAGAGCCGCCACCGAGGTCGGCGAACGGGCAGGGTGGCGGCACGCAGCAGGAGACGGTTTCGCCCCCTGCCGCGTGCCGTTCCACAGGCACGCGGTGGCCGGGCCGCCGTCCGGCATGTTCTCCCACCGCACCCGAGGGCGCCGATCGACGAGGCCACCGGGCTCGTGCCGGCCCATCCGGCATGACGTGCATCAGCACGCCCCCATCAGCCGGCGACGTGGGCCACCTGGTCCAGGAAGCCGTCGACGAGGCGGCGGGTACGGGCGCGAGCGACGGATTCCATGGCGCGGCTGCGTGCGAGCAGTTCGTCCGGGTCGACCCCGTGCCGTACGCACTGCTCCGCGCCGCCGAGGTCGACCCACCCGCGCACCATCGCTGTGGTGACTTCGGGGTGGAACTGCACGCCGAGCGCCCGCCCCACCCGGAAAGCCTGCGTACACACGCTGTTGCGGGCCAGCTCCACGGCACCGGGCGGCAGGACGCAGCGGTCGTAGTGCCACTGGAACCACGGCCCCGGGGGCACCAGGTCGGGTACCTCGGTCTCGATCTCCGTCCATCCGATCTCGGGGTGCGGGGAGGCTTCCACCGAGCCTCCGAGGGCGGTGGCGAGCGCCTGGGCGCCGAAGCAGACGCCGAGGACCGGGATGTCGAGGTCGTAGGCCTTGCGCAGCAGCGCGAGCTCGCCGTCGATCCAACTGCCGACGGCCACGTCGTCGTAGACCGACCAGGGGGCACCGAGGGACACGATCAGGTCCCAGCCGTCGACGTCGGGGAAGTCGAACTCCACATTCGGCGCATGATGGCGGGACTCGGGCACGACCGTCACAGTGGTGAGTTCGTATCCGTGCTCGACAAGGCGGTCCCCGACCCGCCCGGGCTCCGTCACGTGGTCGTGCTTGATGACGAGTGCTCGCACGATGGGCGCTCCCTTGCTCTGTCCATGGACCCGCCGGACCAGCCCGGCCAGGCCAGTCGTATGGATCCAAATGATACGCGGAACCCGCCTCCCGGGAACCCTTGCACGGGGCCGCCCATCGCCATATCGTTTGAGCCCAAATGTAGTGGACGACCTGGAGGCTACCCATGCTGGATGTCACCCATGAGGAGTGGCTGCGCCGAGCCGAGAAGCTGGACCTGTCCGGAGTCCACCACATCGACGGCGCCGACGAACCCGGTGGCGGTGGGAGCTACACCGTCGTCTCTCCACGCAACGGTCAGGTGCTGGCCCAGGTCGCCGACGGAGGCCACGCAGAGGTGGACGCGGCCGTGGCCGCCGCCCGCCGGGCCTTCGACTCCGGCCCCTGGCCGCGCCTCGCGCCCGCCGACCGCGGCCGGGCGCTGCTGCGGATCGCCGATCTGCTGGAACAGCAGCGCGACCAGCTCGCACTCACCATCAGCCTGGAGATGGGCAAGCCCATCACGGACGCGCATGCCATCGAGCTGCGCGCCGCGATCAATACCTTTCGCTGGTACGGACAGTTGGCCGACAAAGTGACCGACGAGTCCCCCCACACCGCCCCGGACGCGCTCGCGCTCGTCACCCGGGAGCCGGCAGGCGTCGTCGGCGCGGTGGTTCCGTGGAACTTCCCCCTGACGCTGGCCTCCTGGAAGGTCGCGCCCGCACTCGCGGCCGGTTGCACCGTCGTACTGAAGCCCTCCGAGAACTCCCCGCTGTCCGCCACGTTGTTGGGTCGCCTCGCGACCGAGGCCGGGCTGCCGCCGGGCGTCCTGAACGTCGTCACCGGCGACGGCCCCACCGCCGGGCGGGCGATCGGCCTGCACCCCGACGTGGACATCCTGGCCTTCACCGGGTCGACCGCCGTGGGACGGCATTTCCTGCGCTACGCCGCCGACTCCAATCTCAAGCGCGTCTGGCTGGAGTTGGGCGGCAAGTCGCCCAACATCATCCTCCCGGACGCCCCCGACCTGGAGAAGGCCGCGGCCACAGCCGCCTGGGGCATCTTCTTCAACCAGGGCGAGATGTGCACGGCACCCTCGCGACTGCTCGTCCACTCCTCCGTCGCCGAACGCGTCACCGAGGCCATCGTGGAGCGCGCACGGGAGCTGCGAGTCGGTGACCCCCTCGACCCCGCCACCGAGATGGGAGCGCTGGCCGGTGAGCGACACCTGGAGCGCGTACGGGACCACATCGGGACCGGCCTTCACGAGGGCGCCCGGTTGAGGACCGGCGGTGACCGCACACTGGCCGGGTCCGGGGGCAGCTTCCTGCAGCCCACCGTCTTCGACCGGGTGGACCCCGGCATGCGGCTGGCCCGGGAGGAGATCTTCGGCCCGGTGCTGTCCGTCCTCACCTTCGAGGACCTCGACGAGGCCGTCGCGCTCGCCAACGCCACCGAGTACGGTCTCGCGGCCGGGCTGTGGACGTCCGACCTGTCCACCGCGCACCGGGTCTCCCGCGCCCTGAAGGCCGGGACGGTCTGGGTCAACTGCTACGAGGAGGGCGACCTGACCGTGCCCTTCGGCGGGATGAAGCAGTCCGGCAACGGCCGCGACAAGTCCGCGCACGCCCTGGAGAAGTACACCGAACTCAAGACCACCTGGATCCAGCTGTGAGACCGCTCATCGCCATTCCGGCCCGCTTCTCCGCGTCCACCTCCGCCCTGCGGTACGCCGCCGAGGTCAACGCCCGGGCCCTCGTCGACGCGGTGTGGCGGGCGGGCGGCGAACCCGTGACCATCCACCCACACGCGCCCGGCGGCACCGCCGACCCCGCCGAGGTGGCCGCCCGGCTCACCCGCTTCGACGGCGTCCTGCTCCCCGGCGGCGGCGACCTCGCCCCGCACCGCTACGGCGATGACGAGGCGCACGACAGCGTCTACGACGTGGACGACGAACAGGACGGCTTCGACCTGGAAGTCGCCCGCCAAGCCCTGGACGCGGGCCTGCCGACGCTCGCGATCTGCCGCGGCCTGCAGGTCGTCAACGTCGCCCTGGGCGGCACCCTGGAGCAGGACATGGGCGGCCCGCAACGCGAGCACCGCCACGTCGTGCACCCGGTGGCGATCCGGCGCGACTCACTCCTGGAACAGGCCACCGGCGCCGAGAAAGTGGAGGCTTCCTGCTACCACCACCAGCGGGTGGACCGTACCGGTGTCGGCCTCACGGTCGTCGCCCGCGCCGCCGACGGCACCGTGGAAGCCCTCGAACTCCCGGGCCTGCACAGCTGGTTCGCCGCCGTGCAATGGCACCCCGAGGACACCGCCCACGAGGACCCGGCCCAGCACGGGCTCTTCGACGCCCTCGTCCGCGCCGCCCGCGGCCGCCGCTGACATCGCCATGGCTTCCTTCGGCCGCCGCGGACGGGACCCGGGCCCGCTCCGGAACTCGACGACATCGCGCTCGGCCGGGTCCTGAGGGGCCCGGTCTCCTCGCGGGGCCCGGTGGCGCAGGACATCGCCATCACCCAGGTGCACCGAGGCCCGATCCGGTGGATCGACCTCATCACGGAGAAACATCGGCGCGACCCTGGCTCCCCCGCCCACGCAACCCGACGGACTCCGAGGCCGTCACCCCGCCATGGGCCCGTCCCGCGGACCGGGCTTCAGCCTCGGTTCACGAACCGAGATTCACGCCTTGGGACGGCGTCCGCTGCGGCGCGGGGCGGGTTCGGCGCCGTCCAGCAGGGCGAGGCGACGCTCCTCGCCCTGCTCCTCCACCTGGAGCACGACCCGGCGCAGTCCCTCCGCGACACTGCGGCACTCCTCGTCGCTGAGCTGACCGGTGACAAATGCCTCTTCCTCGTTGAACTGGGGAAACACTCGTTGCATGAGCTCCTCGCCCTCGTCCGTGAGGCTGAGCAGTACCAGCCTCCCGTCGGTGGGATGACCGGACCGGCGCACCAGCCCCCGCGCCTCCAGAGTGCGCGACACCCCGGTGAGGGTCCCCTTGGAGATGCCCGCTTCCTCCGCCACGTGCCGTGTCTCGGACTCGCCCCAGATCCACACCACCCACAGCACGACGAACGCCGTCCAGGTCAGCTCGGACCCGCGCAGCACGGAGTTCTCCAGGTGCTGCCGGACTGCGGAAGCCGCGCGGTAGATATTGGCCACCACGGCCATCTGCTCGTGCCGGACCGGAATGCCGCCCAGCTTCGCGCCTGCCAGCTTCTCGGCTTCGGTGATGGATCGTTGGCCGGGCACGGGCACACCCCTTCGACGCCATCGCGGCGCGCTGGATCGACAATATCGTTCGGGATCAAATTGTACGGAGTTCCGGGCGACAGGGCACGGGAGGAGTGCCAAGGAGTACGTCTGCCGCTGCGTCGGCAGGACCCGGCCGGGAGACTCCCGCCTCCGAACCGTCGCCGTCCTGAGCGTTGGCCCCCGGCCGGGAGGTATGGCACGGGCAACCCGGGACGACCGGTACCGTGGACCGGTACCGATCTCGTGGACCTCCTGGCGGGCTGCGTGACCCCGTAGGAACGGATGAGGAACCCATGACGACGAACCGCGGACGCAAAGACGTCATCCGCGACCGGATGGCCGCCACCGGCGAGTCGTACAACGTCGCCGCGCGCAATCTGAAGGCGATGAAGGACATGGGCGCCACCCGTGACGCCGTCCTCACGCAGCGCTGGCGCCCGGCGGACTCGCTCGACGTGCCGTGCCCCTGTGGTGGGACCTGCGAGCCCGGCGAGACATGCGACCGCTGCCACGCCCGGCACCGGCATGTGGCGCGCTATCCCGGCAGCGTCACCGATGTGGAGACGTGGGCGGACCGGTACGACTGCATGGGCTGCTCGTCCTCGTACACATTGAGCGTCGTCCTGCCGGGCCGCCCGTGGGGCGTCGCCGAGACGGTGGTGCAGGGCGGGTCCGCGGACCCGGTGGTCAGGGCCCGGGTCTTCCCCGGCGTCGCTCACCCGCTGCTGCGTCCGGAGACGCCCGAGGACGACTGACCGGCTGCGGAGCGCATGCGCCCCGCAGCCGGGCGTCGCGTCAGCTCGCGTCCGGCGCCAGGCGCAGCGAGATCGAGTTGATGCAGTACCGCTGGTCCGTCGGCGTCGGGTAGCCCTCGCCCTCGAAGACGTGTCCCAGGTGCGAGCCGCAGCGTGCGCAGCGCACCTCGGTGCGGACCATGCCGAGGGTGCGGTCCTCGATCAGTTCGACCGCGTCCGTGTCCTTCGGGTCGTAGAACGACGGCCAGCCACAGTGCGACTCGAACTTCGTGTCCGAGCGGAACAGCTCGGCGCCGCAGGCTCGGCAGGAGTACACGCCGGCCGTCTTGGTGTCGGTGTACTCACCAACGAAGGCCGGTTCCGTGCCGGCCTGGCGCAGGACCGCGTACTCGGCGGGCGTCAGCTCTGCCCGCCATTCCTCGTCCGGCTTCTCGATGTCGTACGACACGGTGGCTCCCTCAGCTCGACAGGTGGTCCAGGATCTGCGGGCCGAGGTCCGTGACGTCGCCCGCCCCCATGGTGAGAACGAGGTCGCCGGGCTTCGCCATTCCCGCGATGACCTCGGGGACCGCCGCCTTGTCGTGGACGGCGGTGACGTCGGCGCCGGCCGCCTTCGCCGCGTCGGTGATCAAGGTGCTGGTGATGCCCGGGATCGGGTCCTCGCGGGCCGGGTAGATGTCCAGGACCACGGAGGCGTCGGCGAGGGCGAGGGCCTGGCCCATTTCCGTGCCGAGCTCCTGGGTGCGGGAGAAGAGGTGCGGCTGGAAGACGACCAGCAGGCGCGATCCGGCCGCCGCGCCGCGCATCGCTTCGAGGTCGGCGGTCATCTCCGTCGGGTGGTGCGCGTACGAGTCGATGACCTGGACGCCGGCCGCCTCGCCCTTGAGCTGGAGGCGGCGCTTGACCCCGGTGTACTTGCCGAGCGCGGAGGCCAGGTTGTGGGCCGGGATGCCGAGCGCGACACCGGCGGCGAGGGCGGCGACCGCGTTGAGGGCGTAGTGGCGGCCCGGGACGGAGACCGCGAACGTGAGGAACTTGCCGTTCAGGATGACCGTGACGTCGCTGGTCAGCCCGCGCGGGGTGATCTTGTGGACGCGCACGTCGGCGATCTCGGACTCGCCGTACGTGACGACGTTGAGGGAGGAGAGGTCCCGTACGCGCTTCGTCAGCTCGACCGCGCCGGACTGGTCGGCGGAGACGACCAGGGTGCCGCCGGGGACGATCTTGCCGGCGAACGTCTCGAAGGACTCGTAGATCTCGTCCATCGAGGCGTAATTCGCGTGGTGGTCCAGCTCGACGTTGAGGACGATCGCGACCTCGGGGTCGTACTTCTGGAAGCTGCGGTCGCTCTCGTCGGCCTCGGCGACGAAGATGTCGCCTTCACCGTGCGTCGCGTTCGTGCCGGGCCCGGCGAGATCGCCGCCGATGGCGTACGACGGGTCCAGGCCCAGCTCGGACAGGGCGACGGCCAGCATCGACGTGGTGGTCGTCTTGCCGTGGGTGCCGGCGACGGCGATGGCACGCAGGCCCTGCATCAGCGAGGCAAGCGCGTCCGAACGGTGCACGACGGGGATCGACAGCTCTGCGGCGCGCAGCAGCTCGGGGTTGTCGGCGCGGATGGCGCTGGAGACGACCACGCAGGTGGCGTCGTCCGCGAGATGACCGGCGGCGTGCCCGATGTGGACGGTCGCCCCCAGCGCCCGCAGGGCCTCGGCCGTTCCGGACTCCTTGGCGTCACTGCCCGCGACCTTCGCGCCGCGCTGGGCGAGGATCTTCGCGATGCCCGACATTCCGGCGCCGCCGATGCCGATGAAGTGAGGTCGTTCCATGGCGGCAGGAATACCGGGTGCCATGCGCGTGTCTCCCAAGGTCGATCGAGGTGATGGCCTCCCAGCCTATTCGCTGTGCGCGAAGAGTCTGAGCACCGGTACGCCGACCTTGTGGCGGGCCCTGGACGCCCAGTCGCGGTGGAAGAACTCCTCGACGTAGTGCGGGGCGGTCAGCACGATGACCTCGTCCGCCTGCGCCTCTTCGACGACGGCCTTCAGTTTGTCCAGCGGGTGTTCCTCGACCACCTGCCCGACCGCTTCGGCGCCCGCCTGGCGCAGTGCGGTGACCGAGACCTCGAGTGCCAGCTCGGCGGGCTGTGCGGCGTCCTTGCCCTCGGGTCCGACGAGCTCGCGAGCCGCTTCCTTGATCTCGCCCATCGCCAGGTCGTCGATGGCACGCAGAAGAACGTCGGCCTGGTCACCGCGCGGCTGCATCAGTACGACGAACGAGATCTCTTCCTCCCCGTGGAGGGTCGTGACGAACTCGACGTCCTCGGAGGTGAGGGGTTTCTCGATCATCAAAACGCTGGTGAACACCACAAACGCCCTTCTGTTCCACCGGCCGTCGCAGGCCGTTGCCGAAACCATCCTTCCCCATGATCACACGGGGTCTGCGCGAGCTATTGTGCCCAGCAGGGGCAGAAGCGGAACGGAAAATTCCGCTTATTGTCAGATCCGACGGTACCGACTGAAGAGGAACCCGGCCTCCTCCAGCAGCGACGTCAGGGCGAACCGCTCCGGCACGTCCACCGACGGACCGCCCGCGATCCGCTGGGCGTCCCCGGCGGTCAGCATCGGCGAGAAGGTCAGGCACATCTCGTCCAGCACCCCGGCGGCGACGAACTGTCCGAGCAGCCGGGGCCCGCCCTCCGCCAGCTGCCGCTTGAGGCCACGGTCGGCGAGTTCCCGCACGGCCCTGGCCGGGTCCACCCGGGAGCCCTCCCCGGCGATCACCACCTCGGCGCCCGCCTTCCGGGCCGCCTCGATCCGTTCGGCGGGAGCGCCGGCTCCGGTGAGGACGAGGGTGGGGACGAGCGGCGAGACGTAGAGCGGGAGCGAGAAGTCCAGATCGAGACTGCCGCTGACGACGGCGATCGCCGGTGCGGGCCCCTGCCCGGCCGCCGCCCGCCGCGCGGCGAAGGCGTCCCGGGCCCGCGCGGGCCGGTAGCCCTCCGCACGTACGGTCTCCGCTCCCGCGACGACGACATCGGCCAGGCCGCGCAACGTACCGAAGATCCGCATGTCCGCGTCACAGGAGATCGGCTGCGAGCGGCCGTCGTGCTGAGCGGCGCCGTCGAGCGTGGAGACCATGTTGGCCCGCAGCCAGGGACTGTCCCCCTCGGGGTAGGCATAGGCGTCGGCCAGTACCTCGAGGCTCCACTCCCCTCCTTCGGAGGCCGGTGTCTGGTCGGTCACAGGGAAGAGGCGTCGCATGCCATGCAGTCTTGCACGGCCCTTAAACTTGAGAGCTGTGTCGTCCTCCACCGCCGTGCCTGGGCAGAGCCCCATAGCCGAAACGGCCCCGCTGTCCCTGTGCGCCCTTGAGCCGCACGTCCCTGCCGACCGTCTGGTCGCCGAGATGGTGCCGCCGCCGCGCTTCGACTCGGTGCGCTTCGACACGTACGTACCCGACCCCGACCAGCCCAGCCAGATCGAGGCGGTCAAAGTCCTCGGCGGGTTCGCGACCGGACTCGGCGGGGCGCACGCCACGGGTACGGGCAAGCGCAAGTGGTTCAGCAGGAGGGCCGCGCCGGTGGCCGGGCCGCTCGGCGTGTATCTCGACGGCGGTTACGGCGTCGGCAAGACGCATCTGCTGGCCTCGCTCTGGCACGCCACGCCCGCCGCCCCATCGCTCAAGGCGTTCGGCACCTTCGTCGAGCTGACGAATCTGGTGGGCGCGCTGGGCTTCCAGCAGACCGTGCAGACGCTCAGCGGGCACCGGCTGCTCTGCATCGACGAATTCGAACTCGACGATCCGGGCGACACCGTCCTCGTGTCGTCGCTGCTCAGCAGGCTGGTCGAGGCCGGGGTCGCGCTGGCCGCCACCTCCAACACGCTGCCGGGCAAGCTCGGCGAGGGGCGTTTCGCCGCCGCGGACTTCCTGCGGGAGATCCAGGGCCTGTCCTCGCACTTCCGCCCGCTGCGGATCGACGGCGAGGACTATCGGCACCGCGGACTGCCCGAGGCCCCCGCGCCGTACTCCGACGGGCAGGTCACCAGGGCGGCGTACGCCACCGAGGGCGCGAGCCTGGACGACTTCCCGTCGCTGCTCGACCATCTGGCCCGTGTCCATCCGAGCAGGTACGGCGCGCTGACGGACGGCGTCCGGGCAGTCTGCCTCACCGACGTGCAGCCGGTACCGGACCAGTCGACGGCGCTGCGGCTCGTGGTGCTCGCCGACCGGCTGTACGACCGGGAGATACCGGTGCTCGCTTCGGGGCTCCCGTTCGACCGCCTGTTCAGCGACGAGATGTTGAACGGGGGGTACCGGAAGAAGTACTTCCGGGCAATCTCCCGGCTGACGGCGCTGGCGCGCGACGCAAAGGGACTGGTCGCGCAGTAGGTTCGGATGCGGTAACTCCACCCATCCGAAGGGATCCAGCATGGCAACCACGCGTCAGGCGCACACGGTCTGGGAAGGCAACCTGATCGAGGGCAAGGGCGTTGTCACCTTCGACTCCTCCGGCATCGGGGACTACGCGGTCTCGTGGCCGTCCCGCGCAGAGAAGGCGAACGGCAAGACCAGCCCGGAGGAGCTCATCGCGGCGGCACACTCCAGCTGCTTCTCCATGGCCCTGTCCAACGGTCTGACCTCGGCCGGCAACGCGCCGACCCGGCTGAACACCCAGGCCGAGGTCACCTTCCAGCCCGGCACCGGCATCACCGGCATCCACCTCACCGTGCAGGGCGAGGTGCCCGGTCTCGACGAGGCGGGCTTCATCAAGGCAGCCGAGGACGCCAAGGCGAACTGCCCGGTCAGCCAGGCGCTCACGGGCACGACGATCACGCTGACCGCGTCGCTGCTCTGACACCGCGCGCCACGGCAGACCCGTGACGCACCACCAGGCACAGTGACCCGCATGGTTCCCGCGGAGAGATACGCGTGGTACACACATGCGGGTCACTTCTCCTGTCCGCCAACAGGGAGTTGCCTCATGTCATCAGCACCCACACGACGACAGGTCCTGGCCGGCAGCGGTGCGACCGCTGCCTCGATCGTCTTTGCCGGGGCCTTCTCCGAACTCTTCGCGGGCACCGCCGCCGCCCGTGGCCACAGCGGCTACGGTCCACTGGTCCCCGACCCCGACGGCCTGCTCGACCTGCCGAAGGGTTTCCGCTACCGGGTCCTGTCCCGGCAGGGCGACGAGCTCCGCTCCGGCGAGGGCCCGGTCCCCAGCAACCCCGACGGCATGGCCGCATTCGCCGGCCGCCGGGGCCGCGTCCATCTCGTCCGCAACCACGAGAACCGGAACACCGGGAAGATCGGCGTCCCGACCGTCGACGGTCTCACGTACGACCCGATGGGCAAGGGCGGCTGCACCGCCCTGGAGCTCGACAGCCGTAACGCCGTCCTCGGCGAACGCGTGGCCATCGCTGGTACGGCGGTGAACTGCGCGGGCGGCCGCACCCCCTGGAACACCTGGCTGACCTGCGAGGAGACCGAGGACCGGGCCGGCACCAACGGCTACACCAAGGACCACGGCTTCATCTTCGAGGTGGACGGCGCCGACCCGCACCGCACCGGAGCCGTGCCGCTCACCGCGATGGGCCGGTTCCAGCACGAGGCGATCGCGATCGACCCGAACAACGGGATCGTCTACGAGACGGAGGACGCGTTCGAGAAGCCGTTCGGGCTCTTCTACCGCTTCCTGCCGGAGAAACCGCTGGGCGGCACGGGCTCCTTGCGGGCCGGCGGCGAACTGCAGGCGATGCGGGTGCCCGGCGTCCCCGACCTCTCCGTCGTCCAGGAGACCGGTGCGAGCTTCGACCGGATCGAGTGGGTGCCCGTACCGGATCCGCAGGCCGCTGGGACGCCCATCCGGCTGCAGGACTTCGGGCCGAAGGGCATCACGCACGCCCAGAAGCTGGAGGGCTGCTACTGGGGCGGCTCGTCGGTCTACTTCGTCTCCAGCTTCGCGCAGAGTGCGGCGGGCTCGGCAGCCGATCACTTCGGCCAGGTGTGGCGGTACGAACCCAAGCGCCGCCGCCTCACCCTGGTGGTCGTCTTCGGCCCCGGTACGGATGTCCAACTGCCCGGCGAGTCCCCCGACAACATCTGCCTGGCGTCCGACGGCGGGCTGATGGTGTGCGAGGACGGCAACGGCGCCCAGCATGTGTTCGGTGTGACGCGGCGCGGCGAGGTGTACGCGATGGCGCGCGGCCGGCAGAACATCGGTACGCCCGAGGAGCCGGAGTGGGGTGAGTTCGCCGGGGTCACGTTCGCGCCGGACGGCGCGACGATGTTCGTGAACTGCTACACGCCGGGGACGACGTTCGCGGTGACGGGGCCCTGGCGGTGACGCGCTGAGGAGGCCGGGGGCAGGGGTACCGTCCGCTGCCCCCGGCCGGAGTGCCGTGCCCGACCACCGGCCATACCATCGGCTACTTTCCGTCAGTGACCAACTCTGTAAGAAGATTGACCACCGTCGCCACCATGGGTGCGGTTCTTGGCGCTGCATTGATCGGTTGTGGCGCTGACGCCCCGTCGAAGAGCGTCGGAACGCACGCCGCCCGGCACATGGAGCCCTCCCACCGGCCACCCTCGCCCTCGCCGTCACCGTCCGCGAAGGCCGCCCCGCCCGCGCAGGAGGAGAGGAAGCCGGCCGCGGCGGCGCCGGGGCCGCCCGGTCTCACACCGGTCTTCAAGCGGGCCCGGGACACCACCGACAAGGTCGTGGCACTCACCTTCGACGCCGACATGACGGCCGACGAGGGCCCGCGCGCGGCCGCGGGCGAGCACTTCGACAACCCGGAACTCATCGCCCTGCTGCGCCTGCTGAAGGTGCACACAACGGTGTTCATGACCGGGCGGTGGGCGGACCAGTACCCGTCACAGGCCCGGTCGATCGGCACCGACCCTCTCTTCGAAGTCGCGAACCACTCGTACAGCCACTACGCCTTCACCCCACGGTGCTACGGGCTGCCCGTCGTCGGGAAGGCCGGCATGCGCGCCGAGGTGGAACGGGCCGACGCATCGATCCGGCGAACGGGCGCGCTCAACGTCGTGCCGTACTTCCGCTTCCCCGGCGGCTGTTACGACGACGCAGCGCTGCGCACGCTGGCGGCCGAGAAGATGACGGCGGTGCAGTGGGACGTCGTCAGTGGCGACGCGTTCGCGACGGACGCGGACGTGGTGGCCAAGCAGGTGCTGGACGGGGTGAAGCCGGGCTCCCTGGTCGTCATGCACTGCACACGCAGCGCCGCGCCGGTCACGGCCGACGCGGTCCGCCAGGTGGTGCCGGAGCTGCGGGAGCGCGGCTACCGCTTCGTCAAGGTCTCCGACCTCGTGGGGGAGAAGCGACCGTCCGTCGAAGCGGACGGGGCCGGGTCCGACGAAAGCCCCTAGCCCGAGCAGGCCGTGCGCTGCGCCTCCTGCCACTCGCAGACCGGGCAGAGCGTGATGCCCTTGACCGACTCCGGGTACTCGGTCGGCTTCCGGCACAGCACGCACTCGGCGTACGGAGGTCCGGAGTCCACCGTCTCCGGCCCGGTCGGCAGCTCCGTAGCGGGCGTCTCGCAGTACGACTCGTCCATGCGTACGAGCCTACTCACCCGCGCACCGAAGTCAGCCTGCAGACGACCGCCGCCACAGCGACGGCCACGGCAGCGGCGCTCACCAGGGGCAGGACGGGGATGTGGACCGTGCCGGTCAGCGATCCGGTAACCAGTCCCGTGACGGCGTACTTCGCGGGCGAGCCGCTGGTCACCAGGGACAGCAGCGCGGCGAGCGCCGTGGCTGCGATCGACCAGCCGCGGCGGTGCAGCACCGGGCGGGTGCACAGCGCGCCGACGGCCGCTCCGAGCAGCGCGCAGCACGCGGCGGCGAGGAGACCCGCGAGACCGGCGGGCAGCAGCGGGATGCGGACGGTGTGGTCGGCGTTGGCCGGATCGCTGATCAGCAGCACGATCGCGGTGACCACCGTGCCCAGCAGCCCCGCGCAGCCCACGGCGGTGAGCAGCGACGCCAGGTGGACCCTGGGCTGTCCGGCCACGGCTGCGGCGACCGTCCGTGCGGCGGGCGGTTCCTGGGTGGCGCAGAGCTGGACGAGCCAGGCGGTGACGGGCAGGAGCGCGGCGGCGGCGTAGCCGAGCGAGTCGAGCACGGGCTGCCCCGACTGGACTCCGACGGCGAGGAGGACCGCGTACAGGAGGACGGGGGCGAGCCAGCGCTGGGAGCGGAGCAGCAGGGCGGCCTGGTAGCGGATCAGGGCGGTCATCGGGTCTCCGCCGGTTCGGTGTGCTCGGTCTTCTCCGCCGGTGCGGGCCGCTCTGCCGGTTCGGTCGGTCCGGTTCGGGGCGCCGGTCCGGTTCCAGGTGCTTCCGCAGCCGACAGCTGCCCGATGTGCCACGGCGGGCGGGCCGTGAGCAGAGCGCGCAGGAGTGCGTCCGAGTGCACGGCCGCAACGGTGAGCCGCAGCGTTCCGTCGGGTCCGGGTTCCAGCGCGGGGGCGCCCGGCAGCCCCGCCGGGAGGGCCGCCCCGGGAGCGCCGGTGACCTCGATCCGTACCCGCGGCCCGGTCCCGTGCGCGGCCTCCGGCACGGTGACGGGCATGAGCCCACGGCCCTCGACCCGGTGGGTGGCGTCGACCGCACCCGCCAGCCGCCGCGGATCGTGGTCGACGAAGACGACCGTGGCTCCGGCCGTGATGCGTTCCGCGACGGCACGGTCCAGTTCGTCACGTGCCGCCGTGTCCAGGCCGGTCCATGCCTCGTCCAGGACCAGGAGTTCCGGTTCGGCAAGGAGGGCCTGGGCCACGGCGACCTTCTGGCTGGTGCCCTTGGAGAGTTCCGAGAGCGGTGTACGGGCGTGGCCGGCGGCCCCGAAACGGGCCAGCCAGTCCTGCGCCCGCCCGGTTGCCTCCGCAGTTCGCAGGCCATGGATCCGGCCGAGGTGCACGAGGTACCCGGCCGCGGTGAACGGCAGCGCGGCCGGGAAGCGCTCGGGGACGTACGCCGTACGCGGCCTGCGGCCGGTGATCCGGCCTTCGGTGGGGGCGTCGATCCCCGCGAGCAGCCTCAACAGCGTTGATTTTCCTGTGCCGTTGGCGCCCTCGATGCGGATCAGGGTGCGCGCGGGCAGGTCGAGGTCGACCCCGCGCAGCACCCATGGTCCACCGAGGCCGTACCGCCGGCCCACTCCGTTCAGGTTCAGTTGGCCGACGCCTTCTCGGGCTTCAGCTCGCTCGGCCGTACGATCACGAACCCCTCACCGTCCAGCCGCAGCTGGACGGCCTCTCCGGAGCCCCCGCGCATCATCGAGCCGAAGCTCTGCGAGCGGTGCAGCGACGTCGCGAGCCGGCTGCTCCAGCCGACCACCGCGTCCGTGTCGACGCATACCGGCTGCTGGGGCGTGACCGGAATCACTATGGGATGGCCCTCACACATCAGACCGAGCTTGCCGTACCCGCTGAAGACACTGTTGAAGATCCCGCCGCCGGTCATTCCGGCGCCCTTCACCGTCTTGATCTCGTACGAGAGCGTGGGGTCGAAACAGAGGACGTTGCGGCCGTTGATGGTGAGGACGTCGCCCTGCTCCATCTCCACGATGAAGACGTTGGCGGCCTCGTGCGCGAACCACACCTCACCCTGCCCGCGCACGGCCATGAGCGGCAGCCCCTCGCCGGTGACGGCGCGCTTGAGCATGCCGCCGAGGCCCTGGCCCTTGCGCTCGAACTGCAGATCACCGCGGAAGGCGACCATCGATCCCTGGCGTGCATGCATTTCGCCGTCGACCGCGTACTTGATGGATTTGGCGTTCTGCAGCGTCATTCCGGGCGCCGTGGCGGGCCGGACCATGTTCTCACTGGAAAAGAGATCGCTCTTCATGCGGTGCATCCTCACCCGGAGCACTTCGTTCCGCCAAGAAGCCGGGAAAGTCGAGAGAATCCACGGCTGGCAGACTGGGACGAGTGAGCAGCAACGACACCACTTCCCCCACCCTCTCGGACTCCCCGTTCCAGTCCGAGCCGAACAGTCGCGACGAGGCCCGGCAGTACGTACTGCCGCTGGTCGTGCACATCGAGAAGACCGACCCCCCGGCCCGCACCGACGCGCTGCGCACCGCCGCCCGTGCCGTCCTCGTGATGCTCTCCGACGAGCGGTCGGCGGACGAGGGCGAGTGGGCGCAGGCCATGCGCGACTGGCAGGACGCCCGGATCCGCAAGGTCGTACGGCGGGCGCGCGGCGCGGAGTGGCGCAAGGCGGCCGCCCTGCCCGGCATCACCGTCACGGGCGAGGGCGCCGAAGTCCGGGTGTTCCCGCCGGTGCCCCTGGACGGCTGGCCGAAGGAGCTGGCCAAGCTCCAGGTCTCGGGCACGGACCTGGACGACCCCGAGCCGCCCGCCGCACCCGACCTCTCCGGCCCGGTGCTGTGGCTGAACCCGGAGCTCGGCATGTCAGCGGGCAAGGAGATGGCGCAGGTCGGACACGGTGCGCAGCTCGCCTGGTGGGAGCTGTCCAAGACGGAGCGCAAAGCATGGCGTGAGGCCGGTTTCCCGCTCTCGGTCGCCACCCCGGACGCCGCCCGCTGGGCCGAACTGACCGTGAGCGGGCTGCCTGTGGTGCGCGACGCCGGGTTCACGGAGATCGCACCGGGGTCCTGCACGGTGGTCGCCGACCATCCGGCGCTGCACCGCTGAACATTCCGGTGCGCCGCTTCGTATCTCCCGATACTGCCGTAACCGGCACTACTGACCAGTATCTTGAACGACCAGCCGACCGCCGGTCGTCGGACCGGCGGTGGATTCGACGCCGTCACATCTCGGCCCGGGAGAAACCTTGTTGCGACGCATCAACGGAACGGCCCTCATCATCGCGGCACTTGTCGCCACGATCGGCGCGCTCGCCTTCCCCGTCTGGTCCTACGCCGACCGTTCCGGCACCGGCCAGGCCAATCTCAACGCGTCGTCCGTCGCGACCCAGTGGGGTCCGCTCTCCGCGACCGACCGGGACTTCCTCGTGAAGGTGCGCCTGGCCGGGCTCTGGGAGCTTCCCGCCGGGCAGCAGGCCATCGAGCGTGCACCGAGCGAGGCGGTCAAGGCCGCCGGGGACCATCTGGTGGTCGGGCACACGGATCTGGACCGCCGGGCCCGGGACGTGGCCGCGAAGCTCGGGGTGGAGCTGCCGAACCAGCCCAGCGAGCAGCAGCAGGGCTGGCTGCGCGAGCTGACGGCGGCGAGCGGCGAGGACTACGAGCGCAAGTTCGCCAATCTGCTGCGGGCCGCGCACGGCAAGGTCTTCGGCCTGATCGGCCAGGTCCGGAACACCACCCGCAATTCGCTGATCCGTCAGCTGGCGACCGACGCCAACCAGACCGTGCTGGACCACATCACCATGCTGGAGGCCACCGGCCTCGTCGACTACGACGCGATCGCTCGCGATGCGGCGGCCGCGGCGACGGCCAGTCCGACCGGGCCGCCCCCGCCGGCCGGCGGGGTGGTGCCGCCCCAGCCGGTGCCCGCGGAGCCGACCGGGGACCAGTCGTTCACCTCCCGGCCGTCCACGATGCCGATGCCGATGCCCTGAGCCGCCGGGCCTGCGGCCGGAACCTCAAATCCAGCTCTGAACGTCCCTCCCTTCGGATTGACCACCGCCCGCCGGGGCCATCACCCCTGCACAGGCCGGAGGAGGGGGACGCCATGGAACTGGGAATCGGTATCGGCTGGCGGCCGGAGATCGCGGATGCGGTGGAGGCACTGCCGGGGATCGACTGGGTGGAGACGGTGGCGGAGAACCTCTGCACCGACCATCTGCCCGACTCCCTCGTACGCCTCCGCGCGCGCGGCGTGACCGTCGTCCCACACGGCGTCTCGCTGGGCCTCGGCGGAGCGGACCGGCCCGACCCCGGCCGGCTCGCCGACCTCGCGGCCCGGGCCGCGCTGCTCGGTACGCCCCTGGTCACGGAGCACATCGCGTTCGTGCGGGCCGGTGGGCCGCGCACTGCGTCGCCGGGGCTCGAGGCGGGCCATCTGCTTCCCGTACCGCGGACCTGGGACGCGCTGGACGTCCTGTGCGAGAACGTGCGGATCGCGCAGGACTCGCTCCCGGTGCCGCTGGCGCTGGAGAACATCGCCGCGCTGTTCTCCTGGCCCGGAGAAGAGCTGACGGAGGGGCAGTTCCTGGCGGAGCTGGTCGCACGCACGGGGGTCCGGCTGCTGATCGACGTCGCGAACCTGCACACCAACCACGTCAACCGCGGCGAGGACCCCGCGAGGGCGCTCGACGAGCTGCCCGTGGAGTCGATCGCATACGTACACGTCGCCGGAGGCATCGAGAAGGACGGCGTCTGGCACGACACGCACGCCCACCCGGTGACCCGTCCCGTCCTGGACGTGCTCGCCGAACTCCGCTCCCGGGTCGCCCCGCCCGGCGTTCTCCTGGAGCGCGACGACGACTTCCCTCCGGCGACGGAGCTGGGAGGCGAACTGGCCGCGATCCGCGCCACGTTGGCCACCGCGGGGAGGGCCGGACGGGGGGCGCGGTCCGAGGCGCGGGCGGCCGGGGGCGACGCTGCCGCACCTGCAACCCCGGTCGGGCCCACCGGTGTCACGACCGACGCGGCCACCGGCCCCGGGGGCACCGCCGAGCCGCCCACCGAAGACGCCCGTGACCGTGCCGCTGTCGCCCAGACCGCGCTGCTCTCCGCCCTCGTCGCAGGCACTCCCGCACCGGAGGGGTTCGACCACCGCCGCCTCGCCGTCCAGAGCCGCGCCCTGGCGGCCAAGCGGGCCGACGTCGTCGCCAAAGTGGCACCCGAGCTCCCCGGGATCCTCGGTGACGGATACCGGAAGGCCTTCCTCGCGTACGCCAGGACCCACCCCATGTCCGCCGGATACCGGCGCGACGCACTCGACTTCACCGAGCAGCTGCTGATCTCGGGCCGGCCCGCGGACGACGCAGCCCGGCGCCGTCTGACCCATTGGTGGCAGGACCGCGCGGCCGCCAGGCCGCCGCGTCGCACCACCCGGCTGGTTCGAGCCGCCCGCGCCGCGCTCGTCGGGAGGTGACCGCGATGAACACGGTCGCTCTGCTGGTGACACTCGGCGTCGTGGTCTCCTCGGCCGTCCTGATCACGGGGCTCGCGAAGGCCCGCCGCGGACCCGGTGGCCTCGCGCACGACCTCTACGAGGTGGCCTTCCTGAGCGGCGGGCCCGGCAGGGTCGTGGACACCGCACTCACCGCCCTGCAGGCGGACGGACGGCTGGTGGTCGGCGGCCCCGGCATCGTCGCCCTCCCTCGGCCGGTCGCCCACGACCCGGTGGAACGCGCCGTGCTTCAGGCGCACGGCGCCGCCCCCAACGGCGCACTGCACATGCTGCGGGACGCGGTGATGCGGCACCCGGCCGTGCAGGAGGTGGGCGACGGGCTCGCGGCCCGCGGTCTGCTGGCTGCTCCGGACTCCACCCGGAGGTGGCGCCGGTGGGGCGTGATCCAGGGGGTCGGCTGCCTGCTCGCCGTCCCGGCCTCGTTCGCGGTGACGGTGGCTCAGTTCGTGGCGGAGAGCGACGGTCCCGGCTTCCCGCTCCCCTTCATCATCAAGGTGCTCCCTGCCCTGATCGTGGGCGTCGTGACGGGGCTGGTCTGTGCGGGTATCGCCCGTTCACGGATCACCGGGGCGGGACGGCGGGCCGCCCAGCAGTACCGCGCCGCCCATGCCCACACCGCGGATCCGGCTCACCTCGTGGCGACGCTCGGCCTGCGTGGCCTGCCCGATCCCGTCCTGCGGACACAGCTGATGACCGCGGCGCGGATGCGGACGGCTGCCGCCGGACGTTCGATGCCGCCCACTCATGCGTCCTCGTCCTGCGGCAGCGGCGAACCTCTCATGGCGACGGCGTGGTGCGCCGGTTCGGGCCCCGCGGACTCCGGCTGCGGAAGTTCGAGCGGCAGCTCGGGCGGCAGTGGAGGCAGCAGTTGCAGTGGAGGCAGCAGTTGTGGCGGAAGCAGTAGTTGCGGCGGAAGCAGCGGCGGTTGCGGTTCGGGGGGCAGTTGCAGTTCCGGTTCCAGCTGTTCCAGCAGCAGTGGGTCGAGCTGCGGCGGGTCCAGCTGCGGCAGCAGCTCCTGAGGCGGACCACCGTCCGCATGGTGAAAGGGGCATGGCGCTCCGCGGCCCGCCTCGCATAGAACTCCGTCATGCTCTGGGTTCTGTTGTTGCTGGTCGCATGCGGTGCGGCGGTCCTTTCCTGTCTCCGGCTCTGTCTGGCCGCCGCGTCGGTCGACCGGGCGCGCGACCCGGGAAACGTCGAACTGACCCTGTACGAGACCGCGTTCCTGTCCGGCGGCCCGCGCCGGGTCGCCGACCTCGCCCTCGTCACCATGCATCTGCGCCGCCGCCTGCTGATCGCCCATACCGGCTGGGCCACGGTCGTCGACCCGGAGGGCAGGGACGAGGTCGAGCGCACGGTGATCCGTGCCATCGGCCCGGAGGGCCAGTCGTCGATACCTCCGGTCCGTGTGGCGACCGCCGCCGCCGATGCGGTACGCGCCCTCGCCGACCGCCTTGTCGCGACAGGTCTGGCCCTGCCCGGCGGCGAGCGTACGGACATCGCGGCGGCGGTGCGCGCGGTGCGCGGCTCGGCGGTGCTGACGGTTGTGATGGCGGGTGCGGCGCTGCTGCTTCCGGGCCGGGAACGGGGGTTCGGCAGCCCGGCGGCGGCCGACCTCGTCTGGTTCGGGCTGCCGCTCGTCCTGACACTCGGCGTTCTGGCCATCGCCCGGATGGAGATCCATCCGTACAGTTCCTGGGCCTCCCCCACCGGGCAGCGGCTGCTGGACTCGGTCGCCCCCGCCGGCGGCGCGCACCCTGACATGCTGACGGCGGTCGCCGTACGAGGAGTCCATGCCGTCGACGATCCGGCGCTGCGGGCCGCGTTCCTGGGCGGCGGCCTCCCTGAGCATCCGGGAGATCCGACGCATCGGGGCCATTCCCTATGACATTCGCGAACGGTCCTTCACATCGCTGATCACTCACCCGACCATCCCCCTTCGGTTTCACCGGCTCGTCCGCCTGCACGAAGGGAACAGGCCGGACCCGGTGCGGTGCGCGGTGCCGTGGAGTTCGGCCCGGGGACACTACCCGCCGATGCTGTCGAGTTCCGCGACCGCGTCCGCCGGCAGATGCAGGTCCGCGGCGGCGACGTTCTCGCGCAGGTGGGCGATGGAGGAGGTGCCCGGGATCAGGACGGTGGTGGCCGAGCGCTGGAGCAACCAGGCCAGAGCGACCTGTTGCGGCGAGGCGAGCAACCGGTCGGCGACGGCGGTGAGGGTCTGGGACTGGAGGGGATTGAAGCCGCCGAGGGGGAAGAACGAGGCGAAGGCGATGTTCTCGGCCGCGCACCGGTCGACGAGGGCATCGTCCTGCCGGTTGGCGATGTTGTAGAGGTTCTGCACGGTGACGACGGGGGCGATGGACTGCGCCTCGGTGAGCTGGGCATCGGAGACACCGCTGAGGCCGAGGTGGCGGATCAGGCCCTGCTGCCGCAGTTCGGCCAGGGCACCGAACTGCTCGGCGATGGACTCGTCGCTGCTGCCGTCGAGCGAGCCGAGGCGCAGGTGGACGACGTCCAGCACGTCCAGGCCGAGGTGCTGGAGATTCTCGTGCACCTGGGCCTTGAGGTCGTCGGGCTCCAGCGCGGAGATCCAGCCGCCGTCGCCGCTGCGGCGTGCGCCGACCTTGGTGACGATGCGCAGGTCGGCCGGGTAGGGGTGCAGGGCCTCCCTGATCAGTTCGTTGACGACGAAGGGGCCGTAGAAATCGCTGGTGTCGATGTGGGTGATGCCCAGATCGATCGCCTCGCGCAGCACCGCGTGGGCCCGCGGACGGTCCTTCGGGGGCCCGAAGACGCCGGGTCCGGCCAGTTGCATGGCCCCGTATCCCATGCGGCTGATGGTCAGGTCTTCCGCAAGTGTGAGGGCGCCGCCGGGAACGGTGGTGGTCATGTCGCGCCTTTCGGAGTTCTTGGCAAATCGGTCCGTGCGGTCATCGGAGGACGACCTGGCATGGCTCCACTGTCCGGCAGCCGCGGCCGTCACGGCAGTACCCCGGTGTTCCTGGGAGTGGCAGGGCCAGTCACCGCACGGGGCCGGCCGGCCGGCCGGCCGGGAGGGACCGGCCGGCCGCACGGGACGGAATTACCGTGGACGGCGTGGACAACACCAATGCGCTCGGTGCGTTCCTCCGCGCCCGGCGGGAGCTGGTCCGGCCCGAGGACGTCGGGATCAGCCCGCGGGGACTGCGGCGGGTCCCGGGGCTGCGCAGGGAGGAGGTCGCGACGCTCGCGGGGATCAGCTCGGACTACTACCTGCGGCTTGAGCAGGGCCGCGACCGCAACCCTTCCGTGCAGGTTCTCCAAGCGCTGGCCCACGTCCTGCGGCTCGACGCCGACGCGACCGCCTATCTGATCGACCTGGTCCTGACCCCGTCGCGCCGGGCGGAACGGCCGGTCGCCGAAGAGGTACCGGCGAGCATCCTGCACCTCGTCGACGAGATGCCGATGCCCGCATTCGTGGTGGGCAAGTACTTCGACGTCCTGGCCGCGAACCGCATGGCCCGTGCGCTCTCCCCGAACATGTCGCCCGGAGCCAACAGACTGCGTGCCGCCTTCCTCGACCCGCGGGAACGGGAACTGCACCGGGACTGGTCCAGTGCGACGGTCGGCGTGGTCGCCCAGTTGCGCGCCGCCGCAGGCCCCGACGTCGACGACCCGCGCCTGGCCGCGCTCGTCGAAGAGCTCTCCGTCAAGAGTGATCACTTCCGGAACCTGTGGGCACGCCACGAGGTGCGCCGGCGTGAGAGTGCGGTCAGTCTCCTGCACCATCCGGAAGTGGGCGACCTCGACCTGTTCCGCGACAAACTCGCCGTCAGCGGCACCGACGGACAGCTGCTGCTGGTCGTCTATCACGCCGAGCCGGGGTCCCGCTCCGCACGGTCACTTGCCCTGCTCGGATCCCTGGCCGCCGGCGCCCCCGGCAGAGCTGCCGCTCCCCGCCACGCACCCGGTGAGCGGTGAACCCCGGCGGTGCCGGAAGAGCGCCGGCATCAGTTGTGGGCCCGCAGCGCCTGGCGAGCCATGGGAGGTCGGGGACGGTCGTCGGGCGCGGACGCTCGCCGCGGATGGGTGCCGGCAGCTGCCCGTAGCGCTCTGCCTGCGCGCCCGGGCCCTCTTCGATCCGTTTCGCCGGAGACCCGGGCTCAGGGCGTGCGTGGCCGGACCCGCCGTGCCCGCACGGGAAAACGCGACCGGCCCGCGCCGAGGCGGGCCGGGGACGAGCGGGGGAGGACGGTGCGCTCCCCCGCTCGTGCCGGGAACGCCGCAGGTCAGTGCCTACGACGACCCGGAGCCGAACCCGGTGTCGCTGGAGCGGCGGGCAGCGCACAGGTGTGCGCCGGCGCCTGCCGTCTGATCTTCCGGGTTGGGGTGGTCGAAACCCGCGCGTTACGCGAGCCCGGCCACCAGGTCTGCGACGGACTTCCTGCGGCCCGTGTAGAAGGGGACCTCTTCGCGGACGTGCATCCGCGCCTCGGAGGCCCGCAGATGACGCATGAGGTCGACGATGCGGTAGAGCTCGTCGGCCTCGAAGGCGAGGATCCACTCGTAGTCGCCGAGCGAGAAGGAGGCGACGGTG
The DNA here is from genome assembly GCF_029428675.1 of Streptomyces sp. JH14. Classification (GTDB taxonomy): domain Bacteria; phylum Actinomycetota; class Actinomycetes; order Streptomycetales; family Streptomycetaceae; genus Streptomyces. The sequence continues at coordinate 5,862,170 of NZ_JAJNEL010000001.1, read as the reverse complement.
TTGGCGCGGACGTCGGGGTAGCCACGGGCCATCTTGCCGTGGTCCGCGAGCATCCGACGGCGGTCCTCGTCGGGCAGCAGATACCAGTCGTAGCTGCGCACGAAGGGATAGACGCTGATGTAGTTGCGCGGCGTCTCATCGGCCAGGAACGCCGGGATGTGCGACTTGTTGAACTCGGCGGGGCGGTGCAGCGCCATGTTCGACCAGACCGGCTCGAGCGCCAGGCCCAGCTTGGTGCGCCGGAAGAGGTTGTACGCCTCCTGCAGCTCGTCCGCCGTCTCGGCGTGCCACCAGATCATGATGTCGGCGTCGGCACGCAGGCCGGACAGGTCGTAGGTGCCACGGACCGTGATGTCCTTGGCGGCGAGCTGGTCGAACAGCTCCTGGACCTCGTCGGCGTAGCCCGCACGGTCGGCGGGCAGCACGTCGCGCAGCTTGAAGACGGACCACAGCGTGTAGCGGATGACCTCGTTGAGGTCCTTGGCCTTCTTACCGGCGTTCGGAATCTTCTCAGGCGCACTCATACGGCTATTGTCCCGCCTCGCTCCGTGTGCCCTGAACCAGGGTCGCAGTGGCGACGATCTCTCCCGCGGTCCCGCCCGCGAGGTCCGCCGCGATCTCGTCCGCGGCCCGGTGGGCGCTCGCGATGCAGGCCGGGATGCCCACCCCGTCGTACACCGCTCCACAGACCCGCAGCGCCGGCAGCTTGGCGACCTCGTCGCGGATCCGGGCGACCCGTGACAGATGGCCGACGGGGTACTGGGGCAGGCCGCCGATCCACCGGGTGACCTCGGTGTCCACCGGCTTCGCCACGAGCCCGGTCGCCTCGGCGAGGTCGCGCAGCGAGACGTCGACGAGTTCGCCGTCCTCACGGTGCAGATGGTCCTCGTCGCCGTACCGGCCGACCGAGGTGCGCAGGACGAACAGGTCGGGGGCGGCGTCGGCGACCCACTGCCATTTGTGGCTGGAGAAGGTGGCGGCTTTGATCGTGCGGCCGTCGACCGGCGGTACGAGGAAGCCGGAGCGCCCGTCGAGGGTGCCCGTGGCCGCCACGTCGGAGCGCCGGAACGCCAGGGTGACCAGCGCCATCGACGCGTACTCGACGCCCGCGAGCTCGGCGGAGGCGGCCGGGGACTCGGCGGCGAGCAGTGTGGACGCGGACCAGGCGGGAGCGGCGAGGACGATGCCGTCGGCGGTGATCACCCGGGTGTCGGTGCGGACGTCCCAGCCGTCGGCCGTACGGGTCAGGCCCAGCACGGGCGTGGCGGTGAGGATCTCGCCGCCTCCGGCACGCACGGCGTCGGCGACCGCGTCCGGCAGGGTGCCGATGCCACCGTCGATGCCCTGGAAGACCGGGCCGGTCTGCTGCCGGCCCGCCGCCTGCTGCTGGATGCGCTGTACGCCGTCGAGCAGCGAGCCGCCCTCGCGGGCCACCTCGAAGAGCTGCGGTACGGCGGCGTGCATCGAGATGCGGTAGGCGTCCCCCGCGTACACCCCGCCGAGCAGCGGCTCCACGAGCCGGTCGACGACCTCGCGGCCGAGTCGGTCGGCGACGTACGCACCGACCGCGACGTCGTCGCCGACGGCGGTCGGGGTGAGGTCCCTCTCCTGCGCGATGCGGGCGAGGCCCTCCGGCGAGATCACCCCGCCGAGTGCGGCCGGGTCGCCCGGCACGCCCATCACATGGCCCTTCGGCATGGGCCGCAGTTCGTCGCGCGTCCAGACCGCCGCGGTGGCGGTGGCGGGCGGCTGGAGCCGGTCGCCGAGCCCGACGGCCCGCGCCAGATCTACCGCCTCCGGCCGTCTGGCCAGCATCGACTCCGCACCCAGATCGACCCGGGTGCCCGCGATCGGACCGGTCATGAGCTTGCCGCCGAGCCTGCCGGTCGCCTCCAGGAGCGTGACCCGCAGCCCGGTGCCGAGGAGCCGGTGGGCGGCCGCGAGTCCGGCGATGCCACCGCCGATCACGACGACATGACCCGTACCTGTGTCCGCGCGGTTTTTTGAACGCTGCATGCCTCCACTCTCTCAAACCTCTTCCGAGTCCTGACCGTGACCGCTTCGAAACCGGCGATCGGCAACCGGGCCGCCTGTCCCGTCGTCGAAACGGCACCATCAACGACCCGCCCAGGGGGAGCAGTTATGCGCAGAGCACGTCAGTCGGGCCGTTCGTCCACGCATCGTTCGCGCACCGTCCTCGCCGCCGGGACGCTCGCCGTCCTGCTCGCGCTGAGCGGGTGCGGCGCCGGCGACGACAGCGGGAGCAGCGCGAGCGACCGGAGCGCGGTCGACACCTCGGACAACAAGAAGGCGGCGCCGCAGGCGGGGCGCGCCGACTCCGCCGCCGGGGAGGCGGACCGGGGGGCCGCCGGCAGCGACTCGGCGCAGAAGAAGTCGCCGTCGCTGACCGCGAGCCACATCATCCGCAAGGCCTCGCTCTCCGTGGAGGTGGGGAGCGTGCCGAAGGCCGTGGCGGCGGCCCGTGCGGCGGCGGAGGGCGCGGGGGGCCTGGTGGCGAGCGAGACCACCGAACGGATCGACGCCACGCACGAGGTGTCGCACCTCGTACTGCGGGTGCCGCAGGCCGATTACGACGCCGTGCTGCGGGAGCTGGCGGGCGGCGGGAAGCTGCTGTCGCGCACGTCGGAGGCGAAGGACGTCACCGATCAGGTCGTCGATGTGGAGAGCCGGATCGCCACCCAGCGGGCGAGCGTCGACCGGGTCAGGAAGCTGATGGACCGGGCCGAGAAGATCACCGATGTGGTGGCCCTGGAAGGGGAACTGAGCAAGCGTCAGGCGGAACTGGAGTCGCTGCTCGCCCAGCAGGAGTCGCTGAAGGACCGCACCACCCTGGCGACGATCACCCTCGACCTCTCCGAGCCGGAGTCCCCCGCGCGGGGCGCGGACGACGACGGTCCGGGGTTCGTGGACGCGCTCGCCGGCGGCTGGCACGCGTTCGTGACGATGGTGAAGTGGATCGCGATGGCGGTGGGAGCCGCGGCGCCGTTCCTGGCCGCGGCGGCCGCTCTGCTGCTGCTCTGGCGGCTGGTACGCAGCCGGCTCACCCGGCGCCGCGCACCCCGGGCGGGCGAGCCCGCCGGCGTGCCGTCGGAGGGGCCCGAGCGCGCTTCCGTGCCCCCGGAGACGCCGTCCGCCCCCTGAGCGTCGTAGCGTGGGTCCTCCGATGTGACGCTCGAAGGGACCCGGCATGGCAGATGAGCGACTGGTGGTCATCGGCGGGGACGCGACGGGTATGTCCGCCGCGTCCCAGGCCCGCAGGCTCAAGGGACCGGACGAGCTGGACATCGTCGCGTTCGAGCGGGGCCACTTCTCCTCGTATTCCGCCTGCGGCATCCCGTACTGGGTCGGCGGCGACGTGTCGGACCGGGACGACCTCATCGCCCGTACGCCCGAGGAGCACCGGGCCCGCGCCATCGACCTGCGGATGCGCACCGAGGTGACGGAGATCGATGTCGCCGGGCAGCGGGTGCGGGCGCTGGACCGGGACAGCGGGGAGACGTACTGGACCGACTTCGACAAGCTGGTGATCGCGACGGGGGCCCGGCCGGTGCGCCCGGCCCTGCCCGGCATGGACGCGGCGGGGGTGCACGGGGTGCAGACCCTGGACGACGGACAGGCGCTGCTGGACTCACTGGGCCGGGCGCCGGGGCGGCGTGCGGTCGTCGTGGGCGCCGGGTACATCGGTGTGGAGATGGCGGAGGCGTTGCTGAAGCACGGCTTCGAGGTGACGGTCCTCAACCGCGGCGAACAGCCGATGGCGACGCTCGACCCCGACATGGGGCGCCTGGTCCACGACGCGATGGACGGGCTGGGCATCACGACGGTGAACCGCGCCGAGGTCACCAAGATCCTCACCGGTGCGGACGGCCGGGTGACCGCGGTCGCCACGGACGACGCGAGCTACCCGGCGGATGTGGTGGTGCTCGGCATCGGCGTCGCACCGGAGACGGCCCTGGCTCGAGCGGCCGGCCTGCCGGTCGGGCCGCACGGTGGTCTGCTCACGGATCTGTCGATGCGGGTCGTCGGGCACGACACCATCTGGGCGGGCGGCGACTGCGTCGAGGTCCTCGACCTGGTGGCGGGCCGCACCCGCCATATCGCACTGGGCACCCATGCCAACAAGCACGGCCAGATCATCGGGTCGAATGTCGGCGGTGGCTACGGGACGTTCCCGGGGGTGGTGGGCACGGCCGTCAGCAAGGTCTGCGATCTGGAGATCGCCCGGACGGGGCTGAGGGAGAAGGACGCGCGCGCGGTGGGGCTGCGGTACGTCACGGCGACGATCGAGTCGACGGGCCGGGCCGGCTACTACCCGGGGGCCATGCCGATGACGGTGAAGATGCTCGCGGAGTACCGCACGGGCCGGCTGCTCGGGGTGCAGATCGTGGGCCGGGAGGGGGCGGCGAAGCGGGTGGACATCGCTGCGGTCGCACTCACCGCCGGGATGACGGTGGAGCAGATGACGGCGCTCGACCTGGGGTACGCCCCGCCGTTCTCACCCGTGTGGGATCCGGTCCTGGTGGCGGCGCGAAAAGCGGTCCAGGCGGTGCGCGCGGCGGGGGTATAGGGGTACGAAGGACGCACCCGGTCAACGGCGTCCCCGCCTCGGGCCCGACCGTGAACGGTACGGCCGGCGGTGACTTCGTCCAGTGCCCGGCGGTCGACGAGGGCGCCCCGGAAAGCAGTGCTCGCCGCGGAGCCCGAGGTCATGCCTCGGGTTCCGCGGCGAGCGGTGTGCGTCGGGGCCCCGTGTCCCGGGGTGCGGTTCAGCGGGCCGTCTGCGTGTGGACGTACTCGACGAGCCGCGTCAGCGCGTCCGGGTCGGTCGTCGGCATCACGCCGTGCCCCAGGTTGAAGACGTGGCCCTCCAGTCCGGCGGCCGCGTCCAGTACCTCGCGCGCCTTGGCCTCCACCGTCTCCGTCGGGGCGAACAGCACCGCCGGGTCGAGGTTGCCCTGGAGCGCCTTGCCGGGTCCGACCCGGCGCGCGCCCTCGTCCATCGGGACCCTCCAGTCGACGCCGACGACATCCGCGCCGGCCTCGCCCATCAGCCCGAGCAGTTCACCGGTACCGACACCGAAGTGGATGCGCGGGACACCGTACGGGGCGACGGCGTCGAAGACCTTCGCCGAGGCCGGCAGCACGGAACGGCGGTAGTCGGCGGGGGCCAGCGCGCCGACCCAGGAGTCGAAGAGCTGCACGGCCGAGGCACCCGCCTCGATCTGCACCTTCAGGAATGCGCCGGTGATGTCGGCCAGCCGGTCCAGCAGCTCGGCCCAGAGCTCGGGCTCGCCGTACATCATGGCCTTGGTGCGCTCGTGGTTGCGGGACGGGCCGCCCTCCACGAGATAGCTCGCGAGAGTGAACGGTGCACCGGCGAACCCGATGAGCGGCGTCGCACCGAGCTCGGCGGTGAGCATCCCGATGGCCTCGGTGACGTAGTGGACGTCGTCCGGCGTGAGGTCGCGCAGCCGGGCCAGATCGGCGCGGGTCCTGATCGGGTCGGCGATGACCGGGCCGACACCGGGCTTGATGTCGAGGTCGATGCCGATGGCCCTGAGCGGGACGACGATGTCGCTGTAGTAGATCGCCGCGTCGACCTTGTGGCGGCGGACGGGCTGCAGCGTGATCTCGGTGACGAGCTCCGGCATCACGCAGGAGTCGAGCATGGCGATGCCCTCGCGCACCTTCAGGTACTCGGGAAGCGACCGCCCCGCCTGGCGCATGAACCAGACCGGCGTGTGCGGCACGGGCTCACGCCGGCATGCCTTGAGGAACGCCGACTCATGGGCGGCGGAGGTCTTCGTCTGCTGGCCCGGGGACGGGGCATCCCCTGATCGAGCGAAGCTGAGATCCTGGGGAAGGTCGTTGGCACTCACGCACCGAATCTTCGCACGAAGCGGCAAGGAGCCGGGCCCGCTCGGGTGTCCCTCCCTGCACGAGGCTCCGGTTCCGCCTACTCTTCCCCGCATGGCTCCGGCTCAGGGACAATTTTCCGAACCTTCCGATGGCGCTGACAGCAAGGACAGCGCGGAGGGCAGTTCCGTCCCGCCCGCGTTCCGGTCGGCGGTGGATGCGTTGCGTGCGGCGCGGCTCCGCCCCGAGCTGGAGGTCGAGCCGACGCGGCCGCCGCAGCGCCTCGCCCCGCATGCGTATGCCCTGGAGGCAGTGGTCGTCGACGGCGAGGACGATCTCGCAGACGGACGCCTGGTGCTGCTCCACGATCCGGCCGGGCACGAGGCGTGGCACGGAACGTTCCGTCTGGTGACGCTGGTACGCGCCGAACTCGAGCCGGAGATGGCTTCCGACCCGCTGCTGCCGGAGGTGTGCTGGACCTGGCTGACCGGCGCGCTGGAGGCGCGCGGTCTGTCGTACGCGGAGGCGGGCGGCACGGTCACCCGCGCAGGTTCGCACTACTTCGGCACGCTGTCCGATCGGCGCCCCGCGACCCAGATCGAGATCCGGGCGTCGTGGACCCCGCGCGAGGGGCGAAGCGGCGTACCGGACACAGCGGCCCATCTGGTGGCGTGGGGGGATCTGCTGTGCCAGATCGCCGGCCTGCCGCCGTCGGGGGCGGCCGACGCGGCGGTGGTGACGCTGCCCCAGCGGCGCGGCCCGCAGGTTCCGTAGCCCGACTCGTTTCGTATGCGCCATGCCGGATCCATGCGCCGGTGACGTGTGCCGGCCGCACAGGCCGAAACTTTTTCGTAACACACCGTCACAGGTTTCGCACAGGTACCGGCATTTTTTTCGTACAATCGATCGCCCGTCCGATTTGTCCGAATTGTTACTCACCAAATCGTGATCTTCCCCTAAAGGAGGACGGGTCTGCTGCCGAAGAGGTCAATGACCCTTCAAGCACGGTTCGCCCCGGCTTCATCCCCGAGCCGGCCCGTCCCGCCACTCCCCAGGAGGCCTGGTGTCCGTTCTCCTCGAGCAGCCCGCAAGCCTGGTCGCCTACCGCCCGAACAAGCCGACGGCCATGGTCGTCGTGGCCGACCCACGCGTCCGTTCCACCGTCACCCGCCATCTGTGGGCACTCGGAGTACGTGACGTCATCGAGGCGTCGTCCATCGCGGAGGCCCGTCCCCGCGTCGGCAACCCGCGCGACATCTGTGTTGCCGACGTCCATCTGCCCGACGGTTCCGGGCTGACCCTCCTGTCCGAGACCCGAGCTGCCGGCTGGCCGAACGGCCTCGCCCTGTCGGCCGCCGATGACATCGGTGCCGTGCGCAACGCCCTCGCGGGTGGAGTGAAGGGCTATGTAGTCACCGGCACACGTACCAATATCGGCCACCCCACCCGTCCCGGCGTCGCTCCCATCGGCGCCAATGCCGCCCGTATGCACCGCCGGCCCCCCGGCACCCCGAGCCACCCGGGCGGCTACCGCGAACTGTCCGGCCGCGAGGTGGAGGTGCTCCGCCTCGTCGCCGAAGGCCAGTCCAACAAGGCCATCGGCGTCTCCATGGGGCTGTCCGCCCTGACCGTCAAGAGCCACCTCGCCCGCATCGCCCGCAAGCTCGGCACCGGAGACCGCGCCGGAATGGTCGCCGTGGCCCTGCGCACGGGCATCATCCACTGACCCCCGTCCCCCGGCCGGCGGATAAAGCGATACGGACCGGCTGGTTTACATTCATCGGCGCCCGTCGACGGAACGTTCCGTCGACGGGCGCCGCGCATACACAGATACCCTTGACACGTGACCGACGCCCAAGAGACCGCAGCAGACACTTCACTGCGAACCACCGGGGGCGCTCCCCCGGCCGACGTCGCCCCGGCGCCGACCCCCTTGCTCGAACCTCGCGAGGGCATTCCCCCGGTGGTGGCCTCCGACGATGCCCTCGCCCAGGTGGTCGCGGCCTTCGCCGCGGGCACCGGCCCCGTCGCCGTCGATGCCGAGCGCGCATCCGGCTATCGCTACGGCCAGCGCGCCTACCTCGTCCAGCTGCGCCGCGACGGCGCGGGCAGTGCGCTGATCGACCCGGTCGGCTGCCCCGACCTGACGTCGCTCGGCGAGGCCCTGAACGGCAGCGAGTGGATCCTGCACGCCGCCACCCAGGACCTGCCCTGTCTGCGTGAAATAGGGATGGCGCCCACCGGGCTCTTCGACACGGAGCTGGCCGGACGTCTGGCCGGCTTCCCCCGGGTGGGTCTGGGCGCCATGGTCGAGAGCGTGCTCGGCTACTCACTGGAGAAGGGGCACTCCGCCGTCGACTGGTCCACCCGTCCGCTGCCCGACCCCTGGCTCCGCTACGCCGCCCTCGATGTAGAGCTGCTGATCGATCTGCGCAACGCCCTGGAGGACGAGCTCGACCGGCAGGGCAAGCTGGAGTGGGCGCGGGAGGAGTTCTACGCGATCGCCTCGGCGCCGCCCGCACCCCCGCGCAAGGACCCGTGGCGCCGCACATCCGGCATGCACAAGGTGCGCCGCCGCCGTCAGATGGCGGTCGTGCGGGAGCTGTGGACCGTCCGTGACCAGGTCGCACAGCGCCGTGACATCTCGCCCGGCAAGGTCCTCGGCGACGCCGCGATCGTCGAGGCGGCCCTCTCCCTCCCGCCGAACGCCCAGGCGCTGACCGCCCTGCCCGGCTTCGGCCACCGCATGGGCCGGCGTCAGCTGGAGCAGTGGCAGGCGGCCATCGACCGGGCCAAGGCACTCCCCGAGGCCGAGCTCCCGCAGCCCGGCCAGCCCCTCGCCGGGCCGCCGCCGCCGCGCTCCTGGGCGGACAAGGACCCGGCGGCCGCGGCCAGGCTCTCGGCGGCGCGCACCGCGGTGTCGGAGCTCGCCGAGCGGCTGCACATGCCGCAGGAGAACCTGATCACGCCGGACACGGTGCGCCGGATCTGCTGGGAGCCGCCGAAGAACCCGACGCCGGGCGCGGTCGAGGACGCGCTCACCGCGTACGGGGCGCGGCGGTGGCAGGTCGAACAGGTCGCGCCGCTCATGCTCCACGCCCTGACGTCGGCGACAGCCTGATCGCACGCCCTTCCTGCGCGCCTCTGCGCGACGCGGTACGCCGAAAACGCTCCCGGCCGACCTGGCCGGGGGCGTTTTCGCATGCCGGGAGGCGCCGGGGATGAGCGGAATCACGCCAGGTTGCCCCGGCCCCGCCATGTGACCTTCGCCGCTCCCGTCGTGGGGGGTGGGCAGTCTGGTTACCCGCAAGTAGCATGATGGTGGCGGCGCGCCTGCGGGCGAGCCGCGCAGCAGTGCCATCCCGCACCCTGGAGGAGAGCCATCGTGCCTCGTACCATCCGGGACGTCGTCTTCGTCGACGGCGTCCGCACCCCGTTCGGCAAGGCGGGCCCGAAGGGCATCTACCACGAGACCCGCGCCGACGATCTCGTCGTGAAGGCCATCCGGGAGCTGCTGCGCCGCAACCCGGACCTGGACCCGGCCCGTATCGACGAGGTCGCCATCGCCGCGACGACACAGATCGGCGACCAGGGCCTGACGCTGGGCCGGACCGCCGGAATCCTGGCCGGTCTGCCGCAGTCCGTCCCCGGTTACTCCATCGACCGCATGTGCGCGGGCGCCCTCACCGCCGTCACGTCGACGGCCGGTTCCATCGCCTTCGGTGCGTACGACGTCGTCGTCGCCGGTGGTGTCGAGCACATGGGCCGCCACCCGATGGGCGAGGGCGTGGACCCGAACCCGCGGTTCGTGTCGGAGAAGCTGGTCGACGAGTCCGCCCTGTTCATGGGCATGACCGCGGAGAACCTGCACGACCGGTACCCGCAGATCACCAAGCTGCGCGCCGACGAGTACGCCGTCCGCTCGCAGGAGAAGGCCGCCAAGGCGTACGCCAACGGCAAGATCCAGCAGGACCTCGTGCCGATCTCGGTGCGCCGCACCAACGCCGAGGCGGGCGAGACGGGCTGGGGCCTGGTCACCGCCGACGAGCCGATGCGTCCGGGCACCACGCTGGAGTCCCTGGCCGGCCTGAAGACCCCGTTCCGTGCCCACGGCCGCGTGACGGCCGGTAACGCCGCCGGTCTCAACGACGGCGCCACCGCCTCGCTGCTGGCCGCCGAGGACGTCGCCCGCGAGCTCGGTCTCCCGGTCAAGATGCGCCTCGTCTCGTACGCCTTCGCGGGCGTCGAGCCGGAGGTCATGGGTTACGGCCCGATCCCGTCGACCGAGAAGGCGCTGGCCAAGGCCGGTCTGACGATCGGTGACATCGGCCTGTTCGAGATCAACGAGGCGTTCGCCGTCCAGGTGCTCGCCTTCCTCGACCACTACGGCATCGCCGACGACGACGCACGCGTCAACCAGTACGGCGGCGCCATCGCGTACGGCCACCCGCTGGCCTCCTCCGGTGTGCGTCTGATGACTCAGCTGGCCCGCCAGTTCGAGGAGCAGCCGAACGTCCGCTACGGCCTGACCACCATGTGCGTCGGCTTCGGCATGGGCGCGACGGTCATCTGGGAGAACCCGAACTTCGACGGAGGCAACAAGTGAGCTCCACCACTGAGCTTCTGAAGGGCGCGGCCGAGCTGTTCCCCGACGAGGTCGTCACGCAGGCGCACGTCCGCCACCTCGACCTGCCTGCGGGCGCGGGCAGGTTCGCCCTCATCACGCTGGACAACGGCCTGGACCACACCAAGCCGACCACCTTCGGACCGCAGTCGCTGGCGAACCTGAACGCCGCCATCGACCAGGTCGAGAAGGAGGCCGCCGAGGGTGCCGTCACCGGTATCGGCCTCACCGGCAAGCCGTTCATCTTCGCGGTCGGCGCCGACCTCAAGGGCGTCGAGCTGCTGAAGAACCACGACGACGCGCTCGCCATCGGCAAGGGCGGCCACGACGTCTTCCGCCGCCTCTCCGGCCTCGCGGTCCCGACGTTCGCGTACTACAACGGCGCGGCGATGGGCGGCGGTGTCGAGGTCGGTCTGCACTGCTCGTACCGCACCGTCTCCAAGGCGCTGCCCGCGTTCTCGCTGCCCGAGGTCTTCCTCGGCCTGGTCCCCGGCTGGGGCGGCTGCGCCCTGCTGCCGAACCTGATCGGCGCCGACCGCGCGGTCTCGGTGATCATCGAGAACTCGCTGAACCAGAACCGCCAGCTCAAGGGCAAGCAGGTCTTCGAGCTCGGGATCGCCGACGCCCTCTTCGAGGGCGCGGACTTCCTGGAGCAGTCGCTGATCTGGACCGCGAACGTGCTGAACGGCACGCTCGTGGTGGAGCGCCCCGAGGTCGACCGCGGTGACGCCTGGGACCAGGCCGTCGCCCGTGGCAAGGCCATCGCCGACTCCAAGGTGCACGGCGCCGCCCCGGCCGCGTACCGCGCGCTGGAGATCATCGCCGCGGCGAAGGACGGCGACCTGAGCGCCGGCTTCGACGCCGAGGACCGGGCCCTCGCGGACCTGATCATGGGCGGTGAGCTGCGCTCCGGGATCTACTCCTTCAACCTGGTCCAGAAGCGCGCCAAGCGCCCGGCCGGTGCCCCGGACAAGAACCTGGCCCGCCCGGTCACCAAGGTCGGCGTCGTGGGCGCGGGCCTGATGGCTTCGCAGCTCGCTCTTCTCTTCCTCCGCCGCCTCGAGGTCCCGGTCGTCCTCACCGACATCGACCAGGAGCGCGTCGACAAGGGTGTGGGCTACGTCCACGCCGAGATCGAGAAGCTGCTCGGCAAGGGCAGGATCAACCAGGACAAGGCCAACCGCCTCAAGGCCCTGGTCTCCGGTGTGCTGGACAAGGCGGAGGGCTTCTCCGACGCCGACTTCATCATCGAGGCCGTCTTCGAGGAGATCGGCGTCAAGCAGCAGGTGTTCGCGGAGGTCGAGGCGGTCGCCCCGGCGCACGCGATCCTCGCCACCAACACCTCGTCCCTCTCGGTCACCGAGATGGCGTCGAAGCTGCAGCACCCGGAGCGGGTCGTCGGCTTCCACTTCTTCAACCCGGTCGCGATCCTCCCGCTGCTGGAGATCGTCCGCGGTGAGCGGACCGACGACGCCTCGCTGGCCACGGCGTTCGGTGTGGCGCGGAAGCTGAAGAAGACCGCGGTGCTGGTGAAGGACGCCCCGGCGTTCGTCGTCAACCGCATCCTCACCCGCTTCATGGGCGAGATCCAGAACGTCATCGACGAGGGCACGTCGGTCGAGGTCGCCGAGAAGGCGATCGAGCCCCTCGGCCTGCCGATGTCCCCGCTGGTCCTCCTGGAGCTGGTCGGCCCGGCCATCGGCCTGCACGTCTCCGAGACCCTGAACCGCGCCTTCCCGGAGCGCTTCACCGTCTCCGAGAACCTGGCCGCGGTGGTCAAGGCCGGCAAGCGCGGCTTCTACGTGTACGACTCCGGCAAGCCGGAGCTGGACCCGGAGGTCGCCGCACTCCTCAAGCAGGGCGACGTCGCCCTGTCCGAAGAGCAGGTCCGCGACCGCGTCCTGGACGCCGTGGCGCAGGAGATCGGCCTGATGCTGGACGAGGGCGTCGTCGCCGAGGCCCAGGACATCGACCTCTGCCTGATCACCGGCGCGGGCTGGCCCTTCCACCTGGGCGGCATCACGCCGTACCTGGACCGCGAGGGCGTCTCGGAGCGGGTGAACGGCAAGAAGTTCCTGGCGCAGGGCGTGGCGAGCGTTCCGGCGTAACACCACCACTGCGAACGCGGTGAGGGCCGTACGGGATCACTCCCGTACGGCCCTCATTGATTCAGCGTCCCGCATGTCACAGGCCGGCCTGCTACCGGATGCCCGCCTCCTGCACGAACTCGCCCAGCCAGGCACGGAATTCCGGGCCGAGGTCCTCGCGCTCGCAGGCCAGCCGGACGACGGCACGCAGGTAGTCGCCGCGATCCCCGGTGTCGTAGCGGCGACCGCGGAAGACCACCGCATGCACGGGACCACCGATAGTCGGATCGAGGGCCAACTGACGTAGGGCGTCGGTCAGTTGGACCTCACCGCCGCGGCCCGGCGGGGTCTTGCGCAGGATCTCGAAGATCTGCGGGGCGAGGACGTACCGCCCGATCACGGCGAGATTGCTGGGCGCGGTGCCGGGTTCGGGCTTCTCCACGAGATCGGTGACGGTCAATACGTCACCCGCCTCATCGCCCGAGGGGGCCACAGCCGCGCATCCGTACAGGTGCGTCCGGTCGTCGTCGACCTCCATGAGCGCCACGACGCTACCGCCACGCTGCTCCTGGACCTCCAGCATCCGGGCGAGCAGCGAATCGCGCTCGTCGATGAGGTCGTCGCCGAGCAGCACCGCGAACGGGGCGTCGCCGACATGCGGTTCGGCGCAGAGGACGGCGTGGCCCAGGCCGAGCGGGTTGCCCTGCCGCACGTAGTGGACGTCGGCCAGTTCGCTCGACTCACGGACCTGGCGAAGCTTGCCGAGGTCGCCCTTCAGCTCCAGCAGATGCTCGAGTTCGTAGGCACGGTCGAAGTGATCCTCCAGGGCCCGCTTGTTACGGCCGGTGACCATGAGCACGTCATCGAGTCCGCTGCGTACGGCCTCCGCCACCACGTACTCGATGGCGGGCCGGTCCACGACCGGGAGCATCTCCTTGGGAGTCGCCTTGGTCGCGGGGAGGAATCGGGTGCCGAGACCCGCGGCCGGGATGACGGCCTTGCGGGTGCGGCGGTGGTGCGTAGGCATGAACGTGTACTCCACAGCGGGCAGCGGATATGACGGGACGGAGGCCCGGAGCCGGGCCCGAGGCCGGGGATCCGGGGCCGGAAAGAAAGGGGGGTCAGGCCTTGTCGGGGCTGACGGTGAAGGACAGCTCGTTGCCAGGCGTGAAGAAGACCCTTCCGCGCACCGGACCCTGCGTCGGGTGGTGCCAGCGCTGCGTGGGATAGACATCGATCCGCTTGCGCTCCAGGATGTCGTCGAAGAAGCGCGCCAACCGGATACGCGGTTGACCGGGTTCACGCTCCAGCCACAGGTCCCAGTCGTCGTGGCCGCCCGACGAGGCGGCCACCACCCCGGCGAACGGCAGATGCGCCTCGAAGGCGCCGTCGTGTCCCACGGAAACCTGGCCCGACACAGTGGACGCCGCACTCCCCTTGCGGGGCATGGCACCCAGCCGCAGCCCGGAGAGGTTGGTGCCCGGCGGAACGACCAGGCCGCCGCGCACGAGCCAACCGTCTGGCCCCACCAGCACGGCATGCACCTCGGCATGCTCCACGCGATGACGCACGAAGATCGACAGATGGCCGTCCGCGGTGCGGTAGGGCACGGGCCAGTACGCGGGACCTTCCGGCGGAATCCGCCGGATCAGCAGACCACCGGTGTGGACGCTCTCCACGGCGAGCGGCTGGCGGCGGCCGTCCGGCAGCTCCAGGTCGATGTCGTAACGGCCCTCGGCGAGGACCGGCGGTTCGGCGGGGATCACGTACACCGACTGCAGAGTGCCCGTCGCCTCATCCACCGACGTCCCGAGGGGAGCCAGCCTGGCCAGTGTCTCGGCCCTGCGCGGGGTGACACACAGCGCGGGGGGCTCTGCGCCGGGGTGCAGCACGGCGCGGACCTCGATAGCGCCGTCGCCGCGCACCAGCACCTCCGCCGGGACACCGGACGGGACGACGGGCGGGACCGCAGCGGTACGTTCCTTCGGTACCGAGGCCGCCACATCCCGCAGGAACGCGTCGTAGCGGAAGGCGATGCGCTCGGCGCTGTAGAGCGGGGCCGTGGCGTAGGCGCCCTGGGACAGCTTCTCCCGCTCGGCCGGCTGTTCGATGAGGTAGCGCATCGCCTGGGCCATGGCATCCTCGTCACCGACCGGAACCAGGATGCCGTTGCGGCCGGGGACGACGATCTCCCCGGGGCCGAAGGGCGCATCGGCCGCGAGAACCGGAAGCCCATGGTGCATCGCCTCCACCATGGTCAAGCCGAAGGACTCGCGGCGGGCCGCGCTCACCGCGAACGCGGCCTTGTCCCACTCCGCCGTGAGGTCGGGCAGCGCGCCCATGAGACGGACGGCATCGCTGAGCCCGTGCGCGTGCACGAGGTCCTGCAGCCGTGCCTGCTCGGGCCCGCGGCCGAAAATGCGCAGCCGCCACTGCGGGTGGTGGGGGGCAACCTGGGCGAACGCGTTGATCAGCGTGTCGAAGCTCTTGCGCGGCACGAGCTGTCCCGCGGCGGCGATCAGCGGCAGGCCGCGCACAGGGGCGTGCCGGGCCGGCGGCGGCACGATGTTCCCGATGGCGGCGAACGGGGGCGCCTGGTCGCCCAGCTGTCGCTGGTAGTTGTTCAAATCGGCCTGGGTGAGGCAGACGACGCCGTCCATCTCGCGGTACAGCTCCAGAGTGCGCGCGCGCAGCTCCTCAGAGGGCACCATCGAGCCCTCGTGGTCGATGACCACGCGCCCGTAGCCGTGCCGTCCATGGGCGATGAAATACGCGGCGAACGCCGGCCGGGCAGCGATCACGACATCGGCCATGCAACTTCCGAGGTGACCGAGGATCAGGTCATCGACTTCCTGGGTGTACTGGTCGGCCCAGCTGTCCTCTCGCGGCATGATCCGGGACGCCTTGCCGCCCTTGGCCTTCGCCGCCCCCTCGCGCCGGTCGGCCAGGTAGCGCACGGTCACGCCGCCGGACGGCGGGAAGGACGGCCGGTCCGCCGTACGGAAAACCGAGACGATCTCCACCTCGTGGTGGACCGCCAGCGCGGAGGCCAGACTGCTGGTCGCCCGCGGTACCCCGCCGAAATTGTCGATGCTGTGGAGCAGGAAGGAGATCCGCACAAGTGTCCTTCGGGATTCTCGAGGCCGGTAAGGGGCCGCTCGGTCAGTGGTGCTCGGTCACCACGAGCGAGAGTTCGTTGTCCGCGGTGAAGTAGGGGCGCAGTCCGACGACGGCACGGCCGACGTCGGGGCCGAACAGATCGGTCGGCTCCTCCCGCACCAGCTCCGGGAAGCGCTGCACATCGCGCCTGACCACCTGGTCGTCGGCGATGCGCGCCACCCTGACCGGCTCGCTGCCGCCGCTGTCGGTGAGCAGCACGTCCCAGTTCTCGCGCATGAGCAGCCGGGCCCTCATGGCCTCGTCCATGTTCAACTCCGCGCCGAACCAGCCGTCTTCGAAGCGCACCCGACCGGCTGTCAGCGTGCGCGCGGGCTCCTGGCGCCGACGCAGCAGCAGCGACAGCTCACCGCCGAGCTGCCACTCCCCCTGCAGCCAGCCCGTCAGCCACAGGCTCGTGTCGCTGTAGTCGACGGCCACCAGCTCGGCATGGCTCGGCCGGGACCAGACACGCAGACGCAGATAGCCGCCCTCGGTCGCGTACGGCAGGACCCAGTGGAAGTGGTCCAGGTCGCTCAGGTGTCCGACGTCGCGTGCTCCGCCGAGCGTGCATCGCCCGTAGCGCAGGCGCCTCTCCTTGCCCCTGCCGTCCACCGCGTAGAGATCGGCGCGTCCCTCACCCAGCACGGCAAGCGCGCGAGCGTCGATCAGGGCCCGGGTCCCGCCGCTCTCGACGGCGAAGTCGACCGCTTCCCCGCCGCCCTTGCCCTGCTCCTTGACGCGCACAGTGCGGGCGCCGGACACGCCGCGCAAGGTGACCTCCCATGCGCCGTTCGGCAGCACCCGGCAGTCAGCGGTGGGAAGGGGGCGCTCCTCGGCGGGCGCGCCGCCGCCCGTGCGCCGCCCCTTGCCCCAACGGCCGCGTATCCCGGCCTTGACCGTCCTGAACAGTTCCTCGTAGGCGTCGCCGACCTGCTCCGTGCCTGCGGACTGTGCGGTCCGCAGGGCCTGGACCCGATGCGCGACGCGCAGTCGCTCGTCCGCCATGTAGCGCTCCAGGGCGCGGGCCGTGGCATGGACGTCATCGACCGGCACCAGCAGCCCGCCGTGGCCCGCGGCCAGCACCTCGGGAGCTCCGTAGGGCACCTCTGTGGCGACTACGGGCGTGGCCTGGGCGAGCGCCTCCAGCACCGGGCGAGCGCTGTCCAAACGCTCCGCGGTCACCAGCGCGATGTCGGCGTCGTAGAAGTCCTCTTCGCCGGCTTCCCGGTCGAACAGGAGCACATGGTCATGGAGTCCCAGCGCGGTGACCAGTTCGCGGGTCTCACGGCGCAGCGGCCCGGTACCGACGACCCTCAGCTGCCAGCCCGGGTGATCCGCACGGGTCTGGGCGAAGGCGTGCAGCGCCAAGTCGACGCGCCGGTGCGAGACCAGCCGCCCGGCGCTGATCACCACACCCGTCGTCGGCTTGTCCGGGCTCTCGGCAAGCAGCACCGGCTCAGCGATGTGGCGCACCTCGACACCCGCGGCGCGCAGCGCTTGGTACTCGGGGGCGGCGGCGTCGCCCTGGGTGAGCGGAACGACCGCGTCCAGTTCGCGGTAGAGCTCCGTCCAGCGGGCGCGCACCGACTCCGGGAGCCGCTCGACAGGCGCCGGCTGGCGGGCGATGCGCCGCGCGTGGGGTACGCGGCACTGGGCCAGGGCCGCGCCGAGCGCGGAGCTGAGGGCGACCACCACGTCGGCGCCGCTCGCGGACAGGTGCTTGCGGAGCCTTCCGTCGTCGGCGCGGTTGTAGCGCCGGAACTCGGGGTCGCCGGCGATGACGAGCTGTGAGGTGTCGTCGTCGTCCCGGTCGCCGGCCCCGATCGAGGGGGCCAGGGCCAGGACGCCGACGTTCTCCGGGAGCCCCAGCCCCGGGTGCGGTGCGGCGGCGCCTCGCACGGTGACGACGGTCACGCGGTGCCTGGCGACGAGGGACTGGGCGAGCCGGGCAGCCGCCCGCGCGCCGATGGAATCGGTCGCCAGGGTATGGACCAGGATTTCGATGTTCATGGCTCAGGCCGCCGTCTTCTCGTACGGGCTCGGCACCGGGTAGAAGGCCTCGAGGAACCGGTGGAGTACCTGGCTCTGGTGCTCGATCTCGGCGGGGTCGCTCGCTGAGTCGTTGAGGCAGAAGGTGTCCCGGTCCCGGCGCAGCAGCAGCAGTTCCAGCTTGTGCTCCAGCTCGGGGTCGTCCAGCGCGAAGTAGCCGTACCGGAGGTCGCCGGGCAGGCTGCACCCGGAGTAGTAGCTGTAGTAGTGGTGCAGCGAGGAGGCTATGGACAGGTCGGAGATGCTCCGCACGGGACTGGCGGAGGTGCCACGGTGCTCTTCGGGGAAGTCCTGTTCGATGGCGGCGAGAATGTCCCGGTTGAGCGCGTACGGCACATGCTTCATCTTCTGCACGAGCGTGCGGCCGAACCGCTCCTGGATGAGCCGGCGGTTGTTCTTCGCGGCGACCGAGGTGGGCACCTCGTCGGGCTCCGGGGGGCCGTAGGGGACCTGTGCCGGGGACGGGAAGAACTTGGCGATGCCGTTCGGGTGGAAGAACGCGGAGGGCGTGAGGGTCCGACCGATGAACATGTCGTCGTTGAAGTAGACGAAGTGGCGCGACAGTCCGGGGATGTGGTGCAGCCTGGACTCGATCGCATGGCTGTTGAAGGTGGGCAGGTGGGAGGGGTCGTCGAAGATCTCCCGGTGGTCCACCACGCGGGCCCTGCCGTCGCCGGGGGCCCACCAGTGCGGAGTCTGCTGGTCGGTGACGATGTAGATGTTCCGCACCCACGGCATGAACATCCGCACCGAGCGAAGGCTGTACTTCAGCTCGTCGCGGGAGACATAACGGGCCAGGCTCGCCGCCTCCGCATGGAAGACCTCACCGCGGCTCTCGGCGCGGCGCCGTTGCCAGGCCGGGTCGTCGCCGTCCACCCAGGTGTACACGACGTCGATGGGGAAGGGGTGCTCGTCGGGGAAGGGGATGTCCAGTTCGGGGCGGGTGCGTGTCGGGCGCAGCGGCGGCACCTCGGACTCGTGGGCCCGGCCCACGAGCCTGGTCATCTGCTCTCCGGGGACGACAATCTGCTGGTGGCCGAGGAAGACGTGCTCGCTGGCGCGGTTGCGGCGGGGTGCGACGAGGCGGTCGACTCCCTGGCCGGGCACGCTCTCCTCGGGCTCCCAGAACTCGATGTCACAGCCCGTATCGGCACCATGCGTCAGGTGCCCTTCCTCCGTGGTGCGGAACCAGAAGGCGCGCACGACGGACAGGCCGTTGGCCCGCTCCCAGGTCTTGTCCGAGGAGCCCTCCCACGCGCCGTCGCCGGGGGCCATCCCGGCCTTGGGGCGGGCGATGTAGCCCCTGCTGTTGGACAGGCGGGCGCGTAGCGCCGCCAGGGCCTCAGGACGTCGACGCGCGTCGACGCCGACCGCGGAGGCGGTGTCGTCGAGGCCCGGCACCGCGAACCAGTCGATCTGCTCGGCTTCCAGGGCGCGACGGACTTCCAGGTTGTTCAGCTCACGCGCGGCGAGCGGTGTGAGGCGGTCGTGCACCAGCGCCACACGCTTGTGCATGTCCACGACGACCTGCCGCTCCGTACGGCTCCTGCGCAGTTGCGCCGGCTTGGGCTCCGGGCGAGGGCCGGTGCCCATGGCGGTCTCGCCAGCCGTTTCTCGGCTGGAGGTGTCAAACACGCGGTTCACTTTCGTTACAAGGGATGGGTGCTGCGGCAGGAGGAGCGGTTCGCTCACCGTCTGATTTCGGCCTTCCGTGACCGGACCGACCGGTTCACGTTGCGGTACTCGTCCGAGTCCACCTGCTCGAAGCGGCTGGGGACGGGGAAGTACGCGTCGAGAAAGTTCCTGACCATGCGCTCCTGAGCCTCCGGATCGGCATGCTCGACGGTGTCGTTCAGGCAGAACGTGTCGAAGTTCCGCTGAGCGAGGAGGTTGTCCAGGCGGCGCCGGGCCTGGTCGGCGGCAAGGTCGATGTACTGGTAGCGCAGGCTCCCGGCGGTCGTACGGCCGGTGTGGAAGCCGTAGTAGTGGTGCAGGGACGAGGCGATCGGGACGTCCTCGGGGGACCGGAAGCGGGAGTGCTGGGTGCGGCGGTGTTCCTCGCTGTAGACCAGCTCGATGTCGGCGAGGATGCTACGGCGCAGCGGATGCGGGGTGTGCTTCATCTTCTGCGCGATACGGGTGCCGAAGGACCGCTCGATCAGTGCCCGGCTGTTCTTGCCCGCTGCGTTCACAGGCAGGTCGTCCGTGTCCGCGGGGCCGCTCGGTATGAGTGCCTTGGACTGGAAGAACTTGGTCAGGCCGTTGGTGTGGAAGAAGCGGTCGGCGCCGACCGGGCGGCCGAAGAACACATCGTCGTTGAGGTAGAGGAAGTGCTCGGACAGGCCGTCGATGTGGTGCAGCTGGCTTTCGATGGCGTGTGAGTTGAATGTGGGCAGAGCAGCGGGGTCCGAGAAGATCTCGCGGTGGTCGACGACCTGGAGGCCTGGGGCGTCGGTGTCCAGCCAGCTGGGCACCTGTCCGGCGGTGACCAGATAGACGGTGCGGACCCAGGGCGCGTACTGGTGCAGGGAGCGCAGGGAGTAGCGCAGTTCGTCGCGACTGGTGAAGCGCGCGTCGTTGGCGGCCTGGGCATGCAGGGCCTGAGGCGGGTCGCCCATACGTCCCGAGCGGACGGCGTCGCGTTCGGCGCTCCATATGGGGTCGGAGTCGTCGACCCAGGTGTAGACGACGTCGATGGGGAAGAGGTGATCCTCTGCCAGGGGTTGGGTGAATTCGGCCACGGTACGCGCGCTGCCCGTGGTGTAGGCGCCGGGCACCAGGGCGAACAGGGCCTGCGGGACGGTGTGGCGTGGTGCGTCGACCGGAACCTCGTCCACCACCCGGTTGGGGCGGGGTGCCTCCAACCGGCCGTTCCGTTCCGCCCAGAACTCCAGGTCACAGCCCTGATCAGCGCCGAAGACGAGCTCCTCTGTGGGGTCGGTGACGTACCAGGCGACCCGGAGGGCGTCGTGCCTGCGCAGCTGGCGCCAGGACCTGTCGTCGTCGCCGGGTCGCATGCCCGACTCCGATGCGGTGGCCGCGCCCACGTAGCCCGGAGTCTGTGCGAAGGCGATCTGGAGCATCTCCTCCGCCGACTCGCGCAGCCGGACGGGCACCGCGACTGTCGGAACGTCCGTCGTGGCACCGCGGACACAGAAGTATTCGATCCCCCCGGCCTCCAGCGCGGCGATGAGAATGTGCAGATTGCGGGCCCGGGCAGCCCAGGCCGTGGCGCCCTCCACGAGCAGGGCATACATGTGCCGGCCCTTGAAACGCACGACCCGGCGCGTGGAGGCCGCACTGTGCCGGGGCGCGTTGCGGCGACCGCCCATCGCCCAGACGACCGTCGCCGACCGGATGGCGTCGACCGAGGTGAACGAGGACTTCACGGCGGAGCGCAGCGGGGCCGGCACCTTGCGGACAATGCCCCTTCGCGCGCCCGCCGGCATCACAGACCGGTACGCCGAAACCAGCGATCCCGCTTCCGGATTACCGGAACCGACCACGAGGCATCCACCACCCACGCCACTGCGGTCCAGCGTCTGCCACGACCAGGCACACCTCGTGCCCGGACGACGGACGGTATGAGACCGAAACCTGTCATCCTCATCGAGACCGCCCCACTGAACGGTCACACCTGCTCACTCGCGAGCGAGTCACAGAACCTTCACATAAAGAACCGATCAACGTCCAACCAATGAAATGGATATATACGACATGTAGCCCGTGATGAATCCCACCAGGCACTCGTACAACCTTTTACGACTTCACGTGAACACCACATGGAATCGAGGCGACACACCGGTGTCGCCCAGCACTCCAGAAGGTGCCGTCAGATCACAGCCGGTGCCAGTGCGGCGAGAGCGTGAGCCCCGGTCCCGATTCCTGTCGGGCGACGGACACCGCCCCGTCCCGCCCGCGAACCGCCACGACGACGCGACCGTGTCCGTCGAGGGCGAGCGCGGGATCACCGACGCACTCCTCGGTGGTGTCCGACCACCAGACGCCACCCTGCTCACCCTCGGTACCGCAGACCCCGATCAGCAGAGTGCCGCCCGCCCCGCGCTGCGCGAGAACCGTGCAGTCATAGCCGTCGAGCGGGGTGCGCAATGCCACGACGGCGCCGCCCCCAGGCTGTCCGCCCACCGGCACGGGCCAAGCGCCCGCCCGGTAGGAGACGACCCCGGCCCTGTTCGTATCGGTCCAGTAGTAGGTGAGGCGGTCAGGCGCCGTCTCCAGCGCCGTCGCGGAACCCTCCAGAGCGTGGAACGGCAAGGGCGGAGCGATCAGCAGCGGGCCGTCCGGATCGTCCTGACGCCACTGCTGCGCCCCGCGCTCACTGGGCGCAAAGACCTCCACGAGCCCGCTCGAGGTCACCGACGGCACGATGTCGGCGGCCAGCCCGGCGCCCTTGAGGTCCTGCCAGGCTCCCCATTTGCCGCCCTTCCCTTCGCGGCGCACCTGCAGTCCGCGACCCGCGTTGCGCACGAAGACGAAAACCGTCCCCTGTCCGTCGACGGCCCCGGCCGGCGCACCGACCTTCCGGCCCGTCTCCCGGTCACGGTAGAAGTTGCCGAGGGAGCGCCATTCGGTGACGGGACGGGCGGTCTGGTACTGGACCGCGTGCACGATGTCCACGCTCGGCCCGTCGGAACCACGGCGCTCGCGCCGCCCGAGGAAGTGCACGTACGAGTCGGCACCCTGAACGATGGTGAGGTCCGTCAGGTCCGCGATCGGCACGAAGTCCGGGCCGTCCCACCGGTCCCCGCCCGGACTCTGCTGCGTCCAGCGCAACAGACCGCCGTCCGCAAGGGCGTAGAGCGAAAGCCTGCCGTCCTTGCCGAGCGGCATCCAGCGGCCACGCGGCGTTCCGCACACCTGATGACGCCCGGACGACGGGGCGAGAGTGGGGGAACTGCTCGCGGAGTCCGATCCTCTTCTCCGCATGCCCCGTAACACCCTCTCTGCCTCACCGGTTGTTCATCCTGCCCTCACGGGGCCGACACATCATATGCTCAGCGCCGACCCGCCCCGACGGGTCGTCGACCTTCGGTTCAGCGCCGCGCCTGCGCCATCCGCAGACACCACCCGGCCCATGCCGAAGCGACCACGGCACGCGCATCGTGCTGCGCGTGCCGACCCGCCTCGCCGCGGATGCGGTCGGCGGCGGCCCCGACGCGGGCCCGGTGTTGATCGGGTCGCACGGAGTGTCCTCCGTCACAAGCCGCACATCGGGCATGCCGTGGACGGACGCCGAGGACGAGAACACGAAGGCGCGCACACCGCTGTCGGTCACCGCCTCCGGCAGCGTCCGCAGACCCTGCACCTTCTCCCGGCAGGAGGACAGCGGGGGTTCCGCGGACTCGGCGATCTGCTTCTTCGCCGCGAGGCGGACCACGCCGTGCACCGACACGTCCATCGGGGTGCGACGCAGCTGAGCTGCATCGAGCGTCGATCCCTGCCCGAACGGAACGTCCGCGGGAACCCGCGAACGGTCGCCCGTCGAGAGGTCGTCATACACGGCGACCGACTCACCGGCCTCCCGCATGACGCGCACCGCATGCGCACCGCTGAAACCCGCCCCGTCCGTGATCAACCAACTCGCGAGCGAGTAATGGTTCGAGTGCTCAGGTCATGATGACGAGTACCAAAACACACATTCGCACGATCCTCTGTTCTATAGTGCTCGGTCAGTCATGCATACACGGACCGGTCACACCCCCCACCCGAGTCCCACGCACTTCACCGCCCACCCCGGGCAATGAGATTGAGGACTCGACCACGATGAGCCACGACGCCATGACACCGGGCCCGCGCGACAGTCGTTCGACCTCTCACGGCGGCGGACGGAACCGGAGAGGCACGCCCCGCAAGCGCCGCCGCGGCCTCAAGATCACCCTCAGCGTTGTGCTCGTACTGCTGCTCGCCGCCGGTGGCACCGTCTGGTGGTTGTACAGCCAGCTCGACAAGAACATCAAGGGCGTCGACATCAACAAGGCGCTCGGCGACGACCGTCCGGAGAAGCTGCCCACCAGCGGCCAGAACCTTCTGGTGCTCGGCTCCGACTCGCGAGCCGGTGCCGAGAACAAGGCGCTGGGCGGCGGCGGCAGCGTCGGCGGCGCCCGGTCCGACACCGCGATGGTGGTGCACATACCCGAGGGCCGGAGCAGGGCCGTCGCCGTGTCCATACCGCGCGACACCCTCGTCACCCGGCCCGAGTGCACCAAGGCCGACGGTTCGACGACGCCGTCCGCGAACCGCGTGATGTTCAACTCCGTCTACTCACAGGTCGGTCCGGCCTGTGTGGTCAAGACCGTCGAGAAGATGTCCGGGGTCCGGATAGACCACTATCTGGAGATCAACTTCGCCGGGTTCAAGGATCTGGTGGACGCCATCGGCGGGGTCACGGTCGATGTTCCTCAGGACATCCACGACACGTCGTCCGGCCTCGACCTCACGGCCGGCCCGCACAAGCTCGACGGCACCCAGTCCCTCTCGTACGTCCGCACCCGGCACGGCATCGGCGACGGCAGCGACCTGGGCCGGATCGGTCTCCAGCAGCAGTTCCTCCTCGCGCTGCTGAGCGAGGTCAAGTCGCAGGATCTGCTGAGCAGTCCGACCGACTCGTACAAGATCGCCAACTCGGCCACCAAGTCGCTGACCACCGACTCGGGCCTCGCCTCGCTGAAGTCCCTGGCGGAGTTCGCCCGGTCGATGAACGGCGTGGACCCGAGCACCATGGAAACGATCATGCTTCCGGTGGTGTACGACAAGCAGGACCCGAACCGTGTGGTGGCCGCCCAGCCGCAGGCCGGTGACCTCTGGAAGGCCATCCGCAAGGACGGCACCATCCCGGAGTCCGCGAAGAAGTCCCCCGCCACCGGCGGCTGACGGACCATGTGCCGGCGGGTGCGTGGCACCCGTCCGGCATGGTCACCGAACGGGCTCCGATGACCGTGGCCCCGGCCCACGTGCTCGAGGGGACGCCGCGAGAGCGCCTGGCGGGCCGACGGGGGCGGGCGGCGGGGCCGCCTGGGCGCGGCCGCGGGACTGCCTGGTCCGCCTGCCGTAGCCGGGTACCCGGGCACCCCGGCCCCGTCGAGCCGGTGCGGGTCGTCGAGTGCGCGGCCCGCGGTGTGGAGCCGGTGCCATGGGTACGGATCAGCGTGCGCCGCCGCCCGGCCTGCAACCAAGAGCGGATCCCGCCCGCTCCGCGACGACGAACCGCTGGGCCATGAACAGCGTGACGCTCCGACGGCTCGCACGCGGCAGGGCCCCCGGCAGGACATCGGCGCAGACCGCTGCCGCGCGCCCCGTCAGCCGCCGGCGGGCACGCTCACACCCGCTCGGCGGGATCCATCGCCAGACCCGGTTCACGGTTCTGCCGGGCCACGTACAGCCTGCCGTCCGCCCCGATCATGGCGAGGACCACCCGCCCGTGCACATCGAGTGCCAACGCCGGCGTCGCGGCGGTCCGTTCACCCGTCGGCGACCACCAGAGTCCGCCGCCCTCGTTCTCGGTTCCGCAGGCCGCAAGCATGACGTGCCCGTCGAGATCGCGGTGCGCGAGGATCGTGCAGTCGTAGCCGTCCAGCACCGCGCGCAGCACGGTGATCGGTCCCTCGGCCGGGGTCCCGCCCAGCGGGATGACCGGGGTGCCCAGTCGCTGTGCGACGATCCCGCCGGTGGTGGGGTCGGTCCAGTAGAAGGTGTTCCGGCCCGGGGCGGTCTCCAGCGCGGCGACGCCGCCGGGGGCGATCTCGACAGGGATGTTCTGTACCTTCTCGAAGGCACCGTCGGCCTCGGGCTGGGTCCACCTCATGGCCTGGCCGCTGCCCGGCACCAGGAGTTCGATCCGTCCGGATTCGGCGACCGACACGGCCATCGTGTCCTGCGCCAGACTGCCCTTCAGGTCCGTCCACGCCTCCCACTTGGCGCTCTTGCCCTCGCGGCGCAGCATCATGCCGCCGCCGGCGTTCCGCACGAAGACGTTCACCGCACCGGCCGGAGTGACGGCGCCCGCCGGGGGGCCGATCCGTGCGGCTCGTTCGGCGTCCTTGTGCGGGTTGCCCAGTGATCGCCACGAGGTGACGGGGCGGCCTGTCTGGTACTGGATGGCGTGCACGATGTCGACGGCCGGCAGGCCCTCACCCTTGTCCACCGACCGGCGCCCGAAGAAGTGCACATAGCTGTCCGCGCCCTGGGCGATGCCGAGGTGCGTCAGATCCGGAACCGGAATGAAGTCCGGGCCCTGCCAGCGGGGCCCGCCGGGACGCTCCTCGGTCCAGCGCAGGAGCCCCTCCCGATTGCGGGCGTACGCGGTGAGCCTGCCGTCCTTGCCCCGGACGAGCCAGCGTCCGCCGACCGGGGACTCGGCCTCCCACTGCTCGTTCCCGGCGTTACCGAGGGCGCCCGTTCCCGAGGCCTTCCCCTGGGCGGCACGCCCCGATCCGACTCGCATGCGTGAGGTCATCCTTCCCATGTCTGCCCGCTCCTGTTCCGCGGCCCGTTGTGCGGCCGACACGCGGAAGACGGGAACGGCCCATCATAGAATCACCGTTCGAACGAAACGGAATCGCCACCCGTCCGCCCGGGCGATCATGCTCCCGGAGTCGGCAAAGAATTCCCCGCCGTCGGCGGCCGACGAACCATGCGACGGCCGGTGCGTGGCACCCTTCCGGCATGGTGACCGAACGGACGCTGGTGATCGTGGACGCGGCCAATGTGGTCGGGTCGGTGCCCGACGGCTGGTGGCGGGACCGGCTGGGCGCGACCGAACGGCTGCGGGATGCCCTCGTCCCCCTGGCCGCGGCCGGCGTGCCCGGGCACCCCGGCCCCGCGGAGCTCGTGCTGGTCGTCGAGGGCGCGGCCCGCGGTGTGGAGTCGGTGCCGGGGGTACGGGTGGAGTCGGCGCCCGCCAGCGGTGACGACCTGATCGTCGAGCTCGTCGCCGCCGAGGCGGCCCGGTCCGCGGACCGTGACTGCGTCGTGGTCACGGCCGACCGGGAGCTGCGGCAGCGGGTCGAGGCGTGCGGGGCGTGGTGTGCGGGCCCGCGTACCGTACGGCCGCGTACCGACTGAGCTACGGCCGGACGGCCGGCACATCGATCCGGCTGTGGCGGCGCCCGTACACGAAGTAGATGACCACCCCGATCACCATCCAGATGCCGAACCGGAGCCATGTCTCCGCCGGCAGGTTGAGCATCAGCCACACCGAGGCCGCGACGGAGACGATCGGAAGCAACGGCACCCACGGGGTGCGGAACGCGCGGTGCAGATCGGGCCGGGTACGGCGCAGCACCATGACGCCCAGGGCGACGACCACGAACGCGAAGAGCGTGCCGATGTTCACCAGCGTCGCCAGTTCGTTGATGCTGGTGAATCCGGCGACGATCGCGATGATCACGCCGAGCAGGATGGTCGGACGGTACGGGGTGCCGAACCTCGGGTGCGTCTTCGAGAAGAAGCGCGGAAGCAGCCCGTCGCGGCTCATCGCGAAGAACACCCGGGTCTGCCCCAGCAGCAGGATCATGCAGACCGTCGTGAGGCCGACCGCCGCTCCGAAGCTGATGGTCCCGGCGTAGAAGGGATGCCCGACGGCCTTGAAGGCGTCGGCCAGCGGCGCGCTCACCGACAGCTCGGTGTAGTGCTCCATGCCGGTGACCACCAGCGATACGGCGACATAGAGCACCGTGCAGATGAAGAGCGAGGCGAGGATGCCCCGCGGCATGTCGCGCTGCGGGATCTTGGTCTCCTCGGCTGCGGTGGCCACGACGTCGAAGCCGATGAAGGCGAAGAACACGACGGAGGCGGCGGTGAAGACGCCCAGGACGCCGAAGTCGGTGGGCGCGTAACCGAAGATCAGCTGGATCAGCGGTGCATTCAGCCCGGAGCCGGTGGGCTGCGGCCGCGCCGGCGGGATGAACGGATGATAGTTGGCGGACTTGATGAAGAAGAGCCCCGCGACGATCACGATCAGGACCACGGCCACCTTGATGGCGACCACGACCGTCGTGACCCGGGCGGACAGCTTCATGCCGAGCACCAGGATCACGGTCAGGACGAGGATCAGGAGGAAGGCCAGGACGTCGAAGCCGAATCCGGTAGCCACATCCGGTCCGGCGAGCACCTCGGGCATGGTCCAGCCCACGTTGTCCATCAACGAGCGGACGTAGCCGGACCAGCCGACCGCCACCACCGCCGTGCCCAGGGCGAATTCCAGCACGAGGTCCCAGCCGATGATCCAGGCGATCAGTTCACCGAGCGAGGCGTACGCGAAGGTGTACGCGGACCCCGCGACCGGGACGGTGGAGGCGAACTCGGCGTAACAGAGCGCGGCAAGGGCGCAGACGATCCCCGCGGCCACGAACGCGAGAGCGGTGGCGGGCCCCGCCGTCTCCTTCGCCACCTTGCCCGTGAGGACGAAGATGCCGGTGCCGATGATGACACCCACCCCGAAGACGGTGAGGTCCAGAGCGGAGAGGGACTTCTTGAGCGCGTGCTCCGGCTCCTCGGTGTCGCGGATGGACTGCTCGACCGTCTTGGTCCGGAACAGTCCGTCGTTGCTGGGGGGTGTGTCCTGCTGCGCAGTCACCGGCGTACCTCCACGCACTCGTCGTGGACGCCATGATTGGGACAGCACCCGCGGCAACGGGCCCGCCGTCGGGCGATTTCACGCGAATGGGCCGGTCGGACCACCCGTACAGGGTCGTCCGACCGGCCCATCGGCCGTATCGCTTTCGCTCGCACTCATCCGTCCGCGCACGGGTCGGTGCTCGTACGGGTCAGTCCCGGGCGGGCTCGATCACGGACGGCGTGTCGGCGTCGCTCTCGAAGCGGCCGTCCAGCTTGGCCACAAGTCCCGTGACCTGTCGTGCGATGTCCGGCGCCGTCAGCCCGATCTCGGCCATGACCTCCTTGCGGGAGGCGTGGTCGAGGAAGCGCGGCGGGATGCCGAAGTCGCGCAGCGGTACGTCGACACCGGCGTCGCGCAGCGCCTGGGCGACGGCGGAGCCGACACCACCGGCCCGGCTGTTGTCCTCGACGGTGACGACGACCCGGTGCCGCTCGGCGAGCGGGGCCATGGCCTCGTCGACCGGCTTGACCCAGCGCGGGTCGACGACCGTGGTCGTGATGCCCTGGGCGTCGAGCAGACCGGCGATCTCCAGGCACATCGGGGCGAGCGCGCCGACGGAGACCAGGAGGACGTCCGGGCGGGCCACGTCGGGCCTGCGGAGCACGTCCATGCCGCCGACCGTGCCGACGGCCTTGACCGACGGGCCGACCGCGCCCTTGGAGAAGCGGACCACGGTCGGGGCGTCGTCGACCTCGACGGCCTCGCGCAGCTGGGCGCGGACCTGGTCGGCGTCGCGCGGGGCGGCGATCCGCAGGCCCGGCACGCACTGCAGGATCGACATGTCCCACATGCCGTTGTGCGAGGCGCCGTCGGTGCCGGTGATCCCCGCCCGGTCCAGGACGAACGTGACGCCGCACTTGTGCAGGGCGACGTCCATCAGGACCTGGTCGAAGGCCCGGTTGAGGAACGTGGCGTACACCGCGAAGACCGGGTGCAGTCCGCCGGTGGCGAGGCCCGCCGCGGAGACCGCGCCGTGCTGCTCGGCGATGCCGACGTCGTAGATCCGGTCCGGAAATTCCTTCTCGAACGCGGTGAGGCCGACCGGCTGGAGCATGGCCGCGGTGATCGCGACGATGTCCTTGCGCTCCTTGCCGAGCTTGACCATCTCCTCGCCGAAGACGGAGGTCCAGTCGAGGCCGGAGGTGGCGACGGGCAGGCCGGTGTCGGGGTGGATCTTGCCGACGGCGTGGAAGCGGTCGGCCTCGTCGAGGAGCGCGGGGGTGTAGCCGCGGCCCTTCTCGGTCAGGCAGTGCACGATGACCGGGCCGCCGAAGCGCTTGGCCCGCTGCAGCGCGGACTCCAGGGCCTCGATGTCGTGGCCGTCGATCGGGCCGACGTACTTCAGGCCGAGATCCTCGAACATGCCCTGCGGGGCGATGAAGTCCTTCAGCCCCTTCTTGGCGCCGTGCAGCGTCTCGTAGAGCGGCTTGCCGACGACGGGGGTGCGCTCCAGGATGTCCTTGCCGCGGGCCAGGAAGCGCTCGTAGCCGTCGGTGGTGCGCAGGGTGGCGAGGTGGTTGGCCAGGCCGCCGATGGTCGGGGCGTAGGAACGCTCGTTGTCGTTGACGACGATGACGAGCGGGCGGTCCTTGGCGGCGGCGATGTTGTTCAGCGCCTCCCAGGCCATTCCGCCGGTGAGTGCGCCGTCACCGATGACCGCGACGACATGGTCGTCCTTCTTCAGCACCTCGTTGGCCTTGGCGAGGCCGTCGGCCCAGCCGAGGACGGTCGAGGCGTGCGAATTCTCGATGATGTCGTGGTCGGACTCGGCGCGTGAGGGGTAGCCCGAGAGGCCGCCCTTGCTCTTGAGCTTCGAGAAGTCCTGGCGACCGGTGAGGAGCTTGTGCACGTAGCTCTGGTGACCGGTGTCGAAGAGCACCTTGTCCTTCGGCGAATCGAAGACCCGGTGCAGGGCGATGGTCAGCTCGACGACACCCAGGTTGGGGCCGAGGTGGCCGCCGGTCTTGGAGACTGCGTCGACGAGGTAGGTCCGGATTTCCTCGGCGAGCTGTTCCAGCTGCTCAGGACTGAGCCGGTCCAGGTCGCGCGGTCCCCCGATGCGGGTCAGCAGGGCCACCCGTGCCTCCTTGCGTTTGAGCTGGTCTAGCGTGCCGGTCCGCTGAGTCTAATGTTCCGTCCCGGGCCGAGGTCATCGGGAGGTGCTTTCCGGTGCGGATCGGCGCGTGCGTACATACGTACACGCAAGTGCCCGGCACCACGAAGGGTGCCGGGCACAGGCGCGGGTTCCGCGGTCAGGCGCGGCCCGCCGTCTTCTGGGTCTTGCGCGTGATGGCATCGATGACGACCGTGGCGAGCAGCACGCCACCGGTGATCATGTACTGGATCGGTGAGGCGATGCCCTGCAGGGCAAGGCCGTACTGGATCGAGATGATGACCAGTACACCGAGCAGCGCGTTCCAGGTGCGGCCACGGCCACCGAAGAGGCTGGTGCCACCGATGACGGCCGCCGCGATGGCGTTCATCAGGAGCTCACCGCTACCCGCGCCCTGGTTGGCGGAGGTGATCTTGGAGGCGATGAAGAGTCCGCCGATGGCGGCGAAGGTGCCGGAGATCGCGTAGACCGAGGTCCGGATCATCACCACATTGATACCGGCACGGCGGGATGCCTCGACGCTGCCACCGAGCGCGAAGATCTTGCGGCCGTACGAGGTGCGGCGCAGTACGAAGTCGGTCGCCACCAGCATGATCAGGAAGATCACCACGGCGAGCGGCAGACCCTTGTACTGGTTGAACATGATCGCGACGGCGAAGGCCACCACGGCCAGCCCGGCCGTGCGCACGATGATCTCGCTGAGCGGGCGGGACGGGACGCCCACGGCCTCACGGCGACGGCTGTCGAAGAAGGCCGACAGGAAGTACGCCGCCACGGCGACCACGGCGAGGCCGTATCCGGCCGCGACATCGCTGAAGTAGTAGCTGGTCAGCTTGGCCACCACGCCCTCGGAGTCGAGGTTGATGGTGCCGTTGGAGCCGAGGATCTGGAGCATGAAGCCGTTCCAGAACAGCAGACCGGCCAGGGTGACGGCGAAGGCGGGGACGCCGATCTTGGCGAAGATGTAGCCGTGGATCGCGCCGGCCACGGCGCCGGTAACGATCGCCAGGACCAGGGCCAGCCACTCGGACATGCCGTGGGTGACATTGAGTACGGCGAAGGTGGCGCCCGCGACACCGCTGACCGAGCCGACCGAGAGGTCGATCTCGCCGAGCAGCAGGACGAAGACGATGCCGACCGCGATCATGCCGGTGCCGACCATGGCGACCGAGATGTCCGAGAGGTTGCCGGCGGTGAGGAAGTTCGAGTTGAGGCTCTGGAAGATCGCCCAGATGATGACCAGGCCGAGGACGACGGGGATCGAGCCCAGGTCGCCGGCCTTCATCTTGCGCTTGAACTCGCCGAGGTATCCGGCGATGCCCTGCTCGCGGACGAGCAGCCGGGGGTCGACGGCGGTGACGGAACCTGCCGCCGCGGCGGGGTTCTCGGCGGGCGCGTCGGCCGTCTTCGCCAGTATCGGGCTGGAGGTGTTGTCGGTGCTCACTTCTGGGCCTCCCCGTTGCGCGCCGCGCGACGGGTCACGGCATTGTCCGTGGCGCCCGTGATCGCGGAGATGATCTCTTCCTGCGAGGTGGTCGCGACGTCGAAGACGCCGTTGTTACGGCCCAGCCGGAGCACGGCCACCTTGTCGGCGACCGCCTTGACGTCGGCCATGTTGTGGCTGATGAGGATCACCGCGTGGCCGCGCTCGCGCAGCCGCTCGACCAGGTCGAGGACCTGTGCGGTCTGCTCGACACCGAGGGCCGCGGTCGGCTCGTCGAGGATGACGAGCTTGGGCTCACCGAGCATCGAGCGGGCGATGGCCACGGTCTGGCGCTGACCACCGGAGAGAGAGGCGATCGGAATGCGGACGCTGGGGATACGGATCGACAGCGTGCTGAGGAGCTCGCGGGAGCGGCGCTCCATCTCGACCTCGTTGAGGACTCCGAACTTACGGAGCTCCCGGCCGAGGTAGAGGTTGCCGACGACATCGATGTTGTCGCAGAGCGCGAGGTCCTGATAGACGGTCGCGATGCCCAGGTTCTGGGCGTCGTGCGGCCGGTTGATCTGGACGCCCTTGCCGTCCCACTCGATGACTCCGTCATCGATGGGGTGGACTCCGGCGATCGTCTTGACCAGCGTTGATTTACCGGCGCCGTTGTCGCCCACCAGGGCGACCACCTCGCCTGCGTGGACCTCGAGCTCTACATCGGTGAGCGCCTGAACGGCACCGAATCGCTTGGAGACCCCTCGCAACGCCAACACGGGCGTAGCGGACACGTGAACCATCTCCTTCGCCGCCTGACCGGCGGGGATGCCGCGCCGGGGGAGGGCGCGGTGGTCGAGCAGAAGAGAACAGAAGTGCGGAAGCGTTCCGCCCGGCGCCCCGCCCGATAGCGGGACGGTTGATGTGCGGGGCGCCGGACAGGCTTCCACGGGTGCAAGCCGCTGAGAATCTTTCAGCCGGCTTGCTGCCGGTGCGCGGTCAGCTCGCCTTGCGAGCAAGGCGAGTGCCCGACCGCGCTCGCGGCGGGGGCGCGGCCTACTGCAGGCCGAGCTTGGTGCAGGCGGCCTTGTAGTTGGCCGTGCAGATCTCGTCCAGCGTGTAGACGCCGTCCTTGAGGACGGTGTCCTTGATGTTGTCCTTGGTCAGCGAGACGACCGGGACCAGGAACGTGGGAACGCCCTTGTTGGTCGGGCTGTCGACCGTGGAGGTGGCGATCGAGTCGAGCTTCTTGCCCTGGGCCAGCGCCACTGCCATCGAGGCGGCGGCCTCGCCCTCGGGGCCGTACGGCTTGTAGACGCTCATGAACTGCTCACCGGCGACGATGCGCTGCACACCGGCCAGCTCGGCGTCCTGACCGGTCACCGGCGGGAGCTTGGCGAGACCGGCGGCCTTGAGGGCGGTGATGATGCCGCCCGCCATGCCGTCGTTGGCGGAGTAGACGCCGTCGATCTTGCCCTTGCCGAGGGCCGAGATCGCCGCCTCCATGTTGGCGTTGGCGTTCTCCGGCTTCCACTCCTTGGTGTCGTACTCCTTGCCGACCTTGACCTTGCCGTCGAGCTCCGCCTTGGCGCCCTTCTTGAAGAGGGCGGCGTTCGGGTCGGTGATCGCGCCGTTCATCATCACGATCGTGCCGCCGTTGGCCTTGGAGCCCATGGCCTCCAGCAGGGCCTTGCCCTGGACGTGGCCGACCTCTTCGTTGTCGAAGGAGGTGTAGGCGTCGATCGGGCCCTCGGCGAGGCGGTCGAAGGCGACGACGGGGATGCCCGCGTCCTTGGCCTTCTTCACGGCGCCGGCTATGGCCTTGGAGTCCACCGAGTCGATGATCAGCGCATCGACCTTGTTGGTGATCATGGTGTCGACCTGCTGGGTCTGCACCGTGGCGTCCTGCTTGGCGTTGGCGTAGATGACCTTCGCCTTGCCGCCGGTGAGCTCGCCGATCTTCTTCTCGATGATCGGCCGGTCGAACTTCTCGTACCGGGCCGTCTGGTTCTCGGGAAGGAGCAGACCGATCTTGAGATCGTTGCCCTTCTTCGCGGACTCGGTGTCCGTGGCCTTGTCGCCGGACTCCTTGGCGCTGCCGCAAGCGGCAAGCGAAACGGCCATCGCGGTGGCGGCAACGGCAACGGCGGCACGACGCATACGCGTGTTCATTCTCGAACCTCCCTGACGAGGCCGCGACGTTGCGGCCGAGGTGGCTGGAAGTCAACTCGGCCGCAGCCCCGACGTCAAGGAGTAAATTCTTAACGAGATGACAACGGTGCCATTCGTTATCTAAGTGAAGGCAGGGGTCGCCGTCGTCAGAGTGCTCTCCAATAGGGTCGAATCGCCCATCTCGCTCAGTACGAGAGCCAGCGCACCGAGCACCTCCGCCCGCGCGCCGAGCGCCCCGGGAAGCACCGAGAGTTTCCTGGCGGCACTGGGAATGGCGTAGCGCGACACCGAGTCGCGGATCGGCGCGAGCACCAGTTCGCCCGCCTCGGCGAGGGAGCCGCCGAGGACCACCCGGCTGGGGTTGAGCAGGTTGCACAGGTTGGCGACGCCGCTGCCGATGTGCCGCCCGACGTCCCCGATCACCCGGCGGCAGCCCGGATCGCCCTCCCGGGCCAGCTGGACCACCCGCTCCATGGTGAGATCGGGCCCGTGGCTGGGCTGGAGCAGGGGCAGGACGTACCGCGCGGCCGTGAAGGTCTCCAGGCAGCCCCGGTTGCCGCAGCGGCACACAGGGCCCGATTCGTCGAGCGTGATGTGCCCGATCTCGCCGGCCGTGCCGCCGGGCCCGCGGTAGATGTGCCCGTCGATCACCAGCCCGGCGCCGACACCGCTCGCGACCTTGATGTAGGCGAGGTCCTTGACGCCGCGGCCGCTGCCCCAGACCAGCTCGCCCAGCGCCCCGAGGTTGGCGTCGTTGTCGACGTACACCGGCACACCGAGCCGCGCGGCCAGCTCCTCGCTGGGATTGATGCCCGTCCAGCCCGGCAGGATCGACGTGGAGCCCAGCGTGCCGGACTCCACATCGATCGGACCGGGAACGCCGAGGCCGACGCCGATCACCTTGTCCGAGCTGATCCCGGTCGATTCGATCAGCCGCTTGACCAGCTGTTCCGCCCGTCCGAAGCCCTGCGCCGACGAGGCGTCCACGTCCAGTGGCTCGGACTCCTCGGCGAGCACCTGATGGGCCAGGTTGCCGACCGCCACCCGCAGGTGCGTATGCCCGAAATCGACGCCGATCACGATGCCGGCGTCGCCGCTGAGAGAGACGCTGCGGGCCCGGCGGCCGCCCGCGGACGTGGGGGTCACCTCGACGGTGCCGCCGTCCTTGAGCTCGCGGACGATGTTGGAGACGGTGGCCGCGGAGAGGCCTGTACTCCTGGCGATCTCCGCCTGGGTGAGCGAACCCGCCATGCGCACGGCGCGCACAACCCGCTCAAGGTTGGCGCGATGCAGAGATGTCTGCGACCCGGGAGTCTCCATCGACTCTCTCACTCCTAGCGGTTTCTCTAACATGTGAACTCTAAGCTGAGCGTTTTGGGGCACCACCCGTCAAGACCTTGAGCAGCGGAAGCCTCCGATGAGCGGGCCGCCGAACCCTCCTCACCAGGGAAAACATGGGGCGGCCGTGAAAAAACAGACGAACCGCCCGCCGACATACGGCCGGCGGACGGTTCATCTGTGTGCAAGAGGTGCGGCATGTCCGGACATATGTCCGGCAGCCCCGGCCCGGATGGACGCGGTTGGGCCCCTCCCCCCGAACACGCCGACGGCCTGCACGACCCCCACGGGGTCACACAGGCCGTCGTCACGCAGGCCCCCGGATCGGCCGACGGCGTCCCGGATGGCGAGGGCCGCCGTCGGGCGGCCCTCGGCTACTTCATCGTGCCTGCGGTGAGGCCCGCCTGGATCTGGCGCTGGAAGGAGAGATAGACGACCAGCATCGGAAGCATGGCGATGGCCACACCGGCGAAGAGCACCGGCAGGTCCGTCGCGTATCCCTGCTGCTGCTGCAGCTGGATCAGTCCCTGGGTCAGCACGTACTTCTCCTTCTCCCCCGAGCTCTGCGGCTGCATCAGGACCGAGGGGAGGATGTACTGGTTCCACTGGCCCAGCACATTGAAGATGCCGATGCTCAGCAGGCCGGGCTTGGCCATCGGCATCATCACCTGGAAGAAGACCCGGGTGTGCGAGGCCCCGTCGATGACCGCCGCTTCGTGGATCGCCGTGGGCAGCGTCCTGAAGAAGGAGTGCATGAAGAAGACGGTGAACGGCAGGGAGTAAGCGATGTACACCAGGATCAGACCCTGGTAGGTGTTCAGCAGGCTGAACCGCTGCAGCGTGAAGAACAGCGGGACGAGCGCGAGGAACACGGGGAACATCGCGCCGCTGACGAAGAAGTAGTAGATGATCCGGTTGCCCGGGAACTCG
The DNA here is from genome assembly GCF_029428675.1 of Streptomyces sp. JH14. Lineage (GTDB taxonomy): Bacteria > Actinomycetota > Actinomycetes > Streptomycetales > Streptomycetaceae > Streptomyces. The sequence goes on along the minus strand of NZ_JAJNEL010000001.1, from coordinate 5,825,759 downwards.
TACCGTGCCAGGACGTACGCCGCCATCGCCCCGAAGAGCATCGTCAGCGGCACCGAGAACACCAGCACGATCAGGGTGTTGGCGAAGTAGTCGCCGATGCCCTTGTCCCAGGCGCGCCCGAAGACATCGAAGGACCAGTTCGTCGGCCAGCTCAGCGCCGAGCCACCGATCTGCGCGTCCGTCTTGAACGCACTGAGCAGCAGCCACAACAGCGGCAGGACGATCAGGACGGCCCACAGCACGAGAAAGCCGTGCGAGAAGACGTTGAGGGTCATGCCCTCGGTCCGGCGGTCACCGGGCCCAGGTGCCTTCTTCGAGCCCCTCTGCCCGGGAATGCTGTCGTCGACGGCGACCGACGGTTCTTTGATGGGTGTACTCATTGCTTGACTCCCGCTCAGAACTCGATGCGCTCACGGCGGGTAGCACGCAGCGTGATGACGGAAATGATCATGGTCAGGATGAGCATCACGACGCCCATCGCGCAGGCGTAGCCGCTCTTGCCGAAGTACAGGAAGTTCCGCATCAGCACCGTCGCCATGACTTCACCGTGATGGTCGGGGCCGCCACCGAAGCCCGTACCCGGCGTCATGGTCGACGCCAGGACGAACATGTCCATCGCCACGATGCCGAGATAGACCCACGCAGTCTGCACGGAGTCCCAGAGCAGCGGAAGCGTCACCCGGAAGAAGGTCTGGGCGCGGCCGGCGCCGTCCAGCAGGGCGGCCTCGTAGATCTCCTTCGGGATGGACTGCATCGCCGCGGAGAAGAGCACCAGGTAGAAGCCGACCCCGTGCCACACGATGATGACCATCAGGCACCAGAGCACGAGCTTGGGGTCGTTCATCCACTCGATGGGGCTGTCGGTGTCGACCAGCCCGAGCTTCATGAGGAGCCCGTTGAGCAGGCCCCCCTGGTCACTTCGGTACACCGCCTGGAACAGCACCGCGAGAATCGCGAGTGACAGCACCTGGGGGAAGAAGTAGATGATCTTGTAGAAGCTGGAACCCCTGACGCCGTGCACACCACCGGAACCGCCCCGGCCGCCCGCGTTCACCATGAAGGCGAAGAACAGGGCGATCAGGATGGTGAAGACCGGAATGAACACCAGGAGCAGGATGTTGTGCCAGAGGGCCGTACGGAAGACATCGTCGTGGAACAACGCGGTGTAGTTGTCCAGGCCGACGAAGTCGAATACCGGTGACTGTCCGGACCAGTTGGTGAATGAGTACCCGAAGGTCTGGATGTACGGCCAGATCACGAAGATCAGATACAACGCCAGCGGTGCGAGAAGAAATCCCGCGATGAATCTGTACTGCCCTTTTCGCATGACATCCTGCCCCTGGTTTTACGGCGAGCGCCGAGATCAGTCGCGGTGGTTCTGCTTGCTGGCCGGGTCCTTGGCCGCCTTGTCCACGGCGGCCTGGGCACGCTTCAGCCACTCGGCCGGCTGGATGCGCTTGGACATCAGCTCGTTGGACGCGTTCTGGATCGCGACGTCCATCTCGCTGTACCAGCTCGGGTAGAGGTAGTTGAAGGAGTTGGCGTCGCCCGCCGCCTTCACCGCCCCGACCGTGGACTGGGTGCCCGGACGCAGCTGGACGCTCGGGTCGACACCGTCCTTCAGGATCGTCAGCGAGTTCGCCTCCTTGGCGAAGCTCGTCGACCACTCCTTGGAGAGCATCATCCGCATGAACTCCTGCGCCTCGGGCAGGTTCTTGGCCTTGGAGGGGATGATGAACGGCTCACCGGAGCCGGCCCGGATCGCCTCGAAGGGAAGCTTGCTGCCCGGCAGCAGCGGAATCGGCAGGAACTTCATGTCGAAGTCCGCCGGCGTCTGCTTGAGCTGCTCGTTCTCCAGCCAGGAACCGGAGGGGATGAAGACGGCCTTGTACTGGTTCCAGCGGGTCTGCGACTCGGTGTGGGTCAGGCCGTTGGTGCCCGGCATCAGCAGGCCCTTCTCGACGATCTCGTACACCGCCTCGATGGACGCCTTGGCCGCGTCGCTGCCGACGAACGCCTTCGGGTCGAGGTTGTCGATCGCCTTCATGGCCTCGAGACCGCCGGTCTTGGCGATGAGGTCCATGATCAGGATGTTGATGTAGTACGGGTACTTGCCCTGGTGAGCCAGACCGCCGATGCCGTCGGCCTTGGCCTTCTTGCAGATCGAGAGGAAGTCTTCCCACGTCTTCGGCTCGGCCCAGCCCTTGTCCTTGAAGAGCTTGCCGGAGTACCACAGACCCCAGACCGTGTAGACGTAGTTGAGGGCGACGACCTTGCCGCCCTGCAGACCCTGCTCGATGGTGCCGGCGATCAGGGTGTCGCGGACCTTCTTGGACGGGTCGTCGACCGACGGAGCGTCGAGCACCGGGGCGAGGTCGAAGAGCTGACCGCCCTTGAAGAGGACGTCGAGCTTGATCTGCTGGGCGCCCGAGTCGTCGATGACGTCCGGCGGGTTGCCGCCGTTGAAGCGCGGCTGCAGCTTGCCGGTGATCTCCTGGGTGCCCAGGTGCGTGGTCTTCGTTCCCCACTTCTTGTCGAACAGCGCTTCCCAGGCCTTGGCGTAGTCGTCGCCGTAGCCGCCCTTGAAGACGACGACCTCGAGGTTTCCGCCCTTGTTGACGCCGAAGGGGTTGTCCTTGGTGACCGAGCCCTTCTTCTCTTCCTTCGCATTGCCCTCGTCGCCGCCGGACGCACAAGCGGAGAGGAAGCTCATCGTCGGAACGGCGATCAGGCCGAGCGCTGCGGAGCGCTTGATCAGATCGCGGCGACCGAGGCCGCCGTTGTCGCTCTGCGCAGAGGTGGATCCCATGCTCAAGTCCTCGCCTTCTCCAGGACTCAGGCGGTGTACCGGTCACCCGTCGATATCGCCTCAGGCGAAGGGCCCCGCCACCGCGGTCAGTTGCGCTTGGTCATGCAGATGTACCGAATTGCCTGGTGCAGTGGGGGTATCGGGAGACCGTACAGCGAGGCCATCGATTGTGGCCCGCAGCCGTTCCCCCACCCCCGCGTCCGCGCCCGTGTGAAGCGGCTGTGCAGATGCCCACAGGTATAGTCCACTTCTCGCCAACTGATCAAGATCGAATACAGGTTTGATCGGCAGTCTTTCCCGAGTTGAGACCTCGCGGATACATGAACCCCGCGCGCGCTCCTCCAGGTGTAACAGTTTCCGCATTCCGGTCGATTCGCCCGGGCACACCCACCCAACACCCTTGACACATCACGCCACTTGCCTCCCTACTGGATCCTGCACATCGCCCTGACAACGTTGTCCAGCGCGCTTTCCTCGGGAGGAATGGCTCGGCATGCAGCCCCGACATGGTTCTCGTAAGAGACATAACCGTACGGCCGCACTCATCGCGGCTTCACTGGTCCTGGTGGTGACCGCCCCCACCACGGCCGCCGCGCAGTCGGCGAGGTCTGCCGGAAAGGGTGAAAAGCCCACGGGCGACCAGACATTCAGCTCATCGTTCGAAGCGAACGAAAAGCAGCCGGACTGGCGCAACACCGTGGAAGAGGGACCGGACGGGAAGAAGCGGGCATCGGGTATCGACGGCGGCTTCTCCGCCGGAATACCGGGCAATGTCACCGACAAGGTCACGGATCTTCGCGCCAGCGGTGAGAACACCGGCGGCGGCGAGGTGAAGGAGAACCTGATCGACGGGGAGTCCTCCTCGAAGTGGCTGACCTTCGAACCCACCGGCTGGATCGAGTTCGACCTCGACGAACCGGTCAAGGTCGTGACATACGCGCTCACTTCGGCCAATGACCACGACGAGCGCGACCCGAAGGACTGGACCCTCAAGGGCTCGACCGACGGCAAGACCTGGACCGACCTCGACTCCCGGACCGACCAGTCCTTCTCCGAGCGCTTCCAGACGAAGTCGTACGACTTCTCGAACGACACGGCCTACCAGCATTTCCGCCTGGACATCACGAAGAACAAGGGCGGCTCGGGCATCACCCAGCTCGCCGACGTCCAGTTCTCCGACGGCGACACCAGCACCCCCGCCCCCGAGGAGATGCGCAGCCAGATCGACCGCGGCCCGTCCGGCTCGCCCACGGCCAAGGCCGGCGCGGGCTTCACCGGAAAGAAGGCCCTGCGGTACGCGGGCACGCACAAGCCGGACGGCCACGCGTACTCGTACAACAAGGTCTTCGACGTCGACACGGCCGTCACGCGGGACACCGAACTCTCCTACCTGGTCTACCCCCAGATGGGCGAGACGGACCTCTCGTACCCCGCCACCCATGTGTCGGTCGATCTCGCCTTCACCGACGGCACGTATCTGAGCGACCTGGGCGCCACCGACAGCCACGGCGGTCTGCTGACCCCGCAGGGCCAGGCCGACGCCAAGCGGCTGTACGTCAACCAGTGGAACAAGGTCGCCTCCCGCATCGGCACGGTCGCGGCGGGCAAGACCGTCGACCGGATCCTGGTGGCGTACGACTCCCCCAAGGGCCCGGCGAAGTTCCAGGGCTGGATCGACGACATCAAGCTCGCCCCGAAGGCTCCCGAGAAGCGCCGGGCGCACCTGTCCGACTACGCGTCGACGGTCCGCGGCACCAACTCCAGCGGCGGTTTCTCGCGCGGCAACAACTTCCCCGCCACCGCGGTCCCGAACGGCTTCAACTTCTGGACGCCCGTCACCAACGCCGGCTCGACGAGCTGGCTGTACGACTACCAGCGTGCCAACAACGACGACAACCTGCCCACGCTCCAGGCGTTCAGCGCGAGCCATGAGCCGAGCCCCTGGATGGGCGACCGGCAGACGTTCCAGCTGATGCCGTCGGTGGCCAAGGACGAGCCGGACGCCTCCCGCACGGCGCGCGCGCTGCCGTTCAAGCACGAGAACGAGACGGCGAAGCCGCACTACTACGGTGTGACGTTCGAGAACGGCCTCAAGGCCGAGATGACGCCGACCGACCACGCGGCACGGATGCGGTTCACCTACCCCGGTGACGACGCGTCCGTCGTCTTCGACAACATCTCCAACGACGGCGGGCTCACCCTCGACCCCGGGACCAGCTCCTTCACCGGCTTCTCCGACGTGAAGAGCGGCCTCTCCACCGGCGCCACCCGGCTCTTCGTCTACGGCGTCTTCGACGCACCGGTCACCGCGAGCGGCAAGCTCAAGGGCGGCGGCGGTGACGACGTGACGGGCTACCTCCGCTTCGACGCCGGCAAGGACCGTACGGTCAACCTCCGCCTGGCCACCTCGCTGATCAGCATCGACCAGGCGAAGCAGAACCTCGCCGCGGAGATCCCCGCGTCCCGTTCCTTCGGCCGCGTCGAGGACCAGGCGCAGCACGCCTGGGACGACATCCTGGGCAAGGTGGAGGTCGAGGGCGCCGACGCCGACCAGCTGACGAGTCTCTACTCCAGCATGTACCGCCTGTATCTCTACCCGAACTCGGGCTTCGAGAAGGTCGGCGGCAAGGACCAGTACGCCAGCCCGTTCTCTCCGCAGATCGGCTCCGACACCCCCACCCACACGGGTGCGAAGATCGTCGACGGCAAGGTGTACGTCAACAACGGCTTCTGGGACACGTACCGGACGACCTGGCCCGCGTACTCGTTCCTCACGCCGAAGAAAGCCGGCGAGATGGTCGACGGCTTCGTCCAGCAGTACAAGGACGGCGGCTGGATCTCCCGCTGGTCCTCCCCCGGCTACGCCGACCTGATGACCGGCACCTCGTCGGACGTCGCGTTCGCGGACGCCTACGTCAAGGGCGTGAAGTTCGACGGCGAGGCGGCCTACGAGGCGGCGCTGAAGAACGCCACGGTGGTTCCGCCGTCGTCGGGTGTCGGTCGCAAGGGCATGGAGACGTCCCCGTTCGCGGGTTACGCGAACACGTCGACGCACGAGGGTCTGTCCTGGTCGCTGGAGGGCTACCTCAACGACTACGGCCTCGCGCAGATGGGCCAGGCGCTCTACAAGAAGACGAAGAAGGAGCGGTACAAGGAGGAGTCGGAGTACTTCCTGAACCGGGCCCGCAACTATGTCGAGCTGTTCGACTCCAAGGCGGGCTTCTTCCAGGGCAAGGACGCCAAGGGTGACTGGCGGGTCGCCTCCGACACGTACGACCCGCGCATCTGGGGCTACGACTACACGGAGACGAACGGCTGGGGCTACGCGTTCACGGCCCCGCAGGACAGCCGCGGTCTGGCGAACCTGTACGGCGGCCGCGACGGCCTGGCCAAGAAGCTCGACACGTACTTCTCCACCCCCGAGACGGCGGGCCCGGAGTTCGTCGGCTCGTACGGCGGTGTCATCCACGAGATGACGGAGGCGCGTGACGTCCGGATGGGCATGTACGGCCACAGCAACCAGGTCGCGCACCACGTCACGTACATGTACGACGCTGCGTCGCAGCCCTGGAAGACCCAGGAGAAGGTCCGCGAGGTCCTCGGCCGCCTCTACACCGGCAGCGAGATCGGCCAGGGCTACCACGGTGACGAGGACAACGGCGAGCAGTCGGCCTGGTACCTCTTCTCCTCGCTCGGCTTCTACCCGCTGGTGATGGGCAGTGGGGAGTACGCGATCGGCTCGCCGCTCTTCACGAAGACGACCGTCCACCTGGAGAACGGCCACGACCTGGTGGTCAAGGCCCCGAAGAACAGCGCGAAGAACATCTATGTGCAGGGCCTGAAGGTCAACGGCAAGAAGTGGACGTCCACGTCGCTGCCGCACGACCTGCTCGCCAAGGGCGGTGTCCTCGAGTTCGACATGGGCCCCAAGCCGTCGGCATGGGGCACGGGCAAGGACGCGGCCCCGACGTCGATCACCAAGGACGACCAGGTGCCGTCGCCGAAGAAGGACGTGCTGAAGGGCGAGGGCGCCCTGTTCGACAACACGTCGGCCACGACCGCGACGGTGAACGGCCCGCTGGAGCTGTCGGTGCCCGCATCGACGAAGGCGGTCCAGTACACACTGACGTCGGGCGCGGCGGCGAAGGCCCCGAAGGGCTGGGTGCTGCAGGGCTCGTCGGACGGCACGACGTGGAAGGACCTGGACAAGCGGTCGGCGCAGTCGTTCGCGTGGGACAAGCAGACCCGGGTGTTCTCGGTGAGCACGGCGGGAACGTACGCGCACTACCGCCTGGTGCCGGAAGGTGAGGGAACGCTGGCGGAGGTGGAGCTGATCTCCTGACCCCCGCCCTCCTGTGAACGGCCGGTACCTCGGGTGAGGTACCGGCCGTTCGCTCATCCCACGGTGCAGTCGAACTGCGTGGCCGGATCCGGCTCCCCGCCCGAGGAGACGTATCCGAAGGTGGCGGATTCACCGGGATCGAGGGGTCCGTTCCAGTCCGCGTTGTGGACCATCACGTCCTGTCCCTGGACGGTCATCGCGCCGTTCCAGAGGCTGTCGACGCGTTGGCCGTCCGGCTGCGTCCAGCCGACCATCCAGCCGAGCATCGGTACGTCGCCGGTGTTGGTGACGGTGACCTCCGACTGGTAGCCGCCGGTCCAGCTGTTGGTGGTGCGCGGGACCGCGGTGCACAGACCCGGCGGCGGCTCGGTCGGGGTGGTCGGGTCCTTGACCCCCGTCACCTCGCCGTTTCCGCCGTCGAAGACGACGTCGGAGCAGGAGTAGAAGGTCTCCTGGCTGTCGGAACGCTGCCAGACCACATAGACGATGTGGCGGCCCTCCTTGCCCGCCGGAAGGGCGCCGGACCAGGAGTAGTTGGCCTCGACCGTGCCCGGGGTCCCGTTCAGCGGCGGGTGATCGACGGTGAGGAAGGGGGTGTCCTCCATGTCGTCCCAGGTGAGCGTCTTCGTCGGGTCGAAGCCGTCCTTGGTGAGGTAGACGTAGAACGAACCAGGGTGTGCGGCCCAGGCGTTGTACGCGAAGTCGACGGTCGCGCCCGAGGTCAGATGGGTGAGCGGCCAGTCGTCGCGGGGCTGATTGAACCCGGTGAAGTTCGGGTTCCCGCCGCTGCACAGCTCGCCGTCGGGGACGAAACCGCGGGTGCGCCCCGCGCCGTCGGAGCGGAGCACCGAGAACCAGTTGTAGAACGGGGTCGTCCCGCTCTGCTGCGCCGCGGCCGCGCAGGCGGGGTTGACCGGTTTGATCTCACCGGTGCCGGTCAGCGCGTCCTGCCAGCACAGGAAGGTGCGGCTGCCCGGCTTCATGGGCGTGCCGTGCGCCTCGGCCCGCTGCCCGGTCGTGAGCACGAGCCCGAGTGCGGGGATGGTGGTGAGCAGGGCGAGGAGGGTCAGGAGGATGGCTCTGCGCCGGGTACCGGCGAGGATCGTGCTGCCGGCCGGTAATCGGCGGCTCAATGAGTGGATCACGATGTACGTCCCTTCGCTTCGGGTGGGGCGATGTGCGGGTGGACGAACACGGAGGCTTGGGAGCGCTCCCACTTCACTGCGGGAGGCTAGCGCGCTCCTCCATCCCTGTAAACGCCGGGCGAATCCCTGTGAACGCCGGGAGCCGCGCGTCCGGCGTCCCTCACCCCGCCCCGGACGCCCCCGGCGTCACATGTCCCGGGACGAGTCGGTCGCCTCCGGCGGCTCCGGTGCGACCATGTGGAAGAGACTCTCGGGGAGCGCCACGTTCAGGGCGGTGATGACGGGATTGCCGTGCTCGGTTCCGAGCCGGGACACAGCCCCTGTGGCGAGCCGGAACAGGGTGCCGCCGGCCGGACTCAGCCCCAGATAGCGGGCGGTGAACACGCGCAGGAAGTGGGAGTGCGCAACGAGTGCGAGGTCGGCGTCCCCCACCGTTTCGGCGGCTGCCCGGACCTGGGTGAGCACCCGGTCGGCCCGCTCCCCCACCTGCGCCGGCGACTCCCCGGGATGCGCCTCCGGGCCGGGGGTGACGCCGTCGGTCCACAGGTTCCAGGTGGGCCGGGTGCGGTGGATCTCGACCGTGGTCACACCTTCGTAGCCGCCGTAGTCCCATTCTCGCAGGTCAGGGACGATACGGGGAGAGGTCAGCCCGGCGAGTTCGGCGGTGCGCCGGGCACGCAGGGCCGGACTGACCAGAGTGAGCCCGATCTTGCGGTCGGCGAGCAGCGGTACGAGGGCGCGGGCCTGACGCTCACCGAGGTCGGTCAGCGGCAGATCGGTATGGCTCGTGTGCCGCCCGGACCGGGACCACTCGGTCTCACCGTGCCGGATCAGAAGCAACTCGCCCATGCGTGCCGTCCGCTCTCTGTGCTCTGCGCGTCCCCCGTCCTCTGCGTAGGTTACGTGCCCACCGAGGGCTGGCCGTTGAGCCGTTCCCGGGTGCGTCGGCCCCGTGTCCGCCGGTCCGGCCGGACGGCTTCCCGGCCCGGGGCGTCCTGGACCGACCGGCACATAGGTGGCGCCTGTCCTACCCGCGGCGTATCTCCACCATGAAACAGCCGAACTCCACCGCGCGGACGTGCACCAGTTCCACGGCCGGGTCGGCGAAGACGCCACGCAGCGCACTGTCCACCTCGGCGGCCCGTTCCGTGGGGATCTCGATCAGCGTGCCACCAAGGATGTGCCCCTCGGCACTGTACGCACGCAACACCCGGCGAGCGCCGTGCAGTTCGGCCGGGTAGCCGGGACCGGAGGTCTGCCCGCCGCATTCGTCGGCATGGATGAACACAGGGCCGCACTCGTCGTACGGGCCCGGGTCGACACCGGTCTCGGCCGCCCAGCGGCGCAAGGGCGCGTAGGAGACGAGGACGATCCGCTCGCCGGCCTCGCTGTGCCGCAAACAGCAGCGCAGCGGGGCACCGCCCTGCGGATCGATGACGGACTGCCGAGCGAGACCGGCGTCGTCCCGCTCGCGCAGCTGCTTCAGTACGCCCGCATCGATGGCACGGGCCTCATGAGTCGTGTTCATGACCCCAGCGTCGCCGGGCACTTGTCCCTGCGCCGGCGAGAATCAGACGTCGCCCTGAACGGGCGGAGAGCCCGAACAGCGGCGCAACGCGGGCCGGTCACCGTCGACGCCGCACGGGCCGACGGCCGGCCCGGTTCAGTGCGGGATGCCGTCGATGAGTTCGCGGGCGCCCTGGCGCAGGAGGGCGACCGCGACCGACGTGCCGAGCGTGGCCGGGTCCAGGCGGCCCGCCCACTCGTGCGCGTTGAGGACCACCTTCCCGTCCGGCGTGAACACCTTTGCCCGCAGCGACAGTTCGCCGCCGCCGTCGGTGTGGGCGTATCCGGCGATGGGGCTGTTGCAGTGGCCCTGCAGCACGTGCAGGAACATGCGCTCCGCGGTCGCCTCGCGGTGGGTGGCGGGGTGGCCGAGGCCGCTGATCGCGTCGATCAGCTCCGCATCGCCCTCGCGGCACTGGAGGGCGAGGATCCCGGCCCCGATCGGCGGGCACATCACATCGACCGGCAGGACTTCGGTGATCACATCCGTGCGGCCGATGCGTTCCAGTCCGGAGACGGCCAGGAGCAGCGCGTCCGCGTCTCCTGCGGCGAGCTTGTCCAGGCGGCGGTTGGCGTTGCCGCGCATCGGCACGCACTGGAGGTGCGGGTGCGAGGCGGCCAGCTGGGCGCTGCGCCGCACGGAGGAGGTGCCGATCCGGGCCCCGTCGGGGAGCTCGTCCAGCGTGAGACCGCCGGGGTGCACGAGTGCGTCGCGGATGTCGTCCCGTTCGAGGAAGGCCGCGAAGGTGGTGCCGGCGGGCAGCGGCCGGTCGGCCGGGACGTCCTTGACGCAGTGCACGGCGAGGTCCGCCAGGCCCGTGAGCAGGGCCTCGTCGACCTCCTTGGTGAACGCCCCCTTCCCCTCGACGTGGGCCAGGTCACCCATCCACTTGTCGCCGGTCGTCTTGACCGCGACGACCTCGGTGGCGGTGCCGGGAAGGAGCGCGGCCAGCTCGGTACGGACGCGCTCCACCTGGGCGAGCGCCATGGGCGAGTCGCGGGACACGATGCGGATGAGTTCAGGGGCGGACATGTCGCCCACGATAGACCTTCGGATGCGGGTGTCCGCGCAGACCTCGCGAACCCATGTCATGAGAAGGGAAGGCCAGTTGGGACCACTCGGGCACACGTGCGAAGCGCCTGGCGGGGTGCCGCGGCCTGCGTGGGCAGGGAGACGGCCGCCACTGCCGCACCGCCCTGCGCTCCCTCGCGACCAGATTTTGATCGGACACAAAACAAATCCGTCCGGGATACCGAACAGAGGGAGGAACGACGCGCCGGTTCACTCCACCCAGGGCGCTCGGGGATCGGTCGATGCCACCATGTTGTCCCTATGTGACCGATGTGTCACGGAGACGGTCTGGCAACAAGCGCCGAGATGCAGTATTAGTACTGTCAGCAAACAAATTGGTCGGTCGGCGGTGCAGCCGTCCGGGCCCTCGTCGACAAGAGGCAGATTCATGTCGGACCGTTTCACCCCCACCTCCGCGGACAAGTTCACCTTCGGCCTCTGGACCGTCGGCTGGCGCGGCAACGACCCCTTCGGTGACGCCACCCGTCCCGCGCTCGACCCGGTCGAGTCCGTCGAGCGTCTGGCGGAGCTCGGTGCGCACGGTGTGACCTTCCACGACGACGACCTGATCCCGTTCGGTTCCTCGGACAGCGAGCGGGCCGCGATCATCACGCGCTTCAAGGACGCCCTGGACCGCACCGGTCTGAAGGTCCCGATGGCCACGACGAACCTGTTCACGCAGCCCGTGTTCAAGGACGGCGGCTTCACCTCCAACGACCGCGAGGTGCGTCGGTACGCGCTGCGCAAGGTCATCCGCAACATCGACCTCGCCGTCGAGCTCGGCGCCGAGACCTATGTGGCGTGGGGCGGCCGTGAGGGCGCCGAGTTCGGTGGCTCCAAGGACGTGCGGGTGGCGCTGGACCGCATGAAGGAGGCCTTCGACCTCCTCGGTGAGTACGTCGTCGAGCAGGGTTACGACCTCCGGTTCGCGATCGAGCCGAAGCCGAACGAGCCCCGCGGCGACATCCTTCTGCCGACCGTCGGTCACGCTCTGGCGTTCATCGAGCGCCTGGAGCGCCCGGAGCTGTACGGCGTGAACCCCGAGGTCGGCCACGAGCAGATGGCCGGGCTGAACTTCCCGCACGGCATCGCGCAGGCACTGTGGGCGGGCAAGCTCTACCACATCGACCTCAACGGCCAGTCCGGCATCAAGTACGACCAGGACTTCCGCTTCGGCGCCGGCGACCTTCGCCAGGCGTTCTGGCTCGTCGACCTGCTCGAGACGTCCGACTACGCGGGCCCGCTCCACTTCGACTTCAAGCCGGTGCGCACCGACGGCTTCGACGGGGTCTGGGAGTCCGCGAAGAACTGCATGCGCAACTACCTGATCCTCAAGGAGCGCGCCACCGCGTTCCGCGCCGACCCGGCCGTCCAGGAGGCGCTGCGCGCTTCCCGCCTCGACGAGCTCGCCCAGCCCACCGCCGAGGACGGCCTCAAGGGCCTGCTCGCCGACACCACCGCGTTCGAGGAGTTCGACGTGGCGGCCGCCGCCGAGCGCTCGATGGCGTTCGAGGCGCTCGACCAGCTCGCCATGGAGCACCTGCTCGGCGTTCGCTGACCTCTCCGGTGTGTCCGGTGACTGCGGTCCGCCGGACACACCCCACCCCGCTCGACCCCGCCCGGGTGCGGACCTGTCAGGTCCGTGCCCGGGCGTTCGCACATGTACGTGCGACGCAGTCCGTCCGGCCCGTCGCGCCCGCGCGCCGGCCCGGCCCGGGCTCGCAAGGCTGCCGTTCGCTCCGGGACGTTACGGACGAGTTGCACGGAATCCACACGCTGACCGCCCTCGGGTGAGGGGCACCGACGACTGCACGGCCGAGGCCCTCCGGCCCCGCCTCGGCCTGTCCGGATCCGCCAAGGACCGCTACCCCAGGCGCAGATGTGGCCTTGATCGTATCCGGGGAAACCCATTGACCTGTGAGGGAACCGTGAAAGGATCCTCCGGAAATCCGTGGCGTGTCCCGTTGTCCGGACACACGCCACGACTCGTCTCAGCAGTATGGAGAAACCACGTGGCCAAGACTTCTGGCCGTCGGCACGGACGCACCGCCGTCCGTCTCGCCGCTGCCGCGATAACCGCGGCCCTCGTCGGCACCGGGACCTCCGCGTTCGCTGCCACGCCGGGCGACGCGCCCCTGTTCGGACTGACCGGCCTCAACAGCGCCGGCGCCTCGTACTACTACGCACCCAACGGCACCGGCGGCCTCGAGGGGCCCGTCGCGTTCGACTCCGGCTGGAAGGACGTGACGTACGTCGGCCGGGTGGACAACAACGCCGACAGCATCGCCGACGGCCGCTGGCAGACCGACAGCAAGGGCAATCTGCTCTACGCCGCCAACGACAACTCCGCAGCCAAGAACGTCGGTCACGGCTGGGGCATCTACAACAAGCTGCTCTCCGCCGGCAATCTCGGCGGCGCCGAGGCAGGCGACTTCCTCGGCCGTGACACCGCCGGATACCTCTTCCTCTACCTGGGCTACGGGGACGGCACCGTCACCAAGCGCTACACGGTCGGCGGCGGCTGGGGTGCCTACACCCAGCTGGCCGGCAACGGCGACCTGACCGGCGACGGCAAGAACGACATCGTCGCCCGCGACAAGGCCGGAGTTCTCTGGCTGTACAAGGGCACGGGCAACTACAAGGCCCCGTTCGCCGCCCGCACCAAGGTCGGCGCCGGCTGGAACACGTACAACACCGTGTTCGCTCCCGGTGACATCGACCTGGACGGCGTGACCGACCTGATCGGCCGGGACGCCTCGGGCGCCCTCTACCTCTACACGGGCACCGGCAACGCTGCCGCCCCGTACAAGTCGCGGGTCAAGATCGGTACGGGCGGCTGGAACACGTACCGTCTGCTCTTCTGATCGAAATGGCAAGTTTCTCACCCGAAATGATGACACCATTCGAGTGAAACTTGTGGCCCGCCTGCGCTCACGGGCGGGCCACAACTCATCTCGATCCATGGAGTACTTCGTGGCCAAGACTTCTGGCCGTAAGCGCAGACACATAGCCGCTCGCGCAGCGGCCGCGGCACTCACCGCCGCCCTCGTCGGAACCGGTACCTCCGCGGTCGCCGCCGACTCCCCGAACGCTCAGCCCTCCCTGGGCGCCGGCGTCGCGCAGCCCCGCGCGGCAGCCGCCGCCGCTGCGACCACCCCGATCTTCGCCCTCTACGGCATCGACTCGACCGGTACCGCGTACTCGTACGCGCCCACCGGCAAGGGTGGCCTCACCGCCCGCGTCAAGGCCGGTGAGAACTGGCAGCCCGTCAACTCCGTCCTGCAGGTGGACAACGGCGGCGACGGAGAAGCGGACGGCATCTGGTCCCGCGAGGGCTCGACCCTCGACTACCAGAACTTCGACGTCACAACCCCGACCAAGGTCGGCAGTGGCTGGAACATCTACAACAAGCTGGTCTCCCCGGGCAACCTGGGCGGCGCCGCGGCGGGCGATCTGCTCGGCCGCGACAGCAGCGGCAACCTGTACCTGTACCTGAACTACGGCAACGGCAAGCTGACGGGCCGTTACAAGGTCGGCGGCGGCTGGAACGTCTACACCCAGCTCGCCGGCAACGGCGACCTGACGGGCGACGGCAAGAACGACCTCGTCGCCCGCGACTCGGGCGGCATCCTCTGGCTGTACAAGGGCACGGGCAACTACAAGGCCCCGTTCGCCGCCCGCACCAAGATCGGCGCCGGCTGGAACACGTACAACTACCTCATCTCCAGCGGTGACCTGAACATCGACGGAATCACCGACCTCATCGCGCGCGACAAGGCCGGGGCTCTGTGGAGCTACCAGGGCACCGGTAACGCGGCCGCCCCGTACAAGGCCCGCGTGCAGATCGGTACCTCCGGCTGGAACACCTACCGCCTCATGTTCTGAGCCGTCAGGTAGCCGGTAACACCCCGTGCACAACGAAGGGCCGCACCCCCGTCACCGGGGATGCGGCCCTTCCGCCGTGGTGCGCCGATCCCTACTTGCGGATCAGGCTGCGGAGCACGTACTGCATGATGCCGCCGTTGCGGTAGTAGTCCGCCTCACCGGGGGTGTCGATGCGGACGACCGCGTCGAACTCCACACCGGTGTCGGTGGAGACCTTGACCGTGCGCGGCGTGGAGCCGTTGTTCAGCTCGGTCACGCCGGTGAAGGAGAAGGTCTCCTCGCCGGTGAGGCCGAGGGCCTCGGCGGTCGCGCCCTCCGGGAACTGGAGCGGGAGGACGCCCATGCCGATGAGGTTCGAGCGGTGGATGCGCTCGTACGACTCGGCGATGACGGCCTTGACGCCCAGGAGCGCGGTGCCCTTGGCGGCCCAGTCGCGGGACGAGCCGGAGCCGTACTCCTTGCCCGCCAGGATGACCAGCGGGACGCCGGCGGCCTGGTAGTTCTGCGAGGCGTCGTAGATGAACGACACGGGGGCATCGCCCGCGGACGCAGCCTGGGTGAAGTCGCGGGTGAAACCACCCTCGGTGCCCGGGGCGATCTGGTTGCGCAGGCGGATGTTCGCGAAGGTGCCGCGAATCATGACCTCGTGGTTGCCGCGGCGCGAGCCGTACGAGTTGAAGTCGCGGCGCTCGACGCCGTGCTCCGTCAGGTACGTGCCGGCCGGGGTGTCGGCCTTGATCGCACCGGCCGGGGAGATGTGGTCGGTGGTGACCGAGTCGCCCAGCTTGGCCAGCACGCGTGCGCCGGTGATGTCGGAGACCGGGGTGGTCTCCATCGTCATGCCCTCGAAGTAAGGGGGCTTACGGACGTACGTCGACTCGGCGTCCCACTCGAAGGTGTTGCCGGTCGGGATCGGCAGCGCCTGCCACTGGGCGTCGCCCGCGAAGACGTCCTGGTAGGACTTGTTGAACATGTCCTCGCCGATGGAGTTGGCGACGACGTCGTTGACCTCGGCCTCGGTGGGCCAGATGTCCGCGAGGTAGACCGGCTTGCCGTTCTGGTCGATGCCCAGGGCGTCCTTGGTGATGTCGACCTTCATCGAACCGGCGATGGCGTACGCGACGACCAGCGGCGGGGACGCCAGGTAGTTCATCTTGACGTCGGGGTTGATCCGGCCCTCGAAGTTGCGGTTGCCGGAGAGCACCGAGGTCACGGCCAGGTCGTGCTCGTTGACCGCCTTGGAGACCTCCTCCGGCAGCGGGCCGGAGTTGCCGATGCAGGTGGTGCAGCCGTAGCCGACGAGGTTGAAGCCGACCTTGTCGAGGTACGGGGTCAGGCCCGCCTTGTCGAAGTAGTCGGTGACGACCTTGGAGCCCGGGGCGAGCGTGGTCTTGACCCACGGCTTGCGGGTCAGGCCCTTCTCGACCGCCTTCTTGGCCACGAGCGCGGCGGCGACCATGACGTACGGGTTCGAGGTGTTGGTGCAGGAGGTGATCGCGGCGACGGTGACGGCGCCGTGGTCGATCTCGTACGTCGTCCCGTCGGGGGCGGTGACCGTGGTCGGACGCGACGGCACACCGTTGGAGGAGGCCGGGGCGTCGGAGGCCGGGAAGGACTCCTTGCCGGACTCCTCGTCCTCGGAGACGTAGTTGCGGACGTCCTGCGCGAACTGCTCCGCGGCGTTGGCGAGAACGATGCGGTCCTGCGGGCGCTTCGGGCCGGCGATGGAGGGGACGACCGTGGAGAGGTCGAGCTCCAGCTTCTCGGAGAAGTCCGGCTCGGCGGCCGGGTCGAGCCACAGGCCCTGCTCCTTGGCGTACGCCTCGACGAGCGCGACCTGCTGCTCGTCACGGCCGGTCAGGCGCAGGTACTTCAGCGTCTCGTCGTCGATCGGGAAGATCGCGGCGGTGGAGCCGAACTCCGGCGACATGTTGCCGATGGTGGCGCGGTTCGCGAGGGAGGTGGCGGCGACGCCCTCACCGTAGAACTCGACGAACTTGCCGACGACGCCGTGCTTGCGGAGCATCTCCGTGATGGTGAGCACGAGGTCGGTGGCGGTGGTGCCGGTGGGCAGCTCGCCGGTCAGCTTGAAGCCGACGACGCGCGGGATGAGCATGGAGACCGGCTGGCCGAGCATCGCGGCCTCGGCCTCGATGCCGCCGACGCCCCAGCCCAGCACACCGAGGCCGTTGACCATGGTGGTGTGCGAGTCGGTGCCGACGAGGGTGTCGGGGTACGCCTGGCCGTTGCGGACCATGACCGTACGGGCCAGGTGCTCGATGTTGACCTGGTGGACGATGCCGGTGCCCGGCGGGACGACCTTGAACTCGTCGAAGGCGGTCTGGCCCCAGCGCAGGAACTGGTAGCGCTCCTTGTTCCGGCCGTACTCCAGCTCGACGTTCTGCGCGAACGCGTCGTTGGTGCCGAACTTGTCCGCGATGACGGAGTGGTCGATGACCAGCTCGGCCGGCGCGAGGGGGTTGATCTTCGCCGGGTCGCCGCCGAGCTCCTTCACGGCCTCACGCATGGTGGCGAGGTCCACGACACAGGGAACGCCGGTGAAGTCCTGCATGATCACGCGGGCCGGCGTGAACTGGATCTCCTGGCTGGGCTGGGCCTGGGAGTCCCAGCCACCGAGCGCCCGGATGTGGTCGGCGGTGATGTTCGCGCCGTCCTCGGTGCGGAGCAGGTTCTCCAGCAGCACCTTCAGGCTGTAAGGCAGGCGCGCGGAGCCCTCGACCTTGTCCAGCTTGAAGATCTCGTACGACTCGTCGCCCACGCGCAGCGTGCTGCGGGCGTCGAAGCTGTTCGCCGACACGACAGTCTCCTTCATCAATGTGCGCGTACTACCGCGCCGCGCCTCATTACGGCGGGCGCCGCGTGGTGCCGCCTACGGCTCCTCCACCATCCGCTAAGGTAAGGCTTAGTTAGGTAACCCTTACCGGCTGGCGGCTGCGGTGCGCCTTCGGCAGATATCTCGATGTCGAGATAACTCTAGTACATCGTCCTGGAAGGGTCATGCCCGGCTGCCCGCGCCGCACCGGGAAGGCGGCCGTTCACCCCAGGAATGCCCCGACGGCCGTCACGAAACGGTCGGCGTCGTCGAGCCACGGGAAGTGTCCGGCTCCGGGCTGAACGACGAGTTCCGCATTCGGAAACAGCTCGGTGAACTCTGCCACGGTGCGCGGAGGGGCTCCCAGGTCGACCTCCCCGGCAAGCAGCAGCACCGGCGGCGCGAAGCGGGCGAGCGCGGTGCGGGTGGCGTCCGGATCGAAGGCGCCTTCGGCACCGAAGGCGGCCACCACCTCGGCGTTCGTCTGGCGCTCCTCGGCCCCCTGATGGGCCCGGGCCACCTCGTCCCAGCGGCCGTAGGAGAACGGCGCGACGGCCTGCCAGGAGTCGGCGGCGGCCCTGCCCGCCACGATCTCCTCCAGAGCCGCGAAGGCCGCCGGGAACCACGGCTCGCCGCGACGGAGCAGAGCGGTCTCGCGCCGGAGGTCTCCCGTGATCGCGAGACCGACGGCTCTGACGCTCGGCGCGACCAGTGCGAGCCTGCCGACACGCTCCGGATGGCGGGCCACATACTGCGCCGCCACATTCGCGCCGGCGGAGTGCGCGAGCAGATCCATCCGGTCCAGGCCGAGGTGCTCACGCAGGGCCTCCACGTCGTCGACGAGCCGGTCGCACCGACAGGAGGTGATGTCCTGCGGCATCGCGGACCGGCCGGTGCCCCGGATGTCCGGCCTGATCAGCCGCCTGCGCGCGGAAAAGCCTCCGAGATCGCCCAGGTAGGCGGAATCCTGCGGCCCCCCGGGGAGACAGACCACCGGGGAACCCTCTCCGGACACGTGGTAGGCGAGCTCGGTTCCGTCATGCGCGGAGAAAGTAGGCATGGCCGAGACCCTCTCAGTCGTGTTCGGCCCGGGCAACCGGGTTCCCCGGCTCACGTGAACGGCCTGCGCCACAGGGCGCCATGCCGGAATACCCACGACGCGGCACCCGCCCGGACGCTCCCCGCGCGACGGGCCGCCGCGCCGAGGGGACGATGGGAGCGGGCAGCGCATGCCATGGCGGCGCCGCGGCATGTGTCATGTAGCGGCGCCCCGCAGCCTCGTACCCTGCGCACGCCGATCCCGCCGCTCTCCCACCGGCGTGTCGCCCCACCCGTCACCCGAACACCACACCCCGAACGGCCCCCATCTCATATCTGAGATAACGTGGCGGCATGTCAGACGACTACCTCGCACGCATCGGCAAGCTCATACGTGACGCCCGTCAGCACCAGGGCTGGACACAGAGCCATCTCGCCGAAGCGCTCGGCACCAGCCAGAGCGCCGTGAACCGCATCGAACGCGGCAATCAGAACATCAGCCTTGAGATGATTGCCCGAATAGGTGAAGCACTCGACAGTGAGATCGTGTCGCTCGGCTATGCCGGGCCGATGCACCTGCGGGTGGTCGGCGGACGCCGGCTCTCCGGCTCGATAGACGTCAAGACCAGCAAGAACGCATGCGTGGCGCTGCTGTGCGGCTCGCTGCTCAACAAGGGGCGTACGGTACTTCGACGCGTCGCCCGTATCGAGGAGGTCTACCGGCTCCTCGAAGTGCTGAACTCCATCGGTGTCCGCACCCGGTGGATCAACGACGGGACCGATCTGGAGATCGTCCCTCCGGCCCGGCTCGACATGGCCGCCATCGACGCCGACGCGGCCCGCCGCACCCGGTCCATCATCATGTTCCTCGGCCCTCTGCTGCACCGGATGGACCAGTTCACGCTGCCGTACGCGGGCGGCTGCGACCTCGGCACCCGGACCATCGAGCCGCACATGATCGCGCTGCGCCGGTTCGGCCTCGAGATCGCCGCGACCGAGGGCCTCTACCACGCCCAGATCAACCGTTCGGTCTCCCCCGACCGTCCCATCGTGCTGACCGAGCGCGGCGACACCGTGACGGAGAACGCGCTGCTGGCCGCCGCCCGCCACGACGGCACAACCGTCATCCGCAACGCGTCGTCCAACTACATGGTCCAGGACCTGTGCTTCTTCCTGGAGGCGCTGGGCGTACGGATCGACGGCGTCGGTACGACGACGCTGACCGTGCACGGCGTGCCGAACATCGACGTGGATGTCGACTACTCCCCCTCCGAGGACCCGGTCGAGGCGATGAGCCTGCTCGCCGCCGCCGTGGTGACGGAGTCCGAGCTGACGATCCGCCGGGTACCGGTCGAGTTCCTGGAGATCGAGCTCGCGGTACTGGAGGAGATGGGCGTCGACTGCGACCGTACGGCGGAGTACGCGGCGGACAACGGCCGTACCCGGCTGGTCGATCTGACGGTCCGGCCCTCCAAGCTGGAGGCCCCGATCGACAAGATCCACCCGATGCCGTTCCCCGGCCTCAACATCGACAACGTGCCGTTCTTCGCGGCCATCGCCGCCTCGGCGCACGGCAAAACCCTGATACACGACTGGGTCTACGACAACCGCGCCATCTATCTGACGGACCTCAACCGCCTCGGCGGCCGGCTCCAGCTCCTCGACCCGCACCGGGTCCTGGTGGAGGGCCCGACCCGCTGGCGCGCGGCCGAGATGATGTGCCCGCCGGCGCTGCGGCCCGCCGTGGTGGTGCTGCTGGCCATGATGGCGGCTGAGGGAACCTCCGTACTGCGCAACGTGTATGTCATCAACCGCGGGTACGAGGAGCTGGCGGAACGACTCAACTCGGTGGGCGCGCAGATCGAGATCTTCCGCGACATCTGACCGGCGGGGTGTCGCGTCCCTTGAAGGCGAGGGGCACGACACCTCAACATGCCAGCTGACCTGCGGATATCTGCCTTCACAGCCCTCCACTGATCACTGTTGTTTTTCAGCACCTTGTGCAACGCACATGCAAGATGATCTTGCATGGTTGACGATACGTCAGAGATGCCTGAGTATCCGTCAGCCTTCACGAAGGGTTGTCGCCGAAGTGGCCTCGCAACGTCCGATGTCGGTCGTGTCACGCCGACCGCGTCTGGTCGACCATCGGCACCCACGTCGAAGACCCGGCAAGCCACCCCGGTAACCATCACGGTGCTGAGGCGGCGACCCTTGCCGATTTGGTAATGCCCTTCGGCCGTCGGCCTGGGGCCACCGGCTGGGTGGGTGCTGCTTGTGCTGACTCTCGCACCGCCGCGAGTACCGTAAATCGACTGACGCAGCAGCCCTCCGACGCTCCCCCGGTCTGAGACGGCCGTACCGGGGGAGCGGATCCGGGAAGCGTCAATGCTTTGCGCTCTCAGGTTTCGGCCGGTGGCCCTCGGGCTCCTGGAGGCTGGGGTGCCGTCCGTCGTGCAGGGCCAACTGAAGCATGAGTCGTGATCCGGCTCGGTTCGACAAGCAGGACGAAGGCATCGGCCACACCGGAAATTGGGCTGGCCGGGCGCGGGGAGGTACCGCGTTGCCTTCTCCTCGCTGCTGTTCGTCCGAGCGTCTGTCAGAGGGGCCGGAAGTACAGCGGGAGGATGCTGCGCATGAGCTGTTCTCCTCGGGTGGTAAGGGCGTCGAAGCTGGTCTGGTTCATGGCGGCGAAGTTGGTGGGGTAGGAGGCGACCGTGCTGCGGGAAACGAGGTCGGCGGGCCGGGTAGGGAGGCGTTCGTCTTTCATGCCGAGGTAGGCGAGGGCGAAGCCGTCGATGCGACCGCTGGAGGCCCATTCGTGGAGGCGGGGGCGGGAAGAGTCCTGTGATTTGCGATGGACGACTTCGAAGGAGCGGATCATTCGCCCGAGCATGAAGTGGGGGGCCTTGAGCGGGAGTTCGCCAGGTCCGGCGTCGCAGGAGATGATGAAGGGGACGTCGTAGACGTGGTCGGTGTACTGGGGTGAACGTCCGGGTTCGAGAACGGACAGGCCCAGGTTGTCGTAGACACCCCCGTCGGTGAGCAGCACGGTGTGCTGCCGACGTTCGTTGCCACGCTGGAAGGTGAAGGTGCGTTCCAGGGCGGGCAGGAGGGCGGGGTAGGCGGCCGAGGCCGCGACGGCGGTGGCGACGCTGATGGGTTCGGTGATGCTGCCGTAGCGGGAGCACTGCTTTTGGCACTGCCGAAGCGGACAGCGTTGGTGGTGGCGAGGTCGGTGGCCGTGGTGACGGCGTCGAGGCCGGGGTGGGTGACGTCGGTGAGGGTTTTGGTGCCGAAGGCTTTGCGGGCGAGGAGCGTGGCGAGGGCGTCGGTGCGGTTGCTGGCGGGCGACGGTGACGTCGCGGCGCCGAGTGAGTAGCCCGCGGACGCCTGCGCGTCCGTTGCGTTTGGGCCCCTGAGCTGTACGTCAAGCCCTGCTGAACAGCGCAACGGGACCACCTGATAGATCAACGATCGGCGAAGAAAATCGATCAAGGTCAGGGGTCCCGTTGCAGGAGAAGTCTGTCATCACGTCCACGATCGAAACAGCTCGGGGTGTGTTCGCGCCGGGTCATCTGGGGGAGTTGACCCTGATCGTGGACTTCGCGCTGGTGGACGCCGTGCTGGAGGAGACCGGTCGGCGCGAGAAGCGTCCGCGGCTGCTGCCTTCGCGGGTGGTGGTGCACTTCGTGCTCGCTCTCGCGCTGTTCGAGCATCGCTCGTACCGCACGGTGTGGTCCAAGCTGACCGCCGCCGTGACCCCGCTGGCCCTGGTGCATCCTGCGGTCTCCTCGCTGACGCGGGCCAGGCGCAGGGTGGGGGCTGCACCTCTGCGGCGTCTGTTCGAGACGCTTGCCGGGCCCGTCGCCCGTCCCGGGCAGGCCGGGTCCTTCTACCGGAGCCTGCGCACGGTGGCTGTCGACGGGACCCTGCTGCACACCCCCGACGACGAGACGCTCACCTGGCGCTACCCCAAGCGGGCCGGGGAGAGTCTGGAGTTCGGCTATCCGCTCCTACGGCTGCTGACCCTAGTCGAGTGCGGCACCCGCGCGCTCATAGCCGCCGCCTTCGGACCGGAGTCCGAGGGTGAACTCCCCTATGCCAAGCGGCTTCTGACCGCCCCGGACAAGACGATGCTCCTGCTGGCCGTCGCGGCCTTCGACGGCAACGAGTTCCTTGATGCCGTCCACCAGAGCGGGGCCCGGTTCCTGGTGCGTTCCGGGGCCCGCCGTGTCCCCACCCCCGCCGAGCACCTGGGCGACGGCTCCTACATCGCCCGCATCGGCTACGGCGTCCTGCGGGTACTGCTGCCGGTGCGCGTGATCGAGGCGACCCTCACCGTCACCATGGCCGATGGCACCGTCCGCACCGAGCAGTGGCGGCTGATCACAAACCTGCTGGACCCTGTCCGCTTTCCGGCCGCCGAGCTCGTTTATCTCTATCACCGCCGGTGGCAGGCGGAAACTACGTATTTTCGATCAAGGCCACGATGGTCGACGGCCGCGTCCTGCGCTCCCGCAGCATCGATGGCCTCGACCAAGAGGTCTACGCCCTGCTCACCGCCTACCAGGCTCTGATCCGCGCCGGCGACGACGCCCTGACCGGACGGCCGGAAGTACCCATGGAACGGATCAGTTTCACCGTCCTGCTGGCCGCCGCAACCGACACCGTCACCGCCGGCCATGGAATCTTCCCCAACACCCTCGTCGACCTGGTCAGCACGATCGGCCACGCGGCCCTGGGCGACCTCCTGCCCGCCCACCGACGGCAACGAGTGAAGGCTCGCACCCGCAAGAACCCCACCAGCAAGTACGGACCAAACGCCGGACAGCACCCCCAGAAGGCCCAGAACTACACCGTCCGCACCACCGTCGCGTTCTTCGCCCACGGCCTCAACAGCCGCTCACGGCGCTAACGCAACGGTGTTGAGCCCATCATCGTGCTCGCGCCGCAGGGCAACATGCATTCGTTCGTTCCGCGGCAGAGCAGGACCTGCCGCCGCTACGTGCGCCGCGATGTCCTCGGTGTGCCGCGTCGCTGCTGTCACGAGCGCGCGGGCAGCCTCGGCGTGCAGAGTCTGGCGACGCGCCGGACTCAGTTGGGCGAGGACCCCGCGCAAGAGCACACCAGCCGGGAATCGGTATCCACCCGGTTCGTTCTGGGTCGCCTCGCTCCAGCACAGCAGGTTGCCGACGACGGCTTGATCCGCCAACTGAAGCACGGTGTCCACGGGCATCCCGGTGAGCCTGGCCACAAGATTCATGTCGGGCCGGGCACCAAGAACCGCCGCGCTGTCGATAATCGTCCGAGCGTCGGGTGTCAGCCGAGCGAGCCGGACGCGGACCACGCTCTGAACGGCTGGCGGTACCTGATCGGACACCCTCGCCCGCAGCGGTGCCGGCAGCTTGAGCAACTCAGTGAGCAGGAAAGGGTTGCCACCGCTGAGTTCGTGGAGTTCTGTCGCCGTGCTCCGTGGCACGGTGTAACCCTCCGCTTCCTCAACTATGCGCTTGACAGCGGCCTCCGTGAGCGGAGCGAGCCGTATCTGATCAGCTCCACAGCCCGCCAGGTCTGCCAGAAGTTGCTCCACGTCGGTTCCGGGGTCGTCCGCGACGGTGCATAGCACAGCGAGGTGTGCTCCGCGCAGGATCCGCGCGTACGAGGACAGCAGTCCTCTCATCTCGGCGGGGGCACGGTGGACATCCTCGAGGACGCACAAGGTGGGGGTGTCCGCGGTATCGGATGACCTGTCCGACGCCCGCTGGCGCAACTCTCTCGCCAGTCGGTCATACGGTCCGTCCGGCAGCGCCAGATGGCCTTCCTCGGTGCACTGCACCCACAAGGCCCCGAATCCGGCTTCGGCCGCCTGTCGGGCCAGCTCTTCGGCGATCCTGGTCTTGCCCACTCCCGGCTCTCCGGACACCACGGCCCAGCTCGTGCGTCCGCCGGCAGCCGCCTGCAACATCCCGGACAGCCGGTCGACCTCCTCCTCCCGTCCCAAGAGTGGTTCCCGCACGTGGACCTGCCGCGGGATCGTGGTCGAGACGGACGCGGAGCCGGAGAAGGGAAGGGCGGGAGGCTGCAGCACCACCGTGTCGTGCCGCAGTATGGCGAGTCGGGTCTCGCGAAGTGTGGGCCCGGGATCAAGGCCACGATCACGTGAGAGCAGCGCGCGGACCGTCTCATAGCGCTGAAGTGCCTCCGCATGGCGGCCGGCGACGTACAGGGCGCGCATGAGCATGGCCCAGGACGCCTCACGCAGGGGGTCTCGCTCGACAAGTCTCTCGGCGCCGCTGATCGCCTGGGCTACCTGTCCTTCCTGGAACAGCAGCGTGGTACGCAACTCCTCGGCAGACAGTTTCAGTTCCTCAAGCCGAACAGCCTCCCGTTCAGCGAAACGGTATTGGGAGGCATCGGCGAGTGGGGCACCACGCCATAGGCTCATGGCCCGCTCGATCTCCTTACGAGCCTCCCCGATACGGCTGCCACCCGCGAGCGTGTGCGCCCGCTCGACCGCCCGCTCGAACTGCGCCGAGTCGAGTTCTTCGAGAGGAACCCGAAGAGCGTAGCCGGTAGGAACACTGCGCAGCACCATCGCCTGTTCCTGGCGAGCCCGGTCGGGTTCCAAGACCATGCGCAGCCTGCTGATGTGGGCGTGCAGCGAGGACAGTGCGCTGGGCGGCGGGCTGCCGTCCCAGAGATCGTCACACAGCCTCTCCACTGCGACGGCGCGCCCGTTCTCCAGAAGCAGGCGAAGCAACAGGGCACGCCGCTTCGGCGGTCCGATGTCCAACACCTCAGTGTCCCGCCTGATTTCCAGGGGACCCAGCAAACAAAACTCCACGGGGCACCTCTTTCGCACTGATGCCACCATCGCGCAGCTAGGTGCTCACTCAACAGGCCGAACACTGCTCACTTGTGCTCACTGCGGTGCGGACGACGACAACCGCCATGCGTGGCTGCCGGTCAGATTCCGGCTGCCCCGCGCTGGACCGCGGGCCCCGGGTTGAGTGCGGTCGAACCAGATCTCCAGAGGCGTAACGCGCCAGTCACAGGCGAACAAGGTGAAGACCCGCTCGCGATCCCAGGAGGTCTGATGGATCTGCTGGTGGCCGAGGTGATCCATCAGCGGTGTCCACAGCTCGGCATCTGGTGAGGTGATGAACGACCATGCCAGCCCGCGGGCGCCGATCCAGTCCCCGCAGATCCGCGCCCACCGGGTCGATCATGAAACGGGACATCAGAATGTGCTGGTCGGCCCGCAACGGCCTGTTCTGCTCCGCATGAGCCCAGGCTGCCGCGACGAACCCGGGGAGGAGCCGGATGGGCCCTCCCCGGGCTTGTCAGTCGAGGCCCGTCAGTTCGGCCTCACCTTCGCCCACCTCAAGGCTTGAGGCCAAAGGCCCGGGTGATGCTCTGGGTGATGCCGCCGCCGTTGTCCTGTTCGGCGTTGACCCGGAGGGAGACGCTGTCGGCGCCGGAGGGAGCCTTCAGGGAGGCCGACCAGGCGCCCTTCTTCTCCTTCACGCCCTGCTTCTGCCAGGTCGCCCCGTCGTCGTAGGAGATCTCCAGGGTGAGCGAGGCGACCTCGTCCTCCGGGACGGAGCCGCCGAGGACGCTGGGGCTGATGGTGAGGTCGGTCCTGCGGTCCGCCCAACCCTCGGCGTCCACGTCCACGTCGTAGTCCAGCTGGACCAGGGGGATCTTCTGCGCGCTGGTGACGTCGCCGGAGAGGAAACGCCACTCGGTTCGCGTGCTGGTGGACCAGGGGCCGAGCGTGGTGACGCCGCTCGTGTCGACGACCAGCCGGTACGGGAGCTTCTCCGGTGCCAGGTTGCCGGTACCGATCCATTGGAAGGGGCTTCCCGAGAGCTCGGTGTCACCCTGGTAGAACGTGCTGAACTGGGGGCCGGTCGAGCCGCCGTGCGTCGCTCCCGAGTCGCTGTACCCTTCGACGGCGCCGCTGAACGAGCCGTCCGGGTAGCGGTAGAGAGCGTCGTCCTGGAGCATGCGAGGCCGGACGATCGGACGGAACCAGTTTTCCTTCAGCACGCTGCCGGGCTCGTAGGTCAGCGTGTCGGTGCGCTGATCCTGCTTCGCCAGCTCTACGAACTCCTGCCACTTGACGTTGGAGTCGGCGGAGACCCAGTCGGTGCGCGGTCCCGCGGCGAGCGGCTGCCTCTCGAACGGAAGACGCAAGACCTTCCCCGACTGGTAGGCGTACTGGCCCCCGAGGTGGTACGGCGGGTAGTCGTCCCGCTTCTCGGTGGCGTTCAGCCCCTCGGGGACGGCGAAGTCCTGGTCGATCCGGGCGAGGTGGTGGGGGTCGGTGTCGGCGGAGGGATCCGCGGGCACCGCGCCGATGTGGTAGTCCGCCAAGTCGTAGAGGTAGTCGGGCGTGGGGTGGGCCTCGGCCGGCAGGCGCACCCCGCCCTTGCCCGCGGTGCTGATCTTCTCGATCAGTTCCTCGCCCTCGTCCTGGGCGAGCGAGGCGACCGGGACCGTTCCGGTCGTGGTGAGGTCGGACTTGCCGTACCAGTCGAGCGTCTGGCCGGGACCCTGACCGACGACCAGCAGCAGCGTGGCACCGGCCTGAGCCGCCGCCTCCGCCTGGTCCACGGCGGCGACTGTGCCACCGCGGACGACAACGGCCTTGCCGCGGGCGGAGAGGCCGGCGTAGTCGGCGCTCGCGCCGTCACCGGCGAAGACGGCGTCCAGGGAGGAGTTGCCCTCCGGCAGCGACGGGGCTCCCGGCTGCGGAAGGACGTTCTGGAGGGGGTGTCGGTCGACGGTGACCGTCAGCGGGGTCTGCTCCGCGCGGAACCTGGTGCCGAAGGCGAAGCTGCCCTTCGTCACCTTGTCCCCGGTCGGCAGGGCCCAGATGCTGTCGTAGACGACCGGCGGGAACAGCGCGTCGAAGACTCCGGCGCCCGGCGTGGGCTCGGTGGAGGTGAAGGAGCGCCAGATGTCGAGCCGGCTGTTGACGACGGCGGTCGGCTGGGCGGTGTCCACCTTCACCTGGCGGGCCTGCGAGGCATCCAGCACCACGTCACGGTCGGTGCTCAGGTCCACCTCGGGAGCGACCAGCGCGGCCGCGCCGAGGGAGGTGGGGCCGTGCGTTCCCTCCACGTCCACATAGGCGCGGAGCGCGTAGGTGCCGGGAGTCCAGCGGCTGGTGAGCGTCCCGCTCTCGGGAACCCACAGAGCGGTGTCGACCCCGTTGTCACCCATGATCATGACGGAGCCGCTCATGGGCCGGCCGGAGCGGTCCTTCAGCTGGATCGTGAGGTCGTGCTTCTCCGACTCGACGGAGACGCCCACGACCGTGTGCAGGTTCGCGGAGCCACCCGGGGTGGGGCCGCTCGCGGTGACCTGCGCGGAGTGCAGACCCGCGGCAAGCCCTGCCGGGTCCACCACCACGTCGGCCTGCGCGGTTCCGTGCGCGGGCACGGTCACCTGACCGGCGCCTAGGGAGAACGCACCGGACGACGCGTCGTCCGCGTCGACGGAGAGGTCCAGCGTGATGGGGCTGTCGGTGATGTTGGTGTACGTGATCTCACGCCGGATCGGCTGCGGCTGGGTGCCGGGCGCCCAGGGCACGATCCCCGCGTCGACCGACCCGGTCGCGAAGGCCTCGGTGTAGTACGCGGCGGGCACCAGCACCCGGCCGGTCCCGGCCTGGTAGGGGCTGTAGTCGGGGGTGCGCATGCTGGTGGACATCAGGGCGCTCTTGAGGTCCTGAGCCGTCCACTCGGGGTGCTTCTGGGCCAGCAGGACCGCCGCGCCCGCGACATGCGGCGCTGCCATGGACGTGCCGTCCATGCCCGTGTAGTAGTTGTTGTCGATGTCCGGGAGGTACTGCGAGCGTGCTGCCAGCACGCCCACGCCGGGGGCGGTGATGTCGGGCTTGAGGCCGTCGTCGAGCTGACGCGGTCCGGCACCGGAGAAGTTGGCCAGCGCGTTGGAGCTGTCCACCGCGCCGACGGTGAGCGCGGCGTCCGCGGTGGCCGGCGAGGTCACGGTGTACGGGCCGGTTCCCTCGTTGCCCGCGGCCACCACGAAGAGCGCGCCGGTCTCGGCGGTCAGCTCGTTCACGGCCATGCTCATCGGGTCGTTCTGGGCGTGCCGGTTGGCGTCACCCAGGCTCATGCTGATGACCTTGGCGTGTTCGGTCCGGGCCGCCCACTCCATGCCGGCGATGATCCAGGAGTCCAGGCCGGGGCCCTCGTCGCTGAGGACCTTGCCCACCAGCAGGTCGGCCTCGGGGGCGACGCCCCGCTCCTTGCCGTCGGAGGCGGCGCCGGTGCCCGCGATCGTCGAGGCGGTGTGGGTTCCGTGGCCGAGGCGGTCCGTGATGGTCTCGCCCGGGACGAAGCTCTTGGAGTCCACGATGCGCGGCGCGAGGTCCGGGTGGGCGGCGTCGACCCCGGAGTCCAGGACGGCGACCCGGACCCCGGCGCCGGTGCCTCCGGAGGCCCACGCGGCGGGCGCGCCGATCTGTCCGGTGCTGTCGGCGAGGGTGGCCTTCACCCTGCCGTCGAGCCACACCTTGTCGACGCCCGCCGCGAAGGGGGCGGACTTCGGAGAGTGGGGGGCGGAGTCGGCCTTGTCCTTCCCGCCGGTCTTCTCATGCCGGGCCGGGCCGGTGAGGGTGGACCAGAAGGCGCCGGCCTTGGACCGGTGGGTGCGGACCGCCTCGCCGTGGACGGCGGGAAGGCTCAGCGTGGTCTTGGTGCCAGGCAGGGCCGTCGTGTCATCGGAGGGCTTGAGGGCCGCCGATCCCTTGGTGTGGGTGAGGATCAGCGGCAGCTCGGCGGCGTGCTTGTCGTCGTAGCCCTGGGCCAGCAGCGAGGTGACGTCGAAGAGTTCCTGGTCGAGCCGGCCGGCCGCGACATACGGCATGGCCTCGTCCGGGTACACGAAGGTGTGCCCGTCCTCCTGGGAGACACGCACCGAGCCGGTGGCGCCCGGCGCGCGCTTGACGCTCACCTCGGGAGGTGTACCTGCGGCTCCCGGAGTCACCGTCAACTTGTCGCCGGTGATCAGGGTGACCGTGGCCGGTGCGCGGTTCGTTCCGGTGGTCGCGGCCGGCGAAGCCGTTGCCTTTTCCGTGGGAGTGTCGGCACCGTAGGCCGTCGCAGGGGGCAACAGCGCGGCGACAAGGGCAACACCTACACACACAGCGGATCTTCGTCGGGCAGGGGAAATTCCCATGCTGTCTCCAGGTTGATGAATGGCTGAAATGGTCGGCTCCGGCGAGGTGATGCGCCGGGCTCAAAACTCTTTAATCAAAGGTTGGTTAACACATCGACACCGGTTTTACGTGTAGGTTGCATGGATGGAGGCGAAGGGGCTCCTCCGCCAATCCGCAGGCCGCAGTCGCCAAAGACGATGTGGCGCAAAGTGCCGGAGCACTGCGAAGACTTGAGGTGGCATCAGGAGAGGCGCCGGAAGAGATTCGTAGAACTCACATGAATCGCAAGGGTGGGAGTCGCCCCCAGGCGCCGACACCGGGATCGGTGCCGGCGCCCGATTCACAGCTGCGGCACCTGTTTCAACGCTGCGGCGCCGATTTCACAGCCGTTGGAATCTCAGCTGTTGGACGCGGTGACATTCACCGCGGCCCACGCCTTGTTCACCGTGTCGTACTCCGTGCTGCCCTGTCCGTACAGGTCCGCCGCGGCCTGCAGCGTCGCCGTGCGGGCGTCGTGGAAGTCGGTGCTGGAGACCATGTACCGAGTCAGTGCCTGGTAGAAGATCGCCACCGCCTTGTCGCGGCCGATGCCGGTCAGCGTCGAACCGTCATAGGTCGGCGAGTTGTACGAGACGCCGTTGATCGTCTTGCTTCCGCTGCCCTCCGCCAGCAGGTAGAAGGCGTGCGAGGAGACACCGGAACCCGCGTGCACCTCCGTCTGGGGGGCGCTGGCGCTCCAGTAGTCGACGGCGCCCTCCAGCTTGTCCAGCGACGGGTGGTCGAGTCGGCGCAGGAACCCCTGCGACAGGCCGAGTTGCTCGCCCATCAGATAGTTGGGGGCGTGTGTGGCGTTGTTGGTGGAGAACTCCACGGCACTGCCGAAGATGTCGGCCAGCGACTCGTTCAGAGAACCGGGCTCACCGACCTGCTCAAGCCCGACGACGTCAGCCTCCAGACCGGCCGTGGCCGACACCACACCGTGCGTCAACTCATGTCCGGTGACGTCGAGCTGTGTCAGCGGCTTGGCGAAAGTCACGCCGTCGCCGTCTCCGTAGACCATGCACCAGCAGACGTCGCTCCACCCGGCGTTGCCGTAGTTCTGTCCGAAGTGGACGACACCGTGCGGACCGGTGCCGTCGTTGCGGATGCCGTTGCGGCCGAAGGTGTTCTTGTAGAAGTCGAAGGTCGACGTCAGCCCGTACTGGGCGTCCACGCCGGCGGTGTTGGTGTCGGACGTGGTGCCGTTGCCCCACTTGTTGTCCGTGTCGGTCATGGCGCTGGAGCCGGTGAAGGCACGTGACTCCACCGGCCAATTGTCCTTGGCGTTCCTGACCTCCGCACCGCCGCGGGTGCTGTCGACGAGGGTGTACGTGGTCGCCTTGGTCTGCGTGGTGTTCAGCGTCACCGTGCCGTTGTACATCGACGCCCCGCTGCCCACGGAAGGCGTGCCGGCGCCCGACCCCGAGGGCTTCCCCGCCGCCGACCGCCCGCCGGCCGTCGAGGTGGCCTGCTCGCCCAGAGTCTTGAGTCTCTTCTCCAGCTTCGGGGAGATGAACCCGTCCAGGGCAGGGACGTCGCTCACCACGCTGCCCGTGCCGGCGTCGAGCACCACCGAGTGGGACGCGACCGCGCCGCCCTTCGCCGCCACCTCGACCTGGTAGGCGAGGACGCTCGTGCCGTTCTGGACGTGCACGATCAGCCGGGGAGCCGCCGCCACGCCCTTCGACACCACCGACGCGGCCTTGTCCCGCGCCTGCGTCGCCGTCACCTTCGCCGCCACGGTCGGCACCGAGACCGTCTTGTCCGAAGCGCGCGTCACACCAAGGTAGTTGGAGGACTTGGTGAGGTGGACAACGATGTCGGAACCGACCACGGGAAGACCCCGGTAGGTCTGCGAGAAGCGCACGTGCTGCTTGCCGTCCTGGTCGACCATGACGTCCACTGCGACCAGGCCGCTCTGTCCGGACAGACCGGTCTCCGCGGCGTGCGCGAAGGCCGCCGATCGGGCGGCGTCGACCGTCGCTTCGGAGGAGGCCGCCTGGGCGCTCGAGTTGCTCGGTGCGGGGCTCGCCACCGCCGTCGCCGTGATCGTGGCGGAGGCCGCCGTGGCGATGGTGAGTGCGATGGCGAGCTTGGATATCGAGGGGGCACGCATGTAAGGGTTCGCCCTTTCCTGAGCTCGTCTCAGCGCGCCCGTCGAGGACCGACGGAGAGCTGACGAGGACTGTCGAGAGCATGCCAGCCGCCGCCATTTCGAGTAAAGCCCCGTGATGTTAAAGGCGAATTACAGGCATTGTCACCGCGCCGTCGGACAGTGCGCGACAAGCGTTCGGCAAGCGAGCGACAAGAAAGCAGCAAGAAAGGCGCCCGGTAAACCCGTTCCAATTCCTCGGACTGACGGCCCGTCTCATGCCTGAATAACAGCTGGAATTGGCCAATCTTGTCTGTGACGGCTCCATTACCCATACGTAAAAGCCCATCTGACGCCCCGCCCACCGAAGCTGTTCCGATGGACGGTTTTCAGACATCCGTATCAGTCATTGCTGACAGCACGGATCCCCGCTGTAACCATCACCTCCGTCCAACACACCTGACTGGTTCTCCGCACCGGAACACAGCCCGGAAACACAGCGGGGATGAAAGGAACTCCCGAAGTGAGAAGCTCCATAAGACGGGTTTCGGCGCCATCGACTGCCCGCCGTTCGCAGGGGCGGCTGGCCGCGACCGCGGCGGTCCTGGTCGCCACCCTGGCCGCCTCCGCGCTGCCGGCCTCGGCCGTCGTGCGGGCGGCCGCCGACACGGAGGCGGCACCCGCCCCGATCGCGGCGCAGCCACGGCCCGGGGCGCAGGCCGTTCTCCTGTCGCCCACGCAGCGGCGGCAGTTGCTCGACGCGGCAGCCGATGCCGCGCCGGAGACGGCTCGCGCGCTGAAGCTGGGCTCCCAGGAGGCGCTGGTTCCGAAGGACGTCGTCAAGGACGCCGACGGGACCGTGCACACCCGCTACGAGCGGACGTACGCCGGGCTGCCCGTGCTTGGCGGTGACCTCGTGGTTCACGACCGGGCCGGCGTCCTCAGCACCAGCTACGCCTCCAAGGCCAAGCTGTCCCTGCCGACGACCAAGGCCGAGCACCCGGCGGCCGAGGCCAAGAAGTCGGCCATGGGCGAGGCCAAGGCCAAGGGCACCGCCAAGGCCGCCGCGGACAAGGCGCCCCGCCTGGTCGTCCAGGCGCAGGGCGGCAAGCCGACCCTGGCGTGGGAGTCCGTGGTCACCGGTCTGCAGAAGGACGGGTCACCCAGCGAGTTGCACGTCCTCACCGACGCCGGGAGCGGCGCCGTGCTCCAGAGCGCTGAGCACGTCGAGTCCGCAGTCGGCAACAGCATGTACAGCGGGCAGGTCCAGATCGGCAGCACGCGCCAGGACGACGGCAGCTACGCCCTGATCGACCCGCAGAGCGGCCACCGGACCCTCGACTCGACCACCGACTACCGGGGCGTCCAGATCACCGACCCCGACGACGTCTGGGGCGACGGAACGGCGGCGGACCCCGAGACCGCCGCGGTCGACGCTGCCTACGGTGCGCAGACCACCTGGAACTTCTACCGTGACCGCTTCAGCCGCAACGGCATAGCCAACGACGGCCGCAGCAGCTACTCCCGGGTCCACTACCAGGCGGAGCCGGGAGTCTCCCTTGCCAACGCCAACTGGCAGGACAGCTGCTTCTGCATGAGCTACGGCGACGGCCGCGACGGGCAGCACCCGGTGACGGCGCTGGACACCTCCGCCCACGAGATGGCGCACGGAGTCACCTACAGCACGGCCGACTTGGTCGACTTCGGTGAGTCGGCGGGTCTCAACGAGGCGATCAGCGACATGATGGCCGCCGCCGTCGAGTTCTACGCCGACAACCCGAACGACGTGCCCGACTACATGGTGGGCGAGCTGGACGACCTCCATGGTGACGGCACGCCCATCCGCTACATGGACCTTCCCTCCAAGGCCGGCGTCAGCGCCGTCGGTTACGCGCCCCTGGACTACTGGAAGCCGGGGGCGAAGTACGACGAACCCCACATGGTGGCCGGGGTGGGCGACCACTTCTTCTACCTGCTCGCCGAGGGCAGCGGGGCGAAGACCATCAACGGTGTGGACTACGACAGCCCCACTTACGACGGCCTGCCGGTGTCGGGCATCGGGCTGACCAACGCCACCGACGTCATCTACCGCGCGCTCACCGTTTACATGACCAGCACCACGGACTACGCGGGCGCCCGGACCGCCACGCTCCAGGCCGCCGCCGACCTCTACGGCGCGCACAGCGACGCCTACGAGGCCGTCGCCAACGCCTGGGCGGGCGTCAACGTCGGAGTGGGTTACGTCAACCACATCGCGGTGTCCTCGCTGCCCACCGGCCCGGTGGGACTCGGCCAGCCGGTCAGCCGGCAGATCGTGGCGGCCAGTAGCCACCCGGGCACGCTGACCTACTCGGCCAAGCACCTGCCGAACGGCCTGGCGATCGACCGGGTCTCCGGTCTGATCACCGGTACGCCCAAGAAGGTCGGGGACTACGACACCGTCATCACCATCACGGACTCGGCGGGGAACACCCGCGATTTCCCGGTGACCTGGTCCGTCCTGGAGTCCGGAGGGGACGTCTTCGTCAACCCCACGCCGTATGTGATCCCCAAGTGGGGTGTGGTGGAGTCGCCGTTGGTCGTCACGGGGAAGGACGGCAACGCCCCGGGTGACCTCAAGGTCACGGTCGACCTCGACGCCGGATTCTGCAACGGCCAGGTGATCAATCTGATCGCCCCGGACGGTACCGTCATCCCGGTCAAGCCCTGGGGTCCCAACTGGGACATCACGACCACCCTGAAGGAGACGTACACCGTCGACGCCTCGGCCTTCCCGGCGAACGGCACCTGGAAGCTGCGTGTCACGGACGACACTCCGAGCATCTTCGACCTTGACGAGGGACACCTCCACAGCTGGAGCCTGACCTTCTGACCTCGATGACCCCCGAACGACCCAGCGGCGCCCACCGGCCCGACCGGCCGATGGGCGCCGTCAGGCCGGTGGACGCCGTCAGGCCGTCACAGAGTGAGGGACCGGTCCGTCGTGCGATGCGGTGCCTCGCCGAACCCGCAGATCGACAGCACAGTGCAGCGACAGACCGGCGCTGGCACGTCGTCCCAGCGAGGAATGCCGGACCCCGACGAACGAGGAGTGGGACGCCTTCCTCGCCCACTTTGAGAAGCGCAAGCTCTCTCTGGGAACCTGCGCTCGGGCCTTCGGAACGTCGTGCATCCACGAGCACGCTTGCGTCCGGTGTTCGCTCCTCCGGCCCGAGCCGTCCCAGCGAGACCGTCTGCCCGAGATCCGCGACAACCTGCTCGACCGGATCGCCGAAGCTCAGCGGGAGGGCCGGCTCGGAGAGGTCGAGGGCCTGGAGATCAGCCTGGCCGGCGCAGAGGACAAGTTGACCCAGCTCGATGCCGCTCTCAAGTCCTCAGTCATCCACTTGGGCCTGCCCACCTTCGGCGAGATCGCCGCACGGACCACTGATGGCGATACCTGAATCTCCCCACCAGGTGCTCGCGGCAGCCTCAGAGTTGCTCGGCTTGACTCCCCAGGCAGTCCGCGCTTGCCTGCGACCGGCCACCAGGAGGGAGGAGCCGCTCGACAGTCGGCCAGCGCCAGGGGCGCGGGCCGGTGAGTAGTGCGCGACGCGCATCGCGTGAGCGACGCAGATGGCGCCCTTGTCGGGCCGGTGTTACTAGGCACTCGAGTTGGCGGCGCGCCGGACAGCATGGTCAGCCTGGCGCTGCGGCAGGCAGGCTCACCGGACCTTCTCGTCCGAGCACCGCCTTGGCTGCGAGGAATCGGCTTCACCGTGCGCGCACCTGACCAAGCAGGATTCCACCGTGCGTGAGGACGGGGACATGTCCGTCCGGCGCGAGGTCAACATCAACGACGTACCGATCGTGGAAGCCGACTTACGGCTCCGGGAGTAAGCGTGCCGGCTCCGGGAAGAGTGGTGAGCGTCGGCACGGGACAGGGGGATTCCGCAGCATGCGCTACTACGTCTATGTCTCGGACGCCAAGCTCGAACTACTCCTCGGGCAGATTCCTCCCAAGCGGCTGTCCCGTCTCGCGGCCGAGTTCACGATCGACCTGAAGCTCGTCAGTATGACCGTCCAGACCGCGGCGCCGCCCGAAGCCACCAGGTATCAGCGGCTGGCCGTCGTCGAGCGCGCGATTGAACGGGACGAGGACGTATCAGGGCTGGAGGAGCCCTCTGTCTGGTTCCGCGGGATGCTCGGGCTCCGTTCGATGATCTTCGGCGGCGAGTCGACGGGGTTGCTGTTATTCACCGGTGCGTGGCAGGGGACGGTGATCGCCCTAATCGGGTCGGCACACCACCTCATCGGATCCGGGGCGGCTCCCGAGGCTGTCCCGATCGGCTACTCCGGCTCGATGCTCCCCACGCTCTTCACCCTCCTCGAACGGGACCAGGCGGAATGGGCCGACCGTCACCAGGTCCAGGAGGCGGATCCTCCCCTCACTCGGCGCTTCCGTCAGACCGACCAGGACTCGCTGCGGCAGGTCATCGGCTGCGCCGAGCAGATCACGGGGCCGAGCCAGGGATGCGAATTCCTCGCTCGGCGCCTCCTGGTAGGGACGACCCAGGATCCCAACGGGCGGCCCGTCAGAGTACTCATCGGCACTCCCCTCTATATCGCGCTCTCCGGGGAGGGCCGGTGAGCCCGCGCAGCAGACCCGGAAGTCGTACGGTCTACAGAGTCGGCTTGCCGGGGCTCATCGTGGTACCGCAGGCCGATGTCGCGCTGATGAGGTTCTACCAGGATGTCGACGGCCTCTGCCGGATCCTCGAACGCGCCGACCGATACACCGCGGCGTACGCGGCGGAGTTCCTTGCTGACATTGGCGGCCCGACGGCGGCGGACGCACTGCTGCGGTGCCTGAGGGACCCGGCCGAGGACCGGCTGCTCGTCGCCGCCGTCGCCCGGTGCCTGGGGCAGCTGGGTGAGCGCCGCGCCGTCCCGGACCTGATCGCGGCCCTGCACCGGGACGACTGGAGTTTCCCCCCTGATGAGGTGATCCGGGCGCTCGGCGACGTCGGCGATCCACGCGCAGTACAGCCGCTCCTCGACATGCTGATCCCCTACACCCCGCAGTGGCGAGAGGTGCTGGAAGCTATCGTCCGCATTGGAGACGCCAGCGCAGTGCCGGGTCTCCTCGCGGCGCTGTGGGACCTGCTGCCCAGGGCCGACGGTTCCTCTGGTGATGCCCTGGGGACCGAGGCTGTGCGCACGCTCGGCCGGCTGGGCTCCCCCCGGGCGGCGGGCGCGCTGGCCTTCCTCGTCGCTTCGAGTGCGATGCCGTCGGGACTGCGGCGGGCCGCTGCCGAAGCCCTGCGACAGATCGACGTCACTATCGCGTCCGGCTACGGCCGCCTCACCTTTGCCGAAGCTGCCCTCAGCGACCCCGACCAGCGGATCTCCGAGGCGATCGCCGAAGTCCTTTCCAGCACCCCGGGCGGGCTCCAACGACTGCGGTGGTCGGTCAGCAACGCCGATCCGGCCGTCCGGCGCAGCGTCTGCCACGGCCTCGGCACCGAAGGCGATCCGGAGGACTTGCCCGCCCTGCGGATCCGATTGAGCGAGGACGCCAACCCCACCGTGCGGCGTGCGGCGGCCCACGCGATCGCCCGGATCGGTGGTCACGAAGCCATGGCGGCGCTGGTTGAAGCACTGGGCGACGGCGAGATTCACGAGGACGTGACGCACGCGTTGGCCGCTCTACAACCTCCACCCGCAGCCAGGCTGTTGACCCTGCTTACCGACGGAACGGACCAGCAGCGGCATGGTGCGGCCACGGCTCTGGGCCTGCTCGGTGACCGGCGCGCGGCGCCCAAGCTTCTCGGTCTGCTCCCCGACGCCACGGCCCTACTCGTGCGGACCGCCGCCGTGGACGCCCTGGGCCGCCTGCGTCACCTGCCCGCCGCGACACCCTTGATCGGACTGCTCACTGACCCGGAGACCCCCGGGAGTCTCCGGGCCCGGGCGGCGTGTGCACTCGGCCGGCTGGGCGCCCCCGAAGCCGAACCGGCGCTGAGGGCAGCACTCGGCGAACCGATCGAGTCGATCCGGCTGCGCGCGGCCGAAGCCCTCGGCATGCTGCCAGGCTCGCCCCAAGCAGTGGATTCGCTCGCGCAGGCCACCACCGACCGCAGCCGAGACGTCCAGGCCGCCGCACTGCAGGCCCTCGGGAACTTCGGAGCGACCGCCCGCCCCGCCCTGCGTACCCTGCTCGCCACCGCCGAGGGCTGGCTCCGCTCCGACGTGGTGTCGCTGCTCGCCCAATGCGCAGACATAGACGACCTCGACACCCTGACGGCCATCGCGATCGAGGACGACATGCCGGCCGGGAGGCACGCAGTCGACGGCATCGCACGACTGCGCGACCCGCGCACCATCAACGCCCTGCGCCGGATCGTCGAGGGACCGGAGGAGCTGGGCTGCCGGTTCCCCGGCGACCTCCGCGGCGCCGCCCTGCGCGGACTCTCCCGTATCGACGACCCAGCGGCCGCCCGAGCCGTCCTGGAGTACTACATGTCGGACGTCGGCGACGTCGCGCACGGCGCAGCCCGCGAAGCCGTCAATACGCTCGCTGGCCGCACCGGCTCCACCTAACCGACGGCCACGTCCACGGCCTTCGGTCAGATCGAGCGGACGGCCCCGCCGCATCATGTACTCGCGGCTCATCGAACCTCCCCACCTGAGAGCCAGATCAAGTGGGGCGAGGAGTACGGGTGGTCGTTATCGGCGATCGCCATCACCACCTGATCAAGGTTGACGACGCGCGAGAATGATCCCTCCCAGCTTGCTCTCGGCAGAGGTGAGAGTCTTGTGCGTCTCGACAGCGAAGCCAGCTTCGTTAAGCCACTCAATCGTCTGGTCATGCTGCCGGCGATGGACATAGACCTTCATCGGGTGCCCGCCATAGCCCTCAGTCTTCAACCGCGACTCATCGCCGACATGGAAACTGAGCAGCAACAGCCCACCGGGCCGAAGCACTCGACGGAAATGCGCAAGAACCGAGCTAATCTCGTCGTCAGGAATGTGGATCAGTGAGTACCAGGCGACCAGGCCAGTCGCGGAGGCGTCGGCCAGGGCGAGCTCCGTCATGGAACCGAGATCGAACCGCACACCGGGGTGTTCACGACGGGCCACATCGATCATTCCAGGTGACAGATCGATGCCGAACGCGTCCAGGCCAAGGTTCCGCAGGTGGCCTGTAATCCTGCCTGTCCCGCACCCCACATCCACGACCAGTCCGCCGCCTTGGGCACGCACCAGGTCGGCAAACAAGGCCAAGACCGCGCGTTCCTCAGGTGTGTCGTCCAAGAGGTGACGTGTCAGCTCTGCGTAGCTTGCAGCGACGGCGTCATAAGACGTCCGCGTATCCGCCAACCAGTCATCTGCGTTCAGTCCCATTTCCACCGACCGCAGGCTACACAAGTCATCAAGCGGCGTGATGGCTTAGACCCAATGCCGTTGCTTGAACCGCCCGACTTGTATGGGGATATCGGGACGCGGTCGGGTTGGCCGCTCGTAGCGTGCCGTAGGACGCCGGGCCGGGTGACTCGTGAACCGTCTGCCGCTCTTCGGGGCTGGCTCTCCCGGGGTATGTCGCCGGTCCGGTGTCCGTCCGCGGTCTGACTCAACAGAGGCGTGTCCCGGCCGGTTGGTTCCGGAAGTCGGCGTGTCGGCCGTGGATGCCCTGTCGTCCGACCGAGAGGAACACAGTCCAGTGATATTGCTCGGTGTTGATCCCCACAAGTGCACCCACACCGCCACCGCCGTCGGGCCGGAATCGAACCAGCAGGTCGGAACGATGCGGATTGGGGCGAGCCTGACGGACTATCGGCGGCTGCTGGCCTGGGCCAAGCGGTGGCCGCAGCGGAAGTGGGCGGTGGAGAACGCCAACGGGCTGGGCCGGCATCTTGCCCAGTGGCTCATCGCCCGCGGCGAGAGCGTCGTCGATGTGCCTGCGGCGGCGACCAGTCGGGTGCGCGAACTCTCCCGCGGTGGACGGCGCAAGAACGACCAGATCGACGCTGCGGCCGCGGCCACGGTCGCCTGTCTGCAGGGAGACGGACGGGATGTCGAGCCCGAGGACCACACCACGGCGCTGGCTCTCCTGGATGAACGGCGTGTGAACCTGGCCCAGGCCCGGGTCCGCACAGTTAACCAGCTCCACGCGCTGCTGCGTGATCTGCTGCCCGGCGGCGCCCCGACCCAGCTGTCCGCGGACCTGGCCGCCACACTGCTGCGGTCCGTCCGCCCCGCCGGCGACGTCGAGACCGTCCGCAAGGACATCGCCTGGGATCTGGTCACGGAGATCCGGAAACTGGACAAGCAGCTCACGGACAATGCTGCCCGGATGCAGAGCCTCGTGGAGGCATCGGGCAGCGCCCTGATGACCACCCCGGGCATCGGGCCGGTCATGGCCGCCAGGCTGATCGGCCGCACCCGAGGGGCCCACCGATTCCCCAGCTCGGCGGCATTCGCGAACTACGCCGGTGCCGCCCCGGTGGCCGGCTCCGTCAGCCGACAACACCCGTCTTATCACTACTGCACACGCCTTGCGGCGTCGGCCGATTGGCGAGCTGACCGTCGAGGACATGCGTTTGTTGATCGGGCAGGACATCGGCCTGCCCTACCTCCTGCCACTGGCAGTGGAGGTATTGCGGGAGAACCCGATGCCAGAGGGGCACATGTACGAAGGCGGTCTCCTGTCTCGTTGTGCGGGAGCACAAGGCCCGCGACCGATGAGAGCCGGGGGCTGGTGACAAGGCGCCTCAGCGCGCCTTGCTCGCGAGCGGGGGTGTGAGGCTCACAGCATGTCCCACCGACGGGCG
This sequence comes from Streptomyces sp. JH14, assembly GCF_029428675.1. Lineage (GTDB taxonomy): Bacteria > Actinomycetota > Actinomycetes > Streptomycetales > Streptomycetaceae > Streptomyces. The sequence goes on along the minus strand of NZ_JAJNEL010000001.1, from coordinate 5,784,928 downwards.
GCCTGCCGCAGTGCCTCCCGCAGGACGGTGACGGCGGAGTTCGCAGGCGCGCTCCGCCGGACGGCGAGGTAGAGGGTGTTCAAGGGGGCTGCTTCCGGCTCGTGGAGTTGGAGGACCTTTCCGGACTGCAGCGCGGGCAGGGCGATGTAGCGCGGGAGTACAGAGACGCCGGCGCCCCTTGTCACGGCTTCCAGAACGGCGCGCAGATCGGAGACGACGAACGCGAGCGGGTTGGGCGGGCGGCGTCCGAACTCGCTGCGCCAGTAGCGACGGATGATGGGAAGTTCCTCGGCGTACGCCACCAGAGGAAGGTGTGCCAGTGCCGCCACGGGCTCGTTCCGCAGCCGTTCAGGGTCGACAGTTCGGGCCATGTCGGGCGGTGCGACGAGCAGGAACTGCTCGTCCACGAAGGCTTCCGCGTGGAGGGCGTCGTGGGTAGGGCGTATGGAGGAGACGACGAGGTCCAACCGGTCGGCCGCCAGTGCGGCCAGCAGGTCGTCGGCGAGGCCGAGCACGGCATGCACCTGAACACCGTGCCTGGTCAGATCGGCGAGTACCGGGGTGGCGCACAGGGTCATGAACTCTGCGGCGGCACCGATACGGACCGTCCCTCCGAGTAGGGGCTCCTCGGACGAGCCCAGTGCCTTGCGGAGCCCGTCGACGTGTCCGCTGACACGCGAGGCCAGTGCTGTCGCCCCCGGTGTGGGCGTCACTCCCCGGGAGGTGCGCACGAAGAGCGGTTCGCCGATCTGTTCCTCCAGGCGGGCCAGTTGGCCGCTTACCGCCGGCTGGGTGAATCCGAGGCGTTGCGAGGCAGCTGAGAGCGACCCCGCCCGGTAGACCTCCACGAAGGTCAGCAGCAGGTCGAGACTTGGCATGCCACCGCGTTTCTCATGCACCACAGGCATAGCAAAGCACGCTTGAGTCCTGCCGGGCCCTCTCGCACCAGCGGCTATAACGAAAGTAGGCATCACGTTCTTCAGTCATAAAAAGTGTTCTGATCCGGTGGCTATATTGCGGCCCATGAGACGTGATGCGGAAAGTCTGGCCGAGCGACTGCGGTGGGCACGCGAGCGCTCCTTCGTGGGCAGGGCGGAGGAACTCGCGATGTTCCGGCAAGCTCTGTCCGGCGTCGTGGACGCACCTGCGGTCATCTACGTCCACGGTCCCGGCGGGGTGGGGAAGTCGACGTTGCTGCGCAGGTTCGCCGACGAGAGCCGGACGGCAGGAAGGCCGGTCGTCGAGGTGAACGGCCGGCTGATCGACCCCTCCCCCGCAGGTCTGGAGGCGGAAGTGGCCGGTGCGGACCCGGACGCGGTGCTGCTCATCGACGCGTTCGAACACTGCCAGGGGCTGGAGGGGTGGCTGCGGGACCGGTTCCTGCCCGGCCTGTCCACGCGGAACCTGGTGGTGCTGGCCGGGCGGGAGGGGCCCAGCTCCACCTGGAGCGCGGATCTCGCTTGGCGCGAGGTGCTCGCTGTCATGCCGCTGGGCGACTTGGACCCGTATGAGGCCGCACAGCTGCTGGAACTGCGGGATCTGACGCCAGCCCTGCGCGAACAGGTCCTGGGCTTCGCCGGCGGCCACCCTTTGGCGCTGAGTCTGGCCGCGAGCATTGCGGAGAGCGGGGAAGGATCCAGCTGGGCTCCGACGCCCGATGTGCTGACCAGGCTGCTGTCCCAGATGGTCGGCGACGTCCCCTCCCCTGTGCACCGGCTCGCCCTGGAGGTGGCGGCTCATGCGATGACCACCACCGAAGGACTGCTGCGCGCGATGGTGGGGCCCGAGCGGAGCGCGGAGATGTTCACCTGGCTGCGGCGCCTGCCCATCGCCGACTGGGGCCGGCAGGGGATGTTCCTGCACGACCTCGTCAGCGACGCGATCGATGCGGATCTGCGCTGGCGCGATCCGCAAGGGTACAAGGAGATGCACCGCCGCCTGGGACACGTCCTGCTCGAGCAGGCGCGCACCGCACCGGCGGACGAGGCACTGATCGCGATACGCGAGCTGACCTACCTCAAGCGCTACGGCCCGATGGGGGAGTACTTCCAGATGCGACGGGAGGGTGACTTCCACGAGGACACCCTCCGGCCGGGCGACCACGATGCCATCCACCGCCTGGTTACCGAGGCGGAGGGGCCGCAGTCCGCGGTGATCGCCGACTTCTGGCTGAAGAAGCAGCCTGAGGCCTTCTGGATCTACCGCGACTCGGTGACCGGCGAGCCTGCCGCATTCATGACCTGGCTGAGGGTGACCCGGCCCGGCGCCGATGAGCTGGCCATCGACCCGATCCTCGACCAGGCCTGGGAGCACACGCAGCGAACCAGCACGATGCGCCCGGGCCAGCACCTGATGCTGGCCCGATTCTTCGTCTACCCGCCCGCCTACGGCGGGATCTCGCCGGTGCAGCACCTGATGCAGCTGCGGATCTGCACGGACTGGATCCGCTCCGACGGACTGGCCTGGTCGCTCATGATCAGTCCGCTTCCCGACCTGTGGGAGCCGCTGATGCACCATCTGGGCCACACGCGGATCTCTGAACTGCCGTGGCCCAACGGGTACACCTACGCCCTGTTCGCCTGCGACTGGCGTGAGACACCGCTGTCGGTCTGGTTCGAGCGCACCCAGCCCGGCGCGCTCACCGAGACAGGACCGGCCCCTGCCACCTCGGTTCCTGTCACCACGCTGGCGCGCGCAGACTTCACCACCGCCGTGCGAGCCGCGCTGCGCGACTGGCACCGGGAGGACGATCTCGCGGCCAACCCGCTGCGGCAGACCACGATGCTGACCAGCCGGCCGGGGTACAGCGCGGAGCGCGCCGTGGAGATGCTACGCGACCTGCTCACCGATGTCGTCGACGACCTGCGCACGGAACCGCGGGCAGCGAAACTGCACCGCGTCATCGCCACCACCTACTTCCATCGGGTGCCCACCCAGATGGCCGCCGCCGAACGCCTCGGGCTGCCCTACAGCACCTACCGCCGCCACCTCCAGAGCGCGCACGAGCGGCTGGGCGAGGCGCTCTGGCGGCGGGAGAGCACCGGGCAACCGGCAGCCTCCCCGTTGCACGAGAACGAGAGCCAGCTGAGCACGCACCGGTAAACGGGCAAGACCCGCCGAAGTGATCTTCCCGGAGGCGGAGCCCCTCGCCGTACATGATCCATAAGAAGTCTTATGGACTTGCCCTCAAGCAGGACGACTGGCTCACGGGGCGTCTGCCCGGCCCCGGCCACCAGGTCCGTCTGTTTGTCTGGCGAAGGTGGCGCGTGAGGCGGAGGCCGGTCGCGTGACGGATTCAGCGCGGAGTGGCGGCGTGCTCGGTCATGTGCTCAGTCGGGTACGGGTAAACGGGCTCTGTCGCTGCTCTTGTGATGGTTGGAAGCGCTGTTACACGGTCCGAAGATGCAGAGCGGTCTCGGTGGCGGACACGGTGTACCAGGTGCCGTCGCCGAGGGCTTTTGGCAGGCTCGACACCTCGAAGGGATAGACGAGCTGGTCAATTAGTCGCATACGGGCCGCGTCGATGAGCCAGTGAGCCCACCTCGGGGTCGGTTGACGGGTCTCGGCCCGCGGAAGGCTCCATGCGGTCACATACGGCTGACGATTGCCGACGCGGCAGCGGTCACATCAAGCCCGCCTGCTGGAGAACCGCAACGTCGGACCTGTAGGTGTAGTGATGACCGTGCTCGAGACTCTTCTGGACCAGTTGGCCCTTCACTTTGTCTCCGTGGAAGGTCGACCACCTCCGGCACTTCTCGCACACCTCGCAGGGCATGAACAGCCGCAGCAGGTACAGACGATGATCGCGCCCGACCAGATAGAGGCTGCCCGTTTCGACTGCGACGCTCGGGTAGTTCATGGTCGAGGTCGGCACCAACACCGTTTCGTACCCCAACAACACCAACGTCCGCGGGGACAGCGACGTCGACATCATGGTGAAACTCAACGACCCCTTCCATACGGAGGGGCTGGCAGCTTGGTGGTTCGGGCAGCGGGCCAGCTACGCGGGACCGTGGACTCGGCAGAAGCTCCGCCGGGAGGTTGAGGAAGCGCTCACCAACCATTTCGGCTGGATGGACACAGACCACAACCTCACCTTGTACGTTCCGGAAGTTGTGGGCAGCCGTCCCAGCATCGACGTGGTGCCGTGCTTCAAGTGGGTGGCCTACGACGCCACGGTGCCAGGCGGCGAGTACGTAGGTAGCGTCGTCTACGGACGCAACGGCAAGCGCGTCATCAAACTGGCCCGAGCTCCAGCTCCCTTCGCGGCCCTGGTACGGAGACGGACGGTGGCGAAGGTGGACTCGATCGGGTTGGTGGTACGCAGATGGATCCAGTGCTCAGCGGGGATGTCGAAGAACGCCAGCAGCTCCCTCCTCTCACTCCCGGTCAACCGCAGTCGTTGGACGGCAGACCGGGCGCAGAGAGCTCCGCCGGGCTCCCCTTCGTCAGGGGATGTTGTAGTAGTCGACCATGGCGTCGGCGAAGTCGCCCCAGGCGTTCGTGCTCTGAGAACCCCAGATGCCGTCGACCTTGCCGGCGTTGTAGCCCTCGTAGTTCAGGAAGCGCTGCAGAGCCATCTTGGTCTGAGTGCCGGGGATCCCGTCGATGTCGCCCTCGTAGCCGTTGTAGAGGGCCAGAACCTGCTGTATCCCAATCCAGCTGTTGGATCCCAATGCGCCGTCGATAGGGCCGTTGTAGGGACCGTGAAACCGTTTGAGCCAGGTCTGTACGCCCTTGGCCTTTCGGACGGTCAGGCCGAGGTTGACGACGGCCTGCGCCCCGACATCGCCCTCGGCCATGGCCGGTTGGGTCACCCGCGCGGTGGTGGCAGGCTGCGGTGCCGCGTAGCCGGGTGCTGCGCCGGCGAGGGTGCCGACCGCGAGAGCCACGGCGACGGCGGTGGGAACGAGCGTCTTTCGGAGAATCTTTGTTCTCATGGCACTTCCTTCTCGTGGGATGTTGGGCGTGGCGACCGTAGGACCGGAAGTCGCCGTGGACACTGAGCTGACGGGGGGCGGGTCTGCCTGCAACGCCGGGGTTGAACCGTCTCCCTGCCTGATCAGTCACCGGTAGTGGCCGGTGCGGACCGCGCCGGCCACCGTCTACACAGCCCCGGCCGGTTCAGCCGCACGCGTTCACCTTGTCGCCGTTGGTGTACACGGCGGACAGCCAGCTTCCAGTGGCCGGGTTCCTGAAGCAGTAGGGACTTCCAGCCGCATCAACGCGCATGACCGTGAAACAGCTGAAAGACCATCTGCGCAGGTCAGCGCCCCGCAGCCACCCATCGCGGCAGCCCACAGGGCTGGCTGGTCTCTTCCGCGACATCTGATTCAGCCGCAGGTCAGGATCCCTTTCCTTCCTCCTGGGCCGCTCCCCGTAGCAGGGTCATGGAGACTGACCGGCCGAGACCGGCGCGAATCCGACGGCGCGGCGGGTGTCAGGGTCCATAGTCCCTGACACCCGCCTCGGTTCAGTCCGGTCGGTCCGCGCTAACGTGCTCGGCGACTCATGCGGCGCCGCGCTGCAAGTAGGCGCGGTCCACCGTCTGCTGGACGGTGTTGCCGGCCGCGTCCTTCGCGGTCACGCGCAGCGTGACATAGGCGTCGCCGTGCACCTGGGCCGGCCGCTCCACGGTGGCGGTGAAGCCGCTGCCCTTGCGGGCGGTGGTGGAGGTGGTCCAGGTGCGCCCGTCGTCGTAGGACGTCTCGACCTTCAGCGTCACGCCGCGCGGCGCGGCCATGCCGTCCTGCATGCGGACGTTCAGGCCGATTGTGTGCTTGCGCTGCGGGCCCACCGTGTTGCGGGCGTCGACCGGCACGTCGTAGTCGACCTGGAGCATCGGCAGCAGCGCAGCGTCGGCTGTGGTGCCCGAGCGGAACGTCCACGAGGTGCGCGTGCCGGTGCCGAAGCGCCAGTCGTCCTGAACGCGGGTGGTCGCCAGGTCCATCCGGAACTCGGCGTCACCCGCGGGCACCTCGAAGTCGCCCCACGCGCCCTGGCGCGAGTCGGCGATCTGCTGACCGTTGCGGTACAGCACGGCCGTGGCCGTGTCGTCCACCGCGGCCACCCCGGCCCTGGCACCGGCTCCGGCGCCTATACCGCCTATACCGCCGAAACCGCCGAGCTCGTAGAACGACCAGTGGCCGTCGCCGGAGTCGTTGAACTCCGGCACGTAGACGGACAGGGTGTTGCCGTTGCGTACCGACGGCAAGCCCACACCACGCGGGATCGAGGGGCGGACCACCGCGCCGAACCATCGCTCCGTGGCGTGCTGACCGGCCCGGTAGGTGCGCGGCACATTGTGCATGCCGGCCCCCAGCGGAATGTCCATGCCGAAGACGACATTGTGGTGCACGGTGTGGCGCCACAACGTGTCGCCGCCGGTCACGTACTCCACACGCTCCAGGCCTGTCGGCACCTCACGGCTGTACTGGTTCCAGGCGGTGTCCTGGTACGGCCGCCACCCGAAACGCTGCTCGCTCGCCCAAGGCGACGCACCCGTGCGGGTGTAGGTGCTGCGGACCACCGCGCTCTCGTGCTCGGAGACGGTGTACACCAGGTTCTTGGGAACCGAACCCTTGGCGACCTGCATCACGTCGTACAGGTACGGGCTGCGCACCGTGCCGGAGAACTCCACCGTGGTGGCGCGCTGCTTGATGCTCTTGAGCACCGCGGTGCCCTCCGCCGTGCCGGCACGCATGGTGGGCAGGGCGATCCGGTCACCGGTCGGGCTCCACCGCGTCCAGGGGTAGAAGCCGTCCTCCACGACCAGCATCAGCGCCTTGGCCCCGGCGTCCGCCGCGGCCTTCGCGAGCGCCCGGTCGTCGGAGAAGTCCCAGCGGACGACGGCCAGTTTGCCGCGCACGTGTGCGGCGCTCAGGTCGGCGGCCGTACCCTTGCCGGCGTCCACGGCGGTCAGCCGTGCTCCCTTGTCGCTGAAGGCCGGGGAGGCGTTCACGTAGTACGGGGTGAAGCCCAGCGAGCTGCCGGAGACCTTCGCCCGCAGCTGCGGGGCCACCATCTGCCAGCGCGAGGTGTACTCGAAGTCGCCGTCCGTGACGCGCGCGGTGGGGCTGACGTAGAGCCGCTTGGCGATGTCGAAGAACATCACGCCCTGGATCAGGCCGTTGCCGTCGATCTTCCGGTACGTCTGGTAGCTGAGGATGCCGCGCTGTTCGGCGGGGCGTGGCGTGCGGATCTTCACCTCGGTGACCTTGGAGGCGTCGAGCGTCACCGTCGTGTCCTTGGTTACCTTCACCTCCGGGTTGACCACCTCTCGCAGCTCCTGGCCGTCGGCGGCCCTGTCCAAGGTGCCGAAGCTGAGCTGGTAGGTGCCCTCCTCGACCTCGGCAACGGCCGGCTGCACGCTCGTGTAGTCCACGAATCCGTCGGCGCCCCAGATCACCGGCGCGGCGCCCTCGATGACCTTGCCGTCGCGGTCGCGGGCGACCACGGTGAGCTTGTGCTTGGGTGCGTGCATGCTCAGGGAGACGGTGGTGTGGGCGACCACGGTGCCGTCGGCGGACTTCGCGGTGAGGTAGCCGTAGTAGTTGCCGCGGGTGGCCTTCGCCGCGTCGACGCGCAGCGGCACCTCGGCCGTGGCGCCGGGCGCCAGCTTCAGGGTGCCGGAGCCGGCGGCGACGACGCCGGCGGGCAGGACCCGGCCGGTGCCGGTGGCCAGGGCCGCGGCCAGGGAGAGCGTGACCTCGCGGTCACCGGTGTTGGAGTAGCGGACGGTGGCGGCGTTGCGAACGCCGCCCGCCGCTCCGGTCTCCACGGCCGGGAGCAGCACGCTGCCGGTGGCCGTGACGGGGCCCATGGCGGTGGCCAGGTCGATGCGGCCGCCCCCCTGCTCGGTCACCTTGGTGCCGGACACCGTGTGCGAGGTGCTGACCAGGGCGTCCTTGAGCTGCTGCGCGCCCCAGTTCGGGTGCTGCTGCGCCAGCAGCGCGGCGGCGCCGGCGACATGCGGGGTCGCCATCGAAGTACCGGACGCGGCAGTGTAGTTGGCGTCGACCGGGGTGCCCATGGTGGTGCCGGACGCGCGGGCGGCCACGATGCCGACGCCGGGAGCGGTCACATCGGGCTTGACCGCCCCGTCACCGAAGCGGGGGCCTCGGCTGGAGAAGGAGGCGAGGGAGTCGTCGCGGTCGACGGCCCCGACGGTCAGCGCCGCGTCGGCCGCCCCCGGCGAACCGACGGTGGACGGACCCGGGCCTGCGTTGCCCGCGGCGATGACGAAGAGCGTGTCGGTGGACGCGGTCAGGGTGTTGACGGCCTGGCTCATCGGGTCGGTGCCATCGGTCTGCATGTCCGCGCCGAGGCTCATGTTGACGACCTTGGCGTGCTGGGCGGCCGCCCATTCCATGCCGTCGATGACCTGCGACTCGGAGCCTGAGCCGTCGTCGCCCAGCACCTTGCCGACCAGCAGGTCGGCCTTCGACGCGACACCGCGGCGGGTCCCGGAGGACGCGGCACCCGTGCCGCCGACGATCGAGGCGACGTGCGTGCCGTGGCCGAAGTGGTCGTCGGTGTTCGTGCTGTCGGAGAAGTTCTTGGCCTCGGTGATGCGTCCGGCCAGGTCGGGGTGGTTCGCGTCGATACCGGTGTCCAGGATCGCCACCTTCACGCCCTGGCCCTCGTAACCGGCTTTCCAGGCTGTCGGCGCGTTGATCTGCGCGGTGCTTCGGTCCAGAACGGCCTTGACCTTGCCGTCCAGCCAGATGCGGGGAGTGGCGGCGATCCGGGGCGCGCCCGTCGTATCGCCGGGCAGCAGTGTCTTCCAGAAACTGCCCAGGTCGTCGTCGGCGACCCGCAGCGACCGGGCGCCGATGCTGGGCAGGTTGCGGGCCGGAGCCGAGGAAAGGTTGAGCGCGGCCAGTCGGTCGGACACCGTGGCCGCCGCCCGCTCGGACTGCGCGGTCGTCTTCGCCACGTCCGAGGTGGCGCCGGAGGAGACGATGAGCGGGAGCGCGGAGGCGTGGTCCTGGTCATAGCCCTGGGCGATCAGGGCCGTCACGTCGAAGAGCCGACGGTCCAGCGTGCCGGCCATCACCAGGTCCATCGCGTCCGACGGAAGCACCGTCAGCGACCCTTTTTGCTCCAACGTCCGGAACACGACACGCTCGCGTCCCGGTCCGGGCTGCACCGAGGCGGTGTGCCGTCCGCCGGGCAACGGCGTCACGGTGACCCGGTCACCGGTCACCAGCCGGACGGTCGCGGAGTGAGCCCCCGACACGTCGGTGGGACGAGTGTCGGTCCCCATGGCCGCCGTTCGCGTCTCGGCGGTCGCCGGCACGCCTCCGGCGACCAGCATCAACCCTGTCGATATAGCCGCCGTCAGGCGGGTCCATGTCATCAGCTGAAGACCTTTCGTCCAGATGGTGTCACAACCTGCGCGAAAGAATCCGCTGACGAAGCCGGACGTGTCACTGGCCTCACGTGACACAACTGCGACATGTCACAACGGCGACACGCGCCGCCTGCGCGCCTGTTCCGTGTGAAAGCCCGAGTCCGGCCGCTGAACTGCGGTGCTTCACGCAGACGCTGTGGCCCGTCCTGCATGCTGTGACCTGTGGATTCCGCCGGCTGCCAGCCGCTTTTCCCGACCGACCCAGCAGTCCGCGCGTAGTCGTACATCCGCTGCCGCAGCACGACCCGCGGGAATCCGACATCCACCCGGAGGAAGAGCTTTTCAAGTTCTGCTGCCCACACCTCTGAACCAAGATCCTCGGGCGCACCAGGTGACCGAGCGTCAAGCATGCCAATCGTGGGCGGCGCTCGAAGCGGGGATGGGGGAAGTCGGGCTGCGACTGCACCCCGACAACACCAACCTCGTCTGCTACACGGACAGCGGGCGGCGAGGCCTGACAGGTCTGCGCAGGTCAGCCGTTGTGGCCAACCGCGATGCACGGAGTGGCCAAGTGGCGGGTTCTGGCCGCGCTTGCGTGATGACTACACCAGAACCGCCGGCTCGCTGGATATGGAGAGCGAGCCGGTCGGCGGCTGCCCGGCTGTCGATGTACTCGTCTCTGATCGTGCGGAGGTCGTGAGTTCGAGTTCTGACCAGGTAGACGGTCGGCTTGGTGACGCCCCGAGGCCGCCTCGCGGGTTCGAGCCCGGTGCCGCGACTGACGAACCTGGCGAAGAGTCGTGTCCTACCGGCTCGAGGCGCGGCCAACCGCCCCCGCTACGTCCTACTCCTCCGGCTCCCAGGCGCGGAGCAGGTCGAGCAGCCCTGCGTCTCCGTCAACGTGCAAGGAGTCGGCCGGGATACGGTCGTACAAGTAGAGGACCAACTCACTGGCCGTGCCATGGATGGAGGCGCCGGCTGCGTCCGAGTCCTCGCCGGTTGCGGCAGTGGGCGCGGGGATGCGGGTGGAGCGTGCGCCGTCGCCGTCGACCGTGAGGCGCCAGGAGCGGCCCTCGGCGGTGTGGAAGTCGAAGGCCGTGGGCTTGTGCGGCCAGGCGCTGGGCGTCGCGACGCAGGTGAACAGGAACTCCTCGACACCGTCGAGGGCGACCTCGGCCGGCAGCGGCTGCGGGGCGCCCGCGGCGAGCTGGGCGTCGTAGGTGTGCACCGCGCTCTCATGGACCCGGTGCCGGGCGACTCCGCCAGAGGTCCGCGGCGTCTGCAGGGCACTCCACCACGCCCAGCAGCCGGCGTCCGCTCCTGCCTCGCGCAGGGCGCTCAGCAGAAGCTGCGTCGACGCGGCCAGCCAGGCCAGCAGGGCCTCACGCTCCCGCGGCACGTCCAGAGCGGCGCGCGCAGCGGTGGCCTCGGCCGGGGGAGCGTCGGCAGGCCCCGCGCCGACGATGGCGGCCCAGTAACGGTCTCCCCCACCCAGGTGCTTCACCAGATCGAACAGCGTCCACCCGGGGCAGGGCGGCACCTGTGCGTCGAGACTGGGCGCGGCGGCGACTGCGGTGCGGAAGGCGGTCGACCGTTCATCGATCAGTCGCAGCAGGTCAGGGAACTCAAGATTCTTTTCCACGCCGGATGTCTATCACCGTGCTCCGATGATCGGACAGCGTTTTTCACAGTCGCCGCCGGTTGGCCATTGCGGACGTCGTCCTCGCCTCCCACCGCTCGGGTGACATGCTGCGCACTGCTGCGAGGACGCTGGTGGTGGCGGTACGCCCGGCGTCGTGCCTGTGGGTGCTCTGGCCTCTCCGCGCGGCCGGGCACCTCGGCGGGTCGAGTACCGCCGGTTGTGGTGGAAGGGGAGGCTCAAGCCCGGGCGCCGGGTTCGGAGCGGCCGGGAGACGTTCCCGCCGAACCGAGGTCAGCACCGGAAGGGCGCGCGGCCTGGGTGAACACAGCCGCGAATCACGATGTTTCTGTTCACGTTATTGGCGCGTACATGCAGTACCATGCGCCTCTGGCGATCGACTCAGAAGAGAGCGTTGTGAAGAAAGCGCGCATATGTCTCGTGGTGGCATGCACTCTCATGGCCGCCGCATGCGGGGGAAGCAGCACGTCCGTCAACACGTCCCGACTGACGGACCGGGAAAAGGAATGGGTCGAATTTTCCTACGCGCACGAGAAGAGCGAAGACACCAAGCGAACGTGGGAACAACTGCCCGCTGAAGGTGTCAAGTCCTACCTCGATCAGCAGCGTACCCGCCTGTGCGGCGACACGGCGGCACTGATGCAGAGCCTGAAGGACGCGGGCTACACGGCAGACGAAATGCAGGAGTACAAGAACAAGACGGCCGAACTCATCTGCTAGGGCTGTCCCGTGGAGCGGATTGCCCGTCAAGGCGCACCAGGGCGGACCACACGCCGGCCGAGCGAAGGTCCCTGCCGGCGACAGCAGAGACCTTCGCTCCGTAAGCCGGATACCTGCTCTACGCCACCGCGCCTCCGAGGATCCTCAGCGAGTACTTTTCATACGCCCGGTGCAGAACCATCGTCACCGGTCCCGAGGTGAATACCCCGCTGACGACGTACTCCTTCTTGTTTCCCGTCTCGGCGACCTTCTTCTCATACAGAGAATCGGTCTCCTTCTTCGCCTGCTCGAGCCACGAAGATGCCTTGTCGTGGTCGATTCCCGCCACGTCGAGTCCCGTGCAGGAAACGAGGAAGTCGAAACCATCCGAGCGGTCCGTGCTGGTTCCGCACAGGAGAGACGACATGTTCTGGCGATCGGCGTATCCGGCCGAGACCGTCAGCCCGTTCCCGACGCGCCCGTGGACATACGTTCTCTTTTTCCCGTCGGGCATCTCCTGCTCAACGGGCTTGTCCAGTTTCAGCTTCCAGTCTTTCGACAGCCCCGTGAGGAAGTCCTTCCCCGTGTATCCGGTGGCCATGGTGTCCGCCGCGCCGAGGCTGGGCCGCTTGTCGCCGGTCACCGCATGCTTCGGCAGATCGGCGGCACGCGGCGCGGTCCGTGGCCTGGACGGCTCAGGATGAGGCGCTGCCGTCTTCGGGCGGTCGGACGCTGCTGGTCCGGGGCTGTTCTGGCTGCAGGAGGCGGCTCCCGCCGTGCCGATGACGACAGTCATCAGCACGGCGGGAACGCGGAAGGCGGCGCGGATCACAAGCCACCGTCGACGAGGTGGCACGCGCCGGGATCGGCGTAGTTGAACGGAACGAAGGCGATCGCGTCGAACACCACGTTGTCGTCTCCGGTGCCACCCCTTTGGATGTTGTCCATTTCGATCCGGCCACCCTTCCAGAAGCTGAAGGTGCCCATCTCGAACCAGGTGTCCCCGCCGGCGCTGCGGGTTCCCTGGTTCACATTGCAGTAGTCGGGTTCGGCGCCACTCGTGTTGTCACCCGGGATGAAGTCGTACCGGACGACCGCCTCCGCGCCGTGGCTGGGCAGGTGGACATAGACCTTGTAACGCTGGCCGGGCTGGTCGCCGGACGGGAGCTTGTCCTGGTTGACCTGCCACCGGCCGGTGACCTGGTGGAAGGTCTCGCTGTATCCGTAGCTGTGCGTGAAGTAGACGTGGTGGTCGTACCCGGCGCCGAGCTGGTGAAGGTCGATGGGGGCGATGTAGGGGGTCGCGCGGAAGGTACCGTCGTCCCTCAGCGTGGTGATGTTGTCACCGGTCTGGAGGGTGAACTTGCCGTCGTCGGCCGCCTCGAAGTCCCCGCAGTCGTAGGTGTCCTCGTGCTCTCCGAGGTCATCGACGATGATCGCGTTGGTGTAGACGCTCGGGTGGTCGATGCACGGGCCGTGTTCGTACTTGCTCTTGAGTTCGGGTTCTCCCGAGCCGAGCGAGTAGCTGAGCTGCTCGGTGCTGGAGTTGCCGGTGCTCTGGGGGCCCATCCAGTCGACGGTGCCGTCCCAGTAGCACGCCTCGTCCCAGCTCGGGCACGGGTCGGCCGCGTTCGGGTCGCACGCGTTGAGTGACGGGTCGCAGAACAGGGTGCGAGGGGCGACCTTGATGACGCCCAACGGCATGTCCGCCTCGGAGTACGACTCTTCTCCGTCCCAGGTCATCTGCGGCGTTTCCGCCCAGCCGAAGATCTTTTCCGGATAGTTCCACTCGCCGGGGCGGGAGGCGTCGTCATAGCTGTAGCGCAGGAAGGGCTGGCGGTCCGCCGGATAACTCGGGTTGACCGGGTTGTTGAAGAAGCCCAGGCCGACGGCACCGGACGTGTAGACGCCGGAGTTGTAGCCCCACAGCGCCGTGTACCAGTTCTCGATGTAGGCCGGGCTGCCGTTGTTGACACCCATGCCCAGCGCCTTGAGCTGGTTCCACTTCTCGGCAAGGATACCCAGACCGGCGGCGATGTTCGCCGCATAGTCAGTGGTGACGGCGCCGGCGCGCAGGGTGTCGAGCGGCGGGTTGTGCTTCTCGGACATGCCGGTCGTCACCTGGGCGATGCCGTAGCCGCAGTCGGCCTTGGCCGCGTCGGGGTAGTCGTGAATGCCGTTCTTGTTGCCGTACCAGTCGGACTTGGTGACGTTCCCCGAGTCGCCGTTCACGGAGTGCCAGGATGCCTGCTTGAAGTTGGACTCCTGGGCGAGGATGCCCAGCATGACCTGTGCGGGGATATCACCTCCGCCGGTCAGTGGCGGCTTGGGGAACAGACCCTGCGGGGTGTAGGCGGCAAGGCCGGTGTCGTGCCAGTTCTGCGGGCGGGAGACCGTCAGGGTGCCGTGGACAGCCTGGTCGACCGCCCACTCGACCATGTTCGCGCTGGCCTGGAGCGCCTGGCGCTTGGGATCGTTGCGCTTGACGATGCAGGGGCTCTCCATCGCACCGACCTTGCCCCAGACGGCCGCACCGGATCCGGACAGGCACTGCGATTCCGGCCCGCCCTCACCGCAGGTGCGAGGGTCCTCGTCATCTTCTCCGGTCACGGTGAACGCGGCCGGGTCCATCGGCAGCGAGGAATCCTGCTTCGGCCGCTTGCGGTCGGCGTCCACGAGCGTGGTGGCCTTCGCACCGGTCTTGAGCGCGGTCGCCTTGATCGTCAGTGTTCCGGCACCCTCGTTCGAGGGTGAGCCGACGTGGTTGTTGACGATGCCCTTCATCTGCTCGGAGAACACCGAATTGGTCACCAGGTGGCCGTGGCGGGAGATCCCGGCCACGCGGCCGTCCACTGCATGCTTGGAAAGCCCCGGTGCCTTGCTGGTGTCGATCCCCTTCACGTCGCCGACGACCGCGGCGCCGTCGGCCGTGGCGAGGAGTTTGACCTTCCCCTTCGGGGCGCGGCCCAGCTCGGTGAAGTCCTTGCCGTTGAAACGGGAGATGACGCTCTTCTCGCCGTCGACCGTGCCGACGTCCACGGTGCCGTTCTTCGAGGCGGTCAGTGCGAACATCGGGCCGGGCAGCGCGGCGACCTTGCGGGCGGACAGCTTCTTGCCGTCGCCCTTCAGGTCGACGAGGTTGCCGCCGAGCACGCCGACGGTGCCCGTCCCGGTGGGCGTGACGTGCGTCAGATATCCGTTGACCGTGCGGCGGGAGGACACCGACCCCGCAGCCGCGTCGACGGATATCACCGTCGTCGAGCCGATGGACCTGTCGGTGGCCGAACTGGAGGTTAAGGCCACCTCGTCGCCCGTTCCGCATCCCGGTGTGAAGTACGCCAGTTGCACCCGGTCGGGAACCTCGGTGACCTTGCCGTCCGAGAGGCGGATCACTGCGGCGAACGCGCCGTTCGCGTACGCGCCGGGCTCGTTGGACCATGCCGACGGGGCGTAGACCGCCGCCGCGTAGTTCCCTGATCCCGTGGTGCAGACGTAGCCCGTCCACGGGCCGGCGTCGGACAGCTCCTTGCGGTCGAGGCGGGCGATCTCGTAGAAGGAGAACCCGTCGCTCTCCTTCGCCGCGAGGATGTGCAGTCCCTCGGAGTCGCCGGTGGCCTGCACGATCGTGTCCGGTGAAGAGGCGTAGCCCGATCCCAGGTCCTCGCCGGGGGTGGAGAACAGGCGGGGCGTCGTGGCGGCCGAGGCGGCAGGGGCCACCGTGGTTTCCGTGGAAGCCACCGGGACCAGGGCGGCGGATGCCGCCACCACACTCATGGCTATGAGCGGGTTCATGGTGAAGTAGCTTCTGAGACGTCTCTTGCGCATGGTCTTCCTCACAGCCAGTCCGTGCACAGGCCGTGCACGAGCGGGAGGCTCGCGTCGACCGGCGTGTCCGTGGTCTTGTTGGGGTCGTCGATGATGTATTTCAGCGGCGCGGGATCGTACTGGGCATGGACGTCGTTCCAGCACGCCTTCGCGGTCGTGGTCTTCCAGTTCTGCATCTTGGTGTAGGCACCTGCCACGCCGTCGGCGAGAAGGCCGGCCGTGTCGTACTGCTCGATGCCGCCGTCGGGATCACGCGTCGTCCACAGCGTCAGGTAGACGTAGTCGGGCGACGTGTCGAGATCGCGTGAGACCTTCGCCCATACCGCCTGGCAGTACGGCGACCACATCAGCCGCACCGCGACCGATTCATCCGGCTCGGTCACCTGCTGAAGGATCTCGGCGTCGTCGTCACACCCCGTCTGAATGGGGTCCTTGCCCGAACAGGCGGCTCGCCAGCAATCGGCCGCGGATGCCGGCGACGCCTCAATTCCCTGAAAAAAGCCGGCCAACAGCGTCAGTGCAGCCGCCGCCGGCCCCCATCTACGTATGCCGTGCACACACATCACCTCAAATATTTCTTATCCGTGCCGCATCAAGCGCAGCACGTATGGCGGTGTTCATCCTTGTTGTCCTTTTGTCGCTTCGGGCGTCAGAAGGACACGCGCAGCTTACGCCAACAGCTAGGCAGACCAACGGAGTTGTATACCTCACCCACCTGCACCGATTCCTAAAATGGACGTATCGGGGCCGTGCATCTCATAGTTGGTGCGCAGGTCATAAAATAGGGAGTGTCCGGCGGCGGTTCCGAAGCGAACGCAAGGTGCATAGCCATCCGCTTGGGAATCTCGGAGCGCGGAGGAACAATTGCTCCACGTCCGGCCATTCCAGTTCACCCAGGGGGAGCAAAAGCAGCTGTTCGACGAGCTGGGTGGAGAAGACGATTGGGCAGAGTGGGCGCGGGCCGTTGCGGCCGAGTCCGTCGAAGACTTCGCGGGGGCCTCTCGGACGTCGCCGGGGAAACGTGCGCGCAGCAACTGGACTTCATCGGCGGGCTCTTGGCCGAGCCGGATGGGTGGTCACGCGCATCCAGGCCCGGACGGTATACGGCCCGCAGAGCCGGGGCATGAACGGGAACCGTCTTCGGTATCCCTTCACGTTCATATATTTGACGCCTTTTCAACTCTCTTCGGTCAGCTGCACGTCCAGTTCGTCGAAGAGCAGCTCGCTGTGGTCGATCTGGCCGGTCCGGTATGCCGAGCGCGCCACCAGGTGCGCGGCGACCGGTCCGGTCATCAGCTGGAAGAACCCGATCAGCGCGAGCGTGGCCAGGTCCATGCCGCTGCGCAGCCGCAGGGCGACTCCGCCGAGCACCAGCAGCAGGCCGAGGCTCTGCGGTTTCGTCGCCGCGTGACTGCGCGACAGGACGTCCGGCAGCCGGAGCATGCCGACCACCCCGAGCAGGCAGATGGCCGCACCGAGGAAAACGAGGACCGCACCGGCCGTGTCGGCGATCTGCAGCCAGATCTTCACTTCGTTCCCTGCTCCTTCTGCCGCTTGGTGTTCGGCCGGTCGCGTGCGGCGATGAACCGGGCGATGCCCACCGAGCCGGTGAACCCGAGAAACGCCAGCACCAGCATGATCGGGAAGTAGAACGCGTCCCGCGCCATCGCGGACTTGGCGCCGAGGCCCGCGATGATGAGGGCGGCGCACACGTCCAGCGAGATCGCCCGGTCCAGCATCGAGGGGCCGCGCCAGACCCGGGTGAGCAGAGCCGCTCCCGCGATGACGATCACCACGACGGCGGCGGTCAGCAGGATCTGGTCGACGGTCTCCGGCGCACTCATGAACCCGCCCCCGGCTCGTCCGTCCGTGGCAACGTCGGCGGACGCAGCGGCGGTGGCGGCTCGGCCACGCGGGCGATCTCGTCACGGGTGCCGAAGGCCCGCACCGTCAGGCGCTCCATGCGCCAGACGGACTGCCTGGCCGCGTCGAGCACGGCGGGCCGGTCCGCGTCGAGGACGTGGACGAAGACGGTGGCCGTGGCGCGGCGTACCTCGACGACCGCTCCGCCGGGCACGTTCGACACGGCGACGGCGGTCGCCGCGAGCATCAGGTCGGAGCGGCAGCGCAGCGGTACGGCGATGACGGCGGCCCGGTGCGGGAGGCCGACGAAGATCTGCCGGGTGACCTTCACGCCCGAGGTGTACATGTCGTAGAGCAGATAGCCGGCGAGGACCAGGATGCCCCACGGGTGCAGCCGGAGTCCCAGATCGACCTGGGGCAGCGGGAAGGCCAGACAGACCGCCACCGCGACGACCATGCCGGTCACGACGTTGGCCCAGCTCAGACTGGACCAGAGCAGCACCCAGATGACGGTGAGCCAGGCAAGCAGCGGAAGGTCGAGGACGCGCCGCCGGCGGCCGGCGAACTCGCAGCTGAAGGGCGGCAGGTCCGGGTTCCGGTAGGAGAACGTGATCCAGCGTTTCACCGGCCGAGCACCGCCTCGATGTAGGGGGAGCGCGCGAGGAGTTCGGCGGCCGTGCGGTCGGTGTACGAGGTCAGGGGCCCGGCGAGCACGGTGAAGGCGAGTCCGAGGGCGACGGCTGCCGCGGTGGCGGCGGTCATCGGCTTCGGCAGTCTCGTCGTGGTGGTGACGGCATGGCCGTGCAGGGTCGCCGCCACCGCGAGCCCGGCGGGCTGGTGCCGGGGGACGGCCGGTTCGTCGCCGGTGCCGGGGATGCGGTCCGGGCCCGCGTCGGCGTCGTCGCCGCTGTCGTCGTCGGACTCCAGGAGCGTGCCGTCCGCGGCCTGGCCGGGCGGGGCGGCGCGCCAGAACGCCAGGTTCCACACCTTGGCCATCACGTACAGCGTGAGGAGGCTGGCCGCCGCCGACCCGACGACGAGGATCCAGGCCCAGACGCCGCCGTCGGCGACGCCGGCCCGCATGAGCCCGAGCTTGCCGATGAAGCCGGACAGCGGGGGGATCCCGGCGAGGTTCATGGCGGGAACGAAGAAGAGGACGGCAAGCACCGGGGCGGCCCTGGCCAGTCCGCCGATCCGGGTGAGCTCGGTGGTACCCGTACGGCGCTCGATCAGTCCGGCGACGAGGAACAGCGTCGTCTGGACGGTGATGTGGTGGGCGACATAGACGATCGCTCCGCCGTACGCGTCCCGTGAGGCGAGGCCGATACCGAAGACCATGTAACCGATATGGCTGATGAGGGTGAAGGAGAGCAGCCGCTTCAGGTCGGTCTGGGCGACGGCTCCCAGGATGCCGATCGTCATCGAGGCGAGTGCGGCCGCCATCAGCAGGTCGCCGAGCCGGTTGCCGGGGAAGAGCAGGGTCTCCGTGCGCAGCATGCAGTAGATGCCGACCTTGGTGAGCAGGCCCGCGAAGACGGCGGTGACGGGGGCGGGCGCAGTGGGGTAGGAGTCGGGGAGCCAGGCGGCGAGCGGGAAAACGGCGGCTTTGATGGCGAACACCGTCAGCAGCATCGCCTGGATCAGGGTCTGCACCCCGAGCGGGAGTTCGCCGAGCCGCCCGGCCAGCTGGGCGAAGTTGGCGGTGCCTGCGGCCGCGTACGTCATGGCGATGGCGGTGAGGAACAGCATCGACGAGAAGAGCGAGATGATCACGTAGGTGGAACCGGCCCGGACCCGGGGGCCGGTGCCGCCGAGGGTGAGCAGGACGAAGCTGGCCACCAGCATGATCTCGAAGCCGACGTAGAGATTGACCAGGTCGCCGGCGAGGAAGGTGCAGGAGACCCCGGCGACCAGGATCAGATACGCAGGGTGGAAGACCGCCACCGGTGTCTCTTCGTCGCGGTCGGCCATGCCCTGGCCGATGGAGTAGACCAGCACGCAGAGGGTGACGGCCGAGGAGACCGTCAGCATCAGCCCGGACAGCCGGTCGGCAACCAGCGTGATGCCGAGCGGAGGGGCGAAGTCGCCGAGGTCGACGGTGAGCGGCCCGCGGGTGTCGGCGGCGATCATCAGGGCGACGGAGAGCGCGAGCACGGCGCTGAGCACGACCACGCTGATGAACCGCTGGAAGTGTTTGAGGCGGGTGCCGAAGGCGAGGCTCAGCCCGGTGGCGCAGAGCGGCAGCAGCACCGGCAGCGGGACGAGTGCGTTCACCCGGTGTCTCCTCGGTTCGCGTCTTCGGTACGGGCTTGGGCGTAGTCCTGCGGGTCGGCGCCCAGCACGTCGTGCCAGAGGTCGCCGGTGGCGTCCCTGCCCCGGGCCTGGAGGGCGCGGTCGGCGCGCAGCCGGGCTCTCAGGCGCCTTCGTTCCTCGCGGTAGCGGGCGCGTTCCTCCGCCGTGGGTTCGACGGCGGACCGGTACCGTTCGCGCAGTTCGTCCCGCTTCCCGAGCACCTCGGCGCGCAGCGCGATGCGCCGGTCCTCCAGGTCGTCGTGGACCTCGTCGGTGCCGTTCAGCTGGTGGCTGCGGTACGCCATGGCGAGGAGGAACGCGGTGGTGGCGAGGGTGATGACGATGGCGGTCAGGGCGATGGCCTGCGGCAGCGGATCGGTGACCTGCCACAGCGGTACGCCGTACAGAAGGGGCGCCCTGCCCGCCGTTCCGGTGGAGGAGAGCACGAGCAGGTTGATCCCGTTGCCCGCGATCACTGCGCCGAGCAGGATGCGGGTGAGGGGGCGGGTGAGCATGAGGATGCCGCCGACTGCGCACAGCACGGCGGCCGTGGCCAGGAGCGAGGCACTGACCGTCATCCGGGGGCACCTCCGGTCTCCGGCGTCGTTCCGGGGCCTGCTTCCGCGTCGCCCGGACGCGCCTCCCCCGCTGCCGGCCGGCTCGCCTGCGCCCTCCCGGCTGCCGCCTTCTCCACCGCCGCCCGCTCGATCTGCCGGTCGATCCTGGAGCCGAGTGCGCGCACGATGTCCAGCACCACGCCCAGCACCAGCAGATAGACGCCGAAGTCGAAGAGGACCGGCGTGCCCAGGTGGAACGTGCCGAACACGGGCAGGTGGCCGTGGTACGTCCAGGCGTGCAGGACGGTTCCCCGGGAGAGGCCGAGCAGGGCCACACCGGTGGAGACGAACAGCCCGAGGCCGGTGAAGAGCCCCGGCTGCAGCGGTGCGGCCTCGGCGAGTTCGAAGCGGCCGCCCGCCAGATAGCGGGTGATCAGGCCGACACCGGCGACCAGCCCGGCGACGAAGCCGCCGCCCGGCATGTTCTCGGCGCAGAACAGCAGATAGACGGAGAGCACCAGGATCGGGTGGAACAGCAGCCGGGCCACGACCTCGAAGACGATCGACCGGTGTTCCGGGGCGAGCGTGGCGCCGGCCGCGAGCCAGCTGCGCTCGGGTGCGCCCTCGTCGCCGTGCGGCACGCCGGTCAGCTCCTGTGTCGTGAGCGACCAGGCCGTGCGTGCCGGTACGTCCTCGCGCGGACCGGCGCCCTCGGTCCGGCGGTGCAGATAGATCAGGCTGGTCACGCCGATCGCCGCTGCGGCGAGGACGGCGGACTCCCCCATCGTGTCCCAGGACCGCAGGTCGACCAGGATCGTGGCGACGACGTCCTTGAGCCCGTGGTGCGCGGTCTCCTCGACCATGGCGGCGCCGGCGGGCTCGGCCGTGCGTGCGGCTGCCGCGACCCACACGACGACGCCCAGGGTGGCCGCCGCGGCGAGCGCCACGGGGATGCGTACGGCGCGCCGCCAGCTGCTGACCGACTCCTGGAAGTGCACCGGCATCCGCCGCAGCACCAGCACGAACACGATCATCGACACGGTCTCGACACAGAACTGGGTGAGCGCCAGATCGGGGCCGCCCTGGACGACGAAGAGCAACGCGGTCCCGTACCCCGTCAGTCCGGCCAGGACCACCGCCTTCATCCGGCGGCTGACGGTGAGGCAGAGCAGCGCGGCCGCACAGGTCAGCGCGGCCACGGCGCCCTGCAGCGGAACGTCCCAGAGCCGCGGCGGCGTCGCCGCGTGCCACGGCCGGTCGAACACGAGCACGGCGAGCTGTCCGCCGAGCATGACGAGCAGGGTGGTGGCGAGGTACACGGAGAGCGAGCCGCGCTGGACGAAGCCGGTGATCTCCAGCGATGTGCGTTCCAGGCCGAGGAGAAGACGCCCGAAGACCCGGTCGGCGGTCGGCCAGGCGATCCGCCGGGAGAGCCGGGTGACGGTGTCGCGCGCCGCGAAGACCACCGCACCGGCGACCGTGGCGACGGCCGAGAGCAGCAGGGCCGTACCGAATCCGTGCCAGAGCGCGAGGTGGTACGGATGCGCGGGTACGGGGAACTCGTCGGCGTACGCGCCGAGCAGCCGGCCGACCCGGCCGACGCCCGGTCCGAGCACCAGGCAGCAGAGTGCCAGCAGGGCGGGCGGGCCGAGGAACGCCCAGGTGATCCGGTGCACCGGGGTGTCCTCGACCCCGGGCTTGCGGGCGAACGCGCCCCAGAGGAACCGTGCCGTGTATGCGACCGTCAGCGTCGAGCCCGCGACGGTGACGGCGAGGGCCCAGCGGTCCGCGGTGTCGCCGTGCAGCAGAACGTCGAACGCGGCCTCCTTCGCGGCGAAGCCGAGCATCGGGGGCAGTGCGGCCATGGACACGGCGGCGAGCACGGCGACCGTGCAGACCTGCGGCAGCGCCCGGCCGACTCCGGAGAGTCTGCGCAGATCACGGGTGCCGGCCGCGTGGTCGACGATGCCGGTGACCAGGAACAGCGGGGCCTTGAACAGAGCGTGGGCCAGGATCATCGCAACGGCGGCGAGAGCGGCGTCGCGGTTTCCGACACCGGCGAGCAGGGTGAGGAAGCCGAGCTGGCCGACGGTGCCGTAGGCGAGGACGAGCTTGAGGTCGTTCAGCCGCAGCGCCCGCCAGCCGCCGAGCAGCATGGTCGCACCGCCGAGGACCATGACGACGGGCCGCCAGACGGGGACGTCGGCGAACCCGGGGGCGAGGCGGGCCACCAGATAGACACCGGCCTTGACCATGGCCGCGGCGTGCAGATAGGCGCTGACGGGGGTGGGGGCTGCCATGGCGTTGGGCAGCCAGAGACTGAACGGCCAGATCGCCGACTTCGACAGCGCCCCGCACAGGATCAGCACCACGCCGACCGAGACGGCGAGGCTCGTGGCGGGCGGGTCCGCGACAATCGCGGAGATCCGGTACGTTCCGGCCGCCTGACCGAGGATCAGGAAGCCGACGAACATCGCGAGGCCGCCGAGCGTGGTCACGGTGAGGGCCTGGAGTGCGGAGCGGCGGCTGTGCTTCTGCTCGCTGTCGTGGCCGATCAGCAGGTAGGAGAAGACCGTGGTCAGTTCCCAGAACACATAGAGCGTGATCAGGTCGTCCGCGAGGACGAGGCCGAGCATGGCGCCCGCGAAGGCCAGCAGGTTCCCGGCGAAGCCGGCCAGCCCGGGGGTGTCGTCCGCGAAGTACGAGACGCAGTACAGCAGGACGAGCGCGCCGATGCCGGCGGCGAGCAGCACCATGAGTTCGGCGAGCGCGTCCAGGCGCAGATCGACGGAGACGCCGTACGCCGGCATCCACTGCCAGGACGAGGTGACGGATCCGCCGGACGCCGCGGTGTTCCACTGCGTGGCCGCCCACACCGTGGCGGCCACGGGAGGCAGCGCGAGCACGACGAACCCGCGGCTGCCCAGCCGCCGCACCAGCGGGGCCGCGAACGCGGCGAGGACGAAGTGGCAGACGATGAGCGCGGTCATACGGCCCCGGCGGGCGTCACGCGCCCGCCCGCTGAGGCGGTCCGGGGGCTGGGCGAAGCATCACGGGCAGAGGGCACTAATTAGAGATATATCCCCCGCACCGCATCACCCGTACGGCGCGCCGCGCCGATTCCGGCCCGCTGGGTCCACGCGGGACCGTGAGGGGCCCGGCAGGCAAGGGCCCCAGGGCGCTGCTCACCCGGTCATGGACGAACTGATGTATCCGGCCGAGGCGTTCGCCGGGCGGGCGCGCCTTCATGCCCGTCGGGTCCGCTCACGGCAGTACGGCCATCCCGTCGAGCTCGACGAGCGCCTGCTCGTCCCAGAGCCTGACCGCCCCGACGACCGCCATGGCCGGGTAGTCACGACCCGCCAACTGCCGCCAGATCCTGCCGAGTTCGGAGGCGCGGGCGCGGTAGTCGGCGACATCGGTGGCATAGACGGTGACGCGCGCCAGATCGGCCGGGGAGCCGCCGGCCGCACGCAGGGCGGTGAGCAGATTGGTGAGGGCCGTCGCGAACTGTTCGGGCAGCGTGTCGCCGATGACCTTGCCGTTCTGGTCGAGGGCGGTCTGCCCGGCGAGAAAGACGAGTTGACCGCCGGTGGCCGTGACGGCGTGCGAGAAGCCGGTGGGCGGGGACAGTTCGGCGGGGTTGATCCGGTGGATGGGACTCATACGGGCGGCTCCTGGTTTCCGGACGGCTGCTGCTGCTGTGCGGCCGACGCCGTCGCCGACGCGTACAGCTCCTTGGCGATGATCGTGCGCTGGACCTCGCTGGCTCCCTCGTAGATGCGCGGGGCGCGCACCTCCCGGTAGAGGTGTTCGAGCAGGTGACCCCGGCGCAGCGCGCGGGCGCCGTGCAGCTGGACAGCGGCGTCGACGACGTACTGCGCCGCCTCCGTGGCGTACAGCTTCGCCATCGCCGCTCTGCGCGGCACCCCCGGTTCCCCCGCGTCGTACGCCGCCGCGGCCGCGTACACCAGGAGCCGGGCGGCCTCGGTGCGGGTGGCCATCTCGGCGACCTGGTGCGAGACGGCCTGAAGATCCTTGAGCGGGCCGCCGAACGCGGTGCGCCGCGCTGTGTGGGCCAGCGTCGCATCGAGGGCGGCGCGGGCCATGCCGACGGCGAAGGCGCCGACGCTGGGGCGGAACAGGTTGAGGGTGTTCATGGCAACCCGGAAGCCGCGGTCGGGTTCGCCGAGTACGTCGTCGGGGGTGACCGGCACCCCGTCGAACGTGAGCGCTCCGATGGGGTGCGGGGAGAGCATGTCGAGCGCGGTGCCGGTCAGCCCCGGGCGGTCCGCGGGGATCAGGAAGGCGGTGACGCCGCGGGCTCCGGCGCCGGGCGTCGTACGGGCGAAGACGGTGTAGAAATCGGCCTCGGGGGCGTTGGAGATCCAGCACTTCTCGCCGGTCAGCCGCCAGCCGTCCCGGGCGTGCTCGGCGTGGAGAGCGAGCGCCGCCGCGTCGGAGCCGGCCCCGGGCTCGCTGAGCGCGAAGGCGGCGACGGCGCGGCCCGCGCGAACTTCGGGGAGCCAGCGTTCGCGGTGGGCCGGGGTACCCGCCTGGACCAACGGGTACGTGCCGAGTCCCTGGAGGGCGAGCGCGGTCTCGGCCTCCGTGCAGCCGCGGGCCAGGGACTCGCGCAGCAGACACAGCTCGAGGGCTCCGGAGGAGAACAGCCGGTCGAGCAGGCCCAGTTCGCCGAGGGCGGCGACGAGCGGGCGGTTGACGTGCCCCGGTTCGCCCTTCTCCGCAAGGGGGCGCAATTGCTGCTCGGCCAGGGCGCGCAGCTCCTCGCACCGGGCGGTCTGTGACGGATCGAGCGAGAATGCCGACATACCGGCGCCTCTCCTGGATCGTATCGCGAAGGATTGACTACCGTCATTCAAACGCTACGCTCCAAGGGCGACAAGGGGGCGATCCGTTTGGACCCGAAGACCTCAGCGCACATCGACAGCTTCGCCAGAGAGCATCTGCCACCCCTGGACCAGTGGCCGGAACTGGTCTTCGGGCTTCCCGAGCTGGACTATCCGGACCGGTTGAACTGCGCCGCCGAACTCCTCGACACCACGGTCGCCCGTTTCGGACCCGACCGTCCCGCGTTCCGTACCCCTGACGGCCCGACATGGACCTACGGGGAGCTCCAGGACCAGGTGGACCGCATCGCCCATGTCCTGACCTCCGACCTGGGCGTCGTCCCGGGCAACCGGGTCCTGCTGCGCGGCCTCACCACGCCCCATTTGGCCGCCTGCTGGCTCGCCGTCCTGAAGGCGGGCGCGATCGCCGTCACCGTACTGGCGCAGCAGCGGGCCCAGGAGCTCGCCACTATCTGTTCGATCGCCCGGGTGAGCCACGCGCTGTGCGATGCGCGGTTCGTCGACGATCTGGTGAAGGCGCAGGTGCCGGGGCTGCGGATCACGGCGTACGGAGGGGACGGGGCGGACGACCTGCTGCGGCTGGCCGAGCGCAGGCCGGGGCCGTACCGGGCCGTGGACACGGCCGCGGACGATGTCGCGCTGATCGCGTTCACCTCGGGCACCACCGGGCGCCCCAAGGGCTGTATGCACTTCCACCGCGATCTGCTGGCCGTCGCCGACACCTTCTCGCGCCACGTCCTGCGGCCGGGCCCCGAGGACGTGTTCGCGGGCAGTCCGCCGCTCGGCTTCACCTTCGGGCTCGGCGGTCTGGTGGTCTTCCCGCTGCGGGCCGGCGGTTCGGCGCTGCTGCTGGAACAGGCCGGTCCGCGGCAGCTGCTGCCCGCGCTCGCCGCCCACCGCGTCTCGGTCCTGTTCACCGCCCCGACCGCGTACCGCGTGATGCTCGACCATCTCGGCGAGCACGATCTGTCCGCGCTGCGCCGCTGCGTCTCGGCGGGCGAGAATCTGCCCGTGGCCACCTGGCGGTCCTGGTACGAGCGGACCGGTCTGCGCATCATCAACGGCATAGGTGCCACCGAACTCCTGCACATCTTCATCTCCGCCGCCGACGACGCGATCCGCCCCGGCACCACCGGGGTTCCCGTGCCCGGCTGGCAGGCGCGGGTGCTGGACCGGGACGGCCACCCGGTGCCCGACGGGGAGCCGGGGCTGCTCGCCGTACGCGGTCCGACGGGCTGCCGCTATCTCGCCGACCCCCGCCAGGCGGAGTACGTGCGGCACGGCTGGAACTTCACCGGGGACACGTACACCCGCGACAGCGACGGCTACTTCCACTACGTCGCACGGGCCGACGACATGATCATCTCCTCCGGGTACAACATCGCGGGTCCCGAGGTCGAGGACGCCCTGCTGCGCCACCCCCTGGTCTCGGAGGCCGCGGTGGTCGGGCAGCCCGACGAGCTGCGCGGCCAGGTCGTCGTGGCGTATGTGGTCCCTCGCGAGGGCGCCGCACCGTCGGCCGACGAGCTGCGCACCTACATGAAGGACGAACTGGCGCCGCACAAGTGCCCGCGCGTCATCGAGTTCCTGCCCGCTCTCCCCCGGACCGCGACGGGCAAGCTGCAGCGGTTCCGGCTGCGCACCGAGACGCGACCGAGCCAGGCCATAGAGTGATCACGTGGCCGAGTTGCACCCCCCCCGATCCCTGATCGTCACCCTCTACGGTGCCTACGGTCGCACCCCCGGCAACGCTCCGCTGCCGGTGGCCGAGCTGATCCGGCTGCTGAGCGCCGTGGGCGTCGACGCCCCCTCCGTACGCTCCTCCGTCTCCCGGCTGAAGCGGCGCGGCCTGCTCGTACCGGCGCGGACCGAGAGCGGCGCGGCCGGGTACGCGCTGTCGCCGGACGCCCGCCAGCTGCTGGACGACGGCGACCGGCGGATCTACGCACACCCTTCACCGCCACTGCGGGACGGCTGGGTGCTCGCCGTCTTCTCCGTACCGGAGGCGGAACGGCACAAGCGTCACCTGCTGCGCTCCCGGCTCTCCCGGCTGGGTTTCGGCACGGCGGCGCCGGGGGTGTGGATCGCGCCCGCCGCGCTGTACGACGAGACCCGGCACACCCTGGAGCGGCTGGAACTCGCTCCGTACGTCGACCTGTTCCGCGGGGAGCACCTCGGCTTCGCCGCCACCCGCGAGTCGGTGGCGCGCTGGTGGGACCTGGACGCCGTCGCCGGGCTCCACCTGGACTTCCTGGAACAGCACGAACCGGTGCTGCGGTCCTGGGAGTCGCGCACCGGCGAGCCGGAGGCGGAGGCCGCCTACCGCGACTATCTGACGGCCCTGGACTCCTGGCGGCAGCTGCCGTACGCAGATCCCGGGCTGCCGGAGGAGCTGCTGCCGAAGGACTGGCCGGGGGGCCGGTCGGCGGAGGTGTTCGGGCTGCTGCACGCCCGGTTGCGGGACGCGGGGGCGCAGTTCGTACGCGGTGGGCCGGGCGGCCCGTAAACCACGTGCACGGCACGGACCCGGCTGGTCAGAATGGACCATGCCCCTGACCTTCACCGACCTCGGGAACCCGCCGGGCCATGGTGTCCCACCGCGCATCGGCCACCGGCCGGTCCCGGACCGACTGTTGATCACTGCGGAGTCGAAGTGACGGGCGGGGCCGAGGAGATGCCACCGGAACCGGGCCGGCTGATCGCCGCGAATGTGGTGCGGTGGCGACGGTACGGGGAGGGCGGGCAGGAGCTCAGGCCGGGCACCAAGTCCTACCGGGGCGGCTCGAAGGTGTATGTGATCGACACGTACGCGGGCACGGGCCACGAGGCGCTGACCACGATCGGGCGTGGACGCCACACCGGCAGGTACATCACGATCGACATGGCGACGCGCCATCTGCACACGTTCCGGGCCGTGCCCGTCCACAGCCCGACCGTACTGCGGCTCTGCGCGGAGGCGGGCGTGGGCGGGTGCTGGAACACCCGGGAGGATGCCGAGGAACTCGCCGCCCGGCTCGCACGGCTGGCGGCCGAGTACCGCGGGTCCTGGTGGGCCGGCGTGCCCCACCCCACCCCCTGCCGCTGCCACGACTGCCTGACCGGCCAGGCGCTCACCGCAGGGTGAGCCGTGGTTTCGGTGCGTCCGTGCGGCCGGTCGGCGGTGTGCGGCTGCCCGCACGGTACGGCATCGGCCACGGGGCGCCGGGGCCGCTGTAGCCCTGCTCGGCCGCGGCATGCAGGGTCCAGTGGGGGTCGTAGAGATGCGGGCGGGCCATCGCGCAGAGGTCGGCGCGGCCGGCCAGCAGCAGCGAGTTGGCATCGTCCCAGGAGGAGATCGCGCCGACCGCGATGACGGGGACCACCAGGGCGTTGCGGATGCGGTCCGCGTACGGGGTCTGGTACGAGCGGCCGTACTCGGGGCGTTCGTCGGGGACGACCTGGCCGGTGGAGACATCGATGGCGTCGGCGCCGTGCGCGACGAACGCGCGGGCGATCTCGACGGCGTCGTCGGCCGTCGTGCCGCCGTCGGCCCAGTCGGTCGCCGAGATCCGGACGGTCATGGGCCGGTCCTCGGGCCACTGCGCGCGGACCGCGTCGAAGACTTCGAGGGGGAAGCGGAGCCGGTTCGTCAACGGTCCGCCGTAGCCGTCGGTGCGGTGGTTGGTGAGCGGGGAGAGGAATCCGGAGAGCAGATAGCCGTGGGCGCAGTGGAGTTCGAGCAGGTCGAAGTCGCAGGTGGCGGCATGCCGGGCGGCCGCGGCGAACTGGTTGCGGATCACGTCGAGCCCGTCCCGGTCCAGCGCGTGCGGGACCTGGTTGACGCCTTCCCGGTACGGGATCGCGGAGGCGGCGGACAGCGGCCAGTTGCCCGCGTCGAGCGGCTGGTCGATCCCTTCCCACATCAGCCTGGTGGAGCCCTTGCGGCCGGAGTGGCCGAGCTGGATGCCGATCGCCGTGCCGGGGGCGGAGGTATGGACGAAGTCGGTGATCCGGCTCCAGGCGGCGGCCTGTTCGGGGGTGTAGAGGCCGGTACAGCCGGGGGTGATGCGGCCCTCGGCGCTGACGCACACCATCTCGGTCATCACGAGGTCGGCGCCGCCGAGGGCCCGTGCGCCCAGGTGGACGAGGTGGAAGTCGCCGGGGACGCCGTCGACGGCGGAGTACATGTCCATCGGTGAGACGACGATGCGGTTGCGCAGTTCGAGGCCGCGCAGCCGCAGCGGGGTGAACATCGGCGGGGTCCCGGGGGCGCAGCCGAACTCCTCCTCGACGGCGGCCGTGAAGCCGGCGTCGCGCAGCCGCAGGTTGTCGTGGGTGACACGGCGGCTGCGGGTGAGGAGGTTGAAGGCGAACTGGCGGGGCGCCTGGTCGACATACGTGCCCAGCTCCTCGAACCAGCGCAGGCTCGCTGCGGCGGCGCGCTGCGTCGATTCGACGACGGGCCGGCGTTCGGTCTCGTACGCGGCCAGGGCGGCGGGCAGGTCCGGCTGTTCCTCGATGCAGGCGGCGAGCGCCAGGGCGTCCTCGACGGCGAGCTTGGTGCCGGAGCCGATGGAGAAGTGGGCGGTGTGGGCGGCGTCGCCGATGAGGACCGTGTTGCCGTGCGACCAGTGGGCGTTGACGACCGTGCGGAAGGTGAGCCAGGAGGAGTTGTTGGAGCGCAGCGGGCGGCCGCCGAGGGCGTCGGCGAAGATCTTGCCGCAACGTTCCGTCGATGCTGCGGTGTCCATGGCGTCGAAGCCGGCGGCGCGCCAGACCTCCTCGCGCATCTCGACGATGACGGTGGAGGCATCGGCCGAGAAGGGGTAGGCGTGCAGCTGCATCACACCGTGTTCGGTCTCGGCGATCTCGAAGCGGAAGGCGCCGAACGCGAAGTCCACGGCGAGCCAGATGTAGCGGTTGCGGTGGGTGGTGACGGTGGGCCGAAAAGTGCCGGCATACGCCTCGCGGGTGGTGCTGTGCACACCGTCGGCCGCGATCACCAGGTCGTGCGTCGCGGCGAGCTCGGCGACGGACGGGGCCTCCGCGCGGAAGCGGAGCCGTACCCCGAGGGACGCGCAGCGCTTGTGCAGGATCTCCAGGAGCCGGCGGCGGCCCAGCGCCGCGAAGCCGTGGCCGCCGGACGTCTGGGGCCGGCCGCGGTGGATGATGTCGATGTCGTCCCACCGTACGAATTCGGCCTGGAGCGCCCGGTACACCACGGGGTCGGCGTGTTCGATGCCGCCGAGCGTCTCGTCGGAGAGGACGACGCCGAAGCCGAATGTGTCGTCGGGGGCATTGCGCTCCCAGACGGTGACGGAACGCTCGGGGTCCAGGCGCTTGAGGAGGGCCGCGGCGTACAGCCCGCCGGGGCCGCCGCCGATGACCGCGATCCGCTTCGTGTCGGACGCCATGGCGCTACCTGCCTTGCCACTTCGGCGGGCGCTTCTCCGTGAACGCGGCGTGGAACTCGGCGTAGTCGTCGCCGTGCATGAGCAGGGCCTGGGTGGCGGCGTCCATTTCGACGGCGGCGGCCAGCGGCATGTCGAGTTCGGCGGTGAGCAGCGCCTTGGTCTGGGCGAGAGCGAGGGCGGGGCCTTCGGCGAGGCGGCGGGCGAGCTCCGCGGCCCGGGCGTCGGCCTGCCCCTCCTCGGCCAGCTCGCTGATCAGCCCGATCCGTTCCGCCTCGGGTGCGCGGACCGGCTCGCCCAGCATGAGCAGCCGGGTGGCATGGCCGAGACCGACGACGCGCGGCAGGAGATAGGCCGCCCCCATGTCGCCGCCGGAGAGCCCGACCCGGGTGAAGAGGAAGGCGAATCGCGCGGACGGGTCGGCGACACGGAAGTCGGCGGCGAGCGCGAGAACCGCACCGGCCCCCGCGGCGACGCCGTGCACGGCGGCGATGACGGGGAACGGGCACTCGCGCAGCGCCCGTACGACCTGTCCCGTCATGCGGTTGAAATCGAGCAGCTGCGCGGTGTCCATCGCGAGCGTGGCGCCGATGATCTCGTCGACATCGCCGCCGGAGCAGAAGCCGCGCCCCTCACCGGCCAGCACGAGCGCGCGCACGGAGCGTTCCCGGGACAGCTCGGCAAGGAGATCGCGCAGGTCGGCGTAGGCGCCGAAGGTGAGCGCGTTGAGCTTCTCGGGGCGGGCCAGAGTGACGGTGGCGACGCCGTCGGCCGTCGTCAACCGCAGATGGCGCCAGTCCTCGGTTCGGCGGGCGGAGCTGGGAAACGGGCTCATGGAGGGTGGTCCCCTTCAGCCGTCGGGCTGCTACCTGCTCTCGAAGCTATCACCCTTACGTGACTTCCGTCACGAGTACGCGATAGGCGTCCTCCGCGTATGTGGCCAAGGTCCCGTTCGGACCGGACCGCAGCCCCTTGTCTGTGTCGTTGCGGTTTGTATGGTTGAAAGGAAGAACTCTTGAGCTCCAGACATCACGAGCTCCGGACCGCCTTGCCTCCGGAACGGAACCCCGCCTTGCCGCCCGATGGACCGTTGCCCGCCTCCTGGCGGATCGCGCTGCCGCACTCCACAGCCGCAGTGCCCATCGCGCGCGGCCTGATCCGTACGGCACTGGCGGACATCGACTCACCGGCCGGTACGACCGACACCGCCGAGCTCCTCACCGCGGAGCTGGTCGCCAACGCCGTGAAGCACACCGGCGGCGCCGAGCCCGTCGAGCTGGTGGTGGAGCTTCTGGAGACCTCCTGCCAGGTCGAGGTCCACGACAGCGACCCGGCTCCGCCGGGCGATCTCTCCCGGCCAGGGCCGGGCAGCGAGCCGCCGGACCCCTGGCAGGAACACGGTCGCGGCCTGTTGCTGATCCGTACGCTCAGCTCGTCCTGCGGTCATCGCACGACGGAGCACGGCAAGGCCGTGTGGTTCACGCTGCCGCATCAGTAAGGGCGGTGAGGGGCGCTTCTCAGCGCCCCTCACCGCCCTTCAGCGCCTCCTCGGCGCCGCCCCACCGCGCCCCTCAGGGTCTCCTCGGCGTCCGTCAGTCCCGCTCCGCGGCGGCCAGCCGCGAGCGGCTCCGGCTGTAGCCGGCGTACACGGCGGCGCCGGCCATCAGGAAGACGGCGAACTGCACCCAGGTCGCCCAGCCGGTCCCGTACATCAGATAGAGGCAGAAGAGGACGCCCAGGATCGGGCTGACCGGGTAGAACGGCACCCGGAAGGAGCGCTTCAGCCCCGGGTTGCCGCGGCGCAGCGCGATCACCGCGACATTGACCACCACCATGACGGCGAGCGTGCCGATGGTCGTCAGATTCACCACCACGTCCAGGGACGCGAACGCCGCGGGAACGGCGAAGACGGTCGCCACGATCCAGGTGTTGGCGACCGGGGTCGACGTCCGCGGCGAGACACGTTCGAAGACGCGCGGGACCAGACCGTCACGGGACATCGACATCAGGATGCGGGTCTGCCCGTACATCACCGTGAGCACGACCGACGCGATGGCGACGACCGCACCGAACGCGATGATGCCGCCGCCGACCGTCGAGTCGGTGACCTGATCGACGATCAGCGAGAGCGCGGCCGGCTTGTCGGAGACGGCGTCCGCGCCGAGTGCGCCGATGGCCGTGAGGGCGACCACGCAGTAGAGCAGCGTGGCGACCCCGATGCAGATCAGGATCGCGATCGGGATGTTCCGCCGGGGGTTCTTGACCTCTTCGCCCGCGGTGGTGATGGCGTCGAAGCCGATGTACGAGAAGAACGCCAGCGAGGCGCCGGCGGTGACCCCGGCCGGGCCGTGGGTCGCGAAGGGCGTGAGGTGGCCGGCCTCGAACGCGGTGAACGCAATGGCGCAGAAGGCGATCAGAATGCCGATCTTGAGGATCGCCATCGCGGCCGTGGCGCGCGCGCTCTCCCGGACGCCGCGCACCAGCAGGGTGGCGGCCATCATGATCACCAGGACGGCGGGAAGATTGATCACGCCGCCCTCGCCCGGCCCGGCGGACAGGGCGGTGGGCAGGTGCCAGCCGACGAGGCTGTTCAGCAGCTCGTTGACGTACTGGCTCCAGCCGACCGCGACCGCGGAGACCGAGATGCCGTACTCCAGCAGGAGGCACCAGCCGACGAGGAACGCGATCCGTTCGCCGAGGGTCGCGTAGGCGAAGGAGTACGAGCTGCCGGAGACCGGGATCGCCCCACCCAGCTCGGCGAAGGAGAACGCCGTGAAGACACAGGTGATCGCGGCGAGGACGAAGGAGAGGACGACCGCGGGGCCGGCCTCGGCGACGCTGTCGGAGAGGCCGACAAAGATGCCGGTCCCGACGATCGCGCCGATGCCGAAGCACACGAGCTGGAACAGCCCCATGGTGCGCTTGAGGCCGTGCCCCTCCAGGTCGGCGCCGGACTCGGCGACCAGCTGGTCGGGGCTCTTGATGCGCAGACCGGTCCGGGGGGAGAGGCTCGGCGGGCGGAGCGGGCTCACGGGGATGATCTCTTCTCTGGTGGAGCGCGTGGGGGGATCGTGCGCACGGAGCGGGTGGGGGGCTCCGGCCCTGCGGGGGGGCCGCACGGAAATGGGGCCCGAGCGTGCGAGCTCGAACCCCACCAAGTGGAACCATGGTAGCCACTTGTCCGCATGTTCACCCAATTGGGCGCATGATCATGCAGCTCCGCAGGCTGTCTCGGCCGTGCGCCGCGCCCGTCCCGGCTGTGCCGGTCAGGCGCCGGCCAGGGTCGCCACCAGAACGGCCTTGATCGTGTGCATCCGGTTCTCCGCCTCGTCGAAGACGACCGAGTGCGCGGATTCGAAGACCTCGTCCGTAACCTCCAGCTCGGTCAGACCGTGGCTGGCGTGGATCTCGCGGCCGACCTTGGTGCCGAGGTCGTGGTAGGCCGGGAGGCAGTGCAGGAACTTCACGTCGGCGTTGCCCGTGGCGTTCAGGACGTCCATGGTGACGGCGTACGGCGCGAGGGCGGTGATGCGCTCGTCCCAGACCTCCTTGGGCTCCCCCATGGAGACCCAGACGTCGGTGACGACGAAGTCGGCACCGCGGACACCCTCGGCGATCTCCTCGGTGAGGGTGACGGTCGCACCGCTGGACTCGGCGAGCCGGTGGGCCTCCGCGACGATCTCCTCGGACGGCCAGTAGGCCTTCGGAGCGACGATCCTGACATCCATGCCGAGCAGCGCGCCTGTGACCAGGTACGAGTTGCCCATATTGAAGCGGGCGTCGCCGAGGTAGGCGAAGGCGATCCGCTCCAGCGGCTTGTCGCTGTGCTCGGTCATCGTGAGGACGTCGGCGAGCATCTGGGTCGGGTGCCAGTCGTCGGTGAGCCCGTTGAAGACGGGAACTCCGCCGTACGCCGCCAGCTCCTCGACGGCAGCCTGGCTGTCACCGCGGTACTCGATGCCGTCGAACATCCGGCCGAGGACGCGGGCGGTGTCCTTCACCGACTCCTTGTGCCCCATCTGGGAACCGGTGGGGTCGAGATACGTCGTGGCGGCACCCTGGTCGGCGGCCGCGACCTCGAAGGCACAACGGGTGCGGGTCGAGGTCTTCTCGAAGATCAGCGCGATGTTCCTGCCGCGCAGCCGCTGTACCTCGGCGCCTGCCTTCTTGGCGGCCTTGAGCTCGGCGGCCAGGTCGATCAGGCCGCGGAACTCCTCCGCCGTGAAGTCCAGCTCCTTGAGGAAGTGGCGGCCTGCGAGGTCTATGGCCATGGTGGCTGCTCCTGGGTCGGGCGGAGATCGCGCGGACAGTTGCTGAAAGTCTATACGAACGAATGCATCACTATACAGTCCCCTGCATCGGTGTGTCCGGTCTCCCGCCGCTGCTCCGCCTCCCTCCTTCCCGCACGCGGTCGCGGACGATTCCTCACACGGAATCGCGGACGATCGGGCAGCTCATGCAGCGCGGGCCGCCCCTGCCCCGGCCCAGCTCGCTGCCGCGGATCTCTATCACCTCGATGCCCTGCTTGCGCAGATACGTGTTGGTGGTGGCGTTGCGCTCGTACGCGATGACGACGCCGGGCTCGACGGCCAGCACATTGCAGCCGTCGTCCCACTGCTCCCGCTCGGCCGCATGCACGTCCTGGGTGGCCGTGAGCACACGGATCGAGTCCAGACCGAGGGCCGCCGCCATGGCCTTGTGCATGTGCTCCGGCGGATGGTCGGTGACCTTCAGGTCCCTCGGTCCGCCGCCCGGCTCGATGGTGTACGAGCGGAGCATGCCGAGCCCCGCGTACTGGGTGAACGTGTCGCCGTCGACCATCGTCATCACCGTGTCGAGGTGCATGAACGCGCGGCTCTTGGGCATGTCGAGCGCCACGATCGTCCGGGCGGAACCGGCGTCGAACAGTCCGCGGGCCAGCATCTCGACCGCCTGTGGGGTGGTGCGCTCGCTCATCCCGATGAGGACGGCGCCCTGACCGATGACGAGGACGTCGCCGCCCTCGATGGTGGACGGATAGTCGTCCTGCCCCTCCGACCAGTGGTGGAAGACCCCCGCCTCGGGGCCGGTGAAGAGGGGGTGGTGGCGGTAGATCGCCTCGAAATGGACCGTCTCGCGCTGCCGGGCCGGCCAGCGCATCGCGTTGATGGACACCCCGTCGTAGATCCATGCCGAGGTGTCCCGGGTGAAGAGGTGGTTAGGCAGCGGACCGAGCAGGAAGTCGTCCAGGTCCATCACATGGAAGCGGACCGAGGTCGGCTCGCTGTGCCGCTCCAGGAACTCCCGCTTCGTCATCCCGCCGACCAGAGCCTCCGCCAGGTCGGCGGTGGACAGCTCCTCGAACGCGGCCCGCAGATGCTCGGTGGCGAGCGGACCGTACTCCTTCTCCTCGAAGACCCGGTCCAGCACGAGCCGTTTGGCCACCGGGATGTCCAGGGCCTCACGGAGCAGATCGCCGAAGAGATGTACCTCCACCCCCCGGTCGCGCAGCACGTCCGCGAACCCGTCGTGCTCCTGGCGTGCGCGGCGCACCCACAGCACGTCGTCGAAGAGGAGCGCGTCCTTGTTGCTGGGGGTGAGCCGCTTCAGTTCGAGATCGGGGCGGTGCAGTATGACGCGGCGCAACCGCCCGGCCTCGGAGTCGACATGGAATCCCATGCCTCCATCCTCACCGCGCGGAGCGCCGTTCACCCCGCGAATCGCCACCCCGCCTCTTCTTTCGGATCAGAGGCGGGGGTCCACGGGCTCCGACTCCAGGGCGAGCACCGCGAAGACCGCCTCGTGGACCCGCCACAGCGGCTCCCCCTCAGCCAGCCGGTCCAGCGCCTCAAGCCCCAGGGCGTACTCGCGCAGCGCCAACGACCGCTTGTGGCCGAGGAACCGGGAGCGCAGCCGCTCCAGATTCTCCGGACGCGTGTACTCGGGGCCGTAGATGATCCGCAGGTACTCCCGGCCGCGCACCTTGATGCCCGGCTGGACCAGCCTGCCCTTCTCGTCCCGGACGAGCGCCGCGAGCGGTTTGACGACCATGCCTTCGCCGCCGCGGCCGGTCATCTCCAGCCACCAGTCGACGCCGGCCCGGACCGATGCTTCGTCGCCGGTGTCGACGACCAGTCGCCGGGTGACCTGGAGCAGGCCGGTGGGGTCGTGCTCCACCAGCCGGTCCAGCCAGGCCAACTGCTCGTCGTGCGGTACGGCGGCCAGCGAACGCCCCTGCACGGCAAGGATCTGGAACGGGGCGATCCGCACCCCGTCGAGGCCCTCGGTGGGCCAGCAGTACCGCCGGTAGGCATCGGTGAACGCCGCCGCGTCAGCCGTCCGGTCCTGCTGGCGGGCAGCCAGGCCGGCGACGTCGACCCCGCGGGCCGCCGCTGCCGCCAGCGCCGCGTTGGCTCCGGGGAGAACGGCGCCGGAGGCCGCTCCGACCGCCGCATACTGCGAACGCAGCAGCCCGCCGGCCTTCAGGGACCAGGGCATCAGCTCGGCGTCGAGCAGCACCCAGTCGGTGCCCCACTCGTCCCAGAGCCCTGCGGCGGTGACAGCCGTGCGCAGCCTGCCGAGGATCACCTCGGTCAGGGCGACGTCGTCCAGGAACGGCCGTCCGGTACGGGTGTGCAGCGCCCCGGTCGGGCCCTCCACCCCGAACCGTTCGCGGGCCGCCTCCGCGTCGCGGCAGACCAGGGCCACCGCGCGCGAGCCCATGTGCTTCTCCTCGCACACGACCTGGGCGACGCCGTCCGCCCGGTACTGGGCGAAGGCCTCGGCCGGGTGCTCCAGGAAGCCCTCCTCGTGGGACGTCGCGGTCGGTGCCATGGTCGGCGGGAGGTAGCCGAGCAACCGCGGGTCGACGGCGAACCGGCTCATGACCTCCAGTGCCGCCGCGGCGTTCTCCTCGCGCACCGAGATGCGGCCCAGGTGCCGGGTTTCCACGATCCGGCGGCCCTGCACATCGGCCAGGTCGAGCGGGCGGCCCTCCCGGCCGCCGGGCGCCTCGGTGCTCAGCGGCTTGGCCGGCTCGTACCAGACCTTCTCGGCCGGTACGTCGACGAGTTCGCGCTCCGGCCAGCGCAGCGCGGTCATCTTCCCGCCGAAGACCGCACCGGTGTCCAGGCAGAGGGTGTTGTTGACCCAGGAGGTGCTGGGTACGGGGGTGTGGCCGTAGACCACGGCGGCGCGGCCGCGGTACTCCTCCGCCCACGGGTAGCGCACGGGCAGCCCGAACTCGTCGGTCTCGCCGGTGGTGTCGCCGTACAGCGCGTGCGAGCGGACGCGTCCGGAAGTGCGCCCGTGGTACTTCTCGGGCAGCCCTGCGTGGCAGACGACGAGCCTGCCGCCGTCCAGCACGTAGTGGCTGACGAGCCCGTCGATGAACTCGCGCACCTGCGCCCGGAAGGCCGGGTCCTTCTCGTCCTCCCGGTCCAACTGCTCAATGGTCTCGGCGAGTCCATGGGTGTGCTGGACCTTGCGGCCCTTGAGGTAGCGCCCCAGCTTGTTCTCGTGGTTGCCCGGCACGCACAGGGCGTGACCCCCGGCCACCATGGACATGACGCGGCGCAGGACACCGGGGCTGTCGGGGCCGCGGTCGACGAGGTCGCCGACGAAGACCGCCGTACGCCCTTCGGGATGCGCACCGTCGACGTAACCCAGCTTGCCGAGCAGGGACTCCAGCTCGGAGCTGCAGCCGTGGATGTCACCGATGATGTCGAACGGCCCGGTGAGGTGACGGAGGTCGTTGTAGCGGCGCTCCAGCACCACCTCGGCGTACTCGGCCTCCTCCTCGGTACGCAGGATGTGCACCTTGCGGAAGCCCTCGCGCTCCAGGCCGCGCAGCGAACGGCGCAGCTCGCGGCGGTGGCGCTGGACGACATGGCGGGGCATGTCGGCGCGGTCGGGCCGGGCGGCGTTGCGCGCCTGGCAGACCTCTTCGGGCAGGTCGAGAACGATCGCGATCGGCAGCACGTCGTGGCTCCGGGCGAGCTGTACCAGCTGCCTGCGGCTCTCTGCCTGCACGTTGGTGGCGTCGACGACGGTCAGCCGCCCGGCCGCGAGCCGCTTGCCCGCGATGTAGTGCAGCACGTCGAAGGCGTCGCGGCTGGCGCTCTGGTCGTTCTCGTCGTCGGCGACGAGGCCGCGGCAGAAGTCCGAGGAGATGATCTCCGTGGGCTTGAAGTGCCTGCGCGCGAAGGTGGACTTGCCGGAGCCGCTGGCCCCGACCAGTACGACGAGGGAGAGGTCGGTCACCGGCAGCCTGCGGTGCGTGCCGGCACTCATCTCGGTGTCGGCGTCCTGCCCGGCGCGGGCACTCCTCCCGGCGTCGGCGCCCGTCTCGGCGGGGGTGTCGTGCTCGGTCATGCTGCCTTCGCCTCCTTCTTCTCCGTGTCGTCCTCGGCGGACTTCGTGAACACAGCCATCTGCGTGGGCGGCCCCACCTCGGGGTCGTCGGGCCCCACCGGCACGAAGCCGACCCCGTATCCGTGCCGCTGCGCCACCGCCTGTGCCCAGCCCCGGAATTCCGCCCTGGTCCACTCGAAGCGGTGGTCGCCGTGGCGCGCATGACCGGCCGGGAGGCTCTCCCAGCGGACGTTGTACTCGACGTTCGGCGTCGTCACGAGCACCGTCCGCGGCCGCGCCGAGCCGAACACCGCATACTCCAGCGCGGGCAGCCTCGGCAGGTCGAGGTGCTCGATGACCTCGCTGAGCACCGCCGCGTCATACCCCGCCAACCGTTTGTCGGTGTACGTGAGCGAGCCCTGCCGCAGTATGACGCGTGCTGCCTGCCGCTCCCCCATCCGGTCGAGCCCCAGGCGGCGCGAGGCGATCGTGAGAGCGCGCATGGAGACATCGACGCCGACGATCTCCGTGAAGCGCACGTCCCCCAGCAGGGCCTTGACCAACTGGCCCTGTCCGCACCCCAGGTCGAGCACCCGGCTCGCCCCGGCGGCGCGCAGCGCCTCCAGGATCGCCGTGCGCCGCTGCTCGGCGAGCGGCACCGGCTTCTCCTCGGTGTCCGTCGTCTCGTCCACCGCGTTGTCGACGCTCTCCACCGCGAGGTCGTCCAGCTCGGCGAGCCGCACCAGTTCCAGCCGCTGCATCGCCTGTCGGGTCAGCCCCCAGCGCCGGGACAGATAACGGCTGGTGATCAGCTTCTGCTCGGGGTGATCGGCCAGCCAGCCGTCACCGGCGCGCAGCAGCTTGTCCACCTCGTCGGGCGCGACCCAGTAGTGCTTGGCGTCGTCGAGCACCGGCAGCAGGACGTACAGCTGCCGCAGCGCGTCGGCTAGCCGCAACTCGCCCTCCAGCACGAGGCGCACGTACCGCGAGTCGCCCCACTCCGGGAACTGTTCGTCCAGCGGTACGGCCACGGCGTCCACGCTCGTCCAGCCGAGCGGTCCGAAGAGCTTCGACACGAGCTCCGGACCGCCGCGCGCCGGGAGTGCGGGCACCTCGATCCGCAGGGGCAGGGGCGCCGCCGCACGCTCGGGCAGGGAGCGGCACACCCCGTTCAGCGCGGACTTGAAGACCGTGCTCATCGCGACGGAGAGCAGCGAGGACGCTGCGTACGGGCGATCGTTGACGTACTGCGCGAGCGCCGCGTCGGGGGCGCCGCCCCGGCCCTTGCCCTTGCCTCGCCGCACCAACGCCACGGGATCCACCTCCAGCAGCAGCGCGGCCGTGCAGCGCTCGGCGGATGCCTCGGGGTAGAAGACATGCGCGGTGCCGTGGGACGTGGAGAACGTCTGCGCCTTCTCGGGGTGCTTGTGCAGCAGGAAACCGAGGTCGGTGGCGGGTCGCTCCGGGGTGCCGGTCGTACTGATTGTCAGGAACACACGTCCGAGTATGGTCCGGTTCACTCGGCCCCCACCAGGCAATTTGTTGGTGTCTACGGTTCTGCTGTTCCTCCGCCCCCTCCTGCCCCTCCGGCCCGTCGCGTCCGGTCGCGGCCGTCGTGACTCTCCTGGCTGTTCTGCAGGCCGCCCCGACCGCTCGGTGCGTCCCGTCCGTCACCCCTCCAGCAGGCGGGCCAGTTCCGCGATCGGGCCGGGGCCGATCCGGCAGCAGCCGCCGACGAGCCGCGCCCCGGCCGCCTGCCAGGCCCGCACCCGGCTCGGGTCGAAGGTGGCACCGCCGGTCCACGCCCGGGCCTCGGCGTCCCAGCGCTCACCACTGTTCGGGTACACGACGACCGGCTTGCCGGTCACTTCCGCCGCCGTCTCCACCGCACGGTCCGCGTCGGCCGGATCGCAGCAGTTCACCCCCACCGCCACCACGGCGTCGAGCCCTGCGGCAAGCCCGAAGGCCGACTCCAGCGACTGGCCAGCCCGGGTCCGGTCCCCCGCCACGCTGTACGAGAGCCAGACGGGCAGCCCGCATCCCCCGACGGCCCGCAGCAGGGCCTCCGCCTCGTCGGTGTCCGGCACCGTCTCCAGCGCCAGCACATCGGGTCCTGCGGCGGCCAGCGCCTCGATCCGGGGCCGGTGGAAGCGCTCCAGTTCCCGGACCGAGAGGCCGTACCGCCCGCGGTACTCACTGCCGTCCGCGAGCATCGCCCCGTACGGGCCGACCGAGGCGGCGACCCAGATCTCCCGGTCCGTCGCACCACCGGCCCGCCGGGCGAGCTCCACGCTGCGGGCGAAGAGCTCCGTCGCCCGGCCCCGGCCGATCCCCCGCCGCGCGAACCCCTCGAACGTCGCCTGATAGCCCGACGTGATGAGCACCTGCGCACCCGCCCGCACATAGGCCCGGTGCGCGGCCTCGATCTGCTGTTCCTCGTCGAGCAGCAGCCGGGCCGACCACAGCTCGTCGGACAGATCACGGCCCTGCGCCTCCAACTGATTGGAGAGGCCTCCGTCGAGCAGGACCGTGGACTCGGCGAGCGCGGCGGCCAACGGCCGGGCGGGTTGCACAGGTGCTCCTCTCAACTGCTCATGTTCACTTGCCGATATGCGTCTCGTCCGGAACCGGCTCAGGTCAGCTGGGACTGGACCTGCGCGGAGATCAGCTCCAGGTGCTCGAGGTCGTCCAGATCGAGGACCTGGAGGTAGATCCTCGACGACCCGATCTTGCCGTAGCTGCCGATCTTGTCGACCACCTCGGCGGGCGAGCCCGCGAGTCCGTTCGCCTTCAGCTCCTCCACATCACGGCCGATAACCGCTGCCCGGCGAGCAACTTCGGCGTCGTTCCTGCCGACACAGACCACCAGGGCGTTGGAGTACACCAGGTCGTCCGCACTGCGCCCTGCCGCTTCCGCCGCGTCCCTCACCCGGCCGAACTGCCTCTCGCTGTCCTCGATCGAGGCGAACGGGATATTGAACTCGTCCGCGTACTGCGCGGCGAGCCGCGGTGTACGCGTCGCACCGTGGCCGCCGATCAGGATCGGCACCTTGGCCTGGGCCGGCTTGGGCAGCGCGGGCGAGTCGGTCAGCTGGTAGTACGTGCCGTCGTAGTTGAACCTGCCGCCGACCTCGGTCGCCCAGAGGCCCGTGACGATCGCCAGCTGCTCCTCCAGCCGGCCGATCCTCTCCTTGGGGAACGGAATGCCGTACGCCTTGTGCTCCTCCTCGAACCAGCCTGCGCCCAGGCCGAGTTCGACCCGGCCTCCGGACATCTGATCGACCTGGGCGACCTGGATCGCGAGGACACCGGGAAGGCGGAACGTCCCCGCGGTCATCAGCGTGCCGAGCCGGATCCGCTTGGTCTCGCGCGCCAGCCCGGCCAGGGTGATCCAGGCGTCGGTCGGACCGGGCAGCCCGTTCCCCGCCCCCAGCCGGAGGTAGTGGTCGGATCGATAGAAGGCGTCGAAGCCGAGGTCCTCGGCGGCCTTGGCGACTGCGAGCAGCGTCCCGTAGCTCGCCCCTTGCTGGGGCTCGGTAAAGATTCGAAGATCCATGGATCCATCCTGCACCTCCGAACACCGGTCGTCCCTCCTCTCACTCGGTGCGCGGCGCCGCGGCGGGGCCGCGCACCGCCGGTCTCCGTGGCCAGGTGCGGGCGTTTGTGCTCAGGGGCGGTCGAGGACGGTCCGGGGCCATCACTGCTGGCCGGCCGCCGAGCCCGCCGGTCCGCGGACCGTGCCGTAGGGACCGTCCCGCCCTCTTCCACGCTCCAGATCGTGCTGCCGCTCCCGGTCCTGCTCCGTCAGGCGCCGGAGCATCCCGTGCACCCGGTCAAGCGACTCGTCGGTGGCGTCGATCGCCTCTATGCACTGCCAATAAAGACCCTCCTCGTCGGTGTCGCAGGCCACCGCGACAAGAGCCATCCCCACCTCTCCGAGCAGCGCGCCGAGTCCGGTCAGTGTCGCGCGCGGATCGGCGACCCCGGTGAGCTGCGCGGCCCGCGCCTCACCGGTCCGCACCACCGAATGGTCCGGCGTCCCGCTGCCCCTCCCCCCGATCTCGCTGAGCCCGCGCGCCTCGCCGCGCAACTCCTTCGGTCCGCTCGCCGCCAGCCGGTCCCCGATCGCCTGGGCGAGCGCCTGCGCCTGCCAGGCCTCCGCCATGATGGACGGCGTGCCCCGGCTCTGCGCCAGAGCCCGCCTGCCTACCCCTATGAGCCGCTCCGCGTCCATGCATTGCCCCCGTCCTACGAAAACCCGCTCACCTCATCCATTACCCAGAGTGAGGTGAGCGGCACCGAAAGGCCAGAGAATTTCGGAAATCTGTGGACACGAAGTCGATTGTGGATAAATCGATCACTCCGCAGAGTGACGATCTTGAGGTTCTGGGCGCTCAGGTACGGGGAAGCGCGCCTCGTTCCGGTCGATCTTCGCCGCCAGCACCCCCAGCGCGTCGATACCCAGCACCTCGCAGAACTGCAACAGATACGCGAGCACATCGGCGACTTCGTCCGCCACCCGATGCGCCGTCCCCGGCTCCTCCATGACACTCGCCGACTGCTCGGGCGTCAACCACTGGAAGATCTCGACCAGTTCGGACGCCTCGACGCTCAGCGCCATCGCCAGGTTCTTCGGGGTGTGGTACTGCTCCCAGTCGCGTGCGGCCGCGAACGCGGCGAGCCGTCGCTGCAGTGTCTGTACGTCCAGTTCTGACTCTGCTTGCGGCTTGGCCTGCATGCTCTCCCCTCTCTCATGCTCCCTGGGCCGTCGTGGGGCCGTCATCGCTCTTCGGACCGTCCTCGAACGCGCGGTTGACGGCTTCCCGCGTGCGCTTCCCGCTGCTTGGCATCAGGTGAGTGTAAGTCCGCAGCGTGAAGCCGGGATCGTGGTGTCCCAGGTACTCCGACAAGGACTTGATGCTCTCCCCCGCGTCCTGCAGCTCAGCGCAGTTGCTCGGCCAGTCCGACGATGATGCCCTCCGGGCCGCGGACGTAGCAGAGCAGATAGCTGTCCTCGAACCGGGCGATCTCGCCGACGAGTTCGGCGCCGTGAGGGCGCAGGCGGGCAACGGTGTCCTCGAGGTCGTCGACGGCGAACATCACGCGGTGCGTGCCGAGAATGTTGTGCGGCCGGTTGCGCGGCCCGGCGCTGATCACCGCGGGGCTGCGGTACCTCGCCAGCTCGAGCCGGCTGTGACCGTCCGGGGTCCGGACCATCGCGATGTCACAGCGGACGCCGTCGAGTCCGGTGCACTGGTCGGCGAAGAGGCCCTCGACCTCCGCCCTGCCCTCCAGCTCCATACCGAGTTCCACGAAGAACGCGATGGCGGCATCCATGTCCTCGACGACGATGCCGACGTTGTCCATCCGCTGAATCGCCATGCTGGTTTCTCCTTCTTCCTCGTGCGGCCGGTGGTGGCCGCTGATGTCCCCGGGACGGAGCCGGTGGCACGTTCTCGACATCCCCAGACCGCCGAACTCCGAAAAATCTGGATCGCGCCTCAGCACCGCTACAGCAGACCCGCGAGCCAGGTGCCACCGCCGGGGGTGAGTGCGGCGCAGGTGGCCGCTCTCGTGAAGACGATCAGCCGCAGCGTTCCGTCCCCGCTTCTCTATGCTTCC
The DNA here is from genome assembly GCF_029428675.1 of Streptomyces sp. JH14. Lineage (GTDB taxonomy): Bacteria > Actinomycetota > Actinomycetes > Streptomycetales > Streptomycetaceae > Streptomyces. Next base: position 5,740,463 of record NZ_JAJNEL010000001.1, on the reverse strand, counting down.
TCGACGATTCGCAGGGCGCGCTTGAGTATTGCGCCTCCCCAATCAATTCACGGTGGAGAACGCCCGCCCGGCGGCCGGTGCGACATCAAGACGCCGGCCGCGGAGGCGGGAGTGCCCCGCACTGGCTTCTACCCGAAAAAGGACCATGCCGGCAGCGTCCGGGAGGGGTCCTATCAGCACCTCGGTAAGGACTTCGTACGCCGTCTGGCGGGCCTCCGGGAGGCCGGAGTGGTGCCAGGGACCCGAGAGATGCCCAGATCGAGCGTCTGAAGGCCCAGAACGCCGAGCTGAAGGCCGGCGTCACTGACAGGGACAAGGCCATCGAAGAGCTGACCGCGTTCAAGAAGCTCGCGCTGTCCCGGCTCACCGCCCCGCACGACGAGATCATGCACCTCCACAGGCCGCAGCCATCCTCGAGCTGCCTCACCCGCCAAACTGGCCACCGTCATCGGCGCCTGCGGCTGACGGCCGCAGAGCGCTTTCTGGCTGTCCGCCCTGCAGCCGGGCCGGAAATGGCGTTGCGGCTCACGATTCGGACGCAATAACGTGCCGCACGTGGCTTGATCTCCCGTGCCGTCGGCCTGACCGACGGTCGCAGTTGCACTCCGCCGCCGTCGCTGTCCGACCGCGGCTCATTGGACATACCTAAGGGCTGTCCCGTAATCCCTGGCGGGCGCACGACGACAGCTGCGGCACCTCGCCGCGTTGTCGGAACGCCCGAATACGCCCCGTACGAGACGCCCCTCCGCCTTGCGATGCACCACATCTGACGCCGCGCGCTGATCCACCAGGGATTACGGGACAGCCCTTAGCTTGATCTTTAACCTCGGAGGTCGAACGGCTCGTCGTACTTGATCACTCAGACTGGTAACTGCCGTACGTGCAGGCGGCCTTCGGCTGAGCATGTGATCCGACCAAGGAACACACAACGCTCAGCACGAAGGCCGTGGGGATGAGTCTGTCGCATCATGTTGTCCGGCAGGATCCGTTTGCGGAACTGTCACGCTTCCGGGGTGAGTTCTACTCCTGTCTGACCAGGCGTGCGGGTGCGTTGTTCGAGCTGGCCGATGCCGTGTTGTGTGCGGATGGCCCGGTCCGGTCGCTGGTGGAGCTGTCGCTGGTGGGCGAACACCGTCGCGGGCACGGTGGGCTCTACGACGCCCTGGCCGCAGGCCGGGTGGATATCGCCCGGCTGCGGCGGGCCCTGGCTTCGGTGCCGCTGCCGCGGGCGGCGGACGGCCGGCTGGTGCTGGCCGCCGACATCACCTGCTGGCTGCGGCCCAGCGCCCACACCTCACCGCAGCGGATCCTGTGTCACACCTACGGGCGGGGCAAGGACCAGCACATTGCGGTTCCCGGCTGGCCGTACTCGGTGATCTGCGCGCTGGAAACGGGCCGCAGTTCCTGGACCGCACCACTGGACGCACTGCGTCTGGCACCGGGCGACGACGCCGCCACGGTCACCGCCGGGCAGATGCGCGAACTCGTCGAGCGGCTGATCGCGGCCGGCCAGTGGAAAGGAGGGCGATCCGGAGATCCTGATCGTGGTGGACGCCGGCTACGACGTGCCCCGCCTGGCCTTCCTGCTGAAGGATCTGCCGGTGCAGGTGCTGGGCCGGATGCGCTCGGACCGTGTCCTGCGCCGGGCAGCCCCGACCCCCGAGCCTGGCGTCCGAGGTCGTCCGCCCCGCCATGGCGGCGAGTTCGTCTTCGGTGACCCGGCCACCTGGAACACCCCGGACGTGACAACGGTGACCGAGACCCGTCTCTACGGCACCGCCACCGCCCGGGCCTGGAAGCGACTCCACCCGAGACTGACCCACCGCTCCGCCTGGACGGCCCAGCTGGGCGCTCTGCCGGTGATCGAGGGCACCGTGATCCGCCTGCAGGTCGAACACCTGCCCAGCGGCGCGACACCGAAGCCGGTCTGGCTGTGGTGGTCGGGCACCGACGGCACTGCCACCGAAATCGACCTGCTTTGGCAGGCGTTCCTGCGGCGCTTCGACATCGAGCACACCTTCCGACTGTTCAAGCAGACCCTGGGCTGGACCTGCCCGAAGATCCGCACCCCCGAAGCCGCCGACCGCTGGACCTGGCTGATCATCGCCGTGTTCACCCAACTCCGGCTCGCCCGCCCGCTGGCGGCCGACCTGCGACGGCCATGGGAGAAACCGAGCCCGCCAAACAGGCTCACCCCCGCCCGAGTCCGCCGCGATTTCCGGCACCTCCGCCCCAAGGCGGCCTGCCCAGCCGGAGCACCGAAATCCTCCCGCCCCGGCCCCGGACGGCCGCCAGGACGCAAGAACACTCGACCGACCCCACGCTACGACGTGCACACAGTCGGCAAAACAGGCACCGCGAAACCGCGACAGAAGAAGTCAGCAACCCCGCGACCTCGCCGCACCGCCGGCGAGCAGGTCGCTGGTCCCGGCGCCCTTGCCTACTGCTTCGCCCAAGTCGTTCTCGACCTCACCGTCTTCGTCCACGAACGTGAGCTCCAGCCAGGCATCCAGAATGTGAGCAAGCTCCTCGATCGTGCGGTGATCCTTCTGAACCGCGCCAATCGGGCCTAAGCCCTGACGACGGTGGCGTCTTCGTGACGCTGAGACACAGAACAGGTCCGATTTCTCACTGCACAGCCGTTCCAGAGCGACACCGTCGACTGAATCGCCGGGACACAGCCCGCGGCATGGAATTGCCAGAAAGGGACACGACCGGCGCGGGACACAGCGAGTGCGGAGACAAACAAGGCATTGAGGCCGCAAAGTCCGCACGGGCGGCAGCCCCGGTGGGCGGGACGGTGAGCCGTACGCCTCCGGACCCGGCGGCACGATCCACCTCCGGAGGGAAGCGGAAGACCGAAGGCGGCGCCTGCGCCACCGGCGGCACGGCGAGGGCGGCGCACCCCTCGTCCCGTGACATCAGCCACACAGACTTTTGGCTCTCAGGTCGTCGAATAGTAGATCGAGGCATGACGGCATAGTGCGTTTTATCCGTCTTGATGCAGAAATAATCCGGGCCAGATCGAGCGGTATTCGACCCGCTCAGCACGTTCGCCGGTTCGGGTGGCGAACAACGGCTTCTGACGGACCGACGGACCTCTTCGCCACCCCGGGAGCCGGACCAGCACGCTTGCGCGCCCGTTTCAAGAGCCGTCCATGGCTACGAGCCGAGGTAGTACTGCCGCTTGTTGCCGCACCCCGGCAGCAGCTCCAAGAATGTCGGCCGCACGGCGTCTCCGCGGCCCAGGTGCAGGAACTGGGCAGAGCCGGACCCCCTGGGGGCGCTCCGCGATCACCGAGCGAGGTCACGCATGAGGAAGCACCGCAGGAAGTCGTACTACCGGCCGATAGCCATCGCTGTCATCGCCGCGGGAGCCGTGGGTGTGCCCTCCGCCGCCATGGCCTGCCTGGGTACTCAGGGTGATGCGGGTGGTCGCCCCTCCGGCCACTGGGAGAACGTGAGCTCCCACCAGCGGTGGACGGGCTCGTCCTGGGGTCATGGGCCGACTGCGGGAGCGTCGAAGAGCCCCACGGCGACTCCCAGCGCACCGCAGACCACCGCGTCCCCCAGCGCACCTGCCACGACCGCACCGGCATCCGGGGACGCGGCTCGCGTACTGTCGCTCGTCAACAGCGAGCGCAGCAAGGCCGGATGCTCTCCGCTGACGATGAACGCGAAGCTGACCAAGGCCGCTCAGGACCACAGCAAGGACATGGCGTCCCACGGGAACATGTCCCACACGGGTTCCGACGGGTCGTCGCCCGGTGACCGGATCACGCGTGCCGGTTACAACTGGAGCACCTACGGCGAGAACGTCGCCTACGGCTACTCCACGCCCGAGAAGGTCATGGCGGCCTGGATGTCCAGCGCGGGCCACAAGCGCAACATCCTCGACTGCTCGTTCAAGGAGATCGGCATCGGTCTCGCGCAGCCCAACAGCTACTGGACTCAGGACTTCGGCACGGCACGATAGGGACACTGCGGGGATGGTGCGCATCCTCCATCGGGTGAAGGCCCCGACCGGTTCGCCGGCCGGGGCCTTCGCCATGGGTGCCTTTCCATGCGGGTGGGCGACCGTCGCCGCGGTCACGCTCAGCAACGCCTGGACGATGCCCGCCCGGGTGATCTCAGAAGGAGCCCTGGGCGACAACGACCAACGGCGCCCACAACCACGCAGCTCTCCGACACGTTCCGGAGCGACGCCGCATCCTGCAGGAGGGGCGGTTCAATGCTCTGTCACGGTCGCAGGTCCACCACCGTCGCACCGGCCGCCCCGCGGGCGGCAGCGGCGGCCTCCCCCGTGACCGTGCCCACGAGCCTGAGGTGTCCGGCCGCACCGATGGACGCCGCCAGAGCCAGCAGCTCCCGCTGCTGCCGCCCGTCCAGATCCCGGTCGAGTCCGTCGGCCAGCACGGTGAGGGTCTGCATGGCCGACGGCACCTCCCCTGCCGCCTCCATGGCCAGCACCCCCGGTCCGGTCAGAAGCACCAGGGCCAGCGCGAGATACCTCAACTCGCCGTCGCCGAGCCGTTCGACCGGGGTGCGGTGACCGTCCTCGCGCTCCACGACGGCGCGTACCGTTCCGTCCCCGAGCCGCTCGACGCCCAGCCCCGTCACCGACCCCGCGCATCCGGCAGCGGCCGCCGCGACGAGGCGGGCGTGTCGTTGGCCGCACTGGGTGTGGGTCCGTTCCAGCACCGCCGCAAGGTTGTCGCAGCCGCGGCGCAGCCGGTCCTCCCCGCTCGGCACCGGAGCCCGCATCCGCTGCGGCTGCGGTGTGCACGCGAAGACCGACCGCAGGGCCACCACCATCTGTTCGGCTGCGGCCAGGACCCGCAACTGCCCCTCGGTCGTGCCCGCAACCCGCAGCGGGAGCAGTGCTGTGCCGAGCACGTCGTCCGGCAGCGGAGCCCGGGTCACCGGGACCGCGCCCGCCGTGTGCCAGGCCGCCTGGACCGTCGAACGTCCGGGATCGCGGAGCGCGGTGGTGAGCAGGGTCTCCCCGCCGCCGGTCAGCCGCTCGCCGACGATCCGGAGGGTGGGTTCGGCCTGGACGGCGAGATCGAGGCGGATCTGACCGGCCGGGCCGTCGGCCGTACAGCCGATCCGGAAGCCGCGGCGGCCCTGCGCGTCGGGTCCGACCTGTTCGGGTACGTACGCCGCCGGGTCCGGGAACACCTCGGCGAGCGGGTCGCCGGCCCCGAGCCGCGCCAGGGCCTCGTAGGCCCGCAGGGCACTGGACTTGCCGCTGCCGGAGGCGCCGGTGAACAAGGTGAGCGGCCCGATCGGCAGGACGGTGCCCCGGTGCGAGGCGAAGGCGGACAGCCGCAGCTCGGTCATGACGGGGCCCGCAGACCGGACACGTCGGTCGGCGGACGGTGATCCGGAACGGATACCGGTGGCGGGGGCGTCGGGCGGCAGTGGGGTGCCCGCCGGGCAGAGTGCAGTCATGTGCGGACCGTACGCACCCCGCGGGGCGGCGAACCGTTCCGCCCGGACGGCCTTCCTACGATCGGGGTACGCCGGCCGCCGCGACCCCCTCGACCTCCATGCCGACCGGCGACAGCAGGAAGACGTTCCGGTCGACCCGGTGCATTCCGCTGCCGAGTCCGAAGACCACACCGCTGGTGAAGTCCAGGACCCGCTTGGCCACATCGGTCTCGGCGGCGGTCAGATCGAGCAGCACGGGGATCTGTGCGATCAGGTACTCGGCCACCTCGCGCGCGTCCGCGAAGACCTGTACCCGGAGCACGACCATGCGGCGCTGCTCGACGGTCTCGTGGTCCTCGGGGACCGTGTGGTGGTCGACCCGGGACGGCCACTCGTTGCGGCTGCGCAGCGGTACGACCTGGGCCAGTCCCTCCCACTGCTCGTCCGTGACGTCGTACCTGCTCACCGGACCACCCCGTCCGTGCGTCGGTCGGCGTTGTGCCGGCTGTGCTGACTGTTCATCGGGCAATTCTCTCGCCCCTCACCCGTTCGGCGTACCAGCGACACGGTTCAGCGGGCGATCGATGCCTCCGGAGGGCCTGCGGGCCCGGCGTCCGGGGTCATGTCGAGCGGGGTGAAGCGGACCGGCAGGTGCACCAGCGCGCGGTGGAACGGACCGGGCCGCCACATCAGTTCGCCCGCCGGGACGGCCAGTTCCGCATCGCACAGCTGGCTGGTCAGCTGCTCGATCGCGGTCATGGCGATGAGCAGCGCCGGCTGCTTCGCCGGACAGCGGTGCGGCCCCGTCGACCAGGCCAGATGGGCGCTGCCGCCGGAACGTACGCCGGGGTCCGAAGCAGCGGGCGCCGACTGGGTGTTGGCCGCCGCGTAGGAGACCAGGAGCAGCTGTCCGGCACGCAGCCGGACGCCGTGGAACTCGGTGTCGTGGCGCGGGTAGTGGGCGGCCAGATTGGCCAGCGGCGGGTCCTGCCAGAGGACCTCGTTGATGGCCTCGTGGGCCGTCATCGCGCCGCGTTGCAGCGAGCCGGCGTAGCGCGCGTCGGTGAGCATGTGCAGCAGCGCGTTGCCGATCAGATTGGTCGTCGGGTCATGGCCCGCGCTCATCACCAGTGTGATCTGACGCACGGTCTCGTCGTTGTCGAGGCCGGCCGGGTGGCCGAGGAAGTACGAGGTGAGGTCGCGGCGGGGCCGCGCGCGCCGGTCGGTGACGAGCCCGGTGACGACGGTGACGAGATCGGCGTACGCGGCGGCGGAGTCGTCGGCGGAGTTGAACATCCCGCCGATGCCCTCGACGATCCGTTCGCGGTCCTCGGGCGCCACCCCGAACCAGGTGGTGAAGACGTGCAGGGGGAGCCGTCGGGCGTACTGGGCGACGAGGTCGCCGCTGCCGGAGGCGGCGAACTCCGCGATGAGCCGGCGGGCGACACGGGCCACTTCGGCGCGCAGGACGTGCGGCTCGATCATGGCGAGGCCGTCGTTGATGGCGTCGCGGTAGCGGGCGTGCACGTCGCCGTCGCTGAAGAGCGCGGTCGGCCGGTAGGCGAGCATGGGCAGGACCGGTGAGTCGGCAGGGACGGTGGCCTGCCAGGTCCGGGGGTCCTTGGTGAAGGTGTCGGTGTCACGCAGCAGATCGACCGCCGCCTGGTAGTCGGTGACCAGCAGGGCGTCGATGCCGGGGGCGATGCGGACGGGGGCGAGCGGGCCGTGTGCGCGCAGTCGCCGGTAGTGGCCGTGCGGATCGGCGGCGAAGTCGGGCCCGTACAGCGCGAGCGGCTGTGGCGGCGGCACGGAGGCGGCAGGGGGCGTCATGACGCGTCCTGAGGCTGGGGCAGGCGGGTCAGCACATGCTCGGCGAGGGCGATCAGGGCGTCGATGCTGCCGCGGCGTTCGCGGGCGTCGCACTGCAGCAGCGGGGTGTCGGGGTGGAGGTCGAGGTGTTTGCGCAGGACCTCGTCGGAGTGGACGGGGGCGTCCGGGAAGCAGTTGACGGCGACGGCGTACGTCAGCCCCTGTTCCTCGACCATGTCCATGACGGCAAAGGAGTCGCCCAGCCGCCGGGTGTCGACCAGGACGAGGGCGCCGAGGGCGCCGCGCGCGATGTCCTCCCAGAGCGGGAAGAACCGTTCCTGCCCCGGGGTGCCGAACATGTAGAGCACCAGGTCGTCGAGGACGGTGAGCCGGCCGAAGTCGACGGCGACCGTGGTGGTGGTCTTGTCCGGCAGGCCGGCGATGTCGTCGAGCCGGGAGCTGGACTGGGTCATCGCCTCCTCGGTGTGGAGCGTGGGTATCTCCGACAGCGTACGGATCAGGGTGGTCTTGCCCACGCCGAACGGACCCGTGACGACAAGCTTCATCAGGGTCCGGGCGGCAGACGGCAGATAGCCGATGCCGGTCCGGTCAGTGGAGGGAGCGGAGTCCAACGAGCAGCCTCTCGACGAGCGACCGGTCGAGCTCCCCGGCGCTGGGGATCGGCGGTCGCGTGTGCAGATGTCCGGCGGCCGCGAGGTCCGTGGCCAGGAAGACGGTGGCGCTGACCGGAAGGTCCAGGTGCGCCGCGCATTCGACGACGGTGAGGGCACCCGGCGCCAGCAGTTCGCACAGACTGCGCTGCTGGGAGCCGGTGTCCTCGGGCAGCGCCGAGTCGGTGCGTACGAGCACGGCGAGCCGGTCGAGTGCGGGGCCGGTGGGCCGGGTCCGGCCACCGGTGACCAGGTAGGCGGGGATCAGACGGCGTCCTGGGCCGGGGGTCATGGCCGGGGCGCAGCGTCCGGTTGGCGGTCGGGCGCGTTCATCGCCCTGGTCAGCGCGGTGACCTGCACCTGCATCTGGTACGCGATGTCGCCCAGCTTGGCCCCGGGTTCCGCGAAGAGCGCCAGTGTGGTGTTCTTCCCGGCGGGGACGACGACGGCGAAGCCCTCGTCGGACTCGACGACCGTCTGCGCCAGCCGTGGCGCCTCGACGTCGGTGAACGCCGTGGTGAAGGCGCGCGCCGCGGCATGCAGGGTGGCGGTCATGGCGGCGACCCTTTCGCCGGACGCGCGGTCCAGGCCGGGCGAGGCCCCCTCGACGAGGCCGTCGCCCGTGGCGACCACGGCGTGCTGGACTCCGGGCAGGTCCAGCAGAGGCGCCAGCACCCATGCGAGGTCACCGACGGTGGGGGTAGGGGTGCTCACGTCGCGTCGTCTCCTTGATCGTTCCGGTCGTCCTGTTCGTGTTCTCTGTCCGCTGCCGGTGGGGCGGCGGCGCTGCGGCCGCTGAGGGTGCCCTGCTGGAGCGCCGACCAGGACGCCTCGGCCTGCTCGGGGGTACGCAGCCGCGGCGGGCCGACCGGGGCCGCGGGTGCGGTGGAAGCGGCCGGCGCCGCTGTCGCACGCGGTGCACGGCGGCGCCTGCTGGGCAGTCCGGACGCTTCCCCGGCGGCGGGCTCGGGCGCGGCCGCGGCAGGGGCGGCGGTGTGCGCCTGCACCGGCTTCGGGGCGAGGGCGGAGAGGCTGCGGTCGTCGTCCTCCAGCACCGTCAGCAGGTGCGCGGGGACCCGCAGGATCGTCCGCATCCCGCCGAACGGCGAGGCCTCGATGTGGCAGCCGAGACCGTACTGCACGACGAGCCGGCCGACGACGGCGAAGCCAGTCTGCGGCGGATCGCCCAGCTCGGTGAGCAGCACCTCGGAGGGGCCGGCCAGCAGGGCACGGGCCCGCTCCAGTGCGTCGTCGTCCATGCCGATGCCCGCGTCGTCGACCACCAGGAAGGCGCCGCGGCCGCCGCTCTGCTGGACCGTCACCTGTACGTCGGTCTCGGGGTGCGAGTAGGCGGTGGCGTTGGCCAGCAGCTCGGCGAGGGCGATCGCGAGAGGCTCGGCGGCGCGGGCGGCGACGGCGAGCCGTTCGTCGCGCAGATGGTTGGCGACCTTGATGCGCTCGTAACCCGCGACCCGGGACTGGGCGCCGAGCACGATCTCGACGAGCGGCGAGTTCTGCCGGGCAAGGCCCGGCCAGGCGTCGCAGAGCACCGCGGTGGCCTGGGTGCGGCGCAGCGCCAGTTCGTTGCGGAAGTCCAGCTGCAGGATCCGCGGGTCGTCGTACTCGTGCTGCAGCTCGTGGAGCAGATGCTGGGACTGGTTGAGCAGGGACTGGATCTTGGCGGAGGTGCCGCGCATCGCCGCCCGGGCGGCGGCGTCGACGCGCTGCCGCTCCTCGATGACCGCCGTGCGGGCCGCCTGTACCGCCTCGGTCAGCAGCCCTGCGGCGCCGCCGTCGACCTCGGCCGCCTCGCGCAGGCCCGGGACGGGCGCGCTGGGGTGGGAGAGAGCGAGGGCGGCGGCGGGTATCCGCTTCCGGGCGAGCTGCCGGATCTCCTCGGTCAGAGCGGCAGTCCGGGCGTCGGCCGCCTTCGTCTGCCGTTCGGCCAGCTCGACGCGGCCCCACGCGATATGGGCGTCACGGGACGCGCTCTGGGCGTGCACCACGGCCGCCACGGCTGTGACGACGGCGATCAGCGTCACGATCCATGCCATGCCGTCACCGCATTCCTGTTGTCGGGTCGGTCTCCCGGCCCGGACGGCGGGAGATCCGGCTGTCAGCCGGCGTGGCCTGGCGCCTCACGGGACTGCTCCCCTTCCTGAGTGGAGACACCCTCAGCGAAGACGCCCCGGGCGGAGAGAGCCTGGGCGGAGAAGTCGTCGCCCGCGACTTCTCGTGCGACGACGGCGACATCGGTCATCACCTGCAGCACACCGGGCAGTTCGGAGCCGTCGAGGTGCCGGTACTCGCTGCCGATGGTCACCACGAGCCGCTCGGCCAGCCCGAGTTCGGGATGGCGCGCCTCGCCGATCACCCGGCGGGCCGCCTCCAGCACGGGCACGCCGGCCGCGTGCAGGGCGTGGGCGCGCTCCTGCACGTACGCGAGGTAGCCGATGTGGGCGCGCACCCCCGCCGGATCGAGGACCGGACCGTGGCCCGGGACGATGGTCTCGGCGCCGGTGGCCAGCACCTGCTCGCAGGCGGCGATCACGTTGGCGAGCGGACCGGCCCAGTGCACGGGGTGGTCGCCGGGCTGCTGCGGTGTGGAGCCGAAGATGACGTCGCCGCTGAACACGGTGCGCTGCGCGGGCAGGTGCACGATCAGGTCACCGGTGGTGTGCGCGGCGGGCAGGGCCGACACCTGGACCGGGTACTCCCCCAGGGTCAGTTCGAGCTCCCCGGTGAAGTACGTGGTGGGCTGCACGGGTTCGGTCTGCGACCAGTCGAACACCCCGAAGTGGCGTGCGAGGTACCCGCCGAGCGCGGTGGCCGGATCGCCGCCCCGGACCAGCGCGTCCTGCTGTTTCGGCGTGGGCTCGTAATGGATGTGCTCCCGGGCCTCGCGGGTCGCGATGATCTCCGCGTCCGGGAGGACGCCCGCGCCCCAGAAGTGATCCCCGTTGGCATGGGTGACGATCACCCGGCCGATGGAGACACCGTCGGGCAGACACTTCGTGGATGCGGCCAGGAACTGGCCGGCGAGCACAGGGTCGTAAGGGGTGTCGATCCAGATCGCGCCACGCGGCGACGTGAGCAGGCCGCAGTTGGCGAGGCCCCAGCCTCGTTTCGGCGGAAGCCAGGCGTACAGGTCCCGCCCCAGCTCGACGAAGTCTCCACCCGTGATCGACATGGACGCGATTATGCCGACCCGGATCCGGCCGCGCGTTCGAACCCCGCCGCCATGGAGCCCGGTTGGCGCAAAATCGCCGGTCGTGCTCGACCGTGGCGGGGTGGTGGTGACGGTACGAGACCGGCTGCCGGGAGCTTCGTACGACATCTTCCGGACAATCAGCCTTATTTCGCCCGACGGTGTCACGCAACGCCGCGATGGCCGATCGAGCGGTCGTCGCACCGGATTGCGTCGATTACCCACCGAGCATGGCTGAAAACAGATGGGGGAAAACCACTGGCGCAAGCGCCGGTCTGCGCCGGGTGCACGAGGTGCGACTGAGACCCGTCGGACAGGGCCGAAGCCCTGTCCGGCACTTCCCGGTCAGATTCCGGCGGGAAGGTTCTAGCGGACCTGACCGCGTTCGAAGTACGCGGTCAGCTCGGGGTCGAGGGCCGGCACGTCGTACGGTGCACCGCCCTCGCGCAGCGAACGGGTCGCGAGCACACCGGCGGCGACGCTCATGCGTGCGGCGACCGGGGAGGTGTCGGTGACGCCGCCGTCGCGGACGAACCGGCAGAACTCCTCCATGATCCGGCCGTCCCCGCCGCCGTGCGAGCCGTCGGCCTGCGGGACCCGGTAGGTGATGTCGGCCTCGGCGCGGTAACCGCTGGGACCGGTGTTCCAGACCTTGACCTCGTCACCCGGGCCGTCACCGAAGTTCTCCAGCCGCCCCTCCGTGCCGATGACGGTGTAGTTGCGCCAGTAGTCCGGGGTGAAGTGGCACTGCTGGTACGCGGCGACGACGCCGTTGTCGAGCTGCATGTTCATCACCGAGACGTCCTCGACGTCCACGATGTGGTGCAGGTCCTTGCGGGCCGTCGGCGGCCAGTCGAACTCCCGCAGCCAGTTGTCCGGACGCGCGGTGTCCGCCTCGCGGCGCGGCAGACCACCGTAGACAAGGAGGTCGCCGAGGGCGTTGACCCGGCGGGTGTAGCCGCCGGCCAGCCAGTGCAGGACGTCGATGTCGTGCGCGGCCTTCTGCAACAGCAGACCGGTGGTGCGGGTCCGGTCGGCGTGCCAGTCCTTGAAGTAGTAGTCGCCGCCGTATCCGACGAAGTGCCGCACCCAGACGGCCTTCGGCTCGCCTATGTCGCCCCGGGCGATGATGTCGCGCATCAGCCGCACGACACCCATGTGGCGCATGTTGTGGCCGACGTACAGCCGGGTCCCCGTCCCGTAGGCGGCGCGCAGGACGTTGTCGCAGCTCTCGACGGTGATCCCGAGCGGCTTCTCGACGAAGACCGCCTTGCCGGCCCGCAGGGCATCGATGGCGATGGCCTCGTGGGTGTCGTCCGGGGTGGCGATGACGACCGCGTCGAGGTCGTCCCGGCCGAGGAGCAGCTTGTAGTCCTCGACCGCGACATCGGTGCCGAAGCGCTCGGCCTCACGCTGCCGTACCTCGGGGTCGAGGTCGCAGACGGCACTGATCACCGACCCCTTTCCGGGATGGTGGGCGGAGATCGCGATGGAACGGCGGAGGCCGAGCCCGATGACGCCGAGCCGCAGGTCTGACACGGGTGGTCCCTTCTGTCTGTACGGGTGGTGCGGGCGGAGACTGCTTACCGGCGATCGAGGCCCCGCATTGAACGCACACCGCACCTCGGCGGGGTGCCTGCCGTTCTGTCGCAGCGACAGCCACATCGTTCACGACGACGCGCATCGATGGCAAGAGTTGTTCATTTCTCCGACGCAACAAGCATCTACAGACATCTTGGGGGAGGGAAACGCAACGACACCCAGCCGAGGACAGCCGTCACACAGCGATGACCGTGACGCCGGCCTCGGTGAAGCGGGCCTTCGCCTCGGGGGTGATGCCGGTGTCGGTGACCAGGAAGTCGACCTGACTGAGATCGCAGACCCGGGCGAAGGCCCGCTTGCCGATCTTGGAGGAGTCGGCGGCCACGACCACCCGCTGCGCCTGCTCGGCGAGCAGCCGGTTGATGCTGGCCTCGCCTTCGTGGTGGACGTACGCCCCGCGCTCGGTGTCGATCGCATTGACGCCCAGTACGGCGACGTCCAGGGTGATTTCGCCCAGGACGCCGCTGGCCAGCGGGCCGGTGAGCTCGTACGACTGGGGCCGGGCCACGCCCCCGGTGACCACGATCTTTATCTGCGGCCGGATCACCAGCTCGTTGGCGATGTTGAGGGCATTGGTCACCACCGTCAGCGTCGGCTGGCCGCCGATCCCGGGGCCGGTGTCACCGACGAGGTCGGAGCGCACGGCCAGCGAGCGGGCGACCTCGGTGATCGTGGTGCCACCGGTCAGCCCCACGACCTCGCCCACGGCCACGAGCTCGGACACCGCGCGGCCGATGGCCTGCTTCTCCGGGGCGTGGCGTCCCGTCTTGTAGCGCAGCGCCAGCTCGTACGAGACCCCGTGTGCGACGGCGCCACCGCGGGTACGGGTGAGCAGATGCTGCTCGGCAAGCTGGTCCAGGTCACGACGGATGGTCGCGGCCGAGACGTCCAGCGTCGTCGCGGCTTCCTCGACCTCCACCCTGCCGTGCTTCCCGACCAGCTCCAGCAGCGCGTTCCACCGGGCATCCCTGGACACGTGAACTCTCCTTAACGGGTCCGGGATTCGAGCACCCATCCCCTTGGGCACGGTCACCGGACACGCGCAAGCGTCGCACAAGGCTCTGATCAGTCAAGCTCCTGCAACGAGAATGCTTGATAGTGCTCGTAGTTCCCCTATAACGTGCGCGAACGAGCATCCCATGACGTGTACGGAGTGCAAAAGTGTCGTTTGTGGAGATTGAGACAGCCAGCCAGCCGGAGTGCTGGCGCCGCGCCGCCGACCTGGCACCGAGCCGGTCCGCCGCTCTGCCCGCCACCGGCGAGCGCATCGCGGTCGTCGGCTGCGGCACGTCGTTCTACATGGCTCAGGCGTACGCCGCGCTCCGCGAGGGATCCGGACAGGGCGAGTCCGACGCGTTCGCCGCGTCGGAGTTCCCCTTCAGCCGCCGGTACGACCGGGTCGTCGCGCTCACCCGCTCGGGCACCACGACCGAGGTGCTGGACCTGCTGGGCCGGCTCCGCGGCGTCACCCGTACCGTCGCGATCACGGCCGACCCGAACACCCCCGTGATGACCTCGGCCGACGATGTCGTCGTGCTCGACTTCGCCGACGAGCAGTCCGTGGTGCAGACCCGTTTCGCCACCACCGCGCTCACGCTGCTCCGCGCCCACCTCGGCCTGCACACGGACGCCGTGGCCCGCGACGCCGAGACCGCGCTCGCCGAGCCGCTGCCCGAAGGCCTCGTGGACTGCACCCAGTTCACCTTCATCGGCCGGGGCTGGACGGCCGGCCTAGCCAACGAGGCCGCGCTCAAGATGAAGGAGGCGTCGCTGTCCTGGACGGAGTCGTACCCCGCGATGGAGTACCGTCACGGCCCGATCAGCATCGCCACCACCGGCACCGCAACCTGGACGTTCGGCGCCGCGCCGGAGGGACTCATGGAGCAGGTGCAGTCGACCGGGGCCCGCTGGGTGGAGAGCGGCCTGGACCCGCTGGCCGAGCTGGTCCGAGTCCAGCGCCTGGCGATCGCCCGCGCCGAGGCGGCCGGCATCGACCCGGACAGCCCCCGCCACCTGACCCGCTCGGTGGTCCTCGCGGAAGCCTGAGCGGCGGACGGACATCGTCGAGCGCGCACGCCGTCGCCCACAACGGCGTGCGCGGCGGCGCGTGCGACGGCCTCGCCACGCCGGTACGGGGCAGCGGGACCGGCGTCCTCGCCCTTGCTGGACCGTGAACGCGCGCCGGACAGAGGTCAGGCCTCGGTCGGGCGGCCGCTCGGACCTCCGTCTTCCGGCACGGTTCCCGTCGGCTCCCCCGGCCCGGTGATCCACCCCAACCGGGCCGCCTGCCATCCCAGTTGGATCCGGCTGGTGGCAGCGGCACGGTCCATCAGATCCCGCACCCGGCGCTGCACGGTCCGTCTCCCCATCCTCAGCTGCCGGGCGATACCGACGTCGGTCAGTCCGGAGAGCAGCAGCGTCAGCAGCTCGATGTCGTCGTCCGTCAGTTCGCTGCGCGGCTGGACGGCCATGGGATGCAGGGGCAGTGCGGACTCCCACACCAGCTCGAACAGCGTAACCAGCGCGTCCAGCAGCGGGCCGGGGTGGATATGGACGACCGGATGCGTACACGCTTCGCCCGAGCGCATGGTCAGCAGGGCGGTCGAGCCGTCGACGATGATCATCTTGACCGGCACATGATTCAGAACCCGTGCCTGTTCCCCCGCCTCGGCGTACTGGAGGATCTCCTCTCGCGACCCGTCCGCCTCCAGCCCCAGCCGGTCGTAGACGGTCCGGAATCTCACCCCCGCCGCCAGCTGCTCGATCTCGACCTCGTTGACGGTTTCGGACACCAGGTAGGGCGGGGCGTCGAACCGTACGACCTCGCTGCGGGCCCGAGCCTGGATCTGGTGGTACCGCAGCGCCACCTCCTCGTCGGGGACGATCTCAGCCATGTCCCCCGAGAAGACGTCCGGGCGGGGCGCACTGCGGTACTCGTCCGCGAGCCGGTCCAGAGCCCCGCGGGCCTTTGCCAGCTCGGTCATCCGCGCCAGGAGCAGCACCTCCCCCGCTATGTCCGGAGGGGACGGAATCAGCTGTGCGGGCTGATCGTCGGTGGTGGTCACCAGTCCTCTGTCGACGAGTCCGCCGACCGCGTCCTCGACATGCCCGGCATCGAGGCGGAGAAGCTGCTGGATCCGCTCCGCATCGGTGCGCCCCGTGCGGACGAGCAGTTGGTACACCTGCGACTCGACGGTGCTCAACCCGAGCGTCTCCAGCATCTGTGCATCTCCCTCGTGGTCTCCGAGGAGCCCCGTTCACCTGGTGAAGTGGCATCACGACGGATCCGAAGCGTTCATGAATGTGATTACAATACGGCCGGTTGTACGAGTAGGGCGCCGGGCGCAGGAAGATTCCTCTCCCTGCGCCCGGCGCCCGGTACCGTCGGACGGACTTCTGGTTCAGGACCTCACTTGAGGGCGTAGGCCCGGGTGATGGTCTGGACGGTGCGGCTGCCCGCGGAGTCCCAGACCTCGGTCCTGAGGGTCACGAAGCCATTGGTGTCCGCCAGCTTGGGGTGCCACAGCAGTGCCTGGAAGGAGTTGTCGTCCTCGCGCAGCATCGCGGCGGACTTCCAGGTGGCGCCGTCGTCGTAGGAGACGGAGACCTTGGCGCCCGCGATCGCCGTGGAGCCGGCCCAGCCCTTGGGGCGTCCCGCGTCCACGGTGAAGGTGTACGGCAGTCCGGCCTGTGCCTGGTTGAGGATGTTCAGCGGCAGGTCGTAGTCGAGCAGGATCACGGGCATGGACTCACAGACCTTGGGCGTGGGAATGAACGCCGTGTCGCAGTCCTTGATGGCCATGGTGGTCGGTGCCGCCTGGCTGAAGTTCCACTCCGTGTGCATCTGGCGGCCCAGGGTGACGCCGGGGACGTCGGTGCTCAGCTTCTGGTCGAGGACGTACCGGTAGTCCGCCTTCTCCTGCGCCAGCTGGCCGAAGCCGGTGATCGGCTGGCCGTTGAGGTAGTAGCTCCAGGTGCCGGTCAGGCCCGAGAGGGTGTGGGTGGGATCGTTGTCGGCACCGGCACCGCTGGGCAGTTTCTGCCAGACGTCGGTGCGGCAGAACACACACGGACCGAACTCGTACTGGGACAGGCGCGTCGGCGCATCGAACCAGCTCCGGGTGTAGGACTTGCCCGGGGTGAGGTAGGTGGCGCGCTGGCTGCGCATCGTCCAGGTCAGAGAGTTGAAGCTGGCCGACACGTCCGGCTGGTACGTCACCCCGGTGCCCGCGAGGACGTAGTCGTCGCGGGTGGTGCCCTGGTAGAGGGCCTGGGCGACTGAGATCGTGGTCACCTGCAGGGGGCCCCAGATGCCCATGTAGTCGGCGCCCAGGCGCAGGGCGCCGTCGGAGTGGAACGTATTGGTGACCTTCGCGAAGTCCTTGACGTCGGCGGTCTTGGCCAGGTCGGCGGGGATC
Source organism: Streptomyces sp. JH14 (assembly GCF_029428675.1). Lineage (GTDB taxonomy): Bacteria > Actinomycetota > Actinomycetes > Streptomycetales > Streptomycetaceae > Streptomyces. Next base: position 5,723,322 of record NZ_JAJNEL010000001.1, on the reverse strand, counting down.
CGGTCGTCGGTGAAGTGCGGGTTGTAGGTGTAGCCCGACTCCAGGACGCCCTTCAGCGCGATCCGGACCTTGCCCTTCGCCAGCAAGCCCTTGAGGGTTGCGGCGTTGTCGTACGTGGCGTGGGCGACCGGGATGGTCTGTCCGGCGGGGACGCCGCTGCCGCTCGGGCCGGGGGCGGCAGGGGCCACGATCACCGCGACGGCTCCGGCAGCCGCGGCCCTGGCGGCCTGGTCGTCGGCCTTGGTGACGTCGGCCACGGAGACCAGAACGGTCCTGCCCTTGACGTCGACACCGGCGAAGTCCTGCTCGGTGCCGGCGCCGAGGTCGATCAGCTCGGTGCGCTTGGTGCCCTCGAAGCGCTTCGCGTTCACCGAGGACTTCAGCGGGATGGTCACGTGCCCGGGGCCCGTCACCTCCAGCTGGACCAGCGGTTCGCGCCGGGCCATGGAGGTCTCCAGGCGCAGCGCGCCGGTGGTGGCGCCGGCACTGGGGATGGCACCTTGCCTGGTGTCGGAGAGGTTGAGCAGGTTGCCGATGCCGGCGAAGTTGACGGGGCCGTCTGCGGTGCCGTCGTCACGGAAGATGAACGTGGTCACCTGGCCGTTCTCCAGGGGCCGGTTCTCGCCCTTGATCTTCACGCTGAGGTCGGTGGCGGTGGTGCCGTCGACGGTGAAGGTCTGGTCCCGGTCACTCACCTCGATGTTGGGCACGGTGAACAGGTCGGCCGCGTAGGAGACCGCACCCCCGGCGGGGTCCGCCGTGTAGAGCGAGCCTTCGATGGAGTAGTGGCCGAGCGGTACCGACAGGGTGGTGGTGCCGCTGCCGTACAGGGTCTCGGTCTGCCAGACCTTGTTGTCCATCCCGTGCAGGGTGAACCTGAGCGCCTTGGGGGCCTTCCCGAAGCGGTCGGTGGCCTTCAGCGTGACATCGTGCTGCTCGACGGAGGTGACGAAGCCGAGCGCGGCGTGCACGGACTCGCCGCTGTCGGCGGTGGCGGTGAACGATCCGCCGTACTGGCCGGTCTTCAGGCCGTTGTTGTCGAGCGTGACGGTGACCTCGGCGGTGCCGCCGGCCGGGACGGTGATCCGGCCTTCGGACAGGCCCGCTCCCGACAGCGACAGCGTGCCGGCCGGGACCGCGGTGCCGCTCGCGTCCTCGGCGGCGGCCGTCACGGTCACCACGGTGTCGGTCGCGGCGTCGTTGTGCAGCGTCAAGGTGCGGCTGCGCGTGGGGTAGGTGCCCTTCTGCCACGGTATGACGCGGAAGTCGGCGGTGCCGGACAGCTCCAGCGACGGGTCGAGGGCGGCGGGGATGTCGACCCGGCCATAGCCCTGCTGGTAGACGGTCTGGTCGGCGGCCGACTTGGCGTGCGCCGTCAGGGCGTCCTTGATCCGCTGCCCGGTCCAGTCGGGGTGGCGCTGCTTGAGGATCGCAGCGGAGCCGGCTACGTGCGGGGTGGCCATCGAGGTGCCGCTGGCCGAGGTGTAGTCGGCGTCCACCGGAGTGCCCATGGTGGTGCCGGCCGCGCGGGCGGCGACGATGTCCACACCCGGGGCGGTGATCTCCGGCTTGATCGCCATGTCGCCGAGGCGCGGGCCGCGGCTGGAGAAGTCGGCGAGTGCGTCGGACCTGTCGACGGCGCCGACGGTGAGGGCCGCGTCGGCGGCGCCGGGGGTGCCGAGGGTGCTCTCACCGGGTCCTGCGTTGCCGGCGGCGATGACGAACAGGGTGTTCGAGGAGGCACTGAGCGAGTTGACCGCGTTGGTCAGGACGTCCTCGCCGGGGGCGTCCGTGCCGCCGAGGCTCATGCTGACGACATCGGCACCCTGCTCGATCGCCCACTCCATGCCGGCCAGGATGCTGGAGTCCGTGCCCTGCCCGCTGTTGGCGAGCACCTTGCCGACCAGCAGATCGGCGCCGGGGGCGACGCCCTTGTACTTGCCGCCGGAGTTGGCGCCACTGCCCGCGATGGTGGACGCGACGTGGGTGCCGTGGCCGTGACCGTCCTGGACCGTCTGGCCGTTGACGAAGCTCTGGCTCTGGACGATCTCGGACTTGATGTCGGCGTTGTTCAGGTCGGCACCGGTGTCCAGCACGGCGACCTTCACGCCCTTGCCGTCGTACCCCTTGGCCCAGGCCTCCGGGGCGCCGATCTGCGGCACGCTCTTGTCCAGTGCGACCTTCGCCTTACCGTCGTACCACAGCTTGGAGACCCCGGCAGTGCCGGGGACCGTGTCGGCCCGGGCGCTTCTGCTGCGTGCCTGGGCGGGCTTGACGGCCTGCCAGAAGCCCTTCGCGCGGTGCTTGTCGACATGCACCGCGGACAGCCCCAGCCGGGGCATGACCCGCTCGTTGTCGCTGCCCGGCAGGTCCTCGGTCTTCTGCTTCAGGGCAGCCGCGGTCGGCTTCCCCTGGAAATCGACGATGGCGGGGACCTCGTCGGTCTTCGCGTCGCCGTAGCCGTCCCTGATCATCCGGCTGACGTTGAACAGCTCGCCGTCCACCGTGCTGGAGGCGAGGGCGGCCATGGCGTCCTCGGGGTAGACGTACAGGTCGCCGTTCTGTCCGCTGGCGGTCTGGAACGTCTTGGACGTTCCCGCACCTGAGAGGATGTTCACCGACTGCTTGCCGTCCGGCCCGGTGGTCAGCGCGACCTTGTCCCCGGTGACCAGGGTCAGCGTCGAGGTGGTCGCCCCCTCCTGGCGCGTGGACGGTGCGCCGGAGGCGCTCGGGCCGGTCGACGGCGGCTCGGCCGCTACCGCCCCGGGCTGGATTGTCAGTGACAGGACGACCGCCGCTGTCACCGCACCGACGGCAGCGGTACGCCGCCGTCTCTCGCGGGTTTTACGCATCAGGACTCCTTACGCAGGCTCAACAGGCGTGCGCGTCAAAGGAACTGATGCTCGGTCGCATCACAGCCGACCAACCGAACGTCCGGACGTTTCAGCGCACGCCCGGAAGCTAATTGCGTGTAGACCGCAAGATCCAGATGCAAAGTGGCGACTCTGCGCCAGATGGCGCATTGTCGCCACGCGGGGCTGCCCAGATGTCCGTTCCGCAACCGCGAAGGGGCCCGCCGGCCTTCACGGCCGTGGGCCCCCGGACACTCACCACCGACGCGGGTCGGGCTGCCTTTCCCTACTCCTCGAAGTAGGCGTCCAGAACCGCGTCGAGTTCCTGTTCCCACTCCTTGAGGCTGCTCCTGGCTGCCGCCTCCACCTCGGCGTTGAACCAGCGGCGGGTCGACATGTGGACGGTGACCGTGAACCGTCGCCCGAACCGGGGGACCTTCACCTCGACCGCGCCGATCTCGTCCCAGCGGAAGTCGGCCTCCTGGTCGTCCAGCGTGAACCGGACGCCGTCACGGTCCGCGGTGATCGAACCCCGGCGGTCGCTCACCTCGAACACGGGCCCGCCCTCGGCCTTCTCGCCCTGTTCGCTCTTCTCCTCTCCCTCCTTCTCGCCGTCGCTCCGTGCCGCCGCGGCCTCCGCGTCCGAGGTCTCGTCGGACACGGCAGCCTCTTCGACGGCCGGTCCATCGGTGACGGCCGCCTCGGGCGCCGGCTCCTGGGTCGTCTCCTGGTCCGCGTCAAGCGTCCCGGCGGTGCGGGGAGCCGTGAGGCCAGGGATGTACGCCGGGTCTGTCCCTGCGGCGTACGCGGGCTGAGTCTTCGGATCTATGCGCTGCTCCACGGCGGGCAGTATGGCCGACGAACCTGTACGAGACCAGCGAACTCCGACCGGCCCGCCGACCTCTTGTGAAGTCACCGCCGAACGGGTCAAGTTGACGGGGACGAATCCGGGGGCCGAACGGCCCGTGCAACACCCGCGCCCGGGTGCCCAGGGTGATCGAGAGGAAGGATCCCCCGGGAGGGTGTCCCGATGTCCGGCCTGCCCGATTCATGACGGATGCACCGTCAGGCCGTCCACCGGCCTCCGCGGACGGGACTCGGCCGCCCTCGGGCACCGGCAGGAGCCGTCCGCAGATCCGTCCGGCGCTCGTCTACTCGGCCGCAACCCCGATGTCGAACCAGGTCGTCTTGCCGCGCCCCGCCGGGGAACTGCCCCAGTCCCCGGCGAGCGCGTCGACGATCAGCAGACCGCGCCCGGACTCGGCCTCCTGATTGTTCTCCTCGTCCGCGACGATCGCGGTGGGCACCGGAGGGTGCGGGTCACTGTCACGGACCTCGACCCGGATCCGGTCCGGGTACTCCCGCAGCCGCAGCTCCACCTCGCTGTCGGCGTGGATCAGAGCGTTGGTGACCACTTCGGACGTCAGCAGTTCCATGGTGTCCAGCAGTGGCTCCATGTCCCATTCACGCAGCAGGTCCCGCAGGAAGTCGCGGACCTGCGCGACCCCCTGCAGATGGTGACGCTGCACCGACATCCGGGCCATCCGCCGGTGCTCCCGGGGCTGCGCTCCCTCGTACCGCACCAGCAGCAGGGCCGCGTCGTCGGCGAGGACCCGCCATCCCCGGCGGTCCTGGACGAGACGGTCGGCCAGCACCTCCAGGTTCTCGCCGCAGTGTTCGGCGAGCACCCGGCCGAGCTTCTCCATCGCCGCGTCCGAGCCGAGGAGCCGCCCGTCCAGCAGACCGTCGGTGAACAGCGCGATCACCGACCCCGCCGACACCTGCGCCTCGCACTGCTCGTACCGGGCGTGGGCGTCGACGCCGAGCGGCGGCCCCACCGGCAACTGCCTGGCACTGCCTTTGCCGCCCGCGTCGACGATCAGCGGGTGCGGGTGGCCCGCGGTCGCCGTGGCGGCGGTCCCGCTGGCCAGGTCCAGCCATACGCAGCAGCAGGTGGCGTAGAGATCCGTGTCCAACCCGGCGAGCAGCCGATTGCTCCGCTCCAGCACGGTGGCCGGATCGTGCCCCTCGGCGGCGTACGCCCGGACTCCGCTGCGCAGTTGGCCCATCACCGCCACCGCCTCCAGGCTGTGGCCCTCCACATCGCCGATGACCAGGCCGATTCCGCCGCCGGGCAGCGGAACGATGTCGTACCAGTCACCCCCCACTTCCGCCCGTTCGGTCGCCGGCAAATAGCGCGCCGTGGCGACCGCCTCGGTCAGGTGCGGGAGGCTGCGGGGCAGCAGGCTGCGCTGCAGGGTCTGGGTGAGCGCCTGCTCGGACTCGTACGAGCGGGCCCGTTCCAGGGACTGGCCCACCTGCTCCAGCATGATCGTCAGTACGGCGAGTTGTTCGGGAGCGAACGGAGGTGCCGGCTCCGGGAACTCCAGGACGCAGCACCCCATGGCCCGCCCGTTGGACACCAGCGGAAGGTAGGCGCGGGCCTGGGCCTCCGGATCGGGGTCGACATCGGGATAGGTGTCGCGCAGCGCCTGGGCCGACGGGAAGGAGTGGATCTCGATCGCGCGGAGCGTGTCCGTCTCCGGGGTGCGCCGGGACAGCAGGGTTCCCTCCACCCGCTGGACCGACTCGCGCGAGAACCCCGCGGCGCCGACCACATGCAGGCGGCCCTGCTCGGCAAGGCACAGCATCACCGCGTGGCCGCCGAAGGGCCGGACCACCTGGGTGTCCGTGGCTGACAGGACGTCCCGGATGTGCACCGCGGCCGCGAGCTCGGCGGCGAGCCTCTGCAGCTGGTACAGGAACGTGCTGCCCGTCGGCTTGGGCACCACGGACTCGGCCGCGGCCCCGCGAACCACGTCCCTTGCGGTTCCCTGTGACCGGGCGCTTCCGTCACGTGCCACCTCGGCGATGAACAGGGGGACGTACGGTGCCTTCATCGACGCGCCCCGGCCCGCGAGGTCCGTCAGCTCGACCGCCAGGTCGTCCGCAACGGTCTGGAGGTAATCCAGCGCCTCGTCGGCCACCGGCCGGGGCGGCACCCAGCGCACACTCAGCACACCGAACCGGCTCCGCGCGGTCCGCACCGGCGCGGCGGCGACCATCATCGCGTACGGGTTGTGGAGGAAGAGCGCGGGAGAGCGGCGGGTGAGCTCCCGCACTTGCCTGTTCTCGAACAGCACCACCTTCCCCGCCTGGTGCGCCCGCGCCGAGGCGTAGTTCGAGTCGTCCGCCGCCATTCCCGACGGAACGGTGAAGCTCAGGGTGGTGTCGACCATCATCGCCGCCCCCAGCGCCCGGCCGTCCTCGGTCAGCAGGTAGGCGGTGCACGTGCTGCAGTCGAGGCGACGGTTCAGCCGCCGCAGCGCGGCGGCGATGACGTGGTCACGGCACGTCAGCGGCGGCCCGGTCGGCCCGTTGGGGCGTGCCGCGGAGGATGGGGAGTCCATGAGTTCCGCCCCGGGGCATCGGTGACAGGTGCGGGTGCGGCGTCCCGCAGCACGGCGACATGCGCCGTATGACTTTCAGTATGGGAGCAACTCGGCAGGTCCGCGTCCTCGCGTACGCCGTCCCGGTCACCGCAGGACATCCGCGCCCGGATGCGCGCCGGGCACCGGTCCCGCGACCTCACGGGAGTGACCCTTTGTGTGCGTACCGTCGCGGTCAGGTCCGGACCACCGCTCCCCGCCGGACCGACGGACGGCGCGGTGGCCCCGACTGGACTGCGTGCCCGTCAGGCCGACCGGGGCGCGGGCTGGAGGACGGCGAAGGGCGCGCCGGACGGGTCGGCGAGCCAGGCGATCCGGCCGACGTCCGGGATGTCCGACGCCGGCATCACCACCGATCCGCCGTTCGCCGCGGCCCTCGAGACGGTGGCATCGGCGCCCTCGGCGTGGAAATACGGCACCCAGAGCGGCTCCATGCCCTCCTGAACCTGGACGAGGCCGCCGAAACTCGCGTCCTCTTGATCACCGTCCGCGGTGGACAGCACGGTGTAGGGCATGCCGGGGGCCTCCATGCCCTGGCTGCGCCACCCGAACAGCGACCGGTAGAAGGCCGGCGTCGCGGAGGCGTCCCCGGCGTGCAGTTCGACCCAGCACAGCGCGTCGGGCTCCGAGGTCTTCTCCAGGCCCTTGACGGCAGCGGGCTGCCAGACCGCGAACTCGGCGCCACCGGGGTCGGTGAACTGGGCCATCCGACCGGCTTCCATGACGTCGAACGGCTCGGCCCGTACGGTCCCGCCGTTCTGCTCGACGGCTTTGGCCGTCGCGTCGGCGTCGGGGGTCTGGAAGTACACCGTCCAGGCCGGACTCGCCCCCTCGTGCGTGAGCGGGCCGACGGCCGCCACGGTCCTGCCGTCCTTCTGGAAGAAGCCGTAGCCGCCGGCCTCGGGTCCGGCCGATTCGAAGCTCCAGCCGAACACCGCGCCGTAGAAACGTGCGGCGGCCGGGATGTCGGGGCTGCCGAGGTCGAGCCAGTTGGGTGCGCCGGTCACGAAATCGGTGCTGAGCATGGTGGTGTCCTCCTTCGACGGATCGACGCGGGGCCGGTCGCCGGGGCCGCGGTCGCGCTGCCGCATCGGCCGGACCGGGTCCCACGCGGGTCGCCCCGGGCGTGGTCATGGCCATCTGACACCCAAAGTCCGGGGGACTCGCGAGGGACTCTCCGCAGTTCTCCGAACGATGCCGGCCGGGCTCGCCCGAAAAATCCGGGCCGGGGATCTCCGAACGGACGTCCCGTGCCGGCCCGGGCGCGAGCCCACACACCGCACAGGCCCCGCGAACACCGCGTAAGCGATCTTCTTCGGAAAACGGGACACAGTCTGCGTACAACCCTTGCACGCCATGCGCTGTCATACACGGCACCGGACAAGGAACGGGCCCTATCCGGCCACCCCCGAGCCCCCCGAGCAAGCCCGGCCCTTCGTGAGCCAAGGAGCCGCTCATGCGCAAGAACCGCTCGGCCGCCGTCGCGGCGGCATCGTTCCTCCTCGTGGCAGGGGCGGCCATCGCCACGGCCCCGTCCGCGCACGCCGGCACCCCCGGCGGCACTCACGCCAACGACCGCAACACCGACTTCAACGGAGACGGGTACGACGACGTGCTCGTCGGCTCGCCCGGCGCCGCGATCGGCGGGCACAAGGGCGCGGGAATGGTCACCGTGCAGTACGGCGGGCCGAAAGGCATGGGTACCACCCGGGTCAAGACCTTCAGCCAGAACACATCGGGGGTGGCCGGAGCCGCCGAGGCCGGCGACAACTTCGGCAAGGCGGTGACCACCGGCGACCTCGACGGCGACGGCTACGACGACGCGGTCGTCGGTATCCCCGGCGAGGACATCGGTTCCGTCGCCAACGCGGGCGGCATCGTCGTCCTCTGGGGCACGCCCAAGGGCCTCAGCGGGACGGTGAGCGGCTGGCTGGAGGCCGAGGAACCCAACGTGGGCAGCCTGTTCGGCTCCTCTCTCGCCGCTGCCCGCTTCTCCGACTTCGCACCCGGTGACCTGCTGGCCGTCATGGATTCGGCGGGTGAGACGACTTACTGGTTCGAGCGGGCCGCCGGAGCCTCCGCACAGCGGACGGCCTCGCAGTCGAGGCGTGCGCAGCATCAGCCGCGGCTGGCCCTCGGCGCTCCGTCGGGAAAGGCGCGCGCCGGGGCCGCCGCCGACGAGCCGGACGGTCTCCGGGCCGTTTCGCTGACGACCGGCGACTACGACGACAACGGCTACGCCGACCTGATCATCTCCGGCACCAGCGTGGGCAGTGAGCCGGGCCACGGCTGGTCGTACGTCGTGCCCGGCACCGCATCGCTCGACGAGCCGCTTCCGATCTACGCACTGCGGGGCGGGCCGGTCGCCGCCTCCGGCGACATCAACGGCGACGGCTACGACGATCTGGCCACGGGCGAGCCGCACAGCCCGGACGACGGCGGCCAGATGATGACCGGCGGCGTGGTCGGCATCTACTACGGCGGTTCCGCCGGACTTGTGGGCGAGGACGGACCGGTCAGGCCTCCCGTCTGGTGGACCCAGGACTCGCCGGGGGTCCCGGGAGTCAACGAGAAGGGCGACGGCTTCGGCACCGACCTCTCCCTCGGCGACACGAACAAGGACGGCTTCGCGGACCTGGCGATCGGTATCTCCGGCGAGGACATCGGCACCGTCGCCGACGCGGGCGCCTTCACCGTCCTGCGCGGTTCGGCCCGCGGCCTGACGGCCACCGGCGTGCTGTCGGCGAACCAGGGCACCGCCAACGTCCCGGGCAACGTGGAGAAGGCCGACAAGTTCGGCGGCCAGGTCTCGTTCACCGACCCCAACGACGACGGCCGGTTCGGTCTGCTCGTCTCGGCACCGGGCGAGAACACGAACGACGGCTTCGTCTGGGTGTTCTCCGCGGGCACGAGCGGGCTGACCACCTCCGGTTCCTGGAGCTACGGCGCGGGCGACTTCGGCGGTCCGGCGACAGACTCGCTGTACGGCGCGGCGATCGACGACTGAGCCGGTTTGCCGGTGCCTCGGCGGAGGCCGGGGCACCGGTCCCGTAGCGGACCGACTGCGGTTCCCGTGGCGCTCCTTGGCGGGCCCGGCGGGAGCTCGGCCGGCTTGCGCTACGTCAGTGGCCGGGGAGCAGCCGGGCCTCGGTGTCCGGCAACTTGCTCCACCAGTGGCCGTATCGGCGGTACACCTGCGGCTCGCGGTCGGCGAGGAAGGCCGCCAGCGACCGGGCCTCGACTGCGAGTTGCTCCCAGACCTCGTCCGGCAGGGGGTGGAAGGCGGTCGCCTCGATTCCCCCCTCGACCGGACGCCACACACCGGCGACGTAGCCGTCGACCAGCAGGGTCGGCAGCACGTCGCCGTTCACGCGTATGACGAGCGGACGGTAGTCCGGCGGGATGACACGGCTGCGGTCGGAGTAGGCCAGCAGGATGCTGTCCCACATGGCCATCAGCCGGGGCGGTGCCGCCGTGTCCTCGTCCGGACGCAGCGCGCCGGGGATGTCGAACAGCTCCTCGCCGTCCGGCCCTTCCAGCCGCTCGAGCTCACCGGCGAGAGCCTGCAATGCCTTCCTGGCTCTGGCCCGCTGCACCAGCGCGAACTGCGCCACGTCCGCCACCGACGCCGGCCCGAACCCCTGGAGATAGCGCAGGACCAGTTTCCGCAGGGACTCGGCGGACACGTCCGGGTCCGCCAGCACCGGCCTGGTCCGGGGCGCGACGTACGACGGACGGTGGCCGAACGACCAGGGGGGCGCGGTGGGGGCGTGCAGCAGCGGCGCGTAGTGCCGCAGGCCCCACCACGCTCCGCGCTGCGGCGGTTCACCCAGCCGTTGTCCGAGCCAGCTCTCGTACTCCGCGGCTGTCCGGGGCCGGTCGGCGAATGCCAGCAGCTCCGGAACCAGCGTGTCGGCGTCCTCGACGGTCAGCCCCGACGCCATGAAGCGGCCACCCAGCCTGGCAGCACGTAGCGACGGCTGCATGGCCTCGTGGAAGGCCTTGTGGTCGTCGGCGTGGACGGCGTGCAAAGTGATGCGCATCAGGGTCGACTTGACGACCGTGTGGTCGGCGAAGTGGGCATCGAGCCGGGCCGGTTCGAAGTCGGCGACCCTGTTCCACAGCGCGAGGTAGGGCGAGGCCGCCTGCTGTGCCTGCAGCGCGACCACGCGCCGTACCGCGTCGGCGATGCCGGATGCCTCCCGCCGCAGCAGCAACTGCCGGGCGAGTGTGGAGCGGTTGAGCTCCCGTGCGGTGATCCTCATGCCGAGATCATCTCGCCGATCGAGCCGGGCGGCGGCCGTTCGACCCGAGTACCGCGCCCCTGGACGGCGCGGATCGGCTCGGTGGCCAAGGGCGGTGGGCTCGGTGGACCGACCGATCCACGACGCGTCGGTCAGCTGCCGGTGACCTGTTCGGGCAGGAGTTCCTCGGCACGGCGGATCCGCACGCCCGGCGCGGCGGGCTGCACCAGTGCCGTGCGGTGCTCGGTCTCGCCGCTCGCGGTCGCATGGGCGGGCGGCGGCCACCCCTAGGGGGCGCCTCCGGGCGAGGGCCGGGCCGTCACCCGCCCGGAGGCGGTCTCGGAGAGCGGCGCGGACTACAGGCCCACGTCGCGGCTGCGGATGTCATCCATGGACTCACGGCGGACGAGGAGGCGGGCGTGCCCGCCGTCCACGGCGACCACCGGCGGGCGGCCCACCAGGTTGTAGCCGGAGGCCATGGACAGGTGGTAGGCACCGGCCACAGGCACCGCGAGCAGGTCGCCGGGCCGTATGTCGGAGGGGAGTTCGACGTCGGTCGCGAGGACGTCGCCGGCCTCGCAGTGGCGGCCCACCACGGTCACCGCGATCGGTTCCGCGCCGCCGTGCCGGCCGACCAGGCGAGGCGCGTACCGCACGCCGTACAGCGCGGGCCGCGGGTTGTCGCTCATCCCGCCGTCCACGGCCACGAAGATGCGGTCACCCGTGCGTTTGACGGCGAGCACGTGGTACAGCGCGACCCCGGCCGGTCCCGCGATGGCGCGCCCCGGCTCGATGATCAGGCGAGGGACGGTGAGTCCGGTCGCTGCGCACGCCTGGATGAGCTCCGCACGGACCTTGCGGGCCAGGGCGGTCAGGTCCAGGGCCGGCTCGCCCGGCCGGTAGGCAATGCCGTGGCCGCCGCCCAGATCGAGCTCGGGCAAGGTCACACCGTACTGCTCGCGCAGCCGGGCCATGAGGTCCACCATGCGCCGCACGGCGGCCAGGTAGGGCTCGACGCTGGTGATCTGTGAGCCCAGGTGGCAGTGCAGGCCCGTGAGTTCGAGCTGCGGCTGATCGAGTATGCGGGCGATGGCGTGCTGGGCGTATCCGTCGGATACGGACAGGCCGAACTTCTGGTCGTCGGTTCCGGTGCGGATCTTCTCGTGGCCGCCGGCGCTGATGCCGGGGACGACGCGGACCATCACCTTCTGATGCCCGTCGGGCCCGACCGCCGCGGCCAGCCGCGCGATCTCCGAAGGGCTGTCGATCACGATGCGTCCGACGCCCAGGCGCAGCGCGGTTTCCAGGTCGTGCGGGGATTTGGCGTTGCCGTGCAGCACGATCCTGTCGGGCGGGAACCCGGTGGTGACGGCGAGTTCCAGCTCACCGGCGGAGCAGACGTCGAGCCCGAGGCCCTCCTCGTCCATCCAGTGGGCCATGGCACGGCACAGGAACGCCTTGGCCGCGTAGAGGACGTCGGCTTCGGGAAAGGCGTGCCGGTAGGTGCGGCAGCGCTCGCGTACCTCGCCCTCGTCCAGTACGTAGGCGGGGGTACCGAAGCGGTCGGCGATCTCGGCGAGCGGTACGCCGCCCACGGCCAGCTCGCCCTGGTGGGGCTCGGTGGTGGAGGCGGGCCACACCGACAGTTCGTCGACGGTGGTGGCGACAGCGGGTTCGTGAACAGTGGTCATCGTGCGGTCCCTTCTCAACCGATCCACAGCGACAGCGCCGAGACGAGTGCGGCGGCGCCGGTCACTCGCAGCACGCCGACGGCCTGTGGATCCCATGTGTTCTCGCGTGAGCGCGGCGACGAGGGCCACTTCTGTGTGAGGCCGACGGGTTCGGCCGGCACAGGGGCCGGAGCCGAGAGCAGCGGGTCCACCGTGACGGTGGTGACGCCGAGCGGCTCGGCCAGCGCGCGCAGTGCGGGCTCGGAGAGCCTGATCCAGGCCTGCTCGGTGCCGAGCGTCGCGGTCAGCCCGCGCTCGGAGGTGAAGCCGACGGCCGTACGGCCGCCGAGGGGGGTGCGGAAGAACCGGGCCGCACACCCGGCTGGCCCCGGCCGGACGGGAACGAACAGCGGTCCGGCCGGGAACCGTTTAGAAGGCTCCGGGTCTTCACCGCTCAAGAGATCTGTCATGGGATGCCTCCTGGAGGATCCGGGGTGATGCGTGCGAGGTACTGGCTCGCCCCGTACGCGGGGAGGCGGACCGGGACGTACCGCAGACGCTATGCCCGCCCCTGCCTGCTCTCCGCCACCTCATGACGGGATGCTGACGGTGGCCGGGCCGCCGCTGACGGGATGCTGACGCGGCGGGCGGAGCGGCCCCTGGGCGAGTGGTACCGCCCTCGCGCGCCGGAGTCCTCCCACCGCGCTCGGCGACGCCTTCGGCGGTGGCGGCCCACGGATTCCGATGCACGCGCGCCTCGCGCGGGGAACCCGGATCGGGCTGCCCCGACCCCGACCTGACCGCGGACAACAGGCCGACATCCTGCGTTCATCCTTGCTTTCGCGGGTGCTGGTCCGGCGATCCGGGGAGGGACCTACGTTCGGCCGAATGAGAGCGGCGGAGGGCACGGTCCGGGGATGGACGCGACGCGGCATGTGCGGTTCCGGGCTGCTGTCGGCGGGTGCGTGGGGCGCCGGTGCGTTGCCGCAAGGCGTGCGGGACGGCGTGTGGGGAGCGCCGGGTCCGCTCCTCACGGCGATGGGTGCGACGGCGGCGTATGCCGGACTCGGACTGCTGGTGTGGGCCTGGTGGCAGTTGGGCACGCTGTTGCGGGCCGGTGCGGTGATGAGCCGGAGGCAGCAGTGGACCACGCTGGGATGCTGGGCGTTGCCTCTGCTGCCCGCGCCGTTGCTGTTCAGCGCTGACGTCTACAGCTACATGGCCCAGGGTGCCCTGGCCCTGCGCGGCTGGGACGTCTACGAGGTCGGCCCGACGGCACTGGGCGGCCCGCTCGCCGCCAACGTCCCGGAGCTGTGGCGGGACGCACCGGCGCCTTACGGGCCGGTGTCCGTGGTGGTGAGCCAAGCCGTGGTGTCGGTGACCGGGGAGCATCATGTGGTCGCCGCGGTCGTGGGGCTTCGGCTGGTGGCGCTCGCCGGGCTGGCCCTGCTCGCGTGGTCGGTGCAGCGGCTGGCCGTGCGGACGGGCGCCGACGGCGGAGGGGCCTGGTGGGCGGCGCCGCTCAATCCGCTGATGGTGGCGCACGTGGTGGGCGGGGCGCACAACGAGGCGCTGATGGTCGGACTGATGATGGCCGGTTTCGTGGCCTTCCGCTCCGGGCGATGGGGCCTGGGTACTGCGGTGCTGATGGGGGCCGTGCTGGTGAAGGCCCCCGCCGCGGTGGCGTTGGGGTGTGCCGCAATGGTGGCGGTGACCGCGCAGTCGGGGTGGCGGCGGCGCTTCGGCCGTGCTCTGGGAATCGCCCTGGTGGCCGGCGGGACGCTGTGGCTGGGTGTGCCCCTGTGCGGGCAAGGCTGGGGGTGGCTGCGGACCGTGCGTACGCCGGCCGAGGTGTACACGCTGCTGTCGGTGAGCACGGACGTGGGCCGGGTGCTGGAGTGGACCTCGACCGCGGTGGGATGGAACGCGGCTCCGGGGGCGGTGACCGCGGCACGTACGGTCGGGACGCTGGTGGGGCTCGGCGCGGTGGTGTTCTGCGTGGGGCGTGCTCCCCGCTACGGGGCGGAACGCGCTGCGGCGATGGGACTGCTGGCCTTGGTGGTGTGCGCTCCCGCGGTGCAGATGTGGTACCTGCTGTGGGGCGGGGTACCGCTGGCCGTGGTGGCGTGGCGCACTCTGGCGGACCCCCGGGTGAAGGGGGCGGTGGTCGCTCTGCTCCTGCTGGTGCTGCCCGCGGGCCGGGGGCCCACCTGGACCTATTCGGTCGCCGCTGTCATCGGAGGGTCGGTGACCCTGGTGTTCCTGGCGTGGACGGCTCAGCGCAGTCGCGAACAGACCGCCCTCGCCATGGCCGGAGCCGCCGAATCGAGCCGGCTCCCGGCGCCTTCGCCCTGAGGGCGACGTGAAGGCGGCACCCCTGCCGGCAGAGGTCCTCCGGCCGGGGCTTTCCCGGGCATTCGCCCGCGATCGAGCGAACTTCTGGAGGGCACAACCATGACAACCGCCGTGGACGACAACGCCGTTCCGCCCAGTGGCCGGGAACCGCAGAACCCACAGGTCCGGCGGCCACCACTGGCGGCGGTGCGGACCGCGCTGGCCCGCCGGGCGACATGGGTGCTGGCCGTGTGCTCCCTGGTGATGCTGCTGCTGGTGTGGATCCCCGCGTGCACCCGTACCGGCATGGTGGATCTGCGGGTCTACCGCACCGGCTCCGCCCATCTGCTCTCCGGCGACCTGTACGCCTTCCGGCTCTACCTGCCCGGCCCCGACATCTTCCCGCTGCCCTTCACCTACCCCCCGTTCGCCGCCGCCCTCTTCCTCCCCCTCTCCGCGCTGCCGTTCCCGCTGGCGGCCGCCGCCTGGACCGCGGCCTCGCTCCTGGCTCTGGTCGTCTTCGTTCACGGCAGCCTGCGCCTGGCCGCCCCGGACACACCGCCCCAGCAGCACCGGCAGCGGGTACTGCTGTGGAGCGCCGCCCTGATGTGGACCGAACCGGTCACCACCACACTCGCCTTCGGGCAGATCAATCTGCTGCTCGCGGCCCTGGTCGTCCTCGCTGTCCGGCATCGCGCGGCAGCCGCGGCGGGATTCGGTGTCGGAATCGCCGCCGCGATCAAGCTGACCCCGGCGGTCACCGGTCTCTACTTCCTCCTCCGCGGGCGCTGGACGGCTGCCGCGTGGTCGGCCGTGGCGTTCTTCGCCATCGCGGCGACCGGATGGTGGGTGGTGCCGGGACCCTCCCGCGACTTCTGGCTCCATGCGGTGAGCGATGCCGCACGCGTCGGCCCGGTCGGATCCGGCCTCAACCAGTCGTTGCGCGGGGCGCTTTCGCGCTCGCTCGGCCACGATGTGGGCATGTCCGCCCCGTGGTGGACGGCAACCGCCCTGGTGGGTGTGCCGGCACTCTTCGCCGGGGTGCGCAGCGCACAGCGGTGGGACCGGCTCGGCTGCCTCCTCGCGGTGCAGATCTTCGGCCTCCTCGCCAGCCCCATCTCATGGTCCCACCACTGGGTCTGGGCCATCCCCGCCCTGTTCTGGCTCCTCCACACCCCGCACCGCACTCGTTGGCGCGCAGCCGCCCAGGCCGCCTGGGCCACGGCGCTGCCCTGCCATCTCGCCTTCTGGCTGGTACAACTCCATCCCCAGATCACCTCGTTCGACTACTCATGGCCGCTCGCCGTGCTCGGCTGGGCCTACCCCGCGTGCGCACTGCTCACCCTCGTGGCTCTGGCCTCTGCGGCCGCCCCGCCCCCGGCTTCCCCGCGGGCCGGGGAAGCGGGCCGCCCACTGTCGCTCTTGCGGCTCAAGACTGCCGGGCGCGTTCCGAAGTAGCCGCAACGGGTTCGGTGCCGGCGCAGTCCCGCCCCGGGACATTCACCGCTCGGCTCGGCCTCTCACGGCCCGGAGCCCCGTCGCGCAGCGCCGGCTCGCGGTCGGCACCACGTCCTGGTCGTTGCGCCGGGCCGACGCTGTCCGGACGTACTTCATGAGCTGCCGGGACGTGCTGTCAGACGGGGACCGGGTGGCCCAAGTCGCTCTGGAAGGAGGTGAGTTCCTCCGTTGACAGGTGACGTTTCCTGCTCGAACATGAGGCGAATCAAGCACGGTCCTGCATTGCACGGCACAGATTCCATGACCCGGCCGGCCGAAGGACACGAGGCGTGCCCATGCAACCACGAAGGTTCGGAGCTCGATTCGCCGCACTCACCCTGGCGTTCGTCGCTGCGGCGGCCGGGCTCGCAGGTTCACCGGCCGCCGCCCGGTCGGCACAAGCGACCGGTGGCGCGGCCAGGGGCGGGACGCCGACGATCACCGAGCGGGCCGGCGCCCTCGAGGTGCGGGTGCCGGGCACCCGTACCTCACCCGGTTACACGCTCCATGTCGCCACCGAAGCCCTCGCATTGACCACCGTCCGCGGGGGCGGCACCGTCCTCGGCACCGCCGGCGGTGACACCGGCGCGCTGCGTTTCCGGTCCGGCGGCGACTGGCAGCGGGCCACCGAGGTGACCGAATGGGACTGGCAGGGCGGCGTCCTCATGCTGACCGCGGCGTCCACCCTCGACGGCGCCACGGTCGGGGTCCGCATCACGCCCGAGGCAGACCGCTACCAGCTGGACTGGGACGTCAAGGGCGGCAGCCCCGATCGCCTGGGCCTCGCGCTCGACCTGAAGTCGGCCGGTCACTGGTACGGACACGGTGAGGCCGAGACACCGCAGCACGGCCCGTACACGAACCAGCCCTGGCCGCTCGACAGCGGCGAGGTCGTCGCACCCGTCTTCGGTCCGGCCTCGTACCACATGGTCGATCCCTTCTGGTTCACGTCCCGTTCGACCGGTCTGCGCGTCGACACCGGGAACGTCATGGACGTGAACATCAACAAGGGAGGGGACGGCACGGGCACCTTCACCGTTGCCTTCGCCGGCCTCTACAAGGCCACGGTCTTCGTCGAGTCGACACCGCTGGACGTGTACCGCGACTACGTCGGCATCGTCGGCAAGCCGCTCAAGAGCGATGCCTCCTACGAGCAGTACGCCCGACCGATGTGGAATTCCTGGGCGCAGTTCTACACGAACGTGAACCAGGAGAAGTTCCTCGGCTATGCCACCGATCTCAAGGAGAGCGGGCTCGGCGGGCACACCATCCAGCTCGACGACAGGTGGGAGTCCAGGTACGGCAATCTCACCTTCGACGAGAAGGCCTACCCCGACCCGAAGGCCATGGCGCAGAAGATCCACGACCTGGGCTTCGACTTCGGGCTGTGGGTCACGCTCTGGATCAACCTGGACTCCGACCGGTACGAGTACGCCGTCGACCACGACTACCTCCTCAAGGACGGCACCGACCCGGCCAAGCCCTGCACGGTGACCTGGTGGAACGGCGAGGCCGGCATCGTCGACCTGGCGAACCCCGACGCGCGCGCCTGGTACGTCGCCAATCTGCGTGGCCTGATGAGCGAGTACGGGGTCGACGGGCTGAAGTTCGACACCCGCTTCTTCGACGAGGAGTGCGCGCCCCGCGAGGGCCACGTCGCCTCCGACTACCAGCGGCTCGGCGTCCGGCTCGCCGACGAGTTCGACCTCCAGGGCGCGGGGATCCGCACCCACTGGGACTCCACCGCGCACGAGGCCGGGTTCGTCACCCGGCAGATCGACAAGGGCACCGGCTGGGAGTCCCTGCGCGCGTCCGTCAGCCAGAACCTCGCGGTCTCCACGATCGGCTACCCGTTCGTCGAGACCGACATGATCGGCGGCTCCGGTGGCCAGCCCGCGCCCACCAAGGAGGTCCTGGTGCGCTGGGCGCAGTCCGCGTCGCTGATGCCGCTGATGTACGCGTCCGCCTCACCCGTGGGCACCAACGACGTGACGACGGGGCAGAAGGTCGACTACGACCAGGAGACCGTCGACCTGTACCGGAACGCCGTCGCCGCGCACGAACGCCTCGCTCCCTACATCTGGGACCAGGTCCAGCACACCCTGGCGACCGGCGACCCGATCATGCGTCCGCTGTTCTTCGACTTTCCGCAGGACGAGGCGGGTTACACCGTCGACGACGAGTGGATGCTCGGCCCGGCCGTGCTCGCCGCCCCGAACCTCGGCAGCAGCGGCACCCGGACCTTGCACCTTCCGCGCGGCGCCTGGTACGACGTCAATCAGGGCACCGTGATCCACGGCCCCGCCACGCTGAAGGGATATGCGGCGCCGCTGGGCGTCACCCCGGCGTTCGTGAACCTGAGTGCGCAGGGCGCGGGCAAGGCGATCCAGGCGCTGCGGCGCAGCGATGTGCCCGCCGCCTCCGTGCTGGTGAGCCCGGACGCCCCCACGGCCGGCTCGGGCAGGCCCTTCGAGCTCACCACCACCGTGACCAACTGGAGTGCGCACACGATCCTCGGGGTGACCGCCGCACTCGACGTCCCCGAGGGCTGGACGGCGCACGCGACCGGTGCGGAGAGTACGCGCCGCCTCGCCGGCGGCAGGTCGCTGACGACCACGTGGACCGTCACGCCTGCCCCGGATGCCCGCTGGGGCGAGCACGGACTCACCGCAGGGGTCACGTACGACGGGGGCCGGAAGGTCTCCGACTCCGTCCGGGCGAAGATCACTCCACAACCGGGGAACGTCGGTGACCCGTACCGTACGACCGCCACGACCGACGACGCCGCCTACGCGCAGGCCGGTGATCAGTTCGCCATCTGGGCCGGCGGGCAGGACCTGTCGGGCTGGAAGGACGAGAAGGGGGCCGTGTACCGCGACGGCTCCTTCCAGGACAGGAGCACCGTCCGGACCAGGGTCGTGTCGCAGACCGGCGTCACCCCGTCCGGCAAGGCCGGGATCGCCGTCGCCAACGACCTCACGGTGCCCGAGAAGGGCGGCTACGCGGTGCTGGTCATGACCAACGACTACGGCCTGGAGTTCATGACCGACAGCGACGGGGACGGCAGGCTCGACACCTGGGCGGGCGGCGGCGCCAGCCGCAACCCCGTGCACCTCAAGCTCGTCCGCGACGGCACGACGTACACCGCCTTCTCCAGTCCGGACGGCGAGAACTGGACCACCGTCGCCGAGGTCGAGGTGCCATCGGCGGCCGGCACCGGTGACGCGGGTGTGGTGGCCAGTGCCGTCAACGCCTTCTACCCGGGCGAGAGGATAGAGGCCGTCTTCGACGGCTTCTCCGTCACCGTCCCCTGATGCCGAGCGCATCCGGCGGGCGCTCCCGGAGGTGCCGCCGGCCGCCGGCCGCCCGCTCGCCGACGGTGCCGTCTGCTGGGGCGCGCCCGGCCTGCCGCGCTCCGCAGCCGCCACTCGCTACCGCCCGACCCGGGAGGATCTTCGTGAACGACCGTCGAGGTGTCACCCGCAGACGTCTTCTCACCGGTACGGCCGCACTCGGCGGCGCCCTGCTGGTCCTGTCCGACCCGGGTGTCACGGCGGCCGTGCCCATCGGTGCCGGCAAAGGTTTCGACACGGCGCCCGCCGAGGCGGCCCTGCGGCGGCTGCTGCCCAGGCACCACCGCCAGGTCGCGCTCCGCGCCATGACCGGCGCCGGCGACCGGTTCCGGGTGACCGGCACAAGCGGGCGGATCGTCGTCGAGGGCACCAGCCCCTCCGTCCTCCTCACCGGCGTACACCGCTACCTCCGCGACGTCGCCCACGCCTCCGCCTCCTGGAACGGCGAGCAGCTGAACCTGCCGCGCCGGCTGCCCGCCCCCACCGAGGAGATCACCGCCGCAGCGAACGTGGCTCACCGGTTCGTCTTCAACGACACCAACGAGGGCTACACCGGCCCCTACCGCAGTTGGGACTCCTGGCAGCGGGAGCTCGACGTGCTCGCGCTGCACGGCTTCAACTCCGTCCTCGTCACGGTCGGCGCGGACGCCGCTTATTACGACACCTTCCGCACCTTCGGCTACTCCGAGGCCGAGCTGCTGTCCTGGATCCCCGCCCCGGCCCATCAACCCTGGTGGCTGCTGCAGAACATGTCCGAGTTCGGCGGCCCGGTCAGCAGAGGGCTCCTCGAACGCCGCGCCGACCTCGGCCGCAGGATCGCCGACCGGGTGCGCGAACTCGGCATGACCCCGGTGCTGCCCGGCTGGTACGGGACCGTCCCCGACGGGTTCCCCGGGAAGCACCCCGGCGCGATGGTCGTCCCCCAGGGAACCTGGGGCGCCTTCGAACGGCCGGACTGGCTCGACCCGCGCACCGACGCCTTCACCGAGGTGGGCGCCGCGTTCTACGCCCGGCTCGAAGGGCGGCTCGGCCAGAGCTCCCTGTACAAGATGGACCTCCTCCACGAAGGCGGACAGGCCGGCGACGTCCCCGTCGGCGAGGCCGCACGCGCCGTCGAGACCGCCTTGCAGACCGCGCATCCCGGCGCGGTCTGGGTCATCCTCGGCTGGCAGACCAACCCGCGCCGCGACATCCTCGACGCCGTCGACAAGTCCCGCATGCTGATCGTCGACGGCCTGTCCGACCGGTACGCGACGGTCACCGACCGCGAGAGCGACTGGGCGGGCACCCCGTACGCGTACGGCAGCATCTGGAACTTCGGCGGGCACACCGCCCTCGGTGCGAACACCCCCGACTGGGTGGAGACCTACCCGGCGTGGCGCGACAAGGAGGGCAGCAAGCTCGCTGGGATCGCCGTGATGCCCGAGGGCGCCGACAACAACCCAGCCGCGCTCGCCCTGCTCACCGACCTCGCCTGGTCGCCCGGCACCCTCGACCTCGACGACTGGTTCGGGCGGTGGGCCACGTCCCGGTACGGGGGCGTCGACCCGCACGCCGCCGCGGCCTGGCAGGTGCTGCGCGACACGGCGTACGGGATGCGCCGCGCCGACTCCTGGAGCGAGGCCCCCGACGGACTGTTCGCGGCGCGGCCCGGCCTCACTGCCGGCAGCGCCGCCTCCTGGAGCCCGGCCGCCGAACGCTACGACACCGCCGCCTTCGACCGCGCCCTCACCGAACTCCTGCACATCGCACCCCGGTTGAGGGAAAGCTCCGCCTACCGCCACGATCTGCTCGACGTGGCCCGGCAGGTCCTGTCGAACCGCAGCCGGGTCCTGCTGCCGCAGATCAAGGCGGCGTACGACGTCGGCGACGCACAACTGTTCCGGCAGCTGACGAAGACCTGGCTCGACTGGATGAACCTGCTGGACGAGGCGCTGGCCGCCTCCCCGCAGCACCTGCTCGGACGCTGGCTCGCCGATGCGCGCTCCTGGGGTGCCGACGGGGCGGAGAAGGACCGGCTCGAGTACGACGCCCGGTCCATCCTCACCACCTGGGGCGGCCGGGCCAGCAGCGACGAGGGCCTGCACGACTACGCCAACCGCGAGTGGTCCGGCCTCGTCGCAGGGCTCTACCGCACCCGCTGGCAGACGTACTTCACGGAGCTGGCCGCCGCGCTCGCCGAGAACCGGCGGCCCGCGGACATCGACTGGTTCGCCCTGGACGACGCGTGGGCACGCGGCCACGACCCGTATCCGGTGCGGACGTCGGGCTCGGTCCACTCCCTCGCACGCCGCGTCAGGGACACCCTCGCCCACGGCGCCCACCAGGCCACGCTGACGGTGTCCGCCCGGCAGGGCGCGGTCGCCGCGGGACGCCCGGCCACCGTCGAGGTCACGTTCACCAACCGCAACGGCTTCACCGCGGCGCAGGACGTCACCCTCTCCCTCGACCTCCCGGACGGCCTCACCGCCGAGCCGGACGGCCCGGTGACCACCGCGTCCGTGGCATCCGGCGCCTCGTTCACGGGACGCTTCACGGTCTCCCTCACCGGTGCGGCCCGCGACCTGGTCGTCCGTGTACGCGCCGACGCCGCCTACCGGATGGGCCGTTCCGGGGGCTCGGCGGTCGGAGCGGTACGCCTCATGGCGGGCACCGGGGTCCAGGGGCCGTACCGAACGGTGTCCTTCAACGACGCGGTCTTCGGACAGTCGGGCGAGGCTTTCGCGATCGAGGGGGCCGGAGCCGATCTGTGGGGCGCCACCGATGAGTTCGGCGCGGTGTACCGCGCCGGTGCCTTCGCCGACGGCACCTCGGCATCCGTGCGGATCACCTCCCAGGACCCCACCGGCGGCTGGGCCCGGACCGGACTCATCGTCCGCAACGATCTGACCGGGAGCGGCTCCGCGGGATACGTGAACCTCGCGGTCACACCGTCCAACGGGTGTGTGCTCACCTGGGACGCGGACGGCAACGGGTCCTTCGACTCGATCGCGACGGCCGGCGGTTCCGTGACGGCCCCCGTCCATCTGCGGCTCACCCGCGAAGGGGCCGTGTACAAGGGCGAGTTCAGCACGGACGGCATCACATGGACCGCGGTCGGCACCGCGGCACCCGGCAACGCCGCCGCCATCCAGGATGTGGGCGCCTTCATGACCGCCGCCAACGGCTGGACCGACAAGCGGGGCATCGTGACCTTCGACCGGCTGCGGATCTGAACGGGCCGGATCGCCCGTACCGCACACCACGCACAACAGGCCCACGGCGGAAGCCGCACGTCTGCACGGATTTCGGCTGCAACCAGCCCGGCGGACGACCAGAGCGTGCAGAGGCCCCAACGGCCACGCGCCAGGCGGCATCGCCCGGAAGGCCGACGGTTCCCACCGAGGACAGCCGTCCGGCTCACCCGGATCATGATCAGCTGGGGGGGTCGTGGCCACCGCCATGGCCTTTGTGAACAGCGCCGGGATCGGCTTCGGCCGCTGCCGACGGTGCGGCGCCGCCGCCCACGCTGTCGTTCCGGCCGCCTCCCCGCACGAGAAGGAGGCTGAGTGCGGCGAGAATTCCGACCACGGTGAGGCCGACCAGGCCCCCCTTGGTGGACCCGTCGTGGTCTCCAGAATGCCGATGGCGGTCGGGGCGACGAAGCCGCCAAGGTTGCCGATGGAGTTGACCAGCGCGATGAGCCGGGGCCGGGGGGGTGGGAATCCCCGGCTCTCGTCAGGCAGCCGGTGTCACCAGCGGGGCACGGCCGGGGTTTCCCAGGCCGGGTCGGCGACGCGCATCGCAGCCGCGTCGTCGCGGTCGCGCATCGTGCCGTCGTCGTCCAGCCAGCGCTGGTGCAGGGCGGCGAGCTTGTCACGGTCGAGGGTGACGCCGAGGCCCGGGGCGTCGGAGACGGTCACCTTGCCGTCCGTGAAGGTGACCCGTTCGTCCAGCACGTCCTCGGACTGCCAGGGGTAGTGCGAGTCACAGGCGTGGTGCAGATTCGGGACCGTGGACGCCACGTGTGTCATCGCGGCGAGCGAGATGCCCAGGTGGGTGTTGGAGTGCATCGACACTCCGACGCCGAAGGTGCGGCAGATGGCGGCGAGTTCGCGGGTGTTGCGCAGGCCGCCCCAGTAGTGGTGGTCCGACAGGACGACCTGGACGGCGTCGCGGGTGAACGCCTCCTTGACCTCGTCGAAGGTCGTCACGCACATGTTGGTGGCGAGCGGCACGTCGGTGCGGGCGGAGACGGCGGCCATGTTGGGCGTGCCGAGCGTGGGGTCCTCCATGTACTCCAGGACGTCCTGCAGCGCCTCGATGACCTCGAGGGAGGTCTCGACGGACCAGGCGCCGTTGGGATCGAGTCGCAGGGGGTTTCCGGGGAACGCCTCGGCGAGGGCGCGAATCGCCGCAATCTCCTGCTCGGGCTCGAAGACGCCGCCCTTGAGCTTGAAGGAGCGGAATCCATAGCGCTCGGTGAACTTGCGTGCCTGCTCGACGATGCCGGCCGGGTCGACGGCCTCGCCCCAGTCGTCAGGCTCGGAGTCGACGCCCTTCGGGTGCTCGCCCCACTTGTAGAAGAGGTAGGCGCTGTACTCGACGGCGTCGCGCACCTTGCCACCGAGCAGGGCATGGACCGGCAGGCCCTGTGCCTTGCCGAGCGCGTCCAGGCAGGCCACCTCGAAGCCGGAGACGATGGACAGCCGCAGCTTGTCGGCGGTCTGGACACCTCGCAGGCCGCCCACATCCACCTGGTTCGCCACTCGCTCCTCGGCCACCGCGACCTCGTCCGCGACAGTGAACAGGCCGTTGAGGTCTGCGACGGACCGGCCGACCAGCTTCTCGGCGAACGGGCGGGCCAGCTCCAGGTACTTGGTGTCACCGTAGGTCTCGCCGAGACCGGTGATCCCGTCCGCGGTGGTGACCTCGATGATCAGGCGGGGGGTGTACGGCTGGTGCACGCCCTGGGTGTTCAGCAGGGGCGGGTCGGCGACGAGGATCGGGGTCAGCCGGACGTCGGTGATCGTCAGGTCGGTCATCGGGTGGCTCCAACGAGGTTCAGGCCGGTGGTGAGCAGCGCTTCGAGGTCCGCGAGGTCTGCGGGGGTCGGGTCGGTGAGGGGCGCGCGGACCGGTCCGACCGGGCGGCCGCGCAGCCGGGCCGCCGCCTTGACCAGGGACACCGCGTACCCGGGGCGCCGGTCGCGCAGTTCCACGAAGGGGACGTAGAAGTCGGCGAGCAGCTTGTCGACGCCGTTGTCGTCGCCCGCCGACACGGCCTGGAAGAAGGCGGTGGCGATCTCCGGGGCGAAGGCGTGGACGGCCGAGGAGTAGGCCGGGATGCCGACCGTCGCATAGGCGCGGGCCTGGAGTTCGGCTGTCGGGGCGCCGTTGAAGAAGAGGAAGCCGTCGGGGGCGGCGAGGGTGGTGCGCTGGAGCCGGTCGAGGTCGCTGTGGCCGTCCTTGAGGCCGATGACACCGGGGATCTCTGCGATCCGGCGGACGGTCGCCGCGTCGTAGACGACCTGGTCGCGCTGGTACGCGATGAGTGGCAGCCGGGTGCCGTCGGCGATCCGGCGGATTTGCTCGACCAGGCCGTCCTGCGGGGCCTTGTTGAGGTAGTGCGGCAGGACGAGGAGCGCGTCGGCTCCGGCCTCTTCGGCGATACGGGCGAAGCGCAGCGCCTGGGCGTAGCCGTAGCCGGTACCGGCTACGACCGGAACACGGCCCGCCGTCACCTCCACGGCGGCCGCGACGACCCGACGGTATTCGTCCTCGTCGAGGGCACTGAACTCCCCTGTGCCGCAGGCCGGGAAGACTGCGCCGGGGTTCGTTTCGAGCTGTCCGGCCAGATAGCTGCGGAAGCCGTCGAGGTCGAGCGAGCCGTCGGCGTGGAAGCTGGTGAGCGGGAACGACAGCACGCCGCGGGCCATGCCGTCGCGCAGCCGCGCCGCAGTGTCGGCGAGGGTGGTCCGTGTCACGATCCTGTCTCCGTATGTAGATGACGTTCGCACATGAGGATGGACAGTAGGCCGGGGACAACGCTCCGTCAATGGGTCCGGGCCGGCGGTTCCCCTGGAGCGGACGTGCGGACCCGCAGGTCGGGACGGTACGTACGATCGACCCATGTCCGAATCCGCTGTGCCCATCCGGCCGCATGAGTCCGGCGTGCGCGAGGTGAAATCGGCCGCCCGCACGGTCGAACTGCTCGAACTCCTCGCCGCCCGCGGCGACCGGCCCGCCCGCCTGCAGGAACTCGCCGCCGAGTTGGGCGTGCCGCGCAGCTCCATGTACGCGCTGCTGCAGACGCTGATCGCACGCGGCTGGGTGCGCACCGATGC
This sequence comes from Streptomyces sp. JH14, assembly GCF_029428675.1. Taxonomy (GTDB): domain Bacteria; phylum Actinomycetota; class Actinomycetes; order Streptomycetales; family Streptomycetaceae; genus Streptomyces. The sequence continues at coordinate 5,697,598 of NZ_JAJNEL010000001.1, read as the reverse complement.
CACCGGCTCGCTGTACGGGATCGGTCTGCGCACGCTGCTCACCGGCACCAGCTATCTGGACACCGACCCGGTGGTCCGGATGGTGCGCCCGTATCTGGACGATGCCTCGGAGCAGCTCGGCGAGACCATCCATCTGGGCCGCCTCGACGGCATGGACGTCGCCTACCTCGCGACCCGCGAGTCGCACGAGTATCTGCGCACCATCAGCCGGGTGGGGCGCTGGCTGCCCGCCCACGCGGGCGCACTCGGCAAGGCGCTGCTGGCCGAGCACCCGGACACGGAACTGCCGGACGCGCCGTACGAGGCACTGACCCCCTGCACCCACACCACGCCGGCCGCGCTGACCGCCGACCTCGCGCAGGTGCGGGCGCGCGGCTACTCGATCGACCGTGAGGAGGGCGTCACCGGGATCGTCGGATTCGGCTTCGCACTGCGCGTGAACGGCGAGGCGCCGGCGGGGGATGCCATCAGCTGCTCGGTGCCGGTGGCGCGGCTCACCGAGGAGCGCGAGCGGCGGATCGTGACCGTGATGCAGAAGGTGCGCGAGGAGATCGAGACAGCACTGGCGCAGGGCGGGGGTGCGGGCGGGGTCGACTGGCGCTGAGCAGCCGGGCTCCCGCATCCTCACCCCGGGTCTCCGTGGCGGTCAGCCCGGTGGCCTTCCTGTCGAGCACCACGACCCGCTTGGCCATCAACGTCGCACAATCGGCGCGCGTGCGGCGGGAGACCTACATCGGGCCGTGGCTGCCCGAGCCCATCGACACAGACGCGGACCCGGAGGTGGGTGCGCAGCGTGCGGAGGACCTGGATCTGGCGCTGCTGCTGGTGTTGGAGAAGCTGAGCCCCACCGAGCGTGCCGCGTACGTACTGCGCGAGGCGTTCGACTACGCCTATTCCGCGATTGCCGAGATCCTGCAGCTCAGCCTCGTCAACGTGCGAAAGATCGTGAGCCGTGCCCGCAAGCACCTGTCGGACGGTCAGCGGGAGAACGTGACCACGACGGAGCACCGACGCCTTCTGAACGCCTTCCTCTCAGCGGCTCAATCAGGGGATATGGCCTCACTCGAAGCCGTACTCACCCCCGATGCCCTCAGCCTGTCCGGCGGCAACCGCCGGATCTCGTAGTCGCGGTGCATCCTGACATGCATCAGGCACTAGCCCGGCAAGAGCGAGTGAACTTGGGTTGGGAGACGGCCCGCGTACCCGGCAGCCGGCAGAGAACGCCGATGGGGCGGCGTACGCCGACGCGGTGTCGGGAGTACGCCGCCCTGGAGTGGGACGATCTGCAGGCCGCGGCCCGCAAGCTGCTGCCGCCTACTTCGGATCGCGGTTGAACACCGACTTGGACCAGACGTAGCCGAGCGCGGCCAGCCCCAGGCACCAGACCACGGCCAGCCACCCGTTGTGGCCGATCTCGCTGCCGAGCAGCAGCCCGCGCAGGGTCTCGATGGCCGGGGTGAACGGCTGGTACTCGGCGATCGGCTGGAACCAGCCCGGCATCGCGTCGACCGGGACGAAGGTGCTGGAGATGAGCGGCAGGAAGATCAGCGGCATGGCGTTGTTGCTGGCGGCCTCGGCGTTCGGGCTGACCAGGCCCATGCCGACCGCGATCCAGGTGAGCGCCGTGGCGAAGAGCGTGAGCAGTCCGAACGCCGCGAGCCACTCCAGGATGGTGGCATCGGTGGAGCGGAAGCCGATGGCCACGGCGACGGCGCCGACGAGGACCACGCTGATGATCGACTGCAGGACGCTGCCGACGACGTGTCCGATGATCACGGAGCCGCGGTGGATCGCCATGGTGCGGAAGCGGGCGATGATGCCCTCGGTCATGTCGTTGGAGACGGAGACCGCGGTGCCGATCGTGGTGCTGCCGATGGTCATGAGCAGGAGGCCCGGGACGAGATACGCGATGTACGCGGAGCGGTCGGCGCCGCCGCCACCGATGCCGGCACTCATGGTGTCGCCGAAGATGTAGACGAAGAGCAGCAGCAGCATGACCGGCGTGAGCAGCAGATTCAGCGTCAGGGACGGGTAGCGCCGCGCATGCAGCAGATTCCGCCGCAACATCGTGGACGAGTCGCGCACGGCGAGGGGCAGGGAACTCATCGGACATCCTCCTTGGTCTTGCTGGGCGTGCCGGAGCCGGTCAGGGCGAAGAACACGTCGTCGAGGTCGGGGGTGTGCACGGTCAGCTCGTCCGCCTCGATGCCGGCCGAGTCCAGCCAGTCGAGGATCGAGCGCAGCTCGCGCTGGCTGCCGTCGCTGGGGATCTGCAACGACAGCGCCTCGTCGTCCCGGGTGGCCTCGCCCAGTGTGGAGGCGGCGCTCTGGTACGCGGTCGGGTCGGTGAAGCGGAGCCGGACGTGTCCGCCGGGGATGAGCCGCTTGAGTTCCTCGGCGGTGCCCTCGGCGGCGATCTTGCCGTCGTTGAGCAGCGCGATGCGGTCGGCGAGTTCGTCGGCCTCGTCCAGGTACTGGGTGGTCAGGAAGACGGTGACACCGCCCGTGACGAGTTCGCGGATGATGCCCCACATGGTGTGGCGGGCGCGCGGGTCGAGTCCGGTGGTCGGCTCGTCGAGGAAGATGATCCGGGGGTTGCCGACCAGGGTCATCGCGATGTCGAGGCGGCGCTTCATGCCGCCGGAGTAGGTGGAGGCGGGCTTCTTCGCGGCCTCCACCAGGTCGAAGCGCTCCAGCAGTTCGGCGGCGACCCGCCGTCCCTCGCGCTTGGGCAGGTGGTGCAGGTCCGCCATGAGGAGCATGTTCTCCTCGCCGGTGATCAGCCCGTCGACGGCGGAGAACTGGCCGGTGACACCGATCGCGGCCCGCACGGCCTGCGGGTCGGCGGCCAGGTCGTGGCCCGCGACCTGGGCCTGGCCGCCGTCGGCGCAGATCAGGGTGGACAGGATCTTCACGGCGGTGGTCTTGCCGGCACCGTTCGGGCCGAGCAACGCGAACACCGTCCCGGCCGGCACGGCCAGATCGATGCCGTCGAGCACGGTCTTGTCGCCGTACGACTTACGCAGCCCGACGGCGGAGACAGCAGCCGGCGGCTGCCGGCCGTCACCCTGCCTGGGCGTGGGCATGACAGATGAAGGCACGGGGCCCTCCCCTTCGAAGGAGTGGTGAGCGGTGAAGTGGCCTTGACTGCAAGGCGGTCGGGCAGGTCAGGCCCGTGCGCGGCGGATGTCGATGTTGCCGTAGCGGGTGCGGGCCTTGACCTCGACGGTGTCCTCGGACTTGTCCGGGCTGTCGGACGCGGTGAGCGCGTTGCGCACCTGCCCGTTGCCCGAGCTGGCGTCGAGCCAGGCGGCCGTGCCTTCACGGATGCCGACATCGATGGCGCCGTAGGAGGTCTCCAACTGGACGGTGCCACGTGCCACATCGCCCACGCGCAGGGTGCCGTGCGCGGTGGTCGCGGTGACCGAGCTCTCGGCGCGCTGGATGTCGATGTCGCCGTTGGCTCCGCTCACCCGCAGCTCGCCGATCGCGGCGCCGACGGTCGTGGTGCCGTGCGAGTTCTTCAGGACGGCCGGGCCATCCACCACACCGACGCGCAGGCTGCCGGAGCTGGTGGTGATCTCGGCCAGGCCCTCGACCTGGTCCACGGTGATCGAGCCGTGCGACGCGGTCAGCTGCAGCGGACCCGTCGCATCCAGGCGGACGTCACCCGACGACGTCTTCACGCGGACCTCGCCGAGCCGGCCCTCACCGAGCACCTGGGTCCAGGAACCGGTCGTGTCGACGCGGGAGCCGGTGGGCAGTTCGACCGTCACGTCGACGCTGCCGGTGGGCCCGACGAGGTAGCGCCCCTTGGGCGTCCTGATGGTCAGCACACCGCTCGCGTACGTGACCTCGGTCTGCTCGGCGACCCGCACGTCCTTGTCCTTCTTCGGGTCGCGGGGCCGCACCTCGACGACCGTGTCGAGGCGGTCGCTCGCGGAGAACTGGATGGAACCGGCGGCCACATTGGCGGTGACCGAGATCGGCTGGGGAGTGTCGAAAGAAGGCATGGCTGTCCCGTCCTCTTGGGTCTTCGTGGCGTCCCTGCTGGTGGGACGTGGTGCGGGTGAAGTGGGGCGGGCGGGGCGCGGCTAGCGCACCCAGCCCGTGAAGCTCTGTCCGACGGTGCGGGTGGTGCGGGTCTTCTCCGATGTACGCGGCTGGGTGCCGCCGTCGACCGCGGCCGAGACGGCTCGTACCAGCCACGCGTTGACCGACAGGCCCTCGCGGCTCGCGGCCTCCTCGGCGCGCGCCTTGAGGTGGGCGGGCAGGCGCAGATTGACGCGGGCGGTGCCGCTGTCGTCGCCGTCGGCGGGCGCCGGGGCCGGGGCCCTGAGCGGCTCGGCGGGCCCGCTCCTGTCCTCGTACGCCTCGTCGCCCGCCGGCCGCGTCACCACGAAGTCGGGGTCGAGCCCGCGCAGTCGTACGTCGACCGATCCGGGGGCGAGTTCACGGGTGATCTCGTCCATCGCGGCGGAGAGCACATTGAGCATCGTCAGGCGGGTCGCCGACTCCAGAGGAGCAGTGAGCCGCTCGGCCAGCTCGCGGGCTTCTTCGCCGCCGGCTTCGGCGGCCACCGCGAGTTCGCGGCGGAGGTTGTCGACATACGGCGTGAGGTCCATGACGCCATAGTGGCACCATCATGGCGCCACACGCAAGCCTGCAAGCGGAGCGATTGCCGTCCAGGGCTAACCCAGCGACCTCGACCTGCGAAAACGTGCCGACATCGATCCGCATCAACACGGCACCACATGAAGCCTCCTGGCCCTGCTGGGCGCAACTGTCGAGGACCCTGACCACTCCCACCGGCATCGCGAGACCCGCCGGAAGCGACGGCTGGATTCTGGCAGCCCATCACAGAGCCCCGTGCGGTCGGGCGCCACAGGGGACCACCTTCACCCCCTTGCCCGCAAATCCCCCGGCAGCAAGGAGCCTGCGCCACGCCCCTGGCGCGCACCCACACTGCACCGAGTCGCCGACCTGCACATGTGCAACCTCCAAGACGCCATGACGCCACGGGCGGCACACGCGCCGCCAATAAGTGACTCCCCATGGCGCCATTCGTGTGCCACTATGGCGCCATGGGGGTGCAGCCTCGGCCCCACAGCCGAGGAGTGCGCGTTTCACAGAGTGAGCCATCAAAGGGGTCGGACCATGGAGACAGCACAGAGCCAGCAGCAGACGGCACCCGGCGCCTTCACCGCCTTCGCCCGCTTCGTGCTCTGCGGCGGTGGGGTGGGAGTCGCCTCCAGCTTCGCCGTAGCTGCCCTCGCTTCCTGGATTCCCTGGGTCGTCGCCAACGCTCTGATCACCGTGGTCTCCACGCTCCTAGCCACCGAGCTGCACGCCTGCTTCACCTTCGGCGCGGGCGGGCGGGCGACCTGGCGCCAGCATGTGCAGTCGGCCGGGTCTGCGGCGGCCGCGTACGCGGTGACCTGCGTGGCGATGCTTGTCCTGCAGCAGCTGGCGGCGGCACCCGGTGCGGTGCTCGAGCAGGTCGTCTATCTGTCCGCCTCCGCACTCGCCGGTATCGCGCGGTTCGCGGTGCTGCGTCTCGTCGTCTTCGCGCGGAACCGCTCGCAGGCCGCGGCCATCGCGCGCCCCGTGCACGCGACCGTGGCCCACGCCTCGACCCCGGCCGACCCTGAGGTGCTCTGCTACGCCGCCTGACCGTTCCGCAGGGCGGCGTACCGCACGGGCCGGAGCGCCGGAAAGCACCCCATAAGCCATGGGTTTGCCACTCCCGGAGGTGGCCGGCCGCCGAGGACGGGCAGTCGCTGGACCTCAACGGCGCCTGCACCGCGGAAACCGTCGCCCATGCCTTCGGCACCAAGGCGGCGGCACCCGCTTGGTGCAGTTCACGATGGCTGGCGGGACAGCCGCGGTGGATCCGGTCGCACGCACCGTCCGCCGATCGCTCGTACGCGCCCTTCCGGCGCCCGAAACGCACGGGCAGATTCCGCCACAGCACCCCGGTCCGCTCACGGGACAGGATCCCGTGGACCACGCTGGAGGTGACTCGCCCAACGCCCTAACCGCTACCTCGACTCGGGTGGACGCGACTTCGGCCGGGCCGCTCCGCATGCGTCAGATCTCCCCACCCCATGCCCCGGTCTCGTACGAGCTGATGCTGTCCGAGGCCATCCGGCGGCAGAGGTGGCCCGCCACCCCATGGATCTGCGTCGATATCCGCGACGAGACGCCCACTGGGTGCCGCTGAGCGTGCATGGGGTGCCCCTCACATACGGGGTGCGCGGTCGGCAGTGTCAGCCGGCGCCTTCAACAGCCGGTCCAGTTCGTTCTCGGCCTCGTCGTATCCGGCGTCGGCGATGCGCTGCAGCTCGCGGAGGTCGCCGGTCGCGACCGCACGCCGAGTGAGCAGCAGCCCGGCGCGCATGGATCCCTCATCCAACAGCTCGCTCAACTCCTCGACGTCACCAGCCGCGTCGACCAGGTCGGCCAGCCGGTCCAGAGCGGCCTCGTTGCCCTCGTCGGCCAGCTCGCGCAGGGTCTCCCTATCACCATTCATGTTCGCCATGACGCCATGCTGCAACCCTGCCCCAGGGGCAAGGTCAAGTGCGACGATGACCGGGTGATCACCATCGGGCAGCTGGCCAGGTACGTCGGCGTATCGATCAAGACCATCCGCGTCTATCATGACAAAGGGCTGCTCCCCGAGCCCGAGCGCGACGCGTCCGGCTACCGACGCTACGGCGCAAACGATGTCATCGACCTGATCAAGATCCGCACCCTTGCCGAAGCCGGCGTTCCGCTGGCCCGCATCCGTGAGCTGAGAGCGGCGACCGCCGAGGACTACGAGCAGGCGCTGCGGGAGATCGACGACGAACTCACGGCCCGCATCCGAAGCATCCGGGCCGTGCAGAAACGCCTGCGCCGGCTCGCCGCCGGGCAGCCGGCACCGCTGCCCACCGAGGTCGGAGCCCACCTGGAGCACCTGGCCGACTGGGGATTCTCCCGTCGCTGGGTGGATCTCCAACGAGACCTGTGGATCCTCGTGTTCGCCACTCACCCGGACCGCGCGATCACCCTGTTCCACGACCAGGCCCAGAGCCTGTCCGACCCCGCTCTGCGGCAGCTCCTCCTCGACTACGACCACGCGCACGACCTCGTGCCCGACGACCCCCGCATCTCCGACCTCGCTCGCCGGATCGTCGAGGCGACCCGGGACCGCTACGGATCCGACGAACCACCCGAGCTGGACGCCACCTCAGAGATCCCCGCCCTCGTCCAGGGCACGGTCAACGCCTCGTCCCCGGCATGGCAACGCCTCGACACGCTCATTCGCGCGCAACTGAAGAAGTGACCTGACGTAAGCGGTGAACGTGGTGCCGGCCGGACCTGCTCGCCGCCCCCTCTCCTGCCGCCCACTTCTCTGTCGCCCCCCGAAGTCGTGCCTCCGCTGAGGGCTGTCCCGTCATCCCTGGTGGATCAGCGCGCGGCGTCAGATGCGGTGCATCGCAAGGCGGAGGGGCGTCCCCATACCGTTCTCGTATTCGGGCGTTCCGACAACACGGCGAGGTGCCGTAGCTTTCGTCGTGCGCCCGCCAGGGATTACGGGACAACCCTGAGGGGGTGAGGTTTGGGGCCGGTCCCGCCGGTGCCGCAGCCACTGGTTCCGGCTGGCGGCCCTAGCCTGCAAAGGCTTCAGGAAGCGGCTCGGTTCGCCATAGCACGAGAGCGGTCGCACCCGGCCCGCCGTGCGAGAGAGGCGCCGTGGCGCCACGCGGACCCTGGACCACCCGCTCTTCGCTCTCGTCTTGGATTTCAGAGCATGATGAGCAGACGTGTCTGCGGCTTGAGCTTTCTGTTCACCGAACGACTCTGCACGTACACCTCCACCTTGGGATTGTTCCCCGCCTTCACGGAGACGGTCCCCCGGATACCCGTACCGAACAGAAGGCTGCGCGCCGCATCGCCCGTATAGGCGCGATCGGTGTCCTTCTCGACCACGATGACTTCCTTGTCGGGCTGAACTTGAACCCGGGTGCCCAACTGGTAGTAACAAGAACCGCGTTCGTACGTCACGCCGGGATGCGAATCGACGAAGGACCGAATCTCGACCTCCTTGTCGACTTTCAGGAGCCGATACCTGTCGGCCGGAATCGGTTCGAGGTTCGCACGCACCTCGTCAACCGATATGTCCTGGCCGACGGCGAACAGGTTCTTCGTGCCGCGTACGCCCCGCTCGCGTCCCCGGAGGAAGCTGGTGGCCGCAGCGCGCACCGTGCCGATCGCCTCCTCGACGCCCTCCTGGGAGTCCGCATCCCAGATGGCGATGTTGCCGGCCGGGAACCCGTAATTCTGGGCGGTGCGCTTCGCCAGGGAGTTCGGAACGAGGATCGCGGACGTCCAGTGGCCCGGCAGCCCGCCCACCTTCGCCGCGATCCTGTCGAGCCAGGGGCCGAGGATGGTCATGTCGCCGTCGTGCCGCCTGTCGCCGCCGGAAGCGTTCTCCTCGCCGTCCGTCACCACGATCTGGAGGAAGCTGTGCTCGCCGTATTCCTCCCAGATATGCCCCAGGTCGTCCAAGGACTTCAGAGAAGCCTCGATGAGGGCCGTAGCGCCATTGTTGACTTTGTACAGCCCCCGCATGGACGGCAGATGCTTCACGTCCATGTCCCAGACCAGGTTCTCCACCTTGTGGTCGAAGGAGTAGAGACTGATCCGGGTCTCATGGCCGAGGCTGTCCGACTCGGCCTTCAGCCCCGCTACGAACTCATCTACGACGCGTATGAGTTGACCCTGGTGCTGATGCATGGAACCCGAACAGTCCACTACCAGCGCGACGTGATTCACCTTGTGCTGGATCTTGTTGGCGGACACGTTTCTGCTCCTTCTCCGAGGCTCCCTGAGTGATGTTTGAACCCTATGGGGAGGCACTGACAACGGCGTTTGACGCACGATCACCTGGCGATCGGGCCAGACACCCAGGAGAAGATCAGGCGGCCGTCTCGATGCCGGCGCCGACGTGGAGGACGTCATCCCCAGCAAGCTGCGCTTCGTCGGCCACCGCCCGGGTTCGTTCCTCGGCAAGGGCCGCCGGGACGCGGTCTGCGTCGAGAGCGTTGAAACGGCGCAGCGGGCCGGGGCTTTGGCCGGTGACGGCGACAGACACAGGCGGTGGTCGGCGTCCTTGCTGCGGGTGAACCTGGCAGCCCCCGTCGGCCGGCGCTCGATCGTTGTCCGAGCCCCGACTCCGGTTCCGCCCAGCACGGAAAGGTTCCCACTGCCGGTCTGCCCGGCGCCGACCGTCTGCGTCGAGTGGTCGACCCACCGGATGTTCGGTTCGGAATCCAGCGGTGATCCGGGCGGCCTCGCCCTCACGACATCGTGACGCCCCGGCCGTCCCGGTGAGCGCCTCTGCGCCGCAACGGCACGCGACCTCACACGGTCCGGGAGCCGGAAGCACTACGAGCGCGTCCCTGCGAGGCCGCCGATCACACCGACAAGGCTCGGCAGGTCAGATCAGCGGAACTTCGCTCTCCCTGGTCCGTCTTCCACGAAACTACGCATCCCCCGCTCGCGGTCCTGCGAACAGGCCCGCGAATTAGGCGCGTTCATCGGCGGCCGGTCCAGGCGGAGCGTGCCCACACCCTCCGCGACCTCCGGGCGAGGCCCTGGCCAACCGCTCCTCAGCTGTCGAAGTCGATGGCCAGGGCCTCGGAGACCGGGAACGTCTGGCAGGTCAGCACATACCCCGCCTCCACCTCCGCCGGTTCGAGCGCGTAGTTGCGCCGCATGTCCGCATCGCCGCAGGTGACCAGGGCCCGGCAGGTGCCGCAGACACCCCCCTTGCAGGCGAACGGCAGGTCGGGCCGGACCCGCGAGGCCGAGTCGAGGAGGGTTTCCTCACGCGAGAGCGGAGAGGTGGTGGAGCGGCCGTCCAGGACGACGGTGACCTCGCTGACCGGCCCGTCGGGCCCCCGCTCCTCCCGGCGTGCGGATGCCACCGGCTCCTCACCTGCGAAGAAGAGCTCCTGGTGGACCCGCTCGTCGGGCACGCCCAGCCCGGCCAGGACCTTCTGGGCGTCGCGGACCATGCCGTGCGGACCGCACAGCCACCAGTGGTCGGCCTCGGACACGTCGACCAGCCCGTCGACGAGGGCCGCCAGCCGGTCGGCGTCGAGCCGTCCGGTCAGCAGCTCCGCCTCACGGGGCTCGCGAGACAGCACGTGCGCGAGCTGGAAACGGCCCGGGTGGAGGTCCTTCAGGTCGGCCAGCTCGTCGGCGAACATCACCGAGTCGGTGCGGCGGTTGCCGTAGAACAGGGTGACGCGGGAGCGGTCGTCGGCGGCGAGGACCGACTCCGCGATGGACAGCATCGGGGTGATGCCGGAACCGGCCGCGACCAGGACATGGTGGCCGGGCGCGGACAGGTCCGGGCTGAAGACGCCGGTCGGGGCCATCACCTCGATGACGTCGCCGGGGCGGACCTCGTCCACCAGCCAGGAGGAGAAGAGCCCGCCGGGCACCACACGCACCCCGATCCGAGGCCGGGCGCCGACCGGGGAGCAGATGGAGTACGAGCGCCGCTCGTCGCGTCCGTCCACCTGGCGGCGCAGGGTGAGCGACTGGCCGGGCGCGAAGGCGAATTCTTCCGCCTGCTCGTCGGGGATGTCGAAACTCACCGCGACCGCATCCGCGCACAACCGCTGCACGGCCGCCACCCGCAGGGAGTGGAAGGCCGGGCGGCGACGCGTGCGCCGCCCGGGAGCCGGGGCCTCGCCGGCAGGGGCCAACAGGTCTGCCATCAGATCTCCTTGACGTACTCGAACGGCTCGCGGCAGGCGCGGCAGCGCCACAGCGCCTTGCAGGAAGTGGCACCGAACCGGGAGCTCTCCTCGGTGTCCGCCGAGCCGCAGCGCGGGCACGCCACCTGGCGCCGTGTCGGCGACAGCGAGAGCGGCACCGGACCGGACTCACGACGCGGTGCGGGGCCGGGCGGGGCGATGCCGTGCTCGGCGAGTTTGCGCCGCCCCTCGGGGGTGATCCAGTCGGTGGTCCACGGCGGGTCGAGCACCGTGCGGACCTCCACATGCGCGAAGCCGGCCTGCCTCAGGCTGGCGGCCACCCCGGCCCGCATCTCGGCCATCGCGGGGCAGCCGGAGTAGGTCGGGGTGAGGCTCGCGACGACCGTACCGTCGTCTCCGACCTCGACCTCGCGCAGTACACCGAGGTCCGCCAGGGTGAGCATGGGCAGTTCGGGGTCCGGCACCTGCTCGGCGATGTGCCGGGCGCGCCGCGCATGCCCGAGGACGGTCACCATGTCGCATCCGGGTGGGCGCGCGCCACGGACTGCAGCTCCGTCAACAGCGGGGCGAGGTGGTCCGTGTGCCGGCCCTGGCGTCCCGGTCCCCCGTCGCCCGGGGTCATCTCCGGCAGGGCGAGTCCCGCCGCGTCGGCGACCTGCCGGAGAACGGCGAGGACCTCTTCCCGGGCGTCATAGGCGTCGAACAGCTCGCCCAGGTACGCGGTCACCTGCTGGAGCCCGGCCCGCATACGGCGGTGCGACTCCTCGGTGCCGTCACCGAGCCGGATCACCCACTCGGCCGCGTACTGGCGGTGGTACGTCAGCTCCTTCACGCCCTTGGCCGCGATCGCCGCGAGCACCGGGTCGGGCGAGGCGGTGAGCCCTTCGAAGTGGGCGAGCCGCCAGCTGGACAGCACCAGCAGCCGCGCCATGCTGAACGCGAAGTCGCCGCGCGGCAGCTCGGCCAGGGTCACGTTGCGGAAGTCGTCGGGGTCGCGGAAGCAGGCGTAGGCGTCCTCACCGCGTTCCGTGCCGTCGGCCTGACCGGCGCGCGAGTAGAGCAGGCGGGCCTGCCCGAGAAGGTCCAGGCCTATGTTGGCGAGGGCCAACTCCTCCTCCAGCTCGGGTGCCCGGGTGGTCCACTCCGCCAGCCGCTGAGCGCTCACCAGCGCGTCGTCACCGAGGGCCACGCACAGCGCGGCGAGGTCTACCGCGTCGACGCCGTCCGGGACGGTGGTGTCCACACCGTGCAGGGGGTCCTCGAAGCCGGTGCCGTAGGCCCAGCGGGTGTCGTCCTCATGTTCCTCGGCGAGGGTCATGTAGACGTGGTCGTCGCTCATGCCCTGCTCCTAGATGTGGGGGACGTCGTCGGGGATGTCGTAGAAGGTCGGATGGCGGTAGACCTTGTCCGCGCTGGGCGCGAAGAACGGGTCCTTCTCGTCGCGGGTGGAGGCCGCTATGTCATCGCTGCGCACCGCCCATATCGACACGCCCTCGTTGCGCCGGGTGTACAGGTCCCGGGCGTGGGTGAGCGCCATCCGGTCGTCGGCCGCATGCAGCGAGCCGACGTGGACGTGATTCAGCCCGCGCTTGCCACGCACGAACACCTCGTACAGCGGCCAGTCCCGCTTCTCGCCGGTCATGCCGACACTCCTTTCTCCGCGCGGGCCGCCTGCTTGGCCGCGTACGCGTCAGCCGCTTCCCGCACCCAGGTACCTTCTTCATGCGCGGCGCGCCGCCGCTGGGTCCGCTCGGCATTGCACGGCCCGTCGCCCTTGATGACCCGCATCAGCTCGTCCCAGTCGGGGGTACCGAAGTCGTGGTGGCCGCGCTCGGCGTTCCAGCGCAGCTCCGGGTCGGGCAGGGTGACGCCGAGCTTCTCCGCCTGTGGGACGGTCATGTCGACGAACCGCTGGCGCAGTTCGTCGTTGCTGTGCCGCTTGATCTTCCACGCCATCGACTGCGCGGAGTTGGGCGAGTTGTCGTCCGGCGGGCCGAACATCATCAGGGACGGCCACCACCAGCGGTCCACCGCGTCCTGCACCATCTCCCGCTGTGCTTCGGTGCCGCGCATCATCGTCATCAGCAGCTCGTAGCCCTGCCGCTGGTGGAAGGACTCCTCCTTGCAGATCCGCACCATCGCCCGCGCGTACGGCCCGTAGGAGCTGCGGCACAGCGGCACCTGGTTGCAGATCGCCGCGCCGTCCACGAACCAGCCGACCACCCCGACGTCGGCGAACGACCGGGTCGGATAGTTGAAGATCGACGAGTACTTCTGCCGGCCCTCGATCAGCCGCTCGGTCAGATCCGCCCGGTCCACGCCCAGCGTCTCCGCCGCCGAGTACAGGTACAGGCCATGACCTGCCTCGTCCTGCACCTTGGCGAACAGGATCGCCTTGCGCCGCAAGGACGGTGCCCGCGTGATCCAGTCCCCCTCCGGCTGCATGCCGATGATCTCCGAGTGGGCGTGCTGCGCCACCTGTCGGATCAGTGTCTTCCGGTAGCCGTCGGGCATCCAGTCACGCGGTTCGATCCGCTGGTCCCGCGCGATCGTCGACTCGAAGAGCTCCTGCAGCGCAGGTGGAGCGTCAAGTGCGGCCGACGAGTCGGCCTGCTGTGCAGTCATCTGTACCACCGATCCCTACCGACCGTTCGTTCGGTCGATGATATAACGAGGTTCCTGGGTTCCGGCAAGTGCCGGAATGCGGTCGATTCCGGTGAAGGCGGTCACTTCCTCGGCAGAGCACGCAGCTCGGTCACCAGCGGGCTGTACTCCACGCGCACGACGGAGAAGGCCCTCCCGGGACGGGGCTGAAGGGCGGGGGCGTGCTCCTTGAGGTCCTGCCCGACGCAGAAGTGCCTGCCCTGCGCGGCCGAGCAGAACCGAGCGCACTTGTTCGCCGTCGGCGCGTACCTGCCCCACGGCGGCCGACAGCTTGCGGCGGAGGGGCGTGTAGAGGGCGTTGCCCACCGACGGCCGACGCAGTTCGACGACGGCGACGCCGTGCCGCACGGTGTATTCGGCGGTGCGTTTCGTCGGCCTGCGCCGTGTCGCTCACCGCCATGTGTAGAACCCTTGTCCGGTCTTGCGGCCGAGTTCGCCCCGGGCGACCTTCTCGCGCAGCAGGCGCGGCGGGGCGAACCGCTCACCGAGGGTGGCGTGCAGGTGTTCCGCGATGGCCAGGCGTACGTCCAGACCGACCAGGTCGGTCAGGCGCAGAGGTCCCATGGGGTGCTTGTAACCGAGGCGCATCGCGTCGTCGATGGCTTCGGGTTCGGCGACGCCTTCCTCGACCATGCGGATGGCCTCCAGGCCCAGGGCGAGCCCGAGACGGCTGCTGGCGAAACCGGGCGAGTCCTTGACGACGACGTCCTTCTTGCCGAGGCAGCGCGTCCAGCGCAGGGCCGCCTCGGTCGTGGCGGCGTCCGTGCCCGGCGCCACCACGATCTCCACCAGTTCCGAGGCGGGCACCGGGTTGAAGAAGTGCATGCCCAGGAAGCGGCCGGGACGGGTGAGGGCGGCGGCCAGCTCGGTGACGGACAGAGAGCTGGTGTTGCTGGCCAGCACCGTCGTCGCGCTCACCGCCTGCTCGGCGGCGACGAGGACGCGGGCCTTGAGCGCGGAGTCCTCGGGAACGGCCTCCACAACCAGGTCGGCCTCGGCGGGCAGCGCGTCCACCGACTGCACGGTGGACACCCGGGCGAGGATCTCGTCGGCCGGTTCGTCGAGCCGGTCGCGTTCGGCGGCCCGCTTCAATCCCGTGGCCACCCGGTCCAGGGCGGCGGCCGCGGCCTCGGCACCGTTCTCGACCACGGTGACGGTCGACCCCGCGGTCGCGTAGGACTGGGCGATGCCTGCGCCCATGCGGCCGCCACCGATTACCCCGACGACAGCCGGTGCGGTGCTGGTGGTCACTTTCGGCTCCTCTTCTCCAGGAAACGGGTCATACGGTCCTTCTTGTCCTCACCCTCGAACAGCACGGCCTGCGCCAGGTCGTCGGCGACCGGGTGGGCGCCGGGCGAGTCGACGACGAGCTTGGTCAGGCGCAACGCCATGGCGGAGGAACGGGCCATGCGGTCGAGCAGCGCATGCGCCTCGTCCAGAAGCTTCTCGGCCGGTACGACGTCGATGACGAGCCCGGCGGCCAGGGCGGCCTGCGCGTCGAGGTTCCGTCCGGCGAGCAGCACCTGCTTGGCGACCGACTCGCCGACCAGCTCGGGCAGCCGCCAGCAGGCCCCGGCCGCGGCGAGGATGCCGAGCCCCGGCTCGGGGTTGCCGAACACGGCATCGGGTCCGGCGATGCGCAGGTCGCAGGCATAGGCCAGCTCGGCGCCGCCGCCCAGGGCCCAGCCGTCGACCGCGGCGACGGTCGGCATGGGCAGTCGGCGCACCCGCTCGAACAGACGGCTGTTGATGCCTTGCAGTGCCTCGTCGCGGCCGCGCCCCAGCAGTTCGGCGATGTCGGCACCGCCCGCGAACACCCGGCCGTGGCCGGTGAGCAGCAGCAGCCTCGGCCGACGCTCCAGCTCGGCGCAGACGTCGTGCAGTTCGGCGATCATCTGCCCGCTGATGGCGTTGCGGGCGTCGGGCCGGTGCAGGGTGACGACGACCCGGTCGTCGCGCTCCTCGACCAGGAGGGTCTCGTAGGTCATGGCGCTCACACCCTCTCCACCAGCATCGCGACACCCTGGCCGACGCCGACGCACAGGGTCGCCAGACCCCTGCGGGCGTCCTCCCGCTCCAGACGCCCCAGCAGGGTCAGCAGGATGCGGGCACCGGAGCAGCCCAGGGGGTGCCCCAGTGCGATGGCTCCGCCGTCGGCGTTGACCTTGTCCTCGTCGAGCTTCAGGCGCCGCATCACTGCCAGGGCCTGGGCGGCGAACGCCTCGTTCAGCTCGACGGCGTCGAGGTCCGCGGTCCGCCAGCCGGCTCGGGAGAGGGCCTTTTCGGTGGCGGGGACCGGCCCGAGCCCCATGATGTGCGGCTGGACACCGGCCGAGGCGGAGGTGACGATCCGAGCCCGAGGCGTGAGCCCGTACCGGTCCACGGCCGTCGCGCTCGCCACGACGAGGGCGGCGGCGCCGTCGGACAGCGGCGAGGAGGAACCGGCGGTGACGATGCCGTTCTTGCGGAAGATGGTGCGAAGGGTGCCGAGCTTTTCCAGCGTGGTCGAGGGACGGGGGCCCTCGTCTCGCGAAACCTCGCCGTCCTTCACGGGGACGGGCACGATCTCGCGGTCGAAGCGGCCGGCCTCCTGGGCGGCGACGGCCCGCTGGTGGCTGCGCAGCGCGAAGGCGTCGGACTCGGCACGGGTGATGCCGTCGAGCGCGGCCACCTCTTCGGCGGTCTCGCCCATCGTCAGGGTGTGCTTCACCGTCTCGGGTCCGGCACCCGCGGGAACGGCACGGTCGGCGTCCGTGAAGCGGGGGTTGGTGAACCGCCAGCCCAGCGACGTGTCGTGCACCTCCCCCGGCTTGGCCCAGGGGGTCCCGGGCTTCTGCATCACCCACGGGGCGCGCGTCATGGACTCCGCACCGCCGGCCACGACCAGGTCGGCCTCACCGGCGCGGATCGCCTGGGCGGCCGAGGCGACTGCGGTCAGGCCCGAGGCGCAGAGCCGGTTGACGGTGTAGCCGGGCACGGTGTGCGGCAGCCCGGCCAGCAGGACCGCCATGCGGGCCACGTCCCGGTTGTCCTCGCCGGCCTGGTTGGCCGCGCCGAGGATCACTTCGTCCACGGCCTCGGCCGGTATACCGGAGCGGCGCACGGCCTCGCCGACCACGAGAGCGGCCAGGTCGTCGGGGCGTATGGAGGCCAGGGCGCCGCCGTAGCGGCCCTGCGGAGTGCGCGCTCCGTCTATCAGGTAGACGTCTTCGGGCATCAGGCGGACTCCTCGACGGTGTTGACGGGGCGGCGGGACTGCAGGACGGCGAAGCGGCCGGTGACGAACGCCGCGTCGGACAGGGTGGCGCTGGCCGCGGGGTTGGCGGCGCTGCCGTGGAAGTCGCTGAAGGCGGAGGACTGGTTGACGAAGACCTGACCGGTGAGGTTCTCGGAGAGGTGGACACCGGCGTCCAGGGCGGCTTCCTCGGCTGCGGCCAGCACCTCCTCCTCGGTGGAGTGGACTGCCGCGGTCAGCGCACCGTGCGCGCGCACCGTCTCGCGGAACAGCTCCAGGCTGTGCCGGGTGGAGTCGGTGCCGATCACGAAGGACACCGGCCCGAACCACTCCCGGGTGTAGACCTCCCGGTCGGCCTCCGCGTCCAGCCGCGCCACGAGCGGCGTCCGCACGTCCGCTTCGTCGTAGTCGGGATGTGCGACGGACGTCGACGAGCGCACCGTACGGCCGATCCCGGCGGCTTCCTCGAGCCGGTGGCGCACACCGTCGTTGACGATCGCGCCCAGCGTGCCGGCGGCACGGGCGGGGTCGCCGAGCAGCTTGTCCAGGGCGGCGGCGAGGTCGGTGGCGAACTCGTCCGCCGTCCGCGGACCCTGGTCGGTGACGATGCCCTCACGGGGGATCAGCAGGTTCTGCGGGGTGGTGCACATCTGCCCGCTGTACAGCGAGAGCGAGAAGGCGAGGTTGCCCAGCAGACCGCGGTAGTCGTCGGTGGAGTCGAGGACGACGGTGTTGAGGCCGGCCTTCTCGGTGTAGACGGCGGCCTGGCGTGCGTTGGTCTCCAGCCAGTCACCGAACTCGGTGGAACCGGTGAAGTCGACGATCCGCACGTCCGGGTCCAGGGCGAGCGTGGCGGCGTCCCGGCCGCCGGGCGCCTCGGTGGCCAGAAGGACGAGGTCAGGGCTGAAGCCCGCCTCGGCCAGCACCTCACGGGCGATGCGCACCGTGATCGCCAGGGGCAGCACGGCGCCCGGGTGCGGCTTGACCAGGACCGGGTTGCCGGTGACGAGCGAGGCGAACAGGCCCGGGTAGCCGTTCCAGGTGGGGAAGGTGTTGCAGGCGACGAGCAGTGAGACGCCCCGGCCTACGGGGCTGAACTTCTTGTCCAGCACCAGGGCCCCGCCCTTGCGCTGAGGCTTGCTCCAGCGGGCGGCGGCCGGGTGCTTCTTCTGCGCCGCCCACGCGTAGGCGACAGCCTCGAGGCCGCGGTCCTGGGCGTGCGGGCCACCCGCCTGGAAGGCCATGACGAACGCCTGCCCGGTGGTGTGCTGCACGGCGTGGGCGATCTCGAAGCTCGCCGCGTTCAGCCGGGCGAGGATCTCCGCGGCGACCCCGGCGCGCGTGTCCGGGCCGGCCTTGCGCCAGGCCACCGTGGCGTCCTTGGCGGCGGCCACGGCCGCGGCCGGTGAGAGACGGGGGTAGCTGATGCCCAGCGGGAAGCCGTACGGGGAGTGCTCCTCGGGCGCCACGCGCCCCTCCGCCGGATGCCCGGGAAGGTCGAAGGGCCTGCCGATCTGCTCCCGGAAGACCGCCTCACCGAGCGTGGCGGCGTCCTCGCCGTAGACCGACTTGCTGGGTGACTCGGGGTAGGGCGTCCAGTGCTCCCGGTTCTCCGTCGCGGCCACCGCCTGTTCCAGCAGGGCGCGATGGCGGGCGAAGAGGTCGGGCACCTCAGTGGCTGCGTGATGCATATGACTCCCTCTTGACAGGCCCTGGCATGGCTTGAATTACTTGGCCGTGCCGCACGCTAACCGAATGTTCGGTCGGTACACAAGGTGGTATAAGTCATGACAGAGGCAATGCCCGCCCTCGCAGATCCGACGGCGCGCATGTTCGCCGCCGACCAGGCTTCACGTCTTCTCGGCATCGAACTGCTGGAGCACGGCGAAGGGACCGCGGTGCTCCGCATGACCGTGACGGAGTCGATGGTCAACGGTCACGGGACCGCTCACGGCGGATATCTGTTCCTCTTCGCCGACAGCGCCTTCGCCTGTGCCTGCAACAGCCACGGACCGGTCACGGTCGCCTCCGGAGCAGATGTCACGTTCGTGGCACCCGCCCGTGAGGGAGACGTGCTGACCGCCACCGCCCGGGAGATCACCCGTTTCGGTCGCAGCGGCATCTATGACGTGAGCGTCCTACGCGGCGAGACGGTGATCGCGGAGTTCCGCGGCCGCAGCCGCAGTGTTCGGAGCAAGGAATTCAAGGAGCCGCAATGACCAGCGAACCGACCGCACCGGTGGACACCACGCGCCGCCACGGTGACCCCCTTCCGGCGGAGCTGCTGGACGATGCCGAGCGGATGCCGCGCGAGGAGGTGGAAGCGCTCCAGCTGCGCCGCCTCCGCCGGACACTGCGGCACGCCTATGACAACGTCGAGCTCTACCGCAAGAAATTCGACCAGGCCAGCGTGACCCCCGACGACTGCCGGACCCTGCAGGACCTGGCCCGGTTCCCCTTCACGACCAAGGCCGACCTGCGAGAGACCTACCCCTTCGGCATGTTCGCCGTCCCCATGTCCGACGTGCGGCGCATCCATGCCTCCAGCGGCACGACCGGCCGCCCCACGGTGGTCGGCTACACCGAGAAGGACCTTTCGACCTGGGCGGACCTGATCGCCCGCTCGATACGCGCCGCCGGCGGCCGCCCCGGGCACAAGGTCCACATCTCCTACGGCTACGGCCTGTTCACCGGTGGCCTCGGCGCCCACTACGGCGCGGAACGCGCCGGATGCACCGTGATCCCCGCGTCCGGCGGCATGACCGCCCGACAGGTGCAGATCATCCAGGACTTCCAGCCCGAGATCATCATGGTCACCCCCTCCTACATGCTCACCCTGCTCGACGAGTTCGAGCGACAGGGCGTGGACCCGCGCACCACGTCCCTGAAGATCGGCATCTTCGGCGCCGAGCCGTGGACGGAGGCGATGCGCCGCGAGGTCGAGGAGCGCATGGACATCCACGCCGTCGACATCTACGGGCTCTCCGAGGTGATGGGCCCCGGCGTGGCGCAGGAGTGCGTGGAGACCAAGGACGGCCTGCACGTGTGGGAGGACCACTTCCTCCCCGAGGTCGTCGACCCGTTCACGGACGAACTCCTCGCCGACGGCGAGAGCGGTGAACTCGTCTTCACGTCGCTCACCAAGGAGGCGCTCCCGGTCATCCGCTACCGCACCCGGGACCTGACCCGGCTGCTGCCCGGCACCGCCCGTCCCGGCTTCCGTCGTATCGAGAAGATCACCGGCCGCTGCGACGACATGATCATCCTGCGCGGGGTGAACGTCTTCCCGAGCCAGATCGAAGAGGTGGTCCTGGGCGTACGCGGCGTCACCCCGCACTTCCAGATCCAGCTGACCACACGGGGACGGATGGACCACATGACCGTCCGTGTCGAGGCCAAGCGCGGCGCAGGACCGGAGCAGCGCGAGGCGGCTGTCCGCGCGATCGCCAAGGGCGTGAAGGACAGTGTCGGCGTGACTGTGGAGGTGGTGATCGTGGAGCCCGAGACCCTGGAACGTTCCCTCGGCAAACTCCGCCGGATCAAGGACCAGCGTGGGGCCTGACCCGTTTCCTTGTCACAATGACCGGATGAGCAACACGCCCATCGGCCGCCCCGCACGGCGCGCGGAGCGGCCCGCCTATGACCGTGACTCCCTCCTGGAAGTCGCGGTCGCGGTCTTCAACGAACGCGGCTACGACGGCACCGGCATGGAGGAGCTGGCCCGGCGGCTCGGTCTGAGCAAGTCCAGCATCTACCACCACGTCTCCGGCAAGGAGGAGCTGCTGTCCCTCGCCGTCACCCGTGCTCTGGACGCGCTGTTCGCCGTACTGGACGAGAGCCCGGCACCGGACACGTCGGCAACGGCCCGGCTGCGGCACGTCGTACGGCGCAGCGTCGAGGTGCTGGCGGCCGAGCTGCCGTACGTCACCCTGCTGCTGCGGCTGCACGGGAACAGCGACACCGAGCGGCAGGCCCTCGCACGGCGGCGCGAGTTCGACAACCGAGTCGCGGACCTGGTCATACGCGCCATGGCCGAGGGAGGCGTCCGCGACGACATCGATCCCCACCTGGCAGGTCGCCTGCTGTTCGGCACCGTGAATTCCCTCATCGAGTGGTACAGCCCCGACGGAGACCTCCCGGTGACGACTCTGGCCGACTCCCTCACGGCCGTACTGTTCGAGGGTCTGAGCCGTCAGGGGGCCACCGGCGCCGACCGAGGTCGCCCCTTGGGGCGGATGCCGGACTGAGGGCTCAGCAAGTCGCTGTATAGCTAGAAATGCCATATTCATGCCATGGCTGACGACGACACCGACTTCTTCCCCGGGACGGCCCCGGCAGCGGCATCTCCATCTCGCTCACCGCTGGCACCCTGCAGGCCATTCGTAAGCGGGTCGGCAAGCAAGGCGTGTCCGCCTACCTGGAGAAGGCCTGACTCCCGCCCCCGCACGGGGCTGTGAGCTCCGCCGTCGACTGCTTCGCTCGACAAAGCGATGTCCGACCCGGCCACGTCGGTGTCGCCTGGCACCGAGGATGAGCTACGCGGCATCGGCGAGGTCAGCCGACATGCCTCCGCCGTCAGTGGCCGGCGGCGAGTTCGCCACTGAGCTTGCCGTGGAGGTCGGCGCTGGGGGTGTTGAGGCCGGTGATCTCGACGGTCTTGCCACGCTGGGCGTACTTGGTCTCGATGGCGTCCAGGGCCGCGACGGAGGAGGCGTCCCAGATGTGGGCGGCGCTCAGGTCGATGACGACGTTCTTCGGATCTCCGGCGTAGTCGAACCGGCCGACGAGGTCGTTGGAGGAGGCGAAGAAGAGCTCACCGGTGACCCGGTAGACGACCGTGGTGTGGTCGGGGTCGGTGACGGACGTGACCTCGGCGAGGTGGGCGACGCGTCTGGCGAAGATCACCATGGCAGTGACGGAGCCGACGACGACCCCGATGGCGAGGTTGTGGGTGGCCACGACGCAGGCGACGGTGACCAGCATGACGAGGATCTCCCCGGCGGGCATGCGCTTGAGGGTCTTCGGGGCGATGGAGTGCCGGTCGAAGGTCGCGAACGACACCATGACCATGACGGCTACCAGGGCAGCCATGGGAATGCCGGAGACGACCGGGCCGAAGACGATGCAGAGCACCATCAGGAAGGCTCCGGCGAGGAAGGTCGAGAGGCGGGTGCGTGCGCCGGAGACCCTCACGTTGATCATCGTCTGACCGATCATGGCGCAGCCGCCCATGCCTCCGAAGAATCCGGTGACGATGTTGGCGATGCCCTGGCCGATGGACTCGCGGGTCTTGCTGGAGTGCGTGTCGGTGATGTCGTCGACCAGCTTGGCGGTCATCAGCGACTCCATCAGTCCGACCAGCGCCATGGCGAAGGCGTAGGGGGCGATGGTCGTCAGGGTGTCAAGCGTGAAGGGCACGTCGGGCAGGCCCGGCACGGGCAAAGAGGAGGGCAGTTTCCCCTTGTCGCCGACGGTCGGCACGGCGATTCCGGCCGCGACCGTGATGACGGTCAGGACCACGATCGAGACGAGCGGGGCGGGGATGACAGTGGTGATCTTCGGGAGGAGGATCATCAGCACGAGTCCGCCGGTGATCAGCGGGTAGACCGGCCAGGGGACGTTCCGCATCTCGGGGACCTGGGCCATGAAGATCAGGATGGCCAGGGAGTTGACGAAGCCGACCATCACCGAGCGCGGGATGAACCGCATCAGCTTCGCCACCCCGAGCCCGCCGAGGACGATCTGGAAGACGCCGGCGAGGATGACGGCGGCGATCAGGTAGCCAAGGCCGTGCTCGCGGTTGAGCGGGGCGATGACGAGCGCGACGGCGCCGGTGGCGGCGGAGATCATCGCCCGTCGGCCACCGACGATCGAGATGACGACGGCCATGGTGAAGGAGGCGAACAGGCCCAGCGCGGGATCGACACCGGCGATGATCGAGAACGAGATCGCCTCGGGAATCAGCGCGAGGGCGACGACCAAGCCGGCCAGGACCTCGGTACGCCAGACCTTCGGGTCGGAGAACCAGTCGGGCTTCATGCCACGCAGGCGCGCGGCCGGGGACACAGCTGAGGCAGCAGAAGACAACGGAGACGGAACCTGTCGTGCTCGGGCACACCCCGTTCGGCAGACCGGGGCACGCGGAAGGGTGCGGTGGAACGGGGTCGGCACCCCGCGAGCGGCTCCATGAGCGCGGAGCCGAAGGACGAGCGAGGAGCGGAACAGCCCCCGCGCTTGCACAGGAATTCAGTTCCGCAGGCGCATCATCACGGCGGGCAGGCGACAGCGCCGGGCGGCATGAGCTCGCGCACGCTTCTCTCCTGCAAAATAATCGGAACTTCGCCGAGGGCGTCATCGGCCCCGACACGGCACCGGTGGGCACGGGTACGCCGCCCACGTCAGGACAACTCTACCGTAACGTTAGAGTGAGAGGGCGGTGCCCGCTCGGGGCCCGGCCGACAAGGACGAGAGGCCAGAGGATCACGGGCGTGGACGGCAAGCACATGCAGATCGGTGAGGTGGCCACGCGGACCGAGCTGTCCCTGCGCACGATCCGGCACTACGAGGAGGTCGGCCTGGTCGTTCCCTCCGCCCGCTCGCAGGGAGGCTTCCGCCTCTACACCGAGCGAGACGTCGAACGACTCATGGTTGTCCGCCGGATGAAACCCCTTGGCTTCACTCTGGAGCAGATGCGCGACCTGCTCGACGCCACCGACCGCCTCGATGAAGGTGACCTGTCGCGGGGAGAGCGAGAAATCCTGCTGGAGCGCGTCCGCGGATACGAGCACGGCGCTGCCGATCAGGTGACCAAGTTGCGCGTCCAGCTGGCGCGGGCCGAGGAGTTCGCGCGGACGCTGCGCGAGCGAGTGGAACGAAACCAGGCCGCAAACACGTAGGCGTTCGGGCTCGAACTCGCGCAGCGCCAACTCGGGTGAAAGGGTCGGCGCCGTCACCTTCTCCGCGCGGATGGGCTCGGCGAGGGGTCCGGGTCGTGAGGGCGGAGGCGCCGGGCACGGCGGTGCGCTCGCCCACGTAACGGGTCCTGGCGGCTGGGTCGTGAGATCGCGGACGCGGCAGGAGTCCCGGTCGGCCGCAGCACGTCGGCCGGAACTCGGGGAGGAGGCCGTCGCCTCCGACGAGGTGCACGTACGCGAGGAGGGCGTATGTGCCTCCGCGCGAGCGCGGATGCTGCCGCTGATCGCGGACCGGATCAGGGGCACGGACGACAGGGTCGCGGAGCTGCGGGCCTCGAACCCGGCCAACTTCTTTCAGGTCCTCGCAAAGCCGGCCCTCGGGAGCGCGCCTCCCGCCCCGCGCGACCTGCACGATCAGCCAGGTGACACCTGGTCAGAACGAGCGTCAGAGCGTCAGGACATTGCCCGTGACTCCCACACCACCCCTAACGCACACGCGCAAAATTACAGGTCAGGAGCCCTTTGCGGCGGGTTCGAGAATCGCCACGCACTCCACGTGATGCGTAATCGCAAACATGTCGGCCCGAACGCGCCACGGAAAAGCCCAGCTCAGAGCCACTTTCTGGGCTCATCGCGCCGTATGCGAGCGCCCAGAGCGTCGAACGAGCGTCAGAGTGTTGCCGGCTGACTCTGCCACACGGACTGCTCGTGCCTGTACCTGGTCGGCACCCGCAAGCCGGCCTTCTGGGCACCACGTTCCGGGACCGCAGCGTCGGCGCGCTGCCAGGTAGCGGTCGCCACAGCCACGGCTCGCTGGAACTGCCGATTTCACGTCAGCTGCCGAGCCAGGCGAGGGCAGCCACCGTCATGGCGCTGACGCCGGTGTCCAGGGTGGGTTGGACGACGGGGGCGAAGGCAGGGCTGTGGTTGACCGGGACGTCCTGGGCGATGGTGCCCTTCTGGGCGGCCTCGGCATACAGCTCGGCGTCGATGCCTCCGATGCCCCAATAGGTGAACGGCGCGCCGAACGCTTTGGCGATCTCGCTCATGTCCTCGCTGGCGGTCTGCAGGTCGATGGTGTGCGCGTCGTCGGCGAAATGGGCGGCGAACGCCTCCGCGACGCGCCGCGTCACTTCCTCGTCGTTGACGGTGGGCGGAAAGGCGGCCGTTCGCTCGATCTCGGGTGCCTGCGGCGACCCGGACGCCTCGCTCTCGGTCCGGACGATGCGCTCGATCGCCTTCAGGACCTTGGTGCGCGTGGCGTCGTCGTAGGTCCGGACGTTGACCTCGATGACGGCGCCGTCGGGGATGACGTTGGGGCCGGTGCCGGCGTGGATGCTGCCTACGGTGACGACGGCGGGGGTGGTGGCGGCGAGTTCCCGGGAAACGATGGTCTGCAAGCGCACAACGATCATAGCGGCCATCACCACGGGGTCGACCGCGGCCTGGGGCATGGAGCCGTGAGCCCCTCGGCCGTGGACGGTGATGCGCAGGCTGTCCGCGGCCGACAGGAACGGCCCCGGACGGGTGCCGACGTAGCCGGCCGGATAGGGCAGGACGTGCTGGGCGAGTACCACGTCGGGCCGGGGCACCCTTGCCGTGAGACCGTCGTCGATCATGGCATGGGCGCCGTCGCCGTTCTCCTCCGAGGGCTGGAAGAGCGCCACGAATGTACCGCGCCAGGCGTCTTCGGCCTGAGTCATCAGCCGTGTGCAGCCGAGCAGAGCGGTCACGTGCACATCGTGTCCGCAGGCGTGCATGACCGGCTGCCCTGTGCCGTCCGGACCGGTCAGGGTCACAGTGGAGGCGTAGGGCAGACCGGTCTGCTCGCGTACCGGGAGGGCGTCCATGTCCGCGCGGGCCATGACGGTAGGTCCGTCGCCGTTGGCCAGAACGCCGATCACGCCCGTGCCGCCGATGCCGTCTGTGACCTCGTAACCGAGATCCCGCAGAGCGTCGGACGCCTTCTTCGCCGTGCGGTGCTCCCGCAGGCCGAGTTCGGGATGCCTGTGCAGATCCCGGTAGAGGTCCTCGAGATCGGAGCGGATACCGGCGAGGCCGGACAGCACTGCACGGTTTCGGTCAATCACGACGTCTCCTTGCGCGGGTGGGACTGCTCTTCTTTCCCCTTTCGCGCGGCAGTGCCGGTGCCGTGCCGCAGCGTCGCGGCCATCCTGGCCCGGGGCTGCCAGTCCAGGCTGTTGGGCAGGTTCCAGCCGAACCGCACGGCAGTGAGCCGGAAGGCCAGGGCCAGGGTGATGCCCAGGCCGGCGCCGATCGCCGGCACGCCGAGGTACACGCAGATCACCGTGACTCCGGCGACCGCGATGGCGACGGTGGCGTACAGACCGTTGCCCCCGAAGACAGCCGGCACCCGGCCGAGGACGACATCGCGCAGGGCGCCGCCGCCGACGGCGGTCACGGTGCCCAGGAGGATGGCCGGAAGCCATCCCAGACCCACGGCGAGCGTCTTGTTGACCCCGGTGACCGCCCAGAACCCGAGCACGGCGGCGTCGAGCGCGGTGAAGAGCCGGGTCCAGGACGCCTCGCTGATCTTGATGAGAAAGACCACCACGGCCCCGGCGACGGCGGTCGGCAGGTAGGCGTAGTCGGTCAGCGCGACCGGTGTGCCGTGCTGCAGCAGCACGTCCCTGATCATGCCTCCGCCCAGACCGGAGATGATGCCCACCACCAGGAACCCGAACAGGTCCAGACCGGCCGTGCGGGCCACGGCGCCCCCCAGCAGCGCGCACGAGAAGACACCGGCAAGGTCGAGATAGCGCGTCGCGACCGTGATTCCGGCGGGGATCAGGGAAGCCGACGTCACACCTACGGTGGACACGATGACGAGCCTAGTGACTCGGCGTCGCCACGGCACGCGCAGACCGCCACGGACAGTGACGTTCCGCGACGACACGCGGCCGGCAGGTCAGATCACCTGCGGTCACGGCCGCGTGGGCGCAGAAGACACGGGTGGGGTGCGGCTGGTCCACCGCGGACCGGATCGTCCGGCCGCCGGAATCCGGCATGACCGACCACTGCTCGGCCGACGGCCGGGACAACGTGCCTGGGAGCGCGAAGGTCCGGACGCCGGCCGGGCGAAGAGGCGGGGCCGGCCGCCGAGGGTACGGCGGTCCCCCGGTCGGCGTCGGCCTCGTCAGGAGCCGCTGCGCCGGTCTCCGTCTTCGTGGCGCGCAGAGCCCGGTCGCGTCACGTCCGGCGCCGTGACCGTCGTGAACGGCAGCACCAGCCGGGAGGGGTGTGCGGCGTCGCGGTAGATCTTGTGGGTGACGGGGCGGCCCACCGGTAGGTGGAAGGCGTCCGGCGGCAGCAGCGCATTGTGTTCGTCGGCCGGCGGCTCGTCGTTGGAGAGCTCCACGACCAGCTTGTGGCCCGGCAGGAACGTCGCCGCGAACGGGTACACGCGCAGCACGTACTCCTCGATCCGCCCCGGCTCGACCGGCACCGCGCGGGTGTGCGGGTGGTAGGGGTCGCCGTCCGAGGTGCGCTCCTCGTCGAGCTCGCGGTGCGAGGCCTTGAGATAGGCGGTCGTCACGAGCTGACGCCTTCCGCCCGGCGCCTCGTCCCACATGCGCAGGATGAAGTTCGTTTCGGGCTGGTCGATCTCCGCGAAGAGGTGCGCCGCACCCTGACCGATCATCTCGGTGGGCTCGGTGAACGGCTCCGTGCTCCAGTTGAGGATCTCCACCTTGTCGGTCACCGTCAGCGGCGCCTGGTAGAAGCCGTCGGGGGCCGCGTGCTCGGCGCCCATCAGCTCGGGCTCGAAGGAGAGCTTGCGGCGCGGGCGGAAGTAGAGCGACTTGTACTCCACGTCCTTCGGCGGCCACTGCGCGCCGGTGACGTACTCGCGCGAGCCCTCGACGTGGACGGTGACGGCCGGCTCGTCCATCACCCCGTTGTCGATGCCCTTGATCCAGTAGTCGTACCACCGGAACATCTTGTCGTGCTCTTCGATGAAGGGGCGCGACTGCATCGGCGGGTAGGGGCCGATGTCGAGCTTCTTCGGGCCGTTCAGTGAATTGAACAGCTCGATGGTCCCGTCAATCGTCCAGCCGCGGCCCTGGTCGATCTGCAGCCAGACCGGGATGTGGATGTTCGGCGCGAGGGTGACCGGGTTGCGCTCCTCGTACCACTCGCCGTCGACCTCGTTCATCACGATGTCGAACCAGGCCTCGTGGTTCTTCGGGTAGTTCAGCACGTGGACCAGGTTCGGCCAGGCGGCCACGTCCGGGTCCTGCAGCCGCTCGGCGACCTTCTCCTTGATCTCCTTCGGTGAGTAGGTCTCGAGCATGCGGGATTTGACGCCGTCGGTGAAGGCCCAGCCGGAGTCGCCGCCGCGGCCCTCGCGGGCTGCGCGCGGCATGAACCACATGACGCCGCCGTGGTAGGTGGTCTCGTAGAAGTCGTAGTGGCCGCCGCTGACGAAGATCGCCTTGAGGTGCGGCGGCCGCTCGGCGGCGGCGAGCACCTGCATCGAGCCGAAGTAGGAGATACCGATCATGCCGACGTTGCCGTCGCACCACGGCTGCGCCGCGACCCACTCGATGAAGTCGTAGGCGTCCTGGCCGAGCGAGACACCACCGGCGTTGTAGTTGCCGATGTGCTCGCCCTCGGAGGCACCGGAGCCGCGCAGGTCGCCGATGACGTGGACGTAGCCCTCCTTGACGACGCGCGCGATGTCGCCGGCCTCGATGCAGCCGTCCCACATCGGGCTGGGGCGCCGCTGCGGAGGCGTCGTGAGCGCGAGGGCCTGCAGCTCCTTGCCGTAGGGGCTCAGGGCCACGAGTGCGGGCCGCGGTGTGTCGTCCAGGCCGCTGTAGGTGTCGGCTGCCAGCGTGACGCCGTCCCGCATCGGCACCTGGAGGTCCTTGCGGACGGCGATGGTCTGCTCGCCCGCCCGAACCGTCTGAAAGTCAGTCATGAGTGCGAAGCTCCTGTGTTACGCGTTCTGGTCGAGGTGCTCGCGGTAGCCGTGCATCGAGGTGAAGAACGGCGACGGCTCGAGCGTGGGGTCGCCGGTGTAGCCGAGCTCCTCGGCGACGCGGGCGAACGGGGAGTACGGCGAATCCGTCTCCGCCAGGCCTGTCTGCAGGCAGCCGCAGGCGGCCGCGCCGACCCGGCCCTCGGCGGCGAGGCTCTGGGCGATGGCCTCCTGGGCCTGCGCGGCATCGAGCTCGACGCCGTACGGCGTGCCGTCGGCGCGACGGTACGGGTGCCCGAGGTAGAGGTGCCGCGGACGGATCTCGTCGCGCAGGTACTCCAAGCTGGTGCGATAGGCGACCGGGTCCGTGTAACCGGGGAAGCCGTTGGCGGCCCCGTGGGCCTGAACGGCGTCACCGGTGAACACCGCGCCCTGGCCGTCGACGACGTACGCGACCGATCCGAGCGTGTGGCCCGGGATCGAGTGCACCGAGACGGTGACGTCGCCGCCGAGGGAGAGGGTCTCGCCGCCCTTGACGCGCAGGGTGGGCTCCATCTCGCCGGCGATGACGGCATGCGCGGTGGCGGTCACCTTCGCCTCGCCCTCGGGGTCGCCCAGGTACCGGCCCCGTCCGGCGAGATACTCCTCCACGTGGGCCCGCCGCGAGCGGAGCATCGGTGCGTCGGCCTCGTGGATCACCACCTGGGCGCGCCGGCCGGTGAGCTCCCACAGGGCGTGTGCCCCGCCGACGTGGTCGATGTGACCGTGGGTCAGCAGGATCCAGCGCACGTCCTCGATGCGGCGCCCGATCGCCTCGAGGGCGGGAGCCATCCCTGCGGTGGGCGAGGAGGCGATTCCGGTGTCGACGATGGCCGGCTCGGGTGCATCGATGAAGAAGCTGTAGAGACCGAATCGTCCCCACGGCGAGACCAACGGATGGACGTTGACTGCGTGCGCCATGGCTCTCTTTCTGAGCTCGTACGTGGGTCGGCCGGGGGGTGTCCGGTGGATCGGCGCGGCCTGATCCACCGGACACCCGCGAGGTCAGCGCCGGCCGAGGAAGTCCCGTGTCTGGGCGAAGACCCTGTGGTACTCCGGGATCCAGGAGAAGTGCTGGACGAATCCATGGCCCGCGCCCTCGTACCGGCTCACCGTCGCCTTCACGCCGACCTCCCGCAGCCGCCGGCCGTAGAGCTCGCCCTCGTCGCGCAGCGGGTCGTACTCCCCGGTGACGATGAGGGCCGGCGGCAGCCCGGTGAGGTCCGCCCGCTTGATCGGCGAGACGAGCGGGTCATCGGGATCGGCGCCGCTGTCGAGGTAGAAGGCGTTGAAGGGCTTCAGCCCAGCCGTCTCAAGCCCGTAGCCCGCGGCGTTCTCCCGCAGCGAGGCATAGCGGTCGAGGTCGAAGTCCAGGTCGAGCGAGGGGTAGTAGAGGACCTGGTGGGTGATCCGGTGGAAGCCGTCGTCGTGTGCCTTGGCCGCGACCGCGGCGGCGAAGGTGCCACCGGAGCTGTCGCCGGCGACGGCGAGGGTCTCGCCGTCCCAGCCCAGTCCCGACCCCTCCTCGGCGGCCCAGCGCACGACCGCGTAAGCGTCGTCGAGACCGGCCGGGAAGGCGTGCTCGGGCGCCAGGCGGTAGCCGACGGAGACGACCTTGATTCCGGTCTCCTTGGCCAGCGAGCGCGCGACGTGGTCGTGCGTCTCCAGGCTGCCGAGGAAGAAGGCGCCGCCGTGGAAGTACACCAGCAGACCGTGACGGTCGGCCTCGGCCGGCGTGTAGATCCGCACCGGCACCTCGCCGGAGGCGGTCCGTGCCGTCACGTCTTCGACCGAGTGCAGCGGCAGGCGTTCCTCCACGGGAGCGACATGCGCCTCGTCGGCGGCGCGCAGTGCGACCGGGTCGAGCGGGCCCTCGGGCGGGGTGGGCAGGCCGGCGACGAACGTGGCGATCTCGGGATGCAGCGGCATGTCGTCACTCCTTCGGCGCGGCGGCAGCCGCGGGCTTCTGGCCGGGGAAGACGTCGTTGATCTCGTCTTCGGTCCAGCCCTGGCGCGAGATGGCCTGCAATTTGTCGGTCACGGGCTTGCGAGTGGCCTGGTACAGCGCCAGTGCCTCCTTCAGGGAGCCGGCCCCGCGCAAGGCGTCGGCGAGCGCGCCGGCGTCCTCGATGGCCGAGTTCGCGCCCTGGCCCTGGTGGTGCAGCATCGAGTGGGCGGCGTCGCCGACGAGGACGACGGAGTCGGTGTGCCATGTGTCGACCGGGTCGATGTCGTACACGGCGCGGATGTTCACGGTGTCCATGTCGAGGTCGCGTGTGATGCTCACCAGGCGCTCGTCGAAGCCTTCGACCGTCGTCAGCAGGTCGTCCTTGGTGACCTGGGGCGTCCAGATGCTGTCCGGGCACAGGGCGGTGATGTCGAACGACACCTGGCCCCGGTGGCGCAGCGGAAGCAGGTAGATCTTCGTGCCTTTGCCTATGTACATCCGGAGGTTGTCGTCGACGACCATGCCGTGGGCGTCGTCCACGGAGATGACGGCGCGGTAGGCGTGCTCGCCGGAGAACACTGGGCTCTTGTCGCTGAACAGCTGGTGGCGCACGACCGACTTGATGCCGTCGGCGCCGACGACGAGGTCCGCCTCGACCGTCTTGCCGCCCGCAAAGGTGAGGACGGCGCTGTCGCCCTTGTCCTCGACGGTCTGCAGTTTGTGACCGAGGTGCACCATGCCCTCGGGCAGCACGCCCAGCAGGGCGTCGATGAAGTCGCCACGATGGATCAGATGGGTGTGGGTCTGGTCCCCGGCGGCCGGCCACGCCTCCTTCATGATCGGTTCACCGGTGGCGGTGAGGATCTCGAAGTACTCGCTGGGCGAGCTGACCTTGGCGATCGCGTCGAAGATGCCCCACTGGCGGAACCGGTCGATGGTGGCGGGACGCAGACCGATGCCGGCGCCGACCTCCCGGATCTGGTTCGCCTGCTCATAGACGTTGACGTCCGCACCGAGCAGGCTCATAGCCTTGGCCGCCGCCGCGCCGCCGTATCCCGCCCCGACGACGGCGATCTTCAGGTTCTTCAGGTCTGAGGACTGCATGAGGGTTCTCTCTTACTTCTGGATGGTCAGGAAGTCGGCCGGGTTGTCGATGAAGATCGTCTTGATCGCGGCCTCGTCGAGGCCGGCGGCGCGGAGGTCCGGGATGAGGTCCTCGAATATGTAGTTGACGGTGTGGCCCTTGACGCCCGGCCAGCCCAGCGGGCTGCAGTTGGCGTCGGCGGAGGCGAGGACCTGGCCCAGGCGGCCGTCGCCGATGAAGCGCAGGAAGTGGTCCAGCCGTTCCTTGCGGGGGCGGGCCCAGAACGGCGGGTCCGGCAGTTCGGTCTCGTAGCCGAAGGTGTCGAAGCCGATGCGGCCGCCCTGCTCCGCGATCCAGACATCGCGTGTCTTATCGGCGTTCACGCCGTCGTCGACGTGCCCGAACAGGACGCGGTCGAGGGGAAGGCCTTCCTCGTCGAAGATCTCGATCGCGTTCTCGGCGTCGATCGCAAGGTGGGTGAGGATCGGCACGCCCGTGGTGAGTGAGGCGCGGGCCGCGGCTCGGTAGATGCGCTTGTCCAGGTCCGTCATACGGCCGCCGCGGCTCACGCCCACCTTGATGACACCGGCCAGGCTGCCGGTGGCGCCGATACCGACGGTGATCTCGTGGACGAACTGCCGGGTCAGGTAGTCCACACTGGCCTGGGCGAAGTGCGGCAGGGCGGTGTCGCCGCCGACGAAGCCGGTGCAGGCGACGATGTGGACGCCGGTCTTCGCGGACAGGGATTTGTAGTAGTCGACGTCACGGCCATTGCAGATGCCGGTCGCGTCGACGAAGGTGCCGCCGCCGAGCTCGTGGAACCTGCGCAGCTTCGGGACGGTCTCCTCGTAGCGCTGCTCGGGCGTCTTCCACCACTTCGTGTCCAGCTCGGAGCCGGGCATGCCGTACCCGATGTGCTCGTGGATCGCCACGAGACCCAGCTCCTCGGCGGGGATCGGCCCCAGGACTGTATTCACTCTCGACATAAAACTCACCTTTTGAGAAAAGGATTTGACGGTCGTTCGGGCCGACGCGTTCAGCGCATCGCAAGCAGGTCGCGCGGGTTGGCCACGAGCATCCGCCGCACGTCGTCGCCGCCGAGGCCCTGCGCCTTCAGCAGCGGCACGAAGGCGGTCAGGACGTGGCTGTACCGCAGGTCGTCGGCAGGGTGTCCCTTGGCCACCCCGGTGGCGCCGCTGGAGAGCAGGATCCTTTCGCCGAGACCGGCCTGCACGAGGTCGGCAACCAGGGCGGCGCGCTCGGCGTCGGTGATGTGCTCCGCGTCCTCGGTGCCGACGTGGTCGAGGGCGATGCAGGCGCCGCGGGCGGCGACCTTCGCGGGCGCACCGGCGGCGACGGCGTCCTTGCGGTCCAGCCCACCGACGACGACCCGGTCGGCCGGCAGCTTCTCGTCGAGCACGATGTCGAGGTCATGGACGGCGTCGGCGCCGTACCGGACGGAGACCGCGACGCCGGTGGCGAGGGCGGTGCGGGCCGCGCCGCGCAGGAGGCTCTCGTCGGTCGCGGTCATGCCGGTCCGCGTCGCGGCGGTGGCCACCAGGCCGGCGAGGCCTCGGCGCTCCACGCGCGGGACCACCATGCCCTCGGTGATCTCCTTGGTGAAGAGGTCGGCGAACTTCTCGGCCGGCCACGGCGTCGGCGGGTTGGTCTGGGGCGTGAGGAAGTAGCCGCCGAGCATCTCCTCCGGGCCCTGGCCCGTCGAGGCGACGATGTGCACGCCGGTGGTGCGGGAGAGGGCCTCGTACATCCGGACGTCCCGGCCGTGGAACATGCCGGTGCTGTCGACGATCGTGCCGCCACCGTGGGCGCGGAAGTCCTTCAGCTTCTCTGCGAGGGTCTCGAAGATCTCGGCGCGGTCGATGGCGATGTCGAAGGCGTACTCCGCGCCCGGGACCACCGACAGCAGCGCCTCGTGGATCGAAACGACGCCCAGCTCATCGGCCGACACCGGGCCCAGGACGGTGGTCACGGTCTTGCTCTTGACGCTCATGCTGCCTCACGTGTCCGGGGTGGGGTGCACGGCACCCTGTGGCTGCAGCCACGGTAGCCATTTGATTTACATGTCGTCAATGAAATGAACGGTAAGAAAAATCAATGAACGAGGAGTCGCCAACGCGGATCGGGTTGCTTGACTGCCCCAGCCGAGGGAGGCGACAGCGACCCCGCCCGGGCGGTCGGCGCCGCCGAGAGAGGAAGTTCATGCATGGCGTGCATGAAGCTTGATGCAAATCATTCACTTGTCGAATGTCGGGTCGGTCACTTTCACTGAGGGCATGACCACTCCGCCTACCTCCGACCTCGATCTCTTCGCCGACGAGGTCGTACTCGACCCGTACTCCGTCTACGCCGAACTACGGGGTCAGGGCTCCGTCGTCCACCTCCGGAAGAACGATGTCTACGCGCTGACGCGGTACGACGTCATCCGGGGCGCCCTCGCGGACTGGGAGTCGTTCTCCTCGACCTCGATCGCATTCAATGCGATGGCCAACGAGGCGCTCACCGGCACCTCGCTCGCCTCTGATCCGCCGGTCCACACCCAACTGCGCGCCACGCTCACCGAGAACCTCTCGCCGCGCGCGCTGCGCGGCCTGAAGACGCGCATCGAGGCGAAGGCGGACGCTCTCGTCGCCGAGCTCGTCGCGAAGGGCTCCTTCGAGGCAATCGACGCCCTGGCCCGCGCGTTCCCGCTGGAGGTCGTCGCCGACCTGATCGGCTTCACCGGCCACGTGCGCGACAACATGCTGCGCTGGGGACAGGCCGCCATGCAGGTCCTCGGTCCGATGAACCAGCGCACGACCGAGAACTTCCCCATCGCCGGCGAGCTGTACGAATGGTGCTCCCAGGTCACCGCCGGCGACCTGGCCGAAGGGTCGGTGGGCCGCGGGATCTTCGACGCCGAGGCACGTGGCACCATCCCGCCGAACACGGCCGGCCACATCATCCACCAGTACCTCGGTGCCGGCGTCGACACCACCATGGCGTCGATCGGCAACATCGTCGCCCTCCTCGGCGCGCACCCCGACCAGCTCGCCCTGATCCGCCAGGACCGGTCGCTGGTGCCCGCGGCGTTCAACGAGGTGCTGCGCTTCTGGGCTCCCGTCCACGCCTGGGGGCGGCGCGCCACCACGGACGTCGACATCGACGGGGTCACCGTCCCCGCGGGTGCGCAGATCGCGATCCTTTTCGGCGCCGGCAACCGCGATGCCCGGCACTACGAGAACCCGGACGACTTCCTCGTCGCACGCAACCCGGTCGACCACCTCTCGTTCGGCTACGGCCCGCACGGCTGCGCCGGTCAGGGACTCGCCCGCCTGGAGGCGCACGCCGTGATCGACGCGCTGGCCCGGCACGTCGAGCGCCTCGTCGTCGGACCCGAGACCCGTGTCCCCAGCAACACCACCCGGAGCATCGAGAAGCTCCCCGTCCTGGAGGTGATCCCCGCATGAAGATCGTTCTTGACCGCCCCCGTTGTGAGGGCCACGGCCTGTGTGAGCAGGCCGCCCCGCAGCTCATGCACCTCGACGCCGACGGTGAGCTGGTTCTGCACCACGAGGAGATCGACGAGGCCGACGCCGCCCTGGCGAACGCCGCCGTCCGGGTGTGTCCGGTCACGGCGCTGAGGATCGCATGAGCGGCGGCACCGTCGACCGCGTCGTCGTCGTCGGCAACGGGATCGCCGGGCTCACCGCGGCCGACGCGCTCCGTGAGGCCGGCTTCGACGGCGAACTGACCGTCGTCGGCGACGAACCGCACCCCGCGTACAGCCGCCCGGCCCTCTCCAAGGCGCTCCTGCTCGACGGCGACGACCTGTCGTCGCACCAGCTCGCGCCAGCCGGCCACGGTGCGAGAGAACTTCTGGGCGTACGCGCGAGAGGACTCGATCTCGATCGCCGGCTCGTCACCCTCGACGACGGCACGGCTCTGCCGTACGACCGGATCGTCCTGGCCACCGGCTCCCGGGCGCGGCGGTTGTCCGACCTGCCCGAAGAGCTCACCCTGCGGGGGCTGGACGACGCGCTGTACCTGCGCGGCCGGCTGGTGGACAAGCCGTCGGTCGTCGTGGTGGGTGGCGGGCCACTCGGCATGGAGATCGCCTCGGGGTGCCTGGCCTCGGACTGCAAGGTCACCCTCGTCTCCCAGGGCGCGCCGCTGACCCTCCAGCTCGGCCCGTACCTGGCCGACGTCTTCGTCCGGGCCGCCCTGGACCAGGGGCTCACGATCGTCGAGACCGAGCTGGCACGGATCGAACGACGGGACGGCGGTGCCCGGGTCGTGCTCGACGAGGGCACGGTCCTGGAGTCGGGGATCATCGTGTCGGCCGTCGGCGACGTGCCCAACACGGAATGGCTCGCGGACACCGGACTCGCGCCGAAGGGTGCCGTCCCGGTCGACTCGCGGGGGCTGGTCCGCCCCGACGTCGCCGCCGTCGGTGACCTCGCGGCCTTCCCCACGCCCTACGGCCTGCGTCGCATGCCCTTCTGGACCAGTGCGATCGAGCAGGCGAAGGTCGCCGCGAGGGCACTGCTCCACGGCGACGACGCGCCGCCGCTGCGGTTCCAGCCGTACTTCTGGACCGAGCAGTTCGGACTGAACCTCAAGGCGGTGGGCCATCTGCCGCTGCAGGGGGAGCCGGCGTACGTCGACGGGGAACCCGGTGGCGGGCCGGCGCTGATGCGCTGGTCGCGCGACGACGGGAGCGGAGTGGCCGCGGCGCTCAACTACCGCATCCCGATGCCCCGGCTGCGTCGCGTGAGCCAGGCGGCCTCGTAAAATCCGTCTCCATGGGACACGACGGAGGGGACATCACGGGTTCGGGGCTGGACCGGCTGACGTCGGTCAACCTCAACCTGCTGGTGCCTCTCCTCGCGCTCCTCGAGGAGCGTTCGGTGACGAGGGCGGCGGAGCGGGTCGGTCTGTCACAGCCGGCGATGAGCCACGCACTGGCGAGAATGCGGCGTCTGCTGGGTGACGACCTCGTCATCCGGCAGGGGACGGGCGTCACGCTGACCCCGCGGGCGCTGCAGCTCATCGCGCCGCTGCGCGCTGTCCTGGAGCAGACGGCACACATCGTGAACCTGCCCTCCTTCGAACCCGCCACGGATCAGCGCGTCATCACGGTCGCCATGACGACCAGCACGGCGTTCGTCGTCGGCCCCCGGCTGACGCGGCTCATCGCCGAGCGCGCTCCCCGCGCCACGTTGCGCGTGCGGACGATCACGGTGCCGACCAAGGCCACCTTCACCGAGATGGGGGTCGACGTCGTACTGCTCTCCGAGGGACACTCCTCGCCGTATCCGCGCGAGCGGCTCTACAACGACCGCTGCGTGGTGGTGGCGTCACCGGACACATCACCGGAAGCGAGCGCGCTCGACCTCCTGACCACGCAGCCGCACATCGTCGTCGACACCGAACCGCGGGTCTTCCCCTACCCGGTGCTCGACGAAAGGGGTGTGCCCTATCGCGTGGGCCAGTTGATCTCCGACTTCCTGCTGGTGCCGTTCCTGGTCGCACGCGCGGGCGGCGTCGCTCTCCTTCGCTACCAGGTCGCCGCCGCGATGCGGACGCTCGCCGACCTGCGGATCGAGGAGTTCCCGTTCCCGCTTCCCGGGCTCGGGATCGATGTGGTCTGGAACCCCCGGCTAACCGATCAGTACTTCATCGAATGGCTTCGGGCCGTGCTGTTCGACGTCGCGACGCATCTCTGACACCGGCCGCGCCCACCGCGCCGGACGGAAGGGGGGTGCGATCCGCGCCGGCGGGTCAGGTCAGCAGCTGTACCCAACTGGCGCCGAGTTCGTCGAGCATCTGGTCACGCGTGAGCTTCCAGTCGGCCCGGTCCCAGTGCTGGGCTACGAAGTCCAGCTGGGCCATCGCGAGCACGCCCCGGAAGTGACGTTGATGGGGCTCGAGGCGCCCAGCCGTCGTCAGTCCGTCCTCGATGTCGCTGATGGCCTCCTCCAGCCATCGCTCGACCAGGTCGGTGAGTTCCGGGTCGACCACCGCGGCATCGCGGCCGATGCGGATGATCGGCCGGATGGCCGGCCAGCTGTCGGCGGTCCGCCGCAGCCACGCCATGATCGCCTCCGGCGTCCCCTCGGCGACAGTGGCGACGAGGTCCCGCGCCGTGGAGCCGTGCTCGGGAGAGCGAACCCGCTGCAACGCCTCGTTCAGCTGCTCGTCGATGAGCGCCTTCATCAGTTCGCTACGGGTGGGGAAGTACGCGTAGAAGGTCACGCGGGTGGTGCCCGCCGCGCTCGCGATGTCGTCCACCGTGGTGGCGGCGTACCCCTTGGTCTTGAACAGCTCAAGTCCTGACTCCAGCAGCAGACGGCGCGTCATCTGCTTCTGCGCCTGTCGAAGGTTCGCCATGGGCTGGATCTTAACGTGTTGTACGGGCAGCTGACGCGTCGCTCACGGGAGCGGGTCCACGGAGAGTCGTACCCGCAGCTCCGCGGCCGTGGTGCCGTACGTCTCCAGGATGCGGACCCTGTCCGGGCCGGGAGCGAAGACGCCATAGTCGGTGCGGACAAGGCTGACGCAGGCGGCCCCCGTGAGCGGATACGTGCACGCGGGGACGAGCTTGGGGGCGCCGTCCCGGGTGAGCACCCTCATCATCACCAGGACCTGCCGCGCTCCGGCGGCGAGATCCATCGCGCCGCCGACGGCGGGGATGGCGCCGGGGACGACAGTGCGCATGATTCTGTGACAGACGGTGAGCCAGCCTTAGATTCTGAATAGATCATTGACTTGACGTAAAGCGAATGCCATTCTCCACGGCATCGCGCCGTCTCGCGTCGTGCCCCTCTCCCCCACCGCGTACGCAGAGCCGAGCACTTCCAGCTCTCGAGGCTCCCGCTTCCCCGGTGGCCTTCTTTCCCAGCCAGGGAGAATCAGCAATGACGCTCAACAACGGGACGACGACGTCCCAGGGCCCAACCGCGGGGGCCGCCCGGATGCCGGGCTACGCGGGAACACTGACTGCCGCCTGCGGCGCGGTCTTCGTGGCCCAGGTCGCGAACGCGCTGCCGGCCTCGCTCCTCGGGCTCTTCCAGGAGGACCTGCACACCCACGGATCCCAGCTGACGTGGATCACCGCCGCGTTCATGATCGCCGTGGTCTGCTTCGAGTTCACCTTCGGTGTCCTCGGCGACCTCTTCGGACGGCGACGGCTCGTCGTGGCCGGCACGGTCCTGGTCGCCGCGGGCAGTGCCGTGGCCGCACTCGCACCGAACGTCCAGGTGCTGTGGATCGGCGCCGCCCTGAACGGGCTGGGAGCCGGCGCCATGTTCCCCGGCTCGCTCACTGCGATCACCGCCGTCACCCGCAGCATGCGGGAACGAGCGCACGCGGTGGCGCTCTGGAGCGGCTTCCTGTCCGCAGGCGCCGCCGTCTCACCTCTGCTCGGCGGCATGTTCGCCAAGGTCGGGTCGTGGCGTGGATCCTTCTCGGTACTCGTCGGACTCGCCCTGGTCAGCATGGTGCTCACCCTGGCGCTGGCCACGGAGTCAAAGGCGCCCGAGGGCCGCAAGTTCGATGTGGCCGGTCAGATCACCTTCGCCATCGGTCTCGTCCTGGTGCTGTACGGCGCCGTCGAGGGGCCCGAGTCGGGCTGGACCACTCTTCCCGTGATGCTCGCCTTCATCTTCGGCACATGCTTCCTCGCCGGGTTCGCTGTGGTGGAGCTCGGGGCCGAGTCCCCGATCTTCGACCTGAAGCTGTTCCGCAACCGGGCCTTCACGGTGTCGTCCGTCGTCGCGGTCATCGGCATGCTCGCCTTCCTCGGCGCCTGCTTCGCGATGAGCATGTGGATGGGCCCGGTGCAGCACCAGGACCCGATCCGCGTCGCAATCCTGTTCCTGCTCCTCCAGGGACCCGCCTTCCTCCTCATCCCGGTCGTCTCGCGGCTGCTCCACCGGGTCGCCGCATCCTGGCTGCTGACCTCTGGATTCGTCCTGATGGCGATCGGCTGCCTGCTGTTCACCCGCCTGGATGTCACCGACCCGGGACTCGGCGCGTTCGTCACGCCCGCCCTGCTGATCGGCATCGGTTTCGCCCTGACCGTCAGCTCGGTGACGGCCGTGGCGCTCAACAGCGTGCCCGTAAACCTGGCGGGCATGGCCAGCGCCACCACCAACATGCTGCGCGACCTCGGCTTCGTCCTCGGTCCCGTCGTCGTCGGCGCGGTCGCCCTCGGCAACGCGGGGTCGGCGTTCGCCACGAACCTGGCCGGCGCGGACCTGCCGGCCGGTCAAGCGGCGGCGGCACGGGAGATCGCCGGGGCCGGAGGGCCCGTCGCCGTGAACAGCCTGCCGCCCGGAGCCCCGGGATCAGCGGCGCACGGCCTGGCCCTTGACGCCCTGGGCAGCGGCTTCAGCACCGCGTTCCTGGTGTGCGGCGTGGCGGCCGCCGTCGCGGCGGCTCTGACCGCCTTCGGCATGATCGGAGTGCACCGCCACTCTCCCGAGGAGTCCGCACCGCCGGCTCCCGGAAGCGACGGCAGAGCGGAATCCGCCCCCACCGTCCTCCGCCCCTGAGCTCAGCGACTTCAAGACGTCACCGGGACGATCGACACGCACGGCCCTGTCTGCCGCACACCGGGGCGCAGCAGAGGGGGTCGGCGTGCCCGGCCTCGGCCCGCCTCTCCGCCCTACTCGCCGTCAGCCGTCGATAGCAGGGGAGCCGGTGTCGCGGCGCAAGCCCACGGCGGCGAGGAGAGCACCCACGAGACACAGAACAGCGGTGACGAGAACGGCGGCGTGCACACCGTTCATGAAGGCGTTGCCGCTGCCCTCGACAACGGCGGCCTTCAGCTGCGCGGTCATGCCGTGCTTGACCGGCGTCACGCCCATCGCCACGGCGTCCTTCGCTTCGTCGAAGCCCTGTGCCGCGGAGGCCGGCACCCCGGCGCCGGTCAGCTCGCCGACGAGCGTGGAGCCCACGCGGTTGCTGATCAGCGATACCAGCACGGACGTGCCGAGGGCGCCGCCGATCTGCAGCGCGGTGGACTGCAGGCCGCTCGCGACACCGCCGTCTCTGACGGGCGCGTTGCCGACGATCGCGTCCGAGGACGCCGACATGACCATGCCCACCCCAAGACCGAGCAGCACGAACGGCGGCCACATGGCCGCGTACGAGGCCTGCGCGTCCCACGTCAGCATCCACAGGGACGCCACCGCCTCCAGCAGTACGCCCGCCGGCATGGACAGACGAGCGCCGAACCGCTCGGTCAGCGCCGCACCCAGCGGTGCCGCGACCACGGAGGCCAAACTCAGCGGCAGGGTGCGCACACCCACCTCGGCCGGAGGGGCCGTGCCGTAGGGTTTCACCTGCGAGAACGCCGCCTCAGCGCCTGAATCACCACCACCGCGAACAGCACGGCCGCCGTGGGTGCCGCAGCCTTCCTGAGCAGCACGGGCAGCGCCGCCGCACCGAGGTCGATGGCCTCCGGCTCGGGCGCGAGCCGGCCCTGGAGGGTTTCCGCCATGCCCGTCGTGGACACCGCAGACGCGGCAGGCCCGGCGTCCCGCAGCAGCTCTTCGAGTCGGGTGGCGAACTGCTGAACGATGCGGTCGCCGACCTCGGTCATGATGCCCCGGCCGAACTGTGCCGGCCGGCCGGTGATGTCGAGGTCCGTGCGTACGCGTACCAGGGTGCCGGCCGGGTGGACGGCCAGCGTCGCGCTGACCGTGGCCGACGCGGTGCCCGCGCCGCGGGTCTCGCTCCCGCTGAGGTCGAGGAGCATCGAGCGGGCGGCGTCGTCGCGGGTGACGGTGCCCTCGCCGCGGTAACTCATCTGCACCGCGCCGACCTTGACCTTGACGCGGCCGGTGAAGGAGTCGCCGTCGAGGGTGTCCAGCACGGCGCCGGGCATACAGGGCGCGACCCGGTCGAGGTCCTGGAAGAGCTTCCAGGCGTCGTCGAGGTCGGCCGGGACGGTGAAGGAGTGGTCGAGCTGCATGGTTGTCCAATCAAGGGGCGACCGGCTTGGGCCGGCCGTGGATGCGGAGCCGGTTCAGGTGCGGGGCGGACTCAGGTGGCGGCCGCCGTACGGATCAGCGCGCGCACCCGGCTCGGCGAGAGGGGGCCGCGGCGTACGACCACGTCGAAGGGGCGCAGCGCGTCCTCGACGGCGCCGGCGAGTACCGCCTGCGGGGCGATCGCGCCACCTTCGCCGAGTCCCTTGACGCCGAGGTCGTTCATGGGGCTCGGGGTGAAGATCTCGTCCATGTCGAGGTCGGGGATCTCCGAGGACGTGGGCACCAGATAGTCCATGTAGGTGCCGGTGCGGGGCTG
Organism: Streptomyces sp. JH14; assembly: GCF_029428675.1. Taxonomy (GTDB): domain Bacteria; phylum Actinomycetota; class Actinomycetes; order Streptomycetales; family Streptomycetaceae; genus Streptomyces. Next base: position 5,655,683 of record NZ_JAJNEL010000001.1, on the reverse strand, counting down.
GCCGTCGGGGCCGTAGACCATCTCCTCGTACAGTGCTCCGCCGATGCCCTGCGCGATGCCGCCGGTGACCTGTCCTTCCGCGATCATCGGGTTGACGATGTTGCCCGCGTCGTGGACGACGACGTAATGCAGGATCTCGATCTCGCCGGTGTGTTCGTCGACCTCGACGACGGCCGCGTGCGCTCCGCTCGCGACCGCGAAACCCGGTGGGCGGAAGTGCACGGTCTCGCTGATCTCGGTGCCGTGCCGGCCGTCGGTGGGTTCGGGGGTGCCGGGCAGCGGTGCCTTCCCGGCCAGTTCCGCCAGGCTGATGGACGGCCCGCCGGGTTCCTTGGCCCGTACGATGCCGTCGCTCAGGTCGAGGCCGCCCGCCGCGACACCGAGGCGGCGGGCTGCCGCTTCGACGATCTTCTCGCGGACGAGTCGGCCGGCCCGGTGGGCGGCGTTCCCGGCGTTGACCAGGGCGCGGCTGGCGATGGTGCCCACGCCGAACGGGGTGGCCTCGGTGTCGCCGCCGACCACGTCGATGACATCGATCGGCACTCCGATGGCGTCGGCGGCGATCTGCGCCATGGAGGTGCGGTGTCCCTGCCCCTGGGAGGGGGCACCGATGGCGAGCCGCACCCGGCCGCTGGGGGCGATGTCGATGCGCGCGGTTTCGAACGGTCCGAGGCCGGTGGCCTCTATGTACATGGCGAATCCGATACCGACGTGCTTGCCGTCACGGGCGCCTTCGCGTTGTTGGGCGCGTACCCGCTCGACGTCAGCCTTTGTGACGGCGCGACGCAGGAGTTCGGGGAAGTCCCCGGAGTCGTAGGACTGCGGCCTGCCCGAGCGGTCCACCAGGCCGGTCGCGTACGGCATCTCGTCCGGCCGCACAAGATTGCGCGCCCTCAGCTCCTCGGGCTCGATGCCCAGTTCCGCGGCCAGCCGGTCCATGGCCCGTTCCATGGCGAAGACCGTCTCCGGACGTCCGGCTCCCCGGTAGGGCGTGGCGAAGGTGGTGTTGGTGAGCACGCCGACGACATCGATGTGCACGTTCGGGACGCGGTAGGGGCCCAGGAGGTGGCACAGCGAGTTGTACGGCACGACCAGGCCGGTCATGTTGTACGCGCCGAAGTTGACGGTGATCCGGTCGCGTACGGCGAGGAGGCGGCCTTCGGCGTCCGCGGCGAGTTCGATGCGGTGGATCTGTTCGCGGGCGTGCGAGGAGGCGGTGAGGTTCTCGTTGCGGTCCTCGCGCCACAGCACGGGGCGGCCGAGGCGACGGGCGGCGTGCGGGATGAGGAGTTCCTCGACGTAGAGGATGCCCTTCTGGCCGAAGCCTCCGCCGACGTCGGCCGCGATGACGTGGACCGTGGCGGATTCCAGGCCGAGGGTGTGGGCGATGGCGTCCCGCAGCCGGTGCGGGGTCTGGGTGCCCGACCAGACGGTCAGCCGGCCGCTGTACGGATCGACCTGGGCCGAGATCGCGCGGGTCTCGATCGGCGAGGCGACGTACCGGTGGGCCTCGAACTGCTCGCTCACCACGGCGTGCGCGCCGGCGAACGCCTCTTCCGGGTCACCGACGCGGGTGGCGACCGCCACCGCGGTGTTGTCCGGCAGATCCTCGTGCAGCAGGGTCGCGTCCTCGCTCAGGGCGTGTTCGGGGTCGACGAGCACCGGCAGCGGGGCGTACCGCACCTCGACGAGTTCCAGGGCGTCCTCGGCGAGGTAGCGGTTCTCGGCGAGGACGACGGCGACGGGCTGGCCGACGTAGAGGACCTTCTCGCGGGCGAGCAGGGGCATGGGAGTCATCCGGACCAGTGGGTCCAGGAGCTCGGCGAGGCCCGGCGGGGTGCGCAGTTCTTCCTTGTTCAGCATCGCGGGCAGGCCCGCCACGTCGTCGCCGGTCCACACGGCGACGACACCGGGCGCGGCCAGGGCCGCGGTCACGTCGACCGACTCGATACGGGCGTGGGCGTGCGGGCTGCGCAGGAAGGCGGCCTCGACGGCGCCGGGGAGGGCGATGTCGTCGACGTAGCGTCCGTTGCCGCGCAGCAGCCGGTCGTCCTCGACGCGTGGGACGGAACGGCCGATCCAGTTGCCGTTGCCGGACTGGGCCCGGTCGGAATCGTGGGACATACGGGTCACTCCCCGAATCGCTCGTCGAGTGCCTGACACACGGCACGGCGGATGTTGCGGTAGCCGGTGCACCGGCACAGATGCCCGCTGAGCGCGTCGGCGACCTGTTCCTCGTCGGGGCGCTCGCCCTGTTCGGTCAGGGCGGTCGCCGTCATGACGAATCCGGGCGTGCAGAAGCCGCACTGCATGCCGTGGCACTCGTGGAAGGCCCGCTGCACGGGGGTGAGCGGGGCGTCGGCAGGGGCGAGGCCCTCGACGGTGCGGAGCTCGGCACCGTCGCACTGCACGGCCAGGGTCAGGCAGGTGCGCACCGGCTCGTCGTCGACGAGGACGGTGCAGGCCCCGCAGACTCCGTGTTCGCAGCCGACATGGGTGCCGGTGAGGCCGAGCCGGTCGCGCAGGAAGTCGCTGAGCAGCAGCCGCGACTCGACCTGGGCGGTGACCGGTCGTCCGTTGACGGTGAGGCTGATCTCGTGCCAGGCGGAGGGCTCGGCGAGCGACGGTGTGCGCGCGGCGAGCGGGGTGGGGACGGAGGGGGTCATCAGCAGCGCTCCCAGGCGGTGGTGCAGGCGCGGACGAGGAGATGGGCGGCGCCCTCGCGCCGGTATTCGGCGGTGGCGTGGACGTCGTCGGAAGGGGTGAGGCGGGACAGCGCGGCACGGGCCGCGTCGGCGAGGGCCTGCTCGCCGACGTCGCTGCCGACGAGCGCGTCCTCCGCGGCGGGCAGACGTATCGGGACGGGGCCCGCGCCGCAGAAGACCACGCGGGCGGCGCGGGCGGTGTCCGAAGCGGTGTCCCGTTCCAGGACGACGGCCACGCCGACGGTGGCGAAGTCGCCGTGCCTGCGGGTCAGTTCTTCGAAGGCCCAGCCGTGGTGTGCTGGGGGCGGCGGGAACACGACCTCGGTGAGGAGCTCGTCCGCTTCGACGGCCGTGGAGAAGGTGGCGACGAAGAAGTCCTCGGCGGCGACCGTACGGGTGCCCCGCGGCCCGGTGATCACGAAGCGGGCGTCCAGGGACAGTGCCGCGGTGGGGAGTTCGGCGGCCGGGTCATGGTGGGCGAGGCTGCCGCAGACGGTACCGCGGTTGCGGATCTGAGGGTGTCCGATGTGACCGATCGCGGCGGCCAGGAGCGGCCATCCGTCCCGTACCGCGTTGTCTGCGGCGGCGTGGGCCTGCCGCACGGCGGCTCCGATGCGCAGATTGCCCGACTCGTCCACGTGGAGGCGGCCGAGTTCGGGGATCCGGGTGATGTCCACGAGCAGCTCGGGCCTGGCGAGACGCATGTTCAGCATGGGGATCAGGGACTGGCCGCCCGCGACGACCTTGGCCTCCCGCTCCTCGTCGGCGAGGAGCGCGACCGCCTCGCCGACGGTGCTGGGGGCGGTGTAGTCGAAGGATGTGGGTTTCAACCTGCTGCCACCGGACCTCTCGTGTCGTCGTCACGCCGTGGCATTCGACACGGACGGATCTATCTAGTACCTAAAATGATTTACATTAAAGTTTCTTCTTGGCAAGAGGCTGCCCGAGATTTCACGGCCCGCGGAGGGCGATATGCGACACGTCATCGACCAGGCGGCCGCCTGGCAACGCTCCGGAACCCGCTTCGCCATGGCGACCGTCGTGCGGACCTGGGGATCATCCCCGCACGGTCCGGGTGCATCGATGCTCGTGTCCGAGGCAGGCCGCATCGTCGGCAGCGTCTCCGGCGGCTGTGTCGAAGCCGCCGTCTGCGCGATCGCGGAGGAGGTGCTCGCGGGCGCCGCCCCGACGCTCGAGCGCTGGGGAGTCGGCGACGAGGACGCCTTTGCGGTGGGCCTGACCTGCGGCGGAACGATCGAGGTACTGGTCCGCGAGGTGGGTGCGGAAGTACCGCTCGGCCGGCTTGCCGCCGACATCGCGGCCGGCGTGCCGGTGGCTCTGGTCACCCCCGTCGACAGCAGCGGCTGCCTGGTCGTCGGCGGTGGGACGACTACCGGTTCGTTGGGCGACCCACGGGTGGACCGGGCGGCGACCCTGGCCGCCGAGGGCATGCTCGGCCGCGGTGCCAGCGGGCTCGTGGCCAGCGGGGACGGGGCAACCGGCGACACCGCCTGCGCTCCGGAGCGTGGGCTGCTGGTGCAGTCCTTCGCCTCTCGGCCACATCTACTGATCTTCGGCGCAGCAGAGTTCGCCCGGCCTCTGGCGGACATCGGCGCCGCACTCGGGCACCGGGTGACGGTCTGCGACGCCAGGCCCGCCTTCGCGGCGGCCGAGCGCTTCCCGAGGGCCGACGATGTCGTCACCGAACGGCCCGAGCGCTGGTTCCGCGCCCATGAGGACCTGGTCGACGCTTCGACCGCGGTGTGCGTGCTGACCCATGACACACGGTTCGACGTGCCGGTCCTCGCCCTCGCCCTGCGCAGCAGGGCCGGATACGTCGGAGCCATGGGCAGCCGCCGGACGCACGAGGACCGGCTCGGGCGACTGCGCGCGGCGGGTACGACCGAAGCGGAACTCGCACGGCTGCGCTCGCCGATCGGGCTGGATCTCGGCGGCCGGGGACCCGGAGAGACCGCCGTGTCGATCTTGGCCGAGATCGTCGCGGTGCGGCGCGGCGGCACCGCGGTGCCGCTCACTCTGCGAACCGGTCCGGTTCACATAGCGTGATCATTTTTGAACGACTGTTTTTATGAACACTCGTTTAAAGTGGACCATGTGGATCCGAAGAACGAGGGCCGTCGACGATCGGCCGCAAGCCCCACGCCGGGAACCGGCAGGGAAGCAGCACAGCCGTCACAGCGCCGTCCCGGCTCCCATGACCCGGAGGGCAATCGCCACGCGGTCCTCGACGCGGCCCGGCGACTGTTCGGCGCGCACGGCTACAGGGGCGTAGGCGTCCGCGCCATCGCGGCCGAGGCGGGAGTGACGCCCGGCCTGGTGATGGCGTACTTCGGCACCAAGGACGGTCTGTTCCGTGAGGCGGTGGGCAGCGGGTCGGGCGTCACCAACGACGTGCTGTCGGCCGCGGCCGACAGCACGGGCGAACTCCCCGCGGCTCTGGCCCGCGCCTACCTCGACCGGTGGGACCGCCTGCCGACCGACGATCCCTGGCCCGCGCTGATCCGCTCGGCCGTCAGCCACCCGCCGAGCGCCGAGCTTTTGCGCACGATCCTGGAGAAGCAGGTCGGCGAACCTCTCACGCGCCTGCTCGGCGACTCGGCCGACGCGGAGGTGCGCGCCGCTGTCATTCGGAGCGTCCTGTTCGGCGTGATCATGGAGCGCTACCTCTTCGCCCATGAACCGGCGGCCTCGGTCCCGACCGAGGAGCTCGCTCCGGCGTTGACGGACGTGCTCACCACCGCTTTCGGAGACGCCCTCGACGTCGTTCCCCCGCCTGCGCCGGGCGGCGCGGCCGACGGCGCGGACGTGTCCGTGCACCCCCGCGTCGGCCACCCCGCGACGGTCGCCGCGACCACCCGGCCGCCCTCGGAGCCCGTACACCCCGAGCATCTTCGCCCGGAACCCGCGGCCCGGGCGGCGGACAACTCTCCCGCAGCCCTTTTCGCACAGCTGAACGAGTGTGCCGCTGTTCATCGGGGGCTGATCAGCAGGACCGTCCGTGAGTACGGCATCAGCCTGCCCGCCTACGACGTGCTCGCCTCCCTCCGCGACGCGGGAGAGCCCTACCGCCGGACGACCGGCGAGGTGGCGGCGGCCGGCACGGTCCGCGCGGGCGGTCTCACCCAGCACGCGGACCGTCTGGAGGCAGCGGGTCTGATCCGGCGGGAGCGCGACGCAGACGACCGCCGGATCATCCGGCTGTGTCTCACCCCGGAGGGTCTCGAACTGGCCGAGCGGATCTTCGCCGTACGGTCGGCCCAGGAGCAGGAGCTGCTCGCCGGACTGGGCGCGGCAGACCGGCGCCGGCTCTCCGGGCTGCTCGGCACGCTGGCGCAAACACTGGGGGCCGGTGTCCCGGAACAGTGATGGCTGCTCCGGGACGCCGGTCACGCGCCGGGACTGCCGGTCACGAAGTACCTCCAACGTTCTGCCCCGGTCTCGACGGCGAACCATGCGAACACGAGCCCGCCACGGCGAGCCACGCAAGGACGACGGCCGGACTGCCGTCAGTTCCTCGCTCGAGGTCGTCCGGAAGCGCCATGGCCTTGGTCAGGTGAGCCCCGTCGAGAACGACGTCTTCACGGCGGAATCAGTGCGGGTAGCGCAACGCAAGTACGGCCAGCACGCCTCCGGGTCGGAACTCCTCGGCAAGCCGGACGGGCCCGACGAGGGGACCGGCAGGTGCCGGCGTCCATTGTGTTCGTGGCCACGACGGGCTGTACGTGGCGCCGACTACCGCCGGGCTTCGGCCCGTCCGGGCCCACCGCACACCGGCGGTGCACCGCGCGGACCGGCCTGCCCATCTCCCTCGGCATCTCCGCCGGCCGGGTGCCGCCAGCCCGACTGTCCGACTACACCGCAGTCGCTGATGTCACTCGGCGACGCCCTCGCTGAGCTCACAGTGCGGGGGATACCGCGGGCGCGGTCACACGGCCGAGAACGGTGCCGGTGATGACCTGCCACAGCGTGGAGGTGGCGACGATTCGCTCGATCAGGCCGGCGGCGATGATGACGCCGGCCAGGCTGAGCACCCATCCTCCGCCCCAGCGCTTTTGAGCTGCGCGGCGAATGGGGCCAGCAGGAGCATCAGCAGTCCGCTGGTCAGGAGTGTCAGTCCTCACCACGCCCCGAACCGACCAACCTCAGTCCCCGACCGGTCCGCGTTCCGAGTGGCCGAGGCAGCCGGCAGCCCTCCTGTCCGGTCGGGACAGGAGGGCTGCCGGTTCGGTCAGCGGCCGTAAGCCTCCAGCAGCCGCAGCCACACCTCGCTGACGGTGGGATACGCCGGAACCGCGTGCCACAGCCGGTCGATGGGAACCTCACCCACGACCGCGATCGTCGCGGCATGCAGCAGTTCCGCGACATCGGGACCGACGAGCGTGAAGCCGACGACCACCCTGCGGTCCTCGTCGACGACCATGCGGGCATGCCCCCGGTAGCCGTCGGCGTGAAGGGCCGATCCCGCGACGGCGCCCAGGTCGTAGTCGACGACGCGGATCCGGAGCCCGGCCTCCTCGGCCGCCGCCCTGGTCAGTCCCACCGAAGCGATCTCCGGCTCGGTGAAGACCACTTGCGGCACCGCACGCTCGTCGGCAGTGGCCACATGGCGGCCCCACGGACTGTCGTCGACCGCCTGGCCCTTCGCGCGCGCCACGATGACATCGCCCACGACACGTGCCTGGTACTTGCCCTGGTGGGTCAGCAGCACGCGCCGGTTGACATCGCCGGCGGCGTACAGCCACCCGTCTCCCAGCAACGCCCCGTCATCTGTGACCACCCGTAGTGTGTCGTCCACCGTGAGCCACGCACCCGGCTTCAGGCCGACAGCGTCCAGGCCGGCGTCCTGCGTGTTCGGCGTGCGGCCGATGGCGACGAGGACCTCGTCGGCCTCGACAAGCTGACCGGTGGTCAGGGTGATGTGCACCGTACCGTCGCTGTCACGTTTCACAGCCCCGGCCTCCGAACCGAGGAGCACCGATACACCGGCTTCCCGCAACGACTCGGTGACCCGTTCACCGGCGAACGGCTCCGCGAGCGGCAGTACACCGTCGCGGGCCAGCATCGTCACCGACGAGCCCAGGGCGGCGAACGCCGTCGCCATCTCCGATGCCACGACGCCGCCGCCGATGACGGCGAGCCGGCCGGGAATCGCATGCGCGGCGGCCGCTTCCCGGCTGCTCCACGGCTCCGCCTCGCGCAGACCGGGGATGTCCGGCAGCAGAGCGGCGCTGCCCGTCGCGATCACGACCGCATGCCGCGCGGTCAGCGACGTCGCGGCACCGGACTCATCGGCGACCTCGACAACCCGGTCGGAGCTGATCCGTCCCTGGCCCCGGTACAGCGTGATTCCGGCCGAGTCGAGCCAGGACACCTGCCCGTCGTCGTTCCACTGCGAGGCGAAGTTGTCACGACGGCGGAGCACAGCCGCGACGTCGAGGTCGCCGGTCACCGCCTCACGCGATCCCGGAACCTGCCGGGCCGCTCGAAGCGCCGCCGCGCTCCGCAACAGCGCCTTGGTCGGCATGCAGGCCCAGTAGGAGCACTCACCACCGACCAGCTCCCGCTCGACAATGGCAACGCTGAGCCCGCCCTGCACCACCCGGTCGGCGACGTTCTCCCCGACCGGACCCGCGCCGATCACGATGACGTCGTACGTGTGGTTACCCATGTCAGCTCACCTTGGCGGCGCGCCCCAGGCGCAGGGCAGAGAGGAGGAAGAAGATGCCGCCCGGGATGGCGTAGCCGACGGCGCTGGTCAGCGCGGGATCGTCCGCGCCGGCCGACGCGATGAACGACCCTCCGGCCAGGACCGAGATGCCACCGCTGAGGATCATCGGCCACTGGCCGCCCATCTTGCGGCGGGGGATGGCCACGATCAGCTGGACCAGACCGGCCACGACCGCCCAGGCCCCCCACACGCGCAGCACTGCCGGAATGCCCGACGCGCAGGCGACTGCCAGGCCGACAGCCGTGACAAGGCTGACCGCGACGTTCACGTACAGCAGCACGGGCGATCCCGTGCTGCGCGAGACCTTTGCGTCGTAGATGGCCGCACCCACGTCGAACAGCGGGTACAGCACCAGGAGTACGGCCCCGGCCGGGGTGATCCCCTTGGCCATCGTGAACATCACGAGGGCCCAGACGATGGCGAATGCGAACCGGACGAAGTAGAGCCGCCGCAGGGCAGAGGCCGTCCCAGCGGTGTCGGACGGAGCAGCAATGGCGCTCACGATGATCCCTTTCAGTGGTATGCGGAGAAGAGAGCAGTTCAGGGGTTCCTGCGGTCGGCCTTCTCGATCAGGCCGGTTGCACATCTCCCGGACCGGCACGATCGTTCGGCCCGGGCAATGAGGGCTGATGGCGTCTCAAGCCGCCGCGGGATACGGCCGGCATCTGGACGCCACCTAGGAAGAATGAACGTTCTGTCCGTCAGACTGGCAAGAGCGCCTTCGTTTGTCAAGACCGAACGTTCTACCCGCTTGAAGTGACTCGATAGCGCGCGGCAAGTCCGAAAGCCGGCCGGTCTGAAGCGCGGTCCCGGCGACTCGACACGTCAGCCGAGTGTTCTACGCGGAAGGGATTCCATGCCGAGACGTGGACCGGATCGTCGCGGAAGCGCAGGTGACACGGGCCGGCATCCATAGCCACTCCCCCAGCAAGGAAACCCTCGTCGTCGCCTGCCTGAACCAGGCCGCCCGCGCGATACGCGACCACGCACGCCCCCTTGGGGGCAATAGCGCCGAGCCGGCCCCGCGCCCTGACCGCGGCTCAACCCCGCTGCCGTTGCCGTTGGCCATGCCGGCGATGCGCTGGTCGTGGCGGAGCACGGCGAGCACGACGTTGACAATCCGTCGGGCCTCGGACGGCACCGGCGCGAGCCGATCTCCTTGAGGTGGCGGCTGAGCAGGCGGGTGCGGAATGCGTTGGTTTCCGGGACGCAGGCGGACGGCACTGGTGGACAGGGGAAGTCGGTGTCCCCGGCGGCTCGTTGATTCTCTTCATGCGAACGTCGAAGCCGGCGGCGGCCGGGGGCACACCGGTTACGGGACGGCGGTGGTCTACGACGCGTGCTGGAAGCGTCCGTCGGGCAGCCTGCGCGGCCAGCCGCGGCCGGGCAGTTTGCTCATCTTGCCGCGCAGTGGCTCCAGCAGCACACCACGGCCACCCACCTTCACGGGTGCCGCTTGGGTCGCCGACTTGTCCGACCCCAGCCGGGCCCGTATGCGTTCCCATACACCCATCGCCGCGGCAAGTCCCCCGCGCTCGGGCGCAGATCTTCTCATGCCGTTCGACCAGGAGCTTCCCCTCCTCGTCGAGTTCCGTCCGGCGTGCGGCGACGCGTTCGGCGACTTCGCTGATCTCCGCCCTCCCGCGAGCCTACGAACCCGCCTCACCCCGTGATCTGGAAACGACCGACCGCCCTTGACCACCGCCCGGAGATCAAGACGGAGGGCCACCGCCCACCACCGGCCCGAGGATTCGTCGGGAACCTCACGCCGACCCGTCCGGCCAGCGAAAAATCCGACATGCAGGAATGCGTGACGGTCCGCCGACTCCGTCGGCGGACCGTCACGCAACAGGCCCTGGACGCCCAACGTGGACAGTCGCTCCTGCTGTCGGTCGAGAGAGTGCTTTCAAGTGCCCGGTTGCTTCTGTCGCTTCAGCACTTACCCATGGCGCCGCCGTCCATCGTTACGCCGGACTGGATGCCGGGCAGCCGGCCGCCTGGTGGGTCGGCGAGTACGCGGTAGTGGCGTTGCCGGTCCAGTGGCCAGGGGCAGTTCCAGTCCGGGTCGGTCGCGGTGAGCTTGCGCTGCTGGTGCACCCATCTCTGCGCGATGGTCGCTGCGTCGCGCGGGCTGGAGACGTGGTGCAGCACGGATTCGGCGGCGTCGGTGTCGTACGGCTCCTGGCCATCGCCGCCGGCCCCGATGATTCGCCCGTCTTCGTCGCGCCGGAGGCGCACCGTGCGCCGTCCGCCGGTGAGGGCGCGTCTGCCCAACCGACGTGACTCGTACAGGGCGGTCGAACTGCCCCAGCCACTGGGCCGAATCGTGCACGTTGACCGGGTGGGAAATTACTCGACGACGAGCTGGACCGGGACGTTGCCGCGAATGGCGTTGGAGTACGGGCAGATCTGGTGGGCCTGTTCGACGAGTTCTCCGGCGGTTCCGCGGTCGACGCTGCTGGGCAGAGTGATCCGCAGGACGGCGGAGAGTCCGAAGCCTTCGCCCTGCTTGCCGATCGACACCTCCCCCGTCACGGTGGCGTTGGAGAGGTCTACGCCGGCCTGTCGGCCCGTAATGCCGAGTGCGCTGGCGAAGCATGCCGCGTAGCCGGCGGCGAAGAGCTGCTCGGGATTGTTGCCCTTGCCGCTACCGCCCAGTTCCTTCGGGGTCGCGAGCTGCAGGTCCAGAGATCCGTCCGCGAGAACGGCACGGCCGTCGCGGCCGTGGGTGGCGGTCGCCACCGCGGTGTAAAGCACGTCCATGGGTGATTCGTCCTTCTGTAATGGATTCGACGGCCGGCGCCGCTGTTGCACGATGCGGGGCGTGTGTCGAGGTCGCCTTCCCCGGCGCCGCTGCGCACTGGTTGGTGCTGGGATCCTGTGCGGCCACCGGGAGAAGCCATGGGCCTGGCGGCAGGGGGGCGCCGTCCAGGCCGTGGAGCGAGGGTGCGCGACAGAACGTTCGTTCTTGCTGAGTAGCATGCACGAAGAGAGCCCCAACGTCAACACCGTGCATGTTCCTTCGCCAGGGGTCAGGCGGCGCCATGAGGCGGTCCGCCGGCGGACCATCAAGAGACGGCACAAGTGTGGGAGGCGCATGGATGTACGTGGCTGCCGGACCGAGGGGACGGACGGCGGCACACGCGCGATCCGGCCCAGGTGACAGTGGAGCCGCACGGGTTCGTCGCCGATCACCGGGACGCCTTCGACGTGAAGCGGTACTGCGAGGTCCTGGGCCTGAACAGGTCCAGCTACCACAGGTAGCGGGCCGGCCGGTGAGGGCGGCGCGGCGCCCTGGGAGATCCCAGGGCGCCGCGCCGGTGGCTGCCGTGGTCAGGCGGCCAACTGCCGCAGCATGTCGGCCGAGTCGTGCAGCGACGTCATCTGTACGAACCGGCCGTCGCTGACCCTGTAGATGGCGTATTCGACGATCTCGAAGGAGGCGCCGGAGGGAGGAACGCCGAGCCACTCCTTCACCGGGGTGCCGGTGTTGGTCGCGCGCACGGCGATCCGGTCCCGGTCGAACAGCAGCTCCTTGACCTCCCAGTGGAGGTCCGGCACGGCGTCGATTTCGTGCTTCAGGACCGCGATGACGTCGTCGCGGGTGCCCGGGTCGCCGTTCAGCGCGACGTCGTCGGCGATGAACTCGTCCAAGCCGTCGAGCTCGTGGGCGTTGAGCGCCGCCACATAGCGCAGGTACCACTCCTTGAGGGCCGGGTCGGTCATCAGTTTCTCCTCTTGGGTCGTCGGTCCCGCGCGGGGACCGATGGAAAGCCGCGGGGACTGGTGCCCCGCTCGACTCACCACTGACATTAGGAACGGTGATGGTGGCGGCCCAGAGTCCTCTTGAGCCTGGGGGGTGACAGGGCACCCCCTGACGAACGTCCTGCTTGGTGGCGGAGGCTTCGGAACCGGGCGCGGTCGTGCAGTTGACGTTCACAATCGCCTCACCACCAGGCTGAGGCCGGTGGTGAGGCGATTGGTCCAGGTGGCAGGTCCGGGCGCGCCGACGGAAACCTGTCGGTGATGGTGAGGCTCGACCAGGACGGGGCCAGCGGTGCCTGTACACCGAGGCGTGGCCCATGAGGGTGGCCGTTACCGGCGCAGGGCCGAGAGCAGTGCGGCGCCCGCGATCGCTGCGATACCGCCGATGAGCAGTGGCGTGCTGTCCGTGGCGTGGTCGACGACAATGCCGCCGCCGACCGCGCCGAGGGTGATGCCGATGTTGGAGGCGGTCACGAGGACTCCGCCGATCTGCTCCAGCCGTGTCGGCTGGGTCCGGGATCCCCAGCTCATCAACGTGGTCGGCATGCCACCAAAGCCGAAACCCCATACCGCTGCCGCGGTGAACAGGCCGACGGTGGAAGCGCCGACGACGAACATGAGGAGCATCCCGACGCCGAGTACTCCTGGGAACAGGAGCAAGCCCACTCGTGGCGCACGGTCGGCCAGGGGGCCGCTGAGAGCTGTGCCGAGGAAGAGAGCGACGCCGAACACGAGGAGCAGCACGGCGAAGCCACCACCATCGATCCCGGACAGGCTCATGGCGGCCGGTCGAATGTAGGTGAATCCGCTGAAGTGGCCGCTGAAGATCAGCAGGATTGCGAACAGGCCGGCGAGGACGATGCCGGAGCGCAGCACCGACCCGAGAGCTCGCAGCCCACTCGATGCGGTGGGCGCGATATGGGGGAGCACCGCCGCCTGCAGCAGCAGCGCCAGGACCGCGACCGCGGCACCGAGCAGGAACACTCCCCGCCAGCCCCATATCTCGCCCAGCCATGTGCCGAGCGGTACGGCGGCGATGGTGGCGACCGAGACCCCGGCGTTGATGACGGTCAGTGCGCGGCCGACGTGGTCGGCGCGCACCAGGTGCGCGGCCATGGCGGTTGCCATCGCCCAGAACCCGCCGAGCGCGATGCCCAGCAGGAGCCGCGCGGACAGGAGCACGACGAGGTTGGGTGCGAAGGCGACGATCACGTCCGAGACGGCAGCCAGAAGCGTCAGCCCGATCATGACTCGTCGCCGGTCGGTGCGCGGCAGGACCACCGAGATCAGCAGAGCCGACAAGGCGGCGGAGAACGCGGTGACGCTGACGGCTTGTCCCGCTTCACCCGACTTGACGCCGAGGTCGGCGGCCATGAGGGGGAGCAGACTAGCGGGCAGGAACTCCGACATGATGATCGCGAAGATCCCCACCCCCAAAGAGGCGACGGCTGCCCACGACGAGGACTTGTGGGTGGTCGACGTCACGGTGGAATCGGTCGAGACGCTCATCGGGGCCGTATCTCCGTAGGGGCTCCGGTCATCAGGTGCGATGGTCATATGCATCCTTTCAAGCGGTCCGGCCCGAAAGGGCCGCCGAACACGCTATGAGCAGCCGAGATGCGCACCCAGAGTCCCCTGGAGCCTGGGGTCTGACAGGGCCCCCTCTGATGCCGCCGCAGCGACTTAGACTCGGTTGCATGGACGAATCCAGCAACGCTCTGGGGGCCTATCTGCGGGCCCGGCGCGACTTGGTGACGCCGCAGCAAGCCGGGATCCCCGAGACCGGTGTACGGCGTGTGCCGGGACTGCGGCGGGAGGAAGTGGCCATGCTCGCCGGCGTCAGTGCGGACTACTACCTGCGGCTGGAACGGGGCCTGGACCGCAACCCGTCACCACAAGTGCTCGAGTCGATCGCTCGTGTCCTGCACCTCGACGACGAGGCCCTCGCCCACATGCTCACGCTCGTCACGAACGCTCCCCGGCGGCGCAGACGCCGACCGCGTCAGCAGACTCCGCCGCCGGGTGCGCTGAAGCTGTTGGCTTCCCTCGTCCAGCCCGCGTTCATCGAGAACCGGTACTTCGACGTACTGGCGTCCAACGCCCTGGCCCGAGCCATCGACCCCCGTCTGGCCGTCGGCGGCAACCAGCTCCGGGACATGTTCCTCGACCCGGCGGGACAGGCGCTGTACCCGGAGTGGACGGTCGCCACGGAATGCCTCATGGCCAGCCTGCGGCAGGCCGTCGGCAAGGACATCGACGACCCCCGCTTCATCGAACTCACCGGAGAGCTCACGCTGGCCAGTCCCCGGTTCCGTCAGCTCTGGGCCAAGCATGAAGTGCGGAGGCAGACCGGGAGTGTCATCCGTTTCAACCACCCACAGGTCGGGGACCTCACCCTCAACCGGGAGCGCATGAGCATCGCCGGTGCCGAGGGCATGATGCTCGTCGTGTTCCACCCGGAACCCGGATCCAGCGACGCGGACAAGCTGACGCTACTGGCCTCTGCGGCCACGCCCTCCCCCGCCACCTCGCACAGGGAACTCGCATGACGACGGTCGGAATCATCGGAGCAGGCCAGGTCGGATCCCAGATCGCCCGCGCAGCGATCGCCAACGGATACACCGTCGTCATCGCGAACTCGCGCGGCCCGGAAACCCTCACGCGTCTCATCGCCGACTTGGGACCGTCCGCACGTGCCGCGACCGCCGCACAGGCCGCCACGGCCGGCGACTTCGCCGTCATCGCCGCGCCGCTCAGACTCGTCAACACCATGCCCGCCGAGGAACTCGCCGGCAAGATCGTGCTCGACACGAACAACTACACCATCTATCGCGACGGCCATTTCCCCGTGATCGATTCGGGGGAGAAGACCGTCCATGAGCTGCGGCAGGAGCAACTGCCGAAATCGAAGGTGGCCGCGGCGTTCACCTGCATCCGGGCCACGATCCTGTTGCACAGGAGCCGGCCCGCCGGGGCCCCGGACCGCCTGGCGCTGCCCGTCTCGAGCGGCTTCCCCGAGGCGGTCGAGCTGGTGACCCGGCTCAACGACCAGTTCGGGTACGACACCGTCGACAACGGCCCGCTGAGCGAGTCCTGGCGGTTCGGCCCCGGTACCCCCGCGTGGCGCCGTGCCGATGGTGCGAGGGAGGGGGGACAGGGCCGCGAGGAACTTGTCCGCAACCTGAAAGCAGCCACCCGCCCGCGACCGGAACAGTAAATGTTCTTGGCCGGCTTCGCGGAGACCCTGGCGGCCGGCGTGGGGTGGCACGAAACCAGGCAGAGTGTGCCTGTTCGGGTAGGGGCGAACGCAGTACAGGCACGCTCTCGGATCCAGGCGGCGAGTTGGGTGCCGCTCGCGATGCCGGGCGGCAGGCTGGTGATCAGGTGGACGCGCTCGATGGTGAGCTTGCCGCTGGTGAAGTCCTTCCTGCAACGCACGACTTGGAGGGCCTGGCGGGCTTCGGGATAGCTGGCGAGGGTCGCCATCGGGAAGATGCACAAGCTCGCCCGGTTCGTAGACGAGCGGCAGGCCGCGGGAGAGCGCGGCAAGCGTCGTCCCCCAGCTGGCCGTCTGACCGTGCCTCACGGCGCCTGCGCCTCCAGATCGGTCAGATCTAGCTGCGTAGTACTAGCCGGAACGCCCCGTGTGCGTCCGTCGCACGCCATTTGGCAGCCAGCACTCCAGTGCCATGTCGGCGATGTCCTGGAGTTCGTCGCGGCCGAGGCCGCTGGCGGCCTGGACGGCGATGCCGAACGTCACCGTCATGATGTATCGGGCGAGCCGTCGAGGGTCGGCGTCGCGCGGCAGATCGTTCTCGTCGACGGCCCGCTGGAAACGCTCCTCAAGGCGTAGAGCCGAAGCGTTCCGCCACTCGACCAGCATGTCGTGCGCGGGCCGCCCCGCTTCGCTCGACGCCAGCGCGACCTGCACGCCCAAGCATCCCGCAGGGCCGCCGGGACGCGTCGTGGTCCGAACCGCTCCGCGGAGCATCGCCTCGACCACCCCTCGTGCGGTCGGCTCCTCCAGGGCGCGCGTCCCGTAGTCGGCAGGGCCCTCGGTGTAGCGCTCCAGAGCTTTGCGGAACAGCTCCTTCTTGTCGCCGAAGGCTGCGTACAGGCTTGGCTTCGTGATGCCCATGGCCTTGGTCAGATCGGTGAGGCTGACCCCCTCGTATCCCCGTTCCCAGAACACCTGCATGGCGCGCTCAAGCGCCTCGTCGATATCGAACTCCCGAGGCCGCCCCATGACAACGCTCCGCGAACCAGCCATGTGTGGAGCGTACTCCACCCCGAGCAGCGATCGACAGTGAATTCTGTACCGATCGGAATAGAAATCTTGCGCCCTCGATTCCCGCCCACGACGGCAGTCGCCACGGAGGTTCACGGAAGGCGTCGTAGCAGGTCAATCACCGTCCGAGTGCACGCACTCCGCGGTTCGGGGCGACACAGAGGCCGGCATGTCCGAGAAGGAGATACGCGAAGTCTTCAGAGCGTTGCATCCAGGCGCTCAACGCCCATGAGTTCGATCGAATGACCGAGTTCATTCGCGATGAGCTCACCGAGGACGGCCGGTCGGTCACGCGGGACGACGTCATCGCGGAGCCGAAGGAGCACGGCGACGCGGCGCCGGACCTGGGTTCGGCCCGTCCCACCTCGGCGCGTCGGCACCTGCTGTCGGCGGTTTCCCGGGCCGCGTGCGACACGACCCGCGTCGCACGCGCGATAACTTCTATTCCGCTCGGAATAGAAGTCGGGGAGTCGAGGTTCTCCCTCCGCGACAGCTGCCGCGACAAGAGCGCGGGAGCCTCGCACGTCATCAGCACCCAGTACCGCCCGATCCCGGGCGACAGGAAGGCATCATGTCTGACACCGACCTGCACGACATCGAAGCGCTCGACGCCCGTGAGTCCGACGGCATCGCTGTTGTCACCGGCGCCAGCCGCGGCATCGGGGCGGCCATCGCCGGCCGTCTCGGCGCCGAGGGGTACACCGTCGCAGTTCACTACCGCCAGGACTCGGCCGCCGCGGCCGACGTCGTCGAGAAGATCACCGCGGCCGGCGGCACGGCGTTCTCCTTCGCCGCCGACCTGGCCGAACCCGACACCGGCACCGCCTTCTGGGCTTCCTACGACGCGGCCGCGGGCGCGTTGCGCGACGCGCCCGTGCGGGTGCTGGTGAACAACGCTGCGATCGTCGTGAACGCCCTCATCGAGGACACCGCCGCCGAGGACTTCATCCGCCAGCAGCACGTCAACTCCACCGCGCCGTTCCTGATCATCAAGGCCGCCCTGCCGCGCCTGGCTGACGGCGGACGCGTGGTGAACGTCTCCTCAGGCGCCACCCGCGTCCCCGGCCCCGGCATCATCGGATACACCATGACCAAGGGAGCCCTCGAAGCTCTCACGCTCCCGCTCGCCCAGCACCTCGGCCCACGCGGCATCACCGTCAACGCCATCCGCCCCGGCACCACCGACACCGACATGAACGCCGACTGGTTGCGCGGCAACTCCGAGGCCATCGCCGGCCGCGTCGCGGACCGCGCCCTCCGCCGCATGGGCGATCCCACCGACGTCGGCGACGTCGTCGCCCTTCTCGCCTCCCACGACGCCCGGTGGATCACGGGCCAAATCATCGACGCCACCGGCGGCGAGCGCCTGTAGGCGGTACCTCTCCGGGGACACGGACGAGATCCGAGTCGCGACACAGTCGACACTCGACGAGAGCCCGGCCGGCGGCCGGGCTCTCGGAGGTGCGGTGACTTCGGGTGGGGCGAGGGTCGGTTCCGGGCGTCACATTCCGAGTTGTCGCTGTACGGCCTGAGCGTCGATCAGGTAGTTCATCTCGTAGAAGCGTCCGTCACGGACCTTGTGGAAGGAGTGCTCGGCGTACTCGATCGTTTCGCAGGTCGGGGCGACGCCGAACCACTCCTTCGCGGAGGTGACGAACAGCTGCTGCGCGCGGGCGTGATCGCGACCGTGCCGATGAACCGCCTCCACGGCCCCGCGGAGACCACTGGCGAAACGGGAGATCGGGCTGCCCCTGTCGCCCGCGTACCGCTCCTTCCTTGAAGCGGCGGGTGGAGCATGGCTGGACTACTCGGTCCGTGTGCCGGCGTGCGAACCGGAACCGCTCCAGAGCTTCGACGACCTTCATCAACTGGGTCGTGACGCCGGCGGGGAGTACGGCTTGGGCACTCTTCTGGGCGAGTACCTGCACAGTCGCGACTGGTGGATTGCGCAGAAGGTGTCACTGACCGGGCTGTTGCCCATCGCTCGCAATGCCGGCAACGACACCCTCTTCCCGGACCTCAACCCGGCCACACACGGTCAACTGCACGCGTTCGTCCACGTCATTTCCTGGCCTGGGTATCTCGGCAGCCATGTCTTTACGAAGATCGCCGACGACTTTGATACGTACCTCGACAGCCTGTTCATCGATCCCGACATGGCGGAGGCACATGGGCCGGCGTCGCCGACAACGCACCCTCGGGTCCCTGGCGGAAGGTAGTCGAGGAGCGGCTGGACAAGGAACTGCCGGCCCGTTCTGCATCCGGGCACCGTGCGCCGACTGCGGGCCCGCCTGGACTGTGATGCGTTGGACGCCGCGATCGGCTCCTTCCTCAGCGTCCGGACCAGCCACGCCGGCAAGGAGAACGAACTGGGGCCGATCGCCATGGCCGGTGCTTGAACGGGCGCCGTTCAGGCGGAGATGTCGGCAGGGAAGGGAACGGGGTAGGGCTCGGCGAAGTCGGCCGAGCGGCTGACCGCGGCCCAGCGCCGGTCCTGTTCGAGCAGTCGCTCGTCCTGGGCGAGAGACATCTCGGCGGCGTTGACACCCAGGGGGAGATTGGTGGGGATGTCGTTACGCTTCGCCACCTGGACCAGGATCTCGCCGGCACGGTCGGGGTCTCCGGCCTGGCCGGCGTTGCTCTGCCGCACGGTGTCGTTCATGGCTCCGACAGTCGACCGGTACTGCTCGGGGACGTCGTGCACCGTCATCGAGGCTCCGGCCCAGTCGGTCCTGAAGCCGCTGGGCTCGACGAGCATGACCTTGATCCCGAAGGGCTCGGTCTCCGTCCGCAGGACCCGGCTGAAGCCGTCGATCGCGAACTTGGCCGCTTGGTAGCTGCCCAGGCCCGGCGATCCGCCCACCCGCCCGCCGATCGACGAGAACTGGATGATCAGCCCGCCGCCCTGCTCGCGCAGGAGGGGTACGGCGGCGCGGGAGACGTTGTAGACGCCCCAGAAGTTCGTCTCGAACTGTGTACGGAAGTCGTCCTCGTCGCCGGTCTCGATGGGGGCGATGTTCGCGTAGCCGGCGTTGTTGACGATCACGTCGACCCGGCCGAACCGCTCCCGGGCGGCGTCGAGGGCGGTCCGCGCCGCGTCGGGATCGGTGACGTCGAGGGGAAGGGTGATAATCCGGTCTCCGTATTCGGCGACGAGGTCGTCGAGCTGCTCGGGCCGGCGGGCGGTCGCCGCGACCGTGTCGCCGGCCGCGAGGGCCGCGCGCACAAGGGAGCGACCGAAACCGCGGGAGGAGCCTGTGATGAACCATTTCTGCTGCATGTTTCTAGTGAAACACCGTTGCGTTAATAACGCAACGAGGTTGCGCTAGGCTGGCCGCATGCCGGAGTTCCAGCGAGCACGCAGCAAGGAAGCGAAACTGGCCCGCGAGTCGGCGATCCTCGACGCGGCGCGCGGGCTGGCTCACCAGCAGGGCATCCGGCGGATCACGCTGACCGACATCGCGGACGCGGTCGACATGCACAAGTCGGCACTGCTGAGGTACTTCGAGACCCGCGAGCAGATCTTCCTGCGGCTGACCGCTGAGGGCTGGCGCGACTGGTCCGCCGCCGTCCGCCACGCCCTGGAATCCCTGAAGGATCCGTCCCCGGCGGCCGTCGCTGGAGTCTTCGCCGGCACGCTCGCCGAGCGCGGCATGTTCTGCGACCTGCTCGCACAGGCGCCGATGAACCTGGAGCGCAACGTCTCGATCGAGTCGGTGCGCGAGTTCAAGCTGATAACCCTCACAGAACTCGACGCCATCATCACCGTTCTCCGCCACACCCTCCCCCAGCTGACCGAGAGCGACGGTGTCGATCTCGTCGCCGCCGCGACCAGCCTGGCCGGAGCGATGTGGCAGATCTCCACCCCCGGCGAAGAGGTCGAGGAGCTCTACCGCTCGGACCCCCGGCTGGGGCACGCCCTCGTCGACTTCGAACCCCGGCTCACCCGCGTGCTCACGGCCCTCATCGAAGGCATGTCCCGGATCGACGCACCGGAAAGCGGCTGATCTGCTCTCGGTTCTTGAATTGGCTTTGCCGTTCCACCCCTTACACCGCTGGCGCTGCGAATGCGTCCTGAGGTTCGAGCGGGACTGCTCACCCGGAGGATCTTCGCGTAGAAGCGGAACAGCACGGCGATGCTGTGGAGTGCAGGTAACACCGGGACGTGTCCAGTCCAGCGCGACGAAGCAGGAAGCCACGGATTTCTGAAAGGAAACGGTGCCGCGCAGCGGCCAGCCGGCGAAGAGCACCGTCACCTCGATGCCGGCCACGGACATCGCCAGGAACAGCACGCGCACGCCCCAAGAGTCCGGTGTGGGGATCCAGGCGATCCCCAGATCCAGAAACGGGCCCACCAGCAACGCGTTCGCGGCCGTGCCCACGCCGGGGCGCTGGCGCAGGAGGCCCCACAGGGCCAGGAGTGCCAGTGAGATGACGATGGTGGTCTGGCCCAGGGAAAACCCGGTGACCCGCGAGAGACCCTGGGTGAACACAGTCCACGATTCGGCGCCGAAGTCGGCTTTCACCAGCATGGCGAGGCTCATCCCGTACAGGGCCAGGCCCAGTGCGAGCCGCATCGATCGCTGCCCTGGGCGGTCCTTAGGACTGGTCATGACGCCGGGGCAGCCGTGAGGAGCGCCGCTGCGGCGTGCCCGGCAGCTGCCGTGGCTTCGGTTGCCTGGCCGGGTCCGTGTACGAGCACCCGTGCGGAGACTCCGTCGATCAGCAGCAGTTGCGAGGCGAGTTCGCCCGGTACGTCGCACTCGGCTTCGCAGGACCGCACCGAGCTGCGGCGCATCCTTCAGGAGATGCTCAAGTCGCCGGAATGAGGCCATGGTGACGAGCGGTCGGCCTTGGAAGTTGTTGTCCAACTCCGCCCCTGGCGAGGGGGTTCCCGTTCGTGCACGCGATCGCGGCGCCGGGTACTGCGGCTCCGCGCCACCCGACGAACCTCCGTTCTCGGCCAGGGCGGGGGTGTCGCGTCCGGTCGGGTCGTGGCCGAGGAGGTGGGCAAGGTTGCTGGTGAAGTTTCCCGTCGGGCTGCGTGGATCGGTCATGCCTACAGCGGTTCGACCAGGGAGACCGATCGTTCTCTCTTGCTATTCGCTAACCTGGTCGCATGGCTCAGAGGACACGAGGAAGCGGCACGTCGGAAGCGCGAGCGCGGCTGCTCAACACAGCGACAAGGATCTTCTACGCCGAGGGGATCCACTCCGTGGGCATCGACCGGATCGTCGCCGAGGCGCAGGTCACCCGTGCCACGATGTACCGCCACTTCACCGGTAAGGAAGAACTCGTCCTCGCCTACCTCCAGCAGGCCGACCGGGAACTCCGGGCGCAGGCCGAGGCGGCCCAGGCGGGCGAGCAGTCGGGGGCCGACAAGGTCCGCGCCGTGTGCCGGACCATCACCGCGGGGATCCGGTCCCCGGGATTCCGCGGATGCGCCTTCCTCAACGCGGCGGCCGAGTATCCCGACCCGGACCACCCGGTCCACCATGCCGTCCTGGCCCACCGGCAGTGGTTCCTGGAGACAGTCACGGGACTGCTGGCCCAGACCGGCGACGCACCTGCCGGACCCGCCGGCCGGCATCTCGTCATGCTGCGGGACGGCGCCATGGCCTCCGGGTGCCTCTCCGACCCTGAGATGGTCTCCGAGACCTTCCTGCAGGGCGTCGAAGGAATTCTCCGGGCCCGCTCCGCCTGACTGGCCGCGTCGCCCGGCGCGGCCGCCCGGT
Source organism: Streptomyces sp. JH14 (assembly GCF_029428675.1). Classification (GTDB taxonomy): domain Bacteria; phylum Actinomycetota; class Actinomycetes; order Streptomycetales; family Streptomycetaceae; genus Streptomyces. The sequence continues at coordinate 5,633,441 of NZ_JAJNEL010000001.1, read as the reverse complement.
CCACCGCCGGAACGCGATTGAGCAGGGTCAGGTCGGCGCGCAGCGCGCGGGAGCCGAGAGCGGCCAGGACCGGGATGGGGAGAGCGACTCCCGCCCACTGGTGCACGGTGGCCACGAGGGCGCGGCGGCCGACGAGTTCGGCGAAGGCGGGGATGTACAGGAAGGCCGCGGTCACGACGCACACGCCCATCAGTACGGCCGTCGCGCGGTGGGCCCAGCGCTCGGCCGCGCTGAACCGCCGTATGCGCGTGGCCGTCTGCGGAGGGTCAGGTCGTCGGCTCATCGTCCCGTCCGTTCGATCGGCCCACCCAGGCGTCGATGTCGTAGCCGCGCTCCTTCCAGTAGCCCGGTTCCACGTTCCTCGTGACGGTGATACCGGAGAGCCACTTGGCGGATTTGTAGAAGTACATGGGTGCCACGTAGAGGCGTACAGGGCCGCCGCGGGAGTGGCCGATGTCCTTGTCCTGCATGCACAGGGCGACCAGGACGTCCGCCCGGCGCGCCTGTTCGAGGGTGAGGCTATCCGTGTATGAGCCGTCGAAGCAGGTGAAGCGGACCGCGCCGGCCGTGGAGCGCACTCCCGCCGCATCCAGGAGGTGGGACAGGCGTACCCCTTCGAAGGGGGTGCCGGGGACACGCCACCCGGTGACGCACTGGACGTCACGCACCATACGGGTCTGGGGCAGTGCCCTGAGATCGGCCAGGGTGTAGGTCGCGGGGCGGTCGACCAGACCGTCGACGGTGAGCCGGTAGGTCTCGGCGTCCTTGTGCGGCACGGACGAGGTGACCGAGTAGTGGCGGAAGCCCCCTCCGTTCGGGACAGCCCCGTCAGCCCGGTGGGATCCAGTCCCACCGTGCCGCCGAGCAACGCTTCCGTGCCACGCTGCAGACCGGGAACGGCGACGACGCCGAGCGCACCAAGCCCCAGCGTGCCGAGGAAGACCCGCCGCCCGACAGGAGCACCCCGACCTTCCGGTGATTCAGCGTTCACGTGTTCGTTCTCTCTCCCCCGGGGGTCCCGTCCCCGGACCAACTGGCGCTGGTCCGGGGCAGGTTGGAAAACGCTCGGTGTCGTCCTGTCACTCATTGGAGCGGCACACGGAGTGTGTCGCCGTCCTGAGCGCCTGACGGTGGAGCGTGTCCAGGCGCTCCAGCACGGCCCCCGACCCGGTGGCCAGGGCCAACTGCACCGTGCACGCGACGGGCTTCTCGCGCCATGCCTGCGTGTCCTTGAGCTCCTGGAGCAGGGCGGTGGTCAGTTGGTCGAGCTGCTCGCGGATCGGGCCGAGGTCGGGGCGCGTCGTGGGCGCTTCCTCCGGGTGAGCGGTCCAGCGGGCGAACAGTCCCTTCTGCACGGCCTTGCTCGCGGTGATCTGGTCCTGGAAGAACGCCACCGCCGCGTCGGGGTTCACCCCGGCGGCCTCGGCCTGGGTCCGGACCTGCTCCAGTACCTGCGCCTCACGCACCGGGTCCTCGATGGGCGAGGCGGTGCCGAACTTGGACGCCGCCACGTCATCGCTCACGCGGATGCGCTGGATGACGAGGTCCGTGAGCGGACCGAGCGCGCCGAGCGGCCTGGCCGTACCCACCGTGCTGCTGACGGATTCGGCGTTCGTAGGAGCGTCCGCGGCCACGGCCTGAGGAGCGGTCAGCACGGTCGCGGCTCCCAGAAAGCTGGTGATCGCGGCGTAGCGGGTCATGTGGTTACGCAGGTTCAACGGTCTGCCTCGGTTTTCGATGAACGAGAGAAGTGGGCCGTGTCATGGGCGCAGTTGCCCGCGTGCGCGGGACGTGGGCCGCCTGTTTCAACGGGGTGTCACCGGGTTCGGAACGGGTCCGGTAGGGGGGTCGCGTGGAAGATGTGGTACGGGTCGTATCGGTGTTTGGCGGTGAGCAGCCGCTCGGTGTTGGGGCCGTAGGCGTGTGTGATCTGTGTGGCCTCGTCCGGGCCGAGGAGGTTGGGATAGCCGCCCGGCAGCGCCTCGGGTTCGAGGGCGTCGGCCAGGTCACCGGCCCAGGCGCGGTGCTCCTGCGCGCGGGTGTCGTCGGGTTCCCACTGGGCGATGATCTCGATCATGAGGTGCGGGTCGCGGTTGCCGAACGCCGTGTCCGTCACGGGTACTCGGGTCGCGGCACCGTGCAGGCTGTGCACGGATACGGCCGAATAGGGCGAGGTCAGGGTGGCGCCCGCGAGGCTCAGCAGGTCCCTTACTCCCGAGGTCAGTGACGGAACGGAGCGCGTGCGGATCTCGACGTGCCGGCCGAAGGGGAACTGCGCGTCGATGGCCGCGAGCATCGCGGGCACGGTGGCGGGGGCGACCTGGGAGACGAGGGGCGTGCCGAGGCCGTCCAACCGCGCCAGCGCGCGTTCTCCCGCCTCCGCGTCGTCGCCGCTCCAGGTGGGCGAGAGGAACACCACGGGCTTGCCGTCGGGGCCGGGCAGGACACCGGACTGCACGGTCAGCTCGTCCGGGCTCCCGTCCAGCACGTCCGCCAGCCCGGCCAGGACGGACCCGGCCTGCTCCCAGGGGTACAGCACCATGCCGGACAGCAGCGTCGGCACGGCGTGCAGACGCACGCGCATCGAGGTGACGACTCCGAAGTTCCCGCCACCGCCGCGCAGGGCCCAGAACAACTCCGGCTCGCGTTCGGCGTCGGCCGTGACGACCGAGCCGTCGGCGAGCACCACCTCCGCAGACAACAGGTTGTCCAGGGCGAGTCCGAAGCGGCCGCTGAGCGGCCCGTAGCCGCCACCGAGGGTCAGGCCCGCCATGCCCACGGAGCCGGCGGTACCGGTCACCGCGGTCAGGCCGAAGGACTGGGTGGCGGCGACGAGATCGGCGGCCGTGGCCCCTCCCGTCACCTCGGCAACCCTTGCCGCCGGATCCACCGACACCCGGCGCAGGCCGGAGAGATCGATGGTCAGGCCGCCGTCGCTCAGTGCCCTTCCGGCCCAGTCGTGACCGCCGCCACGCACCGTCAGAGGTACTCCGAACTCCTGCGCGGCCAGGACAGCGGCCCGGACCTCGGCCGGATCGGCGCACCGGACGATCACGCCGGGGCGAGCGGACACCGCGCCGTTCCAGATGTGTCGGCCGGTGTCGTAGTCCGGCCCGGTGGAAACCACCTGTCCCACCGGGATGATCCGCCGCAGGGCGTCGGTCAGACGGCCGAGCTGTTGGTGTGTCGTCAGGGTCATGGCACCTCTGTCTTGGGGATCTCGGCAAAACGTGGTGGGCGGCGTCGCTTCGTGAGCCATAGCCGGCCGGGGCCGTGGGACGCCCCCGGCCGGCAAAGCGGTCATGCGGGGATGGGTTTCACCGGGTGCTGCGGGCGGCGTCCTCGATGATGTGGGTGACGGTGGCGGGGCGGCTGATCATCACGGCGTGGGAGGCGTCGACCTCCTCGGTGTGTGCGCCGGCGCGCTGGGACATGGAGCGCTGGAGGTCGGGGGCGATGGCGTGGTCCTGGCGGGTGATCAGGCTCCAGGAGGGGATGGTGCGGAAGGCTTCCTGGACGCTGGGGTCCATGACCGCCTTGGCGTTGGCGGGGCGCTGGGTCGCCGCCAGGTCGGCGGCTGTGGTCTTGTTGACGTCGCCTGCGAAGACGTCCCGGAAGTAGTCCGGGTCGATGGACACGTCCGTGCCGTCCGGGACGGCGGTGTACTCCAGGTGGAGGTCGGAAGTGGACTGGCTGGCGAGAGCACCCACGGTCTCGCCCTTGGCGGGGATGAAGCCGGCGATGTAGACCAGGGCCTTGACATTGGGGTCCGAGGCGGCGGAGTTGGTGATCACCGCGCCGCCGTAGGAGTGACCGACCAGCACCACGGGACCCTCGATCGTGGACAGGTAGCTGGAGACGTAGGCGGTGTCGCCGGTGAGTCCCTGCAGGGGATTGGCGATGGCCCGAACGGGATAGCCGTCCGCGCGCAGCCGCTCCAGCACCGACGACCAGCTGGAGGAATCCGTCCAAGCCCCATGGACCAGGACGACGGTGGGCTTTGCGGAAGCGTGCGCGGAGGAAGGCCCCTTGTCGGTCGCCGTCGCCATGGCCGGAGCGGTGGTGGCACCCAGCAGCGTCAGGGCGCCGGCGGCGAGCGCGACACGGCGCGCGACACGGACACGGATACGCATGATGTGGCCTTTCATTCGACTACGGATGCACGGTGCGCAGACCTGGATGCAGAGGGCCGGACCCGACCCGGCACGGGCACGATCAGACACGGGCGCCGGCCCTGAGACCCGTCCTGCGACAGGTGTGGTGACGCCCAGACCCACACACCGAGGGAGAACGTTCGGTCACGTCATTAGAAGTGCCCCAACGAACCCTGTCAAGACCGAACGTTCTATCTCGTCGTTTGCTAGCCTGCCGTCATGCACCCGACCCCAGAAGGTGGCGGCGCCTCCGAAGCGCGAGCACGGCTGCTCAGTACGGCGACCAGGATTTTCTACGCGGAGGGAATCCACTCCGTCGGCATCGACCGGATCACCGTGGAAGCGAAGGTGACCCGGGCCACGCTGTACCGGCACTTCGCGGGTAAGGAAGAACTCGTCCTCGCCTACCTCGACCAGGCCGACCGAGGAATCCGCGGCCAGATCGCCGCCGCCCGGGCGAGCAGCCCGTCAACCGTCGGCAAGGTCCAGGCCGTCGCAGAATCCATCACCCGAGGCATCCAGGCCCCCGGCTTCCGCGGCTGCGCCTTCCTCAACGCGGCAGCCGAATACCCCGACCTCTCCCATCCCATCCACCAAGTCGTCCTGGCTCACCGGCAATGGTTTCTGGACACCGTCACGGACCTGCTGGCACCGATCAGCGACGCACCCGCGGCCCCAGCCGCCCGACACCTCGTCATGCTCCGGGACGGCGCCATGGCGGCCGGCTGCCTCTTCGACCCCGAACTGGTCTCCGCCACCTTCCTGAAGGGCGTCGACGGAATCCTCCTGGCCCGCACCGGCTCAGCGACCGAGTCCGACCCGGCCCCCTCCCTCGCCGGCACCACGGACCAGGCACCCTGACCCCTCCCGCCCCCGCCCCCGCCACCCCGACGCGCCGGACCACGCCTCAGACGCCGACATGCGGCCGGTGACGTGGAGGGCCTCATCGAAGGCGTCCCCCGTCACAACGGTCCACACCGTGGGAGGCCATGACCACCCATCAGGAACAGGACCACGGAGACGACAGCGCCTTCCACATAGTTGCCTCAAGCGATGACGTTGGAGATGCACATGGCCGAGAACGCCCTGTACGAGGAGGCCCGGTCATTCCGCGCTTGGGTCGTCGGCAACGCCAAGGCCATCACATGACGCCGGTACATCCCGTGTTCCCCGTCACTACTCATCAGCATGTGGTGCGAGTACAGCGCTGATGGCGCGTGCGGGCGCGGCGACGGGGTGCCCTGGAGCGGGGTTCCCGTTCCCGTGCTCGGCGGGCCCCAAGGCCAATGGCCTCTCCATCTGGGCGAACTGGTAGCCCGACAGGGCTCGTCTCGGATTCGCTCCCGGCACCGCTGCCACCCTGGCCGCCGTCCGGCGCGTACCCCGCGCCCCGCACGACGACCAGGGTGGTCGCGCCGGCCGCACGAGGGAAGAACGCCTGTGCCCAGCCAGTAGGCGACCTCGTGAACTGCCTCATCATCGAGTTCTTGGGCGTCGGCGTGCCGTATCTCCAGGCGGAGGTCAAGCCAGTTGCCTCGGCCCGCTCCCGTAGTCCCTGACAATGTCGTCGGCGCGCTCAACACCGACCGCACGCAGCTCGGGGAACATCGTCACCGGACCGGTGCCCGTTCTGCTGCCGGTATCCCCCAACCGCGCCTATCCGCGCGACCTCTTACCCGCCTTTCCCGAAACGGAGCGCGAGTGCGGGTGTGAGGGAGCCGCGTGGGCGCCGACGGCTCCCATGAACAGAGCAGCGAGAGCTGCGCCACCGGGCCCGGTGACGACCAGTGCGGTCACGAAGCCGGCCACGACAGCCAGGGCGACGCCCAAGAAGACGACGGAGCGACGGAGAGTCATGGGGGCACCACCAACTTCTCCCCCTCCCCCGGCGCCGTGGGCGTCTCGGCACTCGGCACGATCCGCACCTCCGCATCGGCCACCACGCCCTCGCGACCATCACCCGGCTCAGCCCGCAGGACCAGGCCACCGCCGCGAAGGCAACCGGAAGCGGCCAAGCGGCTCACTGCCCCACCTCGTCACCAGCCGGCGATGCGGGGCCAGCGCGCTTGGATCACCGGGTCGGACTCCGTGTCCTTGCCGCTGTCGACGACGTGGTAGCCGTGGTGCTGGGCGGCGGTGGCGCAGGCGTGGTTGGGCAGGATGCGCAGCCGGGTGCCGACCGGCAGGTCAGGCAGATCGGCGCCGTCGCGGGCGGTGAGGGTGCCGTGCTCCTGACTCGCGGCCGTCATGACCAGATTCGGGATGAGGTGGCCGGCCAGGTCGGTGACCAGGCCGTAGCCCTGGTCCTGGGCCTGGCCCGCGGTGCCGCGGTCGCGGGACATGGCCATCCAGCCGCCGTCGGTGATGATCCACCCGTACTCGGGCCGGTGGCCGATGACGGTGACGACCACCGACAGCGCGAGGTCCTGCACCCGGCAGACGTCGAGGCCGGCCATCACCAGGTCGAAGAACACGTAGTTACCGGCCCGCAGTTCGGTGACCCCGGTGAGGTCGTCGGCCGCGTGGGCGGTGGGGGTTGAGCCGACACTGACGCAGGCCACGGGCAGATGGGCCGCACGAAGACGTTCGGCCGCGGCGACCGCGGTGTCGCGTTCGTTCTGGGCGGCCAGGCGCTGTTCTTCGGCGCTGTAGGCGAAGTACGACTCACCCGCGTGGGTGAGCACCCCGTCCAGGCAGGCCGCGTCGTGCAGGATACGGCCGATCTCGGTGAGGGCGGGGTCATCGGGCTTGAGGCCACCGCGGTGGCCGTCGCAGTCGATCTCGATCTGGGCCGGGATGGGCAGGCCGAACCGGCGGGCGGCTTCGGCGATGAAGACGGCCTGCTCGGTGCTGTCCAGCAGGACCCGCAGGGTCACGCCGCGGCGCAGCAGAGCGATGACGCGGGGGAGCTTGTGGGGATCGATGCCGACGGCGTAGGTGATGTCGGTGTAGCCGCCGTCGGCGAACGCCTCGGCCTCGGCGAGAGTGGAGACGGTGATGGGACACGTGCCGCCGTCGTGCATGAGCGCGGCGACCTCGAGGCTCTTGGCCGTCTTCATATGGGGGCGCAGGGTGACCCCGAGTTGGTTCGCCCTGGCCCGCAGACGCTCGATGTTGCGGAGGCTCTTGTGCACGTCGACGACGGCGAACGGGGTGTCCGGATCCGCCAGGGTCTGTGCGGCGGGGGTGGTGGTCACAGGCAGATGTCCATCTTCTTCAGGAGGGCCAGAGCCAGGGACAGGTCCTGCAGTCCGATCCCGGAGCTGTCGAAGACCGTGATGTCTCGGGCATGGGTACGTCCTTGGGCGCGCCGGGTGAGGACCTCACCGAGCGGGACGAGGACGGTGTCCTCAGGTGCATGCTGGCTTTCGCCCATGCGGCGTGCCTGCGCGGCAAGGTCGCAGAAGACCCGTGCGCGGTCGAACAGGGCGGGCGGCAGTTCCCGCTTGCCCGGGGCGTCAGCTCCCATGCAGGAGAGGTGCGTGCCGGGACGGATCCACCCGGCCTCGAACAGGGGCGGGTCTTCGGCCCGTGTGGTGGTGGCGGTGACGATCACGTCGGCGCTCGCGCAGGCTTCCTCGGCACCGGTCACACGCGCTGTGTGTCCCTCCGCGGTGAGCGTGGCAGCCATGTGCGTGGCACGGCCGTTGTCGCGTCCCACGATCAGGATTTCGTCGATCGGCCGGACCCGGGCGACGGCCGCGCCTCATAGGCGGCCTGATGGCCGGTGCCGAAGACGGCCAGGGTGGCGGCGCCGGAGGGGGCGAGCAGGTCGACGGCGAGCGCGTCGGCCGCGGCGGTCCGGTGGGCGTTGGCGGCGCCGAGCTCCAGGACGGCGGCGAGCCGGCCGATCCTCTGGTCGAACAGCAGCAAGGTGGAGTGGTGACGCGGCAGTCCGAGTTTCGGGTTGTCCGGCCAGTAGGTGCCGATCTTCACCCCGGCATGCGTCGCGGACGCCGACGGCTTGAGGGTGAACCGGTTGCGAGGATCGGAGCCGTGCACGGCCAGAGAGGGGAAGACCGCGCCCTCCACCGTCGCGGCGAAGGCCGCGCGCGCCGCTTCCAGCGCCAGTTCCTCGTCCACGAGCGCGGCCGTCTGCTCCTCGGGGATGAAAAGCGGGCCACGGGCTGCATCCAGTTGCGGGCCGGAGCCGGGCGGAGAAGCAGGTGCGGAGTGTGCGGCCGGTCCGGTGTCGGTCATGTGCCGGCCCTTTGCTTGGAGTAGTTGTAGACGGTGGCCCGGGACACGCCCAGCAGGTCCGCGATGGTCTGCGCGGCGTCACGCCCGTCGAAGTAGCCCTCGCCCTGCAACTGCCGCACGAGCGCCTTCTTGTCGTCCCGGCTCAGCGACCGTGGGGTGGCGCCGCGCTCCGCGGCCAGCGCCTCCACCGTCCGGCGCAGTTCGCGCGCGTTACGGTCCCGCAGGTTCTCCAGCGGCTGTTCCCGGTGCTCGACGTCGGTGGCCACGAGGTTCGACAACGCCAGCGTCACCGGCGACAGGACGGACACGTCAAGGTTCAGGCACAGGGCCGCGATGTACTGACCCGCGGCGTTCTTGATGCCGATCGACGTGCTCTTCACCGGCCGGCCGTCTGGAAACCGGTTGGGGTAGTTCTGGATGACGCTCGGGTACGACGGATCCGCGATGCGGGCCAGGCCCAGCTCCGTGGCCGAATCCCCGACCTCCCGGCCGGAAAGGTTGTTCTCGATCACCCGGATCGCCTGCCGCGGATCCCGCAGGTCGTGCAGCACCACCTCGCACAACCCCGGAAACATGCGGCCCAACGCCACGGCGACCTTCTCCACCTCACGGATGAGGTGCTCGTCGGCCTCGGCCGAAACGGCCGCCACGGGATCCCTGCGATCGTCTCGCGGCCCACCGGCTCCAGGGTGCTCCATGGGTTCCCCCCCTTCTCGTTCTTAGACTCAAGTTCTATCTTTAGACAAAGATACTAAGATGCCCTCCGGGCCATGTCCAGCCCCGCCGATGAGAGCGGTGGCACCTCCGTGTGCGGCCAAAGGGCACTGAATCCTGAGGAGTTCGACCCGTCGCACGGCCTGTTTCTCGTCGGCTACCGGGGCGACGACACCCACCCGGCAGAGGTGTCCCGCCTGCCTGTCGTCTCCGCCGACGAGCTCGACGGGTCGCTGACCCGCCTGGCTGCGGCGGTGGCGTAAAGCAGGGGGCCTTTTCTCTGTTACCCGTAGCCACGGCTCCGTCCGTCAGAGCTGGGTTTCGCCGCCGTCCACGGCCAGTTCGATGCCGGTGGTGTACGTGGCGTCGAAGGCGAGGAACGCGGCCGCCTTGGCGAACTCCTCGACGGTGCCGTAACGCTTCATGGGATTGCTCGCGGTCCGCTCCGCCCTGAACTCGTCGGCGGCCTCCTGGGACAAGCCCATCGTTTCCAGGATCCCCGAGTCGATGGGACCCGGGCTGATCGCGTTGACGCGGATTCCTCGCGGAAGCAGTTCGCGCGAGAAGGTGCGGGCCATCGAGCGCAGCGCCGCCTTGCCGGCCGCGTAGACGCTGGTGTCCACCAAGCCCATGACGTTGGCGATCGAGGTGGTGAGGACGACGCCGGCGTTCGCGCTCAGCAGCGGGGCGAGCTTCTGCACAGAGAAGAAGGCGCCCTTGACGTTGATCGCGAACAGTTCGTCGTACGTCTCCTCGGTCGTCGAGTCGAGGGGCGTGAGGGGTGAGACGCCGGCGTTGACGAAGAGAGCCTCGATCGAGCCGAGCTCGCTCTTCACCCGGTCGGCGAGCATATCGAGGTCGGACAGTGAGGCCACATCGGCCCGGACGGCCACGGCATTCTTGCCGAGCCGCTCGCGCACCGCGTCGAGCTTGGCCTGAGACCGGCCGGTTGTCACGACGCGGGCTCCGCCTCGCACCAGCAGCTCCGCCACCGCGAGTCCCATGCCGCTGCTGCCACCCGTGATCACGACATTCTTGTCGCTGTACTTGTCCATGCCGAGGTTGCTCCGTTCCATCGCCGAAAACATGGTGGTACGTCTGGATGTCGCCGTTCGCGGGGCGAATCAGCGGCGGGTTTCGATCTCCATGTCGCCCGAGGTGACCGTGCGGATGTGGTCGCTGGCGAGCAGGCCGTGCGGATTGCCGAGGTCGATGGCGCTGGCCTCGTCGAGCCGGGCCAGTTGGGAAGGAGTGAGGTCGACCTGGAGGGCACCCAGGTTGTCCTCGAGCTGCGCGACGGTGCGGGCGCCGATGATGGGTGCAGCCACGCCCGGGGCGTTCAGGGTCCAGGCCAGTGCGACCTGGGCGGGTGTGCGGCCCACCTCCGTGGCCACCTCCTTCACCACATCGGCGATGGCGAGGGTGCGTTGGGTGACCATTCCCAGGGCGGCGTTGAGGCTCCTGCGGCTGCCGGCGGTCTCGCCGGCGACGGGGTCCGTCGGGTTCAGATCGTCCCGGCCGTACTTGCCGGTGAGCACCCCGCCGCCCAGCGGGGAGAAGGGGACCACGCCCAGTCCCATCTCGCGTGCCATGGGGATGAGGTCACGCTCCCCGGTACGTTCGATCAGGCTGTACTCGATCTCCAGCGCGACCAGCGGCGACCAGCCGCGCAGATCGGCGATCGTCTGCATGCGCGACACCTGCCAGGCCGGGGCGCTGGAGATCGCCACGTACAGAACCTTGCCCTGCCGCACCAGGTCGTCCAGGCCGCGCAGGATCTCCTCCACCGGAGTCCTGAAGTCCCAGACGTTCAGATAGAGCAGATCGATGTAGTCCGTGTTCAGCTGCCGCAGACTGGCTTCCACCGACGCCAGCATGCTCTTGCGGTGCGTGCCACCGGAATTGGGGTCACCGGGCCGGCGCAGCGTCGAGTACTTCGTCGCCAGCACCAGGCGCTCGCGATCGCCGCGGGCGAACTCGCCCAGCAGCCGCTCGGAACTGCCGTTGGTGTAGGTGCTGGCGGTGTCGAAGAAGTTGCCGCCGAGCTCGGTGTAGCGGTCGAACAGTTTGCGCGCCTCCTCGCGCTCTGCGCCCCAGCCCCACTCGGTTCCGAAGGTCGCCGCGCCCAGCGCCAGCGGTGAGACCCGCAGCCCGGAACGGCCCAGCAGCCGGTAGGTGTCGAGAGTGAGTGGCATCGTGTTCTCCTGTAGGTGTGGTTCGTGGTGTTCGAGAGCGTGGACCGGTGGTCGGCTCGCCCGGGTTTCAGACGCCGAGCCCGTAGCCGCCCGCCACGGCGACGTCCTGCCCGGTGACGTAACTGGCGGCGTCCGAGGCGAGGAAGGCGACGACTTCAGCGATTTCCTGGCTGGATCCGAAGCGCTCGAACGGGATCTTCGTGCGCAAGGCGTCCCGGCCGCTCCGGGGAACTGCCAGCTTGTCGAACAGCGGGGTCTCGGTCGCCCCGGGGCTCACGGCATTGACGCGGATCCTGCGCGGAGCCAGTTCGAGCGCGAGCGAGGGCAGCATCGCCAGCAGGGCGCCACGCGTCGCCGCCCCCAGCGTGGCGCCAGGGTTGCCGCGACGGGATCCGATGCCCACGGTGAAGACGATCGATCCGCCGTCGTTCATGAGCGGAAGGGCCTGCTGGAGGGTGAAGTACTGGCCCTTGAAGTTGACGTCGACCTGTTCGTCGAACGACTCCTCCGTCACGTCGGCAACCGGTGCGGGGCGGAAGATCCCGGCGTTGAGGAACAGCAGGTCGAGAGACCCGAAACGGTCGGACACCGTTGTCAAGAGAGCGTCGGTGTCGGCCAGTAGGCGTGCGTCGGACTGAACGACGAGTACGTCGTCGGGAAGCTCGCGCCTTGCCCGCGCAAGGGAATCGGGGTTCTGTCCGGTGACGGCGACCTGGTATCCGCGGGCATGCAGCAGTTCGGCGGCCGCTCTGCCGATTCCGGTCGTGCCACCGGTGATGAGCGCAGTGGGCATGGCGGGCCTTTCGTCGAGGCAGGGGCTGGTGTCACCGATAAGCGGAGAGGTCCCCGCTTGCACCACTGTACGCTAACCGGAGACATCCCCGATTCGTCTTCCGCACCCCGAACCGAGACTCCCGATCGCGAAGGCCATGACAGCTCCACGAAAGACACTGCGCGCCGACGCCCAACGCAACCGCGAGCACCTGATCGCCACGGCCGCTGAGGCTTTCGCCTCCGGACAGGCAATCTCGCTGGACGCGATCGCCAAACGCGCGGGCGTGGGAAGCGGCACCCTTTACCGGCACTTCCCCACCCGAGAGGACCTGGTCGAAGAGATCTACCGTGACCAGATCCGCCCGCTGCGCGATGACGCGCGGGCCCTCCTGGCTACCGAGCGGCCCGCGCAGGCTCTCCACGCCTGGATGCGCCACTTCGCCGAGTGGGCGGGCGAACGGCGCGGCATCTGCGAAGCCCTGGTCTCCATGAGCGCTTCCGGACGCTTCGGCACCGGACCGGTCTGCGATGAGGTCCAGCACATCCTGGGAATGGTGCTCGATGCCGGCAGCGAGGCAGGAGAACTGCGCAGCGACATCGATCCGGTCGACGTCGGCAGCGTCCTCGCCGGAGTGCTCTCCGTGGCCGGCGCACCCGAGCAGAGTGCCCAGCTCGACCGCATGCTCACCATCGTCGTCGACGGGCTGAGGGCGCGCGGCTGACCTTGAGTGTGCGGTGATCGCCCGTGCCTGCATGCCCGGCGGCCACTACGTCGACCAGGCCAACGACGTGGCCACGGTGAAGGGGCTGCTCGCCCTGCACGACGAGGCGGTGCGGGCGGGCAGCACGCTGGTCACCGGCGCCGGATTCGGTGTGCCGGCGACGAAGGCGGAGGTGGCGAAGCTGTGCCAAAGGCGGCCCGCGCCGCACCGAGCACGGGCCGCCGCCGTGTCCTCGGCGGCCGTCGAGGCTGGCGTGCTCGGTGCCGCCTTGGCGGCCGGCGTCGTGGACGCGCTCACCACCGGCGGACGGCGGTACGAGAACGGGCGGCTGGTGACATCGCGCCTCGGCGCGGACCCGCACACCTCACCTTCCCGGACGGGGAGTCGGCGACGTCGGCAGGCGTCTCGTCCGGCGAACCTTGCACAGCGGTCTGACATCGGGTCCGGCGGGATGGCGTCCCGCCATGTGCAACACCGTTGCGTCAGGTCGGCTCGGCGGGCGGGTCGTCAAGGGTGGGCAGGAGGACGGGCTGTTCTCCAGGCCCTCCAGGAGGCTCGGGTGGGCAGGCCGCCGCCCGAGGGCCTCACGGGTGTGGGCGCTGGACGCCGGCTGGTCCATGGCGAGGATCGGGCGACCGGGCCGACGTTCTCCTCGGGCACCTACTCCACCAACAGGCCCAGTCGCCGGCCGATGACCGTCGCTATGTCCGGTGCCGTATCGCCCTCGTCGGCGACGGCGTGCCAGACCGCCCCGCGGCGCCGACTCGAGGACGAGGCGGAACAGGACCGCCGCGTCGAGTGCGTGCACGGCCGGCCGGCGCTGGTGCCGTCGCCGGGGTAACCCGCCCACGACGGTGCGGCGCGCCTCGTCGGCCGGCAGGCCTGCGAATCCACCCCGGCCCTCGTGGTGGACTGTGCGCGTGACTGCTCGTTGAAACGCCCGGGGCGATGGGTGAGGAGGCCGCCGACCGGGAGAAAGACGTCAGCCTTCGCGGCCGGGGAGCATGGCCAGAGCCTGGGAGCGCTGTGCGACGAGGTCGGCGTAGGTGCCGTCGCGTTCGGCCCAGCGGTGCATGAGGACGCCCTTCACGAGGATTTCACGAGGAGTGGGGTCCTCCGAGAGCAGTTGCGTGACCTCGGTGGCGAAGTCGTCGAGCGGCAGCGCGTGCGGGTTCACCTGCTCCTGGCCTGCTGTGGCGACGGCCGGGGGGACGAGCTCGACGACATCGACGCCGGTGCCGTCGAGCTGCGCGCGCAGTGCCTCGGAGTAGGCGTGCACCGCGGCCTTGGAGGCGGCGTAGCTGGGCATGGGCGGGAACGGCAGGAAGGCGATGCCGGAGGTGACGGTGACGAAGGTTCCGGTGCCCCGCTGGACCAGGTGCGGGGTGAATGCGTCGATGACCCGTATGGTGCCGACCAGGTTGGTGTCGATCGTCGTCTCCGCAACCTCGAAGTGCGCGGGGTCGCGCAGGTCCTCCAGGAGCATGACGCCCGACATGGTCACCACCGTGTCCAGCTCGGGGTACCGGGCGAGCACGGCGTCACGAACCGATGCGACAGAGGCGCTGGCCCTGACGTCGATACTGAACGTGCCGAAACCTTCCCCGGCGAGTTCCGAGAGTGCCTGCGGGCTGCGGCCGCCGACGGCCACCGTGCTGCCCGCCGCGGCGAACCGCCGGGCCAGCTCCCGTCCGATACCCGAGGTCCCGCCGACGACGAGAACGGTGCGGTTGGAGAGATCCACCAGATCTTCCCTTCATTCAGGACGCCGCCTGCGCGCAACCGCGACGCAGACAACGATGTCTCTGTCTCGCTCTGAACAGTGCCACCGCAGTCTTGACGGCATCCGCGAGGAGTGGGAGGGCCCCCGTCTTCCCTGGTCCTGACAGGGCCCCCTCTGAGACACACGCATCGCATTACCGTGGCGGCATGAAGGATGAGGAATCCGGCAACCCTCTCGGCAGCTACCTCCGTGCCCGGCGTGAGCTGATCTCCCCGGCTCAGGCGGGAATCCCGCCCGGCGGCAACCGCCGCGTGCCCGGTCTGCGCCGTGAGGAAGTCGCCCTGCTCGCCGGAATCAGCCCCGACTACTACCTGCGCCTGGAACGGGGACGTGACAGCAACCCCTCACCTCAGGTCCTCGAATCTCTCGCACGCGTCCTGCAACTCGACGACATCGAGCGGACGTATCTGCTCGGCCTCGCGTCGGCCCGCCCCAGGGCGCCTCGCCGCAAGCGACCCGAGCACGTACCGACGCGGGTGCACGAACTGCTCGCCCACCTTCAGATCCCGGCGTTCGTCGAAGGGCGCGCGTTCGACGTCCTGGCCTCCAATTCCATGGCCGTGGCGCTCAATCCCCGCCTGCGGCCAGGCCAGAACCGGCTGCGTTCCCTCCTCCTCGATCCCGAGGAACAAGCCTTCCACCAGGACTGGGCGAAAGCGACCGCCGATTTCGTCGCCGCCCTTCGCACCACCGTCGGCGACGACACCGACAACCCGCGGTTCGTCGAGCTCGTCGGAGAACTCGCACTGTCCAGTCAGCGGTTCCGCGCCCTGTGGGCCCGCCACGACGTCCGCGGTCTCGACGGAGGCACAACCGCGGTCCACCACCCGGTCGTCGGTGAACTACGCCTCCACCGCGACAAACTCGCCATCGGCGATGTCCTCCTCGTCGTCTACTACCCCGACAAGGGCAGCGACAGCGACGAGAAACTGCGGCTCCTCGCCGCACTCTCACACACCGAGTCCGCCGACGCGGCACACGACAGGCCAGGGGGCGACCCGCGCGTAGACCTTGACGACCAGGGTCCCCTGGGTACCGTCGAGGGGCCGGCAGCGGGCGAGGAGGAGACGGTGGACCGCGGGGGTGGCGCTCACGCCTGACCGCCCAGATGCGCGGCGCGCACGGCGGCGGCCCTGGCGGGCTGGACGGCCGGGCGTCGCCCGCCCTGCTCGGCGGGCTCCAGCTCGGCTCGCGGACGAAGTCCGCCACCATTCCCAACTGGTCGAGGACGACCGGTACTTCAGCGCATCCTGACCGCCGGCGGTTCGGCCCGGCAGAGGGGCTCGACCGGGCAGAACGCCACAGCGTCGCTGGCATCTGCCGCGTGTCACGTGCGCCGAGGGTCTACTTCGACTCGACACGTCCGACCGGTGCCGTGCTGCCGGCAAGCGCTGCGGTGGCCCGCGCCCAGGCCGGATCCTCGGGGTAGAGCTCACTGCGCAGGTAAGCCCAGATGAGCGCTCGTACGGCAGCGACGCGGTCGGGGTTCTCGTCTGTGGTCTCGGCTGCGTCGAAGGTCGAAATACCGCCCAGCCCATGCTCCGCGTCGAAAATCTCCAGCCGGGTCTTTGGTGCGGGAGCCGCGGTGTAGGGATCGCTTCGCCAGTCCTGCCGGTCGGAGAAGTAGGGGTGCCAGTCCTTCTCTCCGATTACGACGAGAACCTTCGGCGTCATGCCGTCGAAATTTGTGCTGGTGAGCGCCACGTAGGGCTGGGCCGCCGGGCCGTTCAGGTCCTCGCCGCAGCCAGGCGCGGCAATCATGACACGGGCGCCGAAGCGTCCGTCGACGATGCCCACCGTCGATCCGTCACTGGTGTCGGTGATGGTCTGGCCCGAGATCAGGCCGACCGTGTGACCGCCGGCCGAGTGACCGACGGCGGCGACCCGGCCGGCGTCCAGGCGCCCCGCCAGTCCCGGAACGGTGCGCTCGATGTCGCCGAGGTGGTCCACGATCCGGCGAAGATCTTCAGCTCGTGACTTCAGGTACAACGGTGCGTCGGGGTCATCGGCCTCTCGTAGGCCGAGGAACGTGGCGTCGAGGTGCGTGGGCTGTATCACGACGAACCCGTGCGCGGCCCAGAAGTTCACCATCGGGCCGTATCCGTAGAACGAGGAGACGAAGGTCGATGGGCCGTGCCCGTGGGAGAGAACAAGAACCGGCAGATCATTGCCGATGGCCGGAGCCGATACGCGAACCGCCAGCGGAGTCGGGCGCCCCGGAACGTCGATCAGGACGGGATGGTAGGAAGAGATGGGCGTAGGGCTCGTTGTCGGGAACCCGGCAGCATACGTCGACGGGTCTTTCGCGGAATCGGTGCGCTCCACGGAGTGCTCCTTCTTGGTTGTTCTGCAACGTTCGGGTGAATGGCCTGTTCACGGCGGCGCGATACGGGAGCGGTCGCAACGACACGTTCGAGACGGCCTCGAACCGCGTGCTCACGAAGTGGTGCGGTGCTGCGACAGGCGCCGCCGGCACTGGTCCGGTTCGGGTGCTCTCTGGCCGCCTCACTGGGAGCGGCGGCGTATGAGGCGAGGAGGCCCAGTCGTTCGGCTTGGACGCCGTCGTCGGCCGCCACTGTGCGGGCGGCCCCGGCCTTGCCGAGCGTCTCGGTGCTCGCCGGACCGAGCCCGGTGGGACCGCCGGTGATGCTGACCTTGCTTGCCGGTCAGGTCGATGTCAGCGGTGGTGAATGCAGTACAGCAGGAGCCGAGCGACTGCTGATTTCCAAGGTGCTGGTCATGGCTTCAGTCTGCGCGCGTGCGGTTGAACTGAGAATCATTGACAGGACGAATTTCCTTCGCGAGAGTTCGACAATGGCCATCGATCATTTGTCAGAGGTGCTCGACCTCATCGAGGTTCGCGGCCAGATCTCCGGCGCTTTCGCGGTGCGCGGACAGTGGGTCGCGCAGTCGGCCATCGCGAGCCCGCTGAAGCTGTCGGTGATGGTTCGCGGCCGGTGCCGGCTGTCGACCGACGGCCTCGATGCCCCGATCGAGATGGAGGCCGGCGACGTGGCGGTCCTGACCGGCCGCTCGTGGCTACGTGCCGAGGGCGGCGGCGGTGACGGTCCGCCCGTGAAGGTCGCGCCCGAGGCGGGTGACTATGCCCTGCGTGTCGGCGGCGCGGACTTCGCCGTCGACGACGTCGTCCTCGGCGGCCACGTCGAACTCAACCCGGCCGGTGCGGCGCTGTTGACGCAGGCGCTGCCGCCCGTAACGCTCATCCGCGCATCCGACACCGCCGCGCCCGCGCTGCGCGCGTGCGTCGACCGGCTGGTCCAGGAAGTGACGGGCGAGCGGATGGGTGCTTCCTTCGCGGTACGCCAGCACGCCCAACTGCTGCTCCTGGAGGTGCTCCGGGCCTACCTCGGCCAGGCCGAGCTGCCACCGGGATGGCTTCGGGCGCTGACCGACGACCGGCTGCGTCCCGCGCTGACTCTCATGCACAGCGAACCCGGGCGGTCCTGGGGGCTGGAGGAGCTGGCCCGTGCGGCAGCGATGTCTCGGACGTCGTTCGCCGTGCGCTTCCGGTCCGTGGCTGGTGTCCCCCCGCTGACCTACCTCAGCTCATGGCGGATGCTGCTGGCCCAGCGGGCGTTGCGCGACGACGACGTCCGGATCGGGGCACTTGCCGCACAACTGGGCTACGCCTCGGAAAGCGCCTTCAGCACCGCCTTCAAACGTGAGGTGGGCGAGGCGCCCCTGCGCTACCGGTACCGGCTCCGACAAGCGTCGTGACCGTCCACGCGCCGACGGCAACTCCGGCGCGCCCCCTGCTGACAGGGACGTCAACGATGCCCGCCTTGCCGGGCCCCTCAGTACGAGGACCGTCAAAGATCTCCCGCAACCGTCAAGCGAGTCCGTCGACAACTGCGTCAAGCATGAGCTGGAACTGCACACTCCAGGTGTCGGGGCTGGTGTTTCCCATCGCCTTGCACGGCTGCTGGTTGAGTTCGTCAGCGGTGACCGCAACTCGTCTGCAGTACAGCAGGACAGATCGATGACACGCCTCGCAGCGATGCGGGGAGCCGCAGGGCAGGTTGCGTGGTTCCTGTCGGTGAGGAGGCCCACCACCAACAGCACTCTGCGTAGTCGCAGTGGAGCCGCTTTCAGGGGCTCGAGCCAAAGCCCGCCCGGGTCTCGCATCCATCGCCAGGCGACGACTCCACCGA
This sequence comes from Streptomyces sp. JH14, assembly GCF_029428675.1. Taxonomy (GTDB): domain Bacteria; phylum Actinomycetota; class Actinomycetes; order Streptomycetales; family Streptomycetaceae; genus Streptomyces. The sequence continues at coordinate 5,614,727 of NZ_JAJNEL010000001.1, read as the reverse complement.
CAGATCATGAGCGTCATACGAGCATCAAGAATCCCGAAAACCGCCCGCCCCACCCATCACTCCAGCACAAAGCCGCAGGTGAGATGGGTGCACGAGCTTTGACCTGTTGGATACCCCGAAACAGGTCAAGAACTCCCGGCACCCCACAAAGCAGCAGGTCAGGCGTCCTTTTTCGAGGGTTCAAGAATCGCCACGCACTCCACGTGATGCGTCATCGAAAAGACGTCACAGACAGCGAGACGAGAGAAACCACAGGTCAGACCGAGTTTCGTAACTAGGTGGCACCCTCAGGCGCCCGGAGCGCCAAACGAGCGTCACACTCGGGCCGCACCCCCTCGTGCAGCTACAGGATCGCCGCCGCGGGGAGTTGATGTGCCGCGCACACGTCCTGCGACTGCACTTCTCCTCGGAAGAGGAGGACTCCGGGCACTGCTCCATACGTGCGCACGCGCTCCGCACGCGGACAGATCTGACCACGCAATGCCCGAAACGCAATATATTGACACGAATGTTCCTTGCAAACTCGCTGGAGGAGGTCCCGTGGATGTTGGGCTGATCAACGGCCTTCCCAGCCATCCGCTCTTCGTTCATGGCGCAGTCGTGTTGGTCCCGCTGACGGCGTTGGTGCTCGTCGTCTGTGTGCTGTGGCCTTCGGCGGCGCGCCGACTCGGCTGGGTGCTTCCGGTCCTGGGGCTGATCACTCTTGCTTTGGTGGTGCTGGCCACCGAATCCGGTGAGTGGCTGGAGGAGCGCGTGCAGGAGAGTGCGCTGTTGGAAGAGCACGCCGAGATGGGTTCCGGTCTCACTCCGTGGGCGATCGCCCTGTTCGTGCTGACGGTCGCCGTCTGGCTACTCGGCCGGGCCGGCCCTCGTCGGGAGCATGGGCGCAGTGGTGCGGCCGCCAGCCCCGCCGAGGGCGGGGTGTCCGCCGTGGCTCGGCTGGCCTCTTCCGTGGCGGTGCGCATTGCGGTGCTGGTGATCGCCCTGGTCGTGGCCGTCGGTGCGCTCATTGACGTGTACCGGATCGGTGATTCGGGTGCGAAGGCGGTCTGGCATGGCCGCTTCTCAACAAGCGAGTCCGACGGCAGGGGGTGACGCGGCAACAGCCGCGCCAGTGGCGGCCCAGGCACCCCATGGGACGGGTCGACCGGCCGGACGTGCTTGCCTTGTGTCCGGCCGGTCTCGCGGCTCAGCCCGCGGGGTCAGTGCAGTTGGTTGAGCGCCTGCTGGAAGGCGGCTGCGTGCTTGGCCTGGTCGGCGGCGGTGTCGCGGAAGTAGCGGGCGGCGGCGGTGTCGCCGACGGCGGTGGCCCGCTTGGCGAACTCCGGGTACAGGTTGTTCGCTTCGTTGCGCTCCCCGGTGATGGCCTTGCGCAGGTTGTCCTTCGTCGGGCGGACCAGGCCGGCCAGGACTGCTTCGCCGGCGAAGTGTTCGTGTAGTTCCACCCCGGCTGTGCCCTCGAACAGGCGGGCCAGCGTGGGGTTGCCGGTCTGTCGCGCGCGAGCGGCGAAGAGCATGTACTTGGCGTGGGCGAGCGCCTCGCCGTGCATGGCGGTGTCCAGGTTGGCCTTCGTGCGGGCAGCCTTTACTTTCGGCAGGCCGGCGGGCACCGACACCGTGTCCGCCTTCGGCGGCGCCGGGACAGTGCCGCGGCCGGTGGTCACGACCGTCAGTGCTGTGCGGTAGGCGTCGCGGTGGCGGCCCTCGTCCGCGGCGATCTCCGTGAACAGCTTGGCGGCGTCGAGGTCTCCGTCCTTGCGGGCCTGGTCGGCGAAGCGGCGATACATGACCTGGTGCTCGTAGGTCTCGCCGTTGATGGACTGGCGCAGGTTGGCCGCGTTCGTGCCGACCACGCCGGCCAGCGTGGCCGCCTCCTTGAGGTGCTCGTTCAGCTCGGTCTGCGCCGTGGCGCGGAAGATCTTGCCGATAGCCGGGTGGGCCTCGCGGTCTGATTGAGCGCCGAAGAGGCTGTAGGAGGCGTAGGCGAACGCCTCTCCTTTCATAGCGGTGGTGAGGTCGGAGAGCGTCTGCTGGCGCAGTGCCTGGGTGGCGGGCACCGCCGTGTGCGGCTCGGCCGGTACGGCAAGGGCCGCGGCTGTGGCGGCCTGCGATGCCGCGGTCAGCGTGCACAGGCCGACCAGGAGCGTGCGTATCGAGTGGCGGAACATGATGTCCTCCTCGGGGCCTCTCGGGGGGAAGCGCCCCTGCCATACGACCCGTACGCGTGCACTCCCGCCCCTGCACGTCACCCTTTCGAGTGATTACGCAGCGTGCCGCCGAGTGCCCGGCACGCACCCGCACCGTCCAGGAACGGATGGCCCCACCGACCGCGATCCCCGGCTGCACGGCCGGACGGATGCAGAACCAGCAACTGCCGCTCATCCCGTGCGGTGGTCGCGCCAGTCGGGATCACCTCGATGGCGGCCCCATGGGTGGCCTTGGCCTCCTCTACTTGCCTCCACGTCGCCGCCGCACCGGGCCGGCGGCTTGGTCCGTCCGGTCCGAGACTGCGAGCCGCAGCCCCCTGGTGTCTTCGTCCGCTTGGCGTGCGGTGGGCGGCGCCCGTCGCGCACGCTTCTGTGTCCGGGGTCAGTGCGCGAGGGAGAAGTAGTTCTCCTCTTCCTGGGTGAAGTGCAGGCGCAGCACGCTGTACAGGCCGTAGAGGCAGGCGCGGAGGTCGTCGATCTGTTCGGGGCGTAGGCGGCCGTGGTTGGCGTCGGCGAGTTGCAGGTGGGTGGTGATGCGGCGGGCGAGGCGTTGGATCTCGGTGTGGGCGCGGCTCATGGTGGCGGTGGCTTCGGGGCCGCCGAGGGCGGGGGCGAGGGCGGGGTAGAGCTGGTGTTCCTCGGCGTACTCGTGGGGGAGGAGGCGGTCGGTGAGGAGTCGGTCGACATGGCGCACGGCGTCCAGGACCTGCGGGCCGGTCGTTTCCGACAGCTGGTCGGCGGATTCGCGGACGGCTTCGATGACGTCGCGCAGGTCGTCGTGTTCGGCGGCGAAGCGTTGGATGAGCTGCTCGGTGGCCGGTTCGATCGCCACCTGGGCGGTGCGGTCGACGCGCAGGGCGCGGAGGGCGTTGAGGATGACGGCCACGTCGATGCCCTCTTGGAGCAGGGCGCCGGCGGCGGGCGGCAGCAGGCCGTAGGCGGCGGCGGCCATGGCCGCGAGGGACATCAGCATGCCGCCGAGGGAGCTTTGGACGGCGATGCGTCGGGCCCGGACGGCAATGGTGGTGGCATCCGCGAGGCGGTCGACCCGGTCAGTGGTGAGGACGATGTCGGAGACTTCGGAGGAGGCGCTGGAGCCGCGGGCGCCCATAGCGACGCCGACGTCGGCGGCGGCCAGGGCCGGGGCGTCGTTGACACCGTCGCCGACCATGACAGTGACCGCACGCTCGCGTTCGGCTTCCACGGCGGCGACCTTGTCGGCGGGGCTCTGCTGGGCGCGAACGTCGTCCAGTCCAAGGACGGCGGCGATCTCGCGGGCCGGCTCGGCGCGGTCTCCGGTGAGCATGAGCAGGCGCTGGATGCCGGCCTCACGCAGGCGCCGCAGGGTACGCGGAGCGTCATGACGCAGCGGGTCGCGCAGCAGGATCGCTCCGCTGAGCGTGCTGTCAGTGGTGAGCCAGGCAACGGCGGCGCCGTCCAGGGTCGCGCGGTTGTCTGCGGCCCGGGCCCAGGCAGGCAGGGACGTGCCGGCGTGCTTGCCGACGCTCACCACCCTGCTGCCGACACGGCCGGTGGCGCCGCGCCCGGGTTCCTCCGAGACGTCGCGAACCGGGGCGAACGCCAGGCCACGAGCATGGGCTTCGTCGGTGATCGCCCGGGCGAGGACGTGGGGAGAGTACTGGTCGACGGAGGTGGCCAGGGCGAGGACCTCGGCGGGGGTGTGGCCAGGCGCAGCGGCAACGTCGATCACGCGGGGACGGCCGGTGGTGAGAGTGCCGGTCTTGTCGAGGATCAAGGTGCGGGCGCGGCCGAGGGTCTCCAGAGCGGCGCCGTCACGGATCACCACGCCCTGACGGGCGGCGCGGGACAGCCCGGAGACGATCGCGACGGGCGCGGCGAGCAAGAGCGGGCACGGGGTGGCGACCACCAAGACAGCCACCGCCCGCACGGCCGAGCCGCTGACCAGCCAGGCCAGCCCCGCCACGGCCAGCGACAGCGGCAGGAACCACGCGGCGTACCGGTCCGCCAGCCGGATCACCGGGGCACTCTCGGCACCGGCCTGCTGCGCGAGGCGGACAATCTCGGCGTAGGTGCTGTCCCGCTCGGTCGCACAGGCCCGCAGCTCGAAGGCGGTGCCGGCGTTGACGCCGCCACTGCGCACCGTCTCGCCTGCGGTTCGTTCGACTTGGAGGGACTCCCCGGTGAGGACGGACTCGTCCAGGACAGCGGTGCCGTCCTCGATGCGCCCGTCGACGGGGACGACCTCGCCGGGACCGACCACCAGCAGGTCACCCACCCGGACCTCGCTCAACGGCACCGTCCGCACTTCGCCCCCGGTTCGGCGGCGAGCCGACCGCGGGGCGTGCTCCAGGAGATGGCGCAGGTCGTGCGAGGCGCGGCGTTCGGCCGCGGCGTCCAGCCAGCGGCCGGTGGCGAGCATGAGCGCGATCAACGCCCCGGCCAGATACTCGCCCGTGGCCAGGGTGCCGGCCAGAGCGAGGACAGCGATCAGGTCGACCCCGGCCCGGCCGCGCCGCAGCGCGCCGATCACCCAGGCCAGGGCCGGGAGGATCGCTGCGGCGGTCCCAGCCGCCCAGCACGCGGCCGCGACCGGCCCGGATCCGCCAAGCCACGCGATACCGCCCGCCATCAGGGCGCCGGCGGTGACCGCGAGCAGTACCGGCTCCAGCCACCCGCGGGCGCGAGCACTTGCCGTCCGTGCATCCGTTCGTTCGTCATCCCGTCGGTTCACCGTGCACTCCGTTCGCCCCGGCTCTCTGTCCAGCACACCGCACCAGCCGGTGCTCCCGCCAGAGCCGTTCGGTCCGCTCAACAGGGCCCTGTGGAGTGCGGGACCAGTGAAGGCGGCCCTCGGATTCGGCGAATACACATCTGGCATCGAACGTTCGGGTCGACGCTCGCGGCCAGATCCCTCAGAGAACAAGTCGAGCGGACAACGGTCAGTGTGGTCGGCGCCCGTCGTCCTACCGCCTGAAGGTACGTATCTACTCCGACGGTGCCTCCGAGCCCAAGGATCGCGCCCCCGGGACGGTCTCGCATGTTCGACCGGGCGCGATCCCCGGTACCGGGGCGGGGTGTACGCGACGGGCAGGTCATCGACCAACGTGTCAACCAACGCAACGGCTACCGTCCGCGTGAGTGGGACACCCGGGCCGGGACTGTCGAACTCGCCATCCCCAAGCTCCGGACCGGGAGTTATTTCCCGACCTGGTTGCTGAAGCGTCGCCGCAGGGCCGAGCAGGGTCTGATCTCGGTGGTCGCCACCGCCTATCTGCTCGGTGTCAGTACCGGGCGGGTGGAGAAGTCGCAGAGTCCCTCGGAGTGACCCAGCTGCCGAAGTCCCAGGTCAGCGCGATGACCAAGCACTTCAATGAACAGGTCGCCGCCTTCCGCAACCGGCCACTGGACGCGGGCCGCTATGCGTTCGGCTGGGTCGATGCCTGGCCCAGAAGGTCCGCGAGGGTGGCCGAATCATCAACGTCCACGTGCTGATCGCGGTCGGCGTCAACGCCGACGGGCACCGCCTCGGCATCGACGTCGCCACCGCCGAGGACGGCGCCGGCTGGCTCGCCTTCCTGCGCCCCTCATCACCCGCGGCCTGACCGGCGTCCAGCTCGTCATGTCCCATGCGCACACCGGGCTGGTGAATGCGATCGGCGCCGTCCTGCCAGGCGCGGCCGAATGAACCGTTCCGGGTGCCACTCCGCGCGCGGCGGGGACGGGCCGCCGACAACACCTGAGCCGAAGCCCCCTGGGGCACCGTGGTGATCTTGCGGCAAACAGGCGAAGCGTCACCAGACCGGAACGAGCGACCACCCCTGATGCTGCCGCAAGGCGATATGCCAGACGGCCGCGTCCACGACGCCGGCCCACGAAGGAAGAGCCTGCGCTGTCAGCCCGCGGCCCTTGCGGGCGTTGGCGCGAGTACGCGGGCGCCTGCTTCGTGCAGCGCCGCCGCTTTATCGACCGACGTCCGGTCGAGGGTCAGATCGATGCCCGCGCCATAAAGGACGACCTCTACGTCCAGCGGCCGGTCTGCTGCGGCCAGCAGGTTCATGGTGGCCCGTGCGACGCGGTCGGGCTGGGGGCGGCGACAGACGACGCGGACGGTGTCCGTTCGGATGGTGGGCACGCCCCGCAGCCTCCCACACCTGGATCCGGCGACCACACCGGCCCCAAGATACCTGGGGGGGTATTTGACGCCTCGACGCTCACACGGTTACCGTGCATGACATATACCCCCCCAGGTATAGGAGCGCTTCGAGGACGCGCTGCCTGTGCGCATTTTCGACGGGGGCCGGCGGCGGGCCGCGACGTCCGCCTGTGGTTTCGGAGGTTTCTGTGTTCTTCGCCCAGTACTACCTGGACTGCCTGTCCCAGGCGTCGTACATGATCGCCGACGAGACCAGCGGTCACGCCGTGGTCGTGGATCCTCGGCGTGATGTCAGCGAGTACCTGGCAGATGCCGAGGCTCGCGGGTTCACCGTCGTCGGTGTGATCAACACGCACTTCCATGCGGACTTCGTGGCCGGGCACCTGGAGATGGCGGCCCGCACCGGGGCCTGGATCGGCTACGGCCGCCGCGCCGAGACCGAGTACCCGGTGCGTCATCTCGTGGAAGGGGACCGGATCGACTTGGGTGACGTGACCCTGGAGATCTTGGAAACCCCCGGGCACACTCCCGAGTCGATCAGTGTCCTCGTCCGCGAGCACGCCGGGGACGCAGTGCCCTACGGCGTGCTGACGGGCGACGCCCTGTTCATCGGCGATGTCGGACGTCCGGATCTGCTCGCTTCCTCCGGTGTGACAGCGGAGGAGCTCGGCGCGATGCTGTACGACAGCGTGCAGGGCAAGCTGATGGGCCTGCCGAACGACGTGCGGGTCTTCCCTGCCCACGGCGCGGGCTCCGCCTGCGGCAAGAACCTGTCGTCCGAGAAGCAGTCGACCATCGGACAGCAACGCGCCACCAATTACGCCTGCGCGCCGATGAGCCGCGAGGACTTCGTGGCCATCGTCACCGCCGGGCAGGCCGCCGCGCCCGGCTACTTCGCCTATGACGCCGACCTCAACCGGCGCGACCGCGCTCTGCACGACCCGGCCACCGCCCCGCGTCCTCTCACGGTCGAGGAGTTCCTCGCCCGCCGTGCCGAGGGCGCGGTGGTCGTCGACGCCCGTGACCCGCAGGAGTTCGGCGCCGGCCACGTACGCGGAGCGGTCAACGTGCCTGCCGACGGCCGCTTCGCCGAACAGGCCGGAACCGTGCTCTCCCCCGCCGACGAACTCCTCGTGCTGGCCCCACAGAACCGCGAGGAGGAAATCGTCACCCGCCTGGCCCGCATCGGCTTCGACCGGGTCGGCGGATACCTGCGCGGCCCCGACGACGCCCTCGCCGCGCTCGGGGACGAGGTCACACCCGCAAGCCGCCTCACAGCCGCGCAGCTGCGTGCCGCTCTGCGGGGCGATGAACCGCCGCTCGTGATCGATGTACGCAACTGCGGCGAGCGCAGCGTGAACGGGCAGATCGACGAGGCCCTCCACATCCCGCTGGGCGAACTCCCCACCCGCATCGAGGAGATCGACCCGGCCCGTCCGGTCGTCCTGCACTGCGCCGGCGGCCACCGCTCCTCCATCGCCGCCAGCTTGCTGCGGCACCACGGGTACGCGGACGTTTCCGACGTGCTGGGGGGCTATGGCGCCTGGGCTGCCACCTCCTGACAACCAGCGTCTCCAGTGCGCGGAACACCGACCCCTGGAGGCTGCCGGGACGGCCCTCGCAACATCTGTAGCGTGACGTCAGCACGGACAAAACCGGCTCGCGAAGCGCGATCGACCGGGCAATGGAGGACGAGACATGGACGCGGGCGCTTGGGACGATCGCTATCGCGCTGCGGAACGCGTGTGGTCGGCCGAGCCGAACCGGTGGGTGGTCCGAGAGGCAGCCGGACTGGAGCCCGGGCGGGCTCTGGACCTGGCGGCGGGCGAGGGGCGCAACGCCGTGTGGCTGGCGAGCCGCGGCTGGCGCGTGGACGCGGTCGACTTCTCACCGGTCGCCGTCCGCCGGATCACCGACGCTGCCGCCCACCACCGATGGGCGATAAGGGCGGAGGTGGCCGACGTCACCCAGCACACCCCCGAAGAGGCAGCGTACGACCTCGTCGTCATCTCCTATCTCCACCTTCCCCGACAGGACATGGCAGGCGTACTAAAGAACGCCCGCCGCGCAGTCCGGCCGGCCGGCACTCTGCTGCTGGTCGGCCATGACGTCGCCAACCTCGAGCACGGCACCGGAGGCCCGCAGGACCCGCGGGTGCTGACCAGCGTCGAGCAGGTCAGGGCGGCGTGGGAACCGTGCGCCGACATCGTCCTCGCCGAGGTGGCGCGACGCCCAGTCGGAGAAGCCGAAGCTCTGGACACAGTGGTCCGCGCCGTCCACCGTTGACGACGCGTCCTACGACTGATCAGCGGGCGCGCCCTGCTCTCCAGGTGAGATAGCTGCGGCGGCCAGGACAGGTGACCGTGGCGGTCGCGAACACGAGCGGCGCGCTGAAGGCCGCCTCCGACTGCGGACTGCCCATGCTGCTGCCTCAGGAGATCCGCGGGTTCATGCCCCTGCCGGGGACGAAGTCCGGGTCATCGAGCACTCGCAGCTCGTCCGAGGTGGGCTGCCAGGACACCCACGTGCCCAGGCAGGCCGGTGACCAGCAGGAACCGGCCGGGCAGGAGGCGTCCCCCGGCCACCGATGGTGGGGAGAGAGAGCATCGGCGGTGAGGGCGCCGGTGGGCAGGTAACCGGCGGTGATACGCGGACGCAGCGGAGATCACGGTCAGGCGCGGGCTTCCTTGACGGAGGTGAAGGCTGCGCCGAGGCGACGGGTGGCCTCCTCTGCGATGGGTCTCATGGCGTCGAGGCCGCTGAGGGTGACCATGATGGCGGGGTCGACGGCCTGCACGAGGACCTGGTCGCCGTCGGCCCGGACGACAACGTTGCAGGGAAGCAGGAGTCCGATCGAGCGGTCGGCTTCCAGAGCCCGGTGAGCAAGGGTTGGGTTGCACGCGCCGAGGATCAGGTACGGCCCCATGTCGTGATCGAGCTTGGTCTTGAGAGTGGCCTGGACGTCGATCTCCGTCAGGACGCCGAAACCCTTATCTGCCAGGGCCTGACGAACGGCCTGCACGATCTCCTCGAACGTTCCGTCCGCGCTCACGGTGCGGTCGTAGGGCACGGTGTCCCACCTCGTTCTTGCCATCGCCGACGACGCCGGCGAGCCAGGTTCCTTGTGACGGCCGCCACTCCTCGCAATATACCCCCCGGGGTAAGAGTGTTAGGGTGGATGGCATACCCCAGGGGGTAATTTTCGTGCGAAGGGAGTATCCCCGTGTTCTTCGTTGACACCATCGAGCTGGAGGGTCTGGGCAACCGCAGCTACCTCGCCGGTGGCGAGTGGGCGGCGGTGGCGGTGGACCCGCCCCGTGACATCGACCAGGTGATGGCTGCTGCAGCCCGGCGGGGGGTGCGCATATCCCATGTGGTGGAGACGCACATCCACAACGACTACGTGACCGGCGGCCTGGAGCTGGCGCGGATCACCGGAGCCACGTATCTGGTTCCGGCCGGTGCGCGCGTCGCGTTCGCCCGCACCGCAGTTGCCGACGGCGACACCGTCGACATCGACACCGGTCTGACCCTGACAGCCGTGGCGACGCCTGGGCATACACCGCACCACACCTCTTACGTGCTGAGCGAAGCCGGCCGGCCTGTCGCGGCGTTCACCGGTGGCTCTTTGCTCATCGGTACGGTCGGCCGCCCGGATCTCGTCGAGTCGCGCCTGACCGAGCAGTTGGCGCGCGCCCAGCACGCTTCTGCCCACCGGCTGGCCGACGCTCTGCCCGACGAGACCGAGGTGCTGCCGACTCACGGCTTCGGCAGCTTCTGCTCCTCCGCGCAGGCCGACGGGGACGCCACCACGATCGGCAAGGAGAAGACCGCCAACCCGGCCCTCACTGTCGACGTGGACACCTTCGTCGCCGATCTCCTCGCCGGCTTGGAGGACGTACCCGCCTACTACACGCACATGGGCCCCGCCAACGCCGGCGGACCCGCGCCCGTCGACCTGACTACGCCGGCCGTCGCCGACCCGGACGAGATCGCCGCCCGGCTCGCGGCGGGAGAGTGGGTGGTGGACCTGCGCAACCGCATCGCCTTCGCTGAAGGGCACGTGGCGGGCTCGTTCAACTTCGAGGCGGACGGCAAGCCTGCCACCTACCTGGCCTGGATGATCCCGTGGGGCAAGCCGGTCACCCTGCTCGCCGAGTCCACCGGGCAACTCGCCGTCGCCCAGCGGGAACTGGTCCGGGTCGGCATCGACCGCCCGGCCGCCGCCGCGACCGGCGGGCCCACCGACTGGCTCCGCGACAACGAGAGCGCTGCGTCGTTCCCCCGCTCCACGTTCGCGAAACTGGCAGGGCAGGACAAGGACCGGATCGTGGTGCTGGATGTGCGTCGCGACTCCGAACGCGCCGGCGGCTGGATCGAGGGATCGGTCCACATCCCCATCCACGAGATGCACCGCCGTGTCGACGAGGTGCCCGACGGCACGGTCTGGGTCCATTGCGCCGGAGGCATGCGCGCCGGCATCGCCGCCTCACTGCTGGACGCGGCTGGGCGAGATGTGGTCGCCGTGGACGACGGCTTCGACGCCGCCACCAAGGCCGGCCTGACCATCGTCATCGGCTGAACCGCCCCAAGAAACGCCCGGACGAACCGGGCTGATCCCACCCGAACACGAAAGGTGACGTCGACGATGTTCCTCTTCCGCAAGAGCGAACAGCGCCTATCCATCGACGAGGCGCGCACCCGCACCAGCGGCAACCGGCCCGAAGCCGTCCTGCTGGACGTCCGGGAAAGGCCCGAATGGAAAGCTGGTCATGCCCCCGGTGCGGTGCACGCACCGCTGACAAGGCTGGTCGCGGGCGCCGCGCTTCCTGAAGTGGCGCAAGGCCGTCCGCTGGTGGTGATCTGCCGCAGCGGGCACCGCTCGCAGCAGGCCGCGAAGCTCCTCGCCGAACGAGGCGCGGACGCGATGGACGTCAAGGGCGGCATGAACGCGTGGGCCGCCGCCGGACACCCGGTCGTCGACGAGCGCGGGAACAGCGGCTCGATAGCGTGAGTACCCTGATCCTCGCTCTGATCGCTGGAGCGGTCATCGGTTTGGCCCTCGGTGCCCTCGGTGGCGGTGGCAGCGTTCTGGCGGTTCCGGCACTGATCTACCTGCTGGGGTTCTCACCGGCGGCGGCGACCACCGCCAGCCTGATCATCGTCACCGCGACCTCGGCCACTACCCTCTACGCACACGCGAGAGACGGCAACGTGGCCTGGAAGACCGGGACACTGTTCGCGGCCGCAGGCGTCGTTCCGGCGTTTCTCGCCGGAGCCGCCGCCAGTCACCTCCCGACAGTGGCACTGACCGCGGCTTTCGCGGTCATCGCCGCGCTGGCCGCCTTGCGGATGCTGAGGCCCTCCAGCACTGAGCCGCCAAAGCGGATACGTCCCGTCAAGGCGGCGGGAGCGGGTGCCGGACTCGGGGCCGTGACCGGATTCCTCGGAGTGGGCGGCGGATTTCTTGCCGTCCCCGCCCTGGTGAGCGTTCTGGGTCTACGCATGAAGCAGGCCGTGGGCACCAGCCTGTTGGTCATCACCGTCAACTCTCTGACGGCGCTCACCGCACGGACGGGAACCGGCGGGGACCTGCGATGGGAGGTAATCGCACCGTTCACCGGGGCTGCGATCCTCGGAGCCTGGGACGGCAAACGCCTCGCGGCGAAGATCACCGGGCAGGCCCTGCAGAGGGTTTTCGCGTTCGTATTGCTGGCGGTGGCGGCCTTCATGCTCGTCGACGTGATCGCCTGAACATGCAGGCCGCCACAACGTCAGGCCAGGGACAGGAAAAGCTTCTCCAGCCGGCCGCGCATCTCGTCACGGTCCTCATCGGAACGGCTGCCGTCCTCCATCTCGGTCAGGCACTGCTGGAGCCCGGTCGCGATGATCGCGAAACCCGCCCGGTCCAGCGCACGCGACGCGGCCGCCAGCTGCGTAACGACCTCCTCGCAGTCCCTGCCCTCCTCGATCATCCGGATCACCCCGGAGATCTGCCCCTGAGCCCGGCGTAGGCGGTTCAGGACCGCCTTCAGTTCTGCGCCCGCCAGATCAAGCTCCATCGTCACTCCTCATCAATACCCCCCGGGGTAATATTACTCCCATTGATGGGGGCCCCACTGACAGAAAAGGATGACACCTGCCATGACCACGCCCACCACTCTCGGCACCGGCGAAGCCCGGACCCGACTGCATGAACTGACCGTCATCGACGTCCGCACCCCCGGCGAATACGCCGGCGGGCACCTGCCCGGGGCGCTGAACATCCCCCTCGATCAAATCCAGCGGGCGCTGCCCGACATCCGTCACGCAGCCGACCGCGGTGACGTCCTGGTCGTCTGCGCATCCGGCGCCCGGTCCGAGAACGCCTGCCGCATCCTCGCCGAGAACAACATCACCACCGCCACCCTCTCCGGCGGCACCGGAGCCTGGGCTGCCGACGGCTACGACCTCCAACGCCCCCAGGGCGGCGTCACCCGCGCCATGTGGGGCATGGAACGACAGGTCCGCTTCACCGCCGGAACCGTCGTCCTCCTCGGCCTCCTCCTCGGCCTCCTCGTCCACCCCGCCTTCCAGATCCTGTCGGCGGGCATCGCGGCCGGACTGGTGTTCTCAGCGGTCACCAACACCTGCGGCATGGCCGCCATGCTGGCCAAACTCCCCCACAACCGCCCCCGCGCCGCCGACCTCGACATCACCCTGGCCGAACTACGCAACCGCTGATACAAGTACGCACACCAAGGCGAGGTCACCCGCAGGTGGCGCGGAGGGCTCGCCCCATCGCCCTTCGCGGCCGGCTCGGTGCCCAGAGAATCGGACCCATCCATCGCTGGAGGGCACGTGAGCCACCCAGCCAGCGGATGCGGAAAAACCGGGCCTTGAATACCGCGCTTGAGCGTCACTCGAGCGTCGAGAATTCTCACTGTCGCCCAGGTGCAGTTTTCGTCCAGCAGTGAATCTGCAGGTCAGACCACTCCCGCAGCTTCGCCGTCCACCCGACCCGTTGCTTGCCCGGAAACAGGTCGAGCCGCCTGCAATATTCGCAAAATAGCAGGTCAGGAGCCCTTGGCCGCCGGTTCGAGAATCACCACGCACTCTACGTGCGAGGTCATCGGGAACAGGTCGAATGCCCGCAGCGTCCGCACCTTGTAGCCGCCCTCCCGGAAGTACGCCAGGTCGCGCGCGAGTGCCGCCGGGTCGCAGGCGACGTAGGCGATGCGGCGGGCGCCGAGGCCGGTCAGGTGCTTGACGACCTGCTTGCCCGCGCCCGCGCGCGGCGGGTCGAGGACGATCAGGTCGCACTCGGTGATGCCGGTGCGGGGCAGGACCTGGTCGACCTTGCCCTGCTCGATGCGGACCCGGTCGAGGTCCTGGAGGTTGTGGCGGGCGTCCTCGACGGCGCGCTTGCCGGACTCGATGCCGAGGACCGCGCCCTTCTCGCCGATGCGCTGGCCGAGGGCGCCGGCGAACAGGCCGACGCCGCAGTACAGGTCGAGGGCCGTGTCGCCCTTGCGCGGCAGCAGGCCCTGCATGACCGCCCTGACCAGGGTGTTGGCGGCCTGCGGGTGGACCTGCCAGAAGCCGCCGGAGCCGACCCGGTACGTGCGGTCGTCGGCGCGCTCGCGGACGAAGCCCCGGCCGTGGACCCGGTGGATGCCGCCGTCGCGCTCGTCGACGCGCAGGACCGAGACCGGCTTGTCGAGCTCGACGAGCGGCAGCCGGGCACCGGGCTTCGGGGTGAGGATGACCTGGCGGTCGTTGGAACCGGTGGCGGTGATGGCCTCCACCGAGGCCATGCCGGTCCAGTCGCGCTTCTCGATGCCGAGTTCCGAGACGCCGGGCGCCGCGATCAGGCAGCGCTCGATCGTTTCGACGTCGTGCGAGCGGTGCTTGCGCAGGCCGGCCCGGCCGTCCTCGTCGATGGCGTACTGGACGCGGGTGCGCCAGGCGGGCACCTCCCCCTTCGGGAGCTTGTCGCCCTCGGCCGGCATGACCGTGCCGTCCCAGCCCGCCTCTTCGGGGGTGAGCCCGGCGAGGCGCTGGAGCTGCTCGGCGATGACCTCGCCCTTGAGCCGGCGCTGGGCGCCGGGCTTGGCGTGCTGCCAGTCGCAGCCGCCGCACTTGCCGGGGCCGGCGTACGGGCAGGGCGCCTCGACGCGGTCCTTGGACGGTTCGATGATCGTGACGGCGTCGGCACGCAGGAAGCGGGAGTCGCTCTCGCCCTCGGTGACCCGGGCGACGACCTTCTCACCTGGGAGGGTGTGGCGTACGAAGAGCACCTGGCCCTCGGACGTGCGGGCGATGCAGTGGCCGCCGTGGGCGACGGGCCCGACCTCGACCTCGTACTCCGCCCCGATCAGCGATTCCCCGGCCTTCGGCGAGGTGGATTCGTTCTGCATGAGGGGGTGGCTCCAGAGATCAAAGGGAAACGGCCGGACAACAGCCCACCAGTCTACGTGGGTGTCGTCCGGCCGCTCGCCACCAAGCGTGTCAGCTCTTGCTGCTGGGTTCCTTGGGCCTGCGCTCCACCGGTCCCCGGCGCACCGCACCCGGAGCGTTCCACTCCGCGCGCTTCCTGGCGCGCTGCTTCGCGGCTTCGGAGGATTCCAGCTGGTACGGGACGGAGGTCACCATCACGCCCGGGGTGAACAGCAGCCGACCCTTGAGGCGCAGGGCGCTCTGGTTGTGCAGCAGGTGCTCGTACCAGTGCCCGACCACGTACTCCGGGATGTAGACACTGACGACGTCACGCGGGCTCTCCCGGCGCAGGCCCTTCACGTAGTCGATGACCGGCCGGGTCACTTCGCGGTACGGGGAGTCGAGGATCTTCAGCGGAATGTTGATGCCGCGCCGCTCCCAGTCCTCCCTGAGCGCCTTGGTCTCGGCCGGGTCGACGCTGATGGAGAGCGCCTCCAGCTGGTCGGAACGGATCAGCTTGGCGTACGCGAGCGCGCGCAGCGTGGGCCGGTGCAGCTTCGAGACCAGGACGATGGAGTGGACCCGGGAGGGCTTCATGCTGTCGTCGGACGGAGCCTCGTCGGCGGAGATCTCCTCGGCGACCCGGTCGTAGTGCCTGCGGATCGCGGTCATCGTCCCGTAGAAGATCACCATGCCGAGCAGCGCCACCCAGGCGCCGTGGGTGAACTTCGTGGCGAGTACGACGACGAGCACGAGACCGGTGAAGAACGCGCCGAAGGTGTTGATCGCGCGGGAGCGGATCATGTGGCGGCGCTTGGCCGGGTCCTTCTCGGTCCGCAGATGGCGGTTCCAGTGCCGGACCATGCCGGTCTGGCTGAGGGTGAAGGAGACGAACACGCCGACGATGTACAGCTGGATCAGCCGGGTCGAGTCGGCGCCGTAGATCCAGGTGAGCAGGATGGCCGCGCCGGCCAGCAGCACGATGCCGTTGGAGAAGGCGAGCCGGTCGCCGCGGGTGTGCAGCTGGCGCGGCAGGTACCGGTCCTGGGCGAGGATCGAGCCGAGCAGCGGGAAGCCGTTGTACGCGGTGTTGGCGGCGAGGAAGAGTACGAGTGCGGTGGCCGCGGCGAGGATGATGAAGAGGAACGAGCCGTCGCCGAAGACGGCAGCCGCGACCTGGGAGATCACCGGGTCCTGGACGAAGCTCGAACCGACGGCGGTGCCGTTATGGATCAGGTCCTGGGCCGGGTTCTCGGCCATCTTCACATCGGTGGCCATGGCCAGGCCGATGATGCCGCAGAACATGGTGACGGCCAGCAGGCCCATCATCGCGAGGGTGGTCGCGGCGTTCTTGCTCTTCGGCTTGCGGAAGGCGGGGACGCCGTTGCTGATCGCCTCGACGCCGGTCAGGGCCGCACATCCGGAGGAGAAGGCCCGCAGCAGCAGGAAGACGAGGGCGAAGCCGGCCAGGCCCTGGTGCTCGGGCTTGATCTCGAAGTCCGACGTCGGGGCGTGCATGCCCTCGCCGAGGACCAGTCCGCGGAACGCCCCCCAGAAGATCATGACGAAGACGCCGGCCACGAAGAGATAGGTGGGGATGGCGAAGAGCTTGCCGGACTCCTTGACGCCCCGCAGGTTCATCAGCGTCAGCAGCACGATGGCCCCGATGGCACAGAGCGTCTTGTGCTCGACGACGAACGGGATGGCCGAGCCGAGGTTCTCCACGCCGGAGGCGATCGACACGGCGACGGTCAGGACGTAGTCGACGAGCAGGGCGCTCGCCACGGTCAGGCCGGCCTTGGGGCCGAGGTTGGTGGTGGCGACCTCGTAGTCGCCGCCGCCGCTCGGGTAGGCGTGCACGTTCTGCCGGTACGAGGCGACGACCGTGAACATCAGGACCACGACAGCGGCCGCGATCCACGGGCTGAAGTGGTACGCCGACACGCCCGCGACGGAGAGCACGAGGAGGACTTCTCCTGGTGCGTACGCCACCGAGGACAGCGGGTCGGATGCGAAGACGGGGAGGGCGATGCGCTTGGGGAGGAGCGTTTCCCCCAGCTTGTCGCTGCGCAACGCCCGTCCGATCAGGATCCGTTTGGGCACGTCGGTCAGTTTGGACACGCAGAGGATCGTAAGCGTTGCGTATGGAGGCCGCCCACACACCACCCCCGTGGTCCTGCAATCTCCTGCGGTCAGTCGTAACAGCCACGAAATCCTTAACGGAATCCTTGCGCCGCCTCCTCATGAGGACAGCAGACTGTAGCCGTTCGTAACGGTCGGCCACCGGTTTCGCGACGGACGGAGTGGAGAGCCTGCGGCCGGCGGACCGAAGTCCTCCTTCTGCATTCCCGTCCGTTCCGCCCCGCCGCCCCTTTGCAGGTACGGCCGTGACGAAAGCAGACTCGAATGAGGCAACGCACCGGTGGCCGCATAAGCTCATCCCGGGCAACGCCGAAAAACGTTGCCCCGTTGTTTGCCCGGCAAGCCGAGGAAAGAGTGTGAGCAGGGTGTTTTCGCAGGTCAGCCGGACGACCAGGACTGCGAGGTAGGCGCAAGGTGCACATCGTCATCATGGGCTGCGGGCGAGTAGGAGCCGCTCTCGCGCAGACCCTGGAGCAGCAGGGGCACACGGTCGCCGTGATCGACCAGGACCCCACGGCGTTCCGCCGTCTCGGGTCGGGGTTCGGTGGCCGCCGCGTCACCGGTGTCGGTTTCGACCAGGACACCCTCCGTGAGGCGGGTATCGAGGAGGCCGGTGCGTTCGCCGCGGTGAGCAGCGGCGACAACTCGAACATCATCGCCGCCCGGGTTGCCCGCGAGATGTTCGGCATCGAGAACGTCGCGGCGCGTATCTACGACCCTCGGCGTGCGGAGGTCTACCAGCGTCTCGGCATCCCCACGGTCGCCACCGTGCGCTGGACGGCGGACCAGATGCTGCGGCGGCTGCTGCCGTCGGGCGCCGAGCCGCTGTGGCGGGATCCGAGCGGCGGTGTACAGCTCGCCGAGGTGCACACCACACCGTCCTGGATCGGGCACAAGATCAGCACGCTGCAGGAGGAGACGGGCGTCCGCGTGGCGTTCCTCACCCGATTGGGCGAAGCCATACTGCCGTCGTCGCAGACGGTGCTGCAGGAGGGCGACCTCGTCCACGTGATGATGCGCACGGACGAGATCGCGAAGGTCGAGGCGGCCTTCGCCGAGGGCCCTGAGGAGGGCGGTCACTGATGCGTGTCGCGATTGCCGGGGCCGGTGCGGTGGGCCGTTCCATCGCGGCCGAGCTGCTGGAGAACGGCCACGAGGTGCTGCTCGTGGACAAGGCGCCGACCGCCATTTCGGTGGAGCGGGTGCCGATGGCCGAGTGGCTGCTCGCGGATGCCTGTGAGATCACCTCGCTCGACGAGGCGGCGCTCCAGCGGTGCAACGTCGTGATCGCGGCGACCGGCGACGACAAGGTGAACCTGGTCGTCTCGCTGCTCGCCAAGACCGAGTACGGCGTGCCGCGGGTCGTCGCCCGGGTCAACAACCCGAAGAACGAGTGGCTGTTCAACGAGTCCTGGGGCGTCGATGTCGCGGTCTCCACGCCGCGTCTGATGTCTGCGCTGGTCGAGGAGGCGGTGAGCGTCGGCGATCTGGTCCGGTTGCTGCGCTTCAGCCACGGCGACGCCAACCTGGTCGAGCTGACGCTCCCCCCGGAGTCGGCGCTGGCCGGTACCCAGGTCGGCGATGTCGCCTGGCCCGAGGACACCTCGCTGGTGACCATCATCCGCGGTACGCGGGTGCTGACACCGAGTTCGGAGGAAACGCTGGAGGCCGGTGACGAGCTGCTGTTCGTGGCCGCCCAGGCGCGCGAGGAGCAGCTGGAGGATCTGCTGTCGGTGCGCCGGGAGCCCGCGGGCGACTGATCGGCGCGCGTACGGCGAAGGGGGCCGGGAACCGTCACGGACGGTTCCCGGCCCCCTTCGTTCGTTCGCTGCCGGTCAGAACTCGGTGTTGCGGGCCGCTGCGGCCTCTGCCTTACGGGCCTTCTCGGCTTCCTCCTGCGCCTCCATCTCGGCGAAGACGTCGATCGGCGGCGGAGCCTTGGCGAGGAAGACCCAGGTCAGGTACACCGCGAGCAGGAACGGCGGGATCTTCAGAGCGACCAGGATCCAGCCGAGCTGCGTGGTGTCGGCCCACCAGTAGAGCGGGAAGAGGATCGCGCACTTGGCGAGGAGGATCAGACCCCACGCCCAGCTGGCCTTGGCGTACGCCTTCTTGCGGCCGGGGTTACGGGTGCGCCAGGAGAGGTTCTCCTTGAAGACCGGTCCCAGTATCAGGCCGATCAGCGGCACCCCGGCGATCGTCGTGACGATGTACGCGAGGGCCAGACCCAGGGTGTAGAGCATCCCGGGCAGGTAGAAGTCCTTGGCGTTGCCCGTCATCATCGCGAAGACCACACCGAAGGCGACACCGAAGACCCCGCTGAAGGCGTGCTTGACGGTGTCCCTGCGGATCAGTCGTACGACGACGAGGACCACCGACACGGCGACGGCCGCGATGGCCGAGATGTGCAGGTCCTTGTTGATGGTGAAGATCGTGACGAAGAGCAGCCCGGGAAGGACTGTCTCCACCATCCCGCGGACGCCGCCGAACGCCTCGAAGAGAGCGGCTTCCGTGACCGCCTTCGCGTCGGCCTCCTGCTGGTCGGTGCGGTTGGTGCGGTCCGTGTCGGACGTCGGCTTGTCGAGAGACGTCACCGGCTACTCCTTGCCGAGCGGTCGGAGTTCGTATTTGGGGTTGAACAGCACCCGGCGCCCGTGACTCATGGCGATCCGGCCGGAGGCGATGAGCTTGCGGCCCGGTTCTATGCCCACGATGGAGCGCCGGCCCAGCCAGACCACGTCCAGTGGGGCGGTGCCGTCGAAGAGCTCCGCCTCCAGGGCGGGCACTCCGGCGCGCGGCCGCAGGGTGACGGTCCGCAAGGTACCAGTCACCTTCACGATCTGGCGGTCGTTGCAGTCGGAGATCCGTGTGCAGCCCGAAGCCTGCGAGTCCTCCTGCAGCTCCTCCGATTCCAGGTCCTGCTGGGAGCTGGACAGCCGGTCGAGCATCCGGCGGAAGCGGCCGGACGGCCTCAACGCCTTCTCGGAACGAGGAACAGCACTCATACCCGAAGGGTACCGGGCCCGGATGGCCTGGGCAGGTGTCCGTTGTCTCACTCGGACGGGTGCGCAGGAGCCTCGAGGGGTTGACTCCCCCGTTGTCTCCTGCTTCCGGCCTCCCGTCGCACGCGGCGCTCAGTCCCGTTCGAAGCGGTAGCCCATGCCCGGCTCGGTGACGAAGTGCCGCGGGTGCGAGGGGTCCGCCTCCAGCTTGCGCCGGAGCTGGGCCATGTAGACCCGCAGATAGTTGGTCTCGGTGCCGTAGGAAGGTCCCCACACCTCCTGCAGCAGCTGCTTCTGGCTGACCAGCCGGCCACTGTTGCGGACCAGCACCTCCAGCAGATGCCACTCGGTCGGGGTGAGCCGCACGTCGCGTCCGTCCCGGTGGACCTTCTTCGCCGCCAGGTCGACGGTGAACCCGTCGGTCTCGACGACCACGACGTCGTCGGCGCCGTCCTGGCCGACCGGTTCCGCCCGCCGGACCGAGGCACGCAGCCGGGCCAGCAGCTCGTCCATGCCGAACGGCTTGGTGACGTAGTCGTCGGCGCCGGCGTCCAGCGCCTCGACCTTCTCGTCGGACGTGTGACGGGCGGAGAGCACCAGGATCGGCACCCGGGTCCAGCCGCGCAGCCCCCTGATCACCTCCACGCCGTCCATGTCCGGAAGTCCGAGGTCGAGGACGACGACATCGGGATGACGTGCGGCAGCGAGCTGGAGGGCGGTAGCGCCGTCGGGCGCCGCGTCCACCTCGTACTTGCGCGCCTTCAGGTTGATCACGAGGGCGCGTACGATCTGCGGCTCGTCGTCGACCACAAGCACCCGGGTCATCGGGACCTGCCTCTCTGCTGTACGGAAACGATCTGCTGAGGAATGGCGGTGCTCACGAGACGACCTGCACGGGCAGATCGGGTCCGACCGGAACGTATCCCGACACCGCCTTGAGCGTCAGGACCATGGTCATGCCCCCGCCGGGGGTGTCCTCGGCATCGAGGGTGCCGCCCATGGATTCCACGAAACCGCGGGCGACGGCGAGCCCCAGACCGACGCCGGCGCCGCGCGGGGCGTCGCCGTAGCGCTGGAAGGGCTCGAAGATCCGTTCCTTGCCCTCGTCGGGGACGCCGGGGCCGCGGTCGGCCACCCGTAGCTCGACCCGGTCGCTGAGCGCGCTGGCGGCCACGGTGACGCGTTTGCCGTCGGGGCTGTACTTGACGGCGTTCTCGACGATGTTGGCGACGGCCCGCTCCAGCAGCCCCGGGTCGACGGCGACCATGGGCAGCGTCTCCGGGATGTCCAGCTCGACGCTTTCCTCCGGTACGCCTCCGAGGGCCATCGGGACCACCTCGTCGAGGTCGATCTCGCGGATCAGCGGCGTGACGGTGCCGGTCTGCAGCCGGGACATGTCGAGGAGGTTGCCGACCAGGTGGTCGAGGCGGTCGGCGCCGTTCTCGATGGCTTCCAGGAGCTCCGCCTCGTCCGCTTCGGACCAGGACACGTCGTCGGAGCGCAACGAGCTGACGGCGGCCTTGATGGCGGCCAGCGGGGTCCGCAGATCGTGGCTGACGGCGGCGAGGAGGGCGGTCCGTATCCGGTTGCCCTCGGCGAGCCGCCGGGCTTCCTCCGCCGCCCCGATCAGGCGCTGCCGGTCGAGCACGACGGCGGCCTGCGCGGCGAACGCGCCGAGCACCCGGCGGTCCTCGGCGGGCAGCACCCGGCCGGAGAGCGCGAGCGCCATGTGGTCGCCGACGGGCATGTCCACATCGGCGTCCTCGGGGCGGGAGACCGGCGCCGGGCCGACGCTGCCCGCACAGGTCCACGGGTCGACGTCGCTCCGCCTCTCCAGGAGCGCCACGGACTCCATGGCGAAGGTCTCGCGGACCCGGTCCAGCAGGGCGTCCAGGGTGGTCTCGCCGCGCAGCACGCTGCCGGCCAGGAAGGAGAGGATCTCGGACTCGGCGCGCAGCCGGGCCGCCTGATGGGTACGCCGGGCCGCCAGGTCGACGACGGAGGCCACCGCCACCGCCACCGCGAAGAAGATCACGATCGCGACGAAGTTCCGGGGGTCCTGCACCGTCAGCGTGTGGGTCGGCGGGGTGAACCAGTAGTTCAGCAGCAGCGAGCCGACGGCCGCGGACGCGAGGGCGGGCAGCAGACCGCCGAGCAGGGCGGCGGCGACCGTCATGAAGAGGAAGAGCAGGACGTCGTTGGCGAGCCCCGGACCGTCCGCCATGCGGGTCAGCAGAAGCGTGAGCAGGACCGGACCGCCGACCCCGGTCACCCAGCCCCAGATGATCCGGGCCCGGCCCAGCCGGGCGCCGCGGGAGATCGGCAGTCCCCGGCCCTTGGCGACCTCGTCGTGGGTGACGATGTGGACGTCGAGGTCGGGGCCGGACTCGCGCGCGACGGTGGCGCCGACGCCGGGCCCGAAGACGTACTGCCAGGCCTTGCGGCGGCTGGAGCCGAGCA
Organism: Streptomyces sp. JH14; assembly: GCF_029428675.1. Lineage (GTDB taxonomy): Bacteria > Actinomycetota > Actinomycetes > Streptomycetales > Streptomycetaceae > Streptomyces. The sequence continues at coordinate 5,592,363 of NZ_JAJNEL010000001.1, read as the reverse complement.
CGATCTGGGTGGCGTTGACCCCACGCGCGAACGCGAGGAGCGCCGCGGGTATGTCGTCTCCGATGACGTGGTGGAACGTACCGCCGAGGTCCTCGACGAGGGTGCGCTGGCTGGTGAGTTCCTTGGGCGACGCGAAGGTCAGTCCGTCGCTGCGGGCGATGTAGACGGCGAGGATCTCGCCGCCGGAGCCCTTGGCGGCCATCCGGGACGCGCGGCGGATGAGTGTACGGCCCTCGGGACCGCCGGTGAGTCCGACGACGATGCGCTCGCGGGCCTGCCAGGTGGAGCTGATGTTGTGCTCGCCGCGGTACTGCTGGAGGTACTCGTCGACCCGGTCGGCGACCCAGAGGAGGGCGAGCTCGCGCAGGGCGGTGAGGTTGCCCGGGCGGAAGTAGTTGGACAGGGACGCGTCGATCCGGTCCGGCTTGTAGATGTTGCCGTGGGCCATCCGGCGGCGCAGCGCCTGGGGCGACATGTCGACCAGCTCGATCTGGTCGGCGCGGCGGACCACCTCGTCGGGGACGGTCTCACGCTGCCGTACGCCGGTTATCGACTCGACGACGTCTCCGAGCGACTCCAGGTGCTGGATGTTGACGGTCGAGACGACGTCGATGCCGGCCTGGAGGAGTTCCTCGACGTCCTGCCAGCGCTTGGCGTTGCGGGAGCCCGGCACATTGGTGTGGGCCAGTTCGTCCACCAGGGCGACGGCCGGGGCGCGGTCCAGGACCGCGTCGACGTCCATCTCGGTGAAGACGGCCGAGCGGTACTCGATCTCGCGGCGCCGGATCTGTTCGAGGCCATGCAGCATGACCTCGGTGCGCGGCCGGTCGTGGTGCTCCACGAAGGCGACGACGCAGTCGGTGCCCCGCTCCACTCTGCGGTGGGCCTCGGAGAGCATCGCGTACGTCTTGCCGACGCCCGGTGCCGCACCCAGGTAGATCCGAAGCTTGCCGCGTCCCATGGCCCCATTGTCTTTCAGATAGCCGACTGCGGCCGTTGCGGCAGCCGATCTCGAAGTTACTCCGAGAAATTGCGACAAATAGGGCACAAGGTGAGGGTGAGGGCTGAATTGACAGGATTCTGACGCGTCGAGTGGGGTCAATCCGGCGCGCCTGCGCGCGCGTCCCGCCCGGCCCGGCAGAATGTCCGGCTCAGCGGCCCGGCGCGACCCGGGCCGGCCCGGCGGTCGGGGACGGCACCCGGGCACCCTTCCCCCACCCCCTTACGCGTACTCGACGATGTGCCCGTCGCTCAGCTCCAGCACCCGGTCCGCCAGCCCCAGCAGCTGCGCATCGTGCGTCGCCACCAACGCCGTGACCCCCTCGCTCCGCACCACCGCCCGCAGCAGCTCCATCACCGCGAGCCCGGTCTCCGCGTCGAGCTGCCCCGTGGGCTCGTCCGCGATCAGCAGCGCGGGCCGGTTGGCGAGCGCGCGGGCGATGGCCACACGCTGCTGCTGGCCGCCCGAGAGCTCCCCGGGCCGCTGCGCGGCATGGTCGCCCAGTCCGACCAGGGAGAGCAGCAGCGCCACCCGGTCCTCGCGCTCGCGCGGGTGCGCCTTGCGCAGCCGCATCGGTACGCCGACGTTCTCGGCGGCGGTCAGGATCGGGATCAGCCCGAACGACTGGAAGATGAAACCGATCCGGTCTCTGCGCAGCTCCAGCAGCCCGTTCTCGCCGAGCTCGGAGAGGTCCGTGCCGCCGACCGTGATCCGGCCGCCGTCGGGGCTGTCGAGGCCGCCGACCAGGTTCAGCAGCGTCGTCTTGCCGGAGCCCGAGCGCCCCTTGAGTGCGACGAGCTCGCCGCGCTGCACCTCGAAGAAGACTCCGCGCAGCGCGTGGACGGCGCCCGCGCCGGTTCCGTACGAGCGGTGCAGGTCCTCGACGCGGACCATCGGCCCGCGAGCCGGGTCCTCGGCGACGGCCGTGCCGCCCTGTCCGGTGTTCGCCGCGCCGCTTCGGTCGGTCATGTCGCCCCCGTGCGTGTTCGGTCCCCCTGCCGGCCGCCAGTATGTGCATGAGGCACATGGACGGGCAATGGCCCGGGCTCCCGGCACACCACGGCTCCGGGCCGCCGTGGTCCGTACAGCGTGACCACGGCGGCCCGGCGCATCGGCCGGCGGAGGATCAGCCTCCGTTCACCAGCTCCTTGAGTGCGATGTTGAGCTGCAGGACGTTGACCCGCGGTTCCCCGACGAAGCCGAGGATCCGGCCGTCGGTGTGCTGGGCGACGAGCTTCTCCACCCGGGCGACGTCGAGGTGGTTCCGCTCGGCGACGCGGCGCACCTGGAGCTGTGCGTACTCGGGGGAGATGTCCGGGTCGAGACCGGAGCCGGAAGAGGTGACGGCGTCCGCCGGCACGTCCGAGGGCTTGACCGGGTGACCGGACACGGAGTTGTCCTTGACGACGGCGGCCTTGGCGGCGGTCACCCAGTCGATCAGATCCTTGTTGTCGCCGGACCGGTTGGTCGCGCCGGACAGGATCAGCTTGTACTGGGGGTTGACGCTGTTGGTGCCGAGGCCGTTGGACGGGCGCGGCTGGAACCACTTGAGGTCCGGGGCCGCGGTCTCCTCGCCCTTCTTCAGCGGCAGGTCGTAGCGCTGGCCGATCCTCTCGGAGCCGACGACCTTGCCGGCTGCCGTGATCTCGGAACCGTTGGCCTTGTCCGGGAAGATCCCCTGGGCGACACCGGTGACGGCGAGCGGGTAGATCACGCCGCAGACGATCGTGAGGACGAGCAGGGCGCGCAGCCCGGCCCAGAGCAGCCGAACGGTGTTTCCTGCGGAGTTGTTCATGGAAGTCATGGCGCGATCAGCCGATTCCGGGAATGAGGGAGAGGATCAGGTCGATGATCTTGATGCCGATGAACGGGGCGATCAGGCCGCCGAGTCCGTAGATCCCGAGGTTGCGCCGGAGCATCGAGTCGGCGCTGCTCGGCCGGTAGCGCACGCCCTTCAGGGCCAGCGGCACCAGCGCGATGATGATCAGCGCGTTGAAGACCACCGCGGAGAGGATGGCGGACTCCGGCGAGGACAGGTGCATGATGTTCAGCTTGTCCAGGCCCGGGTAGACCACCGCGAACATCGCCGGGATGATCGCGAAGTACTTCGCGACGTCGTTGGCGATCGAGAAGGTGGTCAACGCACCACGGGTGATCAGCAACTGCTTGCCGATCTCCACGATCTCGATGAGCTTCGTCGGGTTGGAGTCCAGGTCCACCATGTTCCCGGCCTCCTTGGCGGCCGAGGTTCCGGTGTTCATTGCCACGCCGACATCGGCCTGCGCGAGCGCAGGTGCGTCGTTCGTACCGTCGCCGGTCATCGCGACGAGCTTGCCGCCCGCCTGCTCACGCTTGATGAGGGCCATCTTGTCCTCGGGCGTGGCCTCGGCGAGGAAGTCGTCGACGCCGGCCTCCTCGGCGATGGCCTTCGCGGTGAGCGGGTTGTCACCCGTGATCATGACGGTCTTGATGCCCATGCGGCGCAGTTCGTCGAACCGCTCCCGCATGCCCTCCTTGACGACGTCCTTGAGGTGGATGACGCCGAGGATCCGGGCGCCCTGCTCGTCGTCGACGGCGACCAGCAGCGGCGTACCGCCGGCCTGGGAGATCGTGTCGGTGAGGGTACGGGCGTCCGGCGACACATGGCCGCCCCGCTCCTCGACCCAGGCGATGACCGAACCGGTCGCGCCCTTGCGGATCCTGCGCCCCTCGACGTCCACACCGGACATCCGGGTCTGCGCGGTGAAGCCCACCCACTCGGCTCCCACGAGCTGCCCCTGGTGACGCTCGCGCAGCCCGTACTTCTCCTTGGCCAGGACGACGACCGAGCGGCCCTCGGGCGTCTCGTCGGCGAGCGAGGAGAGCTGGGCGGCGTCGGCCAGTTCGGCCTCCGTCACGCCCTTGACCGGGACGAACTCGGCGGCCTGCCGGTTGCCGAGGGTGATCGTGCCGGTCTTGTCGAGCAGCAGCGTCGACACGTCACCGGCGGCCTCGACGGCGCGTCCCGACATGGCGAGCACATTGCGCTGGACCAGCCGGTCCATGCCGGCGATACCGATCGCCGAGAGCAGCGCGCCGATGGTGGTCGGGATGAGACAGACCAGCAGGGCGGTCAGCACGATCATCGACTGCCGCTGTCCGGCGTAGATCGCGAACGGCTGCAGGGTGACGACGGCGAGCAGGAAGACGATGGTGAGGGACGCGAGCAGGATGTTGAGCGCGATCTCGTTGGGCGTCTTCTGCCTGGCGGCGCCCTCGACCAGGGCGATCATCCGGTCGATGAAGGTCTCACCGGGCTTGGTGGTGATCTTGATGACGATGCGGTCGGAGAGCACCTTCGTACCACCGGTGACGGCCGAGCGGTCGCCGCCCGACTCGCGGATGACCGGTGCCGACTCGCCCGTGATGGCGGACTCGTCGACGCTGGCGACACCCTCGACGACGTCTCCGTCGCCGGGGACGATGTCACCGGCCTCGCAGACCACCAGGTCGCCTATGCGCAGGTCGGTGCCGGGGACGTGCTCCTCGTTCGTCCCGACGAGCCGGCGCGCGACCGTGTCGGTCTTGGCCTTGCGCAGCGTGTCGGCCTGGGCCTTGCCGCGGCCCTCGGCGACGGCCTCCGCCAGGTTGGCGAAGATCGTGGTGAGCCAGAGCCATGCGGCGATCGCCCAGCCGAACCAGTCGGTCGGGTCCAGGGCGGCGAGGACGGTGGTGAGCACCGACCCGGCCAGGACCACGAACATGACGGGCGACTTGACCATCACCCGCGGGTCGAGCTTGCGTACCGCGTCGGGGAAGGACTTGAGCAGCTGCTTGGGGTCGAACAGCCCCGCGCCGACGCGTCCTTCGGGCCGGTGGCCGGGCGCGTCCTGGTGCGGCGCCAGGTCCTTGGTGACAGTGGACATCGAGTCCTCTTGCTTCAGTTTCGTGGTCATGACGCCAGCCCTTCGGCCAGCGGTCCCAGTGCCAGCGCCGGGAAGTAGGTCAGACCGGCGACGATCATGATGGTGCCGACGAGCAGTCCGCTGAAGAGCGGCTTGTGCGTGCCGAGCGTGCCGACGGTCGCGGGTACGGGCCGCTGCTCGGCGAGCGAGCCGGCCAGGGCCAGGACGAACACCATGGGCAGGAACCGGCCCAGCAGCATCGCGAGCCCGATGGTGGTGTTGAACCACTGGGTGTCCGCGTTCAGGCCGGCGAACGCCGAACCGTTGTTGTTGGCGCCGGACGTGTAGGCGTAGAGGATCTCGGAGAATCCGTGCGCACCGGAGTTGGTCATCGAGTTGACCGGGGTGGGCAGGGCCATCGCCGCGGCGGTGAAGCAGAGCACCAGCGCCGGGGTGATCAGGATGTAGCAGGCCGCGAACTTGATCTCACGGGTGCCGATCTTCTTGCCGAGGTACTCGGGGGTGCGGCCGACCATCAGGCCCGCGATGAACACCGCGATGATCGCCATGATCAGCATGCCGTAGAGACCGGACCCGGTACCACCGGGGGCGATCTCGCCGAGCTGCATGCCCAGCATCGTGATACCGCCGCCGAAGCCGGTGAACGAGGAGTGGAAGGAGTTCACCGCGCCGGTCGAGGTGAGCGTGGTGGCCACCGCGAAGATCGACGAGCCGCCGACCCCGAAGCGGGTCTCCTTGCCCTCCATCGCCCCGCCCGCGATGTCGAACGCGGGTCCGTGGTGCGCAAACTCGGTCCACATCATCAGCGCGGTGAAGCCGAGCCAGATGACACCCATCGTGGCGAGGATCGCGTAGCCCTGCTTGAGGGAGCCGACCATCCGGCCGAAGGTGCGGGTCAGAGCGAACGGGATGACCAGGATCAGGAAGATCTCGAGGAGGTTCGAGAGCCCGTTGGGGTTCTCGAAGGGGTGGGACGAGTTGGCGTTGAAGTAACCGCCGCCGTTCGTGCCCAGCTCCTTGATGGCCTCCTGGGAGGCGACCGCGCCGCCGTTCCACTGCTGCGAGCCGCCCATGAACTGGCCGACTCCGTGGATGCCGGAGAAGTTCTGGATGGCACCGCAGGCGACCAGGAGGATCGCGCCGATCACAGCGATCGGCAGCAGGATCCGTAGGGTGCCGCGCACCAGGTCGGACCAGAAGTTGCCGAGCTCACCGGTGCGGGAGCGGGCGAAACCACGTACGAGCGCCACTGCGACGGCGATGCCGACGGCGGCCGAGACGAAGTTCTGCACCGCGAGGCCGCCGGTCTGGACGACATGGCCCATGGCCTGCTCGCCGTAGTACGACTGCCAGTTGGTGTTGGCGACGAAGGACGCCGCCGTGTTGAACGCCTGGTCGGGATCGATCGAGGCGAAGCCGAGCGAGCCGGGCAGACTGCCCTGGACCCGCTGCAGCAGGTAGAGGAAGAGGAGGCTCACCGCTGAGAAGGCGAGGACCCCACGGAGGTATGCGGGCCAGCGCATCTCCGTGTCGGGGTTGGCGCCGATGGCCTTGTAGACCCACTTCTCGACGCGCAGGTGCTTCTTCGACGAGTAGACGGCGGCCATGTAGTCGCCGAGCGGACGGTACGCCAGACCCAGCGCCACAACGAGCGCGAGCATCTGGAGCACACCAGCGAGGACGGGGCTCATATCGGGCTCAGAACCTCTCCGGGTACAGAAGGGCGAGGACGAGATAGCCCAGGAGGGCGACGGCCACGATCAGGCCGACAATGTTCTCGGCAGTCACAGCTTCGCCACCCCCTTGGCGACGAGAGCCACCAGCGCGAAGACCGCGATCGTGGTGACGACGAAGGCCAGGTCGGCCACCGTGTGCTCCTAGATGAGGACGGGTTTTCGGACTTCTTGAGGAAACCCCCGTCCGAAGCCTCTTCGGCCTGCGTTGATGCCTTCCTTACGGGGAGGACCATGCCCTTGACGGCGCCCATACGTGCCGCATACGCGCCCCATACGTGTCCCTCGTACGCCCCGGCACGTGCACCGTGCAGGTACGCAGAAGGCCGGTGGGCCGCACCCCCCTGAAGGGGAGTACGGCCCACCGGCCTGAGCCGTCTTGTGCCGCGACGGAGCCTCAGCGCACCTCGGTGATCTCCGGTCCGCGCTGCAGCTGACCCATGCCGCCGGAGAACTTCGAGCCCTCCTGGTCCTCCTGCTGGACGCCTTCGGGCACCATCTGGGCGTCGTCGGGCAGCTTGAGGACGATCGGGTCGCGCGGCGCCATCGGGCCCTCACCACGGACGACCACGGTGTCCCGGAAAATCGTTTCCAGCAGCCCGGCGGCCTCCGGCTGCACGGCTCCCTGGCCGGAGATCACTCCGCGCAGGAACCAGCGGGGACCGTCGACGCCGACGAAGCGCACCAGCTGTACGCCGTTCGTCCCGTCCGGAAGCTGCACGGGAACCTGCGCCCGCAGCTCCCAGCCCAGCGGGCCCTCGAGCTCGTCGATGATGCCGCCCTGCTTGGTGATGCCGACGGCGATCTCGTCGCGGACCTCGCCCCAGATGCCCTCCTTCTTGGGGGCGGCGAAGGCCTGCAGCTGGATCGCGCTGTCGCGCAGCACGACGGTGGCGGCGACGATCGCGTCACCGGCGACCTCCACGCGCAGTTCCATGCCCTCGACCCCGGGCACGAAGATGCCGCCCAGGTCGACCCGGCCCTCGCCGGGCTGGGAGACCTCGTCGATGTCCCACGGTCCGTCCGGCCGCGGCGCCGGCGGGAGATTCACCCGGCGCGCAGCGCTCTCGGCGGCGTCGGTGTCATCGAGCTCGTCGACGACCTGCTCGGCCTCGCGTGCTTCGTCCGCCACGTCCTCGGCGGACCCACTCTTCTTGCGACGTCCGAACACGTCACTGTCCTTCCCGGTCGGGTACGACCGAAGCGTAGCTGTTCCCGCCATGGGTGATCCCGCCCCTGACGCCTTCAACATCATCACCGGCCGCATGCCCGCCGGTGGATCCGAAGCCCCCCTCGCCCCGCGCCGAGCCGGGCAGCTCCGACACCTCGTGGAAGCGCACCTTCTCGACCTGCTGGACGACCAGTTGGGCAATCCGGTCGAACCGTTCGAAACGCACGGTCTCGCGCGGGTCGAGATTGATGACGATCACCTTGATCTCTCCACGGTACCCGGCATCAACCGTCCCCGGAGCATTCACCAGGGCGACTCCGCAGCGTGCTGCGAGACCGGACCGCGGGTGCACGAACGCGGCGTACCCGTCGGGCAGGGCGATCGACACGCCGGTGGGCAGCACCGCCCGTTCGCCGGGAGCGAGTTCGGCGGCCTCGGTGGTCACCAGATCGACCCCGGCGTCGCCCGGGTGTCCGTAGGACGGAATAGGCACGTCCGGATCGACCCGGCGAATCAGTACGTCGACGGGATGGCGCATCACGGGTTCACCTCGAAGGCGCGGACCCGCCTGGACTGGTCCGGGTCTGACATCGCGGCCTGGATCTCGGCCGGGCGGCCGTTCTCGATGAAGTGGTCGACCTTGACCTCGATGAAGAGGGCCTCGGCGCGGACCGCGACGGGCCCGTCCGGGCCGCCGATGCGGCCGGTCGCCCGGGAGTAGAGCTTGCGACCGTGCACGGCGGTGATCTCGGCGTCCAGGTGCAGCACGGTGTCCACCGGCACGGGACGCACGAAGTCGGTCTCCAGCCGCCCGGTCACCGCGATCACCCGCAGCAGCCAGTTCAGCGAGCCGAGCGTCTCGTCCAGTGCGGTGGCCAGCACGCCGCCGTGCGCCAGGCCCGGAGCGCCCTGGTGGGCGGGCTTCACGGTGAACTCGGCGGTGACCCGCACACCCTCACCGGCCCGCGCCTGGAGGTGCAGCCCGTGCGGCTGTCCCCCGCCGCAGCCGAAACAGTGTTCGTAGTGCGACCCGAGGAGCTCGCCGGGGGCCGGGGCCTCGGGGTGCCGGACCGGTTTCACCGCGTCGGCCGGTGGCTTCAGGGACGTAGATGTTCCACTCACAGGCGCAGACCTTACCCGCGCGGCTACGTGCAGGTCGCGCCGTGCCAAGCTTGGGTTCATGCAGCCTTCCACCCCGCCTTTCGACGAACGTCTGACCGCGCCCCGTTCGTGGTGGCTCATCGCCTTCCTGATCGGCATCGCCTGCGCCCTGGTGCTGCTGCCGCTCGGCATCCTGCCCCTGCTGGCCGGCCTGGTCGGCGGCACGGCCCTGGCCTCGCTGGTGGTCAGTTCGTACGGCTCCGTCCGGATCCGCGTGGTGGCGGGCGCCCTGGTTGCGGGCGACGCCCGGATCCCGGTGACGGCGCTCGGCGCGGCCGAGGCGCTGGACGCCGAGGAGGCGCGTGCGTGGCGCTCGTACAAGGCGGACACGCGCGCGTTCATGCTGCTGCGCAGCTACATCCCCACGGCGGTGCGGATCGAGGTCACCGACCCGGCGGACCCGACCCCGTACGTCTACCTCTCGACCCGTGAGCCGCAGGCGCTGGTGGCAGCGCTCACGGCGGTGCGGGCGTAGGGCCCTTTCTTCGGATCGGCCCCGCGGAGCGCGCGGCCGACTGCGCCGACTGCTCCGGCTGCGGAGGTGCGGGGGCTCCTGCGGGCGTGCGGCCCGGTTCAGCCCTCGATCTCCTTGGGTAGGTCCTTGTGCAGCTTCCGCGGCCGCTCCAGCGGCGGCAGCTCCGGAAGCCGGTCCCAGGGGATCTGGCGCTTGCGCAGGTCCTTCCTGACCCGCTCGGCGAGCTTCCTGGTATCACGGCGGTTCATCATCGCGCCGACGGCGGCGCCGACCATGAACGGGATCAGGTTCGGCAGGTCACGGACCATGCGCTTCATGATCTGCTGGCGCAGCTCCCGCTTCATCTGACCGCCCAGCGCCGCGTTGACCGTCGTGGGATGGGCGACGTCGATGCCGCGCTCCTCCGTCCAGGAGGTGAGGTAGGCGGCGCTGCGCTGGGTGAGTCCGCCCGGCGGGCGCTGGCCGTAGACCTCGTGCAGTTCGGCCACGAGCTTCATCTCGATCGCGGCCACGCCGGTGATCTCCGCGGCCAGCTCGGCGAGCAGGGCCGGCGGTACGGGCATCATGGCCGCCGCGCCGATACCGGCACCCACCGTGGCCGTGCCCTTGCTCGCCCCTGCGATGAGTTTGTCGGCGAGCTCCTCGGGCCCGAGGCCCGGGAACTGCTTGCGCAGGGTGGCGAGGTCGCGCACGGGGACGCGGGGAGCCGTTTCGATGATCCGGTCGGCGATATGACCGATCGCCGCCTTGGCGCCCTCCCCGCTCTTGCGTACGCCCCGCTTCACTGATTCCAGACGGCCTGCCCCGGTCACGGGCTCCGTCCTGTCGACCTGCTCGGCCCCACCGGCCGCGTCGACTGCTGGTACTGCTGCGTGTCCTGCTCGTGCGACCTCTGCCGCAATGGCCGCTTCCACCGCTTCGAGCGAGGCCCAGCGGCCCCGCTCGTCGTCCCACTCGCCCGCGGAGGGCGGCAGGGCGGACCGCTCGGCAGGCGCTGCTACGCCTTCCACCGGGCCTGTACCGCCCTGATACGCCTCCGACGACCTCTTGCGCCACAGGTGCCGCTTACGGAACGGTGTGTCGCCTGCCACGGCCGACCGAACCTAGTCGCAGTCGCGGCAGATCGGCTGGCCGTTCTTCTCGCGGGCCAGCTGACTCCGGTGGTGCACGAGGAAGCAGCTCATGCACGTGAACTCGTCGGCCTGCTTGGGCAGAACCCTTACGGCCAGTTCCTCATTGGACAGGTCTGCGCCGGGCAGCTCCAGTCCTTCGGCTGCGTCGAACTCGTCGACGTCGACGGCGGACGCCGTCTTGTCGCTCCGGCGCGCCTTGAGCTCTTCAAGGCTGTCCTGGTCGACGTCGTCGTCGGTCTTGCGTGGGGTGTCGTAATCCGTTGCCATTTGTCGCTCTCCCCCTCTGGGTGTCTGCGGTGTCTCAGCGCACGTAACGCGTGAGAGGCCGGACTTGTGCCCGACCTGAGGCGGAGATTTTGCCTCACATCAAGGTCTGTTACTCAATCGACACCCGAGCGGACCTCTCGAGAGCGATCGGCTTGGGTGGCGAAGGGGACCGTACACGGTCCGAACGGAGTGCTTCACGGGTGCCACCCCGTGTACTTCCCGTGATATCGGCCCCCGAAAACCCTGCTTTTTGCCGGATTTTTGGTGGGAGGCCTGATCACGGAGCGTGGACGTGCCGAAATTCGATCCTGTGATCGATCACACAGGGTTCCTCACGGCACGGGTCCCGAAAATTCCGCTCAAAGCGAACGGGGCAATTCGTGGACGATTCGCTCGGACCAGCCTCTCAGACCGGTACGGTGACGCGCATCACGAGACCACCGCCTTCACGGGGCTCCGCGATGATCCGGCCGCCGTGAGCGCGCGCGACGGACCGTGCGATCGACAGGCCGAGCCCGACCCCCTTGTCGCTGCCCGTCCGCTCCGTACGCAGGCGCCTGAAGGGCTCGAAGAGGTTGTCGATCTCGTACGCCGGCACCACCGGGCCGGTGTTCGAGACCACCAGAACGGCCTGACCCGGCTGCAGCTCGGTGGTGACCTCCACCCAGCCCCCTTCCCGGACGTTGTAGCGCACGGCGTTCTGTACGAGGTTCAGCGCGATCCGCTCCAGCAGCACGCCGTTGCCCTGGACGACGGCGGGCACGATCTCGGCGCGGATCTCCACCCCCTTCGCCTCGGCCTCGCCGCGCGTCTGGTCGAGCGCGCGGGAGGCGACCTCGGCGAGGTCGACCGGTTTGCGCTCGATGATCTGGTTGTCGCTGCGGGCGAGCAGCAGCAGGCCCTCGACCAGCTGCTCGCTGCGCTCATTGGTGGCCAGCAGGGTCTTGCCGAGCTGCTGGAGTTCCGGCGGTGCCTCCGGGTCGGAGAGATGGACCTCCAGCAGCGTGCGGTTGATCGCCAGCGGGGTGCGCAGCTCGTGCGAGGCGTTGCCGACGAACCGCTGCTGCGCCGTGAAGGCCCGCTCCAGCCGGTCGAGCATGTCGTCGAAGGTGTCGGCGAGCTCCTTGAGCTCGTCGTCCGGTCCGTCCAGCTCGATCCGCCGGGACAGGTCCGTGCCCGCCACCCTGCGGGCGGTACGGGTGATCCGGCCCAGCGGGGAGAGCACTCGTCCCGCCATGGCGTAGCCGAAGGCGAAAGCGATGACGCTCAGACCGACGAGAGCCAGCAGCGAGCGGTTCAGGAGCGTGTCGAGCGCCTGCTGGCGCTGATGGTTGACGCAGGAGTTCATGGCCGCGTTGACGGCGCTCGGCGACGACCCCTCCCCGGAGAGATTGCACACCTCGCTGGACACCTGGCCGCTGACGATCTTGAACGGCAGCTCGCTGCCCACATGCAGAGCCTGTGCGGCCAGCATGTAGATGATCGAGAGCAGCAGGATGCCGGCGATCAGGAACATCCCGCCGTACAGCAGGGTGAGCCGTATGCGGATGGTCGGGCGCAGCCAGGGGTACGGGGGCTCCAGCTGTTTGGGGTCCCAGGTGGGCTTCGGAGGCGCCGAGGGTGGCGCGGGGGCGGCGGACACGGCGGTCAGATCCGGTATCCGGAGCCGGGCACGGTGACGATCACCGGCGGCTCGCCGAGTTTGCGGCGCAGCGTCATGACCGTCACGCGGACGACGTTGGTGAACGGGTCGGTGTTCTCGTCCCAGGCCTTCTCCAGGAGCTGCTCGGCCGAGACGACCGCGCCCTCGCTGCGCATCAGGACCTCCAGCACGGCGAACTCCTTCGGCGCGAGCTGGATCTCCTGCTCGTCGCGGAAGACCTCGCGGCGGTTGGGGTCCAGCTTGATGCCGGCGCGCTCCAGGACGGGCGGCAGCGCGACGGTGGTACGGCGCCCGAGGGCCCGTACCCGCGCGGTCAGCTCGCTGAAGGCGAACGGCTTGGGCAGATAGTCGTCGGCGCCGAGCTCCAGTCCTTCCACCCGGTCGCTGACGTCCCCGGACGCGGTGAGCATCAGTACCCGGGTCGGCATGCCCAGCTCGACGACACGGCGGCAGACGTCGTCGCCGTGCACCAGGGGGAGGTCCCGGTCCAGCACCACCACGTCGTAGTCGTTGACCTCGATGCGCTCCAGGGCAGCCGCACCGTCGTACACGACGTCGACGGCCATGGCCTCCCGGCGCAGTCCGGTGGCCACCGCATCGGCGAGCAGCTGCTCGTCCTCCACGACGAGTACGCGCACGGCGCTGTCCTTCCTTTGAAACTTCAGAACGTCCGAATGAGCCCACGGACCGTGATCCGGGCCGCTCAGCAGCACTGTCTGTGCGGCTACATCCTGCCCGCAACGCGTATAAACCGGCGGTAAGGCGACGGGGCACCACCTGCGGGTTCCGGGAATTCACCGGATTTCCGGGCCAGTTGAGGTTTCTCTGAGCCTGGGCCTGGGGAGGACGAATTCACACCCGCGATCACGTCATGCATGTGGCACTCCACGGCCGCTCCGTCCCCGGAGAGTGCGTGATCACCCGCCCTACCGCCCTCGGCGGAGGGAAACCCGGGCACACCCCCGTGCCACCGACCCACGATGAGGGGGCGCACTATGGACGCTTTCACCGCAGGTCTGCTGCAACGCATCAGGACCACCCAGTCCGACCTCACCAAGGCCCGCGAGACGGGCGACGACTTCCTCGCGGACGTCGAGCAGAGCGAGCTGGACGATCTCCGCCGTCTGGCCGCCGAGCACGGCGTCGAGATCGGCGCCACGGCCGTCTGAGTCGTCGGCACAGGGCCCCGGCGTCATCACCGACGCCGGGGCCCTGTGCCGTCCCTGAGCGTCCACCACAGCCCGTACCAGGGGCTTTGCCGGCGGTCCGGTCAGTCGTGCCAGGCTCCCAGCTCGTCCAGGAGGGGCTGCAGGAGCTCGAAGACGCCCGGCGACGCGGCCACCGTCAGGTCGCCGTCGGCGGGGAGTCCGGGCCGACCGCCGGTGCGGGCGCCCGCCTCCCGGGCGATCAGGTCACCGGCCGCGAGGTCCCACGGGTGGAGTCCGCGCTCGTAGTAGCCGTCCAGCCGGCCCGCTGCCACATCGCACAGATCGACGGCCGCCGAACCGCCGCGCCGGATGTCGCGCAGCTTCGGGATCAGCTGCCGGGCGATGTCCGCCTGGTGCGTACGGACGTCGGCGACGTAGTTGAAACCGGTGGCGACCAGTGCCTGGCCGAGCGGCGGTGCGGGCCGGGTGCGCAGCGCGGCACCCTTGCCGTAGGCCCCGCCGTTTGCGTACGCACCGCCGCCGAGGACCGCGTGGTACGTCTCGCCGCGCATCGGGGCCTCCACGACGCCGACGACCCGCTCGCCGTTCCGCTCGGCCGCGATGGAGACGGCCCAGGTCGGCAGTCCGTAGAGGTAGTTCACCGTGCCGTCGAGCGGGTCGATGACCCAGCGGATGCCGCTGCTGCCCTCGGAACTGGCGCCTTCCTCACCGAGGAAGCCGTCGCGGGGGCGGCGTTCGGTGAGGAAGCCGGTGATCAGCTTCTCGGCGGCGATGTCCATCTCGGTGACGACATCGACGGGGCTGGACTTGGTCGCGGCCACGCCCAGATCGACGGGGCGGCCGTCGCGCAGCAGTGCACCCGCGCGCCGGGCCGCCTCCAGGGCGAGGTCGAGCAGTTCGGAGAGGACGGGGTCGGTCTCAGAGGGCACGGACGTCACGGGTTCAGCGCTCCTGGGCGTAGGGACTGTCGGCGCCCGCGGCAGCGGGCTTGGGGGCACGGGCCGGGCAACAGCCGACGGGGCAGAGGTCATGGCTCGGGCCGAGCGCCCCGAGCGCGCACCGCTCCACCGGGCGTCCCTGCTCGGTGGCGGCGCGCTCCAGCACGAGCTCGCGCACGGCCGCGGCGAACCGCGGGTCGGCGCCGACCGTCGCTGACCGGCGGACCGGCAGGCCGAGCTCGGCGGCCTTCGCGGTGGCCTCGGTGTCGAGGTCGTACAGGACCTCCATGTGGTCGGAGACGAAGCCGATGGGGGCCATCACCACGGCGGGCACGCCGTCCCCGTGGAGCGTCTCCAGGTGGTCGCAGATGTCGGGCTCCAGCCACGGGATGTGCGGGGCGCCACTGCGCGACTGGTAGACGAGCTGCCAGGGGTGATCGATACCCGTCTCCTCGCGGACCGCGTCGGCGATCAGCCGGGCGACGTCGAGATGTTCGGTGACATAGGCGCCGCCGTCGCCGTGCGTCTCCCGGGGGCCCGAGGCGTCGGCGGCGGAGGTGGGGATGGAGTGCGTGGTGAACGCGAGGTGCGCCCCGGCCCTGACGTCCTCGGGGAGGTCGGCGAGGGACTTCAGGACGCCGTCCACCATGGGCCGTACGAAGCCGGGGTGGTTGAAGTAGTGCCGGAGCTTGTCGACGCGCGGCACGGGCAGCCCCTCGGCCTCAAGGACGGCCAGCGACTCGGCGAGGTTCTCCCGGTACTGCCGGCAGCCGGAGTACGAGGCGTAGGCGCTGGTGGCGAGGACGGCGATGCGGCGGTGCCCGTCGGAGGTCATCTCGCGCAGGGTGTCGGTGAGGTACGGGGCCCAGTTGCGGTTGCCCCAGTACACCGGCAGATCGAGCCCGTGATCCGCGAAGTCCTTGCGCAGGGCGTCCAGCAGGGCTCTGTTCTGGGCGTTGATCGGACTGACGCCGCCGAACAGGAAGTAGTGCTTGCCGACCTCCTTGAGCCGCTCCTCGGGGATACCGCGGCCGCGGGTCACATTCGCCAGGAACGGAACCACGTCGTCCGGGCCTTCGGGACCGCCGAAGGAGAGCAGGAGCAGGGCGTCGTAGGGAGCGGGAGCACGCAGATCGGACATGGGAACGATCCTGCCACCCGCCTGTGACAGGGCTTCGACCGACGTCCGTCGGCGCGTCCGTCCGGCTCCACCGGCGCGTCCGTCCGGCGGCGGGCCCCGGCGTCGTCCGCGGTCTCCGGCCTGGTGACCCGCCCGTAAGCTGTATCGGCTGCCTTCACGCATTACAGGCCTCGCGTCACGGGCATTGCCCTGCACGTACCGCCGACACCACCCGCGCATCACCTCGCTGTACCGGAGCCCCGCTTGCCCAGTCCCTACCGCGCGATATTCGCCGCCCCCGGCACCAAGAGGTTCTCGGCGGCCGGTTTCTTCGGCCGGATGCCGCTGTCCATGATGGGCATCGGCGTGGTGACCATGGTGTCCCAGATCACCGGCCGTTACGGACTGGCGGGCGCGCTCTCCGCGACGCTGGCGATGTCGGCCGCAGTGCTCGGCCCGCAGGTGTCCCGGCTCGTCGACCGGCACGGGCAGCGTCGCGTCCTGCGCCCCGTCACCCTGGTTGCGATGGCGGCGGTCGC
The DNA here is from genome assembly GCF_029428675.1 of Streptomyces sp. JH14. Classification (GTDB taxonomy): domain Bacteria; phylum Actinomycetota; class Actinomycetes; order Streptomycetales; family Streptomycetaceae; genus Streptomyces. The sequence continues at coordinate 5,576,089 of NZ_JAJNEL010000001.1, read as the reverse complement.
CGGCCTCCTGGTCTGCGCGCAGCAGCGGCTGCCGGACTGGACCCTGTTCGTCTTCACGGCGGGCGCCGGCTGCGTGCCCAGCGTGGGTTCGATGGTCAGGGCACGCTGGGCGGAGATCTACCACGGTTCGGCGCAGCAGCTGCACACCGCGTACGCGTGGGAGTCGATCGTCGACGAGGTGTGCTTCATCTTCGGGCCGATCATCTCGATCGGTCTGTCCACCGCATGGTTCCCCGAGGCGGGTCCGCTGCTGGCCGCCGTGTTCCTGCTCGTCGGCGTCTTCTGGCTGACGGCCCAGCGCGCCACCGAGCCGGTGCCGCACCCGCGCGAGCAGCACAGCGACGGCTCGGCGCTCCGCTCCCCCGGTCTTCAGGTGCTCGTCGTCACCTTCGTGGCGATCGGCGCGATCTTCGGGGCGGTCGATGTGGTGACGGTGGCGTTCGCCGAGGACCACGGCCACAAGGCGGCGGCCAGCCTGGTGCTGGCCGTGTACGCACTGGGGTCCTGCCTCGCCGGAGCGGTCTTCGGGCTGTTGCATCTCAAGGGAAAGCCGTCCACCAGGTGGGTGGTGGGGGTGTGCGCCATGGCCGTGAGTATGATCCCCCTCCAACTGGCCGGGAACCTGCCGTTCCTGGCCGTGGCGCTCTTTGTCGCGGGCCTCGCCATCGCACCGACGATGGTCACCACCATGGCCCTCGTCGAACAGCACGTACCGCGCGCCAAGCTGACCGAGGGCATGACCTGGACCGGTACCGGGCTCGCCGTCGGTGTGGCGCTCGGCTCCTCGGCCGCCGGCTGGGTGGTCGACGCGTCCGGGGCCGAGGCGGGGTACGCCGTGCCCTTCGTGGCGGGAGTGCTCGCGGCCGCGGTGGCGTTCCTGGGGCATCGCCGGCTGGGCAAGCCGGTTCCTACGGGGAGGCGCGGGGAAGATGACCGACACCTACGCACGGACGACGAGCGCGTGGCGTAACTGGGCGGGGAATGTCACCGCCCGTCCGGTACGGGCCGTGTCCCCCGCCTCGGTGGACGAGCTCGCCGACGTGCTGCGCAAGGCGGCCGAGGACGGCCTGAGGGTGAAGGCGGTCGGGACCGGGCACTCCTTCACCGCGACCGCCGCCACGGACGGCGTCCTGATCCGCCCCGATCTGCTCACCGGCATCCGGGAGATCGACCGGACGGCGATGACGGTGACCGTCGAGGCCGGCACCCCGCTGAAGCGGCTGAACACCGCGCTCGCCCGGGAGGGCCTGTCGCTGACCAACATGGGCGACATCATGGAGCAGACGGTCGCCGGGGCCACCTCGACGGGCACCCACGGCACCGGCCGCGACTCGGCGTCCATAGCGGCCCAGATCCGCGCCCTCGAACTGGTCACGGCGGACGGCAGGGTGCTGACCTGCTCCGCCGAGGAGAACCCCGAGATCTTCGCGGTGGCCCGGATCGGGCTCGGCGCGCTGGGTGTCATCACGGCGGTCACGTTCGCCGTGGAGCCGGTCTTCCTGCTGACGGCCCGCGAGGAGCCGATGGCCTTCGACAAGGTCACGGCCGACTTCGATCAGCTGGTCGCCGAGAACGAGCACTTCGAGTTCTACTGGTTCCCGCACACCGGCAACTGCAACACCAAGCGCAACAACCGCAGCGCGGGCCCCGCCGCCCCGCCCGGGAAGGTCAGCGGCTGGATCGAGGACGAGTTCCTCTCCAACGGGGTCTTCCAGGTCGCGTGTTCGCTCGGCCGGGCGGTCCCGGGCGCCATCCCGTCGATCGCCAAGATCTCCAGCCGCGCCCTGTCGGCCCGTACGTACACCGACATCCCGTACAAGGTCTTCACCAGCCCGCGCCGAGTCCGCTTCGTGGAGATGGAGTACGCCCTGCCGCGCGAGGCCGCAGTCGAGGCACTGCGTGAGGTCAAGGCGATGGTCGACCGCTCGCCGCTGCGGATCAGTTTCCCCGTGGAGGTGCGCACGGCCCCCGCGGACGACATCGCGCTCTCCACGGCCTCGGGCCGGGAGAGCGCGTACATCGCCGTCCATCTCTACCGGGGCACGCCCTACCAGGCGTACTTCACCGCGGTCGAGCGGATCATGACCGCCCATGGGGGCCGCCCGCACTGGGGCAAGGTCAACACCCGCGACGCCGCCTATCTGGCCGGGGTGTACCCCCGGTTCGGCGAGTTCACCGCCGTACGCGACCGGCTGGACCCGGACCGGCTGTTCGCCAACGACTACCTGCGCCGGGTCCTGGGCGACTGACCGCCGGCGCAGCCGGTCACCGGCCGGTGTCCGTACCGGTCGTGGCGGGCGTCTCCTGCACCGGAGCGGTACCCGCGCCGGTGGGCGCCGGATCGGCGCTGCCGGGCGCCGTCGGCGTGGTTGTGGGGGCCTGAGTCGTCCCGCCGTCAGCGGAGTTCGACGGCGAAGGGGTGGGCGTCGGTCCAGCCGTGGAACCGTCGTGCTGTCCCGCGCCCGGGCTCTCGCTCCGCCCGCCCTGTGCGTCCGTGCCCGGCGTCCCACCGCTCTCCCGGTCCGGGGTCCGCCCCTGGCCCGGGTCGGTGCTGACCGACGGCGTCCGATCGGCAGGCTCCGAGCCGCTTCCGCGGCCACCGTGCACGGCGGAGCCGACGGTCGTGCCCTGACCACCGCTCAGATCGTTGCCCGAGACCAGTTCGTACGTGGTGATGCCGGCCATCGACACGGCGAAGACCGCCACCGCGCCGAGCGCCGACCGCTTCCAGCCGCGGATCCGGGTGCCATGGGTCGTGGACGCGGAGAACCCCTCGTCCACGACCGCCGGACACGGCACGAGCGGCCGGGTCACATCCGCGTCGACGAGCGGTGTCAGCCGGTACACAGGATCCGGGTCGGCCCCCACCGTGCGCAGCACCGTCGTGGCGTCCGTCGAACCGTCGGCCGGCCGTCGCGCCGGCACCGTCTCCCGTACCTCGCGCTCCCCGCGGATGTTCCGCGACTCCCGCGTGTGCACCGTGACTTCGCGGATCTGCTCGCCCGTGCGGCGGAAGAAGTGCTGGAAGACCGAGCCACCGCAGGTGGCGACGACGCTCATCACTCCGGCCCCGAGAATCGTTCCGTACACGCCCAGTTGCGAGGCGGCCACCGCCGCCGCGACCGCCGCCGCGGCGCTCCCCGCCACCTGCGGAACGTTCAGATCGATGCGCCTTTCCTCGGGTTCCGTGTCGCTTTCCGGCTTCCGCACCATTCCCAGCCCTTGATTGACATCTCTCCCACCGTGCACCAGGAAGGGACAATTGTGCGAAGTGAATGGTTCCGTTTCGGGTGATTCTGTGAAGCAGAACACGCCTCGTGGGCATTTCGCAGCCAACTGGGTAGTTCAACTCCCGCGCCCGACGAGAACTTCGACGGCGCGCCGGTCCACCCACATGGCCCGAATGGAGTACTGTGGCGAGCCCTGGGGCCGGACTCCCACGTGGGGTCCGGGATCTTCGGGAGGGGGCCGAAGGAGGCACTCGATCCGGCGGCGCCACGGCATCGCACGGGGGCCAGCTACACAGGGTGACACTTGGTCACTCAGTGTCGCACAACAGGTCACCGTGTCATACCGGCGATCCAGGGCTCATGCCCGACACGCCGGGCAACACGGCAATGTTGTGGCAGGCTGCACCCGGGCAGGCCACACTCGACTAGCGGAAGCAGCGACGCACGTGACGTCGGCAGGCACCACCCGGGAGGTCCCCATGCCCGAACTGCGTGTCGTGGCCGTCTCCAACGACGGCACACGACTGGTGCTCAAGGCTGCGGACAACACGGAATACACGCTTCCGATCGACGAGCGGCTGCGTGCCGCCGTGCGTAACGACCGTGCGCGGCTCGGCCAGATCGAGATCGAGGTGGAGAGCCACCTCCGCCCCCGCGACATCCAGGCCCGTATACGAGCCGGCGCCTCCGCGGAGGAGGTTGCTCAGTTCGCCGGAATTCCGGTCGACCGTGTCCGCCGCTTCGAGGGCCCCGTGCTCGCCGAACGCGCCTTCATGGCCGAGCGCGCCCGGAAGACTCCCGTGCGCCGCCCGGGCGAGAACACCGGCCCCCAGCTGGGCGAGGCGGTGCAGGAGCGGCTCCTGCTGCGCGGCGCCGACAAGGAAACCGTCCAGTGGGACTCCTGGCGCCGGGACGACGGCACCTGGGAAGTCCTGCTGGTGTACCGCGTCGCGAGCGAGCCGCACTCGGCGAGCTGGACGTACGACCCGCCGCGACGGCTGGTGCAGGCCGTGGACGACGAGGCGCGGTCGCTGATCGGCGAGACCGACGACGTCGCCGCGCCGGAGCCGAGCTTCCCGTTCGTGCCCCGGATCGCACGGCTGCCGCGCGACCGGCCGCTGGACCGCGCCCTCGACCGTCAGATGGAACGGCCGGCTCCGCCGCCCCCGCCCGAACCGGAACCCTCGGCCGGCGAGCGCGACTCGCTGACCAGTCTGCTGGAGGCCGTACCGAGCTTCCGCGGCGACATGGTGGTACCGGAGCGCCCGGCACCGCCCGAGCCGTCGGTCTCTCCTGCCGCACAGGAGCCGGAGGCCGGCGAACCGCCGGCCGCGGCCGCTTCGGCGGGCGCCGGTTCCGCCTACGCGGATGTGCTGATGCCGCGAGCGGTGGCAGGTCACCGGGACCGGCTGACCGGGACGACGGACCGTCAGGCCGAGGCGGACGGCGTCCGTCCGGGCCGCCGGGCCGCGGTGCCGAGCTGGGACGAGATCGTCTTCGGCACCCGCCGCAAGAAGCAGGAGTGACCCGCCGCGCAACCGCGACATGACGAGGGCCCGTAGGCAGCTGCGTACGGGCCCTCGTGCGGTCCGTCCGGCCGACGCCACGACCGCAGTTCCGGTGACGGGCGAGGCCGGTGCCCCTACTGCGGGTCGGGGCCCGTGGCAACCGGCCGGGACGCGTCGGCGGACCACTCGGACCAGGAGCCCGCGTACAGCGCCGCGGGAATGCCCGCGACCGCCAGGGCCAGCACCTCGTGCGCACCGGAGACGCCGGAGCCGCAGTAGACGCCGACCTCCGGCACCCCGTCCGTGCCGAGCTCCTTGAAACGGGCGGCAAGCACCTCCGCGGGCAGGAACCGCCCGTCACCACCGGTGTTCTCGGACGTCGGAGCCGAGACCGCGCCCGGGATATGGCCACCGACCGGGTCGATCGGCTCCACATCACCGCGGTAGCGCTCGGCGGCCCGGGCGTCGAGCAGCAGGCCGGAGCGGGCCAGCGCCGCGGCGGCGTCGGCGTCCAGCAAGGGCAGCGCACCCGGGGCGGGCCTGAAGTCGCCGTCGGCGGGGGCGGGTGTCTCGGTGGAGAGGTCGCCGTCCCAGGCGGCGAGCCCTCCGTCCAGTACCCGGACGTCCGCATGCCCCGTCCAGCGCAGCAGCCACCAGGCACGCGCCGCGGCCCAGCCCTGGCCGCCGTCGTAGACGACCACCGGAGTGTCCTGGCAGACGCCCGCGCGGCGCATCACCGCGCCGAACTCCTCCGGGTCGGGCAGCGGATGACGGCCGCGGCTGCCCGCGGCTCCGGCGAGTTCCGCGTCCAGATCGACGAAGACCGCACCCGGGATGTGTCCGGCCTCGTAGTCGGTTCGGCCGTGCGGGCCGCCGAGTTGCCAACGTACGTCCAGGAGTACCGGAGGCCGGGCCTTCGCCGACTCGTTCGCATATTCGGATGCGGAGATGATGGGCTTCATGGCTGCCATCCTTGCGCAGGATGCGGCCCACCCGTAACAGCTCCGAAACGGACACACCGCAATAAATCAGGCTTCCTCTGTTGAGATCCCGGAAAATGCGGCGCGGCCGGGGCGCATCGCGCGCCGGGTGGTGCAAGCATCTGCACGGGGCGCACACTTCCCGCACCTTCGGTCGGCGTCGGCCCCGTTCCCCCCGTACGGCCACCACGATGGTCCGAGGAGAGAGTGACGATGACCGAGGCTGCTGCCCGGTGCACACCCGGAACACCTTGCTGGGTGAGCCTGATCGTGCACGGTCTGCGCACGACCCAGGAGTTCTACGCCGAGCTGTTCGGCTGGGAGTTCACGCCCGGTCCTGAGCAGCTGGGTCCATACGTGCGCGCGCTGATCGACGGCAAAGTGGTCGCGGGCATCGGACAGCTGCCGCCCGACCGTCATCTGCCGGTCGCGTGGACGACCTACCTGGCCACCGACGACGCCGACATCACGGCGGAGACGATCCGTTCCTGCGGCGGAACGGTCGGCGTCGGGCCGCTCGACGCGGGCGAGGCGGGCCGGCTCGCGATCGCCTCGGACCCGACCGGGGCCGTCTTCGGGATCTGGCAGGCGGCCGCGCACGCGGGCACGGCGCTCGCCGGAGCCCCCGGGACCCCGGTCTGGAACGAGCTGGTGACCCAGGAGACCTCGACGGTCGCCAAGTTCTACCAGGCGGTCTTCGGCTTCGAGACGGAAGCGGTCGTCTCGGCGGACTTCGACTACCAGACGCTGCATCTGAACGGCCGCCCGGTGGCCTCGTTGCACGGTGTCGGCCGCGCTCTGCCACGCGACCGGGGCCCGCACTGGATGACGCACTTCGAGGTCGCCGACACCGACGAGGCCGCCGCGCGGGTGGTGGACCTCGGCGGGCATGTGCTGCAGCCGCCGCGGGAGGGATCGAGCGGGCGCGTGGCGACGGTCGCGGACCCGGAGGGCGCGGTCTTCACGATCGTACGGTCGACAACTCACTGATCACCGGGGGTGATCTCCGCTTCCCGGCTCCCGGTGCGCCCCGCAACGCCTGCCACTGGACACACGCGTTCCACGGCCGTCTCAAGAAGCCGCGAGCCCAAGCGTGCCGGGGTGCACGAGAGTTGCCCATCAGCGCATAAGAGGTCGCGCAAAGAGGCGCGGGGGTGCCCCGGGCAAGCCCGTCAGCCACAGGTCATGGCGATCATGATGTGGAGATCCTCTGTGATCACGGGGAGGTCTGTGCCTGTGCTGCCCGCGGAACGCCCGCCACCGCTTCGCCCGCTGCTATGAACGCTGCGCCACCGTCGCGGCACCACGGCCAGGCAGGTCACTCGGGTGCGCGGGTGGCCCGGAGGAAGCGGGTCCCCCACTCCTGGACGTGTGCCGCGAACTCCGGTGGTCCCAGGACCTCGAACTCGGCGCCCACGTTGCCGAGTGCTTGAGCCGGCCAGTCGAGGGAGGTCGAGGTCATGGTGAGCCGGCAGCTGTCCCGGTCGAGCGGTTCGATCGTGCCCCACTGGCCGACCACCTGCCGCACCCGTGCGGATGGAGCGTGGACGAGGGCCTCGACCGTGTAAGGAGCCGGGTCTCCGCTCGCCGCCTGGACGAAGGCCACGGCGTCCTCGGCCGGGAGCAGGCGGGGCCGGAAGCGGGCGCCGGGCGCCGTCGGCCCGGCCAGCCGGTCGAGGCGGAAACTGCGCCAGTCGTGGCGGTCCAGGTCGTAGGCGACCAGGTACCAGCGCCCGCCGAGAGCGACGACGCGGTGCGGTTCGACCTCGCGCTCGGTGGGTGCACAGCCCCTGGATGTGTAGCCGAACCGCAGCCGCTCCTCGTCCCGGCATGCCTGGGCCACCGCGGTGAGCACCCCTGCTGCGACGACGGGCCCGGACGCGGCAGCGGAGACGGTCATCGCGCGCAGGGCGTCCACCCTGGCCCTGAGCCGGGGCGGCAGGACCCGCGCACCACCTTGGTGAGTGCGCGCAGGGCCGCATCCTCCATCCCCGCGATCCCGCTCTGCGCCGCGTCGCCGATGCCCACCGCGAGCGCCACCGCCTCCTCGTCGTCCAGCAGCAGCAGCGGGGGCAGGACAGCGCCGGGCGCGAGCTGGTAGCCGCCGTCGGTGCCCCGGGCCGCGCTGACCGGATAGCCGAGCTCGCGCAGCCGGTCGACGTCACGGCGCAGGGTCCGCTCGGAGACCCCGAGCCGGTCGGCCAGTTCCAGGCCGGGCCAGTGGCGGTGGGTCTGCAGCAGGGAGAGCAGCTTGAGGGTCCGGGAGCTGGTGTTCGCCATGCCGGAATACTGCCCCGACTTCCGGTCAGAAAGTGGCCGGAAGCCTCCCTAGGGTCGATCTCGAAGGCCGTACCGGACCGATGTGAGGACGAAGAAATGATCACTCGTGAGATCCAACTGGCTGCTCAGGTCACCGGCATCCCGACGCTCGACCACTTCACCGTCGCCAAGACCGAGGTGGACGGCGAGGTCCTGGTGCGGACCGACCAGGTGGGGCTCGCCGCGACGTACCTGGAGCTGATGCGGGCCGACTGCACCCTCCCGGTGCCGGCCTGGCAGCCGGGCCGGCGGGTAGGAGTGGCCGCCACCGGCACGGTCGTCCGGTCCGACAGCCCCGAACTCGCGGTCGGCGACCTGGTCCAGTCGATGGCCGGTTGGAGCGAGTACTCGGCGGGTCCGGCCGCCGGGTACGTCAAGCTCGACCGCGGGCTCTTCGCCGACCCCGGCTACCACCTCGGCCAGGGGCCGACCGCCTACTACGGGATGGCCGATGTGGCGGCCGTCGGCGAGGGCGATGTGGTGTTCGTCTCCGGTGCGGCGGGCGGGGTCGGCTCGCTGGCCGGGCAGATCGCCAGGTGTCTCGGTGCGGCGCGGGTGATCGGCAGTGCCGGAAGCCCGGCGAAGGTCGACTACCTCGTCGACGAGCTCGGCTACGACGCCGCGTTCGACTACCACGACGGCTCCGCGGCCGACCGGCTGGGAGAGCTCGCGCCCGAGGGCATCTCGGTGTTCTTCGACGTTGTGGGCGGCGAACAGTACGACGCCGCGCTGCAGGCGTCCCGGCCCGGGGCGCGCTTCGCCCTGTGCGGCTCACTGTCGAGCCAGCTCGGCGACGCGGCCGAGCGCTTTCCGAAGCCCGACCGCGCGGCGGCCGAGGCAAAGGGCATCGAGCTGCTGCCGTTCTCCTGCTCTCACACACCTGATCAGATCGCGGCCTGGAGGGAGCACTTCAGCACATGGCTGAGCGAGGGCCGCTTCATCTACCCGCAGACGGTCGTCGAGGGCGGGATCGAGGACGTGCCGCGGGCTTTCCTCTCGCTGCTTCAGGGTTCCTACCGGGGCAATGTCTCGGTGCGGCTGTCGTGACCACCCTCTCCCTCCGGGCTCTGAACCGGGCGCTGATGGACCGGCAGTTCCTGCTGGCGCGCACCGATCGCACTCCGGTGGAGGTGATCGGGCGACTGATCGCACTGCAGGCACAGGAGCCCAACTGGGCCTACGTCGGACTGTGGAGCAGGATCCACGGCTTCACGCAATCCGAACTCACCGCACTGCTGGAGGACCGGCAGGTCGTCCGCTCCGGCCTGCTCCGCAGCACCCAGCACCTCGCTGCAGCCGACGACTTCCGTCGGCTGCGGCCGCTGCTGCAGCCCGTGCTCGACCGCACCGCCGGCTCGCCCCACTTCACCCGGAACAGCACGGGCCTGGACGCGGAGTCCTTGGTGGCCGAGGGGCTCGACCTGCTCGGGGGCGGGACGCTGTCGCGCAAGGAGCTGGCCCGGAGACTGGCCGAACGCCACCCGGGACGCGACGGGCGGATCCTGGCCGGGGAGGTTGAACTGCGCACTCCTCTTGTCCATGGCGCTGCCACCGGTGCCTGGGGCTCCTGGGGAAACCGGTCGGCGGTCTCCGTCACGCCCGCCGAGGCGTGGCTGGGACAGCCGATGGCTACCGCACCGACGGCGACCGGCGTCAAGGATTCGGCAAAGGAGCTGATCCGCCGCTATCTGGCCGGCTTCGGCCCGGCCGGGGTGAAGGACGTCCAGGCCTGGTGCGGACTGACCCGTCTGGGCGAGGTCGTCGCGGACATGCACGCCGAACTGCGCCGCTATCGCGGTCCCGATGGCAGGGAACTGGTCGATCTGGCCGACGCGGAGCTGCCCGACCCCGAGACCCCCGCCCCCGTGCGGCTGCTGCCCGCATTCGACAACGCCCTGCTCAGCCACGCCGACCGGACCCGCGTCATCAGCGACGAGGATCGCAAACGCGTGATGCCCGGCCAGGCACAGGTACGGCCCACCTTCCTGGTGGACGGCCAGGTGCACGGAACGTGGTTCCTCCACGCCGGGACGCTGCGGCTCACCCCGTTCCGGCCGCTCTGCGCCACCGATCGCGCGACCCTGGAACAGGAGGCCGACCGGCTGCTGCCATTCGTGGGAGGCACGACGGTGTCCTACAGCGACACGGCCGCAACCCGGTCGCCCTGAGGTTCCACCCGGCGCCTACCGCTGGAAAACTCCCCGCGACCACCGGTGGGAAGCACGGCGAAGGCCCGTGAGCGGGGGTGTCAGCGCAGTGCAACCTCGCCCGTGTGGACGGCACGCATGGCGCGCTCGACCGTCTCCTGGTTTTCGCCGACCGGAGCCACGTAGCCGATGACGTCGCGCGCGGCGTCCTCCCCGAGCATGCGGCTGATCACCCACGTGGCGAGATACTGTGACGCCAGGCAGCCACCCGCCGTAGCGATGTTTCCCTCGGCGTGGAACGGCGCGTCCAGCACGGTGACACCGCGGGCTTCCACAAAGGGCCGGCTCTTCATGTCCGTGCAGGCGGGCATGCCATCCAGCAACCCGAGTCGGGCGAGCACCAGCGCACCGGAACACTGCGCACCGATCAGCTGTCGCGAAGGGTCGAGCGCAAGCCTGGAGATCAGCCGGTCGTCAGCGACCACGTCTCGCGCCTTCACCCCGCTGCCGATCAGCACGACGTCGGCCTCGCTCACGAACTCCATGGGGCGCTGCCCGGTTACCTCGACGCCGTTCATGGACGTGACGACCGGCGTCGGCGTCGTGATGAAGGCCTCCAGGCCATCCTTTCGGCACCGGTTGATCAGCGCGGAGGCGATGAAGCTGTCGAGTTCGTTGAATCCGTCAAATGTGACCACGGCAACCTGCATGGCATCTCCTCGAAGTACGGCTCAGGAGGTGCAGCTTCCCAGGCACACCGTGCCCAGGTCTCGGGCCAGTTGGCGATGGGTGGCTCATCCGTCGGTGCGGCGGTTGCCGAAGGCGAGCCTGTGCCGGTTGATGACCGAGAGGCAGCGCCGACGCCCACCCACGAGGCCGAAACCGAGAAGCTGGGCGGCGGCGCCCCAGGGCCTCAGGGGGCCAGTCCTGTCATCCCGTAGTGGCTGCCTCCACAGGTCGCGGTGAGCGAGCCCGGCGGCTTTCCAGATGTGCGACGACGCCGGCGTAGAAGCGGTCCACGGCGTTGTCGCATACACGTCGAAGCTCGCGAGAGCAGCGGTCGTCGACGTCGAGATGGCCCATTTCCGGCTACGGCACGCCTTCGCGACGCTGCGGGAGCCCGACCGGTCAACGTCAGAGCCGATCCCACCGAGCAGGAAGGCGATCAGGCCGAGGTGACAGGGAGGACGTCCGGGGAAATGGCGGCGGCGCGGGCCGCGGCTGAGGTCATGCGGCGGCGGTGGTGGCGTCGGCAGAGAACCTCGTAGCCGATCTGCTCGGCCGGTCGGTCGACGTCGCCGACGACCACCTGCTCGCCCTCCACGACCATCTCGCCCCCTACCGTGCGGGCATTGTGGGTGGCACGGGCGCCGCACCAGCACATGGCCTCGACCTGGAGCGTCTCGATCCGGTCCGCCAGCTCGATCAGCCGCTGCGAGCCCGGGAAGAGTTTGGTTCGGAAGTCCGTGGTGATGCCGAAGGCGAACACGTCCAGGCCCAGATCGTCCACGACCCGCCCCAACTGGTCGATCTGCTCGGGGGCGAGGAACTGCGCCTCGTCCACGATGACGTAATCGACCTTGTCGCCCTTCGACATCTGGCCCACGAGGTAGGCGTACAGATCCATGCCCGGGCCGGCCTCGATCGCCTCCGTCACCAGGCCGAGCCGCGAGGAGAGCTTCCCCTCGCCCGCGCGGTCGTCACGGGTGAAGATCACACCTTGCAGACCGCGGGCCGACCGGTTGTGTCCGATCTGCAGCGCCAAAGTACTCTTCCCGCAATCCATGGTGCCGGAGAAGAACACAAGCTCGGGCATGAGGGGTTGAGCACCTTTCGAAAGGGGGGTGGAGCAAGCGGGGGAACGGGTCAGGAACGGACTTCGAGGAGCGGGACGAGCTGCTCGACGGCGGTCATCGAGCCGTGCATGCCGACCATCGCCGACTCGTGCGGCTCCTGGACGGAGGCGGTGACCACGACGTCGTCGTGGGCGGCAGCGACCACATCACCGATCCGGCCGTACACCCGCTCGTCGACCTGCGGGCCGAACCAGCCGGCCGCGATCGCCTCGTCCCGGCTCGCCACCCAGAACTGTTCGCCGAGCACCTCCTGCCAGACGGTCAGCACATCGGCCTCGGCGCCGGGGACCGCGTACACATGGCGGGCCCGGCCCTCGCCGCCGAGCAGGGCGACGCCCGCGCGCAGCTCCCAGTCCTCGTCGAAGTCGATCCGGGACTGCTCGTCGAACGGGACGTCGATCATGCCGTGGTCCGCGGTGACGTAGAGGGCGGAGCGGGGAGGCAGCTGCTCGGCGAGGCGCTGCACGAGACCGTCGACGTACATCAGCTGGCCGCGCCAGGCGTCGGAGTCCACGCCGAAACGGTGGCCCTTGCCGTCGACCTCGCTGTAGTACGTGTAGACGAGCGACCGGTCACCGGCGGCGAGCCGGTCCGCGGCCAGGTCCATCCGCTCCTCACCGGAGAGCCTGCCGTGGAACGTGCCACCGCTGAGCGCGATCTTGGTGAGCGGGGTGTCCTGGAAGGTCGGGGCGGAGACCTGAGCGGTGTGCACACCCGCCTCGTGGGCGCGCTGGAACACCGTCGGGTACGGCTGCCAGACCGCCGGCGAGGTCCAGGGCTTCCAGCGGAGCTGGTTCATCAGCTCGCCGCTCTCGGGATTGCGGGCGGTGTAGCCGGGAAGACCGTGCGCGCCGGGCGGCAGCCCCGTACCGACCGAGGCGAGCGAGGTCGCGGTGGTGGCCGGGAAGCCTGCGGTCAGGGGACGGCCGGTACCGCCGCGCGAGGTGGGGAGCAGGGAGTGCAGATACGGGGCCTCGTCCGGGTGGGCCTTGATCTGCTCCCAGCCGAGACCGTCGATCAGGAAGACGCAGTTCCGGTCCGCCGGGGTGAGCTCGGGGATCGCCGCGGTGAAGCCGGGCACACCCTGTCCGGCGGCGAGCGTCGGCAGCAGATCGGCGAGCGAGCCACTGCCGTACTCGGGGACGGGGGCCGTGTCGAGAGGGAGCAGAACGGGGTCCTGCCAGGCCGGCTGGGCCATCAGCGGCCGGTCGCCGCGGGTGTGGTCGCGGCCGTCGCCTCGGAGAGCGACTGAGCGAACTCGAGGGTCTGGCGCACCGTGTCCGGGCCGTCGCCGGCCTCGCTGACCCGCAGGCTCAGGTCGTCGGCGGTGGAGCTGCCGGTGTAGCCGTGGTCCGCATCGCAGTTGGGGTCGCCGCAGGCGGCGGGCTCCAGGTCGATCCGGGAAACGGCGCCCCAGCCGATGGTCAGGACGACCTCGCGGGGCAGCGTCCCCGGGACGTACTTCTCCGGGTCGGCCACGACGCGGCTGACCACGACCGACGAGATCCGGTCGAGCTTGACCGACTCGGTGGAGGTGGTGGCGTACGGCGACGGGGAGCTGGTGTCGGCGTTCTGCTCGTCGGTGTGACTGACGATGAAGCGGGTGTCCGTCAGGACCAGGACCGTGACGTGCCTGCGCACCTCGTTGGAGTCGAAGGTGGTCTCCTGGTGCACCAGGTACGAGGCGACCGGCTCACCGCCCACGGCGGCTTCCACCGCCTCGGCCACAAGGGCCGGGTAGTAGCCGCTGCGCTCGATCGCCGCGCGCAGCCCCTGGGTCGTCGTACCGGTCTTCGCCATACGGACCATCCTACGGGGGGCGGATGACTGCCGGGGACGCTGTGGAAAACGGTGCGGGACGGCTCACCGGTGGTTTCAGTAGTTGGGGAGGCGGCGCGGCCCCAGGTCGGTCCGGGCGGGGGGCGGGGCGAGCCGGACACTCGCGCCGAGCACGGTCAGGCCCTGAGTGGCGACCACGACCGGCTCCAGTGCGACGGATACCACCTCGGGGTGGTCGTCGACGAGCCGGGACACCCGCAGCAGCAGCTCTTCGAGCGCCGCGGTGTCGACGGGTGCCGAGCCGCGCCAGCCGAAGAGGACCGGGGCCGCCCGGATGGACCGGATCAGCTCGGCGGCGTCGCGGTCGGTGGCGGGCACGAGCCGGTGGGCGGTGTCGCCGAGGAGTTCCGAGGGCGCACCGGCCAGTCCGAAGGAGAGGACGGCGCCCGCCGCGGGATCGATCGTGGCCCGTACGACGGTGTCCACCCCGCGCGGGGCCATGGACTGGACGACGGGCTGAAGCTCGGTGGGCTTGCCGAGCAGATCGGTGAGTTCGCCGTACGCCCGGCGCAGCGCGTCTTCGTCGGCGAGGTCCAGCCGGACGCCCCCGAGGTCGGCGCGGTGGCGCAGATGGGGTGCGGTGGTCTTGAGCGCGACCGGATAGCCGAGCCGCGCCGCCGCGGCGACGGCGGCGTCCGGGTCGGGGGCCGGGAGTGTCGGCCGTACGGTGATGCCGTAGCGCCCCAGCAGTTCGCATGCCTCGTCGTGACCGAGCGGGCGGCCGCGGGGGTCGGGGTCGGGTCCGAGGAGAACATCGATACGGGCGGCGGCTCCGGCCTCGTCGATCGTGTCGTCGAGAAACTCGGGCACCTTCCCCGGCACGGCGGCCTGCCGGCGCCACTGGGCGTACTTCACCGCCTCGGCCAGAGCCCGCACGGCGCGCTCGGCGGCGGGGTAGGCGGGGATGCGCCCGGGGGTGGGAGCAGGGCCGGCATCCGTGTCCGGCCGCTGCGGGGCGTGGCTGCCGACGGGGTCGGCGGGAGCGGCGGAGGCAGTCGGCGGCTCCTGGGCAGCCGAGGCGGTCGGGAATGCCGGAGTGGTCGAGGAGGAAGGGGCGGTGGAGGGGGCCGGGGGAGCCTGCGTGACCGGCCCGCCCGAAGAGCTCGCGGCACCGGGTCCGGTGGAAGCGCCCGGGGCAGCCGGTGCAGGCCGCGTCACCCGTGGCACCGCGGCCGTGCTCGTGGCGGCCGCGAGCGCTTCGGCCAGGCCGCCGATCTCCACATGGACCACGGCGACCGGCTTGGCCGGCCCCGTGGCCGCGGCGGTGCGCAGGGCGGCCGCCAGAACCTCGCCGTCGCCCGATTCCGCCTGGCCGTTCTCCCCCACCCACGGGATCGCCGTCACAATCACCGCGTCGCAGCCCGAGTCGGCCAGAGCCTCGGCCAGCGCGTCCCGGAAGTCCTGCGGAGTGGCCGCGGTGGTGAGGTCGCGGGGCGGTCGCGGGCGCAGCCCCTCGGCGAGGCAGGCGTCGTACGTGAGGAGGCCGAGGGACTCGGAGTTGCCGAGGATCGCGACCCGCGGTCCCGCCGGGAGGGGCTGGTCGGCGAGGAGCAGGCCAGCGTCGACCATCTCCGTCACCGTGTCGACGTGGATCACGCCCGCCTGCCGCATGAGCGCGGAGACCGTCGCGTCCGGGATCCGGCTGACCGGCACCGCATGGCCCGGCGGGGTGCTGCCGCTGTGCCGGGCGCCCTTCACCACGACCACCGGCTTGACCGCCGCGGTGCGTCGGGCGAGGCGGGTGAACTTGCGCGGGTTGCCGATCGATTCGAGGTACAGCAGGGCGACATCGGTGTCGGGGTCCTCGTACCAGTACTGCAGGAAGTCGTTGCCCGAGATGTCGGCGCGGTTGCCCGCGGAGATGAACGTGGACAGGCCCGCCCCGCGCCGGTAGAGCCCGGAGAGCAGCGCGATGCCGATGGCACCGGACTGCGTGAACAGGCCGATGCGTCCGGGCGCGGGCGATTCGGGGGCGAGGGAGGCGTTCAGCCGCACGGCGTCGGAGTTGTTGATGAGGCCGAAGGCGTTCGGGCCGATGATGCGCATGCCGTACGAGCGGGCCTGGCGCACCAGTTCGCGCTGCCTTTCCCTGCCTTCTGCGCCCCACTCGGCGTATCCGGCGGAGAGGACCACGAGGCCTTGGACACCGTGCTCTCCGCAGTCGGCGACGGCCTCCGGAACCCGTTCGGCGGGTACGGCGACGACCGCGAGGTCGACCGTTTCGCCGATCTCTCCGATGGAGCGGTGGGCGGGGACGCCGTCGATCGTGGTCCGGTCAGCGGCGAGAGCGCTGTTCACTGCATACGTGCGACCGGTGAACCCGGCCGCGAGGAGGTTGCGCAGGACCGTGCGGCCCACCCCGCCCGGGTTGCGGCCGGTGCCGATGACGGCGACGGAACCCGGCGCGATCAGCCGCTGCACCGACCGCGACTCCGCCCGCTGCTCACGGGCGCGCTGCACGGCCAGCGACTCCGCGGTCGGTTCGAGGTCGAGGGTGAGGTGGACGGAGCCGTCCTCGAAGCTGCGGTGCTGGGTGTAACCGGCGTCCCGGAACACCTTGATCATCTTGTTGTTGGCGGGCAGCACCTCGGCGGCGAAGCGCCGGATGCCGCGCTCGCGGGCCACTGCGGCGATGTGTTCCAGCAGCGCCGATGCCACGCCGCGGCCCTGATGGGCGTCCTGGACGAGGAAGGCGACCTCGGCCTCGTCGGCAGGGGCGGAAGCGGGCCGGCCGGTCGCGTCGATCCGGTCGTAGCGGACGGTCGCGATGAACTCGCCGCCGACCGTGACGGCCAGACCCACCCGGTCGACGTAGTCGTGATGGGTGAAGCGGTGCACGTCCTTGGCGGACAACCGCGGGTAGGGGGCGAAGAACCTGTAGTACTTCGACTCGTCCGAGACCTGCTCGTAGAAGCTGACCAGCCGCTCGGCATCGTCCGTGGTGATGGGCCTGATCCGGGCCGTGCCGCCGTCACGGAGCACCACGTCCGCTTCCCAGTGGTCGGGGTACGCGTGATGCGGACTCTGCTCCGGCGAGGGCTGCATGGGCAAAGACTACGGCTCGGTCACCGGTCGCGTACGGATCGGGGCCGGGGCAGTCTGAGAAGCCGATCGGCCGTGCGGCACGGGCTTCGGCGCGGGGTCGCGGGCCGGCCGGAACAGTCCGCTCGGGTCGGCCGGAACAGCCCGCACCACATGAGAGACTGGTCTAGACAACCACTGATTCGTGAAGGGCAGAACCATGGCTGAGCGCCGCGTCAATGTCGGTTGGGCCGAGGGCCTGCACGCCCGCCCCGCTTCCATCTTCGTCCGTGCCGCCACGGCGTCCGGTTTCCCGATGACGATCTCCAAGACCGACGGCAGCCCGGTGAACGCCGCCTCCATGCTCGCGGTGCTCGGCCTGGGCGCACAGGGCGGCGAGGAGATCGTGCTCGCGTCCGAGGCGGACGACGCGGAGGCCGCGCTCGACCGGCTGGCGAGGCTCGTCGCCGAGGGGCTCGACGAGCTCCCGGAGACCGTCTGATTCCGGACACTCCGGCCGGCTGCTTTTCTGCGGCGGAGCCGCGGCACCCCATGACGGGGGCCGCGGCTCTTTTGTTTTTGTGAGCCGCACTGTTTCTCCGTGTCGATCCCCCGGGACCACCCCAGCTGATTTCGGGCGGAATTCGGGCAGCATTCGGGCAGCCTGAAGAAAGCGCCGCAGAATTGCATCTCCTTGTATACGGCGCATGTGTTAATGACGGCCACTCGCGGTGTTTACGACATGTTGCGAAGTCCTCACCCGGCCGGGAGCGGGCGGGGCGGCCTCCCGGCCCGGCAGGCGGTCCGCGCACCGCAACCGGTGGGCGGCCGTGGTCCGCTCGGCGTGCTGCGCTGCCAGCGCCCTGGCGCGTTCCGCGTCCCCACGCGCCACGGCGTCCACGATGGCTCCGTGCTCGGCCCAGGAGTCGGCGGGGCGGGCCGGCTGCTCGACCGCGTACATCCAGGCGATCTTGTGCCGTAGCTGGGTGAGCAGCGCGATGAGACCGGGGCTCCGGGATGCCTGGGCGAGCGTCTCGTGGAACCAGCTGCCCAGCGATCGAAGATCCTCCCCCTCACCCCGCCGGGCCCGCTCCTGGCCGAGCCTGACCAGGCCACGGAGGACTTTGAGGTGCGCCTCGGTGCGGCGCTGCGCGGCGCGGGCCGCACCCAGCGGCTCCAGCAGCATCCTGACCTCCAGCAGGTCGGCGGCCTCCTGCGCGGTGGGCTCGGCGACACAGGCACCGGCATGCCGGCGGGTGACCACGAAGCCCTCGGACTCCAGGGTCCGCAGCGCCTCCCGCACCGGGACACGGGAGACCCCGTAACGGCGGGCGAGCAGCTCCTCGGTGAGTCTGCTGCCGCGTTCGAAGACACCCGAGACGATGTCGTCACGGATCGCCGTGCATACCGAATGCGCTGGAATGCGCATGTCCGAACCTCCGCCTTAATCCCCGCGAAACGCGGCCGACCGACGCCTGTTCTGTGACTCTATTGCAATGCGGCTGCATTTCCGATGCCGGGTCGAAATCCATGAATATCTTTTTGTTCGGACTCCGTTCGACAAGCCCGTCCGGGCTCGTTCGGCAGGCCCGTCCTGCGAGGAGAACGGCGGGATACGACGAAGGCCCCGGCGGGAAGCCGGGGCCTTCGGGGACGGTGCGGATGCTTCGTCGGTCAGACGTTGACGCCGTGGGCGCGCAGGTACGCGACGGGGTCCATGTCGGAACCGTACGACGGCGTGGTCCGGGCCTCGAAGTGGAGGTGCGGTCCGGTGGAGTTGCCGGTCGAGCCGGAGAAGCCGATCCGCTGGCCGGCACCGACGCTCTGGCCGACCGAGACGCCGATCGAGGAGAGGTGGCCGTACTGGGTGTACGTGCCGTCCGTCATCCGGAGCACGATGTTGTTGCCGTACGCGCCACCCCAGCCGGCCTCGACGACCGTGCCGGCGCCGACGGCGACGACGGAGCTGCCGGAGGCGGCGTGGAAGTCGATGCCCGAGTGGCGGCCGGAGGACCAGAGGGAGCCGCTGGACTTGTAGCCGGTGGTGACGTACGAACCGGCGACCGGAAGCTGGAAGGCGCCGAGACGGGTGCGCTCGGCGGAACGGGCGGCGCGGGCCTTCGCCTCGCGGGCCGCCTTGGCACGGGCGTCGGCCTTGGCCTTGGCCTTCGCCGCCGCTTCGGCCTTGACCTTGGCCGCGGCCGCGGCCTTGGCCTTCGCGGCCGCCTCGGCCTTCGCCTTGGCGGCGACATCGGCCAGGTGCTGCTGCACGTCGGCCTGGGCGGCCACCTGGTCGGCGAGGACGCCTTCGATGGCGATGATCTGGTTCAGACCGGTCTCGCTGACGGAGGGAGCCGCGGCCTCGGCGGCGAGGGCCGGGGAAGCCAGGCCGCCGACGACGCCGGTGGCGGCCAGAGCTGCGACGCCGGCGACCTGCGCGCTCCTGCGCGTCAGGCGGCTCGGGGCACGATGCTTCCCGGTGGGGCGGGTGAACGCCATGAAGGGTTGATCCTTTCCTTCCTTCTCGCCTACCGGGTTAGCTGACGGGTTCGGAGCAGGAAGGTCTCCTACGGAGGTCCCGGCCCCACATGAGGGCCGCAGGCATCCGATTCACCCCAGGGACTTCGTGGGTCCCCGGCTCCCCAGGCTCGCGCCTCACGGGGACTCGGCGATCGCTGCCCGGCGCCGCGGATGCAGCATTCGAGTGACGGACAGCTGAGCCGACGCTAAGCGGGGGCACTTTCATTCACCAAACGGACAGGCCGTTTTGTAGCGCACACCACAGGACATACAAGCCCTTGATCTGACAAATCAGACAAAAGGGAAGACCCCGGCGAGAAGCGACTCGCCGGGGTCCGCATTCATCCCGGTACGGGAGCGTTCGGCAGATCAGCCGGTGACGACCGACACCTCTCCGATACCCAGCGCCCGGACCGGCTCCTCGATCTGGGAGGCGTCGCCGACGAGGATCGTGACCAGCCGGTCCACCGGGAAGGCGCTGACCACCGCCGCGGTCGCCTCGACCGTGCCGGTCTCCGCGAGGCGGGCGTACAGCTGCGCCTGGTAGTCGTCCGGCAGGTGCTGCTCGAGCTGGTCGGCGAGCGTGCCCGCGACGGAGGCCGCCGTCTCGAACTTCAGCGGGGCGACACCCACGAGGTTCTGCACCGCCGTCTCGCGCTCGGCGTCGGTCAGGCCCTCGGCCGCCAGCGTCCGCAGGACCTTCCACAGGTCGTCCAGCGCCGGTCCGGTGGACTCCGTGTCCACCGAACCGCTGATGGCGAGCATCGCGGCGCCCGTCGGCCCGGAGGCGGAGGCCGGCGCCGACGACCGCAGGACCTGCGCGAAGGCCCGTACGCCGTAGGTGTAGCCCTTCTCCTCGCGCAGCACCCGGTCCAGCCGGGAGGTGAGCGTGCCGCCCAGGCAGTACGTGCCGAGGACCTGGGCCGGCCACACGCTGTCGTGCCGGTCGGCGCCGACCCGGCCGATCAGCAGCTGCGTCTGCACGGCGCCCGGCCGGTCGACGATGACCACCCGGCCGGTGTCGTCGGCGGTGATCGGCGCGGCGGGGCGGGGCTCCGCGGTGTTTCCGGCCCAGTCGCCGACGGTGTCGTCGAGCAGCGCGTCCAGGTCGATGCCGGTGAGGTCACCGACGACCACGACGGTCGCGGTGGACGGCCGGACATGGGCCTCGAAGAAGGCGCGGACGGCCGCGGAGTCGATCCGCTCCACCGTCTCCTCGGTGCCCTGGCGGGGGCGCGACATGCGGGCCGTCGCCGGGAAGAGCTCCTTGGAGAGCTGCTTGGCGGCGCGGCGGGCCGGGTTGGCCTGCTCGTGCGGGATCTCGTCGAGCCGGTTGTTCACCAGCCGCTCGATCTCGCTGTCGGCGAACGCGGGTGCCCGCAACGCCTCGGCCACCAGGCCGAGCGCCTTGGCCAGCCGGGAGGCCGGGACCTCCAGGGACACCCGGACTCCGGGGTGGTCGGCGTGCGCGTCGAGCGTGGCGCCGCAGCGCTCCAGCTCGGCTGCGAACTCCTCCGCGGAGTGCTTGTCGGTCCCCTCGGACAGGGCCCGCGCCATGATCGTGGCAACGCCGTCGAGGCCCTCGGGCTCGGCGTCCAGCGGGGCGTTGAGGAAGATCTCGACCGCGACGACCTGCTGGCCGGGGCGGTGGCAGCGCAGCACCGTGAGCCCGTTGGGCAGGGCCCCTCGCTCGGGAGCGGGGAAGGCCCAGGGCCTGGCCGTGCCGGGGGTCGGCTGCGGGTGGTACTCCATCGATACTCCAGTCGCGGCAGCGTCGGTCACTTGTCCGCCCCTTCGTGCGCGTCGGTGTCGGCGTCCGTCTCGTCTGCGACCGCCGCGTCGGTGGGCTCGACCGGCTCGTAGACGAGCACCGCCCGGTTGTCGGGCCGCAGCTGGGCCCGGGCAGCCGCCCGGACCTCTTCCGCGGTGACGTCCAGTACCCGCTGGACGGCGGTCAGGGCGAGCTGCGGGTCGCCGAACAGCACGGCGAACCTGCACAGTTCGTCGGCGCGGCCCGCGACCGTGCCGAGCCGGTCCAGCCACTCGCGCTCCAACTGTGCCTGCGCGCGCTCCATTTCCTCGGGCGTCGGGCCGTCGGCCGCGAACCGGGCCAGCTCCTCGTCGACCGCGGCCTCGATCTGCGCCACTTCGACCCCGCCGGACGTCTTCACGTCCAGCCAGCCGAGCGACGGCGCACCGGCCAGCCGCAGCAGCCCGAATCCGGCTGCCACGGCCGTCCGGTCGCGGCGGACCAGGCGGTTGTGCAGCCGGGAGGACTCGCCGCCGCCCAGTACCGTCAGCGCCAGGTCCGCGGCGTCGCACTCCCGGGTGCCGTCGTGCGGCAGCCGGTACGCGGCCATCAGCGCCCGCGCCGGAACCTCCTCACGGACCTCTTCGCGCAGCTGCTCGCCGATGATCTCGGGGAGCGTCCCGTCGCGCGGCGGCTGCTTGCCGTCGTGGGACGGGATGGAACCGAAGTACTTCTCGATCCAGGCGAGCGTCTGCTCCGGATCGATGTCGCCGACGACGGACAGCACCGCGTTGTTGGGCGCGTAGTACGTACGGAAGAAGGTCCGTGCGTCCTCGAGCGTCGCAGCGTCCAGGTCGGCCATCGAGCCGATCGGGGTGTGGTGGTACGGATGGCCCTCCGGGTAGGCGAGGGCCGTCAGCTTCTCGAACGCCGTGCCGTACGGGACGTTGTCGTAGCGCTGGCGGCGCTCGTTCTTGACGACGTCCCGCTGGTTCTCCATGGACTCCTCGTCGAGCGCGGCGAGCAGTGAGCCCATCCGGTCGGCCTCGAGCCACAGGGCGAGCTCCAGCTGGTGCGTGGGCATCGTCTCGAAGTAGTTGGTCCGTTCGAAGCTGGTGGTCCCGTTGAGGGAGCCGCCGGCCCCCTGCACCAGCTCGAAGTGTCCGTTCCCCTTGACCTGTCCGGAGCCCTGGAACATCAGGTGCTCGAAGAGGTGAGCCAGACCCGTGCGCCCCTTGACCTCGTGGCGCGAACCGACGTCGTACCAGAGGCACACCGCGGCGACCGGGGTCAGATGGTCCTCGGAGAGCACCACGCGCAGGCCGTTGGCCAGACGGTGCTCGGTCGCTGTCAAGCCGCCGGAGCCGGCCTGGGCTGTGGCCGTGTGACCCATGGGCATGTACGTCCCTTCGATCGCGATACTGGATTTCCTGCGAGACCTGCCACTGTAAGCAAGCGGACCGACACCTGGCGAAGTTCCCGTGCCGTGGAAGTTCGCGTGAAAGAGCGCCCGACTGCCCCTTGGGACGGGTCGAGGTCGGCGTTGTCAGTGCCGCGGTCCACAATGGTCCGCGTCAGAACCAGAGGTTGCCCGAACAGATCTGTGAAGGAGTCGCAGCAGCGATGCCCCGCCGCAGTACGAAGACCCCGCCGCCGGACGACTTCGAGGAGAAGATCCTCGACATCGACGTCGTCGACGAAATGCAGGGCTCCTTCCTCGAGTACGCGTACTCGGTGATCTACTCACGGGCCCTGCCGGACGCCCGCGACGGCATGAAGCCGGTGCACCGCCGCATCGTGTACCAGATGAACGAGATGGGGCTGCGCCCCGACCGCGGCTACGTGAAGTGCGCCCGGGTCGTCGGCGAGGTCATGGGCAAGCTGCATCCGCACGGCGATGCGTCCATCTACGACGCGCTCGTGCGGATGGCGCAGCCGTTCTCGATGCGGCTGCCTCTCGTCGACGGGCACGGCAACTTCGGCTCGCTCGGAAACGACGACCCGCCCGCCGCCATGCGGTACACCGAGTGCCGGATGGCCGACGCCACCTCGCTGATGACGGAGTCGATCGACGAGGACACCGTCGATTTCCAGTCGAACTACGACGGCCAGGAGCAGGAGCCGGTCGCCCTCCCGGCCGCGTATCCGAACCTCCTGGTCAACGGTTCGTCCGGGATCGCGGTCGGCATGGCGACCAATATGCCGCCGCACAATCTGGGCGAGGTCATCGCCGCCGCCCGCCATCTGATCAGGCATCCGGGTGCGGACCTGGAGACCCTGATGCGGTTCGTTCCCGGCCCGGACCTGCCGACCGGCGGCCGGATCGTGGGCCTCGGCGGCATCAAGGACGCGTACGCGGCAGGCCGCGGCACGTTCAAGATCCGTGCGACCGTCTCCGTGGAGGACGTCACCGCGCGTCGCAAGGGCCTGGTCGTCACCGAACTGCCCTTCTCCGTCGGCCCGGAGAAGGTGATCGCCAAGATCAAGGATCTGGTCTCGGCGAAGAAGCTCCAGGGCATCGCCGACGTCAAGGACCTCACCGACCGCGAGCACGGCCTGCGTCTGGTCATCGAGGTCAAGAACGGCTTCGTGCCCGAAGCCGTGCTGGAGCAGCTCTACAAGCTGACGCCGATGGAGGAGTCCTTCGGCATCAACAACGTGGCGCTGGTCGACGGACAGCCGCTCACGCTGGGTCTCAAGGAGCTCCTGGAGGTCTATCTCGACCACCGCTTCGACGTGGTACGCCGTCGGAGCGAGTTCCGCCGGACCAAGCGCCGCGACCGGCTCCACCTGGTCGAGGGCCTCCTCGTCGCCCTGATCGACATCGACGAGGTCATCCGCCTCATCCGGTCCAGCGACAATTCGGCCCAGGCGAAGGAGCGGCTCATCGAGCACTTCTCGCTGAGCGAGATCCAGACGCAGTACATCCTGGACACCCCGCTGCGACGGCTGACCCGGTTCGACCGGATCGAGCTGGAGAGCGAGCGGGACCGGCTGAAGGCCGAGATCGACGAGCTGACCGCGATCCTCGAATCGGACAGCGAGCTGCGCAAACTGGTCTCCACGGAACTGGCCGCGGTCGCCAAGAAGTTCGGCACCGACCGGCGGACGGTGCTGCTGGAGTCGGCCGGTTCGCAGGTCGCCTCGGTGCCGCTGGAGGTCGCGGACGACCCGTGCCGGGTGCTGCTGTCCTCGACCGGTCTGCTGGCCCGTACGGCCACGGGCGACGCGATCGCGTTCGACGAGGGCGCCAAGCGGGCCAAGCACGATGTGATCGTGTCGGCCGTCCCTGCGACGGCGCGCGGCGATGTGGGTGTGGTGACGTCCACCGGGCGTCTCCTGCGGCTCGCGGTGATCGATCTGCCCCAGCTGCCCGACACGCACGCGGCGCCCAGCCTTTCCGGCGGCGCGCAGGTTTCGGAGTTCCTCACGCTGGAGGCGGGTGAGGAGGTCATCTGCCTCACCACGCTCGACGAGTCCTCCCCCGGCCTGGCCATCGGCACACTGCAGGGCGTCGTCAAGCGCGTGGTGCCGGACTACCCGGCCAACAAGGACGAGCTGGAGGTCATCACCCTCAAGGACGGTGACCGGATCATCGGCGCCGCCGAACTGCGTACGGGCGAGGAGGACCTCGTCTTCATCACGTCCGACGCACAGCTGCTGCGTTACCCGGCGGCCCAGGTGCGGCCGCAGGGCCGGCCCGCCGGAGGCATGGCGGGGGTGAAGCTGGCGGCCGACGCCGAGGTTCTCTCGTTCAGTGCGGTGGACCCGGCGGCGGACGCGATGGTGTTCACGGTGGCGGGCTCGCACGGCACGCTGGACGACTCGGTGCTGACGGCGAAGCTCACGCCGTTCGACCAGTATCCGCGCAAGGGCAGGGCGACCGGGGGGGTGCGCTGTCAGCGGTTCCTCAAGGGGGAGGACGTCCTGATGTTCGCCTGGGCGGGCGCGACGCCTGCGCGGGCGGCGCAGAAGAACGGCACGCCGACCGAGCTGCCGGAGCCGGATCCGCGCCGCGACGGTTCGGGTACGCCGCTGGCCAAGCCCGTCGCGGTGATCGCCGGACCGGCGTAGCCGGCCCGCCTCGGGCCGGCCGGTCTCAGCCGGTCGGCTGTTGTACGTAACGCAGGACGCCCCACATGCTCTGCTCATGTGCGGCGTCCTGCGTCATGTCCGGTGCCGACGAGGCTTCCTCTGCTGGTACGTCGTTCTCCCGGCAGCCGGAAAGCTCCTTGTGCAGGGCGTCCGGGTCGATGCCGGAGCCGATCAGCACCAGCTGGGTCAGGCGGGGTTCGTCGCGCTTCCAGGGCCGCGGGGCGAACTGCAGGAACCGGCCGACCGCATGCACCGCGTACGTGTTGCCGCGGTCGCGCGCACCGAAGTCGACGAACCCCTTGATCCGGTAGAGGCCCGCGGGCCGGGAGTCCAGGAAATCCATCAGCCGACGGGGGTCCATGGGCACGTCGGAGGCGAAGGAGAGACTCTCGTACGCCGCGTGCAGATGGCCCCCGTGCGCCTCGGCGCTCTCCTCCGCCCCCTCCTCCAGCAGGAGGTCCTCGAAGGTGAGCTGGCGCATCCGCGCGTCGCCGTCCGGCCGCAGCGCCGGATCGAAGAGCAGCTCCGGATCGATGCGCCCGTACGCGGCGGAGATGACGGCCGCCCCGCCGCCGGTTGCCGCGACGGCCTTCCGGATGCGGCTGTGTTCCTCGTCGTCGATGCGATCGGTCTTGTTCAGCACGACGAGATCGGCGACACCGAGATGGCGGTCGGTCTCGGGATGACGCTCCCGGGTGGCGTCGAACTCGGCGGCGTCGACGACCTCGACCAGCCCCCCGTACACGATGTGCGGATTGTCGCTGGCCAGCAGCATCCGTACGAGCTCCTGGGGTTCGGCGAGTCCGCTCGCCTCGATGACGATCACATCGAGGCGGGCGGCCGGCCGGGTCAGCGCCTCCAGGAAGGTGTCGAGTTCACTCGCGTCGACGGCGCAGCACAGGCATCCGTTGCCGAGCGAAACGGTCGAGCCGACCTGCCCCGAGACCGTCATGGCGTCGATCTCGATGGAGCCGAAATCGTTGACGATCACACCGATCCTGTTTCCCGCACGGTGGCGCAGGAGGTGGTTGAGCAGCGTCGTCTTGCCGGATCCCAGGAACCCCGCCAGGACGATGACGGGGATCCGCTGCCTGCTGGGCGGGGACGACGGGTTCAACGGGGGCCCTCCTCGGGGGGACGTCAGGGCGCCGGGACCGGCTGCGGCGGGGGCGGACCGACGTACCGGGCCGCCGGGCGGATGATCTTTGAGTCGTCCGCCTGCTCCAGGATATTGGCGCTCCAGCCGACCACCCGCGCCGCACAGAAGGTCGGGGTGAACATCTCCCGCGGCAGCCCGCACAGCTCCATGACGACCCCGGCGTAGAACTCCACGTTGGTGTGCAGCTCACGACCCGGCTTGAGCTCGGCGAGGATCACCTCGACGCGGCGTTCCACCTCGACGGCGAAGTCGACGAGCGGACCGCCGAAGCTCTGGGCGATCCCGCGCAGCATGCGGGAGCGCGGGTCCTCGGTGCGGTAGACGGGGTGGCCGAAGCCCATGATCCGCTCGCCCGCCAGCACCCGCCCGCGGATCCAGCCGTCGATGCGGTCGGGGGTGCCGATCGCGTCCAGCGTGTCGAGCGCCCGGCTGGGCGCTCCGCCGTGCAAGGGCCCGGAGAGTGCGCCGACGGACGCCACCAGGCAGGCCGCGATGTCCGCGCCGGTGGAGGCGACGACCCGGCCGGTGAAGGTCGAGGCGTTGAAGCCGTGGTCGACGGTGGAGATCAGATACTGCTCGACGGCCCTGACGCGTACGGGGTCCGCCTCCGAACCGGTGAGCATGTAGAGGTAGTTGGCGGCGTACGGCAGATCGTCGCGCGGCTCGACCGGTTCGAGGCCCCGGCCGAGCCGGTACAGGGCGGTCAGCACGGTGGGGACGGCGGCGCAGGCGGCCAGCGCGTCACCGCGGCGCCGGTCGCCGTCGATGTCGTACACCGGGCGGAAGCCGGCCGAGGCTCCGAGCAGCGACAGGGCGGTGCGCAGCCCGGCGAGAGGGCCGGAGACGGCGCCCGCACGGGCTATGGCGGGCAGGGCGTCCCTCACCTCCGGGGGCAGCCGGCGCAGGACGGCGGTGCGGACGGCGAAGTCGGCGCGGGCGGCCGGGCCGGGCAGTTCGCCGTGGAACATCAGGTACCAGACGTCCTCGAAGCTCCGGGTCTGCGCAAGATCGATCGCCGAGTACTGCCGGTAGTGGTAGAAGCCCTCACGCCCTCGTACATCGCCGAGGGCGGTGTGCGTGACGACGACACCGGCGAGGCCTCGGGGCACCTCGAGCGGGGTTCCGCTGGTCAGGGTCGGCATGTCTTCCTCCGCGATTTTCTGTTCAACCGAATCAGCATTGATTTGAATGTCTATGATTGACTTCAATCCTGTCAATGTTGATTGAATCAATATGGATACGGTGAGCAGCATGAAGGATCAAGCAGCACCCGACGACCGCGCCGGAGCGAGCGCCGAGCGGCTCACCACGCGCGAGACGGCCGAGCGCCTCGGGGTGAAGCCGGAGACGGTGTACGCGTACGTCAGCCGGGGTCAGCTGAGCAGCCGGCGCGCTCCCGGCGGCCGCGGCAGTACGTTCGACGCCGCCGAAGTCGACGCGCTGGTCCGGCGTACGGGACGCAGAGAGCCCTCCCCCGCCACCGGTGACCTGGTGTTCCGTACCGGCATCACGCTGATCGAGAGCGACCGGTACTACTTCCGCGGGGTCGACGCGACCGAGCTGGCCACCCACTTCACCTACGAGGAGGTCGCCGAATGGCTGTGGACCGGCGAGCTCCGCCCCGGCCTGCGTTTCACCGCGCCCGCCGAGGCGCTCGCCGCGGCGCGTCGGGCCGTCGGGGCACTGCCCGCGCACAGCGGGTCGACGGACCGGCTGCGGGTCGCACTCGTCGCCGCGGCGGCCGCCGATCCGCTGCGTTTCGACCTCTCGCGCGAAACGGTGCTCGGCAGTGCACGAAGCCTGATCCCGACCCTGGTCGGCGCACTGCCGGCCGTTGCGGGTACATACCCGGCGGCCGACGGCGAGGCCCCTTCGCACCCGGCCGGACTCGCGCACCGTCTGTGGCCGAAACTCACCGCGCGACCGGCCGACGAAGGCTCACTCGCCGTACTGGACGCGGCTCTCGGTCTGCTGATCGACCATGATCTGGCCGCGTCGACCCTGGCCGCCCGGGTCGCCGCGTCCGCCCGCGCCCATCCGTACGCGGTGATCTCCGCAGGCCTCGGCGTCCTGGAGGGCCCTCTGCACGGCGCCGCGAGCAGCCTGGCCCACCGGATGCTGACCGAGGTCCTGGAGCGGGGCGGCGCGGCCCCGGTGGTCGCGGACCACCTCCGCACCGGCCGCCAGGTGCCAGGACTCGGGCACCGGCTCTACACCGCCGAGGACCCGCGCGCCCGCACACTGTTCGCCCTGCTCGCGCAGGTCCCGCAGGCGGCGCCCGCGCTGGCCGCGGCACGCGACGTGGTCACCACGGCCGCCCGCCACACCCCGTTGCACGCCAATGTCGACCTGGCACTGGCCGTGCTCTCCGTCGCCTCCGGCATGGACGCGGAGGCGGGTGAAGCGGTGTTCGCGGTATCCCGTACGGCGGGCTGGATCGCCCATGCGCTGGAGGAGTACGGCGAACGTCCGCTGCGGA
Source organism: Streptomyces sp. JH14 (assembly GCF_029428675.1). GTDB lineage: Bacteria > Actinomycetota > Actinomycetes > Streptomycetales > Streptomycetaceae > Streptomyces. The sequence goes on along the minus strand of NZ_JAJNEL010000001.1, from coordinate 5,547,186 downwards.
TGCGTCCCAGCGGCCAGTACGGAGGCCCCCGCCCGCCTCAGCCGTTGCCCACCCCGGGATCAGCCGCCACCACACGCGGACAGCGGCCGCAATAGACGGATCATGAGACGCAAAATATCGACGATCAGGGGGAAACGTCTCTCGGGGGCTGCGCGGTGGACCCCCGCACCACCAGTTCCGGTTCGAAGAGCAGCTCGTCCGACGGCACGGTACGCCCCCCGATCTGCAGGGAGAGCAGCTCGACGGCGGCGCGCCCCATGGCCTCGATCGGCTGGCGGACCGTGGTCAGCGGCGGCTCGGTGCAGTTCATGAAGGCCGAGTCGTCGTAACCGACGACCGAGACGTCGGCCGGCACGGAGAGCCCGCGGCGGCGGGCCGCGCGCACGGCTCCCAGAGCGAGCGGGTCACTGGCGCAGATGATGCCGGTGACACCCCGGTCCAGCAGCCGCATGGCGGCGGCCTGTCCCCCCTCCAGCGAGAACATGGCCCGTGCCACCCACTCCTCCGGCACGGTGGTCCCGGCCTCCTTGGCCAGCGCGCGGGCGGCGGCCAGCTTGCGCTGCGAGGGCACATGGTCAGAGGGGCCGAGCACGAGGCCGATGCGCTCGTGACCGAGCGAGACGAGATGGCGCCAGGCCTGCTCGACCGCGACGGAATCGTCGCAGGAGACACCGGGGAAGCCGAGGTGGGCGATGGCCGCGTTGATCAGGACCACCGGGATCTTGCGGTCGGCCAGCACCTGGTAGTGATCATGTGCGGCGTCGGCCTGGTGGTAGAGCCCGCCCGCGAAGACCACACCCGACACCTGCTGCTGCAGAAGCAGCTCCACGTAGTCGGCCTCGGAGACGCCGCCCTTGGTCTGGGTACACAGCACGGAGGTCAGTCCCTGCTGCGCCAGCGCACCGCCGACGACCTCGGCGAAGGCCGGGAAGATCGGGTTCTGCAGCTCGGGCAGGACCAGACCGACCAGTCGCGCCCGCTCGCCCCGCAGCTGGGTCGGCCGCTCGTAACCGAGGACGTCGAGCGCGGACAGCACGGCCTTCCGGGTGGCGTCGGAGACGCCGGGCTTGCCGTTGAGCACCCGGCTGACCGTGGCCTCGCTGACTCCCACCTTCCGGGCCACCTGAGCAAGTCGTCGCGTCATGAACGCAAGATTAGCGCAAGAAACGCAAATGGATTGCGTGGAAGGGGAAACAGGAAGAATTTCGGAAAGCACCGGTATGCGCTCTACCTTCATACGATGAGCGCCCCACCGCCCACCCCCCGGAGGCCGCGACGGCTCGGCTGGCCACAGCGGGTCTTCTCCCAGGTGCTGCTGATCCAGCTCGCCATCGCCACCGGCGTCACCGTACTCGCCACCGGCCTGTTTCTGGCACCCCTCAGCGCACAACTCGACGACGAGGCGATGCACCGTGCGCTCGCCATCGCACAGAGCGCGGCGGCCCAGCCTCAGATCACCGCGTCCCTGCTCGCCACGGCTCCCGCCGCCGGCGGGCCCGTGCAGTCGGCCGCCGAGCGGATCCGGCGGTCCACCGGTGCGGAGTACGTCGTCGTCATGGACCGGCGTGGGGTCCGCTGGTCGCACCCCGACACCGGCCGGATCGGCAAGGTCGTCTCCACCGACCCCAGTGAGGCGCTCGCGGGCGGCGAGGTCGTGGGGATCGACAGCGGCACGCTCGGCCGCTCGGCCCGTGGCAAGGTGCCGCTCCGCGACGGTTCGGGCCACATCGTCGGCGCGGTCTCGGTCGGTATCGCGTACGACAGCGTCCGCGCCCGGCTCCTTGCGGCGATCCCCGGACTGCTCGCCTACGCGGGCGGGGCGCTGGCGGTCGGGGCACTCGCCGCCTGGCTGATCTCCCGCCGTATCCAGCGGCAGACCCATGACCTGGCCTTCTCCGACATCTCGGCGCTGCTGGCCGAGCGCGAGGCGATGCTGCACAGCATCCGGGAAGGCGTCGTCGCCCTCGACCGGACGGGACGCATCCGGCTCCTCAACGACGAGGCGCAGCGACTGCTCGGGCTGGGCCCCGATGCCGCGGGCCGCCCGCTCGACGAGGTCCTCGGCCCGGGCCGCACCACGGATGTGCTGACGGGCCGGGTGGTGGGCGACGACCTGCTCACCGTGCGGGGCAGCCGCGTGCTGCTGGCCAACCGGATGCCGACCGCTGACGGCGGTGCGGTCGCCACCCTCCGCGACCGCACCGAACTGGAGCACCTCGGCCGCGAACTCGACTCCACCCGTGGTCTCATCGACGCTCTGCGCGCCCAGGACCACGAACACGCCAATCGGCTGCACACCCTCCTGGGGCTGCTGGAGCTGGAGATGCACGAGGACGCGATGGAGTTCGTCACGGAGGTGGTCGGCGGCCACCGGGCCACCGCCGAGCAGGTCACCGAGAAGGTCCATGACCCGCTGCTCGCGGCCCTGCTGGTCGGCAAGGCGACGGTCGCTGCGGAGCGCGGCGTCGCACTGCGCATCGCGTCCGGCACACTCCTCCCGGACCGGCTGGTGGACGCGCGCGGGCTCGTCACGGTCGTCGGCAATCTCGTCGACAACGCCTTGGACGCGGCGGCCGGATCGAACGGCGCCGTGATCGAGGTGGGGCTGCGGACGGACGGCCGCACGGTGGTGCTCCGGGTCCGCGACAGCGGCCCCGGCGTCCCTCCCGAACACCACGAGTCGATCTTCACGGAGGGCTGGTCGACCAAGGAGCTCCCGGCGCACGGCAAACGCGGTCTGGGGCTCGCCCTGGTACGGCGCCTGGCCGAACGGCAGGGCGGCAGCGCCACGGTCGACTCGGCGGCGGAGGGCGGCGCCGAATTCACCGTCGTACTGCCGGAGGCCCTCGCCGAACCGAATCTGACGGCAGCAGCCCGTCCGGAGCCGAGCATCGTAGGAGAAGTCCAGTGATCGACGTCCTGGTCGTCGACGACGACATCCGGGTCGCGCGGGTCAACTCGGCCTACGTCGCCAAGGTGCCCGGCTTCCGGGTGGCCGCACAGGCACACAGCGCCGCCGAGGCCCTCACCGCGGTCGAGTCACAGCACGTCGACCTCGTCCTGCTGGACCACTACATGCCCGACCGCAACGGCCTGGCCGTGGTCCGTGAACTGCGCAGGCTCGGCCACCGTACCGACGTGATCATGGTGACGGCGGCGCGCGACGTCGCCACCGTCCAGGAGGCCATGCGTCACGGCGCACTCCAGTACGTGGTGAAGCCGTTCACGTACGCCGGGCTGCGTACCAAGCTGGAGGCGTACGCGGCGCTGCACCGCACCCTGTCGGGCGGCGGCGAGGCCGAACAGGGTGACGTCGACCGGCTCTTCGGCGGCCTGTGGGCAGCGGACGAACCCGGTCTGCCCAAGGGCCACTCGCCGACCACGGCGGAGCTGGTCCGCCAGGCGCTCCGGGACGCCGAGGGGCCGCTCTCCGCGCAGGAGATCGCGGAGAGCGCCGGAATGAGCCGGCAGACGGCCCAGCGTTATCTGAAGCTGCTGGAGCGGACCGGCCGGGTGCGGCTGACTCTGCGGTACGGCGAGACGGGCCGCCCGGAACACCGGTACACCTGGGCCGCCGGAGCGTGACACACGTCCCGCTGCACAGGAGCCATCGACACTTGGGACGCGCGTCCCGCTACACGGCACCGGCCCCGGTGAGCGCCCGGACCTCGGTCTCCGCGTGTTTGGCGGCGTCCGGTGGTTCGGCCGAGGTGACCGTACCGATCCAGCCGGCCAGGAAGCCGAGCGGGATGGAGACCAGGCCCGGGTTCTCCAGCGGGAAGACCTGGAGGTCCACCCCCGGGAAGAGCGAGCTGGGGCTGCCGGAGACAACCGGTGAGAACAGCACCAGCAGCACCGCGGGGATCAGCCCGCCGTAGACCGACCAGACCGCGCCGCGCGTGGTGAAGTCCCGCCAGAACAGCGAGTAGAGCAGCACCGGCAGATTGGCCGAGGCGGCGACGGCGAAGGCGAGTCCCACCAGGAACGCCACGTTCAGATTCTGGGCGACGAGGCCGAGCGCGATGGCGGCCGCCCCGATCACGGCCGCGGCGGCCCGGGCCACGGCGACCTCGCTGTGCTGCTTGCGCCCCGGACGTCTGAGCGAGGCATAGAGATCGTGGGCCACGGATGCGGACGAGGCGAGCGTGATCCCGGCGACGACGGCAAGGATGGTCGCGAAGGCCACGGCGGCGACCACGGCGAACAGGATCGTCCCTCCGGTGGAACCGTCGCCGCCGCCGAGCACCATCGCCAGCAGCGGAACGGCCGTGTTCCCGGCCGGACTCGACGCCCGTACGTCCGCCGAGCCGACCAGGGCCGCCGCGCCGAAGCCGAGCACGATCGTCATCAGGTAGAAGCCGCCGATGAGTCCGATGGACCAGACGACCGAGCGGCGGGCGGCGCGGGCGGTGGGCACGGTGTAGAAGCGGGACAGGATGTGCGGCAGGCCCGCCGTGCCGAGCACCAGGGCGAGACCCAGGCTGATGAAGTCGAAGCGCGCGGTCCAGCTCCCGCCGTATCTGAGACCGGGCGCCAGGAACTTCGCCCCGTGACCGCTCCGTTCGGCTGCGGAGTTGAGCAGAGTGTTGACGTTGCCGTGGAAGTGGACCAGGACGAGCACGGTGAGCACGGTCGCGCCCGCCATCAGCAGGACGGCCTTGACGATCTGGATCCAGGTCGTGGCGCGCATCCCGCCGAGGGACACGTAGATCACCATGAGCGCACCGACCCCGATGACGGTCCAGGAGCGGGCGGCGCTGCTCGTACCACCGAGCAGCAGGGCGACCAGGCTGCCCGCACCCACCATCTGCGCCACCAGATAGAGCACCGAGACGGTGACCGAGGAGGTGCCCGCCGCGATCCGCACCGGGCGTTCCGCCATCCGCGCCGCCACCACATCGGCGAGGGTGAACCGGCCGCAGTTGCGTACGAGTTCGGCGACGAGCAGCAGGACGACGAGCCAGGCGACGAGGAAGCCGACCGAATAGAGCATGCCGTCGTAGCCGAAGAGGGCGATCAGGCCGGAGATGCCGAGGAAGGATGCGGCCGACATGTAGTCGCCGGCGATAGCGAAACCGTTCTCCATGGGGGAGAAGAGCCGGCCGCCCGCGTAGAACTCCTCCGCCGAGCCGTGCCGGTTGCGGCTCACCCAGGTGGTGATGGCAAGCGTCACCACGATGAACGCGCTGAACAGCAGCATGGCCAGGGTCTGGTGGTTGCCGTTCAACGCCCGATCCCCCGCGTCATTTCCTGAGTGTCCCAGCGCAGATCGAGCGCGGCCCGGTCCCTGCGCAGCCGCGCATGACGTGCGTACGCCCCGGTGAGCAGGAACGTCGTGAGGAACTGTCCGAGCCCCGCGACCATCGCCACATTGACGGCACCGGTCACCGGACGGGCCATCAGCCCGGGTGCGGTGATCGCCGCGACGACATAGGCGAGGTACCAGACGAGGAAGGCGAGGGTGGCGGGCACGACGAACCGCCGGTACCGGCGGCGCACTTCCTGGAAGGCGTCGCTGCGCTGCACCTCCAGATAGACGTCGGCTGCGCTGTGGCCGCGCGGCGGGGCCACCGGGCCGGGTGGCCCGGCGGGAACGAAGCCCCCCGTGCCGTCCAACTCGCCCCATCCGGAGGCCAGCGCGTCGTACCACGGGTCGTCGAGTCGCGTCGCCGCGGCCTCGCGCCCTGCTTCCTTCTCCACCGAACAACTCCCCTTGTCCACGGACCACTTCGGCCGCGTACTCAAGAATGGGCAGATCGGGAAGATCTCGGGCACTTCATTTGGCCCACTTCACCTCATCAGGTGAAGGATGTCCCGGGCGGGTGTGCGAGACCCCGAACGTACGCATAGCGCACAGCTTGTGCCCTGTCGCGTAGTCCGGCTTTGGCGAAGAGATTGTTGATGTGACTCTTCACGGTGGCCTGCGAGATGTGCAGCGTGCGGGCGATCTCCGGATTCGACAGTCCGTCGGCGATCAGGACGAGCACTTCCGCCTCACGGGGCGTGAGGCCGTCGGGCAGCAGCGACTCGGCGGCCCGCGGTCCGGCCGGCGCGGGTGCCGTGGTGACCCGCTCCAGCAACCGCCGCTGCACCGTGGGCGAGAATCCGGCCTCGCCCGACAGCACGGCCTGGATCGCCCGCGCGATCTCCTCGCCCCCGGCGTCCTTGGTGAGATATCCACGGGCGCCCGCCTGCAGCGCGGGGAAGAGCGAGTCGTCCTCCGCGAACGTCGTGAGCACCACCACCTGGGTGTTCGGATGGTCCGCGCGGATCCGCCGGGTCGCCTCCACTCCGTCGCAGCGCGGCATGCGGAGGTCCATCAGGACCACGTCCGGGGCCTTCTCGGCGACGAGTGCGACGGCCTCTTCCCCGTCCTTCGCCGATCCCACCACCTCGATTCCGGGCAGCAGTCCCAGCAGCATCACGATTCCCTCGCGCACCACCGACTGATCGTCGGCGACCACGACCCGCGCGCTCACGCGGGTACCCGCAGACTCACCACGAAGCCCTCCTCACCCGGGCCGGCCTCCAGCGTCCCGCCGAGCAGCTCGGCACGTTCCCGCATCCCCAACAGACCGTAGCCGGAGCCACTGACAGCGAGCTCGTCCACGGACCGGCAGCCACCACGGTCCCTGACCTCCAGGGCGACCTCGTCCGGCAGATACTCGAGCCGCACGAGGACAGCGGCACCTGGCGCGTGCTTGCGCACATTGGTCAGCGCCTCCTGCGCCACCCGCCGGACCGCCTGCGATGCCTCGGCCGTCAGCGGGCGCTGCTTCCCGGTGACGGTCACCTCCCCCGGCTCCGCAGCCACCAGCTGTCTCAGGTACTCCTCCACCGGGGTGACCTCCCCGCGCAGGGCGGAGAGTGCCTGCCGGGTCTCCGCGAGCCCCTCGCGCGCCATGGAACGGGCCGCCACCACCCGCTCCAGCACCTGGTCCCGGAACTCCCCCGAAGGCTCCCTCTCAATGAGCAGACGGGCCGCCTCCAGATGCACCAACTGCGCGGAGAGGCTGTGCGCGAGCACGTCATGGATCTCGCGGGCGATCCTGGAGCGCTCGCCCAGCGCCGCCGATTCGGCTTCGGCCACCCTGGCGGCCCGCTCCTGCGCAAGGAGTCGCTGGGCGCTGCCGCGGGCCTCGGCATCCAGCCGGAGCACGTACCCCGCAAGGCAGAGCCCCACCGTGGTCACCGCCGTCGTCATCCACCCCTCGGTGTTGACCGCGGCGTACGCGGTGAGCGCGACGACGGTGGCGGGAACACCCGCCGAGAGCGGCAGGCGCTCCATGGCCGTGACCGCACAGCCGCACCACAGAACCACGGCAGGCACAGCAGCACCGGCCTGCTGCGCCCCGACGGCCGCCGCCATCAGCAGCGCCAGGAGCCCCAGCGACGGCCACAGCCGGTGCTCCAGGCTGGTCCTGAAGAACGCCCACCCCGCCCAGGCGCATGCGGCCACGCCCAGCAGGCCGACCGCGATCTCCCACGGACCGAACCTGCCGCTGGAGAAGGTGCCCCAGAGCATGAGAGTCAGCACGCCGACGCGGACGGACCAGGCGACGGCCGCCCGGGGTCGGGTGCGGTCCCGGGCCGAGAGAGCCTCCCGGGACGGCCAGCTCGTCCAGGCAGCGCGTGTCACACACGCTCCTTCCGCGGCGGCGACGACGGCATGCCGTCGGCAGCACCACCGTACGCGGGAGCCGCCTGCCGGGCCCGCCAAGTCGTCACACCACCGCGCAGCAGCAGGGTCAGCGCAAGAGCGGCCATCAGGGCGCCGGTGCCCTGATGTATGCCCATCAGGCGAGCCGCCCCGTACAGAAAGGCTCGCAGCACCAGACCCCCCGTCCAGACGAGGACCGTCGCCTTGGTGCCCCGGCTCCACAGTGAGCCGTCCGGCTCGCGCCACAGCCGGACCGTCCAGCCCCAGCCGGCGCCGGTGACCAGCCCCACCACCAGTTCGACGCCGAGGGCCACGGCCGACAGCGCCTCGCGGTGCGGGTCGATCAGTCCGGGCTCGCGCAGGGACATGAGAAGCAGGATCGCCGGCAGAATCCACCAGCGCCGGTCGTCGGAGATCCGCCGTGCCGAACACTGGCGGACCACGACGAAAGCGACGACAGCAACGATCACCAGGGCGTTGAGCCCGGACATGGGTGCCTCCGAAGCGCGGGAAGGATCATCGCCTTCGACGCTACGGAGCGGACCGGGCCAGGGGATCGGCTCAGGGGTTGATCGCGGGTGGAGCCGCTGTCTGCACCCACGGGTGGAGACAGCGGCCGCCGGTCATGCGTCGATGCGGGAGCGGTCCAGCGTGGCCGCCGAACTGGTGATGAACTCCTTGCGGGGTGCCACCTCGTTGCCCATCAGCAGGTCGAACACCTGCTCGGACGATTCCAGGTCGCCGATGTTGATCCGCCGCAACGTACGGTGGCGCGGATCCATGGTGGTCTCGGCCAGCTGATCGGCGTCCATCTCACCGAGGCCCTTGTAGCGCTGGATCGAGTCCTTGTACCGGACGTTCTTGCGCTGCAGCTCCAGCAGCGTCTGGCGCAGCTCGCCGTCCGAGTACGTGTAGATGTACTTGTCCTGGCCCTTCTTGGGCTGGACCAGCTCGATCCGGTGCAACGGGGGCACCGCGGCGAAGACACGTCCCGCCTCGACCATGGGCCGCATGTACCGCTGGAACAGCGTGAGCAGCAGAATGCGGATGTGCGCGCCGTCGACATCGGCGTCCACCAGCAGGACGATCTTGCCGTAGCGGGCGGCGTCGATGTCGAAGGTCCGCCCCGAGCCGGCCCCTATGACCTGGATGATCGCGCCGCACTCGGCGTTCTTCAGCATGTCCGAGACGGACGCCTTCTGGACATTGAGGATCTTGCCCCGGATCGGCAGCAGTGCCTGGAACTCGCTGTTCCGCGCCAGCTTCGCCGTACCGAGCGCGGAGTCTCCCTCCACGATGAAGAGCTCACTGCGCTCGACGTCGTCGCTGCGGCAGTCCGCGAGCTTGGCAGGCAGCGAGGAGGACTCCAGCGCTGTCTTGCGGCGCTGTGCGTCCTTGTGCTGACGGGCCGCGATACGGGTCCGCGCGGCCGCCACCGCCTTGTCCAGGACCGCCCTGGCCTGCGCCTTGGCATCGCGCTTGGTGGAGGTCAGGAAGGCCTTGAGCTCCTTGGCCACGACATTTGCGACGATCCGGTTGGCCGCCGAGGTGCCCAGCACCTCCTTGGTCTGGCCTTCGAACTGCGGTTCCGCCAGCCGTACGGTGACGACCGCGGTGAGCCCCTCCAGGGCATCGTCCTTGACGATGTCGTCCTCGGCGACGCGCAGCAGTTTCGCGGAACGCAGCACCTCGTTGACCGTCTTGGTCACGGATCGTTCGAATCCGGTCACGTGGGTGCCGCCCTTGGGGGTGGCGATGATGTTGACGAACGACTTGAGGTTGGTGTCGTACCCGGTGCCCCAGCGCATGGCGATGTCGACGACGAGCTCACGGGTGACCTCGGTCGCCGTCATGTGACCGCGCTCGTCCAGGACCGGCACGGTCTCCTTGAAACTGCCCTGCCCGGACAGCCTCAGTACGTCGCACACGGCCTTGTCCTGCGCCAGGTAGTCGCAGAACTCGCTGATCCCGCCGTCGAAGCGGAACGTCTCCTCGGTCTTGCCCTCACCCTCGAGACCGCGCTCGTCGCGGACGACGATCGTGAGGCCGGGGACGAGGAACGCCGTCTGCCGCGCCCGCTGGTAGAGCGTCTCGAGGCTGAGCTTGGCGTCCTTGAGGAAGATCTGCCGGTCCGCCCAGTAACGCACCCGGGTGCCGGTGCGCACCTTCGGCACCCGCTTACCCTTGCGCAGGCCGTTGGCCGGGTCGAACGGGCTGTCCGGCCCCTGTTCGGTGAAGATGCCCGGAACGCCGCGCCGGAAGCTGATCGAGTGGGTCGCGCTGTTGCGGTCGACCTCGACGTCGAGCCGGGCCGAGAGCGCGTTGACGACGGAGGCGCCCACGCCGTGCAGACCGCCGGACGCGGCGTACGAGCCACCGCCGAACTTGCCGCCGGCATGCAGCTTGGTCATCACGACTTCGACGCCGGACAGGCCGGTCTTGGGCTCCACGTCGACAGGGATGCCGCGGCCGTTGTCCCGGACCTCGACGGAGTTGTCGTCGTGGAGAATGACCTCGATGTGATCGCAGTAGCCGCCGAGAGCCTCGTCGACCGAGTTGTCGATGATCTCCCAGAGGCAGTGCATGAGGCCGCGGCTGTCGGTCGACCCGATGTACATACCGGGGCGCTTGCGCACCGCCTCGAGCCCCTCGAGTACGAGAAGGTGCCGCGCGGTGTAGTTGGAGCCGTCCCGGTCTGCTCCGGTCAGCAGCGCAGTGGACGGCACGGACGTATCGGCGGTCACGCGGTTCGCTCCTCGCTGAATTTCACATGGGGCCCGAGTGGGTGGCGGGCTCGGCTTCGGTAGCCGCTGAGAGCCTACCGAGGCCTGGTAGAGCGGTTGTAACGCCACCCTCGGGGAATGCTTACAGTAGTCCAGCCTCGCATACGCGTTCGATCCCTCGATCGAGTGACGCGCACATCACGTTCCCTTCGAGGCATGAACCATTTAGGCTCCGGGCACGTCCTCATGAACAAACCGGCAAGCCGGCCGGAGGGACCGACCAAGACAAGCAACGCGAAACCGTAGCGCTCCGCAACGGCACATTCGCCGCCAACCGGCAACAGACAGCCATTTTGAGAAGAAGTTTCGAAGAAAAGCCACGAGCGGGAACGTTTTCGGCCTGGTTGGATGTTGACCCTGGTACGACAGCTCGTCGAGCTAGAGAAGAGGCGACGTGACTACTGTTCTGACCCCCGCGAGCCCGCTGACCGCAGCAGACCGCTGTGACCGTTGCGGCGCCCAGGCCTATCTGCGCGTCGTCCTGATCAGCGGCGGTGAACTGCTCTTCTGTGCCCACCACGGGCGCAAGTTCGAGCCGGAACTCAAGAAGATCGCCGCGGAAATACAGGATGAGACGGATCGGCTGACGGCCGTACAGGCCCAGGCCGCCGAAGAGGAACAACACTGATACCTCACATCCACGACGAGCCGAGGGCCGGTTCCTGAGCGGCCGACGGGCGGCTTCCCCTTCCAGAAGGGGAAGCCGCCCGTTCTCGTACCTACGGAGCGGTTTCGCTCAGTCACTGCCTGCCATCCACTCGATGGCGGCGGCGATCCTCGTGTAGACACCAGGACTGCCCGCGGCCCCGCAGCCGTGCCCCCAGGAGACCAGCCCGATGAGCCGCCCCTGAGCCACCAGCGGGCCTCCGCTGTCGCCCTGGCACGCGTCGTGCCCGCCCTGCGATTCACCGGCGCAGAGCATCGACGAGGCGTCGTACGTGCCGTCCGCCCCTCCCGGGTAGGCCAGCTCGCACGTACGGTCCGGCAGTACGCTCACCTGGGCGGATCGCAGTGACGTCGCGTAGTCGCCGCTTCCCGTGACGTCCCCCCATCCATAGACCACCGCCCGGGCACCTGGCTCGTAACCCTGGTCATCCGTCGTGGCCATCGGAATCACGCTCCGGTCGGGGAGCGCGTCGGCCAGCGTGAGCACCGCCAGATCACCGACGTTGGTCGTGGGGTCGTACCCCGGGTTGGTCCACGTCCCCTTCACGGCGATCTCACGGCCTCCGGTCCCGGTCAGCTTGTCCCGTCCGGCGATGATCCGCAGATCGCTCATCTGGCTCGCGTCGGCGCCGAGCGCCTCCGGAGTCAGGCAGTGCGCGGCCGTCAGCGCCTTCGTCGGCGCCACCATCACGGCACCGCAGAATTGGCCCGCGCGGGTACCCCCGAAACGGTCACGGCTGGACAGGGCCACGACCCACGGACTGTCCTTGACATGGGCGGGCTGCCCACCGATGACAATGCTGTCCGCCGCCGCCGGAACCGGGGGTCCGAGCGGTATCGAGACCACGGTGGCGGCAAGGGCAAGCACCCCGGTCACGGCGCGGACGACAGTACGGGACATGCGCACTCCTGACTCTGTGATGGATCATGCCCACTCAGAGTCATCCAGCCCGCAGGCGGCCGCACCCGCACACGGACCGAGGGCCCGGCTCCTCTCGGAACCGGGCCCTCGGTCTGTGTACTCCTGCGACCTAGTCGAGGTAGTCGCGCAGCACCTGCGAACGCGACGGGTGACGCAGCTTCGACATGGTCTTCGACTCGATCTGACGGATGCGCTCGCGCGTCACGCCGTAGACCTTGCCGATTTCGTCGAGGGTCTTCGGCTGGCCGTCGGTGAGGCCGAAGCGCATCGACACCACACCCGCCTCACGCTCGGAGAGGGTGTCGAGCACCGAGTGCAGCTGCTCCTGGAGGAGCGTGAAGCTGACCGCGTCGGCCGGCACGACCGCCTCGGAGTCCTCGATCAGATCACCGAACTCGCTGTCCCCGTCCTCGCCCAGCGGGGTGTGGAGGGAGATCGGCTCACGGCCGTACTTCTGGACCTCGATGACCTTCTCGGGGGTCATGTCGAGCTCCTTGGCCAGCTCCTCCGGGGTGGGCTCCCGGCCCAGGTCCTGGAGCATCTGGCGCTGCACGCGCGCAAGCTTGTTGATGACCTCGACCATGTGCACCGGGATACGGATGGTGCGGGCCTGGTCGGCCATGGCGCGGGTGATCGCCTGACGGATCCACCAGGTGGCATACGTGGAGAACTTGTAGCCCTTGGTGTAGTCGAACTTCTCGACCGCGCGGATCAGACCGAGGTTGCCCTCCTGGATCAGGTCCAGGAAGAGCATGCCTCGACCGGTGTAGCGCTTGGCGAGGGAGACCACGAGACGGAGGTTGGCCTCCAGCAGGTGGTTCTTGGCGCGGCGGCCGTCCTCGGCGATGATCTCCAGCTCACGCTTGAGCTTCGGCGCGAGCTTGTCGGAGTTCGCCAGCTTGTCCTCGGCGAACAGACCCGCCTCGATGCGCTTGGCGAGCTCGACCTCCTGCTCGGCGTTGAGGAGGGGAACCTTGCCGATCTGCTTCAGGTAGTCCTTGACCGGGTCGGCAGTGGCACCGGCGACGGCGACCTGCTGCGCGGGCGCGTCGTCCTCGTCGTCGTCGGAGAGGACGAAGCCCTTGTTCTCGCCCTCGCCCTCCTCTTCGTCGCCCTTGCCGACCTGTACTTCCTCGGCCGCCTCGTCGCCGTCGAGCAGCTCGTCGGCGTCCTTCTTGCCGGACTTCTTCGTTGCAGTCTTCTTGGCCGCCGTCTTCTTCACGGCGGTCTTCTTGGCAACCGTCTTCTTGGCTGCCGCCTTCTTCGCAGGGCTGGCCGCGGCAGCGTCGTCGGCCACCACGTCCACGGTCTCGGCCGACGGGGCGGCGGTGGCCGCGACGGTCCTCGTCACGGTCGTCTTGGCCGCGACGGTCTTGGTGGCGGTGCGCTTGACCGGGCTCTTCGCTGCGACGCTCTTGCGGGCGCGCTTAGGCGACTCCGCGGCACTGACCATCAGCGTCACACCCTCTTCCTCGAGGATCTGGTTGAGGCTGCGCAGAACATTCTTCCACTGGGTTGGCGGAATCTGGTCAGCCTCGAAGGCCCGACGCACGTCATCGCCGGCGATCTGCCCATCAGCCTTTCCCCGCTCGATGAGCGCCATCACAGACTCTGACTCGGCGATCTCCGGCGGGAGCGTACGGGATGTGCTGGCCGACACGAACAACCTCTCGGAACGATGGAAACGGCTTCCGGCCCGGCCCTGAAGGGGGCTGGACCGACGACCGTCGGGCTGGGAATGTACCGACGGCGCGGGCTTCGCCTCAGAACTGCACAGCGCGCCTCATGGCTGCTGTATTCCTTCCGCTGCGGTCACCTCTTAGGTCATCGCACTGTCTCGAGGAGTGTTACGCCCAATCCGCGTGGCCCGAGTCACACCTCATTTGCGACGAACATGACCAGGAACGACATCTCTCCACAATTGTGCCGCCGGACCGCAAGGGCCCGGCGACACGTGGTCCGTACACCCTGGCCGCGTCGCGCTCAGTGCTCGCGCGGCGCGGGAACCACGCGCTCCACGTCCGGGTGGACGACGAGAAGTTGACGCATGGCCGCCTCGGACCCTGTCGCGTCGCCGCTCGCGAGAGCCTCGACGATCCGGGCATGGTGACCGAGGGATACATCATTGGGGCGGTCGCAGGCCGTGATCGGGCCACCCGAGACCTGCAGGGCAGCGGAAACAATTCCGGAGAGATGTTCAAGCATGCGATTGCCGGCGGCCTGGATGAGCAGTGAGTGGAACTCCGCATCGGCCCGCGAGCACGTGGTCCCGTCACCCTGGGCGACCGCGTGCCCCATGATCTCGACCATGTCACCGAGGCGCTGCTGGATGTCCTCACGGCCGTGGCCGGCGGCCAAACGCGCAGCGAGCGGTTCGATCGTCCAGCGGAGCTCCCCCAGCTCGCGGCGCTGATCCTCGCGCTGCGGTCCGAAGGCCCGCCATTCGATGATGTCGGGATCCAGCAGATTCCAGTCACTGACCGGGCGGACCCGGGTACCCACATTCGGCCGGGCACTGACCAGGCCTTTGGCTTCAAGAACGCGCAGCGACTCGCGGACGACCGTGCGGGAGACCTCGAAACGCTGGCCGATCTCCTCCGGCACGAGCGGACGGTCCGCACCCAGGTCGCCGGAGACGATCATCTGACCGAGCTGCTGAACGAGTTGGCCATGGAGGCCTCGGCCCCGGCTGGCCGAGCCCCGTCGGCTCACCCGGCCGAGCTCGGCATCGGTGCCGTCCCAGGAACGAACGGCGGCACGCTCGCCGGCCGGCGCCTCCGTGTAGGGGTAGCGGTCGAGTTCACCCGAGCCGGCGAGGCCGGTGTCGACGGAGCGGGCGGCGGTCATCATGGTGTGCGCAAGGGTACTCACGCATCCTTTGTCGGCGCGGCCCAGTCGGCCCTTGAGGTCTTTGGTGAAAAGCACACGAAAGGGTGATCGGCGCCAGCCCCCCAATTGACGTCTTATCTATACAAACCGGGCACCTCTGGGGACTCGTGGCCCTACGGCACGACCACCATGATCCGCGATCACCAACGGACCCTGCCGCGAAGGCTGGTGAACACATACGCGCAGATCAGGACCGAGAGCGACAGCGACAGCGCCGCCCCCACCGGGTTCACGACGAGGCGCACGACCGCCATCACCAACCGATCCACCACGTCGGGCCACTGCACCCAAGCCAGTTCGCGGAGTCTGGCCGGAAGTCCGAGCATCGAACGAGCGGTCGACTCCGCCGGCACCTTCTCGACGAGCGGGACGACGAGCACGGGAACGGCGAGCACCGCGGCGACTCCGGCGGCCGTGACCCTGAAGATCCCGGCGGCCAGCAGACCCGCCCAGGCACAGCCCATAGTGAGGCCCGCCCAACTCGCCGCAAGAGAGGTCGCATTCGCCGGAGCCCGGAACAAGTCGCGTCCGTACACGAGATGGAGGGCCTCCTCCGATGCGAGTACGGCCAGCGTCGCGAGCAGCAGCGCGACGCCCGCCGAGACGAGCAGCTTGGCCACCAGCAGGCCGAGGCGGCGCGGAACGGTGCCGCGGCCCGCGGCGAGCGCGGGATAGCGGAACTCGTCACCGAACGAGAGCGCCCCGATCAGCCCGGCGCCGAGTGCGGCGGGCGGCAGCGGCAGCAGGGACGGCCAGCCGGCGAGCACGCGGGGAACCCGTGCATGGCCGGTCCGGGCGAGCAGGACGGAGAGACCGACGGAGGCGACCAGGACAGCGGCCATGATCAACGTCGTCGTTCTGATGCCGAAGAGGCGGCGCAGTTCATAACGCACCGGCCGGAGCGGGCCACGGGCCGGGCGTCGCCGGATCTCGGGCGGAAGTTCCGGTTCCGGATCGGGATCGGAGGTCGCGAGTGGTACAAGCCGCGATGCGTCCTCCGGATCGCTTGCGGACGATTCCGCAGCAGGTGCAGCCTCCGGCCCGGCGGGGTCCGCTGCCAGCGGGCCGGTGTCACCGACCTCGTCGGCGAGTTGATGAACGGGTACGCCGTGGCGGAATGCCGCGTCACCGATCTCCGCGCACGTGCTCCCGTAGACCGAGAGCCGGCTGCCCGCTTCGGTGACGACCTCGACGGAGCGCTGCGCCTCACGCGCCTCGCGGCTGACGACCGCGGCCAGCCGGGCAGCCTGCGGGCTGCGGACCGCTACGCGGCAGCGCAACCGGGTGCGGGAGAAGTCGGCGTTGCCCTGGTCGGCGACGAGCCGCCCGGCGTCGATGGTGACCACATGGTCGGCCGCACGCGCCGCCTCCTTGGGGTCACGGGTGGTGTACAGAACCGTGCCGCCTTGGGCGGCATGGGCACGCAACAGCCCGTGCAGCCAGCTCTTCTCGCGCGGCGAGAGCCCCTCTCCGGGGTCGTCGAGGATCAGCGCATGGGGGTCGCCGAGCAGTGCCGACGCGAGGCCGAGCCGACGGTCCATGCCGACCGACATCGTGCGGATGCGCTGGTCCCCCAGCCCGTTGAGCCCGACGGTCTCGAGAAGCTCGTCGGCCCGGGAGGCTGGTACCCCCGCGGCGGCGCAGAGCATACGGAGTTGACCACGGGCGGTACGGGCCGGATGACCGGGCACGTCCCCGAGCAGCACACCCACTTCGCGAGCCGGATGCGGGATGCGGTGCAGCGGTCTGCCGCGGAAGTAGGTGATCCCCCGCCCCGGTTCGATGTCGAGCATCAGGCGAAGGGCCGTGGTCTTGCCGGAGCCGGAAGCACCGAGGAGTGCGGTGACGGCGCCTGGCCTGGCATCGAAGGTGAGGTCGTCCACGGCGGGAGGAAGGCCGCGGTAGGGGGCGCTGGTGAGTCCGATGGCCTGGAGCATCGCTTCTCTCGCGGAAGGTGAGACCGCTCGGCGGCAGGGTGCGTACCGCAGCAAGATAACGCGACATTTCCGACTTTTGGTGCAGCATCGGACTGGTGGGTGTTCCGCGGATCAGACTTCGGGCCTCAGCATCGGCGGATTGAGTACCGTGGCCGAACCGGCCCGGAAGAGCTGGGCCGGGCGCCCTCCCTGGCGCGTGGTGGTCCCACCGGCCGGCACGAGGAATCCGGGCGTGCCCGTCACCTTGCGGTGGAAGTTCCGCGGGTCCAGAACCACCCCCCATACCGCTTCGTACACCCGGCGGAGCTCACCCACCGTGAATGCCGGCGGGCAGAAGGCGGTGGCCAGCGAGGAGTACTCGATCTTGGATCGGGCACGCTCGACGCCGTCGGCGAGGATCTGCGCATGGTCGAACGCCAGCGGGGCCTGCAGTTCACCCTCGCGACCGAAGCCGCCCTCCGGTCCGAGCAGCCCGTCGACCGGCGCCCAGCGCGCACTGTTCGCATCGCCGCCCGCACGGGGGGCGGGCAGGTCGGGGGCCAGCGCGAGATGGGCGACGCTGACGACCCGCATCCTCGGGTCCCGCTTGGGATCGCCATAGGTGGCGAGCTGTTCGAGATGGGCGCCGTTGCCGACCGACGGGGCCGCCGGGTCGTGTGCGCACAGCCCGGTTTCCTCGACAAGCTCGCGCGCTGCCGCGGCTCCGAGATCCTCATCAGCCTTGACGAAACCGCCGGGGAGCGCCCACCGGCCCTGGAACGGCTCCTCACCACGGCGAACCACCAGTGCACAGAGCGCGTGACGGCGCACGGTGAGCACAACGAGGTCGACGGTGACAGCGAAGGGCGGGAAGGTCGACGGGTCGTAGGGCGGCATGCCGTGATCATAGTCGTCTGCCTGACGATAAACACTCCCTTCGTCATGCTCTTCATCCGCCCCGGCTCGAGTCCCCCTCGCTCCGGTTGTCCCTCTCCTCGCGTCCGGCGCCGCTCCGCGGGCAGAGTCACGCCCGGGGCGTGGCGGCGAGTACGCGGCGCCACTGCGGTCCAGCCGCCGGTCGCGTGTCCTCGGGGCCCATCCAGGGGATCGACAGCACTCCGGGCCGCTGGGCCCCCACGCTCAGAATCGGCTCCACCTGCCGGGACCTCTCACCGGAGTGCTCCGTGCCGGGTCCCCCGTGAACGCGGGTGCGCACCGACGGGTCACCACGTCATCGACCGCTCCTGGACCCGCCCCGGCCGTGCGCCCGCGAACCCCGGACACGCCGTCGGGCAACAGCCGAGCCGGGACGGGACCGGACGGACTGCGCGGACTTCCGACGCACAGCCGGCGGACGTACCGCGCGGTGCCGGATGCTCCGCTCGACGCGCCGGCGACCCCGGCCCTTTCGCTCGCCGCGCTCCCCGCGCAGACACCGGCGCAGCGTTTCCGGGTCGAGCCCTTCGTTGCACGCCTGATGGAGAAGTTGAGCAAAGGTGTAGTCGGGGTCCGCCCGCAGGGCCAGGCCCAGCGCGACCCGTGCACCCGGTTCGTCGCCGGTGGACCAGGAGACCCAGCCCGCCAGGGTGAGCGGCGCCGCGGCATGCTCCCCGTACGCACCGACGCACCGACGCGCGAGCGCCCGCCACAGCCGCAATGCCAATTCTGCTTCCGGCCCCTCCATCCAGGCGGCGGCCTTGTCCCGGGTCCCCCGGTCCTGGAGGCCGAGGATCACCGCGGCGGCCTCTTCATGGCTGATCAGGGAGTCGTCCCGGCTGTCTGCCGCGGAGGGCGCGGTCGCGGGTGCCTCCCGGAGACGTTTCATCAGCGCTCGGGCGAGCCCCAGTGTCTCGCGCGCCACCTCCTTGCGTCCCTCCTCGTCGAGGATCCTCGGCACGAGGGCGGCGCCCGCCGAGTCCAGAGCCTGCGGCTGCTCCGCCACGGCCGGGGTCTGCAGTGGCGCGAGCCTGGCTTCCATCTCCCGCAGGGATCCCCTTACTTGAATGCCCGCATAGGTGGCGGCGGCCGCCATGACCGAGGTGCCGGGCAGGGACAAGGCGCTCCCCTCCGCCGGACAGCAGCGCGCGTCGGGGCAGCAATAGGACCAGTACCGGCGGGCGGAGATGCAGAGCGCTTCGAGTACGGGTACGTCGAGAGCGCCACAGGCCGTGCGCAGACGCTGGGCCAGTGGCCGCAGCCGCTCCATCACCTGGCCGGGGGACTCCCCGTCGCCGGGGTCCTGGCAGAGAAAGATGACGATCGCCTCAGGACGCTCCCCACGCCGTTCGCTCCCCTTGACCAGACACTCGGCCAGCTGGTCGGCGGTGGACGGCCATTCTTGCGGCGACTGCGGAATTCCGAGCCTGAGCCGCCCACCGAAGCGTCCGCGGCCGCCGTGCAGGGCGACCATGACCACGCTGTCGTTCGGATAGAACCCCATGAGATACGGGAGGGCGTCGGCGAGTTCGGCAGGCCCGCGCAGAGTGATCTGCTGCTCGTCGGCCGGCCCGGTGGATTCGTGGTGCTTGTTCATGGCACGACCGTCCCGCGAGCGGAAAAATTCCGCGACCCCCTGTGGATAAGTTGTCCACAGGGGCGCGGGGCCGTTCGCGGTTTGTCACAGCCACCGGATTGCATAGGGGCATGTCCAACGCAGACCGCGCAGCGCGCATGGCTTCGGCATCCAGATGCGTGATGACGCCGGCACGGACCGCGCCACGCCGCCGATCAGCCTCCGACGCCGATCCGTTGAGCAGCCACGACATCCGGCCCACGGTCACATGCCCGGCACGCCCCGACAGCATCCGACCGTTCTTCTTCGGCAGCTCCGCGGGGCCCGTCCGGAGGTTGGGAGATCGCGCTGTTCGGTGTCGGCCCAGCCTCTTGTCATCAGGGCGGACAGCTCGTCGGAGACTCCCCTGCAGGGGCCGTTCTTTCGCCCCTTGGCCACGGCGGGCACCTCTTCTTTGTGTCGTCGGGTGTTCCCCCGAACGGGAGCATGTGACATATTACTGATGTGAGCAAGCGACTGACCTGCGATGTCTTAGTCGTCGGGGCGGGAATGGTGGGTGCGGCGTGCGCCCTGTACGCGTCCCGTGCGGGCCTGGATGTCACCGTGGTGGACCGCGGTCCCGTGGCCGGCGGTACGACCGGCACAGGCGAGGGCAACCTTCTGGTATCGGACAAGGAGCCGGGCCCGGAACTCGAACTAGCCCTGCTGTCAGGCCGGTTGTGGGCCGAGCTGGCCGAGGAGCCGGGGCTCGGGTCCGCTTTCGAGTACGAGCCCAAAGGTGGTCTTGTTGTCGCCTCCTCGGCGGACGGCCTGTCGGCTCTGGACACGTTCGCGGTGGGGCAGCGCGCCGCCGGCGTCGAGGCGAACACCGTCCGGCCCGATCAACTCCACGAGGTGGAGCCACACCTGGCACCCGGCATGGCCGGCGGCGTGTTCTATCCGCAGGACGCTCAGGTGATGCCCGCACTCGCCGCCGCGCATCTCGTGCGGGCCTCGACTGCTCGCCTCGAAACCGGCGTGACCGTGACCGAGGTGCTGCGCGGCGCCGACGGTGCTGTACGCGGAGTACGCACCGACCGGGGCGAGATCCACGCACCGGCCGTCGTGAACGCGGCCGGGACCTGGGGCGCCGAACTGGCCGCACTCGCGGGCGTACACCTTCCCGTCCTCCCCCGGCGCGGCTTCGTACTGGTCACCGAGCCGCTGCCCCGCCTTGTACGGCACAAGGTGTACGCCGCCGACTACGTGGCCGACGTGGCCAGCGACTCGGCGGCCCTGCAGACCTCGCCGGTCGTGGAGGGAACAGCGGCGGGGCCGGTACTGATCGGCGCGAGCCGCGAGCGGGTCGGCTTCGACCGCTCCTTCTCGGTACCGGTCGTACGGGCCCTGGCGGCGGGCGCGACCCGGCTGTTCCCGTTCCTGTCGGACGTGCGGGCCATGCGCGCGTACCTGGGCTTCCGCCCGTACATGCCGGACCACCTGCCCGCGATCGGCCCCGATCCACGCGTACCCGGCCTCTTCCACGCCTGCGGGCACGAGGGCGCAGGCATCGGACTCGCCACCGGCACCGGGCACCTCATCGCGCGGGTACTGAGCGACAAGGCGCCGGACCTGGACCTCGCGCCGTTCCGTCCCGACCGCTTTCCCTCGCCCTCACCCTCGTCGGAGGAAGTTTCGTGAATCCCCTGCAGCTGGCCCAGGCCCGCCCGGGCCCCGCATTCACCGTCACCTTCGACGGCCAGGAGATCGAGGCGCTGCCCGGCCAGACCGTCGCGGCCACGTTGTGGACGGTGGGAGTGACCGCGTGGCGCACCACGCGGGGCGAGGGCCGGCGTCGCGGGGTCTTCTGCGGGATCGGTGTCTGCTTCGACTGCCTGATCACCATCAACGACCGCCCCGGCCAAAGGGCTTGTCTGGTCCCGGTCCGCCCGGGCGATGTGATCCGTACGCAGGAGGGGACGGGCCACGATGACTGAGCGCCCCCATCTCGCCGTGATCGGCGCGGGCCCTGCGGGCCTCGCCGCCACCCTGGCCGCCGCCCGGCACGGCGTGCGCGTCACACTGATCGACTCGGCGCCCGAGGCAGGTGGTCAGTTCTACCGACAGCCCGCCGCCGGGCTCGGGGCGCGGCGCCCCGAGGCTCTGCACCATCAGTGGCGTGTCTGGGAGCGGCTGCGCGACGGGCTCGACCGGCACATCACGGCCGGGCACGTGGCTCACTTCCGGGACCATCACGTGTGGTTCGTGGAGCGGCGACCGGAGGGCTTCACCGTGCACGCACTGCTCGGCCCGGAGCAGGAGAGACCCGCCGAGGTGCGCGCGGACGCGGTACTGCTGGCGACCGGTGGCTACGAGAAGGTGCTGCCCTTCCCCGGCTGGACCCTCCCCGGTGTCGTCACCGCGGGCGGCGCGCAGGCCATGCTCAAGGGCGGGCTCGTACTGGCCGGCCGTACGGCCGTCGTCGCCGGAACCGGACCACTGCTGCTACCCGTCGCGACCGGGCTCGCGGCGGCGGGCGCTCACGTGGCGGCACTGGTGGAGTCCGCCCGCCCCAGGGCCTTCGTACGGCGGTCCCGGGCCTTGGCCGCCCAGCCCGCCAAGCTCGCCGAGGGCGCCCAGTACGCGGCTCGGCTGCTGCGGCACCGGGTGCGCACCCTGGTCCACCACACCGTGGTCCAGGCGCACGGCGACGATCGGCTTCAGGCCGTGACCGTCGCCGCGCTCGACGCCGAAGGCCGGGTACGGCCGGGCACCCGGCGGCGCATCGCCTGCGACACCCTGGCCGTCGGACACGGCATGCTCCCGCACACCGATCTCGCCCACGGCCTGGGCTGCCGCACGAACGGCGTCGCGGTGCACGTGGACCACGAGCAGCGCACGGACGTGCCGGGTGTGTGGGCGGCGGGTGAGGCCACCGGCATCGGCGGCGCGGCCCTCTCCCTCGCCGAGGGGCACATCGCCGGACGGTCGGTCGCCGCGCGACTGACCGGCGCCGAGCCGGACCCGCGCGTCTGGGCGGGGGCCGCCAGGACCCGTGCGGCGCTGCGGAGGTTCTTCGCCGCGATCGACGACGCCTACGCGCCGCCCGCGCACTGGACCGAGCAGATCACCGACGACACGGTGGTGTGCC
The DNA here is from genome assembly GCF_029428675.1 of Streptomyces sp. JH14. GTDB lineage: Bacteria > Actinomycetota > Actinomycetes > Streptomycetales > Streptomycetaceae > Streptomyces. The sequence continues at coordinate 5,524,708 of NZ_JAJNEL010000001.1, read as the reverse complement.
GTTGCGAGGAGGTCACCGGCGGTGCGATCCGGCAGGCCATGACCGAGCTGGGCGCCGGTGACGTGCGGACCGTCAAGCTGCTGACCCGGGCCGGGATGGGCTGGTGCCAGGGGCGAATGTGCGGGTCCGCGGTCGCCGGGCTCGCCGGCTGCCCGGAGACGACTTCACCTAGGCCGTTCGCCCGACCGGTACCGCTCGGCGTGCTCGCGCGGGCCGGGGAAGCCGAAATCCCGAAGACCTCGGTGCCACGACAGACGTGAGGCGCCTGAGGACGGAGTGGGAGCCGCGAGGCTCCACTGCCGCTCTCTTCGGCGCCGGCTCGACGATCAGTGACATGTCACACGCTATCCGGAGGAGTTCTGATGACCATCACGCCCCACCGCCGCCCCTGGCACGGTGTCCTCGTCGCCACCGCGCTCCCGCTGAACGACGATCTCTCCGTCGACTACGACAAGTACGCCGAGCACTGCGCCTGGCTGGTCGAGAAAGGCTGCGACGGCGTCGTACCGAACGGCTCGCTCGGCGAATACCAGGTACTCACCCCCGAGGAGCGCGCCAAGGTCGTCGAAACCGCCGTGGCCACCATCGGTGGCGCGCGCGTCATGCCCGGCGTCGCCGCCTACGGCTCCGCCGAGGCCCGCCGCTGGGCCGAGCAGGCCCGGGACGCCGGCTGTGAGTCCGTGATGCTGCTCCCGCCCAACGCCTACCGCGCCGACACGCGTTCGGTCATCGCCCACTACGCCGAGGTCGCCGAGGCGGGCGTGCCGATCGTGGCGTACAACAACCCGATCGACACCAAGGTCGACCTCGTGCCCGAACTGCTGGCGAAGCTGCACGGCGAGGGATACATCCACGGGGTCAAGGAGTTCTCCGGCGACGTCCGCCGCGCCTATCGGATCGCCGAACTGGCCCCCGAACTCGACCTGTTGGTCGGCGCCGACGACGTGCTGCTGGAGCTCGCGATCGCAGGCGCCAAGGGCTGGGTGGCCGGCTACCCGAATGCCCTGCCGACCGCCACCGTCGGGCTGTACCACGCGGCGGTCGGCGGGGACCTGGCCACCGCCAGGAAGCTGTACGAACAGTTGCACTCGCTGCTGCGCTGGGACTCCCAGGTCGAATTCGTGCAGGCCATCAAGCTGTCCATGGACATCGTCGGCCGCCACGGTGGCGCCTGCCGCCCGCCGCGCGTCCCGCTGCTGCCTGAGCAGGAGCACGCCATCCGCGCGGCCACCGAGAAGGCCGTCGCAGACGGTCTCGCCTGAACCGCGCGCCGGCCGTCACCGTGGTCGGCGCCCCGGGCCGTGTGCGGACGGCCCCACAACCAGGTGGCCGCGCGGCGCCCCTCACGGCCTCGTCGCCCCCCGGCTCACCCACGGTTCCCCCGCAACGCCATTCACCGCAGCAGCACCGACACAAGGGAGACGCTCCGGCCATGCGCAGCAAACTCGTCCTGCACGCCGTCGACTCGCACACCGAGGGCATGCCGACCCGCGTGATCACCGGCGGGATCGGAGCCATTCCCGGCGCGACCATGAACGAGCGGCGGCTGTACTTCCGTGAGCACCGCGACGACATCAAGCAGTTCCTGATGAACGAACCGCGTGGCCACTCCGCGATGAGCGGCGCCATCCTCCAGCCGCCCACCCGCGCCGACTGCGACTGGGGTGTCGTCTACATCGAGGTCTCCGGCTATCTGCCGATGTGCGGGCACGGCACGATCGGCGTGGCGACCGTGCTCGTCGAGACCGGCATGGTCGAGGTCGTCGAGCCGGTCACCACGATCAGGCTCGACACCCCGGCCGGCCTCGTCGTCGCCGAGGTCGCAGTGGAGGACGGGAAGGCAATCAACGTCACCCTCAAGAACGTGCCGTCCTTTTCCGTCGCTCTCGACCGCAAAATCACCCTCGCCGACGGGCGGACGGTGACATACGACCTCGCATATGGCGGCAACTTCTACGCCATCCTGCCGCTGGAGGAGTTCGGGCTGCCCTTCGACCGCCTCCGCAAGGACGACATCCTCGAGGCCGGCCTGTCCCTCATGGAGGCGATCAACACCGAGGAGGAACCCGTCCACCCCGAGGACCCGTCCATCCGCGGCTGTCATCACGTCCACCTGGTCGCTCCCGGCTCCACCGTCCGCCACTCCCGGCACGCAATGGCGATCCACCCGGGCTGGTTCGACCGCTCACCCTGCGGCACCGGCACCAGCGCGCGCATGGCCCAACTGCATGCGCGCGGCGAACTCCCCCTGAACACCGAGTTCGTGAACGAGTCCTTCATCGGGACCAGGTTCACCGGCCGCCTCCTCGGCACCACCGAGGTCGCGGGCATCCCCGCCGTGCTTCCCAGCTTCACCGGCCGCGCCTGGATCACTGGCACCGCCCAGTACCTGCTCGACCCCACCGACCCCTTCCCTGCCGGATTCATCCTCTGAATCCCGGCAGCCCGGCTCCGCGACCGCCGCCGGCCCCAGGCTCGTCCCCGCGGGCTCCTGAAGGGCACCATGACCCCCGTCGTTGTCCACAGCCCCGCCCACCCCGACGAGATTCCTCCCCGATACCCGCACGGTCGGGCACCGCGACGTACTCGCCACCGTCGACCGCGCCCGTGCCGCCTCCCGCCTGAGGGCGCAGCGCGGCGCGACCCGTCCGGCCCGCCGCCCGGCACGCCGCGGCCCGGACGGGTGGAGCCGGCCGGGAGCGAGCTCGCTGCCCTCGTCATGCGCACACAGGACAGGGCAACCCTGGACTTCTGCACCCGGCCCGGACCGCAGCGATCCTCTCCGCTGCATAGATACTGGTGGTGCGTGACATTGCATATGCCGCCTCAAGCTTGCGGACTGCGTTGTCCACACCCCCGCCTGCACGAGGAGTCTCCACCATGGCCGCCGCCCAGCCCAGCCGCTCGCCCTCCCCAGCTCCTGCCCTGCCCACACTCGGCGGCAAGAAGAGCAGCTACCGCGAGCGGGTCGCCGACGCACTGCGGGCAGCGCTGATCGCCGGTGAACTGCTCCCCGGCGAGGTGTACTCCGCGCCGACACTCGCCGCCCGCTTCGGCGTCTCGGCGACCCCGGTACGCGAGGCCATGCTGGACCTGGCCAAAGAGGGCCTGGTCGACACCGTCCCCAACAAGGGCTTCCGGGTCACCGCGGTCTCCGACCAGCAGCTCGACGAATACACCCACATCCGCGCCCTCATCGAGATCCCCACCGTGGTGGCCCTGGCCCGGACCGCCGACCTGGTCTCGCTGGAGGCACTACGCCCGACCGCCCGCGAGATCGTCACCGCCGCGACAGCCGGCGACCTCGTCGCCTACGTCGAGGCCGACACACGCTTCCATCTGAGCCTGCTCGCCCTCGCGGGCAACGCCCACCTGGTCGCGGTCGTCGGCGACCTCCGCAAACGCGCCCGCCTGTACGGCCTCACCGCCCTCGTCGAGGCGGGCCGCCTGCTTGCCTCGGCCGAGGAGCACCTCGAACTCCTCGACGCCCTGATCGCCCGCGACGAGAAGGCCGTGCGCGAGGTCATGACCCGCCACATCGGCCACGTGCGCGGCCTGTGGGCGGCGCGACAGCCCGACCGGCAAGCCAAGGACGGCTGACACCCCCCACGCCCTCTCTCACGCGTGCCGAGCCCGAGCCCAGTGACCCGCTGCCGACCGGTACACGCTCGGCCTCGGCACGCCATCACCGACGGACCATCGAAACAAGAAGCGTTCACAGAACCGTGAAGGCTCAACCTGCTGCTGCGAGGACCATGGGAAGCACCTGTTCGCTGCCTGCCTGGCGGAGCAGGCGGGCAGCAACTGCGAGAGTCCAGCCGGAGTCCGTGTAGTCGTCCACGAGCAGCACGGGTCCAGGAGTGCCGGCCAGGGCACCGGCCAGCTCTCCGGAGACGGCGAAGGAGCCGGAAAGCGTTCTGAGACGTTGGGCCGAGTTGCTGCGACGCACCGCGTGCGCACCGCTCGGCCCGGTGTACGTCAGGGCTCCCAGGAAGGGGAGCCGGCCGATGGTCGCGATTCCCTCGGCGAGGGAGCCGACCAGCTGCGGACGGCTCAGGGATGGCAGCGCGACGACTCCCACCGGCCGCGCCGAGGCTTCCGCGGCATGGGACGCCCAGCCATCCCGAGAGCGCGCCCAGTCGGCAAGGACGGCCACCACGGCCCGCAGAACATCGTCCGGGACCGGCCCGTCGGGCGCGTTCTCCGCCAGCAGCGGGCGCAGGCGGTTGCCCCAGCCGATGTCCGAGAGTCGGCCCAGGGCGCGCCCGGTGGAGCACTGCTCGCCGGCCGGAATTCGACCCTTGAGGTCGATGCCCAGGGCGGGCATCCCCGTCGGCCACATGCGGCGCGGCTCGACCTCGACACCCGGGCGATCCAGTTCCTTCGCCGCCCCCGTCAGCGCCTCAGCAGAAACCGAGAAGTCGATCCAGGCGCCCGCGCAGTTGTCGCAGCGGCCGCACGGGGTCGCCCCCTCGTCGTCCAGCTGCTGACGCAGGAACTCCATCCGGCACCCGGACGTGCTCACGTATTCGCGCATGGCCTGTTGCTCGGCCGTCCGCTGCTGGGCCACCCACGTGTACCGCTCCGTGTCGTACACCCAGGGCTGCCCCGTGCTCGTCCAGCCACCCTTCACCCGCTTGACCGCCCCGTCCACGTCAAGCACCTTCAGCATTGTCTCCAGCCGGGTACGCCGAAGATCCACCGCCGCCTCCAGGGCCGGCACCGACAGCGGCCGTCCCGCATCGGCGAGAGCCGAGAGGGTCTGACGAACCTGCGCCTCGGGCGGGAAGGCAGTATCGGCGAAGTAGCGCCAGATCGCCTCGTCCTCCTTGCCGGGCAGCAACAGCACATCGGCGTGGTCCACCCCGCGTCCTGCCCGGCCCACCTGCTGGTAGTACGCGATCGGCGAGGACGGCGAGCCGAGATGAACCACGAAGCCCAGGTCCGGCTTGTCGAAGCCCATGCCCAGAGCCGACGTCGCGACCAGCGCCTTGACCCGGTTCTCCTGCAGGTCGACCTCGGCCTGCAGCCTGTCGGCGTTCTCCGTGCGCCCCGTGTAGGAGGCCACTGTGAAGCCGCGCTGCCGCAGGAAGGCGGTGGCCTCCTCGGCCGCCGCGACGGTGAGGGCGTAGATGATCCCGGAGCCCGACAGCTCATCCAGGTGCTCGGCGAGCCAGGCCAGGCGGTGCGCGGCGTCCGGCAGCTGGACCACACCCAGGCGCAGGCTTTCCCTTTCCAGCGGGCCGCGCAGAACCAGGGCCTCGCCGGCACCGGTACCCAGTTGCTCGGCCACGTCCGCGGTGACCCGCGCGTTGGCGGTCGCGGTGGTGGCCAGCACCGGCACACCGGGAGCGAGCTCGGCGAGCATCGCCCGCAGCCGGCGGTAGTCGGGGCGGAAGTCGTGGCCCCAGTCGGAGATGCAGTGCGCCTCGTCGACCACCAGCAGGCCGGTCGTGGTCGCGAGCTTGGGCAGCACCTGCTCGCGGAAATCAACAGAATTAAGGCGTTCGGGACTTACGAGGAGAACGTCGGTCTCGCCGCGCTCGACCTCCCCGTAGATGGCGTCCCACTCCTCCGGGTTGGCCGAGTTGATGGTGCGCGCCTGGATGCCGGCCCGCGCCGCCGACTCGACCTGGTTGCGCATCAGCGCCAGCAGCGGCGAGATGATCACCGTCGGGCCCGCGCCACGCCGACGCAGCAGAGCGGTGGCGACGAAGTACACCGCCGACTTGCCCCAGCCGGTGCGCTGCACCACCAGCGCACGCCGGCGCTCCTCCACCAACGCCGCCACCGCCTGCCACTGGTCCTCCCGCAGCCGGGCCGAACCACCGGGGTCACCGACCAGCTCGGCAAGGATGGCGTCGGCTTCGGTGCGGAGCTCCAGGTTGTCCATGCCCCCATGGAACCCGATGGCAAGGACAATCAGCCAACTCACCCAGCGTGACAACCGGCTCGCAAACGGTCCACCGGCCCCACACCGATCGAGGACGGCCGGAACGGAGTGCTCGGCCACGACCGTCCCCGACCGACACGTTCGGACGGGCCGGGGCCCCGAAGTGGCCCAGGATGTGCATGCCTTCCCGGTTCGGTGCCCCCGAGCAGCCGCGGTGCGGATCTCGCAGGCCAACAGCGCCCAGCGGGTATGGGCTCTGCACGAGGCGCTCGTCGTGGAGCGCGAGCCGGCCGGGGCGTTGGCGGCGGCCAGGGGTCCGGTGCTGCTCGTGGACGATCTCCCGGACACCGGCTGGACATCGGCCGTGGCATTCCAGCTGCCGCTCCGGGCCGGGGCGGAAGGGGTGTTTCCGCTGGTCCTCGCTGTTCGGGCGTGACAGGGAGCGTCACCCGTCCACGATGTGGGCAGGGATATCCGTATCATTCCGGCCGATTCCCGTCAGCCTCGCCAATTGCTCGTTGCCGCCTGCCGATACGCCAGGGAGAATTGGACTCGCTCCCCGCACGGTCCCTTCGCGGCCCGGAAGGGCTGTGCTGCGGTGCGCCCCCACCCAACCCTGCCCGCATCGTGGGCGCGTATGCGAAGGGAGGACCGTGACCTTCGGATTCGCTCCGTCCCCAGCCACTTCGATGGCGTCGTCGGTGTCCGCCGACTCCGCCAACCGCCTTGCCAGAATGCTGGAACCGGCCGAGTGGGCCGCTGCGGGCATACCCTTGCTGCGCAGCCCCCGCGAAGTCGTCAGCGGACTGCACACCCGGCACCGGCCGACCCCGGCGACCGCTGTCGTCGCCGTGCTCGACCATGAGGAACGCCTGACGGCCAGTGCGTCCTTCGCCCGTCGCTCCGTCGCCGCGGACGGCTGGGAGTTCCGCAACGCACTGCTGTCGAATCTGCGCCGGGTCATCCCGCACGATCTGCGCCGCCGCACGCCCGTCCGGACGGCGGTACTGCTCTACTGCCGCGACGGGGACGAGCGGTGGACGGAGGAGGACGGGGCCTGGATGTGGGGTCTGCGAGACGCCTGCACGCTGCACGGCCTGCGGTGCGGCGCGTACATCACGCTGACCCACGGCGGATGGCAGGTGCTGGGCGAGGGCCGCGGTGGCCGTCGGCCCAGTTCCACGTCCGCGCCCTCCGCGCTCGCCGACACGGTTGCGGACCACGACCCGTACCCCCTGCGCACCGCCGGCGGCACCGTGGAGCCGCTGCGACGTACCGCGGCCCGCTGATCCGGGGCGTGGGCCCGGCCGCCCTGTCGGGCAGCCGGGTCACCACGGCCGTGCGTGCCGTCAGACGCCGACGCCGACGCCGAGGACGGTGTTGATCCGCTGCGGGTCACCGCAGACGATCAACAGCGCTCCGGCGCGCTCCAGCGCGAGGGGCAGCGCACGGGCGGCGGCGTCATCGGCCTCACCGTTGAGCGCGACGATCACCACGGGACGGGCATTCACCCGGTCCCCGGCCGCGGCTCCGGCGAAGAAGACGTCGTCGCCGGCGTCGTGCTGGGCCCAGTAGGCGGCCTCTCCGAAGGAGAGTTCGTGGGTCGCCCACGGGTGGTGCTCACCGGTGGTGAGCACCAGGATGTCGCCCGGTGCGCGTCCGGAGTCGAGCAGCAGGTCCACCGCCTCGTCGGCGGCGTCGAGTGCACCGCCGGCCGAGGCCGGGATCAGCTGGATCTGCGGCGTGGAACGCTCGTGCGAGCGGACCGCAGGAGCCTGACCGGGCGTGGGGTGCGGACGCTGCGCCGGGGGCGCAGGCCGTGCGGGACCGGGGCCCGGTCGACCGGGGCGCGGCGTGGCCGCGGAACGCGGACCGGGTACGGGACGGGGGGTCGACGCGGTGCGGCCTGCGGCCGGCGTGACGCGGGGACCCTGGGCGCTCTCGTGAATCTGAGGCTCCTCGGGGATGAGAGGCATGAGTGGTTGTCTATCAAACGCTGACGCCGTGAGCGTCAGCGGGTGGGTACAAATGCGCGATCAGAAGTCGAAGCCGAGCTGGCCCCCGCTTTCCAGTGCAGCCGCCTCGGCGGAAATGCGAACCTTCTTCAGGTGCTGCCACCGGGGCAGCGCGTCGAGGTAGGACCACGAGAGGCGGTGGTAGGGCGTGGGCCCCAGCGCCTCCAGCGCGGCCCTGTGCACGGGGGACGGGTAGCCGGCGTTGGCGTCGAAGGCGAAGTCTGTGTACTCCCCCGATTCCGCGCCCAGTTCGGCCATCCTCGCGTCTCTGCGGACCTTCGCGATCACCGAGGCGGCCGCGACCGCGACACAGGACTGGTCGCCCTTGATGACGGTCCTGACCGTCCAGGGCTCTCCGAGGTAGTCGTGCTTGCCATCGAGTATCACCGCGTCGGGGCGCACGGGCAGCGCGTCGAGGGCGCGCACAGCCGCGAGGCGCAGGGCCGCGGTCATCCCCAGGTCGTCGATCTCCTGCGGCGAGGCGTCTCCGAGACCGAAGGCGGTGACCCATTCCTCGAGCAGCGGCGCCAGTTCGGCGCGGCGCTTGGGGCTGATCAGCTTGGAGTCGGTGAGCCCGGCGGGAGGCTTGCGGAGGCCGGTGACGGCCGCACACACGGTGACCGGTCCCGCCCACGCTCCGCGACCGACCTCGTCGACACCGGCGACGGTCTTGGCACCGGTGGTAGCGCGCAGTGAGCGCTCGACGGTGTGCGTGGGTGGTTCGTACGGCATGGCGCCAGCCAGGTTACGCCGACGGGGACGCCGAGAACACCCCGGGGCGCCGGACCGCTCTCCGTCGGTGACGCCACGCCGACGGAACGTCCACGGACCGGCCGCCGGCCGTCGCGCTCAGGTGCCGGAGGAGCGGAGCAGCGGCACCGCGACCCGATCGATCATTTCGGCGATCTCGCCATCCGGCCATTCGCTGCCGCACACCTTGCTGCGGTACATCATCATCGCGGGAATCACTTCGAGGGTCAGCGCGTCCGTCGCGTCGGAGCGGACGTCGCCCCGCCTGATTCCTCGGTCGACGACCTCCCGGAAGAGCGCGGTGGACGGCTGGATCACTCCTTTGAGGATCACCGACTGGAACCGCTCGGCGGCGTGTGCGTCGCACTCGTGAAGTACGGAGCGCAGCGCGCATCCGGGCTTCGAGAACATGGCGTCGCGCAGCCTCCGGCAGAGGTGGTAGAGATCTTCGCGCACGCTGCCGAAGTCGGGCGCCTCGGCCAGCGGCGGCAGTGCCGCCTGCAACGCGTCGACCACCAGATCCTCCTTCGAGGGCCATCGCCGGTAGACCGCGGCCTTCCCTGTCTGGGCCCCGGCGGCAACGCCCTCCATGGTCAGCCCGTTCCAGCCCACCGTGCTCAGCTGTTCCAGGGCGGCATCGAGGATCGCGCGTTCCAGTACGGGCCCGCGGCGGCGCAGCGACGCCATCGGCGGCCGAGCGGCGGCCCCCGAGTGCGAGGTAACCATCAGCTTTTCTCCATCGGGACGGGCCGGGACGTCGAGGCGGATTCAGGACGTCCGGGCGGAACATGACACATCGGAACCGATCGGTGCCGGACCGGGCAGACCCGGCCGGGCGATTCCGCGGGCAGCCCGGCAGCGGCAGCTTCAGTGAACGCTTGCGTTCACTGACGGGGACTCACTACCGTTGCCGAGACAGTGAACGCTTCCGTTCACTAATTCACTTGTGGGGGATCCATAGTGACAACCTCTCAGTTAGAAGCGCAGACTCCGCCGGGCGCGGCTCGGCGGCAGGGGCGACGGGGGATCGCTCTCACGGTCATCGCCGCATGTCAGTTGATGGTTGTGCTGGATGCCACGATCGTCAACATCGCGCTGCCGCACATCCAGGACGCGCTCAGTTTCTCCACCACCGATCTGTCCTGGGTGCTCAGCGCCTACACGCTCACCTTCGGCGGCCTGCTCCTGCTCGGTGGCCGGGCCGGTGACATCCTCGGCCGCCGCCGGGTCTTCATCACCGGAATCCTGGTCTTCACCTTCGCCTCACTGCTGGGCGGACTGGCCCAGGAGCCCTGGCAGTTGCTCGCGGCCCGGGCTCTCCAGGGCGTCGGCGGGGCCATCGCCTCACCGACATCACTGGCCCTCATCACCACCACGTTCCCCGAAGGCCCCGAGCGGAACCGCGCGTTCGGAGTCTTTGCCGCCGTCTCGGCGGGTGGCGGCGCAATCGGCCTGCTGGCCGGCGGAATGCTCACCGAATGGCTCGACTGGCGCTGGGTCTTCTTCGTCAACGTACCGATCGGTGTGCTGATCGCGGTACTGGCCCCCGTCTACATAAGTGAGTCCCAGAGGCATCCCGGCCGCTTCGACGTCTCGGGCGCACTGACCTCGACCCTCGGCATGGCCTCGCTGGTGTACGGATTCATCCGGGCCTCCGAGGAGGGCTGGCGGGACTCCCTCACCGTGGGGTCCTTCGCCGCCGCGGTGATACTCCTCGCCGCATTCGTACTCATCGAGATGCGCGCGAAGGAACCGATCACCCCGCTGAGGTTGTTCGCCGACCGCAACCGGTCGGGGACGTACCTCGTCATGCTCAGCCTGGCCGCCGCCATGCTCGGCATGTTCTTCTTCATCGTGCTGTTCGTGCAGAACGTCCTGGGCTACAGCCCGATCGCTTCAGGTCTGGCCTTCCTGCCCGTGACGGTCGCGATCATCGCGGGTGCGGGGCTGTCGCAGCGGCTGCTGCCGGTGCTGGGTCCCAAGCCGTTCATGATCACCGGCTCGGCACTCACCGGAACCGGCCTCTTCTGGCAGACGTTCATCTCGCCCGACAGCTCCTATGTGAGCGGGGTACTGGGACCGATGCTCCTGTTCGGCTTCGGCATGGGGCTGAACTTCGTCACGCTGACCCTGACCGCCGTCTCCGGGGTTGCGCAGCACGAGGCGGGCGCGGCATCCGGGCTGCTCAATGCGAGCCAGCAGGTGGGTGGTTCGCTGGGGCTGTCCATTCTGGTGACCGTTTTCGGAACAGCGAGCCGGAACGAAGCGGAGAAGCAGATTCCGTCGTTCATGGCGCAGGCCACGCCGGAGCAGCAGGCTGCATTCGCCAAGTCGCACGAGCTGCCCGCGCCTTGGGGGCACGAGGTGCTCGTCCAGGGCATTTCGACGGCGTTCACGGCAGCGGTGGCCATGGCGGCTCTCGCCCTGCTCACCGCGGTGCTGGTGATCCGGGTACGCAAGAGCGATCTGGACTCACTGAGCGGCCGGGCGTCCGCGGGCGGACCCGGAGCGTAACGGCGGCGCAGGCGGCGATACGCCGGTACGCGCAAGCGGAAGCACACGCACCGGCACAGGTGCAGGCCGTCCACGGGGGTGCGGCCTGCACCTGCCCCGAACGCCGGGACCGACTCGGTCGTCTCGATCAGTACGGGTCGTAGGGGTCGTACGGATCGTCTCCGTCCTCGCCTCGGTCGCTGCCGTCCTCCCCCCTCCCCAGGCCTGCGCAGTCCGTGTTCAGCGCGCTCGCGCTCCGGTTCTCCAGGATGTCCCGCGCCCGCGCCTCCCCCCAACTGGACGCGTACCAAGGAGCTTCGGACGCCCGCAACGTCTCCTGGATCTCGCCGAGGGCACAGGACCGAAGCGGTTCGGGCAGTGTGTCGAGGGCCGGTACGGCGTCGGCGGAGAGGCCGCGCAGGTAGTCGACGTCGATCGTGTGATGGGTGCGGAAGCGCTGAACGTTCTGTTCCGCGATCAGCCCGTCGGGCGAGACCAGGCCGAACGCGAGCACGCCGACGGCCGCGCTGGCCGCCACGGCGCGCGGCAGCAGCCGGGCGCCGAACACACCCGCAGCCATGATCAGCACCAGCACCGCCCCCAGCCACAGCTCCACCGCGGCCACCGATATGCGCAGCCGGGTCAGGCCGTACGCATCGACGTACAGGTCCATGCGCCGCAGCGCGGAAGCCACCACCACGAGGGTGAACAGGCACAGTACGCCGAGAACGGACCTGACGAGAGTGCGGTCGCGGGGAGCGCCGCGAGGGGCCCAGCGAAGAGCGAGCGCTATCACCAAGAGGGTGAGCAGCGTTGCCCACAGCAACTGCCAGAAACCCTGGCGGGCATATGCGGAGTAGCTGAGATCGGTCTCGGCCATCACCTTGTCGTATCCGCCGAGCAGCACGGTGAGCTGGATGGCGAGGAAGATGGCGAAGAGCAGATTCAGCACGATGAGCGGAAGGGCCCATTCCAAGCGGCCGCGGGCCGTGCCGGCGCGCACGGTGATGCGGTCCCAGCGCACCGGGGCTGCGGCGGTGTGGGCGGCGGCGAGCGCACCGACCAGACCGACCACGAAGAGGAAGAGTCGCCAGGGACCGTCGCCCAGCGATACATCCGGGATCAGATTGCCGAGCACATCGGCGAACGCAGCGTCCGCGCCGGCGAAGAGCGCTCCGAACACGATGAGCAGCACAACGGCCACCGCGGTGGACCGGAAGGCGACGCCCCATCGGTCGCGGGACCCCGCCATGCGGGCGCGAGCGCCTCGCCCGCCCCATTTCAGCCCTTCGGCGACCGAGGAGAGCAGGCCCACCGAACCGAGGAACACGCCGAGCCAGCTGCGTCCGCCGTGCAGGGCGAGGGAGCCGAGCGCGACGGCCGACGCCACGGCGAGGAAGGTGGGCCATCCCGCGTCCCGGAGCGCCGGGACGGCGAGAAGTGCCAGACCGCCGACCCCCCAGACGGCAGTCCAGGGACGGAGCCGCCGGCCGGCGGCCTGTGCGGCGAAGAAGGCCGCAAGTGCAGCGGGGACCGCCACGATCAGCAGGTTCGGGCCGAGACCGTCCCCCAGCAGCAGCGCGCTGAGGAGCGCGGTGGCGACTACCGACCAGAGCGTGGCGGTGCGGATGGCGGCCGGCCCGGCCGGGCGCAGCCGCGCGACCGTACCGGCCTTCCGGTCTCCGCTCTGCCAAGGATTGGGCGACTGCGGTGGTTGCCATCCCTGCTGCGCGTACGCCGGGATCTCGGGCGGCTCCGGCACGCGAGACGGCTGAGGCGCCTCCGGCTGCCGGGGTGGCTCTGACGTCTGATCGGACATGGGACCCCTCCCACCGAGCTGTGCCCACGCGGCTGCTGAGCAGCGTGGGCGCTTCGGCTCTCATTCGGCGCACGCCCGACGCGGTGATCATGGGCGGCGGCGTGGCCGAAAGAGTAGCCCGCTGCTTTCTGCCGCAGACGGTCGGGAAAGGGCTGTATCAGTACCGTGACAGTCGGAACGCGTCAGCTGAGCCCCGGCCGGGGAAGCCACCCCGGCAGCTCTTCCGTCCGTGCCGACCAGTCGGCCGGCGGGGCACCCGCCTTGCCCGCTGCGATGACCCCGCCGACGATGGCGCAGGTCGTGTCGACATCGCCACCGGCCTGAGCGGTCAGCCAGAACGCCTGCTCGAAGTCGCCGAGGCTCCGCGCCGCGGACCAGAGGGCGAAGGGCACGGTGTCATGTGCACTTGTACGGCGTCCGTTGCCGAGGACGGCCGCCACGGTCCCGGCATCGCTGTAGTCGAGCATGTCGCGCGCCCGGCGCAGCCCGGCCCCCACTGCGCTGCGCGGCACGAGAGCGACGACCCCGTCGAGGAGATCGGTCGGCGTCGGCGGCCCGCCGGGCGCGGCGGCGAGTGCGGCGGCCGCCGCCACGGCCATCGCTCCCACGACCGCCTCCCGGTGCTGATGCGTGGTGTACGAGGAGATCTCGGCCTGGTGCGTGGCCTGCTCGGGGTCGTCCGCGTACCAGGCACCGAGGGGTGCGATGCGCATGGCCGAACCATTGCCCCAGGAGCCCTGCCCCTGGAACAGCGCGGATGCCAGCTCACGCCAGTCGCCGCCCTCCCGGACCAGCCGCAGCAGCCGGTTCACGGCGGGGCCGTATCCGCGGTCGAAGTCGTGGTGATCTGCGAACGAGTGGGCGAGCGCGTCCTGGTCGATGCGGTCGTGCCCGACGAGTACGGCCAGCACCGAGCAGGCCATCTCCGTGTCATCGGTCCACTGCCAGGGTCCGGACGGCAGTGCGCGCTGCTTCAGCAGCGGATAGTTGGCGGGCACAAAGAACTGGGAGCCCAGGGCGTCCCCCACGGACAGCCCCCGCAGGCTGGCCAGGGCGCGTTCGAAGCGTTGGGCGGAAGCGGAGTCAACGGTCATCGCCTCTCCACTCTATCCGGTGATGCCGTACGGCTCAGGGGTACGCCACCGCTCGAACGGCCGGTCAAGTGTGTAGCGCCCGTCGTCGCCGAGCATCAGCGTCCGCGTCTCTCCGTTGCCCGGGTTGGACAGTGACTCGAATTCGGCGACCGACCAGTGGAACCACCGCATGCAGAACAACCGCATCGTCAGCCCATGGGTGACCAGCAGAACATTGGGCGGATGATCGGGGTCCTCGAAACTCCGGTGCAGGCTCTCCAGAAATGCCCCGACCCGGTCGTACACATCCGCGCCGGACTCCCCCTGCGCGAAGCGGTAGAAGAAGTGCCCGTAGGCATCCCGATAGGCCTTCTGCAGTCTCACGTCTTCGCGGTCCTGCCAGTTCCCCCAGTCCTGCTCGCGCAACCGCGGTTCCTCGCGCACCCGCACGCGCTCCAGGTCGAGCCCGAGCGACCTGAACGTCTCGTGCGTGCGGCGGTACGGCGAGACGTACACGCTGATCCGTTCCTCACCGAAGAGGTCGCGCAGCCGTACCCCCGTCTCCCTGGCCTGTCGCAACCCCGCCGAGGTGAGCCTCAATGCATGGTCGGGCTCGCGTTCGTACACCGTGTCGTCGGCATTGCCCTCGGACTCGCCGTGCCGGACGAGGACAATGCGCTGCGGTCGTGCCATGTACAGACCCTAGATCGAGTCCGGCCCATTCGAGCAGTTGTCCGGACCTCCGGCCTCCGTATGTCGCCGTGCAACGGGGCTGCAGGCTGCCTTCGCCCCGGGGCTCCAGCGGATCACACCGTCCAGGACGGCTCGAGCTGCACGACGTCCCCCTCCAGTGCCGCGACGTCCTCGTCGGTCTGCGCCCGCTGCGACAACCTCTCGATGCTTCCCGGCCGGTACTTGCCGCGCTCGGCGCTGGACTGCCACATCGACAGCACCAGGAATTCGTGCCCCGGCGCCTCTCCGAACACACCGCGCAGCATGCCGGGAGATCCGGCCATCGCCGGATTCCACACCCTCTCCTGCATCAGGGCGAAATGTTCGACGCGGTCCCCGTACACCCTGCTGTGCGCGACTCTGACCACATCCGCATCGGTGAAGCGGGGCTCGAAGCCCGTCTTCACATCGAATCGGTGGTCGAAAAGCTTGACCTGGATGTCGCCGTACGTTCCGGACTGCGCGGCAGCCAACCCGTCGTGCGCACGCGCCATGAAGGAGTCGTAGAAGACCCGGTTCTCCCAGAACGCGAACACATGGGCAACCTCCGGCCGCCCCCGGCTCCAGCCACCCCCCTGTCCCCTGAACCCCGGCTCACCGAGAAGCCCCGACCACTTTCGCTGCCCCCGCTCGAAACCGCGGCGGTCCACCACGGTGCAGCGAATCCACTTGACCAGCACCGCGCCATCGTACGGCGCAGAACGTGGCGTGGGTCACGCTCTGGCGGAGTACGTCCGAACCACGGGCAAATCGGCGTAAGAGAGCGCATGGTTGTCTCCATCGGCTTCGGAATCGACGCCTGTCACGGAGTGAGTCACGTACTCGGCCTGGAGAACATCGCAGCCCCGGAACGCGACGGCGCCTGCCCGGGCGCCCTCTCCGTCCGTATCCCGTATCGAGTACGCCTCCTTCATGCGCCGGGCCGGCAGCGCGACCGAGCTGTTCCGCGAAGGGCCCGGACGGCGTCCGCCGGGCCGCACCCCGCACTGAACTGCGCCGGAACCGGCAGTGGCCCGATTCCGCCCCCCGTGACCAAGCCGGTTGGATCCAGGGGGCGTTGCGGACATGATCGGGTGGTACGACCGGTCCGACGGCCCAGTGGCACGGAGGGAAACCCGATGAGCACGCCCAACAAGGACATCGAGAAGGTCGAAGTCAGGCTCAAATGGGACCCGAGTCCCCCGGGGGCCCCCGCCCATGACCTGGACATCATCGCGGCCACCTACCCGGCGGACGAGCCGTACGGCGGCCCTGCGTATCTCGTGCACTTCGACAGCCGTTCGCCGGACGGCACCATCATGCTGAACCGCGACAGCAGGACCGGCCAGGGCCTCGGTTTCGACGAGGTGATGACTCTGGAACTGAACCGGCTGTCGGCCGTGTACGCCCGGGTCGTCATCGGAGTCGCCATTCAGCAGCGGAACGGCCGGAGGACCTTCGAGGACATAGCCAACGCCGGCGTGCAGATTCGTGAGGGCTACACGAATCTCGCGGAGGACGACTTCTCCGCAGTCGGCGGCGCCACCGCGGCGACGGTCGCCGAGTTCGTCCGGGACGCCTCGGGCGGCTGGGAGTTCCAGAAAACGGTCCGGGGGTTCGACGGCGATCCCGTTTCCTTCGCCGCAGCCATGGGAAACCGCGCGCCCGACGAGTGAGGCTGGGCGCGCAGCAGGGCGGAGAGCCGGTCAGCCGGGGCGGGCACCGGGCAAGCCGCTGAACCAGGCACGGCACCGGACACCGGAAACCGCCAGGGCGGCGGAGCCGAGACAATCGGCTCCGCCGCCCTGACCGGGTGACTCACATCTGGACCGCGCCCAGGATCAGCTGCAGCCGCTGGTCGAGCCGCAGCCCTCGCAGATGTAGCAGGATCCGGCTCGCTGCATCTTCGTACCGCAGGAGAAGCACAGCGGCGCGTCCGCACTGATGCCCAGCTGCATCTCGACGAGCTCCGCCGAGGTGTGCGCCGTCCTCGGGGCAGGCTTCTCGGCCTCCACCGGGGAGGCCACGGCCTTCAGCGGCTCCGTGCGCAGCGGGACGGACTGGACCAGGCTCTCGACGTCGAGCTCCTCGTCCTCGAGCGACGGCTCGTACGAACCGGTGTCGAGGTGACGCTGACGCTCCTCGGCGGAGTGGATGCCGAGCGCCGAGCGGGTCTCGAACGGCAGGAAGTCCAGCGCCAGGCGGCGGAAGATGTAGTCGACGATCGACTGCGCCATCCGCACGTCCGGGTCGTCCGTCATGCCGGCGGGCTCGAAGCGCATGTTGGTGAACTTCGAGACGTACGTCTCCAGCGGGACGCCGTACTGCAGACCGACCGAGACGGCGATGGAGAAGGCGTCCATCATGCCCGCGAGGGTGGAACCCTGCTTGGACATCTTCAGGAAGACCTCACCGAGACCGTCGTCCGGGTAGGAGTTGGCGGTCATGTAGCCCTCGGCGCCGCCCACCGTGAAGGAGGTGGTGATGCCGGGACGGCCCTTCGGAAGGCGCTTGCGGACCGGGCGGTACTCGACGACCTTCTCGACCGCCGTGCGGATGGTCTCCTCGGCCTTGGCGGTGACCTCGGCCTTCTCCTTCTCCTTGGTCTTGGCGGAGAGGGGCTGGCCGACCTTGCAGTTGTC
This sequence comes from Streptomyces sp. JH14, assembly GCF_029428675.1. Taxonomy (GTDB): domain Bacteria; phylum Actinomycetota; class Actinomycetes; order Streptomycetales; family Streptomycetaceae; genus Streptomyces. Next base: position 5,507,312 of record NZ_JAJNEL010000001.1, on the reverse strand, counting down.
GCGGTAGATCGCGAGCGCCTTGACGCCCATCTTCCACGCCTCGAAGTACACCTCTTCGACGTCCTCGACGGTGGCCGTCTCCGGCAGGTTCACCGTCTTGGAGAGTGCGCCGGAGATCCACGGCTGGATGGCGGCCATCATGCGCACGTGGCCCATCGCGGAGATGGAACGCTCGCCCATCGCGCAGTCGAAGACCTCGTAGTGCTCGTCCTTCAGGCCGGGGGCGTCGATCACATTGCCGTGCTCGGCGATGTGGGCGACGATCGCCTCGATCTGCTCCTCCTGGTAGCCCAGGCGGCGCAGGGCCTGCGGGACGGTGCCGTTGACGATCTGCATCGAGCCGCCGCCGACCAGCTTCTTGAACTTGACCAGGGCGAGGTCGGGCTCGAGGCCGGTGGTGTCGCAGGACATCGCGAGACCGATGGTGCCGGTGGGCGCGATGACCGAGGCCTGCGCGTTGCGGAAACCGTTCTTCGCGCCGAGGCGGATGACGTCCTGCCAGGCCTCCGTGGCCGCGGCCCAGATCGAGTTGTCCAGGTCGTCCACGTGGACGGCCGTGGCGTTGGCGTCGGCGTGCTGCTTCATGACGCGCTGGTGCGGCTCGGCGTTGCGAGCGTAGCCGTCGTACGGGCCGACGACCGCGGCGAGCTCGGCGGAGCGCTTGTACGAGGTACCGGTCATCAGCGACGTGATCGCACCGGCGAGGGCGCGGCCGCCGTCGCTGTCGTAGGCGTGGCCGGTCGCCATCAGCAGGGCGCCGAGGTTGGCGTAACCGATGCCCAGCTGACGGAAGGCGCGGGTGTTCTCGCCGATCTTCTCGGTCGGGAAGTCCGCGAAGCAGATGGAGATGTCCATCGCGGTGATGACGAGCTCGACGACCTTGGCGAAGCGCTCGGACTCGAAGGACTGGTTGCCCTTGCCGTCGTCCTTGAGGAACTTCATCAGGTTCAGCGAGGCGAGGTTGCACGAGGTGTTGTCCAGGTGCATGTACTCGCTGCACGGGTTCGAGCCGTTGATCCGGCCGGACTCGGGGCAGGTGTGCCAGTGGTTGATCGTGTCGTCGTACTGGATGCCGGGGTCGGCGCAGGCCCAGGCGGCCTCGGCCATCTTGCGGAAGAGGGACTTGGCCTCGACCTCTTCGATGACTTCACCGGTCATCCGGGCACGCAGCCCGAACGTGCCGCCGGACTCGACGGCCTTCATGAACTCGTCGTTCACGCGCACCGAGTTGTTGGCGTTCTGGTACTGGACGGACGTGATGTCGTCGCCGCCCAGGTCCATGTCGAAGCCCGCGTCACGCAGGGCGCGGATCTTCTCCTCCTCCTTGACCTTGGTCTCGATGAAGTTCTCGATGTCGGGGTGGTCGACGTCGAGAATGACCATCTTGGCCGCGCGACGGGTGGCGCCACCGGACTTGATCGTTCCGGCGGACGCGTCGGCGCCACGCATGAAGGAGACGGGACCGGAGGCGTTGCCACCGGAGGACAGCAGCTCCTTGGAGGAGCGGATGCGGGAGAGGTTCAGGCCGGCGCCGGAACCGCCCTTGAAGATCATGCCCTCTTCCTTGTACCAGTCGAGGATCGACTCCATGGAGTCGTCGACGGACAGGATGAAGCAGGCGGAGACCTGCTGCGGCTGGGGCGTACCGACGTTGAACCAGACCGGCGAGTTGAAGCTGAAGATCTGGTGCAGGAGGGCGTACGCCAGCTCGTGCTCGAAGATCTCGGCGTCGGCCGGGGAGGCGAAGTAGTGGTAGTCCTCGCCCGCCTTGCGGTACGTCTTCACGATCCGGTCGATCAGCTGACGCAGCCCGGTCTCGCGCTGCGGCGTGCCGACGGCCCCCCGGAAGTACTTGCTGGTGACGATGTTGACCGCGTTCACCGACCAGAAGTCGGGGAACTCGACGCCACGCTGCTCGAAGTTGATCGAGCCGTCGCGCCAGTTGGTCATGACGACGTCACGGCGCTCCCATGCCACCTCGTCGTACGGATGCACGCCAGGGGTGGTGTGGATGCGCTCGATACGCAGGCCCTGCTTGGTCGCAGTCGACTTGGATCCCTTGGCTCGGGAACCTCGTGCCGGGCCGCTCGCCGTCTCTGTCATGCCGCCTCCCATATGTGGGCAAAAACGCCCTGAAGTGCCCAGAACTTCCCGGGGCACAGTCTGTCTCTGATGCTTCGGACGCCGCGCACAGCGCCCGGAGCAAGTCTCTGTAGCCGCCCTGCCGCTGATCGACTGAACTCTGTTGATCAGCCGGTGTCGTTCAGTCGGCGGCGACGGCGGGAACGGGGACCTCAAGGGTCTCGCCGGTCCCGCATCCCTCCACGGGAGGCCGCCGCTCACGGAGTTCCGCGATGGCGGCCTCGAAGTCTTCGAGTGTGTCGAACGCCCGGTACACGGACGCGAAGCGCAGGTACGCGACGAGGTCGAGTTCCTGCAGGGGGCCGAGTATGGCCAGACCCACGTCGTGGGTGGTCAGCTCGGCACTTCCGGTGGCGCGCACCGCCTCCTCGACCCGCTGGCCGAGCATGGCGAGGGCGTCCTCGGTGACGGGCCGCCCCTGGCACGCCTTGCGCACACCGGAGATGACCTTGGTACGGCTGAAGGGTTCGGTGACTCCGCTGCGCTTCACCACCATCAGCGAGCAGGTCTCCACCGTCGTGAAACGGCGGGAGCAGTCGGGGCACTGACGGCGACGGCGGATCGACGTGCCGTCATCGGTGGTGCGACTGTCGACGACCCGGCTGTCGGGGTGCCTGCAGAAGGGGCAGTGCATGGCTCCCAACCCTCCTTCACAGCACGACTGAATAGCCTCGCCAGGTCCCGCCAGGGACCCTCGAAGCAGCCACAAGCATATGCGATGGTCGCGGCCTCGATCGACCCAGACCACAACTTCTGGGCAGCTGGAACAATCCAACCACTAGATCTTGGGTTTCGTCGCACATTCGGCCCTGGTGCGTGTCGCGCATCCCGGGCGGCTCACAGGTAGCGTACGACCGACGACGAGGCTACGGGACACACATGCCCACCCGGATCGCGGGGCACTGCCGCGCGGGCCGGGAGGGCAGCCGGAAGACCACCCCGCGCGGCGGCGTCGCGGCCGCGAAGGCTACCGTAAAGGTCCCAATTGCGGGTCGCCCGGGACTCACCCCGCACCCGTCCCGCGGACGGCAAAAGCCTGACCGAGCCCCGCCCATACACCTCACCGCAAACAGGGCACAGACTTTTATTCGTTTTTCACTCGAACGTGTGTTTGGCGCAACCTTTCGAAAGCTACTACCGTTGTCCAGCTAGGGAGAACATTCGAGAGGGGCCGACGTGACCACCACCGCAGACAGTGCCACCATCACTGCCCAGGACCGCTCCCAGAGCCGACTCGAGCCGGTGCATGCCATGAATGACTCAGTCACGAACACGGAGGGACCAGAGCCGGCGCGCCCAGCGCGCTCGCTCCCAGGGCGACCTCCAGGAATCCGAGCGGACAGCTCGGGGCTCACGGACCGGCAGCGGCGAGTGATCGAGGTCATCCGGGACTCCGTGCAGCGTCGCGGATACCCGCCCTCGATGCGGGAGATCGGTCAGGCGGTGGGCCTGTCCAGCACATCATCCGTAGCCCATCAGCTGATGGCCCTGGAGCGCAAGGGCTTCCTGCGCCGCGACCCCCACCGCCCCCGGGCGTACGAGGTCCGCGGTTCGGACCAGCCCAGCTCGCAGCCCACCGACACGACGGGCAAGCCCGCCGCTTCGTATGTGCCACTGGTCGGCCGGATCGCAGCCGGCGGCCCGATCCTCGCCGAGGAATCCGTCGAGGACGTCTTCCCTCTCCCCCGCCAGCTGGTCGGGGACGGAGAGCTGTTCGTCCTGAAGGTCGTCGGTGACTCGATGATCGAGGCGGCCATCTGTGACGGGGACTGGGTCACCGTGCGCCGTCAGCCCGTCGCGGAGAACGGTGACATCGTGGCCGCGATGCTGGACGGCGAGGCCACGGTCAAGCGCTTCAAGCGGGAGGACGGTCATGTATGGCTGCTCCCGCACAACTCCGCGTACCAGCCAATCCCCGGCGACGAGGCGACCATCCTCGGCAAGGTCGTGGCAGTGCTGCGGCGGGTGTGAAGATCGCCGGTTCGAACCGGGCCCCGGGATCCACTGCGCCGATCCCGGGGCCCCGCCTGTGCGTCCGAACGGCCGAATCCTCCCGGGGCCTGGTTGCCGTCACCAGAGAAGGGCACAACCCCCGGGCGGATGGGGCATCACTGCCCGTCGGCCTTGGCAGCGGCATCGATCGCCGCAAGTGAGCGACGCGCCTGGTTGCGGTCCGTCGTGTACCAGAAGTCCGGCAGCGAGGCCCGCAGGTAGCTCCCGTAGCGGGCATTGGCCAACCTCGGGTCGAGCACGGCGACCACGCCCTTGTCGCCCGTGGCCCGTACGAGACGGCCGGCGCCCTGGGCCATCAGCAGCGCAGCGTGGGTCGCTGCGACAGCCATGAACCCATTGCCGCCCGCCTCCTCCACTGCCTTCTGGCGTGCGCTCATCAGCGGGTCGTCGGGGCGGGGGAACGGGATCCGGTCCATGATCACCAGCTGGCAGCTCGCCCCGGGGACATCGACTCCCTGCCAGAGCGAGAGCGTGCCGAAGAGGCAGGTCTCGGGGTCGGCCGCGAAGTTCTTGATCAGCTCACCCAACGTCTCTTCGCCCTGCAGCAGGATCGGCTTGTCGAGCCGACCGCGCAGTTCCTCGGCGGCGGCCTGGGCGGCCCGCATCGAGGAGAACAGCCCGAGAGTGCGCCCGCCGGCGGCCTCCACCAGTTCGGCGAGCTCGTCCAGCATGTCGGTGCGGGAACCTTCCCGGCCGGGCGTGGCCAGGTGCCTGGCGACGTACAGAATGCCCTGTCTGGGGTAGTCGAAGGGCGATCCGACATCGAGGCCCTTCCACTGCGGGATGTCGTCACCCGCGGTGCCTTCGGGGGCCAGGCCCAGGGACGCCCCCACCCCGTTGAAGTCGCCACCCAGCTTGAGCGTGGCCGAGGTGAGGACGACCGAGCGCTCGGCGAACAGCTTCTCGCGCAGCAGGCCGGATACGGAGAGCGGCGCAACGCGAACGGAGGCGCCGAATCGGTCGTGGCGCTCGTACCAGACGACGTCGTACTCGGACCCCTGGGTGATCCGCTCGGCAACCCCGTGGATCGTCTCCACCGATGCGAGCGCCTGCTTGCGGACGGCGTCCTCGTCCTGCACGGATTTGTCCCGGGTGGAGCCCAGTGCCGAGATCACCGTACGCGCGGCGTCACGTAGCGCCATCAGTGCGTAGCCGAGGTCCTCGGGGACCTCTTCCAGGCGGCCGGGGAGCGCCAGCTCCATCACCCGCTCGAACCCCTCCGACGCGGTCTGCAGGGCGTCGGCGGCCTTCTCGTTGACCAGCTTCGCCGCACGGCGCACCGCCCGGTTCACCTGACCGGGGGTGAGCTCTCCGGTGGCCACTCCGGTGACCCTGGAGACCAGCTCATGGGCCTCGTCGACGATCAGCACCTCGTGCTGCGGGAGCACCGGAGCGCCCTCGATCGCGTCGATGGCGAGCAGTGCGTGATTGGTGACGACGACATCGGCGAGCTTGGCGCGCTCGCGGGCCATCTCCGCGAAGCACTCCGCGCCGTACGCACACTTGCTGGCGCCCAGGCATTCCCGGGACGAGACGGAGACCTGCCCCCAGGCCCGGTCGGAGACGCCCGGAGTGAGGTCGTCACGGTCGCCGGTCTCGGTGTCGTCGGACCAGTCGCGCAGCCGCAGCAGGTCCTGTCCGAGCTTGCTCGACGGCGCCGCCGCTTCGAACTGGTCGAAGAGCCCTTCCTCCTCTTCCTGCGGCACACCCTCGTGCAGCCGGTGCAGACAGAGATAGTTCGAACGCCCCTTGAGCATCGCGAACTGGGGTCTGCGGCGCAGCAGCGGGTGCAGCGCGTCGACCGTACGCGGAAGGTCGCGCTCCACGAGCTGACGCTGCAGTGCCAGGGTCGCCGTGGCGACCACGACCCGCTCCCCGTGTGCCAGCGCGGGCACCAGGTAGCCGAGGGACTTGCCCGTGCCTGTACCTGCCTGGACGAGCAGATGGGAGTTGTCGTCGACAGCCTCGGCTACGGCCTCGGCCATGGCGGCCTGGCCGGGCCGTTCCGTACCGCCGACGGCGGTCACGGCGGCGTGCAGGAGCTCGGGAAGGGATGGCTTTGTCATAGCCCGACCAGCCTACGGGTCACCACTGACAACGGAGATCACTCCAGGATTCGGGCGGAGGGGTGGAGGGGGTTGGGAACAGTACCGTGGACGGCTGCGTGCGGGCGTTCCGACCGATCGCGGTAACCGTCCCGATACAGCCGGTTGCGGTTCAGACAGAGGCGCTCGATGCGCGGCGTCAGCATGTCGAACATCTCGAACCTCTCCTTGAGATCGGGAAAGCGGGCGTGGTGCCGCAGAATTTCGGCCCGTACAAGTGACCAGAATTCGGCCTCCGGGACGCCCAGCTGTTCCTCGCAGAGGCGTGACAGGAAGCGGAAGACGCCGACGAAGAGTCCCGAGTGGATGAACTGGGTGAGGAAGCCGGGCTCCTCGGTGAGGAGGACGTCGCGTACGTCCTCCGGCATGGTCGTGTGCTCGGGCAGCGGCTGGGCGCTGATGTTCACATCGTCGACGAAGTCCTTGATCGCCAGCCGTACGGGCACGTCCTGGCCGTCGAAGACGATGATGGCGTTCTCCCCGTGCGGGGAGAAGACCGTTCCGTACTGGTAGAGGAAGTGCAGCAGGGGCGGGAGCAGCGCGGCGAAGAGCCGGGTCAGCCAAGCAGTGGGGGTCAGACCCGAACGGGTCACGAGTTCGGCGGTGAAGCCGCGGCCCTGCGGATCCGTGTGGAGCAGCGAGGCGAGGGTACGGGCACGCTCACCGGGCGCGAGCCGGGGTTCGAGCGGCTCGCGCCAGATCGCGCCGAGGATCTCCTTGAACTGGTAGGGCGTCTCGGGGAGATGGTTGTACAGGGGGTGCTCGACGGTTACGGAGGCCACTTCGCCGAGCAGGATGACGCCGCAGGTGTCGCGCAGAAACGGGTCGCGGTCGCGCAGGCCCTGGACCCAGGTGGTGACCGCCGGAGCCGCGAAGGTGCGCTCGGTCGGGAGACCCCGCCAGACCAGGGTGTTGAGGATCGACAGCGGCAGCTTGACGGTGCGCCGCTCGGGCCGTCCCAGGTTGGTGAACGTACGGATGGACTGCTGAGGCAACCGGAGATCACCGTCGGTGTGCAGCGCAACGATGTCGCCGGCCGCGATGGCCGGCGCGAACAGCGGAACGATCCATTCGTCCCACTGCCAGGGGTGCACGGGAAGAAAGAGGTAGGCACCGGGATCGAGATCGCGGGCGCGGAGCTCGGCGGCGAAGGATGCGCGGACGGGGGCGTCGAGTTCCTGTGCATAGAGCTGCTCGGGTGTGTCGAGGCCGGTCACACCGCGGTAGCCGCCGATCCGGGTGCTGACGGCGATCCACGGCAGCCTGACCGGCCGGCGGGCTTCGGGCGTGAAGCGGGAGGCGTCGGTGGCGGAGAACCCCAGGCGTCCCTTGTTCGCGACGAGCCAGGGGTGGCCGGTCTGGTGTCCTTCGAGTTCCGCGTAATCGAGCTCGGCGAGTTGCGCGGCAGTGAACGCGGTGTGATCGAGCCGGGCATCCGCGACAAGCGTCGTGGTGATCTCGCGGATGAGGTGGCCGAGGGTCGCACCGTCGAGACGGAGCAGGTGCCGGGCCCGGGCGAGGAACTGCAGCGGATCACGGAAAGGAGCGGTCCGGGCGCTGTCTTCCTGGGGGGTCCGCGCAGGGGGGTTACGGTCCTGGGCGGTCCGTGCAGAGGTGTGCTGGTCCTGGGCGGTCCGCGCGGGGACGTTCCCCTCGGTGACGCGCATCGAGTCGGGGGCGATGTGCCAGCTGCCGTAGACACCGCGTCCGGCGCGGAAGCTCAGCGTTTCCCCGTCGTCGAGCGCCAGGGTGTAGGTGTCGCTCCCGCCGGGTCGGAGGGCCGGCTCGATGACTTCCTCGTACGCAAACTCGCCGAGCATTTTCGCGAGCAGCCGGGTGGCCGCCCGGTCCCACACCGTCCGGTCCAGCTCCGGGGTGCTGAGCAGCTCGGGCGACTCCACTGATTCATGGTTCGCGGGATATTGCGGCACGGGGACTCCTCGGGACGGAACCGATGGGGTACGAGCGGTGTACGTAATGCAGCAGGTCGTTCACAGCTGGGCTCGGTGGGCTCGGTCGCGGATCATCAGAGCGGCTTGCTTGTCGGGGAGTTCGACTTCCGCGGAAAGCCGGAAGCCGGCGCTCAGAAAGGCGGAGACGGAGGGGGTGTTGCGCAGATCAGGTTCCGCAATGACGCGGGCGCACTGCCGACGGTTGTCGAGTACGAGGTCGGAGACGGCCCGGAGCAGAGTGGTGCCGACGCCGCGTCCGCGGTCGGTCACTTCGCCGACGAGGAGGTGGACTCCGGTGTCATTCGGTCGGGCAGGGTAGTGACGCGCCAGCGGGTCGAGGTCTGCGCGGTAGATCTCCCAGTAGCTCATGGGAACGCCGGACAGCACGCCCAGGCAGGGAACGCTGCGTCCGTCGCCTTCAAGTTGGGGGCGCAGGTGGGCGGCGGTGACGGCTTCCGCACCGGCGAGCTCCCAGAACGCGGCGACTGCAGGGTCGTTCATCCAGCGGCTGATCACCGCCAGGTCGCGTTCCAGGCGTACAGGGACCAGCTGAAACACTCCGGCCGGTGTGGTGACCGGCCCCCACTCGGCCGGTCTGTCGAGCAGGTCGGGATTTTCCAGCATGCCCATGGCGCCACGCGTGCCCGGGCTCGGGCGCGCGCCTGTGGGCGTGCCTGCGCTCACATCCTCCCCCTCGGTCAGCCCGGATCCGTCCCGGGCAAGGTCCCCCTCCGGAGTCAGGGGTCCGTTGAGCTGCGGGGCGGATGACGGCGTTGCCGTTGCCGGTGTGTCTTCCCCGAACAGGGCGAGGAATTCGTCGGGGAGCTGCAGGTCCAGGGTGTCCTCGGCACCCGTGCCGGATGGGGAGGCAGGGCCGGTTCCGGCGCCGGGGTGCTCATCGGCGGGAGGCACGGTGTCGCCTCTCCTTTCGGCAGTTCAGGCGGTGGTCGTGTTCCTTCAGGCGAAAAGGGGGTTGGCGATGGTGACATAGACGGACTGGGTGTCGACCGGCCCGACGAGTTCGTCGAGGCCGTGCAGCCGGGTCAGCAGGTTGGCCTTGCAGCGCAGATGTGGGCTCTCCAGCAAGTGCGCGGGGAAAGGGGAGCCGAGGCCTGAGGCTGCGCCGAGGAAGCGGCGGAGTGCGGCGATCAGCACCTGCTCATCGGCGAGCTGTTGGGCGCCGAAGGCTCCGATCAGACCGAAGAGATTGTTGATGCCCAGGTAGTAGGCGAAGCGTTCGTCGGTGACCGAGTCGGAGACGAATGTGTCACTGAGCATTCCGATGCCGGGGAGTCTGCGCTCCAGGTCCGCACGGTGGGACTCGCGGAAGTAGTAGCCCTGGTTGTCCCGGTAGCGGCCGCCGACGGGCCAGCCGTCGGCGTCGAGCAGCACCAGCGTGTTCTGCTGGTGGGCTTCGAGGGCGACGCCTGCTGTGGCATCGAGCCAGAGCACGGGGCGTACGACACGGTCGAGATAGCGCAGGAACCACTCGGCGGCAACGGCTCCCTTGGTCCTGCCCGTGGCAGCGGCGAGACGCAGGATGACATCGGCGAGACGCGAGTGCATGCCCGGCCGGCCGGGCCAGGGGCGCGGGGCCGTGAGGCCGGCGATGCACACCGCGTCGTCGAGCGGGTGGAAGGGATTGTGGCGGAGCATGACGTCGAGTCCGGGGACGGGCACGCCCTCCGGAGCGTCGACGGCGAGCCAGGCAGGGTCGCGGACGATGTCGAAGCCGGGGTGGACGGCGTGCCACTGCGTGGCAAGTCCGCTGCGGAGCAGCCGGTGGACCTCCACCCCACGGTGGAGTTCCTTACGGAGGTTCTCACGACGGGAGTTGGTGATGCGTACGCCGAGAGAGAGCTTGAGCATGACGTCGGCACCGGGCTGATGAACGGTCCGGACGGAGGACGTGGGGTGCCAGTGCTTGCCGTGCGGCCCCAGGTCGTGGAGGAGGTTCTGATCGAGCAGGGCGGCAACTTCGGGCCGGTGGCTCAGTTCGCGTGCCTGCCAGGGGTGGAGCGGAATCGGTGCGGTGTTCCGGGGCAGGCGCAGCCCCTCCGCGTGCCGCGCGACCAGATCCTCGGCCGGTACGGACCGCCCGCCTTCCGTCCAGGAGGACTCCGTGGCCAGCACGGACCGGTCGACGGCCATCCAGTGCAAGGGGAAGGAGCCGTGCAACTCGGGTGAGTAGAGGAGGGATTCGGATTCGGAGAGGCCCTCGCGGCTCTTGGGCGTCGGATGCAGGGGGTGTCCGAGCAGCAATGACTGCTCGGCAGTGAGAAAGAGGTCTGCCTCGGCAGCAGCGGTGGGCGTACGGCGCCGCTCGGCGATGAACCCGGCTGTGCGGCGTACCGAGTCGGCGACCCTGGCCACCATGTCGGCGCCTTCGTTGCGGTCCGCCTCCCGGCCCAGCAGGGCCGCAACGGTGACGGCATCGGTGGTGGGCGCGCTGTCGGGTGCGTCCTCCAGGGCGGGCGGTCCGAAGCGGTGCCATCCCGTGACGGACCAGTAGACGACGGGGACGAGCAGGGCGGTGCCGCTGGCGGGCAGCGGGATCCGGAGGGTGTCCCGGTCCGGTCGGGGCAGGTCGTTCTCCCGGACCCAGCAGCGCAGCAGGTTCTCGACACCTGCGGTGTCTGCTGCGACGAGTGGGTCCGGGTGGTCGAGCAGATCGGCTGTTCCTGTGCCCGTCGATGGTGCCTGGGGGTTGCGCCAGGTGCCTCGGAGCGCGGCCTTCTGACGCGGCACGATCGTCTGCTCGACTGCGAGTCGGCCGACGAGCCCGGCCTGTCCTCGCTGCTGGCCGGCGGGAGGCCCGTCGGCCTCGGGCGCGGGGGTGGGGTTCACGGCGGTCTTCCTTGTGAGGTGTCCGGGGTCAGCGGGCCGACCCGGTCGTGGTTCGGCGGTCCGGCGAGCGCTCGGCAGCTGCCAGGGCGTCGGCGAGGCGGTCGATGACCGCTGTTGCCTGTTCGTCGGTGAGCGTGAGGGGTGGGAGGAGGCGCACGACGGTGGAGTGGCGACCGCCGAGTTCGACGATGAGGCCGCGGCGCAGGCATTCCTGCTGCACTGCGGAGGCGAGGACGGGATCGGGCGGCGCCTCGGAGCCGGCTCCGGTGGCGGCGGCGTGCGCACGGGCCTCGGGGTCGACGAGTTCCACTCCGATCATCAGGCCCCGCCCGCGGACGTCGCCGATGCACGGATGGTCGATGGCCAGGGCCTGGAGGCGGGCGAGCATGCGGGCGCCGAGCGTCGCAGCCCGCTCGGCGAGCCGGTTCTCACGCACGTACGCGAGCGTGGCCGTGCCGGCCGCCATCGCGAGTTGGTTGCCGCGGAATGTACCGGCGTGTGCCCCCGGCTGCCAGGTGTCGAGTTCGGAGCGATAGACGATCACAGCGAGCGGAAGGGAGCCCCCGATGGCCTTGGAGAGCACCATCACATCGGGGACGATCCCGCTGTGCTCGACCGCCCAGAAGGCGCCCGTGCGCCCGACACCGGTCTGGACCTCGTCGGCGATCAGCGGGATGGAGCGGGCCGTGGTGATCTCGCGCATCCGGCGCATCCAGCTGTCGGGAGCGGGGTTCACGCCGCCTTCCCCCTGCACCGGCTCCAGGATCATTCCGGCCGGCGCGGGTGCTCCGCCCTTGGGGTCGTCGAGGAGGTTCTCGGTCCACCGCGCGGCGATCTCCGCCCCGCGCTCGCCTCCGATACCGAACGGGCAACGGTAGTTCTGCGGGAAGGGCAGCCGGGTCACTCGGACGTCCTCGGCGCCGCCGGAGGCCGCGAGGGCTCCTGCCGTCATGCCGTGGTACGCCCCGGTGAAGGCCAGGAGTCCGCTGCGCCCCGTCGCGGCGCGGACCAGTTTGAAGGCCGCTTCGACTGCGTCCGTGCCGGCCGGTCCGCAGAACTGGATCCGGGCGTTGTCGGCGAACTGCCGCGGGAGTGTGGCAAAAAGCTCCGTGGTGAAGGCGTCCTTGACCGGGGTTGCCAGGTCGAGCACATGCAGCGGCGCACCGGAGTCGATGACCTTCTTGATCGCTTCCAGTACCACGGGGTGGTTGTGACCGAGGGCCAGCGTGCCCGCTCCGGAGAGACAGTCGAGATAGCGTCGTCCGTCCGCGCCTTCGATGGTCAGCCCTCGGGCCCGAACCGGCACGATCGGCAGTGACCGCGCGTAAGTACGGGCCGCCGACTCGCGCAGCGCCTGTCGGCGGAGGATTCCCTCATGCGCCGCGGGTGGTGCCAATGGTGCTGGTTCGGTCACGGCCACGGCTGTTGGTCCTCCTGCTGTAACAGTTGCGCTGCGCGTCAGTACGTTTCCGCAAGGACGGACCGCTGGGATGAACGCTGTCCGCATGTCCCTCGTACGTACCAACGACGCCGGGCGCAGAGGATCACGGGTAAATCTGAAGATCCCTGCGGGGCCGGAACCGTGGCCCTGCCGCGCACCGTCCCCACCGGCACCGGCATAGTGGGGGACCGTGCTGGAGCTTCGGCCAACACCGCCGGAGTTCCCGGTCCGTTGGCGTCGAAGTGTTCAGAGCCGAGTCCGACTGCAGTACAGAAGCGTTGAGTTACGAAGTCCCAGGGGGATCACCACATGCGAGTCATTCGACCAGTTCTCACGGCGCGTCGGGGTAGGAATGCGCGCCGCGCGCCCTCCGCCGTATTCACCGTCGCCGCGGTCACGGCCGTTCTCGCGCTCACCGCAACCGCCTGTGGGCCGAGCGAGGACAAGGCCGATGCCAAGCCGAGCAGCTCCGCCGCCCCGACCTCGGACGGCAAGATCACCATTCCGGACGATCTGAAGGACCGGCTCAAGGAACACGGGATCGACCTCGACCAGTGGAAGAACGGCGAGTGGAAGAACTGGGACAAGGACAAGTGGCTGCGTGAGGCCCAGGACTTCGTCAACCCGATCATCGAGGGCCTCTGGGACCCGGACCGCATGCGCGATGCGGACAAGGCACCCGAGCAGCCGGTCGACAACGACATCTCCGGCGATGCGGGTGTGACGGACCCGACGCCCGTGCCGGTGCGGGCTTCGCATGTGCGGACTCCGTTCCACGACAGCGCGGCGGAGTCCGGAAAGCTCTTCTTCGACGGTCCCGAAGGCTCCATGGTCTGCTCCGCAACCGTGGTGAAGGACCCGGCGAACCCCGGACGGTCCAACATGGTGTGGACTGCGGGGCACTGTGTGCACGCGGGCAAGAACGGCGGCTGGTACCGCAACATCGCCTTCGTGCCGTCCTACAACAACAGCGGCCTGTCGCTCGCGGAGCTACGGAACGCGCCCAAGGAGAAGGTCGCCCCCTACGGCGTGTGGTGGGGCCAGTGGGCGCAGACGTCCGACCAGTGGATCGCCGAGGGCGGACCCACCGGTGGCCAGGGCGCTCCGTACGACTTCGCGGTGCTGCGTGTCGCCCCTGAGAAGGGGGCGACCGGGAAGTCGCTGGAGGAGACGGTCGGTTCGGCGCTGCCCGTCGACTTCAATGCTCCGGCCGTGCCCGAGATCGGCAGCATGACGGCGACCGGATTCCCGGCCGCTCCGCCGTACGACGGCCAGCAGTTGCTGCAGTGCAAGGACAAGCCGGGCCGGCTCTCGCTCACCAAGGAGGACCCGACGATGTACCGCGTCGGGTGCAGCATGACCGGTGGCGCCTCCGGTGGCGGCTGGGTCGCGACGGGTCAGGACGGCAAGCCCGCCCTCGTGTCGAACACGTCCATCGGCCCGGTGACGGCCGGCTGGCTTGCCGGACCGCGCTTCGGCAAGGAGGCGAAGGGCGTCTACGACGCGGTCAGCAAGAAGTACGCCGGACAGTAGCGCGTACGAGCGGCCGCCCGGGGACTCCCGGGTGACCGCTTGTCACGGGCCTCCGGTGCGGCAGTCGGCCGCCGGAGGCCGCCGCGGGCCGGTGCGCAGTCCGGTCGGCGGGCGGCCCCCGGGCCGGGTGACCCAGCGGCAGGGGCCGGGCCCGGGACGGCAATAGGGTGGCCGTGCATCGTCGGTGGCAGCCGACCCCTGCCACCCATCACATGACACGCTCATGGCAATCATCAAAGATTTCAGGGGGAATCTCTCCATGCGATCCATACGCCCGCTGCTCGCCACGACCGGCCTCGTCGCCGCACTCGCACTGTCGGCCACGGCCTGCGGTCCGAGCGAGGACACGGCGGCCGACAAGCCGGCCGCCGCCGAGTCCGCCCAGGGCAACGACGGCAGTGGCTCCATATCCGCCGATCTGGCCGAGACACTCAGGAAGCACGGCGTCGACCCGGAGAATTGGAAGAACGGCGAGTGGAAGAACTGGGACAAGGACAAGTGGCTGCGTGAAGCCAAGGACTTCGTCAATCCCGTGATCGACGGGCTGTGGAAGCCCGAGCGGATGAAATCCGCCAAGGACCCGGCGAAGACGATGGCGGCCAGTGACTTCTCCGGTGACCGGGGTGTCTCGGACCCGGAGCCCGCGCCGGTCAAGGCTCAGCCCGAGGACCTGCCGTACCACGAGCACGCGGCCCCGGTCGGCAAGGTGTTCTTCGACTCCCCGGAGGGCTCCATGGTCTGCTCGGGAACGGTCGTCAAGGACCCGAAGAATCCGGGCAGGTCCAACCTGGTGTGGACCGCCGGACATTGTGTGCACGCCGGCGCGAAGGGCGGCTGGTACCGCAACATCGTCTTCGTCCCCGCGTACAACGACGAGGGCAAGTCCGCTGCCGCGCTGGAGAACGCCCAGCCGCAGGAGATCGCCCCGTACGGCGCGTTCTGGGCCGACTGGGCCGCGTCCTCCGGCGAGTGGATCTCCGAGGGCGGACCCACCGGCGGCGGGGGTGCGCCGTACGACTACGCGGTGCTGCACGTGAAGCCGCAGAACGGCACGAAGTCGCTCGAGGAGACCGTGGGCAACGCCCTGCCGGTCAGCTTCGACGCCCCCGAGATCTCGCAGATCGGCGCCATGGGCGCCTGGGGCTACCCGGCGGCTCCCCCGTACGACGGTCTGATCATGCACAAGTGTGTCGACCGCCCCAGCCGGCTCTCCGTCAGCCCCAGCACGCCGACGATGTACCGCATCGGCTGCACGATGACCGGCGGTTCCTCCGGTGGCGGCTGGTTCAGCGAGGGCGCCGACGGCAAGCTGGCTCTGGTGTCCAACACATCCATCGGTCCGGTGACTTCCGGCTGGCTCGCGGGCCCGCACCTGGGCCAGGGCGCGCAGGAGATCTTCACCATGATGAGCGACAGGTTCGGCGGCCGGTAGTAGGCCCCGTTCATGCCCGAAGGCCCGCCCCCTGGAATTCGCCTTGCGAGGGGGCGGGCCTTCGGTCCGTACGGTTCCGCGCGGTCAGTGTGCCGCGAGCGCGAACGCCGCGAGATCCGCGGCCAGTTCCTCGTGCACCCGGGCCTTGAGCAGCGTGCCTTCCGAGGTGTGTTCCTCGGAGATCACTTCGCCGTCGGCGTGCACCCGGGAGACAAGTCCGCCGTGGGTGTACGGAACGAGCGCCTCGATCTCGACCGACGGCCGCGGCAGCTCCCTGTCGATGAGCGCGAGCAGCTCCTCGATACCGGCACCGGTACGCGCCGAGACGGCGATGGCGTGCTTCTCGATCCGCAGCAGCCGCTGCAGGACCACCGGGTCGGCCGCGTCCGCCTTGTTGATCACCACGATCTCGGGCACGTCCAGCGCACCCACGTCGCGGATCACTTCACGCACCGCCGCGAGCTGTTCCTCGGGCACCGGGTGGGCACCGTCCACCACATGCAGGATCAGGTCGGATTCGCCGACCTCCTCCATGGTGGAGCGGAACGCCTCGACGAGATGGTGCGGCAGATGCCGCACGAACCCGACGGTGTCGGCCAGGGTGTAGATCCGGCCGGTCGGCGTCTCGGCCCGGCGCACGGTCGGGTCCAGCGTGGCGAACAGTGCGTTCTCCACGAGGACGCCTGCACCGGTCAGCCGGTTGAGCAGCGAGGACTTGCCTGCGTTGGTGTAGCCGGCGATGGCGACCGAGGGCACCTTGTTGCGCTTGCGCTCCTGCCGCTTGATCTCGCGCCCGGTCTTCATCTCCGCGATCTCCCGGCGCATCTTCGCCATCTTCTCGCGGATACGACGCCGGTCCGTCTCGATCTTGGTCTCACCGGGACCACGGGTCGCCATGCCGCCACCGCCGCTGGAACCGCCGCCACCCATCTGACGGGAGAGCGACTGACCCCAACCGCGCAGTCGCGGCAGCATGTACTGCATCTGTGCCAGCGAGACCTGCGCCTTGCCCTCTCGGGACTTGGCGTGCTGGGCGAAGATGTCGAGGATCAGCGCGGTCCGGTCGACCACCTTGACCTTGACGACGTCTTCGAGATGGATGAGCTGGCCGGGGCTGAGCTCACCGTCGCAGACGACGGTGTCGGCCCCTGATTCGAGGACGATGTCGCGCAGCTCCAGCGCCTTGCCCGAGCCGATGTACGTGGCCGGGTCGGGCTTGTCACGGCGCTGGAAGACGGCGTCGAGCACCTGGGCGCCCGCCGTCTCCGCAAGCGCTGCAAGCTCCGCGAGCGAATTCTCGGCGTCCTGCACGGTCCCCGTGGTCCAGACACCGACCAGCACCACACGCTCCAGGCGCAGCTGTCGGTACTCGACCTCGGTGACGTCCTCGAGCTCCGTGGAGAGACCCGCCACACGCCGCAGCGCCGCACGCTCGGAACGGTCGAACTGCTCGCCGTCCCGCTCTCCGTCGATCTCGTGGCTCCAGGCGACGTCCTCTTCCATCAGGGCGTCGGCCCGAAGGCTTTCGGTGAGGCTCTCGGTGACGTTCTCCGTGGCACTCTGCGCATTCCGCGCGTCCTGGGGAAGGGAAGAAGAGGAGGTCATTGGATCCTTACGTCGATAGAAGTCCGTTACGTCAGTCACAACGTGTGACGTGTCCGGAAGATTCCCCTCGGGGAGAATCTCCGGTCCGGCCGCCGTGGCAACCCGTCGATAGTGGCATGCCCCCGTCGGGCCCGTCATCCCGGTTTACCGCTGTCCGACGGGCTTCGCGGAGTGCCAGTCCGGGTGCCCGGGCATCGGAGGCGTCTTCTTCGCGTACAGCCAGCCGTCGAAGAACGCGGTCAGGTCGCGCCCCGCAATCCGCGAGGCCAGCCGGACGAAGTCGGATGTGCTCGCGGTGGAGTCCCGGTGGGTCTTCACCCAGCGGCGTTCCAGCCGGTCGAAGGCGGACTCGCCGATCTCCTGACGCAGCGCGTAGAGGACCAGTGCGCTGCCGTCGTACACCACCGGCCGGAAGATGCTGATCTTCCCGCCCGGCGACGGAGGCTTGGGACGGGCGGGCGGGCCTCCGGTGGCGCGCCATCCGTCCGACCGGGTGTACGCGTTGCGCATCCGGCGTTCCAGCGGTTGTTTGGCGTGCTCTGCGGCGTAACGGGCCTCGTACCAGCTGGCATGTCCTTCGTTCAGCCAGAGATCGGACCAGGCCTGCGGGGAGACGCTGTCGCCGAACCAGTGATGCGCCAGCTCGTGCACCATGATCGATTCGAGGTACCACGCGGGGTACCCGCCGGAGGTGAAGAGGGACCGTTCGAAGAGCGTGAGCGTCTGGGTCTCGAGCTCGAAGCCGGTCTTCGTGTCGGCGATCAGCAGTCCGTACGTCTCGAAGGGGTACCTCCCGACCTGCCGCTCCATCCACTCCAACTGTCCCGGCGTCTTCTTCAGCCAGCGTTCGAGCCGCTTGGCGTCGGCGGCGGGCACCACGTCGCGGACCGGCAGCCGGTGGGGTCCGGTCCGCCGCACGACGGCGGAGCGCCCGATGGAGACCTGGGCCAGCTCGGTGGCCATGGGGTGTTCGGTCCGGTACGTCCAGGTGGTCGAGGAGCCGTGCCGCACCGTGCCGGCAGGCAGTCCGTTGGCGACCACCGTCAGGTCCTTGGGCGCCGTGACCCGAAAGGTGAAGTACGCCTTGTCGGCGGGGTGGTCGTTGCTGGGGAAGACCTGGTGCGCGGCATCGGCCTGGTTGGCCATGGCCAGCCCGTCGGAGGTGCGCAGCCAGCCTCCGCTGTTCTGGTCGCCTCTCGGGTCGCTGGTGTGCCGGACGGTGATGCGGAGCGGCACTCCGGCCGGAAGCCTGCCGATGGGCCTGACGACCAGATCCTCGCCCGCGACGGCGAAGTCGGCACGCAGACCGTTGACGTCGACGCTGCGGACGGTGCCGCGGGTGAAGTCGAGGTTGATCCGGTCCAGCGGTTCGGTGGTCCTTGCGACGATCGTGGTGACGGCGTCCAGGGGTTTGGTGTTGCTGCCGTGATAGGTGAACCCGATGTCGTACGAGAGGACGTCGTAGCCCGGGTTGCCGAGGTGTGGGAAGAGCGGGTCTCCGATGCCGAGCGGCACGGGTGCGGGCAGGGTGGCGGCAACAAGGGTGGCCGATGCGACGGCCAGCAGGGCGGCCCGCAGGCGGCGGGGGATGAACGGCATGGACTACGGCTACCAGCGACGACTGCCGGTACGGGCGCGGCGCGCGCCGCGCCACTCGAACGAGGGGCCGCCGCGGCAGCTGGGCGCTGCCCGGCTCCCGGTCAGACGGCGGCGGCCGGGTGCTGGGCGCGGCTCACGTCGTACACCCCCGGTACGTCACGCATCGCGCGCATCAGTGCGGGCAGTCCGGCGGCGTCCGGGAGCTGAAGCGTGTAGGTGTGGCGTACGCGCTGTTCACTGGGGGGTTCGACGGTGGCGGAAATGATCGCGGCGTCCGCCGTCGCGATGGCCTCCGTGAGGTCGGCGAGCAGCCGGGGCCGTCCGAAGGACTCGGCGACCAGAGTGACCCGGCACTCCGCCGTGTCGCCCCAGCCGACGGCGATCGGCGTTCGGCCGGCGGACTGCATCCGGGCCACTGCGGGACACTCCTCCCGGTGCACGGTGACGGCGCCGCCGCGCACGGTGAATCCGGTGACGGCATCGGGCGGTACGGGGGTGCAGCATCCGGCGAGCCGTACGGTGGCGGCCGGCCGGCCCGCTACGACCGTCGCCCGGGGGCCCGCGGACCGGTTGCCTCCGGGGCGTGCAGGGTTCATGGCCTGTGGCCCGGGCCTGCTGCCCGCAGGCCGGCTGCTGGAGGGCCGCTGGGCGTCCTCCGGGTGGGCTCCGAGCCAGCCGGTGATCGCGATGCGCGCCGCGGGCGTCCGGGCATGGTCGAGCCAGTCGGGCGAGGGGCCCGATGCCGCGTCCTCGGCGAGCAGCAGCTGCACCGTGTCTCCGTCGCTGAGCACGGTGGAGAGCGTGGCGAGCCGGCCGTTGACCCGGGCCCCGATACAGCTGTGCGCATCGTTGCCGTACTGGGCATAGGCGGCGTCGACGCAGCTGGCTCCGGCGGGGAGCCCGAGCGTGCCTCCGTCGGTGCGGAACACCGTGATCTCGCGGTCCTCGGCGAGGTCGGCGCGGAGGGTGGTCCAGAAGGTGTCCGGGTCGGGGGCCGCCTGTTGCCACGCCAGGAGCCGGGACAGCCATCCGGGCCGGGTCGGGTCGGCGCGCTCGCCGTCCGCGGGTTCGGTCATCGACGCCGAGGCGCTGTCCGCGGTGCCGGGATTGCCGAGCGCGATGACGCCCGCTTCGGCGACCTTGTGCATCTGATGCGTCCGGATGAGAACCTCCGCGACCGCGCCGTCCGCCCCGACCACCGCGGTGTGCAGCGACTGGTACAGGTTGAACTTGGGCGCCGCGATGAAGTCCTTGAACTCGGAGATCACCGGGGTGAAACACGTGTGGAGTTCGCCTAGGACGGCATAGCAGTCGGCGTCCTCGCCCACGAGCACCAGCAGCCGGCCGAAGTCGGGACCGCGCAGTTCGCCGCGTTTGATCCGGACACGGTGCACGGACACGTGGTGGCGTGGCCTGATCAGGACTTCCGCGGGGATGCCGGCATCCCGCAGCACGGCTCTGACGTTCTCGGCGATGACGGAGAGGGGATCCCCTGAAGCGGCCGACCCGGCCGAGGCCGCGGCGATCAGCGCCCGGGTGTGTTCGTACTCCTCAGGATGGAGGATCGCGAAGACAAGATCCTCCAGCTCGATCTTGAGGGCCTGGACCCCGAGCCGTTCGGCGAGGGGGATCAGCACATCGCGGGTGACCCTGGCGATCCTCGCCTGCTTCTCGGGGCGCATCACCCCGAGGGTGCGCATGTTGTGCAGCCGGTCGGCCAGCTTGATCGACATCACCCGGACGTCGTCCCCGGTGGCGACGAGCATCTTGCGGAAGGTCTCGGGCTCGGCCGCCGCCCCGTAGTCGACCTTCTCGAGTTTGGTGACGCCGTCGACGAGATAGCAGACCTCTTCGCCGAACTGCTCCCGTACCTGGTCGAGGGTCACCTCGGTGTCCTCGACCGTGTCATGGAGCAGGGACGCGGTCAGGGTCGTCGTCTCGGCGCCGAGTTCGGCGAGGATCAGGGTGACGGCGAGGGGATGCGTGATGTACGGCTCGCCGCTCTTGCGCATCTGCCCCCGGTGCGAGGACTCCGCCAGGAGATAGGCCTTGCGCAGGACGGTCAGGTCGGCGTCCGGATGGTGGGCCCGGTGGGCCTCTGCGACATGTCCGATCGCGTCGGGCAGCCGGTCGCGGGAGACGGGGCCGAGAGCGACGCGGCCGAGCCTGCGGAGATCGATCCGGGGACGGCCTCGTCTGCGGATGGGAGCACCTGGATTGGTGGCCTCTGCGCTCATGGGGCACCTCCGGCAACGTCGACCGGCGGTGGGGAGGTGCGGACGCGCCTCCGGGCCGGTGCTTGATGCTACCGACCCCACCACGTGGCGGAGTCCGGCTCTCGCTCAGCGTGAAACGGATCACCCATTCGAGCGAAGCTCTAGCCTTGCGCCGTTTCGAGCCAGGCCGGATCGATCACGCCTTCGGCGACGATCACGGCGGCTCCGGTCATCTCGATCTCGCCGTCCGGCTGCTCGGTGATCACCAGGGTGCCGCCGGGCAGGTCGACGGTGTACGTGACGGGAGTGCCGGTCTCCGCGGGGTCCGCGCCGTCCCTGCGGGCTGCGGCGACGGCCACGGCGCAGGCGCCGGTGCCGCAGGAACGTGTCTCGCCGGAACCGCGCTCGTGGACCCGCATCGCGACATGGCGCGGTCCGCGGTCCACCACGAACTCGATGTTGACGCCGTCGGGGTAGACGGCGGCGGGGGTGAACGGCGGTACGGAGCGCAGCTCACCGGCGTGCGCCAGGTCGTCGACGAACGCGACCGCGTGGGGGTTGCCCATGTTCACGTTCCGGGCGTCCCAGCTGCGGCCGTCCACCGTCACGGTGACGCCGGCCCCGGGGAGCAGGGCGCGCCCCATGGAGACCGTGATCTCGCCGCCCTTGGCGATGTGCACCTTCTTCACGCCGCCCCGGGTCGCGACCGCGAGGTCACCTTCCTCGACGAGCCCGGCGCGCTGCAGATAGCGGGCGAAGACCCGCACGCCATTGCCGCACATCTCGGCGACGGAGCCGTCGGCGTTGCGGTAGTCCATGAACCACTCGGCCGCGTCTGCCATGGCCTGCGCCTCGGGGTGCGCGGCGGACCGGACGACGTGCAGCAGCCCGTCACCGCCGATACCGGCCCGGCGGTCGCAGAGCCGGGCGACGACGGATGCGGGCAGGTCGGCGGCGTTGTCCGGGTCGGGAACGATCACGAAGTCGTTCTCGGTGCCGTGACCCTTGAGGAAGGCGATCTGCGAGGTGCTCACAGGGCAACTGTACGAGGGGGCACCGACAGTGGACGAAGGCGGGCCGCATGGCCGACGCCCGGACCCGTGGGAGCTCGGACGCCCAGGACCGCCGACCGGCACGGGCCACGCCGGGCTCCGCGCCTCAGCGCAGTCGGGCCACGCGCCAGACGGCCAGCGCGACCAGCACCGTGCCCACAACCACGTACAACGCGATCACGCGCCAGTCGGGGCGCTCGCCCGCACCCCTGGGTGGCAGTCCCGGCCAGGTGTATCCGACGCGACGGGCGGCCATCATGCCCCAGCCCGCGGCGCAGCAGCTGATCAGCAGACCCAGCATGGCCACGATCGCGCCGCCGTCGCCGAACTCGAAGGCGAGCGGGAAGGCGAACATCAGCGAGCCGACCGCCGCGAGTCCGATGATCGGGGCGAGCTGCCAGATCCGCAGACGGCGCGCGGGCCGCAGCTCGACCTCGACCTCGGGGGTCACCTGGAGCTCGTCGGGCCCGTCAGGGCTCAGACGTCCCGCTTCGTGCTGCGTGTCCGGTGCGTCCTGCTCTGTGTCGCGAGGGCCGGCCTCCATCGCCACGCGCCCTCCCAACTCGGACTCCACTGGTGGATCGATGCTCGATGATGGCACGCTCCTGGTCACCGAAATGACTGGCAGGGCTTCCCGATGCCATCACGTGATCAGGCTGTAACCGCCCGTTCGACCAACGCCAGAGCCTGCCGCGGGAGTTCCGCTCGGTGATCGGCGGCTCCATTCAGCCAGTGGACGCGCGGGTCCCGACGGAACCAGGAGTCCTGACGTCGCGCGAAGCGTTTGGTGGCGCGTACCGTCTCGGCGCGCGCCTCCTCCTCGGTGCACTCCCGCGCCAGCGCGGCGAGCACCTGCTGGTAGCCCAGGGCCCTGGAGGCGGTGCGCCCTTCGCGCAGCCCCTGCACCTCCAGAGCGCGCACCTCGTCCACGAGCCCGGCCTCCCACATCCGGTCGACCCGGAGGGTGATGCGTTCGTCGAGTTCGGGGCGGGCCACGTCGACCCCGATCTGAACGGCGTCGTAGACCGCCTCGCCACCCGGAAGGTTGGCGGTGAACGGCTTGCCGGTGATCTCGATGACCTCGAGCGCCCGGACGATACGGCGCCCGTTGCTCGGCAGGATGGCCCGACCCGCCTCGGGGTCCGCGGCGGCCAGCCGCTCGTGCAGCGCACCGGAGCCGTGCTCCGCCAGCTCCTGCTCCAGCGCGGCGCGTACGCCGGGGTCGGTGCCGGGGAACTCCAGTGCGTCGATGGCGCCCTTCACGTACAGCCCGGAGCCGCCGACCAGGACAGGGGTGCGGCCCTCGGAGAGCAGCCGGTCGATCTCGATGCGGGCCAGCCGCTGATATTCGGCCACGCTGGCGGTCTCGGTGACGTCCCAGATGTCCAGCAGCCGATGGGGGACGGCTCCTCGCTCGGCGAGCGTCAGTTTCGCGGTGCCGATGTCCATCCCCCGGTAGAGCTGCATGGAGTCGGCGTTGACCACTTCGCCACCGAGCTGCTGGGCAAGAAATACCCCCAGATCCGACTTTCCGGCTGCGGTGGGACCGACGACGGCGATGACCCGCGGTGCGGGAGATGGACTGCTCACTGCCCCAGTCTCGCAAACCTCCCGACCGCTTCCCGAACGAGCTACGTGACGACGCCGTGCCGGACTCGTTGGCGGTCAGGAGCCGCAGTCACGCTCGAGTGCGTGACTGCGGCTCCGCTCGGCGCGGAACTCCGCTCGCGCGAGTAAAATATGGATCACATATGGGCGTTATTTCGCGGTTTCGTCATCGCCCTCAGGGGCGGTCGAACCGGTGGCCAACGAAGCCGTGGCTGCCGTGACGGCGTCCGACCAGGCCGGAGAGACCGCCCGTTTCCAGTCCCCCAGCAGAGAAGGTGTCCGATGGGCTTCATGGACAGTCTGAAGGCCAAGCTGAGCCCGGCGAAGGACAAGGTCGGCGACTTCGCGCAGCAGCACGGGGACAAGATCGACCAAGGACTCGACAAGGCCGCTCGCACAGTCGATCAAAAGACCAAGGGCAAGTACACCGACAAGATCGAGACCGGCACACGGAAAGCCAAGGATGCGGTCGATCGGCTGTCCCACATCGGCGAAGGTGGCACGCCGCCGACTTCCTGACCTCGACACCTTTACGTGATGTCACGTCGCTGACGGCCGGGGGACGGCCCCGCCCCCCGGCCGTCAGCGACGCGCCACCGGCTCCGAGCGCAGGGCCTCAGAACCAGGTGGCGACCGTGTAACCCACGCCGTACGGGGCGTCCTCGTACAACAGGCGACCGGTCAGCCCGGCCCCCTCCGCCGCGCCCGCCAGGACCTGCCAGGGCGCTCGCCCCGCTGCCTTCAGTTCGTACGCCAGCGACTCGTCCAGCCCGCTCAGTACAGCGAGGTCCGCGGCACCGAGGGCCCGGGACGCCTCGGCGTCGAACGACGCGGCGCGCTCGTCCAGATAGCCGGGAGCCTTGACGGTGCGACAGGCACTGCCGTCACCCATGACCAGCAGAGCGACGCGTCCGGCCCTGGCCGCCAGCTCCCGCCCGGCGCTCGTGCAGCGCTCGGCCCGGAGCCTCTCCTCCACCCCGAGGCCCTCGACCGGAGCGTCGGCCCAGTCCGCCCTGGCAAGAAGCCACGCGCCGACGGCGAGCGAGGGCGGAAGGGGTCGTTCCGCCCCGTCGACGAGGTCTCCCCCGAGCCCGAGCCGTACGTCGGTGTCGACACCGAACCCCTTGAAGGAGCCCGGGGTCCCCTCGGGATACGGACCCTGCCCGTCGAGGTCCGTCGGCCCGACCACGACCAGCAGGTCGGGGCGGGCCGCGGCGAGGACGCCCAGGGAGTCGATGCACGCTGTCCTCGCGGCGTCGAGCTCGGATGCGGCACCGGCGGCGACGTCGGGAACCAGCAAAGGCGGACAGGGGCAGACAGCTGCGGCGACAAGCATGCTGGGCAGCGTACTGCGTCGGGTGTCACCCCCCGGATCGTGCCGCCGCGCTACCCCAGGACCGTACCGCCGACGCGGATCCCGTCGCCCACGAGCCCCACCGCCCGCACATCACTGTCGCCCAAGGGTCCTGCCCCGCCGGTTCCCGTCGCATTCGAGTGGTAGCGCCCGGGGGCTCCCGCCGTCCGCCGGGTCAGTCGCACCCGCAGCCGGGAGCCGACGTGGCCGGCAGCGGCGCCGGGGCACCGATGCCGGGCAGCCCCAGCATCACACCGGCCGGCTTGGCGGCCTCCGCTGCCGTGCGCTTCTCCCATGCGTCCCCGGAACGGGTCCGCCGTACGGCCAGCGGCGCACCCTCGGCAAGCAGGTGGTGCGGGGCGGCGTAGGTGATCTCGACCGTCACCACATCGCCCGGCCGCACGTCCTCGTCCGGCTTGGTGAAGTGGACCAGGCGGTTGTCGGGGGCGCGGCCGGAGAGCCGGTGAGTGGCGCCGTCCTTGCGCCCCTCGCCCTCCGCGACCATGATCTCCAGGGTCCGGCCGACCTGCTTCTTGTTCTCGTCCCAGGAGATCTCCTCCTGAAGGGCGGACAGGCGCATGTACCGCTCCTGGACGACCTCCTTCGGGATCTGGCCCTCCATGTCCGCGGCGGGGGTTCCGGGGCGCTTGGAGTACTGGAAGGTGAAGGCGTTGGCGAAGCGCGCCTGGCGGACCGCGTGCATGGTCTGCTCGAAGTCCTCCTCGGTCTCGCCGGGGAAACCCACGATGATGTCGGTGGAGATGGCGGCGTCAGGCATCGCGGCGCGCACCTTCTCGATGATGCCGAGGAAGCGCTCCTGCCGGTACGAGCGCCGCATCGCCTTCAGGATCGTGTCCGATCCCGACTGCATCGGCATGTGCAGCTGCGGCATCACGTTCGGCGTCTCGGCCATGGCCGCGATCACGTCGTCCGTGAAGTCACGGGGATGCGGCGAGGTGAAGCGGACCCGCTCCAGGCCCTCTATCGTCCCGCAGGCCCGCAGCAGCTTGGAGAACGCCTCACGGTCACCGATGTCGGAGCCGTACGCGTTCACGTTCTGTCCGAGCAGGGTGATCTCGGAGACGCCCTCGGCGACCAGTGCCTCGATCTCGGCCAGGATGTCCCCCGTGCGGCGGTCCTTCTCCTTGCCTCGCAGCGCCGGGACGATGCAGAAGGTGCAGGTGTTGTTGCAGCCGACGGAGATGGAGACCCACGCCGCATAGGCGGACTCACGACGGGTGGGAAGCGTGGAGGGGAACGCCTCGAGGGATTCGGCGATCTCGATCTGCGCCTCCTCCTGGATACGGGCTCGCTCCAGGAGCACCGGCAGCTTGCCGATGTTGTGCGTCCCGAAGACGACGTCGACCCACGGGGCACGCTGCACGATCGTGTCGCGGTCCTTCTGCGCGAGGCAGCCACCGACCGCGATCTGCATCCCGGGCCGCTTCGTCTTCATCGGGGCGAGCCGGCCGAGGTTGCCGTAGAGCTTGTTGTCGGCGTTCTCCCGCACCGCGCAGGTGTTGAAGACGACGACATCGGCATCACCGTCGGCGCCCTCGGGCGCACGTACGTAACCCGCGCCTTCCAGCAGCCCCGACAACCGCTCGGAGTCGTGGACGTTCATCTGGCACCCGTAGGTGCGCACCTCGTACGTTTTGGGAGAACTCACGGCATGGTCCTGGACGGCGCTGGTCATCCCTCAAGGGTAGGTGGTCCCCGGAGGACTCTTTCCCCACGCTGCGGACCTCCGGGAGCACGGCCTACGACCTGCTGGAGCCGGTCACCACCGCCACACCCATCGCTGTCGGCATGTACCGCGGAGCGGCCCCGTACAGCGGCGGGCCCATGCGTAGGCGCAGCCCTGAAGCGACTCGCCCCTCCGCCTGTCACCGGGCGGTACGCGGCGGTACGGGCACCCTCGCCGCCGCCTTCCATGAGCCCTGCCCTGGCCATCACCCCCGGTGAGCTGGCAGGATCGCGCCATGTTCCACGCGCTGACCCGTACCGGCCGGCGGCGAGCCCTGCAGGGGGGCGCCGCGGGCGCTGTCGTTCTCGGGTTGCTGCTGTGGTGGGTACTGCCGCTCGGCGAACCTTCGCCCAGCGGGTCGCTGACCTTCAGCACCGGGGTACCCAGCGGGGTCTATCAGCGCTACGGCGAGCGGCTCGAAGCAGTGCTCGCCAAGGACATGCCCCGTGCGTCGATACGGCTGCAGACCTCCGAGGGATCCCAGCAGAACATCGAGCGGGTGGCGACGGGGAAGGCCGACTTCACCATCGCCACGACCGACGCCCTGGCCACCTATCTCCGCGACGACAAGCCCGGTGCCGACCGGCTGCGCGGCTGCGTGCGGCTGTACGACGACTACGTCCAGCTCGTCGTGGCCCGGGACTCGGGCATACGGCAGGTCTCGGATCTCGTGGGCAAGCGGGTCGGGGTCGGACAGACGGGTTCGGGCGTACGACTGGTGGCCGACCGGCTGATGAAGGCCGCAGGCCTTGATCCTGTGCATGACATCACTCCGGTTCCGGCCGGTATCGACACGATGCCGAAGCGGCTGGAGAACGGCCTGCTCGACGCGTTCTTCTGGTCCGGCGGGCTGCCCACCATCGCGGTGCAGGAGCTGTCGGACCGGTTCGCCATCAGGCTGGTGCCGTTGGAGCAGCCGCTGATCGCGCAGCTTCAGGCAGCCGGGGGCCCGACCCGCTACTACCGCTCCGCGGTGATGCCCGCCGACGCCTACCGCCACGTGCAGGGAGGGCAGGCCGTGCCCACTGTGGCGGTCGCCAATGTGCTGGTCACCACGGACCGTACGGATGCGGCGATGACCGAGGCGTTCACCCGGACCGTGATCGACAGCCGGGACAGCATCGGGCGCGAGGTGCACGCGGCGCAGCTGGTGGACCTGCGGACGGCGATCTACACGGATCCGCTGCCGCTGCACGACGGCGCGAAGCGCTACTACCGCTCGGTCAAGCCCTGAGGTTCGCACACACTCGGTCAGGCCCTGACGGACGCCGGGCGGCGCCCCGGCGCCGGTACCGCAGACCGCGCCTCTCAGCCGTGCGGGCAGTTGCGCGGAACCGTCACGGTCACCCGCAGGCCGTGCGGCTCGTGCGGCGCGTACGCGAGGGAGCCGCCACCCGCCGCGAGCAGGGCACGTGAGATGGACAGCCCGAGGCCGGATCCCCGCACGTTCTGGTGCCGCGTGCTGCGCCAGAAACGGTCGCCGATCCGCTCCAGCTCCTGCTCGGTCAGCCCCGGCCCGCGGTCGGCGACGACCACCGTGGCGTTGTCGCGGCCGGAGGCGACCGTCAATATGACCTCCTCACCGGCGGGGGTGAACTTGCACGCGTTGTCGATGATCGCGTCGAGGGCGCTCGACAGCGCGATGGGGTCCGCCCAGGCGGTCACGGCCGACGCCCCGTCGACCCTCAGCCGCACGCCGTTCTCCTCCGCGAACGGACGCCACGACGCGACGCGTTCGGCGGTGAGCGCGCCGATGTCCGTGAGCCGGAGATCGGCCTCGGCATGCTCGGCCAGCGCCAGATCCAGCAGGTCGTCCAGCACTTGACCGAGGCGCTTGCCCTCCGTGCGGACGGAGGCGATCTCCTCGTTGCCTTCGGGGAGTTCGAGCGCGAGGAGCTCGATGCGCAGCAGCAGCGCGGCGAGCGGGTTGCGCAGCTGGTGCGAGGCGTCGGCGACGAAGGCGCGCTGCTGCTCCAGCACTTCCTCGACGTTGTCGGCCATCTCGTTGAACGAACGGGCCAGACGCCTGAGTTCCGGTGGCCCTCCGGAGGCCACCACGCGGGAGCGCAT
The DNA here is from genome assembly GCF_029428675.1 of Streptomyces sp. JH14. Lineage (GTDB taxonomy): Bacteria > Actinomycetota > Actinomycetes > Streptomycetales > Streptomycetaceae > Streptomyces. The sequence continues at coordinate 5,478,596 of NZ_JAJNEL010000001.1, read as the reverse complement.
CTTGCCGCTGGCGATGTCGTGCGCCGCCGCGTCCAGGGTCTGGACGGGCAGCAGCACCCAGCCGGTGAGCCGGATCGCCGCGCCGACGGCGACCAGCATCGCGACCGATTCACCGAGCGCGATCAGCAGCCAGCCGCGCAGCGTCCGGGAGCGCATTTCGCCGGTGGGCGAGTCGAGAACCACCACGGCGACCACATCGCCGTCCCGCACCACGGGCGAGGCCACGACGACCCGCCCGCGCTGCCAGGGCCAGACCTGCGGGGGATCATGGCTGCGGCGTCCGAGGAGAGCCTCGCTGAAGGCCTCGTGCCCCTCCCCCTCGGCCGGAAGCCGCCAGGTCACCGGAGCCATCGCCATGGGGCTGCGGTCGCGGTAGAAGACACCGGCCCGGATTCCGTACACCGAGTCGTACGCCTCGAGCTCGGCCTGCAGCGTGCGGCGCCGTTCGTCGGTGCCACCGGTCTGTTCCGTGACGAACTGGGCAAGCGCGGCAAAGCGCGCCGTGTCGTCGATGCGGTCGACCACGACGCGCTGCTGCTGGGCGGCAGCCACGCTGACGGCCAGCGGGAAGCCGAGCGCGAGCAGCACGCCCGCCATGAGGATGATGAGCAGGGGGAGGAGACGGGTGCGCACCTGGAACGTACGCCCTTACGCGGACGGGGCGACGAGCCGGTAGCCGACCCCGCGCACGGTCTCGATCAGTGCGGGCAGCCGCAGTTTGGATCGCAGGGACGCGACGTGCACTTCCAGCGTGCGGCCCGTTCCCTCCCAGCTGGTGCGCCACACCTCGCTGATGATCTGCTCCCGGCGGAACACCACACCGGGCCGCTGGGCAAGCAACGCGAGCAGATCGAACTCCTTGCGGGTGAGCTGGACTTCGGTGCCGTCGACGCTGACCCGACGGGTCGGAAGCTCGATGTGGACGTGCCCGAGACGCAGTGCGGCGACGGGCGTCGACACCGTGTCCTCGCCGGCCGGCTTGCGCCTGCTGACCGCATGGATGCGTGCCAGGAGTTCACCGGTGTCGTACGGCTTGACGACGTAGTCGTCCGCTCCGAGGTTGAGGCCATGGATCCGCGACCGGACATCGGCCCGCGCGGTCACCATGATCACCGGGGTGGAGGTGCGCTTGCGGATCTTCCCGCACACCTCGTACCCGTCCTGGTCGGGCAGCCCGAGGTCGAGGAGCACCACCCCGAAGGGTTCGGTGTCCGCAGGCAGAAGCGCCTTGAGGGCCTCCTCGCCACTGCGTGCGTGGACGACCTGGAAGCCGTGGCGGGCGAGCACCGCGGACAGGGCGGCCGCCACGTGGTTGTCGTCCTCGACGAGCAGAAGTCTCATGGCCCCCCTTTCCGTCCGCGACGCGGCCTCTTGCCCGCCGCGCCGTCTTTCATGCGCTTGTGCGCGCTTGTCCATACTTCCCGGTACTTGCCCCTACCGAGACGTTTCACGTCATGACGTCCCAGGGCATCCACGCCGATGACCGGTACTTCAGTCAAGGGCCCAGCCATTACATCGAGGTTTCCGTTATGCACCCGGTACGCCCCCGCTACCTCACCCGCCGTCCCGTTCACACGGTGTGTCCGGTTGCCGCCGGATCGTTATGCTCAATTTCCGCTCAGATGTAATGACGGTGGTCGCACTGCGTCATTAGGGTCCTTCCCAACCGAGGAGGACGGAGCAAGAAGCCGATGAGCGGAGTTTCAGTGACCAAGGCCGCCGAGGATGCCGTACCCGCGGCGAACGACCTTGTCGTACTGAGCAACGTCAACAAGCACTTCGGCGCGCTGCATGTGCTCCAGGACATCGACCTGACCATCGCCCGGGGCGAGGTCGTCGTCGTCATCGGACCTTCGGGGTCCGGGAAGTCCACGCTGTGCCGCACGATCAACCGCTTGGAGACGATCGACTCGGGCGCGATCGCGATCGACGGCAAGCCGTTGCCCCAGGAGGGCAAGGAGCTGGCCAGGCTGCGTGCCGATGTCGGCATGGTCTTCCAGTCGTTCAATCTCTTCGCGCACAAGACGGTGCTCGAGAATGTGATGCTGGGCCAGCTGAAGGTCCGCAAGGCGGACAAAAAGGCTGCCGAGGACAAGGCCCGTTCGCTGCTCGACCGGGTGGGGGTGGCGACGCAGGCCGACAAGTACCCCTCCCAGCTCTCCGGAGGCCAGCAGCAACGAGTCGCCATTGCACGGGCGTTGGCCATGGACCCCAAGGTCATGCTGTTCGACGAACCGACCTCCGCGCTCGACCCTGAGATGATCAACGAGGTGCTGGAGGTCATGCAGCAGCTCGCCCGGGACGGCATGACCATGGTCGTCGTCACCCACGAGATGGGCTTTGCGCGCTCCGCCGCCAACCGTGTCGTCTTCATGGCCGACGGGAAGATCGTCGAAGAGGCGACTCCCGACCAGTTCTTCAGCAATCCGCGCAGTGACCGGGCCAAGGACTTCCTCTCGAAGATCCTGCACCACTGATTTCCGGATCAGCTGCTCACTCACATCGCATCAACTCTAGGGAAGTTCACCATGCAGCTTCGTAAGGTCACCGCCGCATCGGCCGCCGTGCTCGCGCTCGCTCTCACCGCCACCGCCTGTGGCTCCTCCGACGACAAGGGCGACTCGGCGGGTGGCGGCAAGAAGATCACGATCGGCATCAAGATCGACCAGCCCGGTATCGGTCTGAAGACGCCCGACGGCAAGTTCACCGGTTTCGACGTCGATGTCGCCACGTACATCGCCAAGGAACTCGGTTACGACGCCAAGGACATCAACTTCAAGGAGACCAAGAGCGCCGACCGCGAGACGGCGATCGAGCGCGGGGACGTCAAGTTCATCGCCGCCTCCTACTCGATCAACGACGAGCGGCTGCAGAAGGTCGACTTCGCGGGTCCGTACCTGCTGGCGCACCAGGACATCCTGGTCCGCGCCGACGACGACTCCATCAAGTCCCCGGCCGACCTGAACAGCAAGAAGCTGTGCTCGGTCACCGGCTCGACGTCCGCGAAGAACGTCAAGGAGAAGCTGGCGCCCAAGGCCCAGCTGCAGGAGTACGGCGGCTACTCCGAGTGCCTCACCGGCCTGGAGAACAAGGCCGTCGACGCACTGACCACGGACGACAGCATCCTGGCCGGTTTCGCCTCCCAGAAGGACTTCCAGGGGAAGTTCAAGCTGGCCGGCTTCAAGATGAGCAACGAGAACTACGGCATCGGCCTGAAGAAGGGCGACGCCGACCTCAAGAAGAAGATCAACGACGCGCTCACCAAGATGGTCTCGGACGGCTCCTGGGACAAGGCGGTGGCGGCCAACTTCGGTCCGGCGAACTACAAGAACGAGCAGGCCCCGAAGATCGGCAACATCGTCAAGTGAAGCAGGGCTGACCCGGCGCGCCGTCCGTGAACGGCGGCGCGCCATGCCCTCCTACACGCGGAAGCGCGGGAGATCGTGTTCGACTTTCTTGAAGGTTACGACCTGTTGGGGGCCTTCTGGGTGACGGTGCAACTCGCCGTCTACTCCGCCCTCGGCTCCCTCATATGGGGAACGCTGCTGGCCGGCATGAAGGTCAGCCCGGTCCCCCTGATGCGCGGTTTCGCCACCGCCTATGTGAATGTCGTCCGGAACATTCCTCTGACCGTCATCATCGTCTTCTCGTCGCTGGGTCTCTTCCAGACGCTCAACATCAGCCTCGGGGCCAGCGACTTCAAGGACATCAACTTCCGGCTCGCGGTTCTCGCGCTGACCGCCTACACCTCGGCGTTCGTCTGTGAGGCACTGCGCGCAGGCATCAACACCGTGCCGGTCGGCCAGGCGGAGGCGGCACGTGCGCTCGGTCTGAGCTTCACGCAGGTACTGCGTCTGATCGTCCTTCCGCAAGCCTTCCGCTCGGTCGTCAACCCGCTGGCCAACGTGCTGATCGCGCTCACGAAGAACACGACGGTCGCCGCCGCCATCGGCGTGGCCGAAGCGGCCTACCTGATGAAGGGCATGATCGAGGCGGAGGCGCAGCTGATCCTGATCTCCGCGGTCTTCGCGTTCGGATTCGTCTGTCTGACCCTCCCGACCGGCCTGATCCTCGGCTGGGTGAGCAAGAAGGTGGCGGTGAAGCGATGACTTCCGTCCTCTACGACGCCCAGGGGCCGCGCGCCAAGCAGCGCAACATCCTGTACACGGTCCTGTTCCTGATCGTCGCTGCTGCCGCCGCGTGGTGGGTGTACGACAGTCTGGCCTCCAAGCACCAGCTCGACTGGATCAAGTGGAAGCCGTTCTTCACCAGCTCCCAGCCCTGGCAGACGTTCCTCTGGCCGGGTCTGCAGAACACTCTCAAGGCGGCGGCGTTCGCCCTGGTCATCGCATTGCCGCTGGGTGCGCTGTTCGGAATCGGCCGGCTCTCCGAACACCGGTGGATGCGGATGCCGGCGGGCCTTGTCGTGGAGTTCTTCCGCGCCATCCCGGTACTGATCCTGATGATCACCGCAAACGCGGCGTACTCCGAGTACACGACCATCAGCAGCGAAACCCGCCCGCTGTACGCAGTGGTCACCGGCCTGGTGCTGTACAACGCCTCGGTGCTCGCCGAGATCGTGCGCGCCGGGATCCTGTCCCTTCCCCAGGGGCAGACGGACGCGGCCAAGGCGATCGGTATGCGCAAGGGCCAGACCATGCTGCATGTGCTGCTGCCGCAGTCGGTGACGGCCATGCTCCCCGCGATCGTCAGCCAGATCGTCGTCATCGTGAAGGACACCGCCCTCGGCGGCGCGGTGCTGACCTTCCCCGAGCTGCTGGCGTCGGTCCGCCCGATGAGCGCGAACTACGGCGCGAACACCATCGCGTGCTTCACGATCATCGCCCTGATCTACATCGTGGTGAACTTCGCGCTCACCTCGTTCGCGGGCTGGCTGGAGGGCCGGCTGCGGCGCGGCAAGAAGAGCACGGGCGCCGTGGTCGGTGTCGCAGGCGACGGCGGTCTGGAGACCATCGGCCCACCGGCGCTCAACATCGATGACGGACGCGCCGTCTGACGGTTCGTCGACACATGCGCCACAGGGGCGCCGGCGCATCCGCCGGCGCCCCTCGCCGTGCTCCGGTGTCACTTGACGCAAGCACCGGCAGTGGGTTGCATACGTTCTGTGATCGCCGACCGAGCCCCCGCTTCCGCTTCCGCTTCCGCCACGACGCCTCCGACCGCACGGGCCCAGGGAGTCACGCCGTGGACCCGGTGATCGTGGTCGGCGCCGGGCCGGTCGGCCTGGCGCTGTCGCTCGCCCTCGCCTCGCAGGGCGTCCCCTCAGTCGTCCTCGACGAGGACCCGGGGAGGGATGAGACGCGCCCCGCCCGGACGGTGGTGCTGCGCGAGGACACAGCGGCGCTCGTGCAGCGGCTCGGGTGCACGGCGCCCAAGGACGAGGGCATCCGGTGGTCCGGCTGGCGGTCCATGCGCCGCAAGCAACTGGTCCGGGAACTGTCGCTCGACGAGGACGCCCCGTACGGTGACCGGCTGCCCGCACCGGTCCATCTGCCGCAGCACGCCCTGACGCGCGGTCTGCGGGCTGCGGTCGCCCGGCAGAGGCTGGTGCAGCTGGCCCCGCTCAGCCGGATCGACACGCTGGAGCAGGACCCCGCCGGGGTCACGGTGCACACCAGAGAGCCCGACTCGACCTGGTGGCGCGGGAGTTATCTGGTGGGCTGCGACGGCGCCAGGTCCACCGTGCGCAAGCTCCTGGACATCAGATTCCCCGGGCGTACGGCGGTGGAGCGGCATGCCGTCGCCGCGCTGCGCACCGAGCTGCCCTGGCCCGGCCGGGCCGTGCTGCACCGGCTGCCGCCATGGCGCTCGGGCGGCACCGAGGTGACCGCCCGGCCGCTGCCGGACGGCGCCTGGCGGCTGGACTGGCTGCTCCCGTCGCGCGGCGAACTCGTCACCCCCGACGCGCTGATCACCCGGGTACGGGACACGCTCGCAGGCTGGTGCGGCGACACCCCGCCGTACGAACTGCTGGACACGGGTGTGTACACGCTGCATCACCGGCTGGCACGGCGCTGGCGCGTACAACGGGCCTTCCTGGCCGGAGATGCCGCACATCTTCTGGGCGCCCTCGGTACGCAGGGGCTCGACGAGGGGCTGCGGGACGCCGAGAACCTGGCCTGGAAGCTGGCCCAGGCCTGGCACCACGGCGCCTGCGACGTGCTGCTCGACAGCTACCAGGCGGAGCGCCGGGCCGCGGTCGCCTCGCGGCTGCGCGCCGCGGACCAGTCGCTACCGATACTGCGTGGCGGCGGAGGACTGCGGACCCTGGTTGCGGGGGGCGCACGGGGGCACGATTCACTGCTCGCCGACGGCCATCTGGGCTGCGGTCCGCTCGGTGCGCCCCCTTCGTACGTGCACTCCCCCCTTGCGCCTCCACGCGCCGGCGCGCACACATCGGTCGGTACGCCCCCCGGCGCGCCAGTCGCCGATGTGCGGGTGACAGCACCCGACGGCACGACCGTGCGGCTGCGCGAGCGGCTGGGGCGGGGCCATGTGCTGGTGGTGCTGGTCGCTCCGGGGACCGGGGTGTGGGACCGGCGGCACTGGTTGACGGCGGGCGTGATGCCCCGGCTCGCCGAGGCGGTCGACGCTCTGCCGGTGAAGGGCGAACTCCTGGTGACCGAGGCATACCCGGGGGCCTCGGCACACACCGTGCTGCTGGTCCGGCCGGACGGACACCTGGTGGCGTCGTTCGCCGGGGTCCGGCCCGCTGAACTTTTCGCGGCGGCGGACGCGGTGCGCGGCGGTGAACCACGCGCGTCCGTACGGTCCGACCAGACGGCAGACATCAATTGACCCCCACAGGCGGCACATGGTGTACTCCGAAACGTGACCGACACCGATGTGCGCCTGTGGCGGAGGGTCCATATGGACCTCGTCCGCTATGCGGGCTGCGTGTGTCGTCCGTCCTGCTGAATCGCCTTCCCCTGCTGCGGTGTGCGCTCTGTCGCATGCCGGGCATCAGACGCGAACTCTCAGGACGGTCCCTGTGTCTGCCTTCCCTCCACCCTCCGTACGTACGTCTCCATCTGGTCCCCGTCCAGCTGCGGATTCGGATCACGGCTCCGGTCCGACGGCCGCGGAACTTCTCGACTTCGTCCGCCGCACGGCGGCGGACGCCGATCTCGTCGCTTCGCTTCCTCGCGATCCCGAGGGCCGTACCTGGGTCCGGCTCGACGGGCCGGCCGGCAGTGAGGCCTGGCTCATCGGCTGGCCGCCGGGCACCGGCACCGGCTGGCACGACCACGCCGAGTCGATCGGCGCCTTCAGCACCGCAGCCGGCACCCTCAAGGAGCAGTCGCTGGCGGTGCGGCTGCCCGCCGACGGCTGGAAGACCCTCGAACTGGCCGACGGTGTCGACCGGTCCCGGCGGCTGCCGGCAGGGCAGGGCAGGGCATTCGGCCGGCACCACGTGCATGAAGTGCTGAACGAGTCCGGCACCGAGCACGCCGTCTCCGTCCACGCGTACTATCCGCCGTTGCCGCAGATCCGGCGCTACAGCCGGTCGGGGGCGGTACTCCGCCTCGAACACATCGAGCGCCCGGAGGACTGGCAGTGAGCGGCGACCGCAACAGCGACACGGAGCGGGTCGGGATCGACGACCTGCTGGAGCGGGTCCGGGCCGGGTTCGACCGGATCGGGCCGTCCGAGGCGGCGGCCGCAGCCTCCGACGGGGCCCTGCTGGTGGACATCCGGTATGCGGAGCTGCGCGAACGGGACGGACTGATCCCGGGGGCGCTGGTCGTCGAGCGCAATGAGCTGGAGTGGCGCCTCGACCCGCAGGGCAGCCACCGCGCACCGGAGGCGGTCAGCCATGACCTGCAGGTGGTGGTGGTCTGCAACGAGGGCTACGCATCGAGTCTCGCGGCCGCGTCCCTGCGGCAGTTGGGGCTGTACCGGGCTACCGATCTGATCGGCGGGTTCCAGGCGTGGCGGGCGGCGGGGCTGCCGGTCGAGGTCTGACCGGAGACGGTCAGCGACTCCGGCGCGGCTCCGGCCCGCCACCGCCGTGCGCACCGCGGCATGGCGTTGGCCGTCGCGCTGCCGGGCCCCGACGGTGCCGGGTGCGGTCGGTACCGCGCGTGCAATGCAGGTTGCGTCAGCCATCGAGGTGGAGCCTCCCCCTGTCGTTCGCCGCGCGGGACCGGCCACCGGGACCGGCCGCACAAGAGGTCGGCGTGGAGCGCGAAGCCGCCGGTGAGATGCGGGCGGAGACCGCTTGTTCCGTGATCCGGGGACCGCCGGGCTCCTCCGGCAGCGTCACACACTGCCGCCTGCACAGAGATCCGTGGGAGGCGAGCGCTCCTGTTTCCTCTTGCCGGGACCATCGCGCGGGGGGCGGCGGTGCCCATGCCACTCACCTGCTCAAAATCCACCCGAATCCGCCGTGACACACCCGAACGCCTCGCCCCGGTGGAGTAAATTCGCCAAAAGGCGGACATTTCCCTCTACGCGAAGGATTGAGATGCCGGAGGCACCGCGCCGATGCCGACCACCACCCTCACCCCCGACCGTCTCGACCGTCGGGCCGCCCGCATCCACGAAACGGAGGCCTGGCAGCAGATCGTCGCGGGCTGGGACATCGCCGTCCCCGAACCGGTGCGTCCCGCCTCAGCCGGCAGCGCACCGCGCCCGGCCGACTGGCGCGATCTGCTGTCCGTGCCGGTCGACCAGCTGATCGCCGACTCGGTCCGCTCCCTGCCGCCGGCTCCGCCGCGCGAGCGTCCACTCCCCGGTCGTCTCGGCGCGATCCTCCCGGACCGGCTCCATGCCTGGCGTCGCATCGGACAACCGGGACTGCGGCCCTCCATCCACCTCGCCTACGCGCGGCAGATCCTGACCGAGTGGGGCTGGCAGAACACCCCGTACCGGCTGCGCAACGCCCGCGGCGCCCGCTGCCTCTGCGGCGCCCTCGTCACCGCGCACCGCCTGGGCTACGGCTCCCTCGACACCGTGGACCGTGCCGGCGCCTGGATCGTCACCGAGCTTCGCTCGCAGGGCTGGACCGGCCTGATCGGTCCCTGGAACCGCCACCCAGGCCGCACCGCTTCGGATGCCCTGGCCCTGCTGGACGCCACCATCCGTCGTGCCGCCTGCGCCGGACAGTGAGGCCGCGCGGCCGCCCCCCGGGACCACGACCACAACCGTGCGCCCCGCCTCCCCCGCACCCGCTCGACGGCCCCTCTGCGCCCATCCGTCAAGCACCTCATGTACGTCCCGTTGTGTGCGCGATGCACGTCTCGATGTGTGCGCGCCGTCAGAACGGCTCGTCGAGGCCTTCCGTGTCCTCACCTTCTTCTTCGAGTGCCTGACGCACCACGCGCAGGGCCATCCCCTCGCCGTATCCCTTGCGCGCGAGCATGCCCGCCAGGCGGCGCAGGCGCTTGTCGCGGTCCAGACCGCGAGTGGAACGCAGCTTGCGCGCGACGAGCTCCCGGGCGGTCTCTTCCTCCTGTTCGGAGTCGAGCTGCCCGATCGCCTCGTCGATCACCGCTGAGTCCACCCCCTTGGTGCGCAGCTCCCGAACAAGAGCACGGCGGGCCAGCCCGCGGCCGTGGTGCCGTGATTCGACCCAGGCGTCCGCGAACGCCGCATCGTCGATCAGCCCCACGTCCTCGAAACGCGACAGCACTTCTTCGGCCGCCTCGTCCGGGATCTCCCGCTTGTGCAGCGCGTCCGCGAGCTGCTTGCGGGTACGCGGGGTCCCGGTGAGCAACCGCAGACAGATGTTGCGCGCTTGCTCGACCGGGTCTCGCGGCTCCCCCTTCTCGGCCCTCGACGAGGAAGGGGAGCCGCTGCTCCTGGAGCGGGAGCGGGCACGACGCCCCGCACCCTCGCCGAATCCGGCACCCGCACCGGTGCCGTCACCGGGACCGGCCTGCGGCTCATATGCGGACTGCGGCAGGGACCCGGCTGTGCGTCCGGAGGCGAATGCGTGACCGGGCTCGGCGTCACTGCCCGGCCACTCCGTACGACGCGTCACGGTCTAGCTCTTGGCCGCCGCGGTCTTGGCCGGCTTGGCCTTGCCGGCGGGAGCGGGCACCGACTTCGCCGCACCGTCGGCCGCAGCCGCCGCGCCGCCCGCCGCGTCCGCGCCGGGCTCGGCACCCAGAGCCGCGTCCGGCCTCACACCGATGCCCAGCTTCTCGAGGATCTTCTTCTCGATCTCGTTGGCAAGATCGGGGTTGTCCTTGAGGAAGTTGCGCGCGTTCTCCTTGCCCTGGCCGAGCTGGTCGCCCTCGTACGTGTACCAGGCGCCGGCCTTGCGCACGAAGCCGTGCTCCACGCCCATGTCGATCAGACCGCCCTCGCGGCTGATGCCCTGGCCGTAGAGGATGTCGAACTCGGCCTGCTTGAAGGGCGGCGCGACCTTGTTCTTGACGACCTTGACGCGGGTGCGGTTGCCGACGGCGTCCGTACCGTCCTTCAGCGTCTCGATCCGGCGGATGTCGAGGCGCACCGATGCGTAGAACTTCAGCGCCCGGCCACCGGTCGTGGTCTCCGGGGAGCCGAACATCACACCGATCTTCTCGCGGAGCTGGTTGATGAAGATCGCGGTGGTCTTGGACTGATTGAGCGCACTGGTGATCTTGCGGAGCGCCTGGCTCATCAGACGGGCCTGCAGACCCACGTGCGAGTCGCCCATCTCGCCCTCGATCTCCGCACGGGGCACGAGCGCCGCGACGGAGTCGATGACGATCAGGTCGAGCGCACCGGAACGGACCAGCATGTCCACGATTTCGAGCGCCTGCTCACCGTTGTCCGGCTGGGACAGGATGAGGTTGTCGATGTCGACACCGAGCTTCTTCGCGTACTCGGGGTCGAGGGCGTGCTCCGCGTCGATGAACGCCACCGAGCCGCCGAGCCGCTGCGCATTCGCCACCGCGTGCAGCGTCAGCGTCGTCTTGCCGGAGGACTCCGGCCCGTACACCTCCACCACACGGCCGCGCGGCAGCCCGCCGACACCGAGGGCGACGTCGAGTGCAGTCGACCCGGTGGGGATCACCTCGATAGGCTCGTTCGGCCGCTCGCCCAGGCGCATCACCGCGCCCTTGCCGAATTGCCGTTCAATCTGTGCGAGTGCGGCGTCCAGCGCCTTCTCGCGGTCGGTTCCTGCCATGGGTTCCACCCGATTTGCTTGAGTCGATCGCTTCACGTCAAAGACGCTAACCCCTGCCACTGACAATGGGCCTCGACGTCCTCCCGGCCTGTGGACAACTCCACGGTCGGGCCCGGGAAAACCCGGCCGGAATCCCATGAGAATGGATGTTCGATTTCGGTGTCAAGCACACCGCGCCGGGCTCTGCTTCCCCTCAGACTAGCGCCCTAGCACTGTACATTCAGCGCGTCAAGATCACGTGGTGAACGTCATGTTAGATTCCGGCCGTATGGGGACATCGCTGGCAGGAAGAGTGGCCCTGGTCGCCGGGGCCACACGAGGTGCGGGCCGCGGCATCGCCGTTCAGCTGGGAACGGCCGGAGCGACCGTCTATGTCACCGGGCGGACGACCGGGACCCAGCGGTCGGAGATGAACCGCCCGGAGACCATCGAGGAGACCGCGGCGCTCGTGGACGAGGCAGGCGGCCACGGCATTCCGGTGCGGGTGGACCATCTCGTGCCCTCGGAGGTCCGCGCACTCGTGACGCGCATCCGGCGCGACCAGGGCCGCCTGCACGTTCTCGTGAACGACATCTGGGGAGCCGAGATCGAGTGGGGCAGGCCTGTCTGGGAGTCCTCTCTCGAGACGGGGCTGCACACTCTGCGTCTGGCTGTCGACACACACGCCATCACCTGCCATTACGCGCTTCCGCTCCTGATCGAGCAGCCCGGAGGCCTGGTCGTCGAGGTGACCGACGGAACCGATGAGTACAACGCCACCCACTACCGGGTCTCCTTCTTCTACGACCTGGCCAAGGCATCGGTGAGCCGGATGGCGTTCGCCCTCGCGCACGAGCTGGAGCCGCACGGCGCGACCGCGGTGTCGCTCACGCCCGGCTGGCTGCGGTCCGAGGCGATGCTGGAGGCCCATGGAGTCACCGAAGCGAACTGGCGCGACGCGATCGCCCACGCGCCCCACTTCGCGATCTCCGAGAGCCCAGCATTCGTCGGCCGGGCCGTGGCCGCGCTCGCGCAGGACCCCGCGGTGGCACGCTGGAACGGACGGTCGCTGTCCAGCGGGCAACTGGCACGGGTCTACGGCTTCACCGATCTGGACGGCAGCCGGCCCGATGCCTGGAGATACGTCCCCGAAGTCCAGGATGCGGGCCGGCCGGCCGACGTGACGGGCTATCGCTGAGCACGCCGGACCGCTGCCCGGAACTCCCGCGTCCCGACCGGTCTCCCCCGCCGTGCCCGAAGTTCCCACGTCCCGCCGTTGCTCACGCCCGCGCGCCCGATGCTCCCAGCTGCTCCGTGTCCTCATCGGCGTCGTTCCCGGAAGCACCGCGCGCACGGCGCAGTCCCGGGAACACCGGCACGCCACGCCGCCGGCGACGGCCGTGCACCCGCGGGTCGTCCGTCACGTCGTAACGCTTCACATACGCCCCCAGGAACGCCTGCAGTGTGGCGACGGCCGGGATCGCGATCAGCGCGCCCACGGCGCCCATCAGTGCCGTACCGGCGATGACCGAGCCGAAGGCGACCGCCGGATGGATGTCGACGGTCCTGGCGGTGAGTTTGGGCTGCAGCACATAGTTCTCGAACTGCTGGTAGACCACCACGAATCCGAGCACCCACAGGGCGTACCAGGGGTCGATGGTGAACGCGATCAGCATCGGCAGGGCGCCCGCCAGATACGTACCGATCGTGGGGATGAACTGCGAGACGAGACCGACCCAGATCGCGAGCGCCGGCGCGTAGGGCACATCGAGGAACACCAGCAGGACGTAATGCGCGATCCCGGAGACGAGTGCCATCAGCCCGCGCGAGTAGAGATAGCCGCCGGTCTTGTCGACGGCGATCTCCCAGGCCCGCAGGACTTCGGCCTGCCGGGCGGGCGGCAGCACGGAGCAGAGCCCGCGGCGCAGCCGGGGACCGTCGGCCGCGAAGTAGAACGAGAACAGGAAGATCGTCAACAGTCGGAACAGCCCGCCGAGCACGGTGGTGGAGACATCGAGCACACCGGTCGCGCTGTTCTGGACGTACTTCTGCAACCAGTCGGAGTGCAGCAGGCTGTCCTGCACCTCGACCCTGGAGAGGTCGGTGTGGAAATTCTGGTTGACCCAGTTGATCACCGAGTCCAGATACTTGGGGAACTCCTCGACCATCTCGACGATCTGGCCCGCGAGCATCGATCCGAGCAGCACGACGAAGCCGGCCCCGGCGACCAGGATCCCGAGGAAGACCAGAAACGTCGCCAGCCCGCGGCGCATGCCGCGCGCCGCCATCCGGCTCACCGCGGGCTCTATGGCGAGTGCCAGGAAGAACGAGATCAGTACATTGATCAAGAGCCCGATGAGCTGGTCGAACGCCCAGCTGCCGAGGCGGAAGCAGGCATAGAGCGCCAGGGCGAGGACCATGGCGCGCGGCAGCCAGGAAGGCATGCGGGCCGACCCGGTACCGGAGGACCGGGTCGGTGGCGCGGCCGGCGGGACGGGTGTGGTGGGGGGCGGCTGGGTCGGGGCTGTCTCGTCTGTCGGTGCCACGGATCCAGTCTCGCCTACGGTTGTGACACCCGGGCCCCCACCCTGGAGAACAGATGCGGGTCCGGCGTCGGACGAACGGCTCGTCAGCGCTTGTCGGCGGGGATGCCGACCGCTGTGCAGACCCCGCGCCAGACGTCCTTCGCATCCCAGCCGGCGGCCAGCGCCTGGTGCACCGTCCGTCCGCCGAGCTCGGCCATCACATGGTCGCGTGCAAAGGAATCTGCATACCCCGCGCCGAAGTGGTCTTCCATTCGTTCCCAGAAAATCGTCAACCGCATGACCTCAGTATCCCGCTCCTGAGAGTGCTGCCGTGCCGCTACGCCTTGCCGAGAGCGCTTACCGGCCTACGGTCGGTCCATGGCTGGAACAGGAGCAAGCCCCCTCGACCGCGCCGAGCAGTTCATCTGGCTCACGGCCCGTGTCCTCGAACAGCGACGGTTCGCCCACCACTTTCTGGAAGGTAGCGCGAACGCGGTGGAGACCGCGCTCGCCGCCTATCTCAACGAGGACGGCGGATACGGAAACGCACTCGAACCCGATCTGCGGGGCCCTGTCAGCCAGCCGCTGCACACGGCCCACGCGCTGAGCGTCCTCGACTCCATCGGCCGCTGCAGCGGCCTGCGCGTGGAGCGGATCTGCCGCTTCCTCACCGGAGTGTCCACGAAAGAGGGTGCGCTGCCGGCCCTCCTGCCCTCGCAGCGCGGCTATCCGGCCGCGCCGTTCATCCCGATCGCCGACGACCCGCCGGCGGAGCTGCTGACCACCGGTCCTGTCGTCGGGCTGCTGCACCGCAATGCGGTCTGGCACGCCTGGCTCTTCCGGGCCACCGACTTCTGCTGGGCGGCCGTCGACGCGCTGGAGCACTCGCATCCGTACGAGATCGAGGCAGCCGTCGCCTTCCTCGACGGCGCACCGGACCGGTCGCGGGCGGAGGCCGCGGCGGACCGCCTCGGCCGGCTCGTGCGCGAACAGCGGCTGGCCGTGCTGGATCCGGCGCGGCGGGCGGAGTACCCGGTGGCGGCCGGGTACGCGCCGGGTGAGCAGCACTTCCCGTACGACTACGCCCGTACACCCGATTCGCTCGCCCGTCGCTGGTTCACCGACGAGGAACTGGTCCGCTCGCTCGACCATCTGGCGTCGGAGCAGCAGCCGGACGGCGGCTGGCCTTTGAACTGGCGGCAGTGGGCGCCGGGCACCGCTCTGGAGGGCAGGCCCCTGGTGACGATCAAGGCGCTGCTGACACTGGAGGCGTACGGACGCAGCCTCGGCTGAACACCGCCGGCCGGTCCGCACGCCCGCTTCGGCCGTCCTGAGCGCCTACCCGAGCGCACGCACCCCCGCCGTGACGACCACGGCGGCGCCCACCACCACCAGGAAGGGCGCGCGCAGCACCAGAGCGAGCGCTGCGGCGGCCAGCCCCGCGCCTCTCGCGTCCAGCACCAGCTGCTGTCCGTCCCCGAAGGTCTGCTGCGCCGTGAGTGCTGCCAGCAGCGCCACCGGCAGAAGCGCGGCAAGACGCTGCACGAGCGGGCGCTCCAATACACCCGCGGGCACCAGGAGCCCCAGCAGCTTCGCGAGATAACAGCCGACGACGGTCAGTGCGATCGCGATCCAGACATTCATCGGCCGTCCTCCTTCGGGGTGGCTTCCTCGGCGGGGCGGTCACCGGGCCGTCGGTTCCTGCGTCCGCTCAGGAAGAGCACGGCGGGCGCGGCCAGCGCGGAGAGCAGAACCGGCACGCCTGCGGGCAGCACGGGCAGCAGCCCGAGGGCGAGCAGGACGGCGACCGCGGCGGTGATGCGCTCCGTGGAGGTCTTCAGCATGGGGGCGAGCAGGGCGAGGAAGACGGCGGGGCTCGCGGCGTCCAGCCCCCAGGTGTCGGTGTCGCCGAGCGCTTTTGCGCCCAGGGCCCCCAGCAGCGTGGTCAGGTTCCACAGCACGTAAAGGGTGAGTCCGGTGACGGTGAATCCGATCCGCGCGGCCCGCCGGGTGGTCTGGGGCAGAGTCACGGCGGTCGTCTCGTCGATCACCCACTGTGCGGCGAGCGGTCGAACCAAGCGCGGCAGCGCGAGGAGCTGCGACAGCCGCAGCCCGTAGAAGGCGTTGCGTACGCCGAGGAAGAACGCTCCGGCAGCCGCCGTGTACGGGTTACCGCCCGCCGCGAGGGCACCCACCAGTGCGAACTGCGAGGCACCGGTGAAGACGAGAAGACTGAGCGCGCAGGTCTGGAGGAGACTCAGGCCGGAGCCCGCCGAGGTGACGCCGAAGGCGAAGCCGGAGAGCCCCACCGCGATACCGACACCGAGGGCGTCGCGGACGACGGCCGCGTCGGACGTCTCCCGGCCGACGGCCGTCCCGGCCGTCCGGCCGATCTTCTCTGGGGATGTTGTCTGTTCTGCCACGGCCGGAAGGCTACGCGGACAGATCGGGACCGGTCTTGTACGTTCTTGCGCGTTCACGCTGGTAGGCGCCGGGCGGCACCCCCACGATCCGGGTGAAATGGCGGTTCAGGTGCGGCTGGTCGGTGAAGCCGACCTCGGCCGCGGCGTCCGCGGGTGCGATGCCCGCATCCAGCATCCGCCGCGCCCGCCGTACCCGGGCATCGGTGAGCCAGGTGTGCGGCGGCATCCCGTACTGCTTCTTGAACGCCCTCAGCAGAGCGAACGGGCTGGTACCGAGTTCGGCGGCCAGGGCCTCCAGGGTCGGCGGCCCGGCCATCCTGCTCTCCAGCACCGCACGCGCCCGCACCGCGGCCCCGGCGCCCGCCGACCGGGGGGAGCGGGCGGGCAGCACACTGCCGTGGCGGCTGAGCAGCCGCGCGACGACGATCCGCAGGACGCTGTCGGCGGCGAGCGCATTGCCCTCCTCGGCAGCCCGGTGCACCTCGCCTATGAGCCGGGCCGCTTCCGGATCGACGACGCTGGTCTCGGCGAAACCGACGGTGCCGCGCAGCCGCGTCGTGTCGGCCGCGATGTCGTTGATCACCTGCACGGACGGGTACAGCGTGGCGTACGCCCAGCCCTCGGGCACCCCGGCACGGGCGGTGTGCGGCACTTCGGGGTTGATCATGACAACGCTGCCGGGGCCCGCGTGCACGGTGCCGTCGGGCAGCCCGATGTCCTCGATCCCCCCGGTGACGGAGGCGAGGACATGGCCCTCGTGGCTGTGGCGCGGAAAGGTGTGGCGGATGTACCGGGCACGCAGCAGATCGAGGTCGGGCAGTTCCGCGTACTGCCAGTGCCTCGCCCACTCGTCCGAGACCGAAGCCGAACCCGAGACGGGTGCCGAGGCCGAGACGGGTGCCGAGGCCGGGGCCGGCACGGAGGGCGAGGGTGCTGCCATGCCCGAATTCTCGCAGCTACGGTCCATTGTCACGGTCCGTTGTCAGTGGTCGGGTGCACGATGGGGGGCATGGCCGGCTCTGCGCTCGATTCGTTCTCACCCGCCACCCGCAGCTGGTTCGCGGGTGCCTTCAGCGCGCCGACGTCCGCGCAGGAGGGCGCCTGGCGCGCGATCGGCGAGGGCTCGGACGTGCTGGTCGTCGCGCCCACCGGATCGGGCAAGACACTCGCCGCGTTCCTCGCCGCCCTGGACCGGCTGGCAGCCGTTCCGCCGCCGGCCGAAGCGAAGAAGCGCTGCCGCGTGCTGTACGTATCCCCCCTGAAGGCCCTCGCGGTGGACGTGGAGCGCAATCTCCGCTCACCGCTGACCGGCATCCGCCAGGAATCGGTGCGGCTCGGTCTGCCCGAGCCCGACGTGCGGGTGGGCATCCGCTCCGGCGACACCCCGCCCGCCGAGCGCCGGTCGATGGCGACCCGCCCGCCGGACATCCTGATCACCACCCCCGAGTCGCTGTTCCTGATGCTGACCTCGTCGGCCCGCGAGGCCCTGTCGGGGGTCGAGACGGTGATTCTCGACGAGGTGCACGCGGTCGCCGGTACGAAGCGGGGCGCCCATCTCGCCGTATCGCTGGAGCGGCTGGACGAGCTGCTGCCGCGGCCGGCGCGGCGGATCGGCCTGTCGGCGACGGTCCGTCCGGTCGACGAAGTGGCGCGGTTCCTCTCGCCGCGGCGGAAGGTGGAGATCGTCCAGCCGCCGTCCACCAAGCGCTTCGAACTGTCGGTCGTCGTGCCGGTGGAGGATCTCGGCGAGCTCGGCGGTTCCCCCGCCACCGACCCGGATCAAGCGGGCCAGGCGGAGAAGCCGTCGATCTGGCCGCATGTCGAGGAGCGGATCGCCGATCTCGTCCAGGCGCACCGCTCCACCATCGTCTTCGCCAACTCCCGTCGTCTCGCAGAGAGACTGTGCAACCGGCTCAACGAGATCGCGTACGAGCGGGCCACCGGCGAGACGATGCCGGAGGCCCACTCCCCCGCCGAGGTCATGGCCCAGTCCGGTGCGGCGAAGGGAGCCCCCGCACTGCTCGCCCGCGCGCACCACGGTTCGGTCTCCAAGGAGCAGCGCGCCCAGGTCGAGGAGGACCTGAAGGCGGGCCGGCTGCCTGCGGTGGTCGCCACTTCCAGCCTGGAGCTGGGCATCGACATGGGCGCGGTCGACCTGGTGGTCCAGGTCGAATCGCCGCCGTCGGTCGCCTCCGGACTGCAGCGGGTCGGCCGTGCCGGGCACCAGGTCGGCGCGGTCTCCACCGGAGTGGTCTTCCCCAAGTACCGCGGCGATCTGGTGCAGGCGGCGGTGGTCACCGAACGCATGCGCACCGGCTCGATCGAGGCACTCCGGATCCCGTCGAATCCGCTGGATGTGCTGGCCCAACAGCTCGTCGCCATGGTCGCGCTGGATACCTGGCAGGTGGACGATCTGCTGGCCGCGGTCCGCCGCGCGGCACCATTCGCCTCGCTCCCGGAGTCGGCATTCACAGCCGTGCTCGACATGCTCGCCGGCCTCTACCCGTCCGATGCCTTCGCCGAGCTGCGCCCTCGCGTGGTCTGGGACCGCATCGCCGGCACGGTCACGGGCCGCCCCGGCGCCCAGCGGCTCGCCGTCACCTCCGGCGGCACGATCCCGGACCGCGGGCTCTTCGGGGTCTTCCTCGCCGGTTCCGACCCGAAGAAGGGCGGCGGCCGGGTCGGCGAGCTGGACGAGGAGATGGTGTACGAGTCGCGGGTCGGCGATGTGTTCACGCTGGGCACCACGTCCTGGCGGATCGAGGACATCACCCGCGACCGGGTCCTGGTGTCACCCGCCCCCGGGGTTCCGGGACGGCTGCCGTTCTGGAAGGGGGACCAGCTGGGCCGCCCGCTGGAGCTGGGCCGTGCGCTGGGCGCGTTCCTCCGCGAGATCGGTGGGCTGTCGCCCGAGAACGCCAGGTCGCGGCTGCTCGCCGCCGGTCTCGACACCTGGGCTGCCGACAACGTCCTGTCGTACATCGACGAACAGCGCGCCGCCTGCGGCCACGTCCCGGACGACCGGACCATCCTCGTCGAGCGTTTCCGTGACGAGCTGGGCGACTGGCGGGTGGTCGTGCACTCCCCGTTCGGCGCGCAGGTCCATGCCCCCTGGGCGCTCGCGCTGAGCGCGCGCCTCGCCGAGCGGTACGGCATGGATGCCCAGGTGATGCATGCCGACGACGGCATCGTGCTGCGGCTGCCCGACGCCGACATGATGGGCCTGGACCTCCTGGACTTCGATCCGGTCCCGGACCCTTCCCCGGACCCGTCACGGCACTCGTCCCGGGAGCCGGCCCCCTTGGCCGCAGCGGCGTACGACAGTGATGAGCCGCCCGTCGGCGCCGCCGATGTCGTCTTCGACCAGGGCGAGATCAACCAGATCGTCACCGACCAGGTCGGCGGATCCGCCCTGTTCGCGTCCCGCTTCCGCGAGTGTGCGGCCCGCGCCCTGTTGCTGCCCCGCCGCAGCCCGGGCAAGCGCACCCCGCTGTGGCAGCAGCGCCAGCGCGCCGCCCAGCTCCTCCAGGTGGCCTCGGAGTTCGGCTCGTTCCCGATCGTCCTCGAAGCGGTCCGCGAGTGCCTGCAGGACGTCTTCGACGTCCCCGGGCTCGCGGAACTGATGGGTGATCTCGAAGCACGCCGCGTCCGCCTGGTCGAGGTGACCACCCAGGAGCCCTCCCCCTTCGCCCGTTCGCTCCTCTTCGGCTATGTCGCGCAATTCCTGTACGAGGGCGACTCGCCGCTCGCCGAGCGGCGGGCGGCCGCGCTCTCCCTCGATTCCCACCTCCTCGCCGAGCTTCTGGGCCAGGCGGAACTGCGCGAGCTGCTCGACGCCGAGGTGCTGGGCGAGCTGGAGCGCGAGCTCCAGTGGCTGACCGAGGATCGCCGGATCAAGGATGTCGAAGGCGTCGCCGACCTGCTCCGCGTCCTCGGCCCGCTCACCGATGCCGAGCTGGCCGAGCGCGGTGCCGAGCCGCCCTGGGCCCCGGAGCTGGCCTCGGCCCGCCGGGCCATCCGGGTCCGGATCGGCGGAGCCGACCACTGGGCGGCGATCGAGGACGCCGGCCGGCTGCGCGACGCGCTGGGCACAGCCCTCCCGGTCGGGGTGCCGGAGGCGTTCACCGAACCGGTGAAGGATCCGCTCGGCGATCTCCTCGCCCGCCACGCCCGTACGCACGGCCCGTTCACCTCCCGCGGAGCCGCCGCCCGTTTCGGCCTCGGCACCGCTGTCACGGACGGCGCACTGCAGCGGCTCGCCGCATCCGGCCGGATCGTCCAGGGCGAGTTCCACCCCGCCGGCATAGGCCAGGAATGGTGCGACGCCACGGTGCTGCGCCGGCTCCGCCGCCGGTCGCTCGCCGCACTCCGGCACGAGCTGGAGCCGGTCCCGCCCGCCGCCCTCGCCGGCTTCCTTCCGCAGTGGCAGCATCTCGGCAGCAACAGCCTGCGCGGAATTGACGGACTGGCCCGCGCCATCGAACAGTTGCAGGGTGCCCCCGTCCCCGCGTCGGCGCTGGAGAAGCTGATCCTGCCGGGCCGGATCACCGGGTACGCCCCCGCTCTGCTCGACGAACTCACCACCACCGGAGAGGTGATCTGGGCCGGTGCGGGCGCTCTGCCCGGCAAGGACGGCTGGCTGTCCCTCTATCTCGCGGACAGCGCGCCCCTGCTCCTCCCGCCCCCGCACCCACTCGAACTCAGCGCCCTGCACGAATCCGTCCTGACCGCCCTGACCGGCGGGTACGGGCTGTTCTTCCGGCAGATCGCCGATCAGGTCCGCGCCACCACCCACCCTGACTGCACCGATCCTCAACTGGCCGACGCCCTCTGGGACCTGACGTGGTCCGGCCGGTTGACCAATGACACGCTGGCGCCGCTGCGTTCGCTCCTCGGCTCCGGGCGTACGGCGGGGTCGACCGCCCATCGCTCCAAGCGCAGCGTCCCGCGCGGCCGTTACGGCTCGCTCACCGCGGCGGCCCGCCCGGTGTCGCGCACCGGACCGCCCACGGTCTCGGGCCGCTGGTCCCTGCTGCCCGGTACCGAGCGCGACCCCACGCACCGTGCGCACGCCCTGGCGCGCACGCTCCTGGACCGTCACGGCGTGGTGACCCGTGGAGCGGTCCAGGCCGAAGGGGTCGAGGGCGGTTTCTCCGCGACGTACCGCATCCTCTCCGCCTTCGAGGACAACGGGCAGGCACGGCGCGGCTATGTCGTCGAAGGGCTGGGAGCCGCCCAGTTCGCGATGGACGGTGCGGTCGACCGGCTCCGTGCGGCGTCCACGGCCCGCGACCGCACCGAACCGGGCACGGTGCCCCGCGCTCTGGTGCTCGCCGCCGCCGATCCGGCCAATGCGTACGGCGCTGCCCTGTCCTGGCCCGAGCCGCCGGACGGGGCCGGACACCGACCGGGACGCAAGGCCGGTGCCCTCGTGGTCCTGGTCGACGGCGAACTGACGCTGTACATGGAGCGCGGCGGCAAGACCCTGCTCGCCTGGCCGACCGATCCGGAGGACCCCGCGCTCAGGGCGGCGGCCGAGGCACTGGCCACCTCGGCCCGTGCCGGAGCGCTCGGCACGGTCACGGTGGAGCGCACCAACGGCGCCTCTTCCCTGACCTCGCCTCTGGGCCGCACGCTGGAAGCAGCCGGCTTCCACGCCACCCCGAGAGGTCTTCGCCTGCGCGCCTGACCCACACCCTCCGCCGGCCACACGGCCCGGGCTCGCGCGCCGCCCGGGCCCGACGGCCGCACCTCCGCGCGGCCCCGGCCCCGCGCCCCCGCCTCGGCCGCAACACTCCCCCGCACCACACCACCACGCATTATGGAGACATGCCCGAAGGAGACTCCGTCCTGCACACCGCCAGGCGTCTGCACACCGCGCTGGCCGGCCAGGTCCTCACCCGCTCGGACCTGCGCGTGCCACGGTTCGCGACCGCCGATCTCACCGGCAGGACCGTCCTCGACGCCGTCTCGCGCGGCAAGCATCTCCTCACGCGGATCGAGGGCGGCCTCACCCTTCACAGCCACCTGCGGATGGACGGCGCCTGGCACGTATACGCCCCGGGCGAGCGCTGGCGAGGCGGCCCGTCCCATCAGATCCGCGCGATTCTCGCCACCGCCGACCGCACAGCGGTCGGTTATCGGCTCCCCGTCCTGGAGCTCCTTCGCACCGCGGACGAGGAGAAGGCGGTCGGCCATCTCGGCCCCGATCTTCTGGGTCCCGACTGGGACCCCGGCACCGCGCTGCGCAACCTGCTCACCGACCCCACCCGCCCCCTGGGCGAAGCCCTTCTGGACCAGCGCAATCTGGCCGGCATCGGCAACATCTACAAGGCCGAGCTCTGCTTCCTCGCCCGCGTCACCCCCTGGCTGCCCGTCGGTGAGCTGGCCGCCCCCACCGCCGCCCGACTGGTCACCACGGCCAAACAGCTCCTCGAAGCCAACCGTGACCAGCCTGTCCGGACGACCACCGGCTCCCGGGCGCGCGGGTACGGCGCGCACGAGCGGCTCTGGGTGTACGGCCGGACCCACCGCCCCTGCCTTCGTTGCGGTGCCCCCATCCGAACGGCGGAGCAGGACACCCGCCCCACGTACTGGTGCCCAGGCTGCCAATCCGGCCCCACACCATAGTTGACGTACCGTCAGATTCGGTCGTACGGTCCGGACATGCCTCTCGCCGCGTACGACCTCACCGGCCGCTCCGCGTTCATCACCGGCTCGGCCGGCGGCATCGGCCGGGCCAGCGCGGTCCTGCTCGCACAGGCGGGAGCAACCGTCCACTGCGTCGACCGGGACGAGAAGGGCCTTCTGGAGACGCAGGAGATGATCACTCGGGCAGGTGGTGCAGCCCACACCCATCACCTCGATGTCACCGACCGCAGTCGCCTCCGGGACGCGGTCGCCGCAGCCGGTGACCTCGACATCCTGGCCGCCGTCGCCGGAATCATGCATACGAGCAGCGTCCTGGACACGACCGACGAAGACCTCGACCGCGTGCTCGCCGTCAACTTCAAGGGCGTGCTGTACGCGTGCCAGGAGGTGGCCCGCAGCATGATCGCGCGCGGCGCACCCGGCTCGCTGATCACCATGGCCTCCGGCGCGGTCGACGCCGCAAACCCGGGGCTGCTCTGTTACAGCGCGGCCAAGGCGGCAGTCGTCCAGCTGACCAGGACCCTGGCGACCGAACTGGGACCTCGCGCCATCCGCGTCAATGCCGTCGCACCGGGCTGGATCCGTACCCGCATGACCGCCAAGCACGACGCGGAGCAGCAGGACCGCACCGAGGCGGCCATGGTCCGGATCTCCCCGCTCGGCCGGGTGGGTGAGGCCGAGGACGTCGCCCACACGGTCCTGCACCTCGCATCCGACGCATCCGGCTTCATGACCGGCCAGATCCTCCGCCCGAACGGCGGCGTAGCCATGCCCTGGTAGTACGCCAGGCCTGGTCTGCCGCCGTGCCGGCTGCGCGGCCGGCACGTCGCCTCACGGCCGCGCACCAACCGGGCGTCTCTCCGTCGGCGTCCTTCGTTTCCTCCGGCCCGGCGTTGGCAGCCACATGGACGGGCAGGAGGCTGAGCCCCCAACCGCCCGCTGCCACCGCGCCCTCGACCAGCCCGGCATGTTCCGACTCCAGCACCAGCCGCAGCACGGCCCACCACCACATCCCGCCGAGAGCGAGCGCGGGCACCCATCGCCGTACCATGGCTGCCTCCTCCGCCCGAACCTAGTCCGGTCCGATCACCCGGCGGGAGGGCGCACCGGTGTGCAGTACCGGCGCGCACGGCGCGGGCGAGCTTCTCCGTTCGCATGGTCTGATGCGCCTCATAGCCGTCGACGCATCCCCCACCATGGCACATATGACTTGAAACAGTAATTCGGGATATTCGTCTGATATCCGGCATTTCTGCCGTCAGGCCCGCAACGGACGCATCCGGGTACCCGGCAACGGGCCCCCGCGCACGGCCCCCGCACGCGCGGAAGCCCCGACCGATCCCGAGAGGGACCGACCGGGGCTTCGGCTTCACACCGAGTGTGCGGGTCAGGCGGCGACGACATCCACCGCTTCCGCGGGTGCCTTGATTGTCACCCGTCCCGTCGGCACACCTGCCACCGACGTCACGGAGACGGAATTGAGCATGGGGCGCACCGGTACAGGTACCGGATCGCTGGCTGCTGCCGACTCGGCCAGCTCAGCCAGCGACAGCTCATCGCTCACTTCACGCATGAGCTCGGACATCCGTACGTCAAGCGCGTCGCAAATGGCGGAGAGCAGCTCGGAGGATGCCTCCTTCTGCCCCCGCTCCACCTCGGAGAGATAGCCGAGCGAGACTCGGGCGGACGAGGAGACTTCGCGCAGAGTACGGCCTTGGCGCTGGCGCTGCCGACGCAGCACGTCACCAAGCAGGCGACGGAGCAGAATCATCGGTGGCTCCCTCCTCGGACCGCGTAGCCGCATCCTTCACGCCCCACCGTACCGCCTTGTGCTGCGGCCGTGCGGGGAGCGATGTCGTGTTCACTCTGGGCTGCAAACATCAATTCCCCCCGTTGTGTTCCGTATCCTGTGCGCTCGCATTTTCGCCGAGTTCGCCGGAGAGCAACTCGAGCACGCTCCGTACGCTCTCTCTACGGATGTCCGCCCGGTCGCCGTTCAACCGCAGCGCGGTCACTTTCTCCGCACCGGCCGGCCCCACCACCGCGACATAGACCGTTCCGACAGGCTTGCCGTCCTGCGGCTCGGGTCCCGCGACGCCGGTGGTCGACACACCCCAGTCTGCACCGAGAACGCGTCGCACACCTGCCGCCATCTGCTGCGCGACCTCGGGATCCACCGCGCCGCGGTCTGCCAGCAGGGCCCCGTCCACGGCCAGTACGTCCCGCTTCAGAGGCGTTGCGTACGCCGTCACGGACCCGCGGAAGGACCGCGAGGCACCGGGTACGGAGGTCAGCTCCGCCGCGACCAGGCCGCCGGTCAGCGACTCGGCGACGGCGAGGGTCTCACCACGCTCCACGAGCAGCTGCAGCACCCGGGCCGCGGCAGTCACCGCTCGGTCTCCGCAGGACCGGCGGCACCGGCGGATTTGGACGCCCCGTCGGGCTCAGCGGTCCGGGAAGCCCCATCCCCCTCGGCAGCCCCACGTGTCCCCGAGGCCCCGGCGCTCGGCTCCGCGGCCGCCGCAGCGGCCCGCTCGGCCGCCAGCCCCTTGCGCCGCAGCACAACCGCCTGGCGCACATAGTCGAGCCCGGTGACGACCGTCAGCACGACGGCCACCGCCATCACCCAGAAGCGCAGGGTGGCCAGCGGCCCGGTCAGCGCCAGGACGTACATCCCGACGGCCGTCCCCTGCGCCAGCGTCTTCATCTTCCCGCCGCGACTGGCCGGAATCACCGCGTGCCTGATCACCCAGAAGCGCATCAGCGTGATGCCGATCTCGCGGAAGAGGATCACGCCCGTGACCCACCACGGCAGATCGCCGAGGTACGACAGACAGATCAGCGCCGCGCCCATGATCGCCTTGTCCGCGATCGGGTCGGCGATCTTCCCGAAGTCGGTGACCAGGTTGTACGTGCGTGCCAGGTGACCGTCGAAGAGGTCGGTGATCATGGCAATGGCGAACGCCGCCCAGGCGAACGACCGCCAGGCCGGGTCGTAGCCGCCGTTGTGCAGCAGCAGCACGACGAAGCCGGGCACCAGCAGCAGCCTCACCATGGTGAGGATGTTGGCAATGTTCCACAGGCTGGCCTGATTGACGGCCGCAGTGCCCAGCTTGCCGCCGCGGACCGGCTTCGTGCCGGGTCCACCTGTCGCGGATGCCGGGACTCCCGTCATCTGGCTGCCTCCGCAAGCTCGGAACACTCGGCCACCAGGTCCACTCCCTCGGTGCCCACCACCTTTGCCTCGACCATACGGCCCGGCACGAGGCCCTCGCGCCCGGTGAAGAGCACCTGGCCGTCCGTTTCGGGTGCCTGGTGCGCCGCACGCCCCACCGCACGCGGCTCGTCCTCGGTCGGGTCGACCGACTCGACCAGCACCTGGAGGGACTCCCCGAGTCGTTCCTCGGCGCGCTGCGAGGTCAGCTCCTCGGCCAGCTGCGAGATGTGCGCGAGCCGCTCCGCGATGACGTCGGCGTCCAGCTTGTTCTCGTAACCGACCGCCTCGGTGCCGTCCTCGTCGGAGTACCCGAAGACGCCGATGGCGTCGAGCCGTGCCCCCGTGAGGAAGCGTTCCAGCTCGGCGAGGTCGGCCTCGGTCTCGCCGGGGAAGCCCACGATGAAGTTGGACCGCGCACCGGCCTGCGGTGCCTTGCTGCGGATGGTCTCCAGGAGCTCCAGGAAGCGGTCGGTGTCCCCGAAGCGGCGCATCGCGCGCAGCACACCGGGGGCGGAGTGCTGGAAGGAGAGATCGAAGTACGGCGCCACCTTCGGCGTCGACGTCAGCACATCGATCAGCCCGGGTCGCATCTCGGCGGGCTGCAGGTAGCTGACCCGGATCCGCTCGATCCCGTCGACCTCGGCCAGCTCCGGCAGCAGCGTCTCCAGGAGCCGGATGTCGCCGAGGTCCTTGCCGTACGAGGTGTTGTTCTCGGAGACCAGCATGACCTCCTTCACACCCTGCTCGGCCAGCCAGCGGGTCTCCTGCAGGACGTCCGAGGGGCGCCGCGAGACGAACGAGCCACGGAAGGACGGGATGGCGCAGAACGAGCAGCGGCGGTCGCAGCCGGAGGCGAGCTTCACCGAGGCGACGGGGCTGGTGCCCAGCCGCCGGCGCAGCGGCGCGCGCGGCCCGGACACGGGCGCAACGCCCTCGGGAAGGTCCGCAGGGGCGGGGGCGGCGACCTGTGCGTGCCCGGGCAGCGCGACTGCGGCGTCCTGCCGCTCGGCCGGGCTGATCGGCAGCAGCTTGCGCCGGTCACGCGGGGTGTGCGAGGCGTGGATGCCCCCGTTGAGGATGGTCTGGAGGCGGTCGGAGATGTCGGCGTAGTCGTCGAATCCGAGGACTCCGTCGGCTTCCGGCAGGGCTTCGGCAAGATCCTTGCCGTAGCGCTCGGCCATGCAGCCGACCGCGACCACGGCCTGGGTGCGGCCGTGGTCCTTCAGATCGTTGGCTTCGAGGAGGGCGTCGACGGAGTCCTTCTTGGCGGCCTCGACGAATCCACAGGTGTTGACGACGGCGACATCTGCGTCGGAGGCATTCTCGACGAGCTCCCAGCCGTCCGCTGCCAAGCGGCCTGCGAGCTCCTCCGAGTCCACCTCGTTACGGGCGCAGCCAAGAGTGACAAGGGCGACGGTACGGCGTTCGGGCATGGGCTCAAGACTACTTTGTCCCGGCACTCGCCCCGCCGAGCAGGGTTCCGGCGTCACAGGGAGTGACAAGAGCGCGAGCGCCCGGCAGGATCGCCGGGCGCTCGCGCTCTTGTCATGCACTGTCGGTCGGTCAGCCGACCTCGGGGTCGCCCTTCGTGTACGAGAGCCGCTCGACCTGGCCCGGCTGGAACTTGTCCTCGACCTTCTTGCCGTTGACGAAGAGTTCGATCGCACCGGCGTCACCGAGGACGAGGTCGACGCGCTCCTTGTCCTGGAAGGTCTTGGACTGGCCCTGCAGCAACAGCCCATCGAAGAGCTGCCGGCCGTTGTGGTCCTTGGCGGAGATCCAGCTCTTGCCCGTGGTTGCGCTGAGCTTGACCGTCACCTTGTCCCGGGGGGCCGCGGCGATGGCGCTGTCGGACGGTACGGGTTTGGGGTCGGTGGTCTTGGTCGGCTTCGGCTTCGGGCTCGATTTGTCGGGTGTCGAGCCCTCCGCGACCTGTGTGGTCGCACCGCCGTCGTCACCGCCCTTGAAGAACGTGAAGCCGACGAAACCGATCACGGCGACGATCGCCGCGACCATGGCGGCGGTCCAGTTGGGCCGACGGGGGTCGGAACGGATCCGTTCGGCCTCGAACAGCGGCGCCGCGGGCGTCGGCGCGGGACGGCCGCCGTGCTCGGCGTCGTACTGCGAAACAAGCGGTTCCGGATCTGTGGAGACGGCGCGCGCCAGCGTACGGATATGCCCGCGGGCGTACACGTCGCCGCCGCAGCGGGAGAAGTCGTCCGCCTCGATCGCGTGCACGATGGGGATGCGCACCCGGGTGGACGAGCTGACCTCTTCGACCGTGAGACCTGCGGCGATGCGAGCCTGCTGAAGCGCTCGACCGATCGAAGGCCGGTCGTCTTCGGGGGAGTTGCCGATGGACACGGGGGCGCCTTTCGAGCGTGAGCCACCTGCTGGGTGTTCAGTCTAGGGGGGGTACGAAAGGGTGGGGCAACCGGGAGCAGGACTTTGTACGCCATCGGATTCGAACACCGCCGGACACCAGTGCCGTCGGACTCGAACACCTCGGATACGCACGCCGCCCCAACCGCCGGGCCGCCCTTGAAAGGACATCCTGCTGCCCCTTCCCTCAACTTGACGTACGACCCGACGAAACGGTTGCTTACCGCACCCTTACGAACCAGTTTCCCCGCGGATCTGTGCCAACACCCCATCCAGTTCATCCGGTTTCACCATGACATCGCGCGCCTTGGACCCCTCGCTCGGTCCGACGATGTTCCGCGACTCCATGAGGTCCATCAGCCGGCCGGCCTTGGCGAAGCCGACGCGCAGCTTGCGCTGGAGCATCGAGGTGGAGCCGAATTGGGTGGAGACGACCAGTTCGGCGGCCTGGCAGAGCAGATCCAGGTCGTCGCCGATGTCCTCGTCGATCTCCTTCTTCCGGGCGCTGCCGACCACCACGTCCTCGCGGAAGACCGGCGCCATCTGATCCTTGCAGTGCTGGACGACGGCCGCCACCTCACCCTCGGTGACGAACGCGCCCTGCATACGGGTCGGCTTGTTGGCCCCCATCGGCAGGAACAGTCCGTCGCCCTTGCCGATGAGCTTCTCGGCGCCGGGCTGGTCGAGGATGACGCGGCTGTCGGCCAGCGAAGAGGTCGCGAAGGCGAGCCGTGAGGGCACATTCGCCTTGATCAGACCGGTGACCACATCGACGGACGGCCGCTGGGTGGCGAGCACCAGGTGGATGCCGGCGGCGCGGGCCAGCTGGGTGATACGGACGATGGCGTCCTCGACGTCACGCGGAGCGACCATCATCAGATCGGCCAGCTCGTCGACGATCACCAGCAGATACGGGTACGGGGAGAGCTCCCGCTCGCTGCCCTCCGGCGGCTTGACCTTGCCGTTGCGCACGGCCTGGTTGAAGTCGTCGATGTGCCGGTAGCCGAACGCGGCGAGGTCGTCGTACCGGAGGTCCATCTCCCGGACGACCCACTGCAGCGCCTCGGCGGCACGCTTCGGGTTGGTGATGATCGGCGTGATCAGATGCGGAATGCCCTCGTACGCGGTCAGTTCGACGCGCTTGGGGTCGACGAGCACCATCCGGACGTCGTCCGGAGTCGCCCGCACCATGACCGAGGTGATCAGGCAGTTGATGCAGGACGACTTGCCGGAACCGGTGGCGCCGGCCACCAGCACGTGCGGCATCTTCGCGAGGTTGGCCATCACATAGCCGCCCTCGACGTCCTTGCCGAGCGCGACCAGCATCGGGTGGTCGTCCTCGGCCGCGGCCGCGAGGCGCAGCACGTCGCCGAGGTTGACCATCTCGCGGTCGGTGTTGGGGATCTCGATGCCGACGGCGGACTTCCCAGGGATCGGGGAAATGATCCGGACATCGGGACTGGCGACGGCGTACGCGATGTTCTTGGCGAGCGCGGTGATCCGCTCGACCTTCACGGCCGGGCCGAGCTCCACCTCGTACCGCGTCACCGTCGGTCCGCGGGTGAAGCCGGTGACCGCGGCATCGACCTTGAACTCGGTGAAGACATTCGTCAGGGAGGCCACGATCGAGTCGTTGGCGGCGCTGCGGGTCTTGCCCGGACCGCCGCGTTCCAGCAGATCGAGCGACGGCAGCGCGTACGTGATGTCGCCGGAGAGCTGAAGCTGCTCGGCACGGGCCGGCAGCGGCTGGGACTGCGACCGGTCGGGCGCGGGCTTGGTCAGATCGGGTACACCGCCGAAGGGCGCCGCACGCTTCTCGGACGGGTCCGTCCCCGCCTCCCTCGCGCCGGGCACCGGGGTGCCGGACCGTTCCCGGTCCCGCTCGACGGAGACGCTCTGGGTGAGGTCGGCGACGATCGGCGAGGGCGGCATGCCGTTGAGTACCGCCCCGTCGAGCGCCGCGGCCGCGGCCGCGGCGACGTCCACCGCATCCATGGTCCGGCTCATCGCGGGCTGCACGGAGGGCCTGCGCGGCCTGCGGCGTCTGGAGAGCGCCTCGGCCTCCGCCTGCTCGGGGTCGTACTCGCCGGGCGCCTCGGTACGGCGGGCGGAGGAACGGCGTGAGCGGGCGGGCAGCGCGTCGCGCCACTGCTCGTCGTACCGCTCGTCGTCGCTCTCGTCCTCGAGGTCGTACACGGGCTCGACGATGCCCAGCTTCGTACCGAGCAGTCGCAGCCGCTGCGGAATGGCGTTCACCGGCGTCGCGGTGACGACCAGCAGTCCGAAGACAGTGAGGAGCAGGAGCAGTGGCACGGCGAGGACTTCGCCCATGGTGTAGATGAGCGGCTTGGAAGCGGCCCAGCCGATCAGTCCGCCCGCGTCCTGCATCGCCTCGGTGCCGTCCCCCCGGCCCGGCGATCCGCACGCGATGTGGACCAGTCCGAGCACCCCGACGACCAGGGCGGAGAGCCCGATGACGATACGGCCGTTGGCCTCGGGCTTCTCCGGGTAGAGGATCAGCCGTACGGCGATGGCGCCGAGCAGTATCGGTACGAGCAGGTCGAGCCGGCCGAAGGCTCCGGTGACGAGCATCTCGACGAGGTCCCCGACCGGCCCCCGAAGATTCGACCAGGTGCCCGCGGCGACGATCAGCGCGAGACCGAGCAGGAGCAGCGCGATGCCGTCCTTGCGGTGCGCGGGATCGAGTCCCTTGGCCCCGCGCCCCAGGCCGCGGAACATCGCGCCGATGGCATGGGCGGCGCCGAGCCAGACGGCACGCGCCAGCCGGTACACGCCCCCGGTGGGCGACGGTGCGGGTCTGGGAGCGGCCGCCTTCTTGGCCGGGGCCTTCTTGGCGGGTGCGGTCTTCTTCGCGGCGGCTTTCTTCGCGGGCGCGGCTTTCTTCGCCGGACCCGCGGTACGGCCGGGACGCTTTGCGGTGCCCGCCGTGCCCTGGGAACCCTTGCCGGACGTACGTGAGGCCATGGTGCCGAGGTTACCGGTGTCGGCGGCAGTGAACACCTGTGCCCGTCGCTTCGTTCGGCCGTGTCGCCTTACCGGGCCGTGGAACTGACGCGCCCTCAACCGGTTACACCGGAGGCCCGCCACCGAACGCAGCTTCCGGAGCGGTGAGTTTCGCGAGGACGCGTTACGAGGGAAGCGCCGCCGTGCCGCTTCCGGCGCCGGGCTCCAGCGCGTCGAGCGCGCGCCGCAGTCCCGTCAGCTTCCGTTCGAGATGGGCGGCGGTCGCCACTGCTGCGGCATCCGCCGACTCGTCGTCGAGCTGCTTGGAGAGGGCCTCCGCCTGCTCCTCGACGGCCGCGAGGCGCGCCGAGAGTTCGGCCAGGAGTCCGGCAGGCTCCCTGTCCTGGTCCACACTCGGCCGGCCGCCGCCCTCGAGCTGAAGCCTGAGCAGTGCGGCCTGTTCGCGCAGTTGGCAGTTCTTCGTGTACAGCTCGACGAAGACCGAGACCTTGGCGCGCAGCACCCAGGGATCGAAGGGCTTCGAGATGTAGTCCACCGCACCCGCCGCGTAACCCCGGAAGGTGTGATGCGGACCGTGGTTGATCGCGGTGAGGAAGATGATCGGGATGTCCCGGGTCCGCTCCCGCCGCTTGATGTGCGCGGCGGTCTCGAAACCGTCCATACCCGGCATCTGGACGTCCAGCAGAATGACCGCGAAGTCGTCCGTGAGCAGCGCTTTGAGCGCTTCCTCCCCTGACGATGCCCGTACCAGTGTCTGATCGAGCGCAGAGAGGATGGCCTCCAGCGCCAGCAGATTCTCCGGCCGGTCATCGACCAGGAGGATCTTGGCCTTCGGCACCATGGCCCGTCCTCCTCGCCCCGGAATTGCACCGGGCGCCGCCCCAGGGGACGACTCCCTTGCGTCGTCCGTCCTTGTGCCGGTCATGGTAGCCGCACCCCGCCCGTCACCACACCCTGTCACCGCGATGTCACTGTGCACATACCGAAAACGCGGTGGGAGACCAGAAGGTTCCCCGCGCACCGCCCCCTCACACCCATTCGCGCACACTCGATCAGCAACTTATCGCGATCCACCAATCGACGATCACCCTCCGTGCATCCACTGCTCCATGACGGAGAGCAGATGATCAGGATCAACAGGCTTGGTGACATAGTCGGAAGCGCCGGAATCGATCGCCTTCTCCCGGTCTCCCTTCATGGCCTTCGCGGTCAGCGCGATGATGGGCAGTCCGGCGAACTGCGGCATACGGCGAATCGCCGTGGTCGTCGCATAACCGTCCATCTCCGGCATCATGATGTCCATCAGTACGACCGTCACGTCGTCGTGCTGCTCCAGGACTTCGATGCCCTCGCGCCCGTTCTCCGCGTACAGGACCGAGAGGCCGTGCTGCTCCAGCACACTGGTGAGCGCGAAGACGTTACGGATGTCGTCGTCGACGATCAGCACCTTCTCGCCGCCAAACCGGAACACCCTGCGGGCCTCGGGCTCCTCCTGGCCGGCCGCCGCCCACGGCTCCTGGACCGACCCGGCCGGCGCGGCGCTCCTCGGCGGCAGCGCGGTCCTGCGCTCCATCCCCAGCGCCTTGCGGCGGTGCCGGAACAGCCCCGCGGAACTGACCGGACCGGGCACCGACGGATCGCCGCCCATGCCGTACTCCGCACCGGCCTCCGGAATCAGCCCTTCCTCGACCGCCTGGCCATGCGCCTCGATGGGCCCCGGGCCGATCTGCGGGTAACCCTGCGGCGGCAGTTCGCTGGGGTGGAGCGGCAGATACAGCGTGAAGGTCGAGCCCCTGCCCGGCTCGCTCGCCGCATGGATCTCGCCGCCCAGCAGCCGGGCGATCTCCCGGCTGATGGACAGCCCCAGTCCCGTGCCGCCGTACTTGCGGCTCGTCGTGCCGTCCGCCTGCTTGAACGCCTCGAAGATCACCAGCATCTTGCTGGACGCGATCCCGATGCCGGTGTCGGTGACCGAGAAGGCGATCAGGTCGGCGTCGGCGTCGCGCAGCGAACCGGCTTCGAGGAGCTGCTCACGGATGGCGTGCGGCACATCCGTACTGGCGTGCCGGATCACCAGCTCGACGGCGCCGCTGTCGGTGAACTTCACCGCGTTGGACAGCAGGTTGCGCAGCACCTGGAGGAGCCGCTGCTCGTCCGTGTGCAGCGTCGCCGGCAGCTCAGGCGACACGCGTACGGAGAAGTCGAGCCCCTTCTCCGCGGTGAGCGGCCGGAAGGTCGCCTCCACGTAGTCGACCAGCTGGACCAGAGCGATCCGGGTCGGGCTGACGTCCATCTTGCCCGCCTCGACCTTCGACAGGTCGAGGATGTCGTTGATCAGCTGGAGCAGGTCGGAACCGGCACCGTGGATCGTCTCGGCGAACTCCACCTGCTTCGGCGAGAGATTGCCCTCGGCGTTGTCCGCGAGCAGCTTGGCCAGGATGAGCAGCGAGTTGAGCGGTGTACGCAGCTCATGCGACATGTTCGCCAGGAACTCGGACTTGTAGCGCATCGAGACCGCGAGCTGCTCGGCGCGCTCCTCCAGGACCTGCCGGGCCTCCTCGATCTCGGTGTTCTTCACCTCGATGTCGCGGTTCTGCTGGGCCAGCAGCTCGGCCTTCTCCTCCAGTTCGGCGTTGGAGGCCTGGAGCGCCTTCTGCCGGTTCTCCAACTCCTCGGAGCGGTCGCGCAGTTGCTCGGTCAGTTCCTGCGACTGCTCCAGAAGCTTCTCGGTCTTGGTGTTGACGCTGATGGTGTTGACGCTCGTCGCGATCATCTCGGCGAGCTGGTTGAGGAAGTCGCGCTGGATGTGGGTGAACGGCTGGAACGAGGCCAGCTCGATCACGCCGAGGACCTGCCCCTCGAAGAGCACCGGCAGCACGATCACATGGGCGGGCGGTGCCTCGCCCAGCCCCGAGGAGATCTTCAGATAGCCCGGCGGCACGTTGTCCACCTGGATCGTCCGCTTCTCCTCCGCCGCCGTACCGATGAGCGTCTCGCCGGGCCGGAAAGACGTCGGCATCGAGCCCGCGGAGTAGCCGTAACTGCCCCGCATGCGGAGCACGTACGCACCGTCCTTGTCGCCGTCCGCCACCACCGCGTCGGCGTCGCCGGTCGGCATGGCCAGGAAGAACGCCCCGTGCTGCGCCGAGACGACCGGAGTCAGCTCGCTCATGATCAGCGAGGCGACGTCGTCGAGATCGCGGCGCCCCTGCATCAGACCGGAGATCCGGGCGAGGTTGCCCTTGAGCCAGTCCTGCTCCTTGTTGGTGGCCGTCGTGTCGCGCAGGTTGGCGATCATCGTGTTGATGTTGTCCTGCAGGGCCTGGATCTCGCCGGCCGCGTCCACGTCGATCTTGAGGTTGAGGTCGCCACGGGTCACCGCGGTGGCCACGGCCGCGATGGCCCGCACCTGACGGGTCAGGTTCCCGGCCATCTCGTTCACGGACTCGGTGAGATCGCGCCAGGTGCCGTCCACGTCCCGGACCCGGGCCTGGCCGCCCAGCTGCCCCTCGGTGCCCACCTCACGGGCCACCCGGGTCACCTGCTCGGCGAACGACGACAGCTGGTCGACCATCGTGTTGATGGTGTTCTTCAGCTCCTGGATCTCACCGCGGGCGTCGATGTCGATCTTCTTGGTGAGATCGCCCTTGGCGATGGCCGTGGTGACCGTGGCGATCTGGCGGACCTGACCGGTCAGGTTGGACGCCATCGAGTTCACCGACTCGGTCAGGTCCTTCCACGTACCGGAGACGCCAGGGACCCGCGCCTGGCCGCCCAGCTCCCCCTCCGTGCCCACCTCACGGGCGACTCGCGTCACTTCGTCGGCGAACGAGGACAGCGTCGTCACCATCGTGTTGACGGTGTCGGCGAGTTCGGCGACCTCGCCGCGCGCCTCGACGGTGACCTTCTTGGTCAGATCGCCGTTGGCGACGGCGGACGAGACCCGGGAGATGTTCCGCACCTGACTGGTCAGGTTGTTGGCCATCAGGTTGACGTTCTCGCTGAGGTCCTTCCAGATACCCGTCGCACCGCGCACCCGGGCCTGGCCGCCCAGGATGCCCTCGGTACCCACCTCGCGCGCGACTCGCGTCACCTCGTCCGCGAAGTTGAGCAGCTGGTCGACCATCGTGTTGACGGTCGTCACCAGTTCGAGGATCTCGCCCTTGGCGTCGACGGTGATCTTCTTGGAGAGATCGCCCTTCGCGACCGCGGTGGTGACCTCGGCGATGTTGCGGACCTGCATGGTCAGGTTGTTCGCCATGCCGTTGACGGACTGGGTGAGGTCCTTCCAGGTGCCGGACACGCCCTGTACCTCGGCCTGGCCGCCCAGAATGCCTTCCGTACCCACCTCACGGGCGACCCGCGTCACCTGCTCGGCGAAGTTCGACAGCTGGTCCACCATCGTGTTGAGGGTGTTCTTCAGCTCCAGGATCTCGCCACGGGCGTCGACGTCGATCTTCTGGGACAGGTCGCCGCGCGCCACCGCCGTCGCGACCTGCGCGATGTTACGGACCTGAGCGGTCAGGTTCCCCGCCATGCCGTTCACCGAATCGGTGAGGTCACGCCACACACCGGCCACACCGGGCACCTGCGCCTGCCCACCGAGCCGCCCGTCCGTGCCCACCTCACGGGCCACCCGGGTCACCTGCTCGGCGAAGGCGGAGAGCTGGTCGACCATCGTGTTGATGGTGTTCTTCAGCTCCAGAATCTCACCGCGGGCGTCGACGTCGATCTTCTGGGACAGATCGCCCCGCGCCACCGCCGTCGTCACCTGTGCGATCTGACGCACCTGGGAGGTCAGGTTCCCCGCCATGAAGTTGACGGAGTCGGTGAGCTCCTTCCAGGTACCGGAGACTCCGTCGACCCGTGCCTGGCCGCCGAGCCGGCCCTCCGTGCCCACGTCCCGCGCCATGCGCGTCACCTGGTCGGCGAAGGACGACAGCTGCGACACCATCGTGTTGACGGTGTTCTTCAGCTCCAGCATCTCGCCGGCCACGTCCACGGTGACCTTCTGCGACAGATCGCCGTTCGCCACCGCGGTCGTCACCTGCGCGATGTCGCGCACCTGACCCGTCAGGTTCCGGAACGCCGTGTTCACCGAATCGGTGAGGTCCTTCCACGTACCCGCCGCGCCCGGCACCTCGGCCTGGCCGCCGAGGCGGCCCTCGACACCGACCTCCCGGGCGACCCGGGTCACTTCCGAACCGAAGGACTGCAGCTGGTCCACCATCGTGTTGACGGTGTTCTTCAGCTCCAGCATCTCGCCGGCCACATCGACCGTGACCTTCTGCGTCATGTCGCCGCTGGCGACCGCCGTGGTCACCTGCGCGATGTCGCGCACCTGCGTCGTCAGGTTCCGGAAGACCGTGTTCACCGAATCGGTGAGGTCCTTCCACGTACCCGCCGCGCCCGGCACCTGGGCCTGGCCGCCGAGCAGACCCTCGCCACCGACCTCGCTGGCCACCCGCGTCACTTCGTCCGCGAAGGTCCGCAGCGTCTCGGTCATCTGGTTGATGGTCTCGGCGAGCTGCGCCACCTCGCCGCGGGCGCTCACCGTGACCTTCTGTGACAGGTCACCGTTGGCGACCGCCGTCGTCACCTCCGCGATGCCACGCACCTGCGACGTGAGGTTTCCGGCCATCGTGTTGACGGAGTCGGTGAGGTCCTTCCACACCCCGGCCACGCCGGGCACCGTCGCCTGTCCGCCGAGCTCGCCCTCCGTGCCCACCTCGCGGGCGACCCGGGTCACCTCGGAGGAGAACGACGACAGCTGGTCGACCATCGTGTTGACGGTGTTCTTCAGCTGGAGCATCTCACCGGCCACATGGACGGTGACCTTCCGTGACAGATCCCCCTTGGCGACCGCCGTCGTGACCAGGGCGATGTCACGCACCTGCGCCGTCAGCCGGTACGCCATGGTGTTGACGGAGTCCGTGAGGTCCTTCCAGGAACCGGACATTCCGCGCACCTGGGCCTGCCCGCCCAGCTTGCCCTCGGTCCCCACCTCGACCGCCACCCGCGTCACCTGCTCGGTGAACACCGACAGCTGGTCGACCAGGTTGTTGACCGTACGGGCAACCTTCAGGAACTCGCCGCGCAGCGGCCGCACGGTCTCGTCCGCCGTGTGCGACCGGAGCTCCATCCGCTGCTCGAGATCACCGTCGGCGACCGCCGAGAGCACCCGCCCGACCTCCGACACGGGCCGCGCCAGATCGTCGACCAGCTCGTTCGAGGCATCGATGGCTGCCGCCCAGGAGCCCTCGCAGGCCCCTGTCTCCAGCCGCTCGGTCAGCTTTCCCTCGCGCCCGACCACGCGACGTACCCGTGCCAGCTCTCCGGTGAGATGGAGATTGCGGTCGGCGACCTCGTTGAAGACCGCGGCGAGCTCCGTCATCACGCCGTCGCCCGAGACCGTCAGACGCCTGCGGAAGTTCCCGTCGCGCATCGCCACCAGGCCCGCGAGCAGCCTGTTGAGCGCTGCCGCGTCCACCTCGATCGTTCCATTGCGCTGTTTCTTCACGGACTGTCCGCCTCTTGTGCGCGTTCCTGATCCCCGCGCCGCCACGCCAGACTCCACCGTGTCCCTCCCGCAGGGGTTGACCGTATCGCTCGGGCCTTAACTGGGAGCTTGCCCAGATCCACATTGGCTCACCGCCACTGCCCACCGTCGACGGGTGACCATGCGGACGTCAAATCGTTGAAACCTACCAGGCCGCAACGGACCGGGGTGCAACCTCCAACGGTTGTCCCTCATCCCTCCGTTGGGAAGCCCACACTTGTCCGCTCACCGACCACTTCCTGGTCGCCCTTGCCCGAAGTCGGCCCTCGTGTACCCGGAACAGAGACCGAGCGTCTAGCCTGGCAGGCGAATCGAAGCGGCGAGAAACGGGCACAGGACTCGGGAAAGCGACGAGACACCATATGGGGAGTGCTGTGATCACCGCGCGCGCGGCCGCCACCTTCGACCCGGTCGGGCGCTCGGTAGCGACCGCCCGCACTTTCGTGCGTGACACCCTGCAGGGCTGGGGTTACACCGACGTCGTCGACGACGCGGTCGTGCTCACCAGTGAGCTCGTGACCAATGCGGTGGTGCACGCCGGCACCGCCGCCGACGTGCTCTGTCTGCGTACGGAGGACGGCGTCCGGGTCGAGGTCTCCGACCGCTATCCGGAACGCGAGATCCCGCTCCAGAGCACCGGTCTGGACTTCGGCAGCCCGGACCGTGAGAGCGGCCGGGGGCTGCTGCTCTGCGCAGCGCTCGCTTCCCGGTGGGGCGTCGAGTACACCCCGACGCACAAACATGTCTGGTTCCAGCTCGATCTCCCGCAGCGCCCGGTGGGCATCCGCTCCGCCGGTCCCCTGCTCCCCACGCCTCTGCTCCCGGTCGCCGACGAGCGCGTCCGGGTCGCCGTCGTCCAGATCGACAGCTCCGGTTCTCTGGCCGCCTGGAACGATGACGCAACGTTCCTCTTCGGCTACACCGCGGACCAGGTCACCGGCAAGCAGCTCACCGACTTCGCGGCCTGGCCCCACACTCCCGGCACCAACACCGGCATCGTCGACGCGCTCCAGCTCTCCCGCTGGGAGGGGAGCTACGGAATCCGGGGCGCCGACGGACGCACCATTCCCGTCTACGCCTCGCACCTCAGAGTCCGCGACACCCAGGGCGAGCCGTCGACGGTCTGTCTGCTCGTCCGCGAATACGAGCGCGCCGTGCTGCAGTCCCCGGTCCGCACCCCCGTCTCCGACGCCGGCGCCGAGAACCGCGCCACGGACCCGTTCGAAGTCTTCATCGGCTCTCCCGCCCCCGATGACCTGGACGGGCTGCTCCAGCGCACCGTCGAACGGGCCCGGGACATGCTTGACGCGGATGCGGCCTTCCTCCTGCTGGCCACGGACGACGAGACGGAGCTGGAGGTACGGGCCACGACCGGCCTGCCGTCCGCCCGTCAGCGCTTCGCCCGGGTCCCCGTCGAGGCGGGCACCGGACGGTACGGCTCCGCCAGGATGCCCGCGGTCCACGAGGACCTCACCGCCGTTCCCGGCGCCGTCCCTCTGCTCGGCGGGACCGGTATGCGCTCCGTCGTCACCGTCCCGCTGAAGGTCGAGGGCCGCCTCACCGGCTCACTGGGCGTCGCCGCCGAAGCACCCGGCAGGTACACCAACGAGGAGGCCCTGCGCCTCCAGTTCGCCGCGGACCGCATCGCGCTCGCCGTGGAATCGGCCCGCCTCGGCGAACTCGAACGGCTCCGCCGCGGTTCGCTGTCCTTCCTCGTCGAAGCCTCCGACCTGCTCGCCGGCACGCTCGACCGGGACCAGACGCTGGCCCTGATGGCTCAGATGACGGTCCCGACCCTGGCCACCTGGTGCGCCGTCTACACGATCGCCGACCAGTCCTCGGAGCCGTACCTCTCCTACGTGCTCCACGAGGACGAGGAACTCATCGACGGCCTCAAGGCCCTGTTGTCCAAGATCGCCCCGCCGGATCCCGTGCCGACGCCCGGCGCCCGGGTCTGGGCCGCCCCGTCCGAGGCGGCGCATGAGGCGGCGCTGCGCACTTCGATGCGGAGTCTCGGCCTCAGCGAGTCCACCGCCCTCGGCTCCGGCATCCGCTCCACACTGGCGACCGCGGCCGCGGTCGGCGGCGAGACTGTGGTCCTCCCGCTCGTCGCCCGCAACCGCGTCATCGGCATGCTCACGCTCGGCAAGCCGTCCGACGACCACTTCCGCCAGGAGATCCTCGAACTGGCCGAGGATCTCTCCCGCCGCGCAGCCCTCGCCCTCGACAACGCCCGCCTCTACTCCGAGCGCATGGCGATCAGCCAGTCCCTGCAGCGCAGCCTGCTGCCGCCCGGCCTGCCCGACGTCCCCAACGTCGAGATCGAGGTCATCTACCGTGCGGCCGGCGAGGGCAACGAGGTCGGCGGCGACTTCTACGACGTCTTCCCGATCCGCGACGGCGCCTACGGCTTCGCCATCGGTGACGTGTGCGGTACGGGTCCGGAGGCGGCGGCTGTCACGGGCCTCGCCCGCCACGCCCTGCGCCTGCTCGCACGCGAGGGCTTCGGCGGCCCCGCTGTCCTGGAGCGTCTGAACGCCGCCATCCTCGACGAGGGTGCCCGCAGCCGCTTCCTCACCCTTCTCTACGGCGAGCTGTGGCCCCAGGAGGACGGCAGCGCACTTCTGAAGGTGGTGTGCGCCGGGCATCCCCTGCCACTGCGTCTCCGGCAGGACGGCACGGTCGAGGCGGCGGCCGAACCGCAGCCGCTGCTGGGGGTCATCGAGGACCTCGAACTGTACGAGCAGACCGTCACCCTCGCCCCGGGCGATGTGCTGCTGTGCGTCACCGACGGCGTGACAGAACGCCGCGAAGGCACCCGCATGCTCGGCGACGACGGTCTGGCCGATGTCCTCACCACGTGCACGGGCCTCACGGCAGGAGCCGTGGCGACCCGTGTCCTGCGGGCCGTCGAACGGTTCGCCGCCGAACCGGCCTCTGATGACATGGCCATCCTGGCCATGCGCGTACCCGAGCCTCCTGCCGTCTGACCGCGCCTCAAGGTGCGGAGCCTCTGACAGACTCCGCACCATGACATCGGAGACCATCACCGCGGCGTCCGCCGGCACGTGGGACCTCGGCGACCTGACAGTCAACCGCATCGGATTCGGAGCGATGCGCCTGACCGGCAGTGCCGCCTTCGACCTCGGCACCCCGAGCGACCGCGAGCAATCGATCAGCGTGCTCCGGCGTGCCACGGAACTCGGCGTGAACCACATCGACACCGCCGCGTTCTACTTCTCGTCGATACGGTCCGCGAACGAGCTGATCAACCGTGCCCTGGCGCCGTACTCCGAGAACCTGGTCATCACCACCAAGGTCGGCCCCGCACGGGATCCCTCGGGCGCCTGGATCACTCCGGCCAGGCCGGACGAACTGCGCGGCCAGGTGGAGGAGAACCTGCGTCAGCTGGGCCGCGACCATCTCGACGTGGTGAACCTGCGCCTCATGGGCCAGGACTCGGTCGCCGAACACTTCGGCGCACTGGCCGAGCTCCGCGAAGCCGGCCTCGTACGCCACCTCGGCATCTCCGCTATCAAGGCCCACCACCTTGCCGAGGCGCAGGCCATCGCTCCGGTGGTCTGCGTACAGAACCGCTACGGTCTCGACTCCCGCACCACGGACGCCGACGACATCCTGCGGATCTGCGGAGAGCAGGGCATCG
The DNA here is from genome assembly GCF_029428675.1 of Streptomyces sp. JH14. Taxonomy (GTDB): domain Bacteria; phylum Actinomycetota; class Actinomycetes; order Streptomycetales; family Streptomycetaceae; genus Streptomyces. The sequence goes on along the minus strand of NZ_JAJNEL010000001.1, from coordinate 5,437,068 downwards.
CGTTCGTCCCGTTCTTCGCGATCGCCGGCGAGGGACGTGAGAAGGGCGCGCACAGCGCAGCCTCCGCGCCGGCCACCGACGACGTGCTGCTCGCCGTCGCCCGCGCTCACGGCGCGACGGCGGCACAGGTCCGGCTGGCCTGGACCCTGCATCAGGGATCGCATGTGCTCGCCATCCCCGGCACCGGTAATCCGGACCACCTCGTGGAGAACGTGGCCGCGGGGGCTCTGCGCCTCTCCGCAGACGACATTGCCCGCCTCGATTCGCACCACATCGGCGGACAGTGAATCCGAAGGTGCCGGACATGCGAAAGGCCCCCGCCGAGCGGCGGGGGCCTTTCGTGTTACCTGAGCCCCAATACGGAATCGAACCGTAGACCTTCTCCTTACCATGGAGACGCTCTACCGACTGAGCTATTGGGGCCTGCTGCGCTGCGGCAACGAGGTAAACCATACCCCGAACCGAGGGATATTCATAACCGCCCGAAGCGAGTGCCCGACGCCTGTCATCGGCACCTGCACCTGGCCGCACATCCGGGGCCGGCCTGTGAACGCAGAAAAGCCCCGCACCAGAGGTGCGGGGCTTTCCCGGAATAATTGTTCGGCGGCGTCCTACTCTCCCACAGGGTCCCCCCTGCAGTACCATCGGCGCTGAAAGGCTTAGCTTCCGGGTTCGGAATGTAACCGGGCGTTTCCCTAACGCAATGACCACCGAAACACTATGAAATTAACCAACACCGGACAACAACACGGCCGTTCGTTATTTCAGAACTAACACAGTGGACGCGAGCAACTGAGGACAAGCCCTCGGCCTATTAGTACCAGTCAGCTCCACCCGTTACCGGGCTTCCACATCTGGCCTATCAACCCAGTCGTCTACTGGGAGCCTTAACCCCTCAAGGGGGTGGGAATACTCATCTCGAAGCAGGCTTCCCGCTTAGATGCTTTCAGCGGTTATCCTTTCCGAACGTAGCCAACCAGCCATGCCCTTGGCAGAACAACTGGCACACCAGAGGTTCGTCCGTCCCGGTCCTCTCGTACTAGGGACAGCCCTTCTCAATATTCCTACGCGCGCAGCGGATAGGGACCGAACTGTCTCACGACGTTCTAAACCCAGCTCGCGTACCGCTTTAATGGGCGAACAGCCCAACCCTTGGGACCGACTCCAGCCCCAGGATGCGACGAGCCGACATCGAGGTGCCAAACCATCCCGTCGATATGGACTCTTGGGGAAGATCAGCCTGTTATCCCCGGGGTACCTTTTATCCGTTGAGCGACAGCGCTTCCACAAGCCACTGCCGGATCACTAGTCCCGACTTTCGTCCCTGCTCGACCCGTCGGTCTCACAGTCAAGCTCCCTTGTGCACTTACACTCAACACCTGATTGCCAACCAGGCTGAGGGAACCTTTGGGCGCCTCCGTTACTCTTTAGGAGGCAACCGCCCCAGTTAAACTACCCATCAGACACTGTCCCTGATCCGGATCACGGACCCAGGTTAGACATCCAGCACGACCAGAGTGGTATTTCAACGGCGACTCCACAACCACTGGCGTGGCTGCTTCAAAGTCTCCCACCTATCCTACACAAGCCGAACCGAACACCAATATCAAACTGTAGTAAAGGTCCCGGGGTCTTTCCGTCCTGCTGCGCGAAACGAGCATCTTTACTCGTAGTGCAATTTCACCGGGCCTATGGTTGAGACAGTCGAGAAGTCGTTACGCCATTCGTGCAGGTCGGAACTTACCCGACAAGGAATTTCGCTACCTTAGGATGGTTATAGTTACCACCGCCGTTTACTGGCGCTTAAGTTCTCAGCTTCGCCGACCCGAAAGTCAGCTAACCGGTCCCCTTAACGTTCCAGCACCGGGCAGGCGTCAGTCCGTATACATCGCCTTACGGCTTCGCACGGACCTGTGTTTTTAGTAAACAGTCGCTTCTCGCTGGTCTCTGCGGCCACCCCCAGCTCATGGAGTAAATCCAATCACCAGTGATGGCCCCCCTTCTCCCGAAGTTACGGGGGCATTTTGCCGAGTTCCTTAACCATAGTTCACCCGAACGCCTCGGTATTCTCTACCTGACCACCTGAGTCGGTTTAGGGTACGGGCCGCCATGAAACTCGCTAGAGGCTTTTCTCGACAGCATAGGATCATCCACTTCGCCACAATCGGCTCGGCATCAGGTCTCAGACTTAATGTGTGACGGATTTGCCTATCACACGCCCTACACCCTTACCCCGGGACAACCACCGCCCGGGCTGGACTACCTTCCTGCGTCACCCCATCGCTTACCTAGTACAAGTCTGGTTCGTCGGCTCCACCACTACCCTCAACTCCGAAGAGATCGGGCCGGCTTCACGGACTTAGCATCGCCTGATTCAGTATTGGGCGTTTCAAAGCGGGTACCGGAATATCAACCGGTTGTCCATCGACTACGCCTGTCGGCCTCGCCTTAGGTCCCGACTTACCCTGGGCAGATCAGCTTGACCCAGGAACCCTTAGTCAATCGGCGCACACGTTTCTCACGTGTGTATCGCTACTCATGCCTGCATTCTCACTCGTGAACCGTCCACAACTCGCTTCCGCGGCTGCTTCACCCGGCACACGACGCTCCCCTACCCATCCCAGCAGGCGTTGGCCCTCAATGCTGGAATGACACGACTTCGGCGGTACGCTTGAGCCCCGCTACATTGTCGGCGCGGAATCACTTGACCAGTGAGCTATTACGCACTCTTTCAAGGGTGGCTGCTTCTAAGCCAACCTCCTGGTTGTCTCTGCGACTCCACATCCTTTCCCACTTAGCGTACGCTTAGGGGCCTTAGTCGATGCTCTGGGCTGTTTCCCTCTCGACCATGGAGCTTATCCCCCACAGTCTCACTGCCGTGCTCTCACTTACCGGCATTCGGAGTTTGGCTAAGGTCAGTAACCCGGTAGGGCCCATCGCCTATCCAGTGCTCTACCTCCGGCAAGAAACACACGACGCTGCACCTAAATGCATTTCGGGGAGAACCAGCTATCACGGAGTTTGATTGGCCTTTCACCCCTAACCACAGGTCATCCCCCAGGTTTTCAACCCTGGTGGGTTCGGTCCTCCACGAAGTCTTACCTCCGCTTCAACCTGCCCATGGCTAGATCACTCCGCTTCGGGTCTTGAGCGTGCTACTAAAACGCCCTATTCGGACTCGCTTTCGCTACGGCTTCCCCACACGGGTTAACCTCGCAACACACCGCAAACTCGCAGGCTCATTCTTCAAAAGGCACGCAGTCACGACTGTTGCTCCGAAGAACAACAGCGACGCTCCCACGGCTTGTAGGCACACGGTTTCAGGTACTATTTCACTCCGCTCCCGCGGTACTTTTCACCATTCCCTCACGGTACTATCCGCTATCGGTCACCAGGGAATATTTAGGCTTAGCGGGTGGTCCCGCCAGATTCACACGGGATTTCTCGGGCCCCGTGCTACTTGGGTGTCTCTCAAACGAGCCGTCAATGTTTCAGCTACGGGGGTCTTACCCTCTACGCCGGACCTTTCGCATGTCCTTCGCCTACATCAACGGTTTCTGACTCGTCTCACGGCCGGCAGACCGCAAAAGAGAGATCCCACAACCCCGCATGCGCAACCCCTGCCGGGTATCACACGCATACGGTTTGGCCTCATCCGGTTTCGCTCGCCACTACTCCCGGAATCACGGTTGTTTTCTCTTCCTGAGGGTACTGAGATGTTTCACTTCCCCTCGTTCCCTCCACACTGCCTATGTGTTCAGCAGCGGGTGACAGCCCATGACGACTGCCGGGTTTCCCCATTCGGACACCCCCGGATCAAAGCTCGGTTGACAGCTCCCCGGGGCCTATCGTGGCCTCCCACGTCCTTCATCGGTTCCTGGTGCCAAGGCATCCACCGTGCGCCCTTAAAAACTTGGCCACAGATGCTCGCGTCCACTGTGCAGTTCTCAAACAACGACCAGCCACCCGTCACACACCGCCGAAACGATGCTTTACCGGGGCCGGCAACTGAAGGCGACCAAACGGCCGTACCCTCAGATACCCAACAACGTGCCCGACACGACCCCTCACGATTCACGTTCCACGCCGAAGCAGTACTAGTGATCCCGAAGAACCGTGCCGAATAGTCAACGTTCCACCCATGAGCTAACCACCGTCGAACATTTGCCGACGTAGTGGCTCTGGATTCCTTGCGGAATCTAGATGCTCCTTAGAAAGGAGGTGATCCAGCCGCACCTTCCGGTACGGCTACCTTGTTACGACTTCGTCCCAATCGCCAGTCCCACCTTCGACAGCTCCCTCCCACAAGGGGTTGGGCCACCGGCTTCGGGTGTTACCGACTTTCGTGACGTGACGGGCGGTGTGTACAAGGCCCGGGAACGTATTCACCGCAGCAATGCTGATCTGCGATTACTAGCAACTCCGACTTCATGGGGTCGAGTTGCAGACCCCAATCCGAACTGAGACCGGCTTTTTGAGATTCGCTCCGCCTCGCGGCATCGCAGCTCATTGTACCGGCCATTGTAGCACGTGTGCAGCCCAAGACATAAGGGGCATGATGACTTGACGTCGTCCCCACCTTCCTCCGAGTTGACCCCGGCAGTCTCCTGTGAGTCCCCATCACCCCGAAGGGCATGCTGGCAACACAGAACAAGGGTTGCGCTCGTTGCGGGACTTAACCCAACATCTCACGACACGAGCTGACGACAGCCATGCACCACCTGTATACCGACCACAAGGGGGGCACCATCTCTGATGCTTTCCGGTATATGTCAAGCCTTGGTAAGGTTCTTCGCGTTGCGTCGAATTAAGCCACATGCTCCGCTGCTTGTGCGGGCCCCCGTCAATTCCTTTGAGTTTTAGCCTTGCGGCCGTACTCCCCAGGCGGGGAACTTAATGCGTTAGCTGCGGCACCGACGACGTGGAATGTCGCCAACACCTAGTTCCCAACGTTTACGGCGTGGACTACCAGGGTATCTAATCCTGTTCGCTCCCCACGCTTTCGCTCCTCAGCGTCAGTAATGGCCCAGAGATCCGCCTTCGCCACCGGTGTTCCTCCTGATATCTGCGCATTTCACCGCTACACCAGGAATTCCGATCTCCCCTACCACACTCTAGCCTGCCCGTATCGACTGCAGACCCGGGGTTAAGCCCCGGGCTTTCACAACCGACGCAACAAGCCGCCTACGAGCTCTTTACGCCCAATAATTCCGGACAACGCTTGCGCCCTACGTATTACCGCGGCTGCTGGCACGTAGTTAGCCGGCGCTTCTTCTGCAGGTACCGTCACTCTCGCTTCTTCCCTGCTGAAAGAGGTTTACAACCCGAAGGCCGTCATCCCTCACGCGGCGTCGCTGCATCAGGCTTTCGCCCATTGTGCAATATTCCCCACTGCTGCCTCCCGTAGGAGTCTGGGCCGTGTCTCAGTCCCAGTGTGGCCGGTCGCCCTCTCAGGCCGGCTACCCGTCGTCGCCTTGGTAGGCCATCACCCCACCAACAAGCTGATAGGCCGCGGGCTCATCCTTCACCGCCGGAGCTTTCAACCCCGTCCCATGCGGGACAGAGTGTTATCCGGTATTAGACCCCGTTTCCAGGGCTTGTCCCAGAGTGAAGGGCAGATTGCCCACGTGTTACTCACCCGTTCGCCACTAATCCACCCCGAAGGGCTTCATCGTTCGACTTGCATGTGTTAAGCACGCCGCCAGCGTTCGTCCTGAGCCAGGATCAAACTCTCCGTGAATGTTTTCCCGTAATCGGGACGACACACACGAGAGCGGGACAACCGGTCGGAATAGGACCGGTCGTCCACAGCGTCCTCGCTGTGTAAAATTGCCCACCGGAACCACAAGGTCCGGCAGGACTTTCAAAGGAACCACCAACCTGCCGAAACAGGCCGGGGTATCAACATATCTGGCGTTGACTTTTGGCACGCTGTTGAGTTCTCAAGGAACGGACGCTTCCTTCGTACTCACCCTCACGGGCTTTCCTCCGGGCTTTTCCCTTCGGTCTTGCGTTTCCGACTCTATCAGACTCTTTCGTGTCCGATTCCCGGTCGAAACGGGTTCCGCTTTCCAGGTTCCCGCTTTCGCGTTTCCCTTTCCGGCGCTTCCAACGTTACCAGACTCATTTTCGCTGCCGTTTCCGGTTCGAATTTGATTCCGGTGGCCTTTGGAGTGGCCTTGCCTTTCGGCGGACCGACTTTATCAGAAGTTCTGAGTCGGAATTTCCGTCCCGTACGGGGTGGCCTCGGCGCACACGTGTGCGCGGCGCTTCCCGGTCAGGCGGAGAGCCAAACGTACTGGAGCGGGGCGCCCCGATGCAAATCGAGGGCCCCGCTCCGGAGTTCGCGCCTGTCGGGGTCAGACCTCGACGACGACGGGAAGGATCATCGGGCGCCGGCGGTAGGTGTCGGAGACCCACTTGCCCACCGAACGGCGGACCAGCTGCTGGAGCTGGTGGGGCTCCACCACGCCGTCCTGCGCGGACCTGTTGAGCGCCTCCTCGATCTTCGGTACGACGGCGGTGAACGCCGCATCGTCGATACCGGAGCCGCGGGCCTGGATGTAGGGACCACCCGTGATCTTGCCCGTGGAGCTGTCGACCACGATGAAGACCGAGATGATGCCCTCGTCACCGAGGATGCGACGGTCCTTGAGCGAGGTCTCGGTGACGTCTCCGACCGAGAGGCCGTCGACGTACACATAACCGGCCTGGACCTTGCCGACGATCTTGGCCTTGCCGTCGATGAGGTCGACGACGACGCCGTCCTCGGCGATGACGATGTGGTCCTTGGGTACACCCGTGAGAGCGCCCAGCTCGGCGTTGGCCCGGAGGTGGCGCCATTCGCCGTGGACCGGCATCAGATTCTTCGGCTTGCAGATGTTGTAGAAGTACAGCAGCTCGCCGGCCGAGGCATGGCCCGAGACGTGGACCTTGGCGTTGCCCTTGTGGACGACGTTGGCGCCCCAGCGGGTCAGACCGTTGATCACGCGGTAGACCGCGTTCTCGTTGCCCGGGATCAGGGACGACGCGAGGATCACCGTGTCGCCCTGGACGATCCGGATCTGGTGGTCACGGTTGGCCATACGGGACAGCGCGGCCATCGGCTCGCCCTGGGAACCCGTGCAGACCAGCACGACCTCGTCGTCCGGCAGGTCGTCGAGCGTCTTGACGTCGACGACCAGGCCCGCGGGAACCTTCAGATAGCCCAGGTCACGGGCGATGCCCATGTTGCGGACCATGGAGCGGCCGACGAAGGCGACGCGGCGGCCGTACTCGTGTGCCGCGTCGAGGATCTGCTGGATGCGGTGCACGTGGCTGGCGAAGCTCGCCACGATGATCCGCTTCTGGGCGTTCGCGAAGACCGTGCGCAGGACGTTGGAGATGTCCCGCTCGGGCGGTACGAAGCCGGGAACCTCGGCGTTCGTGGAGTCGGAGAGGAGAAGGTCGATGCCTTCTTCGCTCAGCCGGGCGAACGCGTGCAGGTCGGTGAGACGGCCGTCCAGCGGGAGCTGGTCCATCTTGAAGTCACCGGTAGCGACGGCCATGCCCGCGGGTGTGCGGATGGCGACCGCGAGAGCATCCGGGATGGAGTGGTTGACCGCGATGAATTCGCAGTCGAAGACGCCGATGCGCTCGCGCTGGCCCTCGGCGACTTCGAGGGTGTACGGACGGATGCGGTGCTCCTGGAGCTTCGCCTCGATGAGCGCGAGGGTCAGCTTGGAACCGATCAGCGGGATGTCCGGCTTCAGCCGCAGCAGGTACGGGACACCACCGATGTGGTCCTCGTGCCCGTGCGTCAGGACGATGCCCTCGATGTCGTCGAGACGGTCCCGGATCGTGGTGAAGTCCGGCAGGATCAGGTCGATGCCCGGCTGCTCCTCCTCGGGGAAGAGCACACCGCAGTCGACGATGAGCAGGCGGCCGCCGTACTCGAAAACCGTCATGTTGCGGCCGATTTCACCGAGGCCACCGAGCGGGGTGACACGGAGGCCGCCCTTCGGGAGCTTCGGCGGGGTGCCGAGTTCGGGGTGCGGATGACTCAAAAGACTCTCCTTACCACGCGCGCCACGTACCGCTGAGGCACGTGGCGCGCATGTCATTCGTGCACTTGCTGTTGTCTGTGTTCTCGCTGTTGCGAGTGTTCTTCGCGTATTCAGTTGTGAAGTCTGTGGTTACAGCTGTACCCCACCGGCGGCGAGATCGATCTTGAGCTGAGCCGTTTCCTGTGCGGTGAGTTCCACCAGAGGAAGGCGCAGCGGGCCCGCGGGCAGACCCTGGAGGGCCAGCGCCGCCTTGGTGGTGATCACACCCTGGGTACGGAACATTCCGGTGAAGACCGGCAGGAGCTTCTGGTGGATCTCCGTGGCCTTCTGGACGTCGCCGCCGAGGTACGCCTCGATGAGGGCGCGCAGGTCGGGGGTGACGACATGGCCGACGACGGAGACGAAGCCGATGGCGCCGACCGAGAGCAGCGGCAGGTTGAGCATGTCGTCGCCGGAGTACCAGGCGAGACCGGACTGGGCGATGGCCCAGCTGGCGCGGCCCAGGTCGCCCTTGGCGTCCTTGTTGGCGACGATGCGCGGGTGCTCGGCGAGCCGGACCAGCGTCTCCGTGTCGATCGGCACACCGCTGCGGCCGGGAATGTCGTAGAGCATGACCGGTAGGCCGGTGGCGTCCGCGACGGCCGAGAAGTGGCGGAAGAGGCCCTCCTGCGGCGGCTTGTTGTAGTACGGCGTCACCGCGAGGAGGCCGTGGGCGCCGGCGCGCTCGGCAGCGCGGGCCAGCTCGATGCTGTGGCGGGTGTCGTTGGTGCCGATGCCGGCGACGACATGGGCCCGGTCCCCTACCGCTTCCAGGACAGCCCGTACGACCTGGTCTTTCTCCGCGTCGCTGGTGGTCGGGGACTCGCCGGTGGTGCCGTTGACGATCAGGCCGTCATTGCCTGAGTCCACCAGATGGGAGGCGAGCCGCTGGGCACCATCGAGGTCGAGCGCACCGTCCGCCGTGAAGGGCGTGACCATGGCGGTGAGGACCCGCCCGAAGGGGATCTGCGGAGTGGAGATCGGAGCCATGGGTAACACGCTACTCGTTGCTCAACGCGACGTGCCCCCTCGGGGGGACAAGGGAGAGGAGCCCGGCACTGCCTGCTCGGGGGTTCAAGCAGTGCCGGGTCCGTTTGATCAGCCTAGATGAACTTCACGAAACGTCGCAATACGGACACCGCTTACGGGGCTACGCGTCCATTCTTGTTGAAGGCTGCATGGGTGAGCGGCATGAGGCGCGCCCAGTGCTGCTCCATCTGTTCGCCGACCATTTCGATCTCGCGCTGCGGGAAGGACGGCACCTTCGCCAGTTCGTGCTGGGTACGCAGTCCGAGGAAGTGCATCAGCGAGCGGGCGTTGCACGTGGCGTACATCGACGAGAACAGGCCGACCGGGAGCACCGCGCGGGCGACCTCGCGGGCGACTCCGGCGGCGAGCATTTCCTGGTACGCCTCGTATGCCTGGCGGTACGAGTCCTCCATCACACGGCCCGTGAGCTCCTGCTGGGCCTGGGTGCCCTCGACGAACTCGTACTTGCCGGGGCGGCCCTGCTGGACGAGCTTGCGGGCCTCTCCGGGTACGTAGAAGACCGGCTCCAGCTCCCTGTAGCGGCCCGATTCCTCGTTGTACGACCAGCCGACGCGGTGTCGCATGAACTCGCGGAACACGAAGATCGGGGCGCTGATGAAGAACGTCATCGAGTTGTGCTCGAACGGGGATCCGTGACGGTCCCGCATCAGGAAGTTGATGAGCCCCTTGGAACGCTCCGGGTCCTTGGTGACCTCCTCCAGGGACTGCTCTCCGGCCGTGGAGACACGGGCGGCGAACAGGACGTCGGAGTCGGCTGCGGAGTGCTTCACCAGTTCGACGGTCACATCGCTGCGAAAGCTCGGCTTTGCGGGTTCGGGGGTCTCGGTCACCGGCGGGGTCCTTCCAATTGCGTCGCTCGGGCGGCGCCCACTCTACGGGCCGCCACCGACAGCGAGACGCGGAAGGCCCGTCCGGGGATTTCTTCGGTCAATTCGGCGATTCGTGGCACCGAACGGGCCCGCCATGCGTCTGACTCCATGCAGCACCCGTAACGAAGTTCTAGGAGATCTTCCTCATGTTCCGCCGGCGTGAAGCCGTCCCGTTCTCCTTCGTGGCCGAGGCCGACCGATTCCGCAGTAACGTCACGCCGCCACCGCGGGAGCGCGCCACCGTCTCCCAGCTGGCCGCACGTTCCCTGGTGGGGCTGACGGTGGTCGCCGGCCTCGTCGGATCGCTGATCCTCGGTCTTCCCGCCCTCGCCCCGGACCGGTCCCCTGCTCACAGCCAGCAGACCGAGGCCGCGCACGCCCGCTGACTCGTACGGACCCCTGGGGTGGTAGCGACGGTGACGTGCTCGGTAGCCTCACCGGGCACAGCAATCGAGCGTGCTTGTGAGTGAGGATCAGTCGTGCCCCTGCCCTTTCTGACGGCCGACCGCGCGTTTGACGCGAGCGCTGAGGACATCGCGCTGCCGTTCGACGACCACGACCGCTGGCAGCGCCCCTACCGCCCCGGGCCGTGGCGGGTCGCAGCGGCGGCCACCTTGTTGCTGCTCGCCTCGTTCGTGCTGCTCGCCGGCATGATCATCGCGTTTGCCGGGACGCTGTCCGGCGCGGGCGCGTGTCTTGCGCTCGCCCTCGTGGTGATCGTCTGCGCTCTTCGGATGTTGCGGATCGGTGCCTGGGTCAGCCGGCACGGGGTGCGGCGGGTGGGGTTCTTCGTGACGAAGACCCTGCCGTGGCACCGGGTCGCCGCAGTCCGTACGGTGCAGCAGCCGGTGAAGTGGCTCGGGTTCCCGCGCACGGTGCAGGGCCAGGCCCTGATCGTCGTACGTCAGGGCGGCGAGGCCGTACCGCCGCTGCTCACCGACAGCAACGCGGACTTTCTGGGGCGCCGCGAGGCGTTCGACCGGGCCGCCGACACGGTGGAGGCCTGGGGGGACGAGTACCGGCGCCACTGAGGGCTGTCCTGCGTCCGGCGGCCGTGCTGGGCTCGGCCGCCGGACGGGATCGAACGATGCCGTCAGTCGCCGGAAGGGCCCGATGTGACGGACGGGTTCGCAGTGACGGAGCGGCTTGATCCGCTCCTGTGCAGGGCGATGGCGCGCTGCATGGCCTTGCGGGCGCGCGGGGTGTCCCGGGCGTCCTGGTAGGCGACGGCGAGCCGGAACCAGCAGCGCCAGTCGTCAGGAGAGTCCTCGGTCTCCTCGCGGCGCCGCGCGAAGACGGCGTCGGCGGAGTCGCGGTCGATACGGCCGGACGGTGTACGGACCAGCTCGTCGACCGGCAGCCCGCCCTCGGCGTCCAGCTCGGCGGCGAGGGCGTTGGCCCTGTGGACGAACTGGGTGTTCTTCCAGAGGAACCAGATGCCGATCACCGGCAGGATCAGCACCGCGATCCCGAAGGTGACCGTGAGCAGCGTGCCGTGCTCGATGAGCAGCAGGCCTCGGCTGCCGACCAGGACGAAGTAGAAGACCAGAACGGCGGCGGTGACAAGGTAAGTGATCTTTGCGCGCATGGCGGTGGGCTCAGTCAGTTCAGGTCGAGGAAGTGTTCCAGGCCGAAGGTGAGGCCCGGCGTGGTCACTACGCGGCGAGTACCGAGCAGGATGCCCGGCATGAAGCTGCTGTGGTGCAGGGAGTCGTGGCGGATGGTGAGGGTCTCGCCCTCGCCGCCAAGCAGTACTTCCTGGTGGGCGAGGAGGCCACGGAGCCTGATCGCGTGGACCGGGACCCCGTCGACGTTCGCGCCGCGGGCACCGTCGAGCGCCGTGGCCGTGGCGTCCGGCTGCGGGGCGCAGCCGGCCTTCGTGCGGGCCTCGGCGATCAGCTGGGCGGTGCGGGTGGCGGTGCCGGAGGGGGCGTCGACCTTATTGGGGTGGTGCAGTTCGACGACCTCGACGGACTCGAAGTAGCGGGCGGCCTGCGCCGCGAACTTCATGGTGAGGACGGCGCCGATGGAGAAGTTCGGGGCGATGAGCACACCGGTCTCCGGGGAGCCGGAGAGCCAGGAGTTCAGCTGCGCGAGCCGTTCGTCGGTCCAGCCGGTGGTGCCGACGACCGCATTGATTCCGTGCCGGATGCAGAAGTCGAGGTTCCCCATCACCGACGCGGGTGTGGTGAGCTCGACCGCGACCTGGGCGCCGGTCTCCGCGAGCGTCTCCAGCTTGTCGCCACGGCCGAGTGCGGCCACCAGTTCCATGTCGTCGGCGGCCTCGACGGCTCGTACCGCCTCGGCTCCGATACGGCCCTTGGCGCCGAGAACGGCCACGCGCAGCTTGCTCATTGCTCTGCTTCCTTACGGGTGGATTAGGAAACCGCTTCGTCGAGGCGGCCGGCCTGCTTGTCCTTGAGCGGGCCGATGACGGAGAGCGACGGGCGCTGTCCGAGGACCTCGCCGGCCACGGCCCGGACGTCATCGGGGGTGACCTGCGCCATCCGGGCCAGCATGTCGTCGACCGACATCTGCTCACCCCAGCACAGCTCGCTCTTGCCGATGCGGTTCATCAGGGCGCCGGTGTCCTCCAGGCCGAGGACGGTGGAGCCGGAGAGCTGGCCGATGGCGCGGCCGATCTCCTCGTCGCTCAGTCCGTCGGACGCTACCCGGTCGAGCTCGTCGCGGCAGATCTTCAGGACGTCGTGCACCTGGCTGGGCCGGCAGCCCGCGTACACACCGAAGAGTCCGCAGTCGGCGAAGCCCGAGGTGTATGAGTAGACGCTGTAGGCCAGGCCGCGCTTCTCCCGTACCTCCTGGAAGAGGCGGGAGCTCATGCCGCCGCCGAGGGCGGTGTTGAGCACACCGAGTGCCCAGCGGCGGTCGTCGGTGCGGGCGAGGCCCGGTACGCCGAGGACGACGTGGGCCTGCTCGGTCTTGCGGTTCAGCACCTCGACCCGGCCCGAGGTACGCAGGGTGCGGGAGCCTTCGCGCGGTGCGACCGGGACGGCGTCGGTGCGGGCCAGGGCGCCCGCGCGCTCGAAGGCCTTGCGGACCTGACGTACGACCGTGGCGTGGTCGACGTTGCCGGCGGCGGCGACGACCAGGTGGGTGGGGTCGTAGTGCTTCTTGTAGAAGCGGGCGATCTGGCCGCGGTTCAGCGCGTTGATCGTGTCGACGGTGCCGAGGACCGGACGGCCGAGGGGGGTGTCGCCGAGCATCGTGTGCGCGAACAGGTCGTGCACGCAGTCGCCCGGGTCGTCCTCCGTCATCGCGATCTCTTCGAGGATGACGCCGCGCTCGGCGTCGACGTCCTCGGCGGCGATCAGCGAGCCGGTCAGCATGTCGCAGACGACGTCGATGGCCAGCGGCAGGTCGGTGTCGAGGACCCGCGCGTAGTAGCAGGTGTACTCCTTCGCCGTGAAGGCGTTCATCTCGCCGCCGACCGCGTCGATCGCGGACGAGATGTCGAGGGCGCTGCGCTTGGCCGTGCCCTTGAAGAGGAGGTGCTCGAGGTAGTGCGTCGCGCCGTTCAGGCTGGGCGTCTCGTCGCGTGATCCGACGTTGGCCCAGATCCCGAAGGTGGCGGAGCGTACGGAGGGCAGCGTCTCGGTGACGATCCTGAGGCCGCCGGGGAGGACGGTGCGGCGGACGGTGCCGATGCCGTTCGTGCCCTTGAGAAGCGTTTGGGTACGGGCGACGGCCCGCGCCTCCGAGGAGGTGCGGGCCGTCGCCACGGAACTACGGGACGTCACTTGGCGGCGTCGTCCTTCTTCTCGTCCTCTTCGCCCTCGATCACGGGGATGAGGGAGAGCTTGCCGCGGGAGTCGATCTCGGCGATCTCGACCTGGACCTTGGAGCCGACCGCGAGCACGTCCTCGACGTTCTCCACGCGCTTGCCACCGGCGAGCTTGCGGATCTGCGAGATGTGCAGCAGGCCGTCCTTGCCCGGCATGAGGGAGACGAAGGCACCGAAGGTGGTGGTCTTGACGACCGTACCCAGGTAGCGCTCGCCGACCTCCGGCATGGTCGGGTTGGCGATCGCGTTGATCGTGGCGCGGGCGGCCTCGGCCTGCGAGCCCTGCTGGGCACCGATGTAGATGGTGCCGTCGTCCTCGATCGTGATGTCGGCGCCGGTGTCCTCCTGGATCTGGTTGATCATCTTGCCCTTGGGGCCGATGACCTCACCGATCTTGTCCACCGGGATCTTGACGGTGATGATCCGCGGGGCGTTCGGGGACATCTCGTCCGGGACGTCGATGGCCTCGTTCATCACATCGAGGATGTGGAGGCGGGCGTCGCGGGCCTGCTTCAGCGCGGCGGCCAGGACCGAGGCGGGGATGCCGTCGAGCTTGGTGTCGAGCTGGAGCGCGGTGACGAACTGCTTCGTACCGGCGACCTTGAAGTCCATGTCACCGAACGCGTCCTCGGCACCGAGGATGTCGGTCAGGGCGACGTAGTGGGTCTTGCCGTCGATCTCCTGGGAGATCAGGCCCATGGCGATACCGGCGACGGCGGCCTTGAGCGGCACACCGGCGTTCAGGAGCGACATGGTGGAGGCGCAGACCGAACCCATGGACGTCGAGCCGTTGGAGCCCAGCGCCTCGGAGACCTGGCGGATCGCGTAGGGGAACTCCTCGCGCGACGGCAGCACCGGCACGATGGCGCGCTCGGCGAGCGCACCGTGGCCGATCTCGCGGCGCTTGGGCGAGCCCACGCGGCCGGTCTCACCGACGGAGTACGGCGGGAAGTTGTAGTTGTGCATGTAGCGCTTGCGGGTCACCGGGGAGAGGGTGTCCAGCTGCTGCTCCATGCGGAGCATGTTGAGGGTGGTGACGCCCAGGATCTGGGTCTCGCCACGCTCGAACAGCGCCGAGCCGTGCACGCGCGGGATGGCCTCGACCTCGGCGGCGAGCGTACGGATGTCCGTGACGCCACGGCCGTCGATGCGGACCTTGTCCTTGATGACGCGCTCGCGGACCAGCTTCTTGGTCAGCGCGCGGTAGGCACCGGAGATCTCCTTCTCGCGGCCCTCGAACTTCGGGAGCAGCTTCTCGCCGGCGATCTCCTTGATGCGGTCCAGCTCGGCCTCGCGCTCCTGCTTGCCGGCGATGGTGAGCGCCTTGGCGAGCTCGGTGCTGACGGCGGCGGTCAGCGCCTCCAGGACGTCGTCCTGGTAGTCGAGGTAGACCGGGAACTCGCCGGTGGGCTTGGCAGCCTTGGCGGCGAGGTCCGACTGCGCCTTGCAGAGGGCCTTGATGAACGGCTTCGCGGCCTCGAGACCGGCGGCGACGACCTCTTCGGTCGGAGCCTCGGCGCCGTCCTTGACGAGCTGGATGGTCTTCTCGGTGGCCTCGGCCTCGACCATCATGATCGCGACGTCGCCGTCCTCCAGGACGCGACCGGCGACCACCATGTCGAAGACGGCGTCCTCGAGCTCGGTGTGCGTCGGGAAGGCGACCCACTGGCCCTTGATCAGGGCGACGCGGGTGCCACCGATCGGACCGGAGAAGGGCAGGCCGGCCAGCTGCGTGGAGCAGGAGGCGGCGTTGATCGCGATCACGTCGTAGAGGTGATCGGGGTTGAGCGCCATGACCGTCTCGACGATCTGGATCTCGTTGCGCAGGCCCTTCTTGAAGGAGGGGCGCAGCGGCCGGTCGATCAGACGGCAGGTGAGGATGGCGTCCTCGGAGGGGCGGCCCTCGCGGCGGAAGAAGGAGCCGGGGATCTTGCCCGCGGCGTACTGCCGCTCCTCGACGTCCACCGTCAGGGGGAAGAAGTCGAGCTGGTCCTTCGGCTTCTTGGAAGCCGTGGTGGCCGACAGCACCATGGTGTCGTCGTCCAGGTACGCAACGGCGGAGCCGGCGGCCTGCTTGGCCAGGCGGCCCGTCTCGAAGCGGATGGTGCGGGTGCCGAAGGTTCCGTTGTCGATAACGGCCTCGGCGTAGTGGGTCTCGTTCTCCACTAGCGTTTTCTCCGATACATATCGTCTTCTCGCCCCCACGCCCGTGTGGCGGGGGACGGTGCGGAGAAGCCCTCCATCGGCGGGCCGGTCTTCGATCGAAGCACCCGGGTTGCTGTGTCCGGGGGCCACTACCGAGGACCGGCGGCGGGGAGTCCGCTTCTCACTCGTCTGCGGGACGTTCCGGGACCAGATTACTGAGGTTCGGCTCAGCTTGGCATTCCGGTCGACCGGGCGAGCCGGTCACGTCCCGTGCATGCTGTTGCGCGTACACCTGTACGTACAACAAAGGGAGCGGCTCCCTCAGTCGTGGGAACCGCTCCCTTCACGGCGTCTTACTTGGCGCCGCCGGCCGCACCGCGGCGGATGCCGAGGCGGTCGACCAGGGCACGGAAGCGCTGGATGTCCTTCTTGGCCAGGTACTGCAGGAGGCGGCGACGCTGGCCGACCAGGATCAGCAGACCACGACGGGAGTGGTGGTCGTGCTTGTGGGTCTTGAGGTGCTCCGTCAGGTCCGAGATCCGACGGGAGAGCATGGCCACCTGGACCTCGGGGGAACCGGTGTCACCCTCCTTGGTGGCGAACTCGGCCATGATCTGCTTCTTCGTAGCGGCGTCGAGCGGCACGCGGTACTCCTCTTTGGTGGTTCGATGCGTCCACGAGCGCCCCTGGTCTTGGTCTCAGGGGTTCTTCCGTTACTCGTGGGCGAAGGTCCGATGAGCGCAGCCCTCAGGATGATCCGGGGGCGCGTACACAAACGGCCGTCACACAGCGTACCAGGCGTTGCGGGGCGGGTTGCGCAGTGGGTGCTGCCCCTCTGCGGGTACGGCTCAGCCGGTCAGGGACCTGGCCCTGGTGAAGACGTCCAGCACTGCCAGGCAGAGCGGGACCAGGGAAAGGAGGACGGCACTCTCCGCGAGGTCGAGGAGGCGGCCCCAGAACGGGGAGAGGCCCTTGCGGGGGATGATCAGGGCGATCGCCGTCAGCAGCGCGGCGCCCGCGGCCACGGCCGCGGAGAGCCAGACCGTACGGATGTCCAGGGGGCCGCTGTCACCGTACCGGGCCAGCTCGCCCACCAGGTCCGTCGGCGGGTGCAGGGAGAGACCGAGGACCAGCAGGGCGATCGCGCCGATGCCCGACACCAGGACGCAGGCGACCTGCGAGGTGTAGCGGAAGAGACGGGCGCGCAGCAGCATCGCGAGGCCGGCGGCGAGGGCGAGGAGCCGGCCCCAGACGTTGCCGGAGAAACCGAGGACGGCTGCGGAGCCGACGACGACGGCGGCGCAGCCCGCGACCAGGCCGAGCAGCATCTCGTGACCGCGGCGGGCCTGGGCGGCGATGCGGTCGGCGTCGACGGGGGCGCCTTCGGCCTCGGGGGCGGTGTCCGGGTCCGCGAAGCCGTCGTCGTAGCCGCCGGGGGCGGTGCGCGGTGATGCGTAACCGATGGGCAGCCGGGCGAAGCGGGCGGAGAGGCCCGGCAGGAACGCGACGAGGCCGAGGGCGGCCGGGGCGCAGACCGCGGCGGTCCCGGTGGCGGAGGCCTCGGTGAGGATCGCGGCGAAGGTGGCGAGGGTGCCGACGGTGGCGACGAAGGTCGCCGCGACGAACGGGGCGTCGCCGCTGGGGGTCAGGGCGGCCAGGACGACGGACGCGACCAGGACGGCCACGCAGCCGAGCAGGAACTGCAGCCGACCGGGGCCGTGACCGGCGTCGGGGCCGATGACGCCGGATCCTGCGATGAGTACGAGGGGCAGTGCGCCGAGACCGAGGGCGACGGCGGTGGCCCGGTCCGCGTAGACCCGGGCGCGTACTCCCGCGAACGCCGTGAGCAGCAGCCCGGCGGAGCCCGCGATGATGCCGGGCAGGCTGTGCATGTCGTGCCGGACGGGGTCGGCGAACCAGAGGACGAAGCCCATCAGTACGAGGAGCAGCACCCCGCCCAGCAGTCCGGCGCCACGCAGCAGTTCGTCGCTCCACAGGTGGCGGTCGCGCGTGACGGCCGAGGCGACGGCGTCCGACACGTCGTCGAAGACGGCGGGCGGCAACGACTGGGCGAACGGGCGCAGGGAGAGCAGTTCACCGTCGAGCACCCGCTGGGCGGCGAGCGTGCGGGCACCGTCGAGGACCGTGCCGTCGCGGCGTACGAGGTGGTAGCCGGTGGGGGTGCCGACCGCCTGGGTCTGGCCCGTGAGACGGAGGATCTCCGGATAGATGTCCGCGGCCGCGATGTCCTCCGGCAGGGCGACGTCGATACGGCTGTCGGGCGCCACGACGGTGACGCGGCAGAAGCCCGTCGCTGCAGGCGTACTCACGTGTCTGGTCCCCCTGATTCGCGGTTGCGCACGGTGCGCGCGTCACCCTACCGGGAGGAACAACGGTCATCTGCAAGTAGGATCACCGTCGCGCGGAGTGACGTCCGCGCACAAAGGCAGCCACGGGGGGGCTCCGGTAGGGGTGCGACCGGCCTTCCGCCCGTCCGCACCGAGGGATTGATGTTCCGGTGAGCCAGATCGTCGTGAAACGACCTCCGCGTTCCCTGCCGCCCCAAGTGCCCGCGGACGAGCTGACGTTGGAGGCTCCTCCCGAACTGCCGCGCGGTCAGCAGGAGGGCATGCTGATGCAGATCCTCCCCGTGCTCGGCATGGGGTCGTCGGTGGTCTTCTTCTTCTCTCCGCAGGCCCCTCCGTTCATGCGCATCATGGGCGTTCTGATGCTGGTCTCGACCGTCGGCATGGTGGTCGCACAGCTGGTCCGCCACCGCCGCGGTACGCAGGGGCAAATGGCGGATGTGCGGCGGGACTACCTCAAATACCTGTCGCAGACGCGGCGCACCGTGCGCCGCACGGCGCGCGCCCAGCGGGACGTGCAGCTGTATCTGCAGCCCGCTCCCGAGCAGTTGTGGTCGCTGGTCGCCGAAGGCAGCCGGCTCTGGGAACGGCGGGTCGGGGACGAGGACTTCGGGCAGGTCCGGATCGGGCTCGGGGTGCAGCAGCTGTCGACTCCGCTGGTCGCTCCGGACACCGCTCCGGTGGATGAGCTGGAGCCGATGTGCGCGGGGGCGATGCAGCGGTTCCTCTCGGTGCACGGGTCGTTGGACGGGCTGCCGATGGCCGTGTCGATGCGGGCGTTCTACCACGTGACGGTCTCCGGCCGTCCGGAGTCGGCGCAGTCGGCTGCGCGGGCGCTGGTCGCGCAGCTGGTCACGCTGCACTCGCCCGACGATCTGGTGGTCGCCGTGGTGGCCGCGCCGGGTGCGGTGGCGCGCTGGGAGTGGACGAAGTGGCTTCCGCATGCGCAGGTGCCGGGGCAGGTCGACGGGGCTGGTACGAAGCGGCTGTTCGGCGACGACCTCGGTGAACTGGAGCAGCTGCTGACGAGCCGGCTGGAGGGGCGGCCGCGGTTCGGGCGGGAGAGCCGGCCGTTGCTGGACCAGCCGCACATCGTGGTGGTCCTGGACGGCGGGATGGTGCCACCGGACTCGCTGTTCGCGGCGGCCGAGGGGCTGCAGGGGGTGACGATCGTCGAGGTCGTGCCCGGTGAGCTGGACGAGCCGCGCGGCGGTCTGTCCGTGGTGGTGCGGCCGGGGGTGCTGCGGCTGGAGTCGGGGGCCGGGCTGGCGTACGAGGGCGTGCCGGACGGAATGTCGCTGCCCGCGGCCGAGGCGCTGGCCCGGCAGCTCGCGCCGCTGCGCATGGGCGGGGGCGACGACGACGAACCGCTGCTCGCCAACCTGGACTTCACGGATCTGCTGAACCTCGGCGATGCCGGTGCGGTCGATGTGGCGCGCACCTGGCGGCCGCGGTCGGTCTCCGAGCGGCTGCGGGTGCCGATCGGGGTCGGCGAGGACGGTCAGCCGGTGATGCTGGACCTGAAGGAGGCCGCGCAGGAGGGCATGGGCCCGCACGGGCTGTGCGTCGGTGCGACGGGTTCCGGCAAGTCGGAGCTGCTGCGGACGCTGGTGCTGGGTCTCGCGGTCACGCATTCGTCGGAGACGCTCAACTTCGTCCTGGCCGACTTCAAGGGCGGTGCGACGTTCGCCGGGATGTCGCACATGCCGCATGTGGCGGCGGTCATCACCAACCTGGCGGACGATCTGACGCTGGTGGACCGCATGGGCGACGCGATCCGCGGTGAGCTGCAGCGCCGCCAGGAACTGCTGCGGTCGGCCGGCAACTACGCCAACATCCATGACTACGAGAAGGCGCGGGCCGCGGGAGCGGCCCTGGAGCCGCTGGCCTCGCTGGTCCTGGTCATCGACGAGTTCTCCGAACTGCTGACCGCGAAGCCCGACTTCATCGACATGTTCATCCAGATCGGCCGCATCGGACGGTCGCTGGGGGTGCATCTGCTGCTCGCGTCGCAGCGCCTGGAGGAGGGCAAGCTGCGCGGCCTCGACACCTACCTCTCGTACCGGATCGGTCTCCGGACCTTCTCGGCCGCCGAGTCGCGTACGGCTCTGGGGGTGCCCGACGCGTATCACCTGCCGTCGGTGCCGGGTTCCGGCTATCTCAAGTTCGGTACGGACGAGATGACCCGGTTCAAGGCGGCGTACGTCTCGGGGACCTACCGCACGGGCGGTCCCGATCTGTCGGTGGGGGCGCTGCCTGTCGAGCGGCGGCCCGCGGTGTTCAGCGCGCTGCCGGTGCCGGTGGTGTACGCGGCGCCGGACCCGGCGCACGTGGTCGCCGCGCGGGCGAGCGCGGAGGACGACGCACTCGCCGACACGGTGCTCGATGTGATCGTGCGGCGTCTCGAGGGGCAGGGGGTACCCGCCCATCAGGTGTGGCTGCCGCCGCTGGACCGGGCTCCGGCACTGGACCAGTTGCTGCCGGGGCTCGCGCCGACCGCGGACCGCGGGTTCACCGCGACGGAGTACACACGTCCGGGCGGGCTGACCGTTCCGCTCGGCCTCATCGACAAGCCGTTCGAGCAGCGGCGTGAGGTGCTGTACCGGGACTTCTCCGGCGCGGCGGGCCACATGATGGTGGTCGGTGGTCCGCAGTCCGGGAAGTCGACGCTGATGCGGACGCTCATCTCGTCGTTCGCGCTCACCCACACGCCGCACGAAGTGCAGTTCTACGGGCTCGACTTCGGTGGTGGCGGGCTGGTCGCGCTGGCGGATCTTCCGCATGTCGGCGGGATCGCGTCGCGGCTGGACCCGGAGCGGGTGCGGCGTACGGTCGCCGAGGTGGCGGGTGTGCTGAACCGCCGCGAGGAGTTCTTCCGCGCCCACTCCATCGACTCCGTCGCCACCTACCGGCGCAGGCGCGCCCTGGGTGAACTGCCCGGCGAGCCGTGGGGCGACGTGTTCCTGGTCGTGGACGGCTGGGGCGGCTTCCGTGCCGAGTACGAGATGCTGGAGCAAGTCGTCACGGACATCGCCTCGCGCGGTCTGGGGTACGGCGTCCACGTGGTGATCACGGCCGCCCGGTACATGGAGGTGCGGGCCGCGCTCAAGGACCAGATCCTCGGGCGGCTCGAACTGCGGCTCGGTGACGTCATGGACTCGGAGTTCGACCGCAAGGTCGCGGTGAACGTGCCGCAGGGGGTGCCGGGCCGTGGTCAGGTGCCGGAGAAGCTGCACTTCATGGGGGCGCTGCCGCGTATCGACTCGTCCGCCGGCGCCGTCGGCCTCTCCGACGGTACGGCGGCCTTCGTCGAGGCGGTGAGGTCCCACTGGACGGGGCCTTCGGCCCCGGCCGTACGGCTGCTGCCGCGGAAACTGCCTGCCGAGCAGTTGCCGAAGGGATTCGAGTTCCCGCAGCGCGGCATCGCGATCGGCATCGACGAGACGGATCTGGAGCCCGTGTTCGTCGACTTCGAAACGGATCCGTTCTTCCTGGTCTTCGGCGAGAGCGAATCCGGGAAGACGAACCTGCTGCGCCTGATCGCCAACCAGATCGCGGAGCGCTACTCCCCCGACGAGGCGAAGCTCGTCGTCGGCGACTACCGACGGGCTCTGCTGGGTGCGCTGCCGGAGAGTCATCTGCTGGAGTACGCGCCGATGGCGAGCTCGATGCAGATGCACATGGAGGCACTGGCCGGCGTGTTCTCGCGCCGGCAGCCGCCGACCGACGTCACACCGCAGCAGCTGCGCGACCGCAGCTGGTGGACCGGGCCGCAGATCTTCATCATCGTCGACGACTACGACCTGGTGGCGACGAACGCGGGCAACCCGCTCGCCCCGCTCGCGGAGTACCTGCCGTTCGCCCGGGACACGGGGGTGCGTTTCATCATCGCGCGCAACTCGGCCGGGGCCTCGCGGGCGATGTACGAGCCGTTCATGCAGCGCATCAAGGAACTGGGCGCGCAGGGCGTGGTGCTGTCCGGCGACCCGTCCGAGGGCGATCTGATCGGGTCGGTGCGGGGCCATGCGATGCCTCCCGGGCGCGGGTACTTCGCCTCGCGGCGGCGGGGGAACCCGCTGCTGCAGATCGGGCGGCTGCCGGAGCATCGCTGAGGGCCGGGTGTCAACTCCCGCCCTGGGGACGAGGACGCGGGGATACCCTGCACGCGGGTGACGCACACGTTCCGCCGCAGGAGAGGTAGGCATCTGATGGGCACGCAGCAGGAGAAGGACGAGCTGTACGCACTCGACATCTCGGGGGTCGAGTGGCTGAGTGCGCCCGGTACGGAGGAGGCCGAGGAGCGGGTCGAGATCGCGCATCTGCAGGGCGGGGCCGTGGCGATGCGGTCCTCGCTGGATCCGGAGACGGTGCTGCGGTACACCGAGGCGGAGTGGCGGGCGTTCGTACTCGGTGCGCGGGACGGCGAGTTCGACCTCACCTGAGGGCTGCGCGGACGGCGGAAGGGGCACGCTCGGGCGAGCGTGCCCCTTCCGTGCGTGCGGTGCCGCTGCCTTGCGGCGGGCGGCCTGCGGTCCTGCGTTCAGTAGGACTCGGTGAACAGACGCGAGGCCTTGATGTCCGTGGCGCGGTAGTCGTCCTTGCCGGACTCGATGATCTTCGCGACGTGCTCCAGGCGGTCCCTCATGTGCTCGGCCTTGCCCTTGTACTTGTGCTGGAGGCTCATGTATTCGCCATGGGCCTCGCCGTCCCAGGTGTCGGTGACGACCTTCAGCGCGCTGTCCATCTCCTGGAGGTCCTTGATGATGTTCTGCGAGACCACGCGGATCCGGTTCGCGATCTCCTGGACGCTCTCGTACCTGACCTTGGTGTTCGGGTCGTTCCCGGCCATCTGTCTGCTCCTCGGTGCTCGGCTCGGATACGGAAGGGGTGCTGCGGCGGGGCTCAGATGCCGTTCAGCCCGGAGGTGTTGGCGGACGACGCCGGCTCCTTCACGGCATTGAAGGCCGCACGGACCTCGTCGTCGTTGGCGTTGCTGAGGTTCTTGGTCTGGCCCACCGCGTTGAGGAGCACATGGAGGAGCCGGCGGATCTGGTCGTGGTCCTCGTTGATCATGATCTGTGCGGATGTGAATCCCGAGGCACCGACGCCCGTCCATCCCTCCGACACCGTCTGAAGGATGTTGGCCAGCTCCCTGGCCTGCTTGGACACCTGCTCCGCGGTCTCGACGATCTTGTTCTTCGCCTGGACGATCGGATCGTCGGCGAGCCCGAAACCGCCTGCGGGGTTGGTCATCCGGAGGTCCTATCTCTCAGTTCCCGGTCCTGTCCGCCTATCGCGGCCAGGCTTGTTGCCTGCCCCCTGTACTCCGGTCGCGGAGTCGGGGACGTGCGGGGACGGGGACGGGCGCGGCGGTGTTCCCACGCTCCGGAATCGCATGCAGCCACTTCTCGTTCCCCCGTCGCACACGTGAAGTCCGGTCCCAGCCTAGTCACTTCGGCATCCCGCCCCAACGGCGCTTTCTGGACGGTGACCGGCTTCACCGGTCTGTGCCCTCATCGCAAACCCCTTCGGTGCCGCAGGTCGCGGGCGACGGTCGCCGTACCCGCCACCACGGCGATCAGTACGGCCGCCAGGGCCAGCGCGTAGGTTGCGTACCGCTCGCTGCGCTGCTGCGCGGTCTCGGACATCGACAGATGCGCGGGCTCGGGGGCCTGGGCCCTGGGCGGGGCGGGGTCGGGGTGCGGAGCGTCCTGCGGGGTGTCGTCGCCGGAGAGCGCGCGGACCGGGTCGACGACACCCCAGCCGACGAAGTCGTCGTGGCCGGTGACGGACCGTTCGGCGGTCTGCTCGATCCGGGCGACGATCTGCGGCGCGGTCCACTCCGGGTACTTGGCCCGCATCAGGGCGGCGACCCCGGATACGTACGGCGCGGAGAAGCTGGTGCCGTTGTCGGCGCACTGGCCGTTGCCCGGGACGGTGGAGACGATGTCGACGCCCGGTGCGGCGACACCGACGAACGTACCGGCCTGGGAGAACGGGGCGCGTTCGTTGTTGCGGTCCGACGAGCCGACGGCGAGGACGCCGTCGAAGGCGGCCGGATAGGTCTTCTTCAGCCTGCCGTCCGTGCCGTCGTTGCCCGCGGAGGCGACGACGACGATGTCCTTGTCGAGTGCCCTGGCCACCGCCCTGCCCAGCGTGGACGCCGGGGTCAGCGCCTTCGTCGTGTCCTGCGAGATGTTGATGACGCGGGCGCCCGCCGCGATCGCGTGGTCGATCGCGGCGGCCATCGTGGTGTCCTTGCCGCTGTTCTTCTCGTCGTTCTGGCGGATCGGGATGATCGTGGCCTCGGGAGCCAGGCCGACGAATCCGGTGCCCGTGCGGGGGCGGGCGGCGATGATGCCCGCGACCTTGGTGCCGTGGCCGACCTCGTCGACGGTGCCGTCGCTCCTGCCGCCCTCGAGGTAGTCGGCGCCCGCGGAGGCATCGACGGCCTGCCTGAGCTGCGGGTTGGTGTTGTCGACGCCGGTGTCGATGACCGCGACGCGGACGCCCTTGCCCCTGGTGTCCTGCCACAGTTCGTCGAGCAGGACCCGCTGCAGCGACCAGGGACGGCCCTCGAACTGCTTCCTCATCGGGAAGGTGCATTCGCCGCTGCCGTCCAGCCCGGGGCCGCCGCGATCGGCGGGGCCCTGATCGGCGTGCGCGGCCTGGGGCGCCGCGAGTGCGGTCAGCGCCGCCGTGGCCGCCGCCGCCAGCAGAGCCGTCGTGCGGTACAACATCTTTTTCTCTCCCCCGAGTTCTACGAGCTCTGCGTGGGCGTGCCGGTCACGAGCCCTGGGGCTGGCGGGCGCCGTTGGTGTCGAGCCGGGGTCCCTTGGACAGGAACTCGGACCATTCGATGGGTACGAGAGCGGGCGTCACCTTCGCGTATCCGAGCCTGATCTGCGCCTGGCTGGGCTCGGGCCGGCCGTCCGTCCCGTTCTGCCCGCCGCCGGCGCCGATGTCGGAGTGCTGGGCGTCACTGTCGCCGTTCGCCTGAACCGCGTACCGCAGTCCGGTGTCCGTCACCAGGAAGAGTGAGCCGTCGGGGCGGGTCTGCCGGCCCCGGACCTGGGTGTAGAGGAGGCCGCTGCCCGGGGTGACGTACGTACTGGTGCCGCCCGCGCCGACGGAGGCGGGGTACGCGGTACCCGCCCAGGTGCTCAGCGTCGTACGACCTGTGCCGTCGACCTTGCGGAGCACGCTGCAGACGGTGTCGCGGTCGCCGGCCGCGCCGGTGGCGGTGTTCACCTGGCCCGTCCTGCGTACGGGCCAGTGCGCGGCCTGCCCCGTGAAGGGCGCGGGGTCGGGGACGAAGTCCTGGAGGCCGACGGCGCGCGCCTCGCTGTCCAGGTTGAGCACGGCGGTCTGCGGGGAGTTGATCAGCAGCCAGGCGGTGAACTCGGAGACCGGCTGCACCCTGCCGTCGAGGACCACGTAGTGCGTGGTGCCCTCGCCGTTCCTGGTCCGCAGGACCATGCCGACCCTGTTCTCCTCGGTGGACAGCTGCCCCGGGATGTGCGCGGCCGCGCCGACGGTGCCGGGGATCTGCGGGAAGAGGATCGGGTCACCTTCGTGCAGGGTGGCCAGCCAGTCGTCGGTGACGGACTGCGGCTGCCGGCTGCCGACGAGGGCGCTGGTGAGGTGGCCGTTGTCGGCAGCGGTCTCGTCGATGCGGTATCGGGTGCCGCTCGCGTCGACGAGGTAGCGGGCGCCGGTCTGGCCCTTCACGTAGAGGACCTGACCGCCGGTGAGCCGTCTGCCGCCGTCGGTCAGCCTGTTGTCGCGTTCGGCGAAGAGGAAGGCCGCCTTCTGCACGGTGTTGCCCTTGCCGCCGGGCTGTTCGCAGACCGCCCACCGCTTGGCCGTGCCGGCGTCGTCCGCCTCGGGCAGCCGGTCGGGGGCGTACGGGATGCCGAGGACCGGTCCGCGCGGCGGCTTGCCCGCGTCGAGGATCTCGTCGGGGACCTGGATGACGCCGTACTGCTGCGGAGTGAGGAGCAGCCTGGCGGAGGCGAGGTTCAGCACGGGATGCAGCAGGGTCTTCTTCTTCCTGCCCGTGCCGGTGGGCAGCACCACATAACGGGTGGTGGACTGCTTGCCGACGATCACCTTGGTGAACGGCTTGTCCCAGTCCTTGGGTGCGGTGGGCCTGAACATGCCGTAGGCACCGAAACCCGCGAGGAGCAGCGCCCCGGCCACCATGCTCGGGAGGACAGCGCGCAGCGGACGCGGGGCGCCCTCGTCGGTGCCGGTGGGCGAGGGCTGGAGGAATGCCGCCACCGTGCGTTTCTTCGCAAAGGTGTACGCGTTGAGTTCATCCCGCCGTGATGCCATGAGTCTGTCTGTCTCCCGTGTCTCCCCGCGCGGCAAAGGAGTTCGCGTACCCGCCCCCCGTGCCGGACCCCGGATGCCGGACCTCGCTGCCGGACCGGCCCCCTACTATGCCTGCCGACCACGGGTGGCTGCGTGGCGGGTACGCTGATCCGGCCGCCGAAGTCCCTGGCGGGACAGGGGTGATCGGGTCGCAACGGGGGGCCTTATGAACGGGGGAATGCCGGAATGATGTCTTCCGCGACGCGGACACGTCCGGCCGGGAACGCACCGCCTGCCCCGGCTCCCCCACCCAGCGGACAGGCCCCGTCCGCCGCCGCCTCCCGCGGCCCGGCCGGCGGCTCCTCCGGTCTCGGGGGGCAGGCCGCCGCGCGGCCGAACGGACGCCCGGGGACCATCGGTTCGTTCCGATTGCAACAACTCGTACTGATCGAGATCGCGGCGGCACTGCTGCTCGTGGCCTGGGTGACCGACCCGCTGCTGCTGGTGCCGGCCGGCGCGGTCGCGGCGTTGCTGGTGCTGCTCGCCGTCCTGCGCAGGCACCGCCGTTCGCTGCCGGAGTGGCTGGGCACCGTCGTGGCGCTGCGTGCGCGCACCCGGAGGGCCGCGTCGATGGTGCTGCCCGCAGGCACGGAGCCGGGGATCGCGCCCGCCGTCGAGTGCGATCCGGCGCTGCGCACGTACTCGTTCAGCGACCGCGACCGGCGGCCGGTCGGGATGATCGGCGACGGCACGTTCCTCACGGCCGTACTGCAGATCGAGTCGGACGCCACGGCGCTGCGGCAGGACCGGTCCGCGCAGCCGCTGCCCCTGACGCTGGTACGGGATGTGCTCGACGTCGACGGCATCCGCCTCGAGTCGGCACAGATCGTGCAGCACACCCAGCCCGCGCCCGCCCCGCACCTGCCCCCGCAGTCCGTCGCCGCCCGCAACTACGCGCCGCTGCAGGCCCGGACGGGATCGCCCGCCGTCCGGATCACCTGGATCGCGCTCAAGCTGGACCCGGAGCTCTGCCCGGAGGCCGTGCAGGCGCGCGGGGGCGGGCTCGCGGGGGCGCAGAAGTGTCTCGTACGCACGGCGGACCAGCTGGCCAGCAGGCTCACCGGGGCCGGGTTCCGTGCGACGGTGCTGACCGAGCAGGAGCTGACGTCGGCGGTCGCGACCTCGGCCTGCGTCAGCCCGTCGGCCATGGAGCAGGCGGGCCGGGCCCTCACGCCGGTGCGGCGGACCGGGGAGACCGCACGGACCTGGCGCTGCGACGACCGGCGGCACACCACCTACTGGGTGGCGCGCTGGCCGCAGTTCGGCGCGGCGGGGAGCGGGGGCGGGGCTTCGATGCCGCAGCTGGTCGCGCTGCTCACCTCGCTCCCGGCGCTCGCGACGACCTTCAGCCTGACGCTGGGGCACGCCGACCGGCAGGAGGTCTCGATCGCCGGCCATGTCCGGATAACGGGACGCAGCGACGAGGAACTGCTCGCAGCGCGCCATGAGTTGGAGCGCACCGCGCGTGGTGTGCGGACCTCGCTGGTGCGGCTCGACCGCGAGCAGCTGCCCGGTGTGCTCGCCACGCTGCCGCTGGGAGGTACCCGCTGATGTCCCTGCCCACCAGCGCCCGCGCCCGGCTGGGCTTCGGGCTGATCGGACCGCGTCGCGGCCGGCGCACGGTCTCCCTCGAGCAGCTCGCGTCGATGGCCCTGCCGGTCGGCGACGACGGCACGGTGATCGGTGTGGACGTCGAGGGACGGACCGCCGTGCTCGGTCTCAACCGGCCCACGCCGTACGACGTCACGCTCATCGGCGGGCTGTGGACGGCTCAGGTGCTGGCCCTGCGAGCGGCCGCGACCGGCGCCCGGATCGTCGTGGAGACCGGCCGCGCCCACGCCTGGACGGCGCTTGCGCAGGCGGCGGGAGGCGGCCAGCCGTGCATGTCGCTGCACGACGTGGGGAGGGTGCCACCGCAGGGTGCGTCGGCCGGAAGTCCGGTCGTCGTGGTGCGGGACTGCGGGATGCGGCCGCCGCGCGGGCGTGTGGTGTCGGGGCCGTGGCAGTCCGTGGTGACGTTGCTGCCGTATCTGAGTCCGGCGGCGCCCGGGTTGCTGAAGAAGGCATCCCTGGTGGGGATCCAGCGGGTATCTCCTGACGAAGCCGCGCAGATCGGGCGCATCATGCATCTGCCGGCGTCCGAGACGCAGTCGCTGTCGGCCCTGTCGGACGGAGTCACGCTCTGGTGCACGGAACGGGACCGGCGGCTCGTGATGACACAGGCGACCGACGCGGAGAGCGGACTGCTGGGCGCCGCGCGCCGGATGGACTGACCGCCCGCATGCGCGCGGTGGACCGGCCGCGAGCGAAGCGTGGGGATTGTTCAGATATGCGTAGGCAGATGTGCATGTTTGACCGCTTTACCCTTCACTCTCTGCCGCACTCGGTTCACTTGGGGGCGGTGCGTGATGTACGGGACAGCTCTTGCGATGCCCTGCGGCCTGCCGGAGGGGGGCCGATGGCGATTAGGGTGGGAGTGGGCGCGGCAGACGAACCTGCGGGCAGGCAGTGCGCGTCCCAAGGGGGAGAGCCGGGCGGTTCGGAATACGGGAACGGTCGCCCCCACCCAACACGGCACAAGGGTGCTCGACCACACCAGGAGGCAAAGTGAACGGCGATCGGGACGAAATCCGAGGGGGCTGGAGCAGGCCCGTCGACGAGTCGTCCGACGCGGAGCCCGCCGAGATGACGGGTGAGTTCACCATCGACTACACCCCGCCTGCCT
Source organism: Streptomyces sp. JH14 (assembly GCF_029428675.1). Lineage (GTDB taxonomy): Bacteria > Actinomycetota > Actinomycetes > Streptomycetales > Streptomycetaceae > Streptomyces. Next base: position 5,407,651 of record NZ_JAJNEL010000001.1, on the reverse strand, counting down.
GGTACACCCAGAACGCGTCGGGGGACTCGTCGGGCGGAGCCGGAACGCACCTGGCGCCGCCTCCGCCGCCCGGCGGTGCGCCCGTGCCCGGACTGCCGGCCGGGGGCGGCTTCGAGCCGACCTGGACGCCGGCCCCGCCGGTGGCGCCGGTGGCCCCTGTCGCCTCCGCCGCCGGCCCGTCTCCCTCCCCCGCACAGGGGGAGGGCGCGGCGGGCGGTGCGCCGGAGCCGTTCGGGGGTGGCGATCTGGAGAGCGGCGCCACCATGCGGTTCTCGCCGGCCGCGCTGAAGCGGGAGATCGCGGAGCGGGAGGCCGCGGCCGCGGAGGCTGCGGACGCGGTCGCGGCCGCTGCTGCCGGCGCGGCCGGCGGCAGCGAAGATTCCGGTTCCGGGCAGAGCGGTGCCACGGGCTCGGACGAGGCGGCAGGATCCGACCCCGTACAGCCCTCCGACGTGACGGCCGACGACAGCGGCACGGATTCCGTCGCCGATTCGCCCACGGACTCCGTTGGGGACGAGGCTCCGGCCGACACGGACGAGCCCGCCGCCGCGCCCTCGGACGCCGTGTCGGATGCGGTGCCTCAGGACGCCCCGCCGCCGGCCGTGCCGGCCCCCTGGACCCCGGCGCCGCCCGCGCCGGGTGGACTGCCGCCGCTGCCGCCCGCCTTCCAGCCCGCCGCGCCGCAACCCCAAGCGCCCCAGCCCCAAGCGCCCCAGCCGGCGCCGCAGTGGCCGGCGACGGGTCCGGCGCACGCACCGGCTCCGGCGAACCAGACGCCCGGCGGTTACGGATTCCCGAACGCCCAGCAGCCACCTCAGGCGCCCCAGTTCCCGCAGTCGCCTCAGCTGCCCGCGCAACAGAGCGCCCCTGCGCCGCAGAGCGGTTACGGATTCCCGCAGCAGCCGCCGGCACCCGCCCAGGGCGCGCCGCTGCCTCCGCACGTCCCGCAGCAGCCCGCTCCCCCCGCCCCTTCGGCGCAGGCCCAGGGCGGCTACGGGTTCCCGCAGCCGCCCCAGCCGCCGCAGGCAGCACAGTGGCCCGCACAGCAGGGCGGCCCGCAGGCAGCCCTGCCGCCGGTCCCGGGCGCGCCCCACCTGCCCGCGCCGGTCGGCCCGCAGCCCGCCGCCCACCAGCAACAGCCCCAGCAGCCGCAGCCGGGAGCGCCCGTCGACCCGCGCACCGGCGCGGCCTGGCCCACACCGGTCACCCATGACCAGCGCGAGCGTTCCGTACCGGGCGCGCCGCTGGGCTACACGGCGGCGGTGGAGCTGTCCTCCGACCGTCTGGTCCGGGGCAAGCAGAAGGCCAAGAGCAGCCGCACGCCGTCCGCCGCGGCCCGTTTCAAGCTCGGTGGCAAGAAGGAGGAGGTCGAGCGGCAGCGCAAGCTCGACCTGATCCGTACGCCCGTGCTGTCCTGCTACCGGATCGCGGTCATCAGCCTCAAGGGCGGTGTCGGCAAGACCACGACGACCACCGCCCTCGGCGCGACCCTGGCCACCGAGCGCCAGGACAAGATCCTCGCCATCGACGCCAACCCGGACGCCGGTACGCTCGGCCGCCGCGTGCGCCGCGAGACCGGGGCCACCATCCGTGACCTGGTCCAGGCAATCCCGTACCTCAACTCGTACATGGACATCCGCCGTTTCACCTCGCAGGCGCCCTCCGGCCTGGAGATCATCGCCAACGACGTGGATCCGGCGGTCTCGACGACGTTCAACGACGAGGACTACCGGCGTGCGATCGACGTTCTCGGCAAGCAGTACCCGATCATCCTCACCGACTCGGGCACCGGTCTGCTGTACAGCGCGATGCGCGGAGTGCTGGACCTCGCCGACCAGTTGATCATCATCTCGACGCCGTCGGTCGACGGCGCCTCCAGCGCTTCCACCACACTGGACTGGCTGTCGGCGCACGGGTATGCGGAGCTGGTGCAGCGCTCCCTCACCGTCATCTCCGGGGTCCGCGAGACCGGCAAGATGATCAAGGTCGATGACATCGTGCAGCACTTCGAGACGCGCTGCCGGGGCGTGATCGTCGTACCGTTCGACGAGCATCTGTCGGCCGGTGCCGAGGTCGACCTCGACATGATGCGCCCGAAGACGCGTGAGGCGTACTTCAACCTCTCCGCGATGGTCGCCGAGGACTTCGCGCGCGCCCAGCAGCAGCAGGGGCTGTGGACGTCCGACGGCAACAACCCGCCGCCGCAGTTCGCCCCGCCGATGCCCGGTCAGCAGATGCCCGGTCAGCAGATGCCGGGTCAGCAGATGCCGGGTCAGCAGCCGTACGTGCCCCAGCAGCCCGGCCAGCCGTACCCGCCCCAGCAGCCGTACGGCGGACAGCAGCCGTATCCGCCGCACCCCGGCCCCGGCGTTCAGCCGAACGGATGGCAGCAGTCCCTGCCCTCCCAGGCCCAGTCCGCCGCGAGCCCGGCGGGCCCGCCCCCGCCGCAGCACGGCAGTCCGCCGGTTCAGCCCGGCCGCCAGGACCACCCCGAACTGCAGGGCCCCGTCCCACCCGCGGGCTGGCAACAGCACCCTCCGCAGCCGCCGTCAGCGCCTCAGCAGTAAGGCACCAGAGGCTTGGACCAATGAGGGCTCGCACCGTCCCCACGGTGCGGGCCCTCGGCGCATTCCCGCAGACCACACACCGTTTGGGGCACCGTTGACGCGGCTCGGCACCGCTGGTAGACCTTCGCTTCACCAGTTGGCGAACCCCAGATCAACCGCCTTCTCCGTGCGAGTCATGACGCGAGGTCCCTCCACATGGTCACAAGAGTCCCACCATCCTCCGCTCTGCCACGCCCACGTATGCGTACCCTCCTGGCCTCCGGTGCCGCGGCCCTTGCCCTGGCAGCCGGATCGATCGTCCCGGGGCTGCCCCCCGGCGCCGCCCCGCAGCAGGCGCAGGCCGCCGACAGCGGCACGACTACGCTGACCGTCGCGGTCGCACAGAGCGTCGACTCCCTCAGCCCGTTCCTCGCTCAGCGACTGCTCAGCACCAGCGTCCACCGGCTCATGTACGACTACCTCACCAATTACGACGCCAAGGACAACCACACGGTCCCCGGTCTCGCCACCAAGTGGGAGGCGTCCGCTGACAAGTTGACGTGGACGTACACCATCCGGGGCGACTCCAAGTGGTCGGACGGACAGCAGGCCACCGCCGAGGACGCGGCATGGACCTTCAACAAGATGATGACCGACGAGGGCGCCGCCACGGCCAACGGCAGCTTCGTCGCGAACTTCAAGAAGGTGACGGCTCCCAGCCCGGACAAGCTGGTCATAGAGCTGAAGCAGCCTCAGGCCACCATGGCCGCGCTCGATGTGCCGATCGTCCCGAAGCACGTCTGGGAGAAGGTCGGTGACTTCTCCAAGTTCAACAACGACACGAAGTTCCCGATCGTGGGCAACGGGCCGTTCATCCTGACCGACTACAAGGTCGACCAGTACGTGAAGCTCAAGGCCAACAAGAACTTCTGGCGGGGCGCGCCGAAGTTCGACGAGCTGGTCTTCAAGACGTACAAGGACCAGGACGCCGCGGTCGCCGCCCTGCGCAAGGGTGAGGTCTCGTTCGTCGCGGGCTCCCCCGCACTGACGCCCGCTCAGGCCGACTCCCTCAAGGGCGACACGAACATCAAGGTCAACGAGGGCCCGGGCCGCCGCTTCTTCGCACTGGCCACCAATCCGGGCGCGCAGACCAAGGACGGCAAGAAGTTCGGCGACGGCAGCAAGGCCCTGCTCGACCAGAAGGTCCGCCAGGCGCTCTTCCTGTCGATCGACCGCGCGACCATCATCGACAAGGTCTTCCAGGGCCACGCCGTCGAGGGTCAGGGCTACATTCCGCCGCGGTTCTCGGACTACTTCTGGCAGCCGTCGGACAGTCAGAAGCTGGCGTACGACCCCGACCGGGCGGCCAAGCTCCTCGACCAGGCGGGGTACACGCTCAAGGGCGGCAAGCGCGTCGGCGAGGACGGCAAGCCGCTCGACCTGCGCATCCTGTGCCACGCCACGGACCCGAACGACAAGGCGATCGGCAAGTACCTCAAGGAGTGGTGGGGCAAGCTCGGCATCGGCCTCGAGGTCGACTGCCGCGACGACGTCTCCGTGCCCTGGTACGCCGGTGAGTACGACCTCGCCTTCGACGGCTGGTCGGTGAACCCGGACCCGGACTTCGTCCTCGGCATCCACACGTGCGCCGCGCTGCCCGCCAAGGCCAAGGACAGCGCGGCCACGGACAACTTCATCTGCGACAAGACGTACGACACGCTGTACAAGAAGCAGCTCGCCGAGTACGACCCCGCCAAACGGGCGGACATCGTCAAGCAGATGGAGTCGTGGATGTACGACTCCGGGTACATGAACATCCTCGCGTACCCGAACGCGGTCGAGGCGTACCGCACCGACCAGATCCAGTCGATCACCACGATGCCCGAGGCCGCCGGCAACATCTACGGCCAGGACGGGTACTGGAGCTGGTGGTCGGCCGTTCCGGTGGCCGACGGCAAGAACGGTTCGGCGAGCGACGGCGGCGGCAGCAGCTCCACCGGTGTCGTCATCGGCATCGCCGTGGCGGTCGTGGTGGTCGCCGGTGGCGGGTTCTTCCTGGCGAGGCGCCGCCGCAGCACGGCGGAGGAGCGCGAATAATCACGCGAACGGGATGGGAGGGACCGGCAACGGTGCGTGGCACGCCCTCGCGCCCCTTGCCGGCCCCTCCAGGTGCAGTACGAGCAACGAGAGTTCCTCATGACAGCTGACATCGCGCAGACCGCGGATGCGGACACCGACGGGCCTGCTCCGGCCGCGTCGGCGGCCGCCGACGGCCCACGGGCACGCAACACCAAGGTCTATCTCCAATACGTGGCGGCCAAGATCGCGGGAGCGGCCGTCTCCCTGTTCGCCGTTCTGGTCACCAGCTTCTTCCTCTTCCGTCTCATCCCCAGCGACCCCGTGAAGCAGATGACCGGCGGCCGCCCCGTCTCCGCCGAGCAGCTCGAGTCGCTCCGTCACCAGTTCGGTCTCGACCAGCCGCTCTGGCAGCAGTTCACCGGTTACGTGGGGGACGCGCTGACCGGGGACTTCGGTACCTCGTACCAGTTCCACGCCCCCGTCATCGACAAGATCACCGCAGCTCTGCCGGCCACGCTGCTGCTCACCGGCACGGCGTACGTCCTGTACACGGCGCTCGGCATCTGGCTGGGTACCCGTACCGCCTGGCGCAACGGCTCCCGCAGCGACCGCTTCAACACGGCGTTCGCGCTGACGCTCTACTCGGTGCCGTCGTTCTGGCTGGGTCTGCTCCTCATCATCGTCCTCTCGGTGGGCATCGGCCCGATCCCCGGCATGTTCCCGACGGGCGGTCTGGAGTCGGGCGGCGAGACGGGTCTCGCATACGTCCTCGACGTCGCGCATCACCTGGTCCTGCCGGTGATCACGCTCGTCGCGGTCGGATACGCACAGACGCTCCTCGTGATGCGGTCCTCGCTCCTCGACGAGATGGGCAGCGACTACCTGACGACGGCCAGGGCCAAGGGCCTGCGCGACGACGTCGTACGCCGCAAGCACGCAGTCCCGAACGCGATGCTCCCGACGTTCACGCTGATGTTCGTGAACCTGGGACATGTCGTGGCGGGGCAGATCCTGGTCGAGACGGTGTTCTCCTGGCCGGGGCTCGGCGGCCTCTTCTACCAGGCACTGAGCGTGCCCGATCTCCCCCTCGTCCAGGGGCTGTTCTTCGTCTTCGCCACCGCGGTGATCCTGGCGAACACCCTCGCCGATGTGCTCTATCCGCTGCTCGATCCCCGGGTGGGCCGATGACGACCGAACAACTGTCCGTACAGAACGACGCGGCCAAGAGCCCGCGCGCACTCGCCCGGGCCCGCAAGCGCCAGTCCCTGGCCCGCTTCTGGCGGGAGTACCGCACGCACCGGGGCGGCCTGTGGGGGCTGGCCGGACTCATCGCGATCGCGCTGATCGCGGTGTTCGCGCCCGCGCTGGTCGGCGACGACTCACAGAGCGTCACCGACGCACCGGGGGGCGCGCTCGAATCGCCCAGCGGTGAGTTCCCGCTCGGCACGGACCAGTTCGGACGCAGCGTCCTCGCCCTTCTGGTGTGGGGGGCGCGCGTCTCCCTCACCGTGGGGCTGCTCGCCGCGTTCCTGTGCGTGGCGATCGGCACGGTCGTCGGAATCGTCGCGGGCCACTTCCCCGGCTGGTACTCGACGGTGCTGATGCGTGTCACCGACTGGTTCCTCGTGATGCCGACCCTGGTCCTCGCGATCGCGCTCGCCACGGTGATGGACCGCTCCATCTGGACGGTCGTCCTCGCCATCGGTGTCACGACCTGGCCGACCACGGCGCGGCTCGTCCGCGCCCAGACACTCGCCGTGGAGTCCCGCCCGTACATCGAGCGCGCCCGCGCCCTGGGCGGCAGCCACGGGCACATCATGACCCGCCACGTCCTGCCGAACGTGATGCCGCTGGTGCTCGCGCAGACCACGCTCGCGATCTCCGCCGCGATCCTCACCGAGGCCACGCTCGCCTTCCTCGGCCTCGGCGACCCGACCATCACGTCCTGGGGCGGCATGCTCCAGGACGCGCGTGAGGCGGGCGCCGTGAGCGCGGGCGACTGGTGGTATCTGGCGCCGCCCGGAATCGCCATCGCCGTGGTCGCGCTGTCCTTCACGCTCTGCGGCCGGGCGATCGAGTCCGTCCTCAATCCCAAGCTGGGGGTGGCCCGTTGAGTACACCGAGCATCCGGAAGGCACCTCTTCTCGAGGTACGCGACCTCTCGGTGACGTACGCCGGCGGAGCCCGGGCGGTCCGCGGCGTGAACCTCACGGCCGAAGCCGGCCAGAAGGTCGGCATCGCCGGGGAGTCCGGGTGCGGCAAGTCGACGCTCGCACTCGCGCTGCTGCGGCTGCTGCCCGCCAGGACGAAGGTCACCGGCGAGATCCTGCTGAACGGCGAGGACGTCCTCACCATGAAGTGGGGGCAGGTCAGGGCCGTGCGCTGGGCGGGCGCCTCGATCGTGTTCCAGGGTGCGATGCACTCGCTCAACGCCGTGCACCGCATCGGGGACCAGATCACCGAACCGATCCTGCTGCACAAGAAGGCGACGCCGGCCGGCGCCAGGAAGAGGGCCGGTGAACTCCTTGAGCAGGTGGGGCTGCCGGCCGCGCGCGCCAACGCGTATCCGCATGAGCTCTCCGGCGGTCAGCGGCAGCGCGTGATGATCGCGATGGCGCTGGCCTGCGACCCGGGCCTGATCATCGCGGACGAGCCGACGACGGCCCTCGATGTGATGATCCAGGCGCAGATCCTGCGGCTGATCGGACAGCTGGTGTCCCTCCAGGACCTGGGCCTCATCATGATCAGTCACGACCTGGCGGTGCTGTCGGACACCTGTGACCGGCTCGCCGTGATGTACGCGGGGCGGGTCGTGGAGGAGGGCCCGGCCTCCGAGGTCTTCGAGAGCGCGCACCACCCGTACAGCAAGGCCCTGTCGGGCGCCTTCCCGCGGATCGGCGACCGGTCCTCCCGGTTCGCTCCCCGCGGGCTGCCCGGTGACCCGCCGGACCCGTCGGCGCTGCCGGCCGGCTGCACGTTCCATCCGCGCTGTCCGGTGGCGCTGGACTCCTGCACCACGCAGGACCAGGAGCTGCGGGACGCCGGGACGGCGCGGCGGGCGGCCTGTGTGCTGGTGGAGCCGGGGGCGGTCGGCGCCCCGCTCCTGCCGGGCGCCGAGGAAGCGAGGAGCACATCATGACCGCCACCACTCCCCTGCTCAGCGCCGAGGGGCTGAAGGTCACCTTCCCCGGCCGGCGCGGCGCCGCGACGGCGCGCGCCGTGGACGGCGTCGATCTGGACATCCGGCCCGGTGAGATCGTCGCGCTGGTCGGCGAGTCCGGGTGCGGCAAGACGACACTGGCCCGCTCCCTGCTGGGGCTCGTCCCTCCGACGGCCGGGGCGGTCACGTTCGACGGCAAGCCGCTCGACTACGCGGGCCGTGCGCTCAAGGCGTACCGCAAGCGGGTGCAGCTGGTGCTCCAGGACCCCAGCGGTTCGCTCAACCCGCGGCACACGGTGTACGACGCGGTGGCGGAGGGCCTGCGGATCCACGGGTACGCGGGGGACGAACGGGCCGCCGTGGAGCAGGCCCTGTCGCGGGCGGGGCTGCGGCCCCCCGAGCGGTTCTTCCTGCGCTACCCGCACGAGCTGTCGGGCGGTCAGCGCCAGCGCATCGTGATCGCGGGCGCCCTCGTCCTGGAGCCGGAACTCATCGTGGCCGACGAGCCGGTGGCCTCGCTGGACGCGTCGGTGCGCGGCGAGATCCTGGCCCTGATGCTGCGTCTGCGGGACGAGCTGGGTCTGTCCGCGCTGGTGGTCACGCACGACCTCGGTCTGGCGTGGAACATCGCCGACCGGGTCGCCGTCATGTATCTCGGCCGGATCGTCGAGACGGGCGAGGTCGAGCAGGTCCTCACGGCTCCGCAGCATCCGTACACCCAGGCCCTGCTGTCGGTGCTGCCGGAGGCCGGGGGCGATCCGGTGATCCTGACGGGCGAACCGCCGGACCCGTCCAAGGTGCCGTCCGGCTGCCGGTTCCATGCGCGCTGCCAGATCCTCGCCTCGGGCGAGGCGGAGCGGGCGGGGGTGGCGGACGCGTGCCGCACGAAGGACCTGCCCGTGCTCGCCGGGGGCGGGGAGGCGCAGGTGGCGTGCCACTGGGCGAACGCGGTGGTGGGCGCGCAGTCCTGAGGCGTCGGCCGAGGCCGGCCGGGGGTGTGTCCGGCCTCGGCCTGTGCATGGTGCCTCAGCGCTCAGACACCGAGTGCTGGGTGGCCGTCCGGCCCTCCCGGACGGCCACCGCGGCCGCCCCGGGATCCGGCGGTGTCCGTTCCGCCGTCTCCAGGGAGCGCTCCAGCTTGCCGAGCAGCCGGCCCAGCTGACGCCGCTCGGCCTCGGTCAGCTCGGCCAGCATCCGCTCCTCATTGGCGAAGTGCGCGACCGCGACCACGTCGGCGATCTCGATCCCCCGGTCGGTGAGCCGCGCGTGGACGACTCTGCGGTCGCCGGGATCGCGCTCCCGGGTCACCAGACCTGCCTTCTCCAGCCGGTCCAGACGCAGCGTGATACCGCCCGTGGTGACCAGGGATATATCGGCGAGTTCACCGGCAGTGCACCGGTAGGGCGGCCCTGACCTGCGCAGAGCTGCGAGGACGTCGAAGGACGCCATGTTCAGGTCGAAGCAGTCGAAGAGGTCGGACAGCAGTCCCTGGTAGCGCAGGAAACTGCGGTGGAGCCGCCCGAGCACCTCCATCGGGGAGGCGTCGAGAGAGGGCAGCTCCCGCTTCCACTGCTCAAGAATGAGGTCGACCGCGTCGGGGCTGCCGGAAGCTCTACGAGTCATGTGCGGTGGGAGCACGGCGGCGGCGCCGGGATCCCGCGCCTCCTTCCGGGAGTCGAGCATGCGGTGCGACGGTGGCTGCCCACGATACAACCGGCGCCCGTCACCGGACCCTTGTGGCGGCTGTCCCCAGGTGCTAGAAATCTCAGCATTAGCTATTTCAGTTGTTAGATAACTCTCCGTGGCACCACTGGTGGTCCATCGTTGCGTCACTCCAGGAGGCACGGTCCGCATGCTCCTGCTCCCCACCGGGTCGATGACGCCCACCTGGAGCACCCTCCCCGACTTCACCCCGGAACGCCCCCAGTGGCGGCCGAGACCTTGATTTCGGGGGCACGACCCCGGGAGCGCCCGCAACCGCGCCGACCTGCGCCGACCCATGGCTCATCAGCCACGGGCCGGTGAGCCATGCCCGGACTCACTCGCCACCCGAAATGCCTGGTCGGACAGGGTTCACTTCGTTATGAAATCTAAGTGCTTAGTTATTGACCCCTAAGACACTTCTTCCTAAGGTCACCGCAACTCCTCTGTTCGCGGAAGGATCCCCATGTCAATCGTGGCCACCGGCCCCACCGTGAGCTCCATCTCGGCCAGGCTCGAACGCCTGCCGAGCTCCCGCTGGCACATCAAGGTCCGTACGCTGATCGGCACCGTCACGTTCTTCGAGGCGTTCGACCAGCTGCTGACCGCCTCCGCACTGCCCGTCCTGTCCGAACAGTGGAAGCTGAGCACCGGCCAGGGCACGATGATCATCACCGCTGGTTCGGTCGGCATGCTGCTCGGTGCCCTCGTCGCCGGCTGGCTCGGCGACCGCATCGGCCGCGTCCGTACCGTCGCACTCGGCGTTGCCGTGACCGCACTGGCCAGCCTCGCCGTCGCCGTCTCGCCCGGCTTCGCCCTGTTCACCGCCTTCCGGTTCATCCAGGGACTCGGCATCGGCGGCGTCGTACCCGTCGCCGCCACGTACATCAACGAGATAGCGCGCGCCGACCACCGCGGCCGGTTCGTGCTGCTGTACGAGCTCATCTTCCCGGCCGGTCTCGCCACGGCGACCCTCGTCGCCAGCTGGGTGGTACCCAGCTTCGGCTGGCGCGTGATGTTCCTGATCGGCGCCCTGCCGGTGCTGCTGGTGGTCGTCCTGCGCCGCCAGGTCCCCGAGTCGCCCCGCTGGCTGCTCTCCCGCGGCCGGGTGGAGGAGGCCGAACAGGTCATCGCCCGGATCGAGCAGGACGTCGAGAAGTCCATCGGCGCCCCGCTGCCGGAGGCCGGTCCCGCGACAGCCGTCGAGACGGCCCGCGGCGGCCTGCGCGACCTGTTCACCGGCCGCTATCTGCGGCGCACGGTCGTCGTCTCGGGGCTGTGGTTCGTCGCGTACTACGTCAACCACGGCATCGCGACCTGGCTGCCCTCGCTCTACACCAAGACGTTCGGCCTCGATCTGCGCACCGCGCTGAACTACTCGCTGCTGAGCAATGTGACCGGGCTGATCGGCTGTCTTCTCGTCGCCCTGGTCATCGACCGGGTGGGACGCCGGGTCTCGCTCACCGTCGGGCTCGGCGGCGCGGCGGTCGCCCTGCTCTCCCTGGCCGTCTCCGGTGCCACCTCGGGCGGGCAGGTCGCGGTCTGGGCATCGGTCGCGACACTCTTCGTCTTCGCGACCAACGTCAGCCTGTACCTCTACACACCGGAGCTGTACCCGACCCGCAGCCGTGCGCGTGGGGCGGCGTTCGGCGGGGTGTGGAACAGGCTGGGTGTCATCCTCGGGCCGATCGTGGTCGGCGCGATCATCGGTTCCGGCGGCAGCCTGGCGACGGTCTTCACCCAGCTGGGCTGTATCGCGGTGGTGGGAGCGGTGATCGCACTGTTCGCGGTGGAGACCAAGGGGAAGACGCTGGAGGAACTCAACTCCTGAGTCGCTCCCGCCCAAGGCTCCGGCCGGGACCGCAGTACGCGGTCCCGGCCGGAGCCTTGGGCGGGAGAAGGATCAGCCGCGTTCGTACGCCGCCACCAGCTCGCTCGCCCGCTTCACATCGGCGGCCATCGCCACCAGCAGGTCGTCGATCGAGTCGAACTTCTGCATCCCGCGGACGTACGCGAGGAAGTCGACGGAGACATGGAGTCCGTACAGATCAAGACCCACGCGGTCGATGGCGTACGCCTCCACCGTCCGCTCCGTGCCGTCGAACTGCGGGTTCGTACCGACCGAGATCGCGGCGGGCATCGCCTCGCCGCTCGCGTTCAGCCAGCCCGCGTACACGCCGTCGGCGGGGATCGCGGTGTGCGGCAGCGTCTCCACGTTCGCCGTCGGGAAGCCCAGATCGCGGCCGCGCTGTGCGCCGCGGACCACGATGCCCTCGACACGGTGCGGACGGCCGAGGATCTCGGCGGCCCCCGCCACATCGCCCTCGGCGACGAGCCGGCGGGTCAGGGTGGACGAGAACGGCTCGCCGCCGCCCGCCTCTCCGGTCACATACAGGTCGATGACCTCGACGCCGTAGTCGTAGGTCGCGCCGAACTCCCTGAGCAGCTCCACGTTCCCCGCGGCCCGGTGGCCGAACCGGAAGTTGGGGCCCTCGATGACGACCTGCGCATGCAACTTGTCGACCAGCACCTTCACGATGAAGTCGGTCGGCGCCAGCTTCGAGAACTCGGTCGTGAACGGCAGGATCAGCAGCGCGTCCACACCCAGCTCGGCCATCAGCTCGGCACGCCGGTGGTGCGGGGCCAGCAGCGGCGGATGGCTGCCGGGCCGCACGACCTCGCTGGGGTGGGGGTCGAACGTCACGACGACCGACGGCACACCCAGCTCACGCGCGCGCTCCACGGCCCTGCCGATGATCAGCTGGTGCCCGCGGTGCACCCCGTCGTAGGAGCCGATGGTGACGACGCTGCGTCCCCAGTCCTGGGGGATGTCCTCCAAGCCACGCCAGCGCTGCACTGTGACCGCTCCTCGCCCGAACCTGTGTACGTGGGTTTATCTCTTACGCAGGTCTAAGACTGCCATGCTCCCGAGCCGCGGCCTGCATCGGCATCGTCATCACGGTGCACAGGGCCTCCACGGTCCGCCGCGCACCGGGGCCCACGACGGCCGCCCACTCCTGCGCGGCGTCGGCCAGCCACCCGGTGACCAGTTCCGCGAATCCGGGCACGTCACGGGCCAGTTCGACGAGCCTGCGGTCGAAGCGGGCAGCGCCTTCGGGGGTGCGGACCAGCAGCATCGCGGTGCGGTGGACCAGGGCCCGGGTGCGGACGGGCGCACGCCGGGCGGATCCGGTCGCTGCCGCGCACAGCAGTGCCTCGAGCACGATCGGGTCACGGTGGGCGCCCTGCTCGAACTCCAGCAGCACCTCGAGGAGCTCGGCACGCACGGCCCCGGACGCCGGGGTGCCGGGCGCGGCGAGTACCCCGGCGAGCGCGCCACGCACAGCCGCGGGGGCCGGAGGGTCCCGCAGCAGGCCGGTCACCAGAGGCAGCAGCAGGGCGCGGGCGGCGGGCCCGTGCTCCAGCCTGCGGTCGATGTACGCGGCGGTCTGCGGGCCGCCCTCCGGATGGCTGTCGACGTACGCCCGCACCAGACCCGCCGCGTGCAGGGCCAGCGCCGGGGCGTCGATCCCGGCGAGCGAGCGCAGCACCTCGCCCGCACCGTCCCCGGGCCGGGTGAGCGCCTCGCGGAAAGCAGCGATCACCGGCTCGCGGTGGGTCGGCAGCGCGACGGCGAGCTCGGCCGCGGACAGGTGCGGATCGCCCTCCGCGAAGACCCGCAGGGCCTGGGGAAGACAGCGGTCCCGGGTGTGCTGATCCCGTACGAGAAGGATCAGCGCGGCTCCGTGCAGGTCGACGTCGGCGGGGCGCGCCAGCAGAGCGAGCGCGGAGCGGCGCAGCAGTTCGCGGTCGGCATCGGCGGTGACGTGCGGTGCGGTGACGAGCCCGTACGAGGCTGCCGCGACGCGCCGGGCACGCCGGTCGTCGTCGCGGGCCCAGCGTTCGACGGCCCGGCACAGCGCGGCCGGCTCGTCCTCGGCCAGCGCGGCGAGCAGCTCGTCGGCACGCGGGTGGACGGTCGCGACGAGGGCGTCCGCCAGAGCGTCGACGGCGAGGCCGCGGCGGGAATGGAGGAGCGCCTGAGCCGCGGCGGCGACCGTCGGCCGCATCTCCTCACCGTCCTCGGCGGGCAGCGGGCGCTCGTCCGTGAACCAGAGGCAGAGCAGGGGCTGTACGGTCCGGGGCCGCTCGGCGAGCCGCCGGGCGACCGCATCGAGGAACCGCTCCTCGCCGCTGCCGCCGTCCCCGCCGCGGCACGCGACGACGCGCCCCGGCCGGGGGTCGCGACCGGCGTCCCCGCCGTCTCCCCGCGGCGGACCGTCCACGGGCACCAGCCGTCGCAGCAGATCGATCCGGTCCGCTTCCGGCAGCCGCAGCCGCCGCCAGAACCACGGCCCGAACTCGGCATACGCCCCGAGCGGTCCCCCGGCGTCCGACCGCCGGACGATGCGCCCGGCCAGGAGCCGCAGCACCCCGAGGTGCGACCCGGCATCGGGGACGCGGAGCAGCGTCTGCAGCAGGAGGTGAGCGGCCCACCACGAGGCATCGCCCGATGGAGCGGTGTCCTCGGCGGCACCGGGCCGAGCGACGCGTTCGGCCCCGTCGGGCAGAGCAGCACGCCCAGCGGCGGCACCTGCCCGGACAGCCCGCCCGACCGCACCGGGTGCGGCAGAGCCCTCGTACGGAACGGCCTGAGCTGCGCCCTCGTGCGGCACGGCCGAAGCCGTCGTCGGCACGGCGCTCTGCCGACGGCCGGTGCCTGGGCCGTCCGTCCTCGTCGGCAGACGGTCCATCGCATCGATCAGATCGGCCAGCCGGTGGGACAGCGCGGCAGCGCCGTGCCTGCGGCCCAGGAGCAGGAGGGCCTGGATCACCGGGCCGATCCGATGGCGCGGTACGGGGAGGGTGTGGGGACCACGAGCAGGCAGGGGCGCCGGTGCCGGAACCGCCTCGGCTCCGCGCCCGCGTCCCAGCACCGGTGCCGCAGGCCATGCGGATCCGGCTCCCCGCCCCTGGCCCCGCGCACCCGTGCTCCATGCCCCTCGGTGCCCCTGCCGCGGGCCGCGGGGAGCCGGAACGCGCCCCTCCGGGGCCCCGGCCGCACCGCCCGGTCCCGCCTCGTGCCACCGGTGCACCAGCGACCGCAGCGCCACGTCCAGATCCAGATGGGCGCCCTGCACCCAGTCCCCCAGCTCCTCGTGGGCGAAGCGGTAGCCCGCACCCGCCGGGACCAGCAGGCCCTCGGTGAGAACCGCCGACGCCCAGCCCGTACGCCAGGGAAAGATCTCCTCGAACGCCGCCCGGTCCAGCTCCCCCTGTCCCGGCCCCAGACAGCGCCGCGCCGCCTCGTGGACCTGCCCCGCCACCTGGGCGGCCAGCCGCCGCACCGCCGTGCCCCTGAGCGCCGGACGGGACGCCGCAGCGATCCGGACCGCGATCCGCAGGCACATCAGGTCCAGATGGGCGCCGAAGACGTGGTCCGTGTCGGGCCGCCCGGGAACGTCTCCGGGGAGTGCCGCGCGTACCTCGGCGAGCAGCCGCAGGGTGAGCGGATGCCGGTCGTGGCCGGGGGCCAGGGCGTCGGCCGGGATGGCGTACCGCTCCCGGGCCTGTTCGGCCTGGCTCGCGGTGAGGTCGTCGAGCCGGACGGCGGACGGCAGCCGCCGGGCGGGTCCCGCGGGGCGGTGCAGCGCTCCGGGCGGGCAGAGCACACCGGCCGTCTCCCAGTGCTCGGGCCGGCAGGCGACCACCATCCGGGCCCCGTTGCCGCGCAGCCAGTCCACCGTTCCCGCCGTCCACCGTTCCAGCCGGTGGGCGAGCACGGGCGGCATCTCCTCGGGACCGTCCAGCAGGACGAGCAGGGGGCTGCCGGAGTCGGCGGCGAGCCGGGCGACCCGTTCGGGGGTGGCCGTGGCCATGTCGCCGCCCGCCCCGGCCGCGGTGACGATCCGCCCGGCCCGGCCCAGCGTGCGGGCGACGGCGTCGGCGACCGAGGCGTCGTCGGCCAGCAGATCGGCTCCGCGGAGCCAGAGGGTGAGGGCGGGTTCGCTACCGCGCGCCCGGCGGGCCGCGAGCGCGGCAAGTTCGGTGGTGCGGCCGGTGCCGGGTTCGCCGACGAGGCCGAGGACCACTGCGGCACGCCGCCCGGCGCCCGTGAACGCCGTGATCTCCTGGGTGATGTCCGGGCGTTCGACCGGATCGGGCCGGGCGCCCGGGCCGCCCGCGGACCCGATGGACATCGCGGCGAGCTGCAGGGCGCCTGCGAGATTGAGGTCGCGCCCGTACCCGGGGACCGTCGTCGCGTTGCGCCGCAGCAACGCGCCCAGCGGCCCGTCTGCGCCGGCGAGCGGCACCGCGAATCCGGCGGCGGCGTGCTCACCGCGCAGAGCCGTGCCGAGCACGGCGATGACCGCGCCGGTCTCCGGATCGAGCACGGGTCCGCCGACCGCCGCACCCCGCAGCCGCAGCGCATCGCTGCCGTCCGTGCCGAGCGCCAGTTCCATCGCCGCGCCGACCCGGTGCGAGCGGCCGCCTGCGGTGTACGTCACCGGGGCCACGCCCAGTACCCGCGCCTCGCGCCAGCCGTGGGCGCAGAGGCGTACGTAGGTACCGGCTTCGATCCCGTCCCGCAGGACGATCGGCAACGGTTCCACGCCGAGCGCGTCGGGCCCCCGGTGTGCACCAGCGCGAGACCCAGCTCGGGGAGCGCGGTGACGGCGTCGCTCGCGACACGGCAGCGGCGATCCCCTGTCCCGTACAGGACAAGATGATCAGGACCGTCGACCGCTTCGTGGCTCGTGACGACCGTGCCGCGGTCGTCGGCGACGAACCCCGTCCCCCGCGGCCGGCCGGCCGGATCGCAGATACGCACCAGCGTCGGCCGGTCCCCGCTTCCCATGGTCCGACGGTAGGTCGCCAATGATCAACGCGACCTGCGTTCGGGCCAAGAGCGCCCCCAGTGCACCCCCGATTCACTCCGTGCGCCTGCTCTTTGGGGTGAATCAGCAGGTTCTGGTGGACAGACACCGGAGGGGGCTCGTGGAGCGGGCGGGGGGTTGCCCGCTCCACGAGGGAGGTCCGGCGGCGGTGCCGGCGCGGCCGGCCGTCAGACCATCAGCCGAAGACGGCGAGGCTCTTGGCCTTGCCCCTCTGCTCCTCGACCAGCACCAGGAAGGTCCCGTCGGGCCCGAAGACCGCGACCGGCCCCGCCGGATACGAGGGCATGTCCAGCCGCACGCCGTTCAGCAGCAGCTTGGCCCGCTTCTCGTCCACGTCCCAGCGCGGGAACGCCGCGGCGGCGGCCTCCGCGATCGGCATCACGGTCAGCGTCTCCTGATGCTGATCGAGGGTCCGCGCCGCATCGAGGCCGTAGGGACCGACACGGGTGCGCCGCAGAGCGGTCAGATGCCCGCCGACTCCCAGCCCGGCGCCGAGGTCGCGGGCGAGCGCGCGGATGTACGTACCGGAGGAGCAGACGACGGAGACGACCAGGTCGACGACCGGGGTCCCGTCCTCCGCGACCGCCTCGCGGACGTCGTAGACCTTGAAGGACGAGACCGTCACCGGGCGGGCCGGGATCTCGAACTCCTCGCCGCCGCGCACGCGCGCGTACGACCGCTTGCCGTCGATCTTGATGGCACTGACCTTGGACGGCACCTGCATGATCGCCCCGGTCAGCGCCGCGACACCGGCGTCGATGCCCTCACGCGTGACGCCCGACGCATCGGTGGACGCGGTGATCTCGCCCTCCGCGTCATCCGTGACGGTGTCCTGGCCGAGCCGGATCGTGCCGAGGTACTCCTTCTCGGTCAGTGCGAGATGGCCGAGGAGCTTGGTGGCCTTCTCGACACCGAGAACGAGAACGCCGGTCGCCATCGGGTCCAGCGTGCCGGCGTGGCCGACGCGGCGGGTGCGGGCGATGCCACGCATCTTGGCGACGACGTCGTGCGAAGTGAAGCCGGACGGCTTGTCGACGATGACAAGGCCGTCCGGCGTCCTGTTCTGCTGTGTCATGCGGAGGCTGAGCCCTCGTTCTCGTCGGAGTCGTCGGACTCGTCGGTGTCGTCCTCCGGCTTGCGGTACGGGTCGGCGTCGCCTGCGTACGTCGCACCGGTGGACACCTCGCGCACCGCCGCGTCCTTGGCCCGCGCCTTGTCGAGGAGGTCCTCGATGGTGCGGGCGTTGTCCGGCAGGGCGTCCGGGACGAAGGCCAGGGTCGGCGTGAACCGGACCCCGGTCTGCCGGCCGACCTCGGAACGGAGCACGCCCTTGGCGCTCTCCAGCGCGGCGGCGGAGGCCGCCCGCTCCTCGTCGTCGCCGTAGACCGTGTAGAAGACCGTGGCCTCCCGCAGGTCTCCGGTGACCCGGGCGTCCGTGATGGTCACGAATCCGAGCCGCGGATCCTTGATACGCCGGTCCAGGGTCTCCGCGACCACGACCTGGATGCGATCGGCCAGCTTGCGGGCCCGCGCGTTGTCGGTCACCGGTCCGTCACTCTTCCTTCTGGGTTGCTTACGGTCCGACGCCGGCCGCGTCCGGTGCTTGCGCGTCCGGCGCTGCCGCGTCGGGCAGTTCTGACGTTGTTCAGTCTTCGTCGGTGTGCAGCCGCCGTCGAACCGACAGCAGCTCCACCTCGGGCCGGGCGGCGACGAGCCGCTCGCACCGGTCCAGTACGTCCGTGAGGTGTCCGGTGTCCCCGGAGACCACGGCAAGGCCGATCTCTGCCCTGCGGTGGAGATCCTGTCCGCCCGTCTCCGCCGCACTCACCGCGTATTTGCGCTGCAGTTCGGCGACGATCGGCCGGACGATGGAGCGTTTCTCCTTCAACGACCGTACGTCGCCGAGGAGCAGATCGAAGGACAGTGTCCCCACATACATGGATGTCCGGATGTCCCGCCGGTTCGGGTTCGCGCCCTGCCAGCATTTGGCAGGGACACAAGAACCGTACACGGAACGGCCGGGGCCGATCGACGGAAATACGACCCGTCGACCGGCCCCGACTGTTGAGGTACGGGTCAGCCTCGCGGCTTCTCGCGCATCTCGTACGTCGCGATGACGTCGTCGATCTTGATGTCGTTGAAGTTTCCGAGGTTGATACCGCCCTCGAAGCCTTCGCGGATCTCGGTGACGTCGTCCTTGAAGCGGCGCAGACCGGAGATGTTGAGGTTCTCCGCGATGACCTTGCCATCGCGCAGCAGGCGCGCCTTGGTGTTGCGCTTGACCTCGCCGGACCGGACCAGCACACCGGCGATGTTGCCCAGCTTGGACGAACGGAAGATCTCGCGGATCTCCGCCGTACCGAGCTCGACCTCTTCGTACTCCGGCTTGAGCATGCCCTTGAGGGCCGCTTCGATCTCTTCGATCGCCTGGTAGATGACCGAGTAGTAGCGAACGTCCACACCTTCGCGCTCGGCCATCTGCTGCGCACGCCCTGCGGCGCGCACGTTGAAGCCGATCACGATGGCGTCGGAGCCGGTCGCCAGGTCGATGTCCGACTCGGTGACCGCACCCACACCGCGGTGCAGGACCCGGATGTCGACCTCTTCACCGACGTCGAGCTGGAGCAGCGAGGACTCGAGAGCCTCCACCGAACCGGACGCGTCGCCCTTGATGATGAGGTTGAGTTCCTGGACCAGACCGGCCTTGAGCGCCTCGTCCAGGTTCTCCAGGGAGAACCTGACGCCCTTGCGGGCGAAGTTGGCGTTGCGCTCACGGGCGGCACGCTTCTCGGCGATCTGACGGGCCGTACGGTCCTCGTCGACCACCAGGAAGTTGTCGCCGGCGCCCGGGACGTTGGTGAGACCGAGGACGAGGACGGGGGTCGACGGACCCGCTTCCTCGACGTTCTCGCCCTTGTCGTCGAGCATCGCGCGGACTCGGCCGTACGCGTCGCCGACCACCATCGTGTCGCCGACCCGCAGGGTGCCTCGCTGGACCAGGACGGTCGCAACGGCACCACGGCCGCGGTCGAGGTGGGACTCGATCGCAATACCCTGCGCGTCCTGCTCCGGGTTGGCCCGCAGGTCGAGCGAGGCGTCGGCGGTGAGGACGACGGCCTCCAGAAGAGCCTCGATGTTGAGGCCCTGCTTGGCGGAGATGTCGACGAACATCGTGTCGCCGCCGTACTCCTCGGCCACCAGACCGAACTCGGTGAGCTGACCGCGCACCTTGGTCGGGTCGGCACCCTCGACGTCGATCTTGTTGACCGCGACCACGATCGGCACGTCGGCCGCCTTGGCGTGGTTCAGCGCCTCGATCGTCTGGGGCATCACACCGTCGTTCGCCGCCACCACGAGGATCGCGATGTCGGTGGACTTCGCACCACGGGCACGCATGGCGGTGAACGCCTCGTGACCCGGGGTGTCGATGAAGGTGATCCTGCGGTCCTCACCGTTGACCTCGGAGGAGACCTGGTACGCACCGATGTGCTGCGTGATGCCGCCGGCCTCGCCCGCAACGACGTTCGTCTTGCGGATCGCGTCCAGCAGTCGGGTCTTACCGTGGTCGACGTGACCCATGACGGTCACGACCGGCGGACGCGAGACCAGAGCCTCTTCGCCGCCCTCGTCCTCGCCGAACTCGATGTCGAAGGACTCGAGCAGCTCGCGGTCCTCCTCCTCCGGGCTGACGATCTCCAGGACGTAGTTCATCTCGTCGGCGAGCAGCTTCAGAGTGTCGTCGGAGACGGACTGCGTGGCGGTGACCATCTCGCCGAGGTTCATCATCACGGCGACGAGCGACGCCGGGTTGGCGTTGATCTTCTCCGCGAAGTCGGTGAGGGAGGCACCGCGCGACAGACGGACGGACTGCCCGTTGCCGCGAGGCAGCATGACGCCGCCCACCGACGGGGCCTGCATGGCCTCGTACTCCTGGCGCCTCTGCCGCTTCGACTTGCGGCCACGACGCGCGGGACCGCCGGGACGGCCGAACGCACCCTGCGTGCCACCACGGCCGCCGGGGCCGCCGGGGCGTCCACCGAAGCCGGGACGACCGCCGAAGCCGCCGCCGCCACCACCGGGACGACCTGCGCCGCCACCGCCACCGCCGCCACCGGGACGACCGGCGAAACCGCCGCCGCCGCCACCGGGACCGGCCGGACGGCCTGCGAAGCCGCCGCCACCGGGACGACCGGCACCACCGGGACGGCCTGCGCCGCCACCGGGACCACGGCCACCGCCGGGGCCACCACCGGGACGCGGGCCGGCAGCGGGACGCTGCGGCATCATGCCCGGGTTCGGACGGTTACCACCGGGCGCCCCGCCCGGACGAGGAGCCTGCGGACGGGGCATGCCGCCCGGGGTCGGACGGGCACCGCCCTGGCCCTGCGGGCGCGGGGCGCCACCGGGGCCGCCCTGCGGACGCGGGGCGCCCGGACGCTCCTGGCCGCCGCCGGGACGCGGGGCGCCGCCGGGACGGGGTGCCTGCGGACGGGCCATGCCCGTCGAGCCACCGGAGGTGAAGGGGTTGTTGCCCGGACGGGGACCCGCCGGACGTGCGCCGCCGGGGCGCGGGGCGCCCTGGCCTGCGGGACGGGCCGGACGGTCGCCGCCACGGCCACCGTCGCGCTCGCCACCACGGCCGCCGTCACGCTGACCGCCGGCCGGAGCCGGACGGGCGGGACGCGGGCCGGGGGTGCCACCCGCGGGACGCGGGGCCTGCTGCGGCGCGGCCGGCTGGGCCGGCGCCGGAGCGGAGAACTCTGCCGCGGGCACCGGGGTGACCGGAGCGGGCTTCGGCGCAGGCTTCGGACCCGGACGCGGGCCCGCAGACGGCGCGGAAGGCGCGGCAGCGGAAGGAGTGCTGCCGGGGGCCTCGGCTGCGGCCGGCTTGGGGGCCGGGGCGCCGGGCTTCGGGGCAGCGGGACGTGCCGCAGCGGCCGGGGACGGCGCTGCGGGCTTTGCGGGCGCGGCCTTGCGGGGCGCGCCAGGCTTCGCAGCGGACTTGCCGGCGTTGCCGCCGGGCCCCTGCAGTGCGTCAGTCAACTTGCGTACAACCGGCGCCTCGATCGTCGAGGACGCCGAACGGACGAATTCACCGAGTTCTTGGAGCTTGGCCATGACGACCTTGCTCTCGACGCCGAACTCCTTGGCGAGTTCGTATACCCGGACCTTAGCCACTTCGCTCCTTTTAGGTCCGGGTTACCGCCGGACCGTCGCTACTTCATGGGCGTACTCATCGCGTACTCATCGAGTGCTCATCGCAATCTCGACCTACTTCCAACTCGCGAGGTACCTGACCGCACGGGGTCCCGTGCCGTTCTCGATTTCTTACGGTGTCACCCGCTCGACGTACCGCTGCAGAGCCGCGGAATCGAACGGCCCCTTGGCCTTGAAGGCCCGGGGGAATGCCCGGCGGCGAACCGCCAGGTCCAGACAGACAGTGACGGGGTGCATATATGCACCCCGGCCGGGCAGCGTACCGCGCGGGTCAGGGACACATTCGTCCCCGTCCGCCACGATGCGCAGCAGCGCGCTCTTGGCCGCTCGCTCCCGGCATCCCACACAGGTTCGCTCAGGGCAAGCGCGGGCGTGCGTCCGGCCAGACACGGTTAAGTCTACCTCCCCGCACCGACCTCACCCCTTTGGGGCAAAAATCGAACGGATGTTGTCGTGATCTCGGCGCGGAATCGCCTTGATCTGCTCCCCGGGACCGGTGTCGCTCCCGGGCTCCGGACCGCTTCGGTCCCTTCCCGTCCGGATCGGTCCACCATCCGGACGGGTGTACTCCACCGACCCGGCGTCCACCGGCCGGCGCCGGTCCGCTCCCGGACCGGCTCGGCCGGTGCCGTACCGGATCAGCCCCGCTCGGACCGGTCGCGGGCGCGCTCGGCCCGCTCCCGGTCGGCGATGTCCCGCTCGGCCTCGGTCTCGGTGTCCGGGCGGATGTCGATGCGCCAGCCGGTGAGGCGGGCGGCGAGGCGGGCGTTCTGCCCCTCCTTGCCGATGGCCAGGGAGAGCTGGTAGTCCGGGACGGTGACCCGGGCGGACCGTGCACCGAGGTCCACGACCTCGACCTTGCTCACCCGAGCGGGCGACAGGGCGTTGGCGACCATCTCGGCCGGGTCGTCCGACCAGTCCACGATGTCGATCTTCTCGCCGTGCAGCTCGGCCATGACATTGCGCACACGGCCGCCCATCGGGCCGATGCAGGCGCCCTTGGCGTTCAGGCCCGAACGCGTCGAACGGACCGCGATCTTGGTGCGGTGGCCGGCCTCACGGGCGATCGCGCAGATCTCGACGGAACCGTCGGCGATCTCCGGGACCTCCAGCGCGAAGAGCTTCTTGACCAGGTTGGGGTGGGTCCGGGACAGCGTCACGGACGGACCGCGGACACCCTTGGCGACCCGTACGACATATGTACGAAGCCGCAGGCCATGGGTGTACTCCTCGCCCGGCACCTGCTCCTGCACCGGCAGGATCGCTTCCAGCTTGCCGATGTCGACCAGGACGTTCTTCGGGTCCTTGCCCTGTTGGACGACACCCGTGACGACGTCGCCCTCATGGCCCGCGTACTCGCCGAACGTCCTGTCGTCCTCCGCGTCGCGCAGCCGCTGCAGGATGACCTGCTTGGCGGTGGTCGCGGCGATCCGGCCGAAGCCGGACGGGGTGTCGTCGAACTCCTTCGGCTGCTGGCCCTCTTCGAGGTCGGCCGGGTCCTCCTTCGCCCACACCGTCACATGGCCGCGCTCGTCGAGCTCCACGCGCGCACGCCGGTAGCTTCCGTCGGTGCGGTGGTAGGCGATGAGGAGGGCCGACTCGATCGCCTCGACGAGCACGTCGAAGGGGATCTCCTTGTCCTGTGCCAAGCCCCTCAAGAGCTTCACATCGATGTCCACGGCTACGCCTCCTCTTCCTTCTTGTCCTTGCGGTTGAATTCGATCTCCACGCGCGCCTTGGCGATCTCGTCGAAGGCGACCCGGCGGGCTGTGGGCTTGCGGCCCTTCACACCCGGCACCTCGAGGTCGAGCCCGTCGTCGTCGACCGCCATGATGCGGGCCACCAGCTCGCCGTTCCCGTGCAGTTGCAGCCTGACGAGGCGGCCGGTGGCGCGAACGTAGTTGCGGTGCTCCGTCAGGGGACGGTCGGCACCGGGGGAGCTGACTTCGAGGACGTACTCGTCCTCGCCCATCGCGTCGGTCTCGTCGAGCTTCTCGGAGATCGCGCGGCTCAGCTCGGCGCAGGCGTCCAGCTCGACGCCCTCGTCGGAATCCACGACGATGCGCAGCACACGGCGGCGGCCGGCCCGGGACACCTCGATCTCCTCGAGATCCAGCTCCTTGGCGCTGACGAGCGGTTCGAGCAGCCCGCGCAGCCTCTCGCTCTGGGTGGTGCTCATCCGGGTGACTCCTCGGCCGCGTGTGCTGTTGTGTGGTTCGTCGCGTGTCAGGTCAAAGGGTATCCGGTCCCGAGGGGTGTTGCCGTCCGCCGACCCCGCGCCCACGGGTACGCTCGCCTGCGGTGATCACTTCAGGACAGATTCGGTCAGGACAGATCGAGACCCGAAGGAGAACAGGTGCGGCGCACGGGGACGACGCGCAGGGGTGCGCTCACCGCGACCGGGGCGATCGCCCTGGGCGCGGCGCTGAACGGCTGCGGGAACGGCGACGGCTCCGACGTTCCGGCCCGGGCCCCGGTCGCCGAGGCCCGGGCCGCGGCGGCGCAGGTGGAGGACGCCCTGCGGACGACGGCCGCCCGGACGAGCCGGAGTCTGCTCGACCGGTACGAGCAGACCATCCAGGCGCACCCGTCGGCCGGGACCGGACTCGCACCGCTGCGGGACGCCGTACGGGCCCACACGACAGCGTTGTCGCAGGGCGGCGCAGAGGCTCCCGCCTCCACCCTCCCGGCCGCCGCGGACGTGAGGGCCGCCGTGCGGGAACTGGCCGCGGCCGAACGCCGCACCGCCGACGCCCACACGGCGATGCTTCTGACGGCACCCCCGGAACTGGCCCGGCTGCTGGCCTCGATCGCCGCGGCCGGTGCCGCCCACACCTATCTGCTGACCGAGCTGGCCAAGGAGATCTCGTCATGAGTGCGCAGACGCTGCAGGCGGCGCAGGCCTCGCTGGCCGCCGAACATGCGGCGGTGTACGGGTACGGGGTGCTCGGCGGCCGGATCGACGAGAACCGCCGGGCGGTGGCCACGGCCTCCTTCGACGCGCACCGTGCCCGGCGCGACGCGCTGGTGCGGACCGTGCGCGGCCTGGGCGGTGAGCCGGTCGCGGCGGATTCCGCGTACGCTCTGCCGTTCGCGGTACCGGACGCGGCGGCGGCGGTGAGGCTCGCCGCGCTGCTGGAGGACCGGATCGCGGGCGTCTACTCCGATCTCGTGCGGGCTTCCGGGGGGCCACTCAGGCGAGAGGCCGCCAACGCGCTGCGGGAGGCCGCGGTGCGTGCGGTCCGCTGGCGGGGCAGCGGCGTAGCCTTTCCCGGGCTTGCCGAGCGGTCCGCCGACGGGACCACCGGGACGGACCGGCCGACGGGGACCGACGCGACGGCAGGGACCCCTGCGAAGGCCGGGGCAGGTCCGACGCACTGAAGAAGGCTCTGAAAGGGAACACGGCACGTATGGGTTTCGAACCGCCGCAGCGTCTGGTGCGAGCGCTCGGCGAGGTGTACGGGGAACCGGCCGCCGCCGACTGGCTGGCGCGGCTTCCCGCGATGACCGACGAGGCGCTGTCCGCCAACGGGCCGGAGCTGACCGTGGAGCGGGTGGCCGCCCCCGGTGGGCGCAGCAGCCTGGTGCTGCTGGTGCGGCGCTCCGACGGCACCCCGGCGGCTCTGAAGATCGCCCCGTCCGGGGCCGCGCCCGAGCTGGAGCAGGCGGCGCTGACGCACTGGAACGGCTGGGGTGCGGTGCAGCCGATCGGCTCCGGCGGCGGCGCGCTGCTGCTGGAGCGGCTGCACCCCGAGGTGTCGCTGCGGTCGCTGCCGGAGGCGAAGGCACTGCTGGAGGCGGCGGGGACGGTGCGGCGGCTGTGGGTCGAGCCGCCCGCCGGGCACTCCTTCGAGACGGTCACGGAGCGGACCGGGCTCCGGACGGAACCGATGCGGGCCGCCGCGAAGGCCGACCCGGTGCTGGAGCCGCTGGTCTCCGCGGCACTGGCGGCGCGCGAGGAACTCGTCGCCGGCACCGCCGAAGTCCTGCTGCTGCACGGCAACTTCCGCCAGAGCAAGGTACTGGCGGGCGAGCGGGCGCCCTGGCTGACCGTCGGACCGGAGCCGCTGGTCGGTGAGCGCGCCTACGACCTGGCGCGCCTGGTCCGTGACCGGGTGGAGGATCTGATCGCGTCCCCGGGCGGCGCTGTGACGGCCCGTCGCCGGGTCAACAAGCTCGCGGACTCGCTGGATGTGGACCGGGAACGGCTCCACGGCTGGACGCTGTTCCGCGCGGTGGAGTCGGGCACCCGCGCGCTGGCGGCCGGCCGTCGCCAGGAGGGCGAACTGACCTTGGAGTTCGCCGGCTGGCTGTAGCCGTCACGGTGAAGGGCGGTGCGGCACGGGGCCGAACGCCTCGAGCCGCCCCTCATGAAACGGGCGAAGGCCCCCGCGCTGCAGAACAGTGCGGGGGCCCTCGGCGGTCCGAGCGGGCGTCAGCCCTGCACGGTGAGGCGGGCGATGGCCTCGTCGACCGTGAGCTCCTCGCGCTCGCCCGTACGGCGGTCCTTGAGCTCCAGGACGCCCTCGGCCGAGCGACGGCCGGCGACCAGGATCTTCGGCACGCCGATCAGCTCGGCGTCGGTGAACTTCACACCCGGCGAGACACCGGCACGGTCGTCGACCAGGACCCGGACGCCCGCGGCGCCGAGCTTCTCGGCGACGGCGAGGGCCAGCTCGGTCTGGAGCGCCTTGCCCGCGGCGACGAGGTGGACGTCGGCCGGGGCGATCTCGCGGGGCCAGCACAGGCCCTGCTCGTCGGCGGTCTGCTCGGCGAGCGCGGCGACGGCGCGGGAGACGCCGATGCCGTACGAACCCATGGTGACGCGGACGGGCTTGCCGTTCTGGCCGAGCACATCGAGCTGGAAGGCGTCGGCGAACTTGCGGCCCAGCTGGAAGATGTGGCCGATCTCGATGGCGCGGTCCAGCTTGAGGCCGGTGCCGCACTTGGGACACGGGTCGCCGGCCTCGACGACGACGACGTCGAGGTAGTCGTCGACCTCGAAGTCGCGGCCGCAGACGACGTTCCTGGCGTGGGTGTCGGGCTTGTTGGCTCCGGTGACCCAGGCGGTGCCGGGGGCGATGCGCGGGTCGGCGATGTAACGGACCTTCTCCAGGCCCTGCGGGCCCACGTAGCCGCGTACCAGGTCGGGACGGCCCTCGAAGTCCTCGGCGGTGACCAGTTCGACCACGGCGGGGGCGAGGTGCTCGCCGAGCTTGCCGAGGT
The DNA here is from genome assembly GCF_029428675.1 of Streptomyces sp. JH14. Classification (GTDB taxonomy): domain Bacteria; phylum Actinomycetota; class Actinomycetes; order Streptomycetales; family Streptomycetaceae; genus Streptomyces. Next base: position 5,380,823 of record NZ_JAJNEL010000001.1, on the reverse strand, counting down.
CGACCTCGCGGTCGCCGGGGACGCCCACGGCGACGATCTCGCCGTCGACCTTGACCAGGAGGTTCTTCAGCGTCGCGGAGGCCGGGACCCCGAGGTGGGCGGCGAGCGTCTCGATGGTCGGGGTGTCGGGGGTGTCCAGCTCCTCGACCGGGCCGTGCGCCGAGCCGTCCGCGGGGGTGGCCTTGAAGGTCACGGCCTCCGTGTTGGCCGCGTAGTCGCAGGCGGGGCAGTCGACGAAGGTGTCCTCACCGGCCGGGGCGGGCGCCAGGAACTCCTCGGACGCCGAGCCGCCCATCGCGCCGGAGACCGCGGAGACGATGCGGTGGTCGAGGCCGAGCCGCTCGAAGATGCGGATGTAGGCGGCGCGGTGCAGCTGGTAGGCCTCGATGAGGCCTTCGTCGGTGGTGTCGAAGGAGTACGAGTCCTTCATCTGGAACTCGCGGCCGCGCAGCACACCGGCGCGGGGGCGGGCCTCGTCGCGGTACTTGGTCTGGATCTGGTAGAGGATCACGGGCAGGTCCTTGTAGGACGTGATCTGATCCTTGACGACCTGGGTGAAGATCTCTTCGTGGGTGGGGCCGAGGAGATACTCGGCGCCCTTGCGGTCCTTGAGCTTGAAGAGCAGGTCGCCGTACTCGTCGTAACGGCCGCTCGCGTCGTACGACTCCTTGGGGAGCAGCGCCGGCAGCAGGACTTCCTGACCGCCGATGGCGTCCATCTCCTCGCGCACGACGCGGGTGATGTTCTCCAGGACCTTCTTGCCCAGGGGCAGCCAGGTCCAGATCCCGGCCGCGGTGCGGCGTACGTACCCGGCCCGGACGAGCAGCTTGTGGTTGAGCGTCTCGGCGTCCGCCGGGTCGTCGCGCAGTGTCTTGATCATCAATCGGGACATGCGCTGGACCTGGACCATGATGAACTCCTGCTCGGAAGGGTGATGTGCAGGAGGTTAGCCGGGTGATACGGGCGGGCGGAAATCGATTGGCCCTCCCCGGGCCCGGCGGCGCAGCGGAAGAGACGCTCCCATCACCGCGTACGGCATGGGAGCGCTGGGAAACAGCACCTGCCGGGCCAGGTCCCGGTAGCCGAGCGTGCGATACAGACCACGCGCCGGGCTCTCCGTGTCGATGGCGGAGAGGATGGAACGGGGCTGGTCGACGGCGTCCGTGAGGGCGGTGATCAGCCCACGGCCGATGCCCTGGTTCTGGAACTTCGGGTGGACGTGCAGTTCGGTGATCACGAAGGAGTCGTCGAGCCAGTGCTCGCAGCCGTTGGCCCGCAGATAGGGCTCGACGACCGTGGACCACCATTGTCCGCGCTCGTTCGGCATGCCGTAGACGAACCCGACGAGACGGCCGTCCGGCGTCGTGGCGCCGAGGGCGCGGGCATGCGGGTGCTCGAGATGCCTGAGGACGATGTGGCGGCGTACGTTCACCTCGTTCTGCCCGAGGCCGAAGGCGACGGCCTGCACGGCGAGCGCCTCGTCCACGCGCGCGGCGAGATCGATCGGCCCGACCAGGACACTGGGAGTGTGGGCACCGCCCCCGGAAACTGCTGCCATGCGCCGAACCCTACTGTCCGTGCCGGGCTGCGGGATACGTGCCCGGGGCTGCCGGGGGTGCCTTCGGACGGGCGGGAACCGCAGGCTGGGGCGGGCGCGGAACGGCTCCCGTGCGCACGATCCGGACGGTCCCCTTCGGCGCGGTCGGAACAGCACGCTCAGAACAGCACGCTCATGAACGCGCCGACCTCACGGAAGCCGACCCGCGTGTAGGCCTTGCGGGCCGGGGTGTTGTAGTCGTTCACATACAGGCTGACGACCGGCGCAACATCGGCGAGCGCATGGCGCAGGACCGCCGCCATGCCGGTCTCGGACAGCCCGCGACCCCGGTATTCGGGGGCGACCCAGACACCCTGGATCTGGCAGGCCTGCGAGGTGGCCGCGCCGATCTCCGCCTTGAAGACGACCTTGCCGTCCTCGACCCGGGCGAAGGAGCGGCCGGCGCCGACGAGCTCGGCGACGCGTGCCTGGTAGAGGAGTCCGCCGTCACCGGCCAGCGGGGAGATGCCCACCTCCTCGGTGAACATCGCGACGCAGGCCGGCATCAGGAGCTCTATCTCGTCCTTGCGGATGCGGCGTACGAGCGGGTCGGGCGTCACCTCGGCGGAGGGGCTCTCGGTGACCATGAGCGGCTGGTTGGCCCTGACCTCGCGGGCGGGACCCCAGCCGGATTCGAGGAGCCGCCACAGCTGCGCAGTGGGTTCGGCGGGACCGACGATGGACGAGCAGCGGCGGCCGGCCCGCCGGGCACGGTCGGCGAAGGCCCTGACGGCCTCGGGGGTGGCGCAGATGGGCACGAGATTGGCGCCGGAGTAGCAGAGCGATCGCAGTCGGCCGTCCGCGTACCAGCCCCACATCTCGCCGCCGAGGCGCCACGGGTCGAGCCCTGCGATCTGGACCCGTGAGGTCACGAAGGCGTTGGCGACGGGTTCGCTCTCCAGGATGGCGAGCGCGGCGCCGAGGTCGCTGGGTTCGAGGACCCGGGTGGTGGTCTGCGTCAACACGAGGGGGCCTCACCATGCAGTCTGCTGATTTCCGCACTGTACCCAAAGAGGCTGGCAGACGCCGCCCCATGCCCGCCTCCGGCCCCCTCGGCGCACCGTGAGGTCTCTCACGGCTGTGCCCCGCCGGGCGGCTGGTCCGCCGGGCGGGGCACGGTGCTGAGAGGGAGAGTTCGGCTCGGACCGGCGCCGGGCCGATCGCGAGGCCGGCGTCAGCTGACGGAGACCTCGGGTTCGCCGGAGGCGATGCCGTCCTTCTCCATCTGCTCGGCGATCTTCAGGGCTTCCTCGATGAGCGTCTCGACGATCTTCGACTCGGGAACCGTCTTGATGACCTCGCCCTTGACGAAGATCTGCCCCTTGCCGTTCCCCGACGCCACACCCAGATCCGCCTCACGGGCCTCACCCGGACCATTGACGACACAGCCCATCACGGCCACCCGCAACGGCACCTCCATGCCCTCAAGACCCGCGGCCACCTGATCCGCCAGCTTGTACACATCCACCTGCGCCCGACCGCACGACGGACACGACACGATCTCCAGCCGCCGCTGCTTCAGATTCAACGACTCCAGAATCTGCAGACCGACCTTGACCTCCTCGGCCGGCGGCGCCGACAACGACACCCGGATCGTGTCCCCGATCCCCTCCGACAGCAACGCACCGAACGCCACCGCCGACTTGATCGTCCCCTGGAACGCAGGCCCCGCCTCCGTCACCCCCAGATGCAACGGGTAATCACACTGCGCCGCCAGCTGACGGTACGCATTGACCATCACCACCGGATCGTTGTGCTTCACCGAGATCTTGATGTCCCGGAACCCGTGCTCCTCGAACAGCGACGCCTCCCACAACGCCGACTCCACCAACGCCTCCGGAGTCGCCTTCCCGTACTTCTTCAGCAACCGCGCATCCAGCGAACCCGCGTTCACACCGATCCGGATCGGCGTCCCCGCATCACTCGCCGCCCGCGCGATCTCCTTCACCTTGTCGTCGAACTGCTTGATGTTCCCCGGATTCACCCGCACCGCCGCACAGCCCGCATCGATCGCCGCGAACACATACTTCGGCTGGAAATGAATATCCGCGATCACCGGAATCTGCGACTTCCGCGCAATCGTCGCCAACGCATCCGCATCATCCTGCGTCGGACACGCCACCCGCACGATCTGACAGCCCGACGCCGTCAGCTCCGCAATCTGCTGCAACGTCGCACCGATGTCCGACGTCCGCGTCGTGGTCATCGACTGCACCGACACCGGTGCATCCCCACCGACCGCCACCGACCCGACCTGGATCTTGCGGCTGACCCTCCGGTCGGCGAGCTTGGTCGGAACGGACGGCATTCCGAGAGAAATCGCAGTCATGCGCTGAGCATCCCCAAGGTGTGGATCAAGGTCCCGAGATCGGCGGGCTCCGGACTTCGAGGTTACGGCACCGGTGGGATCACCGAGCACACCGCATCCCGAAGTCCGGACAACCGTGGCCGGCCGGACACCGGGTGGGTGCCCGGCCGCCACTCGTGGTGCATGCGATGCGGTCGCCGGGCCGGTCAGGTGATCTTGACCGGGTTGACGATGTCGGCCACCAGGACCAGCAGTGTGAAGCAGATGAAGACACCGGCGACCACGTAGGCGACCGGCATCAGCTTGGCCACGTCGAAGGGGCCGGGGTCGGGGCGCTTGAAGACCCGCGCCACATTGCGGCGCAGGGACTCCCAGAGCGCTCCGGCGATGTGCCCGCCGTCGAGCGGCAGCAGGGGCAGCATGTTGAAGAGGAACAGCGAGAGGTTGAAGCCCGCGAGCAGGAACAGCATCATCGCGATCTGGTTCGTCGCCGGGACGTCCAAGGTCATCACCTCGCCGCCGATCCTGGCGGCTCCGACCACGCCGACCGGGGAGTCCGCAGCACGCTCCCCGTCACCGAACGCCGCGTTCCACAGGTCGGGGATCTTGGACGGGAGAGCGACGATCGAGTCGACACCGTTCTCGATCATGTCGCCCATGCGGACGACCGAGTCGCCGAAGGAGAGCGGGACGATGTCCGTCTGCGCGGCGAAGCCGAGGTATCCGGCCGGGACGAACTTGCCCGGGACCACCTCGCCGTTGGAGTCCTTCTTCGCCACCGAGTTCTTCTGCAGCACGGCGTGGAGGGTCATCTCCTGGCCGTCGCGCTGAACGGTGAGCGTGGCGGGGCCGATGGTCTCGCGGATCCGGTCGGACAGGGTGGCCCAGTCGTCCACCTTCCGGCCGTCGAAGGCGACGATCTTGTCGCCCTCTTTCAGTCCGGCGGCCTGCGCGGGCGAGACCGGGTCGCTCGTCCTGCAGGTGTCGCGCTTCTCGCTCTGTGCGATCACACACTTCTGGACGCCCGCGACCTCGGTGGTCTGCGTCTGGAAGCCGAAGGTCATCGCGACCCCGAGGAAGATCGCGACGGCCAGGACCAGGTTCATGAACGGTCCGGCGAACATCACGATCACGCGCTTCCACGGTTTGCGCGTGTAGAAGAGACGCTTCTCGTCGCCCGGTTCGATCTCCTCGAAGGCGGCCTCTCTGGCGTCCTCGATCATGCCGCGCCACGGTGAGGTGGAGCGCGCCTCCAGCCGCCCGTCCGCACCGGGCGGGAACATGCCGATCATGCGGATGTAGCCACCGGCGGGGATCGCCTTGATCCCGTACTCGGTGTCGCCCTTCTTCCGCGACCAGATGGTCGGGCCGAAGCCGACCATGTACTGCGGGACGCGGATGCCGAAGAGCTTCGCGGTCGACAGGTGGCCCAGCTCGTGCCAGGCGATCGAGAACAGCAGGCCGATGGCGAAGACGACGATGCCCAGAATCGTCAACAGGACCGTCGTAATACTCATGCGCGCGCCTCCGCTGTCGCTTTCGCCGAGAGTTCCCGGGCCCGGGCCCGCGCCCAGGTCTCCGCTTCCAGGACGTCTGCGACCGTGAGCGAAGTTCCCGTGGGCGGGGTGCCGTGTTCGGCCACCACCGCCGTGACCGTATCCATGATTCCGTTGAACGGCAGCCGTCCTGCCAGGAAAGCGTCCACGCACTCCTCGTTCGCGGCGTTGAACACCGCCGGGGCGGTGCCGCCGAGCGTGCCCACGTGCCTGGCCAGTCCCACGGACGGGAAGGCGTCATTGTCGAGGGGGAAGAACTCCCAGGTGGACGCCTTCGACCAGTCGAACGCGGGGGCCGCGTCCGGCACGCGCTCCGGCCAGCCGAGGCCGATGGCGATCGGTCCCCGCATGTCCGGCGGGGTGGCCTGGGCGAGGGTCGAGCCGTCGGTGAACTCCACCATGGAGTGAACGTAGGACTGGGGGTGGACGACGACCTCGATCCGGTCGAACGGGATGTCGTAGAGGAGATGCGCCTCGATGACCTCCAGTCCCTTGTTCACCAGGGTGGCGGAGTTGATCGTGATGACCGGGCCCATGGCCCAGGTGGGGTGCGCGAGGGCCTGGTCGCGCGTGACGTGCGCCAGCTCGCTCTTCGTCCGTCCCCGGAACGGGCCGCCGGAGGCGGTGACGACGAGCTTCCGGACGTCGGCCCGGGTACCGGCGGCGAGCGCCTGGAAGAGCGCGGCGTGCTCGGAGTCGACCGGGATGATCTGGCCGGGCTTGGCCAGCGCCTTCACCAGGGGGCCGCCGACGATCAGCGACTCCTTGTTGGCGAGGGCGAGCGTGCGGCCCGCCTCCAGCGCGGCGAGCGTGGGGGCGAGGCCGATCGAGCCGGTGATCCCGTTGAGCACGGTGTGGCAGTCGCTCCCGGCGAGCTGCGTGGCGGCGTCGGGCCCCGCCAGGATCTCGGGCAGCGGCTCCCCGGCCCCGTACTGCTCAAGCAGCGCCTCGCGCAGGGCCGGCACCGCGGCCGGTGCGGCGACGGCAACGGTGCGTACCCTCAGCTGCCGGGCCTGCTCGGCGAGGAGGGCAACCCGGCCGCCCGCGGCGGAGAGCGCGGTGACGCGGAAACGGTCGGGGTTGCGCAGCACCAGGTCGATGGCCTGGGTGCCGATGGACCCGGTGGAGCCGAGGATGACGAGATCCCGGCGGCCTTCCGCTGCGTCGAAGACGAGGTGCGGGTCGGCGAGGGGGGCAGGGCTGTCGCTCATGCCCCCCATTGTTGCGGCACCGGCCGGGCAGGTGGACAGCGCGTCCCCGGAGAAGCCCGGAAGAGCAGGTCCGGCAGCGTTCCTGTGAGTCCCGGCAGCCGCCGGACCACGGCCCACGACGGGGCCCGGCGGCGCAGTGCGGGGCCGGTCGCGCGGGGGGTGCCGGAGCCGCGCGGCGCGGGCGGTGATCACACCGCGCGGAACGTGGTCCACTGCGCGGTCATGATGTCCTGCGGGATGCCCCCGATGTCCTTGGTTCCGGTGAGCTCGCCGCGGAAGGCGAGCGTGGTGGAACCCGAGCGGACGACGGTGAGGTACTCGTACAGCTTCAGCTTCCCCTTCACGTCGAGGAGGGTGAAGCGGAAGGCCTTGGCCTCGTCGGCCTCGGCCGCGAAGCCGGGAGCCTCGGCGGGCTCGACCTTCAGATACTTCGCGCTCGCCAGTGCCCGGTCCTCGGTGAAGCCTCCGGCGCATTCCCTGCCCGCCGTGTCGAGCGCCTTCATGACGTCGGCCGCCTCGCCGTCCGCATACGACCGAAGGGTGACGTCGACGGTGATGCCGAGCATCTCGTCGGGAACGTCGACCCTGCGCTGGATCTGGGCGGCGGGGTCGTGGTCGCTGACGTCGCCGGCCAGGCTGACCAGCGGCTGGCAGACGGCCGGGTCCGCTGTGTAGGCGTCACCGAGAGGGCCGTCGAGGGTGTATTCGGACGCCGTGTACCTGCCGACGCTCTGCCCGTCGGTGAAGGCGGCCGCCTTGAGCTGTGCCTCGGTGAGTGCCTTGGGGGCAGAGGCTGCCGCCGACGGCTTGTCGTCCTTCCCCGGTCCGCTCGGACCGCTCTTGTCACCGCTGCACGCGGTTGCGCCCAGAGCCGTCGCGACCGCCATCGTCACGGCCGCAGCCCGGCGCCACTGCCCGCGCTGGATCCCCACCCCGAACATCTCTGCCCCATCTCGCTGTTGGTGTGCGTCGTTCCCGGTCGACGCCCGATTGTGCGGCATGCCCGCGGCCGACGCGTCTACTTGGACATGGGGTGGGCGCACAAGGCCTTCTCCTCGGCGCTGTATTCCAGGTGCAGCAGCCAGTCCATGCCCCAGCACCTGTCCCCTTCCGAGATCCAGAACTCGGCCTCGGGCGAGCTGCAGCCGACCTCTTCCAGATCCTGGTCGGGCCATGTGGCGTTGTTGCGGACGCAGTCTCCGGCGGTGAACGTGGGCTGCGTGTCGGGGATCAGCCTCGGCACGGTGACGGTGGCGAGCGCCAGGACCAGGACGGCCATGACGACCAGCGCGGGCGGGCGGGCCAGTACGCGGCGGCCGGGCGAGAGCGGGGGGCGCGGATGCCCCACCGGGTGGGGCAGCGCGCGAATGCGGGAGCGGGCACCGATGTTCATCAGCATCGTGACCGGAGTGGCGAACACGGACAGCAGGCCCCACCAGCCCCGCCACAGCGTGTCGGAGGTCAGCTTGCGGTAGACGGCGGTTCCGCAGGTCCGGCAGAAGGCGCCTTCCTCGGTCAGGAAGCGGAGCGTGATGACAAGACCCCGGTGTCCGCGCACCACGACGTGGGCTGCGGGTGTCGCACCGCAGATGCGGCAGTACACGGCGGATCCGAACGGAACCGGAGGGTGGTGGGGCGGTGTGGACATGAGAACTCCCGGGAACGGCGTGCGCCCCGGAACCCTAATGGGGGATCGCGGATTCCGTGGCCGAATCCCACGAGCCGGCCGACCGTCGGCCACCCACGCAGCTCCGCAGGTCAGCTGTCCTCTCATGGGAGCCGCCGGATCCTCCCTCGTTCTCGTTTGTGCCGGCGGATCTCCGTCGCGGTGCGATCCGGGCGGGGCCGTGTCACATTCCGGGGGGCCGTGTCGTCGTAAGGCTGAGACGAACACACCGCCCCGCGAGCAGGAACCCCGTGGACGTCCGGCGATCGCGCCTTGCCGCCACCCGGACCACGCTCGGCGGGACCGGCCGCGCCACCGGCGTGGAGGCCTCCGTCCCCTGGCGGCCCGGTGTCGTTCGTGCACCGAGTCAGGGCATGAGGAGGAACCCGATGAGCGACTTTCAGACGATCGCGGATCGCGTCGAGATCGAGGCGCTGCGCGGTGAGTTCACCGATGCGGTGATGATGCGTGACTACGACCGTGTCGCCTCGCTGTTCACCCCGGACGGCGCGTGGCGGATGCCCGGCATCCCTGTTGAGCTCGAAGGCCGGGAGGCGATCCGCGTCTGGGGCAGGCGGGTGCCGGATGTTGTGGACTTCCTCGTGCAGAACACGCACCCAGGCGTGATCCGGCTCGACGGCGCCTCCGCGTCCGGCCGTGCGTACATGTCGGAGATCGGGCGTGGACGCGACGGCCGCGGAGGGCTGAACTACGCCATCTACCACGACCGTTACCAGCGCACCGACGGGGGCTGGAAGTTCGCCGAGCGCGTCTACGAGATCCGATACGAAGACACCTCGCCGCCGGCCGGCTCGCCGCCCCGCCCGGCCGAGGATGCGTAGCCGGCCCACCGCGAAGGCCGCTCGCCCGGCGGCGGCCGCCCCGAGGGTTCGGACAGCCCTTAGCGGTTCGTGAGTTCCGCGAAGTCGGCGAACGCCTGGTGGAATTGGGGGAACGTCTTGCGTACGCAGCCGGGATCGTCGTAGGTGATGCCGGGAACGCGCAGGCCGGCGACGGCGAACGACATGACGATGCGGTGGTCGCCGTGGGTGGCGATCTCGGTGGGACGCGGTGTGCCGGGGTGGATCTCGATCCAGTCGGGGCCGGTCCGCACGGTGATGCCCATCCGCCGGAGGTTCTCCGCGCAGGCCTCCAGACGGTCGCACTCCTTCACCCGGGTGTTGCCGACGTCCTCGATGCGTACCGGGCCGGAGGCGAAGGGCGCGAGCGCGGCCAGGGTCGGCATGGTGTCCGAGATGTCGCGCATATTGACCGTGAGGCCGCTGAGCGTGCCGCCGGACCGGACCGTGGTGGCCTCCTGGGTGCTGCGCACCTCGGCGCCCATGCGGCGCAGCACGTCGACGAACCGGAGGTCTCCCTGGAGCGCGTCCTTCCCGAGGCCGGGGACGGTCACCTCGTGGCCGGTGAGCGCTGCCGCGGCGAAGAAATAACTGGCCGTGGAGGCGTCGGGTTCGACGGCGTACGACGTGGCCCGGTAGCCGCCGGGCGGCACGGTGAAGACATTGCCGTCGCGGGTCACCTCGACGCCAAAGCTGCGCATCATCGCAAGGGTGATCTCGATGTACGGGGCGGAGACCAGGTCGGTGACGGTGATCCGGAGCCCTTCCGCCGTCAGCGGCCCGAGCATCAGCAGCGCGGTCAGGTACTGGGAGGACTCCCCCGCGTCCAGGGTGAGTTCGCCGCCCTTGATCCCGGACGCGGCGATCCGCAGCGGGTGGTGTCCCTGCGCCGCCTCATGGTGCAGCTCCACGCCGAGCGTGCGCAGGGCCTCGGTGAGCGGGGCAAGAGGCCGGCGGCGCATCTGCGCGGAGGCGTCGAAGCGGTATGTGCCGGAGGCGGCCGCCGCAACGAGCGTCGGCAGGAAGCGTGCCGTGGTGGCACCGTCGCGGCAGTAGACGTCGGCCTCGGTGGCGGCCGGTCCGGCCGGGCGGCCCTCGATGTGCCAGCGGTCCGCCTCCTTCGCCACGTCGTAGCCGAGACGGCCGAGGCCCTCGGCGAAGCCCTCGGTGTCGTCCGAGGTCAGGGGGCGTACGAGGGTGCTGATGCCGTCCGCGGCGGCGGCCAGGAACAGGGCGCGTGCGGTGACGGACTTGGAACCGGGGACATGGATGACGGTCACGTGTCCCCATCCTGCCGTGCGGCGCGCGGCCGGGCGGGGTGCGTCCAGCGAGTGGACGCGCCCCGCCCGGCCGGTCCGGTGGTGCGACGGTCGGTGACCCGGTGGGTCACCGGTCAGCGGATGGTTCGGTGAACGTTCCCCCTGGCGGCCGGACCGGGGCTGGCGTCGGCGATCCAGGGGCCCTCGCCGCTCGGGTCGACGACACCCTCCTCGAGCCAGGTGTACGAACCGGCCAGGACGGCGTCGACCACACGGCGGTCGAGGTCGTCCGTGTTGGACCAGAGCCGGGTGAAGAGTTCTTCGGTCCGGACCCGGGACTGATGGCAGAAGGCGTCGGCGAGCTGGTAGGCCTCCCGGCCGTGCTCACCGGTACTGCGCAGATGTTCCGCCCGGACGCAGGCGGCGCTCATCGCGAAGAGTTCCGCTCCGATGTCGACGATCCTGCCGAGGAAACCCTGCTTGGTCTCCATGCGGCCCTGCCAGCGCGACATCGCGTAGAACGTGGAGCGGGCCAGTTTGCGCGAGGAGCGTTCGACGAACCGCAGGTGGGCGGAGAGATCCGGATGACCGGACTGATGGAACTCACTGTAGGTTCGCGGGAGTTGACCTGGTCCGGTGACCAGTTGGGGCAGCCAGCGGGCGTAGAAGCCGGCCGCGTTCGCTCCCGCCTTCGCTTTGGCGGAGAGCGGCTTCTCGGGGTCGATCAGGTCGCCCGCGACCTTCAGATGGGCGTCGACGGCCTCGCGGGCGATCAGCAGATGCATGATCTCCGTCGAGCCCTCGAAGATGCGGTTGATCCGCAGGTCACGGAGGAGTTGCTCGGCGGGGACGGCCCGCTCGCCCCGGGCGGCCAGGGAGGCCGCGGTCTCGAAGCCGCGGCCGCCGCGGATCTGGACCAGTTCGTCGGCCATCAGACAGCCCATCTCGGAGCCGTACAGCTTGGCCAGCGCTGCTTCGATCCGGATGTCGTTGCGATCCTCGTCCGCCATCTGGGAGGCGAGATCGACCACGGCTTCCAGCGCGAAGGTGGTTGCGGCGATGAAGGAGATCTTCGAGCCGACGGCTTCGTGCCGGGCGACCGGCCTGCCCCACTGCTCGCGGACGGACGACCATTCGCGGGCGATCTTCAGGCACCACTTCCCGGCGCCGACACACATGGCGGGCAGGGACAGCCGTCCGGTGTTGAGCGTCGTGAGGGCGATCTTGAGGCCGGCGCCCTCGGGGCCGATGCGGTTCGCGGCCGGCACCCGGACCCGGTGGAAGCGGGTCACGCCGTTCTCGATCCCGCGCAGCCCCATGAAGGCGTTGCGGTTCTCCACGGTGATGCCCGGGGCGTCCGCCTCGACGACGAACGCGGTGATGCCGCCCTTGTGGCCGTCCGACTTCGGGACCCGGGCCATCACGACCAGTAGGTCGGCGACGACGCCATTGGTCGTCCACAGCTTCACACCGTCGAGGATGTAGTCGGAACCGTCCGGGACGGCGGAGGTGGCGAGCCGGGCCGGGTCGGAGCCGACATCCGGTTCGGTGAGAAGGAAGGCCGAGATGTCGGTACGGGCGAGCCGGGGCAGGAACGTGTCCTTCTGCTCCTGGCTGCCGAACAGCTTCAGCGGCTGGGGAACGCCGATGGACTGGTGCGCCGAGAGCAGCGCCCCGATCGCCGGGTTGGCGGAACCGACCAGGGAGAGAGCCCTGTTGTAATAGACCTGGGTCAGCCCCAGGCCGCCGTACTTCGGGTCGATCTTCATCCCGAGGGCGCCGAGTTCCTTGAGGCCGTTGATGACCTCGTCGGGGATCTGCGCCTCACGTTCGATCAGGGCGCCGTCGATCTTGGTCTCGCAGAAGTCGCGCAGCCGGGCGAGAAACGCCTCGCCGCGCCGGACGTCGTCCACGGCGGGCATCGGGTGCGGATGGATCAGATCCAGCCGGAAGCGGCCAAGGAACAGTTCCTTGGCGAAGCTGGGCTTGCGCCAGTCCTGCTCACGTGCGGCTTCGGCCACTTGACGCGCTTCGCGCTCGGTGACTTTGGGCGTGTTCTTGGGAGCGGATGGTGCGGACATGAGGAGCTCACCTCGCCGCGTTGTCGGGTGGTCGGACACGGCCGGTTCGCGCGGAGCGCGCCGCATGCGCGCCTGCCGAGCCATACCAACCGGTGCTACTCGTCCGTATGTACCCGATTCCTGCCGCCCTCACCAGCCCTCGGACGCCGATCGGGTCGTGCGCCACTCCAGCGGCACGTTCAGCTGGCGCATCGCGGCCGGGCCGGTTCGAGGCGAAGCGGGAACAGCCGAAGCGCCTGCCTGCAGGGCACGTTGCCCTTCGACGGACGGCCCGGCGGACCCGGCTTCCCCCGGCGGGCGGTTCCACCGGCCGGGCACAGCGAGGCCTCTTCGATCTGCTGCGCCCGGGCGGCGGGAGCCGAAGGCCGGCGGCGGCTACGCGGCCGGCGCCTGCGAGATCCGCACCATGTTGCCGGACGGGTCGCGGAACGCGCAGTCGCGCGGACCCCAGGGCTGGTCGATGGGCTCCTGCAGCACCTCTGCGCCGGCCGCCCGCACCTTCTCGAAGGCCGTATCGAGATCGTCGGTGCGGAAGACGATGTTCGGCAGGACGCCCTTGGTGAGCAGTTCCTGCAGCGCGTCGCCGTCGGCCTTGGACCGGCCGGCGTGAGGTTCCGAGAGCACGATCTCGAGGTCCGGCTGGGTCGGGCTGCCGAGGGTGACCCAGCGGAATCCGCCGGAAGCGACGTCGTTGCGTACCTCGAGGCCGAGCGCGTCGCGGTAGAAGGCGAGCGACTCGTCCGGATCGTTGACGGTGATGTGGCAGTACTGGAGTGCGATGGTCATGCGGACCACGCTAGGCGGCGGCCTTGCGGTCCGCTTCTTCGATCCTGCTCGGCATGTGTCTGGTCGGCCGGGTGTGCATCTTCGCCACACACGCGGGCATCGCCGCGACTGCGGTGTGCTCCCGCAGGCGGTAGGCGCTCGGCGTCTCCCCCAGGAGCTCGGTGAATCGGGAGCTGAACGACCCGAGCGACGTACAGCCGACCGCCATGCACGCGTCGGTCACGCTCATACCCGCGCGCAGCAGAGCCATCGCCCGCTCGATCCGACGGGTCATGAGATAGCTGTACGGTGTCTCGCCATAGGCCGCCCGGAACTGCCGCGAGAAGTGCGCCGGCGACATGAGGGCGTGGCGGGCGATCGTCGGCACGTCGAGCGGACGCGCGTACTCCCGGTCGATCAAATCCCGCGCCCGGCGCAGGTGCCCGAGGTTGGCGAGGTCTTGCGGGGTCATGGGACGAGGCTACCAGCGTTCCGTTCGGAAGCTCCTGACCTGCGACGATGCGACATGGTACGGATCCCCCGGCCCGGCACGGCTGCGAGCACCCGGACGCCGTCATCGCCGAATCCGGCGGCTGCCCGCGCAGGGCGCTCGGCCGGGAAACCCCGGCCGAGCGCCCGTTCGAGCCACCGGCACCTGCCGCATGGTCAGCCGTGTGGGCACGACCCGTTGAGATCGGCGATGAGAAACCTCGTCCCACGGTGTCCGCGAGGACCTCGGTCAGGTGCCGACATATGTCGCGAGGTGTTCACCGGTCAGGGTGGAGCGGGCGGCGACGAGGTCGGCCGGTGTGCCCTCGAAGACGATCCGGCCTCCGTCGTGGCCGGCGCCGGGGCCGAGGTCGATGATCCAGTCGGCGTGCGCCATGACCGCCTGGTGGTGCTCGACGACGATGACCGACTTGCCGGAGTCGACGAGCCGGTCGAGCAGGCCGAGCAGGTGCTCGACGTCGGCGAGATGCAGGCCGGCGGTCGGCTCGTCGAGGACGTAGACGCCGCCCTTCTCGGCCATGTGCGTGGCCAGCTTGAGCCGTTGCCGCTCGCCGCCGGACAACGTGGTGAGCGGCTGCCCGAGGCTGAGGTAGCCGAGCCCGACATCGGCGAGCCGCTGCAGGATCCGGTGGGCCGCCGGCGTGCGCGCCTCGCCGGCGCCGAAGAACTCCTCGGCCTCGGCCACCGGCATCGCGAGCACCTCGCTGATGTCGCGGCCGCCGAAGTGGTACTCGAGCACCGATGCGTCGAACCGCTTCCCCTCGCAGTCCTCGCAGGTGGTGGCGACACCGGCCATCATCGCCAGGTCGGTGTAGATGACTCCGGCGCCGTTGCAGGTGGGGCAGGCGCCCTCGGAGTTGGCGCTGAACAGCGCCGGCTTCACACCGTTGGCCTTGGCGAACGCCTTGCGGATCGGGTCGAGCAGCCCGGTGTACGTCGCCGGGTTGCTCCGCCTGGAGCCGCGGATCGCGCCCTGGTCGACCGACACCACTCCCTCGCCCGCGGGGATCGACCCGTGCACGAGCGAGCTCTTGCCGGAGCCGGCGACACCGGTGACGACGGCGAGCACCCCGAGCGGGATGTCGACGTCGACGCCCTGCAGGTTGTGTGCCGTCGCGCCGCGGATCTCCAGCGTGCCGGTGGGCGTGCGCACCTTCTCCTTGACGGCGGCCCGGTCGTCGAAGTGGCGTCCGGTGAGGGTGCCGCCGGCCCGCAGCCCCTCGACCGTGCCCTCGAAGCAGACCGTGCCGCCCGCCGTCCCGGCGCCGGGGCCGAGATCGACGATGTGGTCGGCGATCGCGATGACCTCCGGCTTGTGCTCCACGACGAGCACCGTGTTGCCCTTGTCCCGCAGCCGCAGCAGCAGGCCGTTCATCCTCTGGATGTCATGCGGGTGCAGGCCCGTGGTGGGCTCGTCGAAGACATAGGTGACGTCGGTGAGCGAGGAGCCGAGGTGGCGGATCATCTTGACGCGCTGCGCCTCGCCGCCGGACAGCGTGCCCGACGGCCTCTCGAGCGAGAGGTAGCCGAGGCCGATCTCCGCGAACGAGTCGAGGGTGTGCTGCAGCTTCCCGAGCAGTGGCGCCACCGACGGTTCGTCGAGGCCGCGGACCCATGCGGCCAGGTCGCTGATCTGCATCGCGCACGCGTCGGCGATGCTGACTCCCTCGATCTTCGACGACCGGGCCGCCTCGCTGAGCCGGGTGCCGTCGCAGTCGGGGCAGGTGGTGAACACCACCGCCCGCTCCACGAAGGCGCGGACGTGCGGCTGCAGCGCGTCGATGTCCTTGGACAGCATCGACTTCTGCATCTTCGGGATCAGACCCTCGTACGTCAGGTTGATGCCCTCGACCTTGATCTTGGTCGGCTCCTTGTGGAGCAGGTCGTGCAGTTCCTTCTTGGTGTACTTACGGATCGGCTTGTCCGGGTCGAAGAAGCCGCAGCCGCTGAAGATGCGGCCGTACCAGCCGTCCATGCTGTAGCCGGGGATCGTGAGCGCACCCTCGTTGAGCGACTTGCTGTCGTCGTACAGCTGGGACAGGTCGATGTCCGAGACTGTGCCCCGGCCCTCGCAGCGCGGGCACATGCCGCCGGTGCGGCTGAAGCTCGCCTTCACCGCCTTCCTGGCACCGCGCTCGACGGTGATCGCACCGCTCGCCCGGACCGAGGCGACGTTGAAGGCGAACGCGCTGGGCGGGCCGACGTGCGGCTGCCCGAGCCGGCTGAAGAGGATGCGCAGCATCGCGTTGGCGTCGGTGGCGGTGCCGACCGTGGAGCGGGCGTCGCCGCCCATCCGCTGCTGGTCGACGGTGATCACGGTCGTCAGCCCGTCGAGGACGTCGACCTCGGGACGCGCCAGCGTGGGCATGAAGCCCTGCACGAAGGCGCTGTAGGTCTCGTTGATCAGCCGCTGCGACTCCGCGGCGATCGTGTTGAACACCAGCGAGCTCTTGCCCGAGCCGGAGATTCCGGTGAACACCGTCAGCCGGCGCTTCGGGATCTCGATGCTGACGTCCTTGAGGTTGTTCTCGCGCGCGCCGTGCACGCGGATCAGATCGTGGCTGTCGGCAGCGTGCAGCGCGGGCGACTGCGTGTCCGTCCTCTTGGCCATGTTCGTGTCTCCATCTGTTGCGCGGGGCCGCGTCTGCGCGGCCTCCGTCGGCACCGCCTGGCTCGATCCAATCAGGTTCGCGCGGTCGGTCCGGCCCCCTGCCGAGACGTCGGACCGATCAGCGGTCGTCGTGCATCAGTTCGTCACCCCGGGCGAGGAGTATCCGTCCTCGGGGAACCGGCTGTCGTCCGTCACCCACACCCGCGGACGCACCACCGCCACCGCCCGGCGGGCCGGCCCGGTAGCGACTGTGTCCGGGTCGAGGACGTCGTGCCCATGAAGATGCGGCACCGGTCACCGACAACGGCGGGTGCCGGGGGCATCCCCCTGCACCCGCCGCGGCGGTCCGGTCGGCGCCTCCGCGGGAACCCGCGGAGGCGCTCGCTCACATGCCGAGCCGGTAGGCCCGCTCCACGGTCTGCCGGACCGTGTTGCCCGCCTTGTCGGAGGCCGTGACCCGCAGGGTCACGTACGCGCCCTGCCGCTGGTCGCCCGGCCGCTCGATGGTGGCGGCGAACCTGTTGTGGCCACGGTCCTTGACACCGACCCGGCCCGTCCAGGTCCTGCCGTCGTCGAAGGACGCCTCGACCTTGAGCTCGACCCCGGTGGGGGCGGCGAGCCCGTCCTGGTTCCTGACGGTCAGGGCGAGGTCGTGCCGCTTCCCGCCGTCGACCGTGTTCCCCAGGTCGGCCGCGACCCCGTAGTCGACCTGGAGGAGCGGCAGCAGGGTCTCCTTCGCCGCGGTGTCGGAGCGGAAGGTCCAGGACGTGGAGGTCCTCGTACCGGTCTGCCAGAACTCGGTCCGGCGCTCGGTGGTCAGGTCCAGTCGGTAGTCGGCCGATCCGGCGGGGACGGGGAAGTCCCCCCAGGCGCCCGCGGCCTCGCGCACCTTCTTGCCGTCGCGGTAGAGGACGGCCGTCACGGCGTCACCCTGGGGGTAGGACGGATCGTCCATCGTCCCGGGCGCTCCGACCCTCCCGATGCCTCCGCCGTTGGAGGGGTCCTGCTTGCGGGCCCAGTGGCCGGCCGCGTCGGTGTACTCCGGGATCGCCACGCTGAACAGGTCACCGGAGCGGACGGCCGGACGGCTCCAGCCGCGCGGGATCGACGGCCGCGCCACGGCCTTGTACCACTCCTCCGAGGCCTTCTCACCGGTCCTGAAGGTGCGGGGGGTGTCCCGCAGACCCGACTGCAGCGCACCGCTGTAGAACAGGTCGGGGCCGGCCATGAAGTCGACGTAGTGCATGAACTGCGTGTCCCCGGAGGTGACGTACTCCGTGCGGGTCTTGCCCGTCGGCGCCCAGCGCGAGGTCTCCCAGGCGACCTGCGCGTAGGGACGCCAGCTGAACCGCTGCTCGCTCGTCCAGTGCAGTGTGCCGTTGTCCGCGTAGGAGGCCTTCACCTGCGCGGTGTTGCGGTCCGTGACGGTGTACGTCACGTTCTGCGGGATCTGCTGCTGCCAGTTCGCCGCGATGTCGTACAGGTACGGGCTCTCGACCGTCCCGGAGACGTCGACGACGGCCTTGTGCTCCTTCATGTACTGCAGCAGCTTGGCGCCGTCGTCCCCGGTCATCCGGATGACGGGCACGGCGGAGCGCGTGTCCATCGGCTTCCAGCTGGTGTAGGCGAGGAATCCCTGGGGCAGGACGATCACGACGCCCTTCGCGCCCGCCTTCGCGGCCGTCTCCGCCAGGTCGTATCCGTCCATCGCGTAGTCGTCGCGGATCACCGCGAGCTTGCCCCGTACGGTGGCGGGCCGCAGGTCCGGCTTGTCCCTCGTCCCGGCGTCCACCGCGACGATCCGCTCACCGTCGGGGTCGAACGGCGTGGACTGCTTGGCGTAGAACGACTCGAGGCCGAGGTCCGCGCCGCGGACCTCGGTGATGAGGTCGGGAGCCGTCATCTCCCAGCGGGAGTTGAACTCGAACTCGCCCTCGGTGACCTTGGACGTGGGGTTCACCCACAGGTCGACGTCCCCGCCGCCGTCCTCGTAGTAGATGCCCATGGTCTGCTCGACGCCGTCGATCTTCCGGTACATCTGGTATGTCAGGTTGTTGCGGCGCTCGGCGGGCTTGGGCGTGCGCAGCTGCACCGGCTTGGCCTTGCGCGCGTCCAGGGTGACGGTGGTGTCCTTGGTGACCTTCACCTCGGGATTGATGACCTGGATCACCCGGACGCCGTCGCCGCCGTCCTCCACCAGCGTGCCGCCGATCAGGTAGGTGCCCTCCTCGACCGCGGCGACCCCGGAGTCGGTGAACTGGACCTCCGTGTCCCCTCCGAAGACGTCCAGCAGGGCCCACGCCGCGGGCTCCCCGTCGGGTCCGTGGGACTCGACGGTGAGCTTGTGCATCGGAGCGCGCACCCACAGGCTGAGCGTGGTGTGCACCGAGACGCCGCCGGTGGACGTGGCGGTGACGTAGCCGTAGTAGGAGCCGCGGCCCGCCTTCGCCGGGTCGACGCCGACCGGCACCTCGACGGTCGCTCCGGGGGCGATGCGGACGGTGTCCGAACCCAGCGTCAGCGCCTGCGCGGGGAGTTCCTTGCCGCCCTTGGCCGTCAGCGTCGCACTCAGGCTCAGCGAGACCTCGTCGCCGGAGTTGTTGGTGTAGCGGACCACCCCTGCCCGCTGCACGGGCGATGCGTCCCGGTCGAACGGGCCCAGGATGATCGTGCCGGTGGCGGTGACGGGGGAGGTGAAAGCCGCCTTGACGTCGACGCGGCCGCCGCCCTGCTCGGTCGGCACCTGGCCGGACACCGTGTGCGACGTGCTGATCAGCGCGTCCTTGAGCTGCTCACCCGTCCAGTCGGGGTGCTGCCCGGCGATCAGGGCCACCGCACCGGCCACGTGGGGCGTGGCCATGGAGGTACCGCTTGCCGCGATGTACTGGTCGTCGACCGGGACGCCCATGGTCGTACCCGCGGCGCGGGCGGCGACGATCCCGACACCCGGAGCGGTGATGTCCGGCTTGGCCGCCTTGTCGCCGAAGCGCGGGCCACGGCTGGAGAAGGAGGCCAGCGAGTCGTCGCGGTCGACGGCGCCGACGGTGAGGGCGGCGTCGGCCGCGCCGGGCGAGCCGACCGTCATCTCACCGAGCTCGCCGGTGTTGCCGGCGGCGACGACGAAGAGCGCGCCGCTGCTGCGGGAGATCTCGTTCACCGCCTGGCTCATGGGGTCGGTGCCGTCGGTCTGCATGTCCGCGCCGAGGCTCATGTTGACGACCCTGGCGCCCTGCGCCGCGGCCCACTCCATGCCCGCGATGACCTGGGACTCGCTGCCAGAGCCGTTGTCCCCGAGCACCTTGCCGATCAGCAGGTCGGCGCTGGGCGCGACGCCCTTGCGCAGGCCCGCGGAGGCGGCGCCGCTACCGGCGGCGGTGGCGGCGACATGCGTACCGTGGCCGAAGTGGTCCTGGGTCGAGCCGCTGTCGCTGAAGTCCTTCGCCTCGCTGACGCGGCCCGCGAGGTCCGGGTGCGTCTGGTCGGCGCCGGTGTCGAGGACCGCGACCTTGACGCCCTCGCCGTGGAGGCCTGCCTCCCATGCGGCGGGCGCGTTGATCTGCGCGGTGCTGCGGTCCAGCGTGGGACGCACCTTGTGGTCCAGCCAGATCTTCGGGGTCGCCGCGGCCATGCCTGCGACGGACGCGCCCGTCGCAGGCGCGAGCTGCTTCCAGAAGGCGGCCAGATCCTGGTCGGCCACGCGCAGCGCCTGAGCGTCGATGCTCGGCAGTCGCCGCGGCTCGGCGGAGCCGTCGTGGAAGTCGGCGAGCGTGTCCGCCCGCTCGACCGCCGCACGCGCCGAGCCCTTGGGTGCGGACACGATCAGGGGCAGGGCGTCGGCGTGCGCCTCGTCGTACCCCTGGGCGATGAGGCCCGCGGCGTCGAAGAGGCCCGCGTCCAACCGCCCTGTGCGGACCAGCGCCGCCGCGTCGGAGGGCAGGACCGTCAGGGCACCGTCCTTTTCGGTGATCTGGAAGAAGACCTTCTCGCGACCCGGTGCGCGCTGCACCGAAGCCGTCTTCTTACCGTTCGGCGCGTCGCTGACCGTGACCCGGTCACCGGTGATCAACCGCACGGTTCTCGTCCGGTCGTGCGGTGCCGGCGTGCGTGCCTCGGCCCCCTGCTGGGGCTGGGCGGTGACGGGCGTGATCGCACCGGTCGCCATCATCGCCGACATCGATATCACCGCCCAGAGGCGGATCCGTCTCATGGGTGAATACAGCCTTTCTGTCATTTCCCGGCTTCTGTATCTTTTGTGAGTGAGCGTCAGTCCGTCACGGAGCCGCCGCGTCCCACCTGGAACATGTGGGACGCGGCGACCGAGGCAGAGGACAAGCCGGAGCAGAGGATCGCTGCCGCGCTCGGCCTCGGATGACGGTGCCGCGGGTTCGCACCGAGATCGATCGGCATGGCAGACCTGTACGACCGAGCTTCGCCGATGTCTCCGGATCTCCCGGACTACGCGGAACGCGTGCCGATGACAGCCGTCCCCACCACGACCGGAACCGTTTCGGAAACTGACATCGATTCAGTTGATATCGACGCCACCAGGTCGTTGGCCGTCATGAGCAGAAACCCTCCGTACACCCGTGATTCGCAGCCTGCACGCGATCATCCGCTGCGCAATCCGGCATGTCACCGCCTGCGGGGTGACGCAAACGGGCCATGTCCAAACTGCGACACGCGCCGTGGACCTGCTGGGACTTGGGCATGGTGACGACGCAGGAGCGGCCCAGCGATCGATACGGGAGCGCAGCTCGTCCGCCGCCGTCGGGTCGAGACAGCCCATGCCCTTCACTCGGCCATGGGGCCGGTGCTGCCGACCCGGGGACCTCTGCCGGGTGGGAGGTGCCGGGGGACGGGAGGACCTGCTCGGCCCAGATGGTCTTCCCTCGGGCGGTGCAGTGGGTGCCCCAGCGGACGTCGAGACGCTCACCCGTCGGCCAGGCGAGCTGGAGCAGCAGACCTTCGACCTCCGCAGGGTGCAGACCGAGCGGGATGAGGACCTCGCAGCGGCGCGGTCCTCCAACCGCACGCTGATGGCCCGGGTCAGCCGCCGACCGCGACGCCCGGACCTCACCGACGACGTCTCAGGCGTACGTCTCGGGCGTCTCGGGCGTCTCAGGCGTCTCAGGCGTCTCGGGCGTCTCGGGCGTCTCAGGCGTCTCAGGCGGCGAAGTCGTCGACCGCCTTGGCGACATCGTCCCCGGTCAGGGGTTGCTGCATGTCGCTGAGCAGTCGCGCCAAGGCGGGCAGGGCGCTCTCCTGATTGGCGAGGGCCACGCTCACGTAGTCCCGGTCCGGGATGAGGACCAAGGCCGCCCGGTAGCCGGGCAGCCGTCCGTTGAGATACATCTGGCCCGACGGCCCCAGGGCCCATCCGAGCCCGTACGCCATGGGGTCGCCGGACCGGGTGCGCGGACGGCGGATCTCGTCCAGGAGGGCGCGGTCGGCGAGCAGGCCCTCGCATGCGGTCAGGAGATCCGACACCGACGACCACAGGCCCCCGCTGGGCCGGCGGGTGCGTGGGTAGGTGAGCGGCGGGAGTTCGGTCGTGGCGTTCCATCCGGTGACGGACGCCGCCGGGGTCTCGAAACCCGTCCGTGCGAGGCCCCAGGGGGCGAGGAGGTTTCCCTTCAACGCGCTCTCGTACGTCGTGCCGCTCAGGGCTGCAAGAACCGAGCCGGCCAGGAAGTAGTTGCCGTTGTAATAGGACCACTGCCGGCCGGGGTCCCGCTCGTTGCCGGCGCGGACCACGAGCCGGGCGGCTTCCAGGAGCCCGTCGTCCCCGTCGCCCAGAGCCGTCACCGTCGCCGCATCCACCGATTCGCGCAGACCGGACACCTGCCCAAGAATCTGCTCGACGGTGAGGCTCTCGTCGGCCCGCCAGTCCGGCGCAAGGCCGGGGAGCAGGTCGACGACAGGTGTGCCCAACGGGACGCCGTTGTCCCGCAGCGTGCGGACCAACGCCGCGGAGGTGAAGACCTTCGTCAGCGACGCGACACGGAAACACGATTCCGCCGTCACCGCGACCGGACCGTGGGTGGCCGTCGTACGTACACCCGCGGCCGACGAACCTGCCGCAACAGCCGGGACATCGCGAAGACTCGCCTGGTCTTCCATCAGCTCCTGAAGATTCACAGTCCGCATGCTATTGACGGCGTTCCGGACGGTCGAACTCGGTGGCACAGGCCAGACCTCCAGAGCGTTGCGGTCGATGAGTGTCTGCTGCGCCTCGATCCGTGATGCCGGTCCGGTTCGGTACGCGATCTCCGCCGTTCTCGGCTGCAACGAACTGGACCCACGCATGTACCACCACGTCGGCGACGCGCTCGGCCTCGCTCCCGAGCAGTGACAGCTGCGGCACCTCGCCGCGTTGCCGGAAGCCCCGAATACGCCCAGTAGGAGGACGCCCCTCCGCCTTGCGATGCACCACGTCTGAGGCCGCGCGCTGATCCACCGGGGATGACGGGAGAGCCCTTAGCCTGAGCTGGCCAGGAGCCCAGTCAAGGTCGGGAGCAACACGTGGCAAGGCTGGGAGTATGGAAGTGGGTGGGAAACCGGAGCCGTCTGCTGCCCGCCGTCCTGCTTCTCTTCGCCGTGTCGATGGACCTCGCCACACCGCGCACCGTCAGCGCTGCGGCCCTCTACGCGGCTGCGATCCTGGCGGCCGCCGCCCTGCTGTCCCTGCGCGGCACCATCATCACCGGCGTGAGTGCGTTCCTCCTCGACTGGGCCATGTTCCGGCATTTCGGCTATCGCCGGAATCCGGTCGAGTTCAGCGAGCTGGCCATGGTTGCGACAGTGACCGCGATCGCGGCCTTCCTCAATCGCCTCCTGTACCACCGAAAAATGCAGCTGCAGTCCGTACGCGATATCGCCGCCGCTGCTCAGCGTGCCGTTCTGCCGGACCCGCCGGAGAGCATCGGCCCGCTGCGCTTCGCCGCACACTACGAGGCTGCTCAGACGGATGCGCAGATCGGCGGGGACCTCTACGCGGTGGTCGACACTCCATTCGGTGTGCGCTGCGTGATCGGCGATGTGCGTGGCAAGGGGATGGGAGCAGTCAGGGCGGTCGCGGTCTGCGTCGGAACCTTTCGAGAGGCGGCCCTGCAGGAGCCCAGCCTGACCGGCCTGGTGGAACGGCTGGAGCGGGCCGTCACCCTCGATGCTCGGCAGGCAGGGAGCCTGTTCGAGATCGAAGGGTTCATCACAGGTGTGTTCGTGGAATTCCCGCAGCGAGGAAACGAATTCCGGTTGGTCAACCGCGGGCACCCGGCGCCTCTGTTGTTCCTGGGAGACACAGTGCAGTACGTCGAGCCCGGTCGGCCGGGTTTGCCTCTGGGCCTGGCTGCGCTCGGTGCCGGCCCCGAGTGCGTCGACACGGTGGCGTTCCCCGAAGGGGCCAGTCTGCTGCTCTACACCGATGGACTCACCGAAGCGCGGGACGACACGGGCACCTTCTACGACCCCGTCGGCAGGTTCACGGGACATCGCTGTCCCGGCCCGGACGCCCTTGTTGACGCCCTGCTTGCCGACGTGCACATGCATACCGGTGGCCGGAGAACCGACGACATGGCGCTGCTGGCCGTCACCCGTACACCCGACAACGCACGGCCGACGAGCGCCCGCTAGCGATGTGGATCGAGCGCGGGCCCGACGAACGGGCACCGGATGCCTGCGTGGAACTCGTGCGGGACCGTTGACCTCGCGATGGGGCCGGATATGCAACAGCCGCCACGTGAAACACGAGTAGCCGCCGTTGCACCGTGGTTCGGTGCAACGGCGGCCGCGTCGGCAGGGCTGTTACTACAGCTCCCGCTCGATCTGGCTCTCGCTGATCTTGTCTTCGCGCATGGTCGCCTCGTTCTGGACGGCGTAGCGAGCCTGCGCCCCGCTGCCTTCGGCACTGCGGATCTCACCGCGCTGAATCTCGTCCTGCTGGTCGCGGTACTCCACGTGCTGTCCCTTGCGGTAGGGCATGGAAATCTCCAAGTCTCGTGTGGGTCGGTGGGGGGCTGGTCCCGCCCGATCGGCGGGGCCCCTCCTGGCGCCGGCGACGATCGCCCTGCGCAGTGACAGCCCACCTCCAACTGCCCGCACCGGCAACTGCTACGGGGCCGAATGGAGGACGTCTCGCCCGCCCGGCCGACACGCCTTGACATTGATCCACGCACGGGCTGTCCGCTGCCCCAGGAGAAGCGGCCGCCCGGCATCGGCGTGCTGTCCCTGTCGGCATCCAGGACCCCGCGGCCATGACGGCTCCCGCCAAAGTTGCTCTACCGCGCACCGGGTTGAGTGCAGCGCCGCGGGCGAGAGCGCGGTGTCACCTTGCACATGGGTACCTTGTGCGCCGAGTCCTTTGCGCTGATGGAACACGTGATGGGCGGGGCTCGGGACGGACGCTGAGGGCGTACATCCCCGGGTGGTACGACGACGCTGACCGCTGTCCCGCGCCGTGAGTTCCGAGCGGGACTCGACCACCAGCTCGGCGCCCACCGTGTGTCGTGACACCGCGGACACGTTGTCCGCGGTGTCACGACGCACGCTCGCCCCGGCGAGATCCGAAAGGACGCGGCCTCATTGCGGCGTTGCAGCGGGACAGGCCTTGGCGACCGGGGCCCCCGATGGTCGTGCCGTGGCGAGTGAAGAGTCTGGGCGAGGACGACATGGCTGCGCCGAGCGGCCCTCGCCATCCCGGCCGACCGGGTCGGCAACCGGATCAAGCGCGGCTCACACGGCGGACGGCCACCGACGTTCGACAGGACCGGGCCTACCGCGAGCGGCACGCGGTCGAGTGCGGGTCCACCGCCTCAAGCGGCATCGGGCCGTCACTACCGGGCGTGACGGACTCGCCGTCCGCCACGAAGCGACCGTGCTGGTCGCAGCCATCAACGAATGGCAGTGATCAGCGCGTTCACAACCGCCGCTACCCGTCGTCGCGGCACAGGCAGAAGGGGTGACCAGCTGGATCGAAAAGCACGCGAACGTTCTCCTGCGGTTGAACCGGCGCCAGCGACGCTCCCATGCCGACGGCCTCGGCAGCCGCCTCGTCCAGGTCACCCACCTGGAAGTCGAAGTGCATCATCGTGCGCTGCTCACCGTCGGCCGGCGGCCACGTGGGCGGCCGATACCCGACGGCCTGCTGAAAGACGATATAGACAGATCCCTGCGGCGGAGCGACGACGGCCGTCCCCGGCTCCTCGTGCACGAGGGACCAGCCCACCAGCTTCGCGTAGAAGCGGGCCAGGGCCCCCGGGTCCGGCGCCTCGATCGCGGTTCCCCACCACATGCCACTGGTTCTCGATCGCATGCTTGACCCTAACCGGGGCCGCCGGCGCTGTAGTTGTGCTGATCGCAATCGTCCGACGATGACCGCAATCAGCACTTTCACAACAGGCCCGAATTTCGGCGCGGCCGGGACCAGACAGCGACGACACCGTGGCTGTCCGGCGAGTATTCGCACCAACTGCACGCCGCTTGGGGGATGTTCTCGATCCGAGGCCGAGAGATCGGTGTCTCCGCGGTTGGTCAGCGGCACAATGAGCACGTGCGCGAGCAGGGTGGCGCTGTGGTCGTACGTTCAAGTGAGATGCGAGCCTGTGCACGCGTCGCACGGCTTTCCTTCCGATGACCCTGTCGGCGCATCAGGCGGGCTGTCCTGCTGCCCGATCCGGCGGATCGCCTGCAGCGGGTAGGGGGTTGCCCGGCTCTCCTGCCGGAATCGGTGATAGAAGTCCCCCCATCACTGCGGCCACCGGCGCGTGACGGGCAAGGAGTGCCGCGATCGCCGCGGGAATGTCCGCCGGGGGCGCCCCCTGGGCGCAGGTGCGCACAAACTCCTTGCGCTCCTCCGGTTCGTACCCGTACAGAGCGGCGGCCAGCCAGTTCACCAGATGCGTGACGGTGTAGCACCGGTCGTAGGTTCGGTGCTCGTCGAGGAAGTCGGCCTCTTCCTGCGCGAGATCGAAGCGGGAGGAGATCGCGAGGCCGTAGTCGGCGAAGAAGAGCCGCCCGCCGTCGGTCAGGATGTTCTCGAAGTGGGCGTCGAAGTGCAGCAGCCCACGGGCGTTCATGAACGAGATGCCGGCCTTCAGCTCGTTGTCCACCATGGCGCAGGCCCGCTCGGCCACCTCGTCACCGGCCCCGATCTGGACGCCCAACCAGTCGTGCAGGTTCTGCGGGATGTACTCCAGGAACAGCATGAGGCTCGCCGAGGACTGCTGGAGAGCATCGATCCGGCGACGCACTCCCGATGCGCCTCCCCAGTAGGCGACAGTTCGTTCCACATCGGCCAGTTCCTCGGGAGTGGCTGGTCGGGGCCTGATAGCACCCGCCAGTGGTACATCAGGGGGAAACCCTCGTAGTCTCCCGCGATCACCCAGTTCGTGGTCATGGCGTGCACGGCCAGCTCCCGCCAGGCTCCGAACCCCGGGCTGCCGATACTGCCGATACCGTACTGACAGAAGACCGGCAGTCCGAACAAGTTCGCCGTGGAGTGAATGTTCTCCGGCCGTCGCTCCAGATCGGTCAGACGTATCTGTTTGACGAAGACCGAGGTTCCGTCGACCTCCAGCAGTACCGACTTCCCGCCGATGCCGGACCCGATCGGTGTGGCGGCGTCCACGAGCTCGCGCAGTCTGCGATCACTGGACAGCGACAGCGATGTGGAAACGGCACCGTGGACGGCCAGACGAGCACCGCGGGACATGTCAGGGCTCTTCACCTATGCCTCCGGCCGGACACCCGCCTCTGGTGCAACCACCTCGACGAACACCCGGGCAGGAGTTGCGGCCACCCTCTCACGTCGAGGGCGGCGATCCGATCCTGGGCCCTCACGGCTGGTGCTGGCGCCCCAGTGACATCAATTCACAAAATGGCGGGAGCGTACGGGCGTTCCGCCCTGAGCCGATGCGCCGACGCGGTTCATGGGGTGCTGATGTGACACATCGCGACGAACTTGAAAGCCGATATGGCAGCGATGTCACTGTGGAACCTGCTCACCAGCACTGACACCAACCAGTGGTGCGGTTGGAAGCAGCCGGAGTGCGAGGTGTGCGCGGGTGCCCTGAACCATGCCGACCTCGACGCCCTCAAGCAGCGGGTCTTCGAGGCGCCGTGGCGTGAGCCAGATCTGGTGCAACTCCTGGTGATGGATCAGGAGGATGGGTTCTTCCGCACGTGGATGATTCGCGGCAATGAACTGCGGCAGTTCGCGCCGCTGAAGCCAAACGAAGAGGACGAGCGATTCTACCTGGACTGGTGAGCTGGCCCAGTGGCAACAAAGGCGCCGACTCGCCGGACGTTTAGCCTGAGTTGAGCTGTGGTCATCGAGCTTCGAGCAGTCCGGTTTGCCACGGCGTGGAGGCCAAAGCTGCGAACGTGGCGCCGGGTTTTGCTATGCCTTGAGGGATTCTTGTGGCGATCAAGGTACGGAGTTTCCCGACCGGTGCAGCCGCGTTGGATACGGTGCGATCCGCCCCAGGCGCCTGGGGCCGCGCACAGCCGTCGCTGTGGCGGATGGGCGCCGTGTCAGGGGCTCAATCGTCTTTGATCCGCACGTCACGCATATCGTGACGTGCGTCATGAATGGGGTGGGAATGTCCAGCCATCGGCTGTCCAAGAAGGGCCGTTACATTGCCTGGGTCACGGCCGGCGCTGCCGTGGTCGCCGGTACCGGGATCGCGGCGCAGACCTCGATGGCCGCCACGGCGTGGCCCGCGCAGAAGACGTACACCGGCCGGGCCTTCGACACCTGCGCCGCGCCCTCTCTGTCCGCGATGAGGGCCTGGCACGGCGGGCTCTACGGCGCCGCCGCCGTCTACGTCGGCGGCAAGAACCGCGGCTGCAGCCAGCCCAACCTCACCGCGTCCTGGGTGAAGTCGGTCAGCACGGTCGGCTGGAGGCTCATTCCGCTGTACGTCGGCGCCCAGCCGCCGTGCCAGACGAGTTCCAACCCCGAGAAGCTCACCGCCCCCACAGCCGCCTCGCTCGGGGCCAGCGACGGCGCGGACGCGGTGGCCAAGGCGTCGGCCCTGGGGATGAAGGCCGGCAGCCCGATCTACCTCGACATGGAGTCGTACAACAGCACGAACACGGCGTGCAACGATGCCGTACTGACGTACGTTCGCGCCTTCGACAAGGCCCTGCACGCCAAGACGTACCGCACCGGCTTCTACGGTTTCACCAGCTCCAGCGCCAAGGCCATCGCCACCGCGGCCAACAAGACAGACCTGCCGGGCAACCTCTGGTACGCCCTGTGGGACAAGACGAACACCACGACCACGGACTGGCCGTGGGGGTCCACGCAGTACACCAGCCACAGCCGCGCCCACCAGTACATGGTCAACAGCAAGGAGACGCGGAACGGTTACACGATCACCGTGGACCGCGATGCGTGGGACGCGCCCGTCGCCATCACAGGTTGAACCGGCGGCTGTCCGAGTACCTATTGTTCGAGTACCGACTGTCCGAGTGAAGGAGCGGAATATGAGGGTCCGGGACATGAGGGTCGAAGGCGTGCCCATGCTTGGGCCCTCCGCCGTTCGCGTGGGGCTGGCGGCGCTTCCCGTCGTCAGCCTGGGACTGTTGTGTCCCGTGCCCTCTCTTTCGTGATCGCTCTGCGGTGCGGGGCGCCCACGTCAGGGGCACCGCTTGTGGCCAGCCCAGATGCTGACCTGTCGCGGTGGGTATGGGATTTGAACCCACGGTGACTAGCGCCACGACGGCTTTTCCCAGCCACCCGTTTGAACTAGCCAAGACCTAACGATACTTGCAGGTCAGGGTGCAGATACGCGAGAACGGCCGGAGCCCCCGCACAGTGGGCTCCGGCCGTTCGGCTGCCGCCTGTTGTCGTGCTGTCCAGGCGGATTACAGGCGGCTGAGGCGGATCGGTTCGATTCCGCGCTACAGGGCGAGGCCGGTGAGGACCAGCACGCGCTCGTAGGTGTAGTCGTCCATCGCGTAACGGACGCCCTCGCGGCCGACGCCGGACTGCTTGACTCCGCCGTACGGCATCTGGTCCGCGCGGTACGAGGGGACGTCACCGATGATCACACCGCCGACCTCGAGAGCGCGGTGGGCACGGAAGGCGCTCTGCAGGTCGTGGGTGAACACGCCTGCCTGCAGGCCGTACTTGGACGCGTTGACGGAGGCGAAGGCCTCGGCCTCGCCGGACACCTTCTGGACGGTCAGCACCGGTCCGAAGACCTCCTCGGCGGCGAGGGTGACGCCGTCCGGGAGCTCCGTGAGCACGGTCGGCGCGTAGGTCGCACCGTCCCGCTTTCCGCCGGCGAGCAGCTGGGCGCCGGCCTGCACCGCCTCGTCGACCCAGGACTCGACGCGCTTGGCGGCGTCCTCGTTGACCAGCGGGCCGACGTCCGTGGCGTCGTCGGACGGGTCGCCGGTGACCTGGGCCTCGACGGCCGCGACGATCTTCGGGACGAGCCGGTCGTAGACCGAGGCGTCCGCGATGACGCGCTGCACCGAGATGCAGGACTGGCCGCCCTGGTAGTTGGAGAAGGTCGCGATGCGGGTCGCGGCCCAGTCCAGGTCCTCGTCGGACGCGTAGTCGCCGAGGACGACCGCCGCGGCGTTGCCGCCGAGCTCAAGGGTGCAGTGCTTGCGCGGTACCGACTCCATGATCGAGTAACCGACCGGGGCGGACCCGGTGAAGGAGATCACGGGCAGGCGCTCGTCCTGTACGAGGGCGGGCATGCGGTCGTTGGACACCGTGAGCACGGACCACGAACCGGCCGGGAGGTCCGTCTCGGCCAGCAGCTCACCGAGGATCAGCGACGAGATCGGGGTGGCCGGGGCGGGCTTCAGGATGATCGGGGCGCCGACGGCGATGGCCGGGGCCACCTTGTGGGCGCTCAGGTTCAGCGGGAAGTTGAAGGGCGCGATGCCGAGGACCGTGCCGCGCGGGAAGCGCCGGGTCAGCCCGAGACGGCCGGTGCCACCGGCGTCGGTGTCGAGCCGCTGGGCGTCGCCGCTGTTGAAGCGTCGGGCCTCCTCGGAGGCGAACCGGAACACGGAGACGGCGCGGCCGACCTCGCCGCGGGCCCACTTGATGGGCTTGCCGTTCTCGGCGGAGATCAGCTGGGCGATCTCCTCGGTGCGCTCCACCAGGCGCCGCACGACGTGGTCGAGGGCGGCGGCGCGGACGTGGGCGGGGGTCGCGGCGAACTCCTCGCGCACGGCGTGCGCGGCGGCGACGGCCTCTTCGATCTGCGCGTCGGTCGGCACGCTGACGGTACCGACGAGACGACCGTCCCAGGGGTTGGTGACGTCGAAGCTGGCCTCGCCGGTGGCCTGGCGGCCGGCGAGCCAGAAGGCGTGGGTGGAAGTCATGGAGGTTCCGGCCCTTCGGAGTCGTGGGGTGTCCTGCCCCCCACCGTAGGGCCGTGCGGCAGGCCTGGCGTTTGTCCGGCGTGGAGCGGACGAGGGCGGGCATGCGCCGGTTTGTCTGATGACGACGCGGCCTGCGGGAAGGCCCACGACCGTCCAGCGGCGAAACGATCCCCCGGGCGGTACGGGCCTCGGTTCACGGCGTCGGCGGGGAGCCGGTGACCTTCAGCGCCAGCCACAGCTCCATCCGCACGTCCGGGTCGTCCAGGGACCGGCCGAGGATCTCCTCCACCCGTCGCATCCGGTACCTCAGGGTGTGCCGGTGCACGCCCAGGTCGGCCGCGGCCGCGTCCCACTGGCCGTGGTGGCTGAGCCAGGCGCGGAGCGAGGCGACCAGGTCGCCCCGTCCCTTGGCGTCGTGTTCGCGCAGGGCCCGGAGCATGCCGTCGGCGAAGGCCCGGACCGCGTCGTCCGCGAGCAGGGGCAGGACCGAGCCGGCCGCCAGTTCTTCGTGCTCGACCATGGCCCTGCCTCTGCGGCGGGCGACCGAGAGCGCCTGTTCGGCCTGTTTGTACGCGGCGGAGACAGCGATCGGGCCCGCCGGTGCGGACAGACCCACCACCACGCCCGCGTCCTCCGGCGCCGCCTCGTCCGGGGTCCGTTCGTCCTGGGCCTCCGCGTAGGCCGCGCCGGCTGCGACTGCCTCGCCGCCGTCCTTGGCGAGGACGACGAGCCGTTCCCCTTCGGGCACCGACAGCAGCGCTTCGCCTGACCGGGCGGCGGCCGCCTCCATCGCCTCGCCGAGCAGTGTCCGGGTCGCCGGATCGGGCGACTCCGCGATCAGCAGCCGGAACGGGGCGTCGAGCAGCCCGCCGTAAAGGTCCCCGGCAACGGCCCGGGCGTGGTCCGGCTGGCCGGCCAGGAGCATCCGAAGGACCGCCGCGCCGAGGCGCTGCTCGGCGCCCTGGAGGGCGCGGGAGCGGGCGGTGGTGAGCGTCAGCAGGGCGACGGCCGAGTGCACCGCGTACCGCTCGGCGGTGCCGAGTGCGGCCCCGGTGCCCACGGCCAGGGCGCCCCGGGCCCGGCGGCCGGTGCCCAGGGTCTGCAGCTCGACCCGGTCCTCGGTGTCGCCGACGACGACGCTCGCCGGGGCGGGGCGTTCCCGCAGACGCTCGACATCCGGGGTGAGCCGGGCGGCTCTGCGGGCGGCCCAGCCGGGGGCTGCGGCCACCACGGCGCCGGAGGCGTCGTACAGCGCGGCCCAGCCGTCGACCTGGGCGGCGAGCCGGGAGAGGAGCTCGCCGGGACCGTCCCCGGCGAGCGCGGCCCTGGTGAGATCGCGCTGGGCCTCGAAGCCCGCGGTCACCGCCCGGTACTGGTCGGCGGCGATCTCCGAGGAGACGGCCTTGGCGATGGCGAGGAAGGCGGTGCGGCGCGGCACTTCGAGGAGCGGCAGCCCCGCCTCCTGTGCGGCGTCGATCAGCGGCTGCGGTACGTCGTCGTAGTTGACGCCCACGGCGAAGCCGAGCCCGACGACTCCGGCGTCCGCCAGCCGGCGCACGTACCGGCGCATCGCTTCGGGGTTCTCGGCGTCGAGGTTGCTGGCGGTGACAAGGAGGAGCTCTCCGCCCTCCATGTACGGAACGGGGTCGGCCAGCTCGCTGACATGCGCCCAGCGCACGGGCGCGTCGAGCCGGTCCGCCCCCGCACGCACCGTGAGTTTGAGCGCCGAGTGCTGGACGAGCGAGGCGAGAGTGGGGGGCATGGGACCGCGGGACCTTCGGAATCGATTTCGCCGTCCCGTATGAACGGCTCCTCACGATTCTGCCAGGGCGGCAGGGTCCACCGTAACCACTCTCCGTGACCCGGCGCCGTCCCGGCCCGGCGGATCCGCCGCAGCATCCGCTGCGACGGCCCCGGCCCCGGTTCAGCCGTTCAGGTTCACCAGCAGGGGCGGCGCATGGTCCCCGCGTACGGTCGTCAGGGACAGCACCGCGTGTCCGGCCGGGACGCGATGGGCCAGCTCGGAGGCCGACCAGCGTTCGCGCTCGACCTGGCGGACGGTCACCGCGTCCGTGGTCACGGCCTTGCCGGTGACCAGCTTGCGGAAGGCGTGAACGGCTCGGGTCATCGGCTGGTCGGCGAAGACGGTCCGCTGGGTGACATCCCGGGTCTCGACCCATTCCGTCCCCCATGCCTCGGCGAACCGCTTGCCGTCCCAGGTGGTGATCCCGGAGAAGGCCATCCGGCAGCCGACCGCGCCCAGCAGCGCCGTCTGCAGGTTCTCCGGGACGTCGTCGAGGGTGCGCAGCGTGAGCACGGCCCCCGCATGGGCGGAGCGCAGCCGCTGGACGCCGCGGACGGTGTCGGGGGTCAGTGTGCGGGTCGCGTCGTCGAGCACCAGGCAGGCGAAGAGGGAGCGGTCGGCCCGGGCGGCGGCGCTCGCGGTGAACTGGGCGAGGACGAGGCGGGCCAGCATCCGCGAGGCCTCGGCGTGGCCGCGTTCGGGCAGATCGATACGGACCCGGAGCGGGTGTTCCAGGGCCCGCAGGGAGAACGGGCGGGCCTTTCCGGTGGTGTCGAAGAAATCGGCGAACGCCGGCCGGTCGAGCAGCGCGACCCGGTCGGCGAGCGCGGGTCCCGGGTCTCCGGGCGCGCCGGACTGGCGGGCGCGGGCGTCGAGCTCGCGGTGCATGCCGTGCCCGCCCCCGCCCTCCGCGTCGAGAGCCTCGCGCAGGTCCGCCAGCGCACCCGGGACGCCGTCCAGCAGCTCCCGCAGCTCGGGGACGGAGGGGAAGCGGCCGTGCGCGGCGCGGTAGGGGCCGAGCAGCTGTGCGAGGGCGGTGGCAGCGCGCCTGCTGTCCACCTCGGGCAGATCACCGACCAGCCCTTCGGCCAGGACGGCCGCGGCCTCGTCGGGGTCGGTGGTGCCCCCGTACAGGTCGAGATCATGGACGGAGGCCGGGTCGCCGAGCTTGATCACGACGTCGAACCCCTGGTCGGCACCGAGCTGGGTTCCGGTGGCGCATACCGCGACGACTGCGGCCCGCCCGGCGAGCGCCTGGAGGGCGAGGGATTCGACGACGGGCCGGATCACTGCGCGGCTCTTGCCCGCCCCTGGCGGTCCGACGGCCAGCAGGGACGTGCCGAGCAGGCCGGGGTCGAGGGCGATGCCAGTGCCGCGGCGCGCATAGGGGTTGCGCTCGTTGTCGTCGACCGTGCCGAGTCTGACCTGGTCGACCAGCAGATCGTGGCGGCCGGCGCGGACCGGGAGATCGCGGGCGCCGGAGGGGTGCGTGCAGGCGGCGGCGCCGTTGCGGAGCACGGTGTCGATGAAGGCGGGCAGCCGGGTGCCGTCGGCCCGTACGGAGGTCCAGGCCCGTCGGATACGGGCGTAGTCGACGTCGTTCATCCGGCCCGACCGGCCTTCCTGGGCGAGCTTGGCGGCGGCCTGCTCCTGTCCGGCGGCGCGCAGTTCGGGCCATTCGGCCGGATCGTCCGCGCCGCCCTCCCCCGGGGCCTGTGTGTCGCGGCCGGCTGCGGGCACGGCACCACGGTCCGCGGGACCGCGCGCGCCTTCGGGGGTGGCGGCGTTCCGGCGGCGCAGCCGCGTCCATCGACCCAGCCTCGCGAACGGCCATACGATCACCAGGGTGATCAGGGCGTACAGCCCGTACGTGACCGCGGTGGTCAGGGTGCGGTCGGTGCCCATCCACGGACCGGCCACGAAGCTGAAGGTGAGCTCCATGCCCGGCACGGTCCCCGTCCACACGAGGATCCAGACCAGCAGTGCGCCGGCCGCCGCACCACCCGCACGGGCGAGGGGCCCCCGGCGGGCGACACCGCGTTCGAAGGCGGCGGGCCAGTTACCCAACCGGCCGAACCCGTAGACGAGGGCTCCGATGATCAGCAGACGGTAGATGTCGAGCGCGCGCACGGCGCCATGGGTCAACGGCTGGTCGCCGAACGGTCCCCACCATGCGTGGGGGGTGAACAGCTTCAGCGGGACGCGCCAGTACGGGATGTATCCGTTGCGCCAGAGCGACCAGACGAGGATGCAGGCCAGCAGCGAGATCACCGCTCCGCTCAGCAGTGCGCGGTCGGGCGTGCGCTCCTCGGCCTCGGCGGGCCGGGCGGTGTGCCCGGACCGCCAGACGCCCGGTTCCGCCAGGGGCCTGGGGATGCGCAGCCAGTCCCCGAGGGAGGGGCCCGGGGCCGGTGCGTGTCCCGGCATGGGCGGCAGCGCGGGCGGTGGCGGGCCGGCCGGGCGCGGCACCGGAGCACCGGAACGGGTGCCGCGCGGGTCGTACGTGCCCTCGGTGTCCATGTGCTGTCCCTCGTCCCCTGACCAGCGCCGACCACTGACTCCGGGCGCAGGCGCCCCGGCCCCCTCAATCTAGTGCCCCGTGGCACCCCGTCAGACGCGGTCGCACGGGATGTCCCGCCCCCGGTCGCTATGTCCGTGACGGACAACCGCGTCGGGCCACTTCTCCCGATCGGAACATGCCGGACCCCCCTGCTCGCACCTAGCCTGCAGACAGAGAAGCGTCCGAAACACCCCCAGGAGCCCCTCATGACCGCAATTCCGCAGGAGCGCCGCGTCGTCACTGCCATTCCCGGCCCGAAGTCGGTGGAGCTGCAGGCCCGCCGTCTCGCGTCGGTCGCCGCAGGTGTGGGCTCCACCCTGCCGGTGTTCACCGCCCGCGCCGGTGGCGGAATCATCGAGGACGTGGACGGCAACCGTCTGATCGACTTCGGTTCCGGTATCGCCGTGACGACGGTCGGCGCCTCCGCCGAGGCCGTCGTACGCCGCGCGTCCGCGCAGCTCGCCGACTTCACCCACACCTGCTTCATGGTCACGCCGTACGAGGGGTACGTCGAGGTCTGTGAGCAGCTCGCCGAGCTGACGCCGGGCGACCACGCCAAGAAGTCCGCGCTGTTCAACTCGGGCGCCGAGGCCGTCGAGAACGCCGTGAAGATCGCCCGCGCCTACACGAAGCGCACCGCGGTCGTCGTCTTCGACCACGGTTACCACGGCCGGACGAACCTGACGATGGCGCTGACCGCCAAGAACATGCCGTACAAGCAGGGCTTCGGTCCGTTCGCGCCCGAGGTCTACCGCGTCCCGGTGGCGTACGGCTACCGCTGGCCGACCGGTGCGGAGAACGCCGGTGCCGAGGCGTCCGCCCAGGCCATCGACCAGATCACGAAGCAGATCGGCGCCGACAACGTCGCCGCGATCATCATCGAGCCGGTGCTCGGCGAGGGTGGCTTCATCGAGCCGGCGAAGGGCTTCCTCCCGGCGATCGCGCAGTTCGCCAAGGACAACGGCATCGTCTTCGTCGCGGACGAGATCCAGTCCGGCTTCTGCCGTACCGGCCAGTGGTTCGCCTGTGAGGACGAGGGCATCGTCCCCGACCTGATCACGACCGCCAAGGGCATCGCGGGCGGCCTGCCGCTCTCCGCCGTGACGGGCCGCGCCGAGATCATGGACGCCGCGCACGCGGGCGGCCTCGGCGGTACGTACGGCGGGAACCCGGTGGCCTGCGCGGGTGCGCTCGGCGCCATCGAGACCATGCGCGAGCTGGACCTGAACGGCAAGGCGAAGCGCATCGAGGAGGTCATGAAGGGCCGCCTCGCCGAGATGCAGGCGAAGCTGCCGAACGGCGATGTCATCGGTGACATCCGCGGCCGTGGCGCGATGATCGCGATCGAGCTGGTGAAGTCCGGCACGAAGGACCCCAACCCGGAGGCGGCCGCGCAGCTCGCGAAGGCCTGCCACGCGGAGGGCGTGCTGGTCCTCACCTGTGGCACGTACGGCAATGTGCTGCGCTTCCTGCCGCCGCTGGTGATCGGCGAGGACCTGCTGAA
Organism: Streptomyces sp. JH14; assembly: GCF_029428675.1. GTDB lineage: Bacteria > Actinomycetota > Actinomycetes > Streptomycetales > Streptomycetaceae > Streptomyces. Next base: position 5,344,182 of record NZ_JAJNEL010000001.1, on the reverse strand, counting down.
CGAGGGTCTCGACGTCATCGAGCAGGCCTTCGCCCAGATCTGATCCCCGCCGGAAGGATCCGCTCCGGCCGGGCCAGCGTGAGGGCCTGTGAAGAAGGTGTGGGGGGCCGATGGCGGGATTCGTTTCCGACTGTCGGTCCCCCGTCGGCTGACGTACGGTTCCTGCAGATGAGAGAAACACCCCGCTCGCAGGGGACTGCGAGCGATACCGGGTCGGAGCTTCGCCGGCACCGTCCCGGTCGTGCCACCGCGCACACCACTGGAGCCTCCGGCTCCGGAACTCCTCACCGATCGGATGGCCGCTCGCCCCAAACCCCCCGGGGCGCGCGGCACACCGATCCGGACGGCCGCCCCGGAACCACCCCCCCTGTTCCGGGGCGGCCGGCTCCTCTCCTTCTCCTGGCGCCGTCGCTTCTCGCGGTCTTCGCGCTCCTCACCTGGCAGGTCGCCGCGGACGGGCCGCTGCGCAGGCTGGACGAGCGGATCGGCCGGGCGGTCGTGGGGCACGGCCCCGTCCGTCTCACGGAATGTCTCGCCGATCTCGGCAATATGCAGGTCGCTCTCCCCGTCCTGGGCTGCGCCCTCGTCTACGCGCTGGTGCGCGGCGCGCGCCGCATCCCGCTCCTCGCGGTGCTCGCCATGGCGGCGGTGCCCGCGCTGATCGTCCCCCTCAAGGCGTGGATCGCCCGTCCGGGACCGCTGACCGAGGCGGCCGGCTACTACCCGTCGGGCCATGCGGCGACGGCCGCGGTGGCGTACGGAGCGGCGGCGCTGGTGACCGCCCCATATGCGCAGCGGTCGATGCGGTCATGGATGATGCCCGTCGCCGCTGTCCTGCTGACGGCGGCGACGGGCATCGGTCTGGTGCTGCGCGGTTATCACTGGCCGCTGGATGTGCTCGCCGGCTGGTGCCTGAGCGGGCTGTTGCTGGTGGCGCTCAGCTGGTCGAGCGGTCGGTCACGGCGGCGTCAGCCGCCGAAGTAGGCGTCGAAGTTCTTCGAGAACTCACCGTTGTTGAAGCGGTCCCAGTTGATCGACCACGTCATCAGCCCGCGCAGCCCGGACCAGGTCCCGTGCGTCGCGTATGTCCCGCAGTCGGTCTTCTTCGTCAGGCAGTTCAGCGTCTTGGTGACCTCGGTGGGTGAGGTGTAGCCGTTGCCCGCCTGGGTGGAGGCCGGCAGTCCGATGGAGACCTGGTCGGGGCGGAGTCCCGGGAAGACCTTGGTGGTCTCGCCGGCCACCGGGAAGCCGGTGAGCAGCATGTCGGTCATGGCGATGTGGAAGTCGGCGCCGCCCATCGAGTGGTACTGGTTGTCCAGACCCATGATGGAACCCGAGTTGTAGTCCTGGACGTGCAGCAGGGTGAGGTCGTCACGCAGGGCGTGGATGACCGGCAGGTAGGCGCCGGCGCGCGGGTCCTGGCCGCCCCACGGGCCCGAGCCGTAGTACTGGTAGCCGAGCTGCACGAAGAAGGTCTCGGGGGCCATGGTCAGGACGAACCTGTCGCCGTACTTGGCCTTGAGGGTCTTCACCGCGGAGATCAGGTTGACGATGACCGGGGTGGTCGGGTTGCGGAAGTCGGTGTCACCGGTGTTCAGCGAGAGCGAGTGACCCTCGAAATCGATGTCCAGACCGTCCAGGCCGTACTCATCGATGATCTTGCTGACGGAGGAGACGAAGGTGTCGCGGGCGGCGGTGGTGGCGAGCTGCACCTGGCCGTTCTGGCCGCCGATGGAGATCAGCACCTTCTTGCCCGCGGCCTGCTTGGCCTTGATGGCCGCCTTGAACTCGGCCGCGGACTCGACGTTCGGGCACTCGGTGACCGGGCAGAGCGAGAACCGGATGTCGCCCGAGGTGACGGAGGTCGGCTCGCCGAAGGCCAGATCGATGACGTCCCAGGAGTCGGGGACGTCCGCCATCCGCGTATAGCCGGAGCCGTTGGCGAAGCTGGAGTGCAGATAGCCGACGAGTGCATGGGCCGGGAGGGCGCCGCCTCCGTCTCCGCCGCCCGCCGCGGTGGTGGCGGTGACGGCACCGGACCTGGCGGACTCACCCGCGGAGTTGGTGGCGCTGACCTGGAAGCTGTACGAGGTCGAGGCGGCCAGGCCCGTCACGGTGGCGGAGGTTCCGGTGACGGAGAGGACCTTCGTACCGCCCTGGTAGACGTTGTAGCCGGTGGCCCCCGTGGAACCGGTCCAGGAGAGGGCGACGGAGGAGGACGTGGTCGTGCCGGTGCGCAGTCCGGCGGGGGTGGCCGGGAGCTGGACCGGGTCGCCCCCGGGGCCGATGAGGGTGAGGTCGTCGGCGTAGTAGGCGGGGGTCCCGTACCACCCGTGGGTGTAGATCTTCACCGAGGTCGTCGTGGCGCCGGTCGTGAAGGTGGTGGTGAGCTTCGTCCAGCCGGTCGCGGACGGCGTCCAGGTCGACACGTCGGTGGTGCCGGTCCCGGATGCGCCGAGGTAGACGTAGCTGCCCTGCACCCAGGCGCTCAGCGTGTATGTGGAGCTCGGCTTGACCGTCACGGCCTGGGAGCACTCGGCGTTGTCACTGCCGGCCGGAGTCGCCTTCAGCGCCGAAGTCCCGCCGTGGGCGGGGCTGCTGACGACGGCTCCGCTGCCGCCCGTACAGCTCCAGCCGTCCAGGCCGGCCTCGAAGCCGCCGTTGCGCGCCAGATCGGTGTCGGCCGCGACGGCGGCCGGCGCCGAGACGGCGAGCCCGGCGGCGACCAGGAGGGCCGCCGAGAAGGCGGCCAGAAGTCCGGACATTCGGGCGGGGGGTCCCGTGCGTTCCACAACGGCCTCCGTGCAGGGGGGAATTGAGTGGGGCGCGCCACAACATGGTCCAGACCAATCAGGTTGTCAAGACCTCTGACAGCACCGCACTCCCCCCTCGCACCCCCGGCCCGCTCTCAGGCCTCTGTGCCGCCCCCGCCCCGGCCCCTGTCGCCACCCCGGCCCCGCCGGACCGCTGCCGCCGCGGCCTCGTGCATCGCCAGTTCCAGCAGCGCCGCGTCGGTGAGCGTTCCCGAGCCGTCGGGCGGGATCAGCCAGCGCACCCCGCCGGCGGCCCGCCCCGGGTACGGCACGACGATCCAGGTCCCGAGCCCCACCCCCCGTACCCCCGTTCCGATCCAGCGGGCTGCGGTACCCGGCTGCACGAAGAAGCCCATGCGTGCCTCGCCGAAGTCGGAAAGAACCGGCCCGGGCCGGTCGATGAGACGGGTGAGCACATCGAGCGTCGGATAGCCGAGCTCCCCCGGAAGAATCAGTACGTCCCAGCGCCTGCCTGCGGGAAGGAGCGCAACCCCCTGGGGATTGCGCTCCCATTCCCACCGGCAGGCAGCCGGATCCGGTGCCACCGACGCGAGCCACTCGACTGCTGCGCGTACCCCCGTGCCCACCATGAGCGGCCTCCCTCTTCCGTGTGCGCCGACAGCGCGTCCACACGGCGAGAGAGGGTCCGGCCCGGACCATTACGCGAGTCGGGGCCATCAATAAAAAGTGATACGGGTCACATCGCGATCGGTGCCGTGTCCGGACCGGGATCAGCTGTCGAAGCCGAGCCCCAGCCGGTCCATCGTCCGCAGCCACAGATTGCGGTGCCCGCCATGGCTGTCCGCCCGGGCCAGGGACCTCTTCGTGATCTCGACCCCGGCCCAGGCGAACGGTTCCGGCGGGAACGGCATCGGCTTGGTACGCACCATTTCCAGAGCGGTCCGCTCGGTCCGTTCACCGGTGAGCAGATCGAGCATCACATCGGCGCCGAACCGGGTGGCTCCGACGCCGAGACCCGTGAAACCGGCGGCGTAGGCGACCCGTCCCCGGTGGGCCGTACCGAAGAAGGCGGAGAAGCGGGAGCAGGTGTCGATCGCGCCGCCCCAGGCGTGGCTGAAGCGCACCCCCGCCAGTTGCGGAAAGCAGTCGAAGAACTGGCCTGCGAGCTTGAGGAACGTCTCCGGCCGCTGGTCGAGATCGGCGTTCAGCCGGCCGCCGTACGGATAGATCGCGTCGTAGCCGCCCCACAGGATCCGGTTGTCCTCGGACAGCCGGAAGTAGTGGAACTGGTTGGCGCTGTCGCCCAGGCCCTGGCGGTTCTTCCAGCCGATGGAGGCGAGCTGGCCGGCGGTGAGCGGCTCGGTCATCAGCGCGTAGTCGTAGACCGGGACGGTGTACGGGCGCACTCGCCTGACCAGCGACGGGAAGATGTTCGTGCCGAGTGCGACCCGGCGGGCGAGGACCCTGCCGTACGGCGTGCGGACCACCATCCCGGTGGCGGTCCTGGCCAGTTCGAGGCCACGGGTGTGCTCGTACACCCGCACCCCCAGACCGAGGCAGGCCTGCTTGAGGCCCCAGGCCAGCTTGGCCGGGTGCACCATGGCGACTCCGCGCCGGTCCCAGAGTCCGCCGAGGAAGGTCGGTGAGTCGACTTCCGCGCGCAGTGCGTCCCGGTCGAGGAATTCCACTCCGGTGAAACCGAGTCTCTCGGCTTCCCGGTGCCGTTCCCGCAGCTCTTCCAGCTGATGCGGTTCGGTGGCGACATCGATTTCGCCGGTGCGCTCGAATGCGCAGTCGATGGAGTAGCGGGCGACGGCCTCCTCGATGGCGTCGAGGTTCCGTTCGCCCAGCTCCTCCAGCTTCGCGATCTCGTCCGGCCAGCGCTCCAGGCCGTTGGGGAGGCCATGGGTGAGGGAGGCGGCGCAGAATCCGCCGTTGCGGCCCGAGGCGGCCCAGCCCACCTCGTGCCCCTCGATGAGGACGACGTCCCGTTCCGGATCGCGTTCCTTGGCGATCAGCGCGGTCCACAGTCCGCTGTATCCGCCGCCGACGACGAGCAGATCGCAGTGCTCGTCGCCGGTGAGCGCGGGAAGCGCGTCGGGCCTGCCGGGGTCGTCCAGCCAGAACGGGACCGGTCGTGCTTCGGAGAGTGATTGTGCAGCAGTACGCATGGCAGCTGGGGCCATGGTTTCCAACTCCTTCAGGACTCTCAGGCTCGTGCGCTGTTTTTTCGCCGGTTCGTGAGCAGCTGGCCGGCGACGACCACCAGTACGGCGATGACGAACATCGCGGTGCCGATGACGTTGATCTGCACGGGTGTGCCTCGCTGCGCCGAACCCCAGACGAACATGGGGAAGGTCACGGTCGAGCCCGCGTTGAAATTGGTGATGATGAAATCGTCGAAGGAGAGCGCGAAGGCGAGCAGCGCTCCCGCGGCGATTCCGGGGGCGGCGATCGGCAGGGTCACCCGGAGGAAGGTCTGCACGGGTCCCGCGTACAGATCGCGGGCCGCCTCCTCCAGCCGCGGGTCCATCGACATCACGCGCGCCTTGACGGCCGTCACGACGAAGCTCAGGCAGAACATGATGTGGGCGATGAGGATCGTCCAGAAGCCCAGTTGCGCGCCCATGTTGAGGAAGAGCGTGAGCAGCGAGGCGGCCATGACGACCTCGGGCATCGCCATCGGCAGGAAGATCAGCGAGTTGATCGCGCCGCGCGCCCGGAAGCGGTAGCGGACGAGTGCGAAGGCGATCATCGTGCCGAGCGCGGTCGCACCGATCGTCGCCCAGGCGGCGATCTGGAGGGAGAGCGAGAGCGAGCCGCACATGTCGGCGACACCGCACGGGTCCGTCCAGGCGTCCACGGAGAAGCGCTGCCAGGCGTAGTTGAAGCGCCCGTTCGGCTTGTTGAAGGAGAACACCATCACGACGATGTTCGGAAGGATCATGTACGCGAGGGTCAGCAGACCCGCGATGACGATCAGATGGCGGCGGAGCCAGCGCAGTACGGGCATCAGACCAGGTCCTCCGTCCCGGAGCGGCGGATGTAGACGGTCACCATCAGCAGGACGACCGCCATGAGGATGAAGGAGAGCGCGGCCGCCATCGGGTAGTCGAGGACGCGCAGGAACTGGGTCTGGATGACGCTGCCGACCATCTTGGTGTCGGTGGAGCCCAGCAGTTCCGCGTTGACGTAGTCACCGCTGGCCGGGATGAAGGTCAGCAGTGTCCCGGAGACGACGCCCGGCATGGAGAGCGGGAACGTCACCTTGCGGAAGGTGGTGGCGGGGGTGGCGTACAGATCGCCCGCCGCCTCGTGCAGCCTGCCGTCGATCCGCTCCAGCGAGGTGTAGAGCGGCAGGATCATGAACGGCAGGAAGTTGTACGTCAGACCGCAGACCACCGCCATCGGTGTGGCCAGCACCCGGTTGTTCTCGGTCCAGCCGAGCCAGCTGGTGACGTCCAGGACGTGCAGGGTGTTCAGTACGTCGACGACCGCGCCGCCGTCCGCGAGGATCGTCTTCCAGGCGAGCGTACGGATCAGGAAGCTGGTGAAGAACGGCGCGATGACCAGCACCAGCACCACGTTGCGCCAGCGGCCCGCCTTGAACGCGATGAAATACGCCAGCGGGTAGCCGAGCAGCAGACACAGGATCGTCGCGGTGCCCGCGTACAGCAGGGACCGGATGAACTGCGGGTAGTACTCGGACAGCGCGTCCCAGTACGTCTGGAAGTGCCAGGTGACCTCGAACCCCTTCTCCAGGGATCCGGTCTGCACGGAGGTCGAGGCCTGGTAGACCATCGGCAGCGCGAAGAAGACGACCAGCCAGAGGATGCCGGGGAGCAGCAGCCAGTACGGGACGAGCCGTTTGCGGGTGGAGGCCTTGCGCACGGGGAGTTCGGCGGGGTCCCTGGGCGGCGCGGGCGGCGCTTCGGTGACGGTCACGTCGCGTCCTCCACCGTCTCGACACCGGCGTCGATGTCCTGGGCCGCGTCGAGGCCGAAGGTGTGCTCCGGGTTCCAGTGCAGAACGACCTCGGTGCCGCGGGTGAGTCCCGCGCGGTGCCCGACGTTCTGCTCGTACACCTGGAGTGCCTTGCCGGCCGGGCTCTCCACCACGTACTGCGTCGAGACGCCGATGAAGCTGGAGTCGACGATCCGGCCGGTCACCCGGTTGCGTCCGGCGGCTATGGCGTCCGCCTCGTCGACAGTCGCGAGGGATATCTTCTCCGGGCGGACGCCGACCAGCAGCTTGCCGCCACGGGCGGCGGGGGCCGAACACCGGGCGGCGGGCAGCCGCAGCGTGCTGCCGCCCGCGGCCACCAGGACGTCCGCGCCCGACTCGGTGATCTCGCCCTCGATGAGGTTGGAGGTGCCGAGGAAGTTGGCGACGAAGGTGGTCTTCGGGTTCTCGTACAGATCGGCGGGGGCGCCGAGCTGCTCGACACGGCCCGCGTTCATCACCGCGACGGTGTCGGCCATGGTCATGGCCTCCTCCTGGTCGTGGGTGACATGGATGAACGTGATGCCGACCTCGGTCTGGATGCGCTTGAGCTCCAGCTGCATCTGCCGGCGCAGCTTGAGGTCGAGGGCGCCGAGCGGCTCGTCGAGCAGGAGCACCTGGGGGTGGTTGATCAGCGCGCGGGCGACGGCGACGCGCTGCTGCTGGCCGCCGGAGAGCTGATGCGGCTTGCGCTTGGCGAAGTCGCCGAGCTGGACGAGCTCCAGCATGTCGTCGACTTGTTTCTTCACCGACTTGATGCCACGCCGGCGCAGACCGAAGGCGACGTTCTCGGTGATGTCGAGGTGCGGGAAGAGCGCGTAACTCTGGAAGACGGTGTTGACGGGCCGCTTGTACGGGGGCAGGCCGGTGATGTCCCGGCCGCCGAGCGAGACGGTGCCGGTGGTGGCCTCCTCCAGCCCCGCGATCATCCGCAGGGTGGTCGTCTTGCCGCAGCCGGACGCTCCGAGCAGGGCGAAGAAGGAGCCCTGGGGGACGGTCAGGTCGAGCGGCTGAACGGCGGCGAAGGAACCGTACGTCTTGCTGATCCCGGCGAGGCGGACGTCGCCGCCTTCTGTCTGCTGCTGTGTCATGGGTCGCAGTCCCAGTGGTGTCAGGGGAAGATCGGGCGGGGGAAAGGCACGGCGGTCAGGCGCCGATGAGCTTGGCGAACTTCTCCTCGTACGCCGTCTCTTCCTTGGCGCTCAGCGAGCGGAAGGCGTGCGATCGGGACGCCATCTCCTTGTCCGGGAGGATCAGTGTGTTGGAGGCCATCGCCTTGTCGATCCTGGCGAGTTCGTCGCGGACACCGTCGACCGGGCAGACATAGTTGATGTACGCGGCAAGCTGGGCGGCGACCGGCGGCTCGTAGTAGTAGTCGATGAGCTTCTCGGCGTTGGTCTTGTGCCGGGCGTGGGCGGGGACCAGCATGTTGTCGCTGGACGTGATGTATCCGGCGGCCGGGATCGCGAACTTGATGTCCGGGTTACCCGACTGCAGCTGGATGATGTCGCCGGCCCATGCGATGCAGGCGGCGAGGTCGCCCTTGTCGAGGTCCGCGGTGTAGTCGTTGCCGGTGAAGCGGCGGATCTGCTTCTTGTCGACGCCCTTCTGGATCCGGCCGATCGCGGCGTCGAAGTCCGCGTCCGTGAACGAGCCGGGGTCCTTGCCCATGTCGAGCAGGGTCATGCCGACGGAGTCGCGCATCTCGGAGAGGAACCCGACCCTGCCCTTGAGGGAGGGGTCGTCGAGCAGCTGTGTGATGGAGTCGACCTTGCGCCCGCCGGTCGCCTTGGAGTTGTAGGCGATGACGGTCGGAATGCCCGTCCAGGGGTACGAGTGGGCGCGGCCCGGGTCCCAGTCGGGGGTGCGGAACTGGGCCGAGAGGTTGGCGAAGGCGTGCGGCAGGTTCGTCGGGTCGAGCTTCTGCGCCCAGCCGAGCCGGATGATGCGCGCGGCCAGCCAGTCGGTGACGATGACGAGGTCCCGGCCGGTGTCCTGACCCGCGGCGAGCTGCGGCTTTATCTTGCCGAAGAATTCGACGTTGTCGTTGATGTCCTCGGTGTACTTGATCTTGATCCCGGTGCGTTGGGTGAACGCCTCCAGGGTGGGCCGGTGCTTCTCGTCCTCGCTCACGTCCATGTATTCGGTCCAGTTGGAGAAGTTGATCTGCTTCTCCTTGGCCGAGTGGTCGTCGGAGGCCGCCGCGGCGTCCCCTTCCCGCTTGGCCGGCGGGATGCCGCAGGCACTCAGCGTCCCCAGTCCGCCGAGGGCGAGCGCGCCCATGCCGGAGGCGCGGATGAGTGAACGCCGGGTGAGGGCGCCCCTGCCGCTGGTCAGACTGCGCCGCATCGCGGCCAGTTGGGCCGCGGAGAGGTGCTCGGGCTCGTACTGCTCCATGCGCGTTGCCCTTTCGGGTGGGTGGGGCCGTGATCGGCCGGGCTATCGGTCCCCGAAGATCGTGCGGTGCCAGTCCTTGCGGGCTACCGCGGTGTTGTCGTACATCACATGCTTGACCTGTGTGTACTCCTCGAAGGAGTACGCCGACATGTCCTTGCCGAAGCCGCTGGCCTTGTACCCGCCGTGCGGCATCTCGCTGATGATCGGAATGTGGTCGTTGACCCAGACACAGCCCGCCTTGATCTCACGGGTGACGCGTCCGGCGCGGTAGAGGTCGCGGGTCCAGGCGGAGGCCGCGAGTCCGTACGGGGTGTCGTTGGCGAGCGCGATGCCCTCGTCGTCGGTGTCGAAGGGCAGCACCACCAGGACCGGGCCGAAGATCTCCGACTGGACGATCTCGCTGTCCTGGGCGGCGCCCGCGATCAGCGTCGGGCGGTAGTAGGCGCCGTCCGCGAGGTCGCCGCCGGGGGCTTCGCCGCCGGTGACGACCGTGGCGTACGCACGGGCGCGCTCGACGAATCCGGCGACCCTGTCCCGCTGGGCGTGGCTGATCAGCGGGCCGAGGTCGGTCGACGGGTCGAAGGGGTCGCCGAGCCGGACGGTCTCCATCAGCTCGGCGACACCGCGGACGAAGGCGTCATGGAGCGGGCGCTGGACGTAGGCGCGGGTGGCGGCGGTGCAGTCCTGACCGGTGTTGATGAGCGCTCCGGCGACCGCGCCGTTGACGGCGGCTTCGAGGTCGGCGTCGTCGAAGACCAGGAAGGGGGCCTTGCCGCCGAGTTCGAGGTGGAGCCGCTTGACGGTGGCGGTGGCGATCTCGGCGACCCGCTTGCCGACGGCGGTGGAGCCGGTGAAGGAGGTCATCACGACGTCCGGGTGGCCGACGAGGTGCTCGCCGGCGTCCTTGCCCGCGCCGGTGACGATGTTGATCACGCCGTCCGGGATGCCGGCCGCGGTGGCGGCCTGCGCGAACATCAGCGAGGTCAGCGGGGTGACCTCGGCGGGCTTCAGCACGATCGTGTTGCCTGCCGCGATCGCCGGGAGGATCTTCCAGGCGGCCATCTGGAGCGGGTAGTTCCAGGGGGCGATGGAGCCGACGACGCCGATCGCCTCGCGGCGTACGTACGAGGTGTGGTCGCCGTCGTACTCACCGGCGGACCTGCCCTCCAGGTGGCGGGCGGCGCCCGCGAAGAAGGAGGTGTTGTCGACGGTGCCCGGCACGTCGAACTCGGTGGAGAGCTTGACCGGCTTGCCGCACTGGAGCGACTCGGCGTACGCGAAGTCGTCGGCCTGTTCGGCGAGGACAGCGGCGAAGCGGTGCATCGCCTCGGACCGCTCTGCCGGCGTGGCGCCCGACCAGCCGGGGAAGGCCGCGCGGGCAGCGGCGACGGCCGCGTCGACATCGGCGGCGCCCGCCAGTTCGTACGTGTAGACGGTTTCGCCCGTCGCCGGGTTCACGACCGCGTGACTGCGTCCCGATGTGCCGGACCGCAGTTCTCCGTCGATGTACTGGGCGCCGTCCGCGAAGCGGTCCTGCACCTGGAAACCGTTGCCCATGACGCTCTCCTCCGCCGCTGTCCCCGTCAGCCGGAGCGGCGTAGCTTCTGCACGAATTGAGTGCCGATCCTGACAGAGGAGGGCCATCCCAACAAGTGATTCCGTTGTTGCCTTTTGGTTACGCAACGGAATCTGTCGACCATGTGTCGCGTCGCCCCGGAAATCCCCGGACGGAGTGTCAGTGGCGGATGCCACACTCGCATGCCATGGAACACATGAACGATCTCGTGGCGCGGACCCGCCGCGGCGAGCGGGTGAAGTACCTGCGGTTCTGGGGACATCGCCCGCTCCCGGACGGGCGGATCGGCGCGAGCTGTCTCAGCCAGTGGTGGCCGTCGCCGTTCGCCGTCGACGGCGTGACCTACGCGTCGGCCGAGCACTGGATGATGGCCGGCAAGGCGCGGCTCTTCGGCGACGAGGAGGCGGAGCGCCGCGCCGTGTCCGCGAGCAGCCCCGCGGCGGCGAAGAAGGAGGGCCGGCTGGTCCGCGCCTTCGACGGCGCGGTGTGGGAGCGGGAGCGGTTCGCCCTGGTGGTGGCGGGCAACATCCACAAATTCGGCCAGAACGCCGGGCTGCGGGAGTTCCTGGTGAACACCGGGGACCGGGTGCTCGTCGAGGCCAGCCCCGTGGACCGGATCTGGGGCATCGGGCTGGCCGCGGACGATCCGCGGGCGGAGGACCCGGCGAGCTGGCGGGGGCTGAACCTCCTGGGGTTCGCGCTGATGGAGGCCCGCGAAGAGCTGCGCACCACAGGAAACGGCCTGCGGGGCGATGGGGTCTGACCCACCGCCCCGCAGACCGCGAACGTCCTGGCCGCTATCGGGCGGCGACCGGGACCAGGGATGTCATCGCGCGTCCTCGACGACCAGGGACGTCCCGTAGGTGTCGTCGTAGGAGGAGTCGTCATTGAACTCGTCCATGTGCGTGGCGAACAGCCAGATGAGTCCTCCGATGATGAGGACACCGATGGCTATGCCGATGGACCCCAGGATGACCCCGGACAGCGCCTGGCCGGCGTTGTCCGCCTCGCCACGTCCGACCCGCTTGCGGCCGATGATGCCGAAGATCAGCGCGAGCGCGCCCAGGATGAGACTGGGGATGCCGTACACGCAGAACAGGCAGACGGCCAGGATCCCCAGCACCATCGCCGCCGTGCCCATGCCGTTCGAGGGCGCTGCGCCCCATGCGGGCTGACCGCCGTAGCCGGGGTAGCCCGGGTAGCCGCCGTACGGTGCCGACGGTGCGGCCGGGTAACCGTACTGCCCCGCCGGCGGCGGGCCTGCCTGGCCCGGGCCGTTCGGGGCGATCGGCGGCGGGGGCACGTCCCCGGGGGCCTGGCCCTCTCCGGTGCCCGGTGCGCTGCCGAACCCGGGCGTGGGGCCCGCCGCGGCGGGCATCGAGGTGACCGTCTGCTGGTCGTGCACAGCAGGCGGGCGAGGGTCACCGGCCGGCTTCTCCAGCGGAACTCCGCTGTCCGGCGGAGCCCACGGGTCGCGCGGCTCAGCCCCGCCCCCTGGCTGCTCTGTGTTGTCTGACATGGTCCTCCCCCATCGTGGTCCCGTCATGCTACGGCCCGCTCCCGCAGCCTCGGGACCGGCCTACGATGATCCCCGTCCCGCACCCGGCCGCGTTGCGCCCGGGCCGCTCGAACCGCACGTCCCGGAGGATCCGATGACCGATCTGCACCCCTTCATCGCGGGGCTGCCCAAGGCCGAACTGCATGTCCACCATGTCGGATCCGCCTCGCCCCGCATCGTCGCCGAACTGGCCGCCCACCACCCGGACTCCAAGGTCCCCACCGACCCCGAGGCGCTGGCCGACTACTTCACCTTCACCGACTTCGCCCACTTCATCGACGTGTATCTCTCCGTCGTGGACCTGATCCGTACCCCGGAGGACGTCCGGCTGCTGACCTTCGAGGTCGCCCGTGACATGGCCCGCCAGAACATCCGGTACGCGGAGCTGACCGTCACCCCGTTCAGCTCGACCCGGCGCGGCATCCCGGAGCAGGGCTTCATGGAGGCCATAGAGGACGCCCGCAAGGCCGCCGAGGCCGAGCTCGGGGTCGTACTGCGCTGGACGTTCGACATCCCCGGTGAGGCCGGACTGGAAGCCGCGGAGGAGACCACCCGGCTCGCGGTCGGCCTGCGGCCCGAGGGACTCGTCGCGTTCGGGCTCGGCGGCCCGGAGATCGGCGTGCCCCGCCCGCAGTTCAAGCCCTACTTCGACCGGGCCATCGCCGAGGGACTGCACTCCGTCCCGCACGCCGGGGAGACGACGGGCCCGCAGACCATCTGGGACGCCCTGAACGACCTGCGCGCCGAACGCATCGGCCACGGCACCAGCGCCACCCGGGACCAGCGGCTCCTCGACCACCTCGCCGAGCACCGGATTCCGCTGGAGGTCTGCCCGACCTCGAACATCGCGACCCGCGCCGTGACCGACCTCGACCTCCACCCGGTCAAGGAGATGGTGGACGCCGGCGTGCTGGTCACCATCAACAGCGACGACCCGCCGATGTTCGGTACCGACCTCAACAACGAGTACGGGGTGGCGGCCCGTCTTCTCGGTCTGGACGAGCGCGGGCTCGCCGCGCTCGCGAAGAACTCGGTGGAGGCGTCGTACCTCGACCCGGCCGGCAAGCGGGCGCTGGCCACCGAGATCGACACGTACACGACGAACTGGCTGGAGCGCACCGGCCGGTGACGAGGGCGGTGACAATGGCCCCATGGCCACCTCTGTCACCGCCGTGGCTCACCGCGGCGATCCGTACCGTGTCCGCGAGAACACCCTTCCGTCGATCCGCTCCGCCGTCGAACGCGGGGCGGACGCGGTCGAGGTGGACGTCCGCGTCACCCGCGACGGAGTGCCGGTCCTGCTGCACGACGCCACTCTGGAGCGGTTGTGGGGCGACGACCGCAGGCTGGACCGGCTCACGCACCAGGAGCTCGTCGAAGCGACCGCGGGCGGTGTGCCCACCCTGCGCGATGCGCTGCTCATCGCCGGAACGCACCGCCTGATGGTCGATCTGCCCGGCTCCACGGACGATTCGGTACGCAGGACGGTCGGCGTGGTCCGCGAGTGCGGGGCCGGGGAGCGTACGTACTACTGCGCGGGTCCCGAGGCCATGCTGCGGGTGCGCGCCGCGGATCCGTCCGCCGAGATCGCCCTGACCTGGACGACGCTCGCCCCGCCCCGTGCCGGACTGCTGGACGCGGTGAAGCCGCGCTGGCTGAACTACCGGTTCGGTCTGGTGAGCCGGGAGCTGACGGACCGGGTCCACCGGGACGGGCTGCTGGTCTCCGCCTGGACGGCCGACACCAAGCACACCATGCGCCGGCTGATCGCGCAGGGCGTCGACTCGATCACCACCAACCGCGTCGACGCCCTGCGCGTCCTGCTCGCGGCTTCTCCCGCCCGCCGCACTCCCTGATCGATCCGTCGGGTCAGCCGGCCGCGGCCGGCACCGGCTCCGTCGCCGGACCGGGTGTCTGCGACAGGGTCTCCAGCCGCTTGATCATCCGGCGGAGGACGAGCAGCGGGATCACTCCGATGACACCGAACGACATGTCGATGACCGTCCACCAGAAGGGGATGTCCCGGATCGGTCCGCAGATCAGCGCGAGCGGGATGATGCCCGCGCAGGCGATCATGCCGAACTCGACGACCCAGATGTTGCGGACCGGGTCGCGGTACGGGCCGTAGAAGGCGACCGCGATGACGAGATGCGCGAAGGCCAGCCAGTCGGTGCCGTACAGCACGAAGGGGTACGACGCGTCGGCCTCGTCGAGACCGGTCCGGACCCGGGTGATCCACTCCGTCAGGGCCGGGAAGTGCTCGGGCACGGGCGAGGCCGAGGACGTCAGCAGGTCCTCGGCCCAGTGGAGTTCATGGACGAGCGGGAAGGCGGTCAGCCCGCTCAGCACCAGACAGACGACAAAGACGGCCACCCACACGCGTATGCGCCTCAACAGGGCTCTTCGCTCGCTCATGTCGGCAGCGTACGCCGGTGTTTACGCGCTCTTTACTCCGCCCCTCCACGTGCCTCAGAGGCCGACCACGGCGTTCCATTTCTTCGCGAACTCGGTGCGCTCCTCGGACGTGATGTCGCGGGCGATCGCCAGCCGCCGGCGCATCGCGTCGTCGGGGAAGATCAGCGGATCCTCGGCGAGGGCGGCGGTCTCCTCGTCCTTGGCGGACGCCAGCACCTCACGCGCGGCCGGGACGGGGCAGACGTAGTTGACCCAGGCAGCGAGCTCCGCGGCGACCTCGGGCTCGTAGTAGTGGTCGATCAGTTTCTCGGCATTGCGCTTGTGGCGGGCGAGGTTGGGGATCATGAGCGATTCCGCCCAGAGCTCGGCCCCCTCCTCGGGCACCACGAACTCGATCTCCGGGTTGTCCGCCTGGAGCTGGATGACATCGCCCGAGTAGGCCTGACAGGCGAGAACATCGCCGGTCGACAGGTCCTTGATGTAGTCGTTGCCGGTGAAGCGGCGGATGTGCTTCTTCCGCACCAGCTTCTCGACCTGGTCGCACGTCGTGTGGAAGTCGTCCCGCGTCCAGCGGGTGATGTCGACGCCGTTGCCCTGCATGAGCAGGGCGAAGGCCTCGTCGAGCCCGGACAGCAGAGTCACCTTCCCGCGCAGGTCGGCCGCCCAGAGATCGCTCGTGTGCTTAATCTCGCGGCCGAGCTTCCTGCGGTTGTACGCGATGCCGGTGATCCCGGACTGCCAGGGGACGCTGTGTGTCCGGCCCTCGTCGAAGGCGGGCGAACGCAGCTGCGGGTCCAGGTATTTGGCGACGTTGGGCTGCGCAGCCCGGTCCATCTCCTGCACCCAGCCCAGCCGCACGAACCGGGCGGCCATCCAGTCGCTGATGACGATCAGGTCCCGGCCGGTCTGCTGATGGTTCATCAGCGCCGGGCTGATCTTCCCGAAGAACTCGTCGTTGTCGTTGATCTCCTCGGTGTACGTGACGGAGATCCCGGTGCGTTCGGTGAACGCGTCGAGGGTGGGCCGCCGTGACTCGTCCTCGTCATCGGTGTCGATGTACAGCGGCCAGTTGGCGAAGTGCAGCGGGTGGTCGGTGGCGGAGAAGTCGCGTCCGGCGCGGTCACCGGGCTGCACGTACGCAGCGGGCACTCCGCAGCCGGCCAGCGCGGCACCGGCCGTACCGGCACCGAAGGCGCGCAGCAGGGACCGGCGGGACATGGGGTTCCTCGGGATCGCTCGCACCTGCGCAGGATGCCGGTCGGCGGGTGCGGCGGACAATGGACCACTCGTCCAGCGGCGCGCACCGCGCCCGCACACCCTGTCGATACCGCGTCAGAAGCGGGCTACGGCACGGAAACGGCCCCGGGCCGGAGCCCGGGGCCGTCACCACACGCACGTCGGATCAGTCGTCGAGCGACGTCATGACGTGCTTGATGCGCGTGTAGTCCTCGAAGCCGTACGCGGAGAGGTCCTTGCCGTAGCCGGACTTCTTGAATCCGCCGTGCGGCATCTCGGCGACGAGCGGGATGTGCGTGTTGATCCACACGCAGCCGAAGTCCAGGCTCTTGGACATCCGCATCGCGCGGGCGTGGTCCTTCGTCCACACCGAGGAGGCGAGGGCGAACTCGACACCGTTGGCGTACGCGACGGCCTGTGCCTCGTCCGTGAAGGACTGGACGGTGATGACCGGGCCGAAGACCTCGTTCTGGATGATCTCGTCATCCTGGCTCAGGCCGGAGACGACGGTCGGGGCGTAGAAGTAGCCCTTGTCGCCGACGCGGTGGCCGCCCGCCTCGACCTTGGCGTGGGCGGGGAGCCGCTCGATGAAGCCGCTGACCTGCTTCAGCTGGTTGGCGTTGTTGAGCGGGCCGTACAGCACGTCCTCGTCGTCCGGCAGGCCGGTCTTCGTGTCGGCGGCGGCCTTGGCGAGCGCGGTGACGAACTCGTCGTGGATCGACTCGTGGACGAGCACGCGGGTCGCGGCCGTGCAGTCCTGTCCGGCGTTGAAGAAGCCCGCGACGGAGATGCCCTCGACGGCCTTGGCGATGTCACTGTCCTCGAAGACGACGACCGGGGCCTTCCCGCCGAGCTCCAGGTGGACGCGCTTGACGTCCTTGGAGGCGGACTCGGCGACCTGCATGCCGGCGCGTACCGAACCGGTGATGGAGGCCATCGCCGGGGTCGGGTGCTCGACCATCGCACGGCCGGTCTCGCGGTCGCCGCAGATGACGTTGAAGACGCCCTTGGGGAGGATCTCGCCGATGATCTCGGCGATCAGCACGGTCGACGCCGGGGTGGTGTCGGAGGGCTTGATGACGACGGTGTTGCCCGCGGCGAGCGCCGGGGCGAACTTCCAGACCGCCATCATCATCGGGTAGTTCCACGGCGCGACCTGTGCACAGACACCGACCGGCTCGCGGCGGATGATGGAGGTCATCCCCTCCATGTACTCACCGGCGGAGCGGCCTTCGAGCATCCGGGCCGCACCCGCGAAGAAGCGGATCTGGTCCACCATCGGCGGGATCTCTTCGGTGCGGGTGAGCTCCAGCGGCTTACCGGTGTTCTCGGACTCCGCGGCGATCAGGTCCTCCGCACGCGCCTCGAACGCATCCGCGATCTTCAGCAGGGCCTTCTGGCGCTCGGCCGGCGTGATGTCGCGCCAGGCGGGGAAAGCGGCGGCAGCGGCGGCCATGGCGGCATCGACATCGGCCTGCCCGGAGAGCGGCGAGGTCGCGTAGACCTCTTCCGTCACCGGGTTGACCACGTCGATGGTCCGCCCGTCCGCGGCGTCCCGGAACTCTCCGTTGATGTAGTTGCGCAGACGGCGCACCTCGGTGGTCACAACCACCCCTCCTGTCGACACATCCAATGGGTGAGATGTCCAGCCTAGTCGCAGGGGTAACGCTTTCGACATACCCAACCGCCGCGAACTTCGGATTCAGTGATATCCAGTCCCGGAAACAACGAATTTCATTGATTCAGGGTTGCCAGACAGACGACTCCCGGTGCAGAGTGGCTCCGTGGCCAGTCGCAGCGCAGACTCCAGGACCGGGAACGGATCACCAGCGGTCGATGCCGTCTCCCTCGCAATCATCGAGCAGCTCCAGGAGGACGGGCGTCGTCCGTACGCCGCGATCGGCAAGGCCGTCGGCCTCTCCGAAGCGGCCGTACGGCAGCGCGTTCAGAAGCTGCTCGACCAGGGCGTGATGCAGATCGTCGCCGTCACCGACCCGCTCACCGTGGGGTTCCGGCGCCAGGCGATGGTCGGCATCAATGTCGAAGGCGATCTCGATCCCGTCGCGGAGGCGCTGTCGGCCATGGCCGAGTGCGAGTACGTGGTGATGACCGCGGGCTCCTTCGACCTGATGGTGGAGATCGTCTGCGAGGACGACGACCACCTGCTGGAAACGATCAACAAACGCATCCGGGCCATCCCCGGGGTGCGCTCCACCGAGAGCTTCGTCTACCTGAAGCTCAAGAAGCAGACCTATATGTGGGGAACCCGATAGCCGTGAGCAAGGACCTCAGCCGAACCGCGTACGACCACCTGTGGATGCACTTCACCCGCATGTCGGACTACGAGAACGCGCCCGTTCCCACCATCGTGCGTGGCGAGGGCACCTACATCTACGACGACCAGGGCAAGCGCTACCTCGACGGCCTGTCCGGGCTGTTCGTGGTCAACGCCGGTCACGGCCGTCACGAGCTCGCCGAAGCGGCCTACAAGCAGGGTCAGGAGCTGGGCTTCTTCCCGGTCTGGTCCTACGCCCACCCGAAGGCCGTCGAGCTCGCCGAGCGCCTCGCCGACTACGCGCCGGGCGACCTCAACAAGGTCTTCTTCACCACCGGTGGCGGCGAAGCCGTCGAAACCGCCTGGAAGCTCGCCAAGCAGTACTTCAAGCTCAAGGGCAAGCCGACCAAGTACAAGGTCATCTCCCGCGCGGTCGCCTACCACGGCACCCCGCAGGGCGCCCTGTCGATCACCGGCCTGCCGGCCCTGAAGGCCCCGTTCGAGCCGCTGGTCCCCGGCGCGCACAAGGTCCCGAACACCAACATCTACCGCGCCCCGATCCACGGCGACGACCCGGAGGCCTTCGGTCGCTGGGCCGCCGACCAGATCGAGCAGGAGATCCTCTTCGAGGGACCGGACACGGTCGCCGCGGTCTTCCTCGAGCCGGTGCAGAACGCCGGCGGCTGCTTCCCGCCGCCGCCCGGGTACTTCCAGCGCGTGCGCGAGATCTGCGACAAGTACGACGTGCTGCTCGTCTCCGACGAGGTCATCTGCGCCTTCGGCCGCCTCGGCACGATGTTCGCCTGCGACAAGTTCGGCTACGTGCCGGACATGATCACCTGCGCCAAGGGCATGACCTCGGGCTACTCCCCGATCGGCGCCTGCATCGTCTCGGACCGCATCGCCGCGCCGTTCTACGAGGGCGGCAACACCTTCCTGCACGGCTACACCTTCGGCGGCCACCCGGTCTCCGCCGCGGTCGGCCTCGCCAACCTCGACATCTTCGAGCGCGAGGGCCTCAACCAGCACGTCCTGGACAACGAGAACGCGTTCTTCAGCACGCTGCAGAAGCTGCACGACCTGCCGATCGTCGGCGACGTCCGCGGCAACGGCTTCTTCTACGGCATCGAGCTGGTGAAGGACAAGGCCACCAAGGAGACCTTCACCGACGAGGAGACCGAGCGCGTCCTGTACGGCTTCCTCTCCAAGGCGCTGTACGAGAACGGTCTGTACTGCCGGGCCGACGACCGCGGTGACCCGGTCGTCCAGCTCGCGCCGCCGCTGATCTCCGACCAGTCGACGTTCGACGAGATCGAGTCCATCCTGCGGTCCGTGCTGACGGAGGCCTGGACGAAGCTCTGATCCGACCGTGATCCGGCCTGTGGGCCGATCGGCCGATCGGCCAGGGACCAACTGACCGATTGACCACGGCCGGATCACCGCCCGGACTGCTTCCGGCAGTCATTTCATACGGTCCACGCGGCCCGGATGCGCCCATTCGAGTGGGATGGAGCGCACCCGGGCCGCGTGCTGCCGTCCCACCGTGGTTCACATCCTTACGGTGCCGAGTGACCGATCGGCCCCCTCTTCGTTCCCCCGTACAGGGGACGGGAATTCTGATCTGAACCGAGGTGTACGCCATGGTGGCTCCGCCGGACAACGATGTGATCTGGGCGCGTTCCCTGCACCACGCCCACAGCGGCTCGCCCGCGCTCGGCGGCATCTCCCTGGAGGTCCGCGACGGCGAGATCCTCGCGGTGACCGGACCGCGGGCCAGTGGCAAGACGACTCTTCTGCACTGCCTCTCCGGTCAACTGGTGCCCCAGCAGGGCGAGGTCTGGTTCAACAGTGTCCCGGTCCACACCATGGGTCCCCGGCTGCGCGAGCGGCTGCGCCGGGACCGGTTCGGCTGGATCGCGTCGGAGCCCCAGCTCGTACCCGAGCTGAACACCTGGGAGAACACGGCACTGCCGCTGCTGCTCCGCGGTACCCCCCACCGGGTCGCGAGGAAGGCCGCCATGGAGTGGCTGGAGCGGCTCGACATCGGCATGTGCGCCAAGAAGCGGCCGCACACCCTGCTCCAGGGGCAGCGCCAGCGGGTCGCCGTGGCCCGTGCGCTGGCCGGATCACCCGCGGTGATCTTCGCAGACGAGCCGACCGCGACACTGCACCGCACCGACCGCACCCATGTGCTGCGGACCCTGACGAGCGCGGCCCGCTCGCACGGCATCACGATCGTGCTCGCCACCCATGACGCGGAGGTCGCCTCGCTCGCCGACCGTGCGGTCTCGCTGCTGGACGGCCGCCGCGTCACCACCGTCGCCCTGCCCTCCGTGTCCGATACGGAAGGCCGCGCGGCGTGCTCGCTCTCCGTCTGACCCGCGGTACCCACCCGCTGGTCCTGATGCGGCGGCTGCTGGTCGCGGCCGCCTCCGCCGGGGTCGGCTTCCTTCTGCTGTGCACCCTGATGTACGCGTCGACGCATCCCGCGTACTCGACGACCGCGGTGCTGCGGCTGCTGTGGTGCTTCGTACCGCTGGCCGCCACCGTGCAGTTCGCGGTCGCGGTGGCCCGTACGGATCCCGCCACGCGCCCGCGCTCGGCGCTGGCCGCCGTCGGTCTCGGCCCGGTCCGGCTCAGCATGCTGGCCGCCCTCTCCACCGCCGTGTCCTGCACCCTCGGGTCGATGGTGGCGCTGCTCGTCTTCCTGCATCTGCGCGGCGACCTGACCGGGTTGCCGTTCGACGGTGCGGCGACCCACCTGGTCGGCACCGGAGCGCCGTTGCCGGTGGCCGCCGCGCTCGTCCTGCTGGCGCTGGTGCCGATCACCGCGGCGACGGCGTGCGCGGTGGCGTTCCTTGCGCAGTCGGCGCGTCGCACCAAGGTGGCCACGGGCGCCGGACGGGCCGCCGTCACGGGCGAAGCCGCCTTCGCGGGCGAAGCCGCCGTCACGGGCGGAGCCACCGCCGGGAGCGAGGCCGAGGACACGGCGGAGGCCGATGTCACCGACAACGCCGGCAACCCCGACGCCGGTGACTGCGTCGAACCGGCGATTCCCGCTCCCGCCGCGCCCCCGACGGGGCTCCCCTGGGGCGTCGCGCTGACCGCAGTGGGTCTCGCGGTCGAGGCGTACACGAGCCGCACCACCCCGGGCAATCCGTTCCCGCTGCCCGGCAGATTCGACTCCACCCCGGCCGCCGTGCTGGCCGGCTGGACGCTGACGGCGATCGGCCTGGCCATGGCCGGCCCCGGCCTGACCCATCTGTGCGGGCGGGCGCTGCAGGCGGTGCGCCCCGGAGTCGTACGCCTGCTGGCCGGCAGGATGCTGATGACGGAGGCCAGCAGGATCGGCCGTCCGCTCGGCGTGGTCTGCGCGGTGCTCTCCGCGGTGATCGCCGCCTACGCGCTGTACGGGACGGGACCGCGCCCCTTCGGCCCGCTCACCGCTCTGGGCGCGGTGCTGGTCCTGGGCTGTACGGCGGCCACGCTGCTGGCCTCGGCGCTGGAGGCGAAGCAGGCCCGGGCGCAGACGGCGCAGGCGCTGCGGCGGCTCGGCGCACCGGCCACGGCACTGCGTGCGGCAACGGCGCTGCGCGCGGTGGCGCTGCTGGTCCTCTTCGCCCCGCTGACCTGGCTGATCGCGGAGCTGGCCGCGCTTCCGCTGACCGGCTGAGGGCGCTGACCGGCCGGCCCGCACGGACTTCACCGTGCGGGCCGGCCGGTACGTAGCATGACGGGATGGACAACCCGGACGACAGCATTCCCGCACCCGGCATCGAGATCGAGTCGCTCGCCGAATTCGACGCCGCGGTCGCCTCCGGGCCGCTCACCGGACATCGTGTCCAGTCCGTCGACCTGACGGACCGCAGCGCCGCACTGCTGGCCGCCGACACGTCCGGCGCCGTCTTCCTCGGCTGCCGGTTGACGCCCGACGCGGTGGCGAAGGTGCGGGCCGAGGGGGCGTTCGTCTTCCCGCCCGTGCCGGGGCTGCCCTTCGACCCGTACCGCGGGCTGCTCTACTCCCCCGATGCGCTCTACGAGGGGCTCGCGGACGGGGGCTACGAGGCGACGCCCGACGCCCGCGCCTACCACTGGTTCCAGCGGACCCGGGCGAACGGCGACACCTTCGCCTCGATGCTGCGGGCGCTCCATGACGACGCGGTCTCCGACGCGCTGGACGAACTTCTCACCGGGGCCCGGGTGGTCGGGGTGATGGGCGGTCACACGACGGCCCGGGGCAACCCCGCGTACGCGGCCGCGGCCCGGCTGGGCAGAACGCTGACGCGTAGGGGACTGACGGTGGCAACCGGTGGTGGCCCCGGCGCGATGGAGGCGGCGAACCTCGGCGCGTACGCGGCTCCGCATCCCGACGCGATGCTGGACAAGGCCTGCGAACTCCTGGCGGCCGTACCGTCCTTCACCCCGTCGGTCACCGACTGGGCGCGCGCCGCCTTCGCCGTGCGGGAGCGGTGGCCGGACGGCGGCGGGTCGGTCTCGATCCCCACCTGGTTCTACGGTCATGAACCGCCGAACCCCTTCGCGGACCACATCGCCAAGTACTTCACCAACGCGCTCCGCGAGGACGGGCTGCTCGCCCGGTCCGGGGCGGGCGTGATCTTCCTGCCGGGCGCCGCCGGAACCGTCCAGGAGATCTTCGACAACGCGACGCCGAACTACTACGGCTCACGCGGCGCACCGACGCCGATGGTGCTGGTCGGCATCGCCCACTGGACGGACGAGCTGCCCGCCTGGCCGCTGCTCAGGGCGCTCGCCGAGGGCTGGCCGATGGATTCCCGGATCGCACTCGTCGACACGGTGGACGAAGCCCCCGAGGCACTCGCCCGGCTGTCCGCCCCGTAGGGACCGCTTCCGGATCACGCCGACGGCGTCAGACCGCCGCGAGCCGGTTCTCCAGCGCGTCGAAGAAGGCCTCCCAGCCGTCCTCCGCCGCCGCATACTGCTCGGCCGTGAGGTGGCCGCCGCGCTGCTGGAAGACCATCTCGGTGGCCTTGCGGCCGTGGTCGGCAAAGGTGACGGTGACGATCTCGCCCTCGATGTCGGCGGGCGCGCCGGCGTCCTTCAGCGTGAAGACCAGCCGTTCCGGCGCGACCACCTCGCGGTAGACCCCGTGGAACGGCATCTCGGTGCCCGGCACCACGATGACCAGGCTCCACTCACCGCCGGGCCGGACGTCCATCGCCAGCCGGTCGAGCGGTACCTCGGCGTCGCCGCCGTACCAGGCGGCGAAGTCCTCGGGGGTCGTCCAGGCCTCGAAGACGCGCGCCCGCGGGGCATCGAGGACGCGGGTGATGTCGATGCCCTCGCGTGCCGTTCCAGTCATGGTCGCTGTCCTTTGCGGAGTCGGTACGGATCTTCCGAATGAGATGTTCCCCAAAACAGACAAAACAGCTCACACCGGGACCGATACCGGTGGTCCGGACGCTCCGTGGCGTCGCCCGCGGCGCCGGGCGACCGCGCGTGATCAGCCGGCGGCGGGCAGGACCACCGTCTCCGACGCATCGAACGTCACGCCCACCGCCGCGCCCTGCTGAGGCGTGTCCCGCAGCGGGCACTCCGCCTCCAGGACCGGGCCCGCCGCGGGGTGCAGGGTCACGGCGACATGGCTGCCCCGGAAGGTGCGGGCACCGACCGTGCAGCGCAGGCCGTCCGCCGGGGCGCCGATCCGTACGCCCGCCGGACGCACCAGCAGAGCGCACGGGCCCTGCGGCGACCCGCCCGGCACCGGGACCCTGCCCCACGCCGTGGCCGCGGCAGCGCCCGTGACCGTCGCGTCCACCACGTTGTCGAAACCGAGGAACCGCGCGACGAACGCGGAGGCGGGGCGCTGCCAGACCTCCAGCGGGGTGCCCACCTGGGCGATGCGCCCGTCACGCATCACGACGACCCGGTCGGCGAGGGCGAACGCCTCGCCCTGGTCGTGGGTGACGGCGAGCACCGTCGTACCCAACCGGGCGAACAGCGTGCGCAGTTCGACCACCAGACGTTCGCGCAGACTGCGGTCGAGCTGGCCGAGCGGTTCGTCGAGCATCAGCAGCTTCGGCCGCGGGGCGAGCGCCCGCGCGAGGGCGACGCGCTGCTGCTCGCCGCCGGACAGCGCGGCGACCGCCCGCCGTTCGGCGCCCGGCAGGCCCACCAGGTCGAGGAGTTCGGCGACCCTGCCGTCCTGGTCGCCGCGGCGCACGCCGTGCATGCGCAGCCCGAAGGCGACGTTGGCGCCGACGTCCCGGTGCGGGAACAGCTGATGGTCCTGGAACATCAGCCCCAGGCCGCGCCGGTGCACGGGGACCCCGGACTGGTCGACGCCGTCGAGCAGCACCCGGCCGCCGTCCGGCGGGTGCAGCCCGGCGACCACCCGCAGCAGCGTCGACTTGCCGCTGCCGCTCGGCCCCAGCACACAGACGATCTCGTGGTCGGCCACCTGCAGATCCACCGCGTCGAGCGCCGCCCGCTCGCCGAAGAGGACCGTGGCGGCTTCAAGTGTCAGCATGTCCAGAACACCCCGGGCATCGTCAGAACTCCCCGGACCGGTCCGGGCGGATACGTTCGAGCAGCAGCAGCGACGCCGCGCAGACCAGCATCAGAATCGTGCTGAGGGCCATCGCCTGGCCGTAGTTGAGCTCCCCGGACCGCCCCAGCAGCCGGGCCACGGCGACCGGCAGCGTCGGGTTGTCGGGCCGTGCGATGAACACCGTCGCCCCGAACTCGCCGAGCGACACAGCGAACGCGAAGCCCGCGGCGACCAGCAGCGCCCGCCGCACCAACGGCAGATCGACCTCGCGCCAGGCCCGCAGGGGTGACGCCCCGAGCACCGCCGCCGCCTCGCGCAGCCGGCCGTCCACCGCCCGCAGCACCGGCAGCATCGTGCGTACGACGAACGGCACACCGACCAGCGCCTGGGCCAGCGGCACCAGGATCCACGAGGTCCGCAGATCCAGCGGCGGCCTGTCCAGCGTGATCAGGAAGCCGAAGCCGACGGTGACCGCGGACACCCCGAGCGGCAGCATCAGCAGCGCGTCGAAGCCCCGCACGAGCCGCCCGGCCCGCCTGGTCAGCGCCGCCGCCGCGAGCCCTCCCACGACCAGCGCGATCACGGTCGCGACCAGGGCGTACTGCAGCGAGTTCCCGATCGCTTCGAGCGGCGCCACCAGGAAGGTGCCGCCGCTCGCGTCCACGGACTGCAGGGCCTGGTAGTAGGCGAACCCGTGGCCGCCGGGTGCGTCCAGGGAACGCTCCACCAGCACACCGAGCGGCAGCAGGATCAGCACCAGCACGGTGAGCAGAACCCCGCCGAGCAGCGCCCACTGCCCGGCGCCGCGCGGCCTGCGGGCGGTCTGCGCGGGGTCGACCAGTCTCAGCGCCGTCTCCCTGCGCCGCACCGTCCATGCGTGTACGGCCAGGATCGCGCCGACCGCGGCGAACTGCACCAGCGTCAGCACGGCGGCCGTCGGGAGGTCGAGCAACTGGGCCGTCTGCCGGTAGATCTCCACCTCCAGCGTGGAGTACGCCGGACCGCCGAGGATCTGCACGACCCCGAAGGAGGTGAACGTGAAGAGGAAGACCATCAGCGCTGCGGCGGCCACGGCGGGCGCGAGGGCCGGCAGCGTCACCCGCCGCCACGCCGCGAACCGGCCGGCGCCCAGCACCCGCGCGGCCTCCTCCTGCCGTGGGTCGAGCTGCGACCACAACCCGCCGACGGTCCGTACGACCACCGCGTAGTTGAAGAAGACATGCGCGAGCAGAATCGCCCACACGGTGGTGTCGAGCCGTACGCCCGCGAGTTCGTCGAGGAAGCCGCCACGGCCCAGCAGTGCCAGGAACGCGGTACCCACGACGACGGTCGGCAGGACGAAGGGCACGGTGACGACCGCCCGCAGCAGCTGTTTGCCGGGGAAGTCGAAACGGGCGAACACATAGGCGCCGGGCAGCGCGATCAGCAGGGTCAGCGCGGTCGAGGCGAGCGCCTGCCAGCTGGTGAACCAGAGAACGTCGAGGATGTCCGGCCGGGTCAGCACCTGGCCGATCCGGCCGAACTGCCAGACACCGTCGTTCTTCAGCCCGCGGCCGACGATCGCGACGACGGGGTAGGCGAAGAACAGCGCGAAGAACGCGACGGGCACGGCCATCAGACCGAGCCGCACCGCGCTCCCACGCCGCGCCTCGGCGCGCGCGGCACCCGCGCCGCTCCGGGGACGCGCGCCCTTACCGCGCGCGCCCGGAGCGGGTACCGGCGCCGTCGCGGGCACCGGCGTCTTCGTTACTTCACTACGAGCGAGGACCACGACTGAACCCACTGCTCACGGTTCTTGGCGATGGTGTCGGGGGCCACGGTCGTCGGCGCGTCGACCGTCGCGCCGAACTTCGTGAAGACCTCCGGCAGCTTCGCGTCCTCGGTGACCGGGTTCACGAACATGTTGAGCGGCATGTCCTCCTGGAACTTCTTGCTGATCAGGAAGTCCAGCAGGGCCTTGCCGCCCGCCTCGTTCTTCGCGCCGTTCAGCAGCCCCGCGAACTCGATCTGCCGGAAGCAGGTCCCGGTCGCGACCGCGGTCGGAGCCTCGGACGGCTGCGGCTCCGCGTACAGGACCTCGGCCGGCGGGCTGGAGGCGTACGACACGACGAGCGGCCGGTCGGCCTTGGCCTTCCTGCCGCCCGCGGAACCGGAGAACTCCTCGTTGTACGCCTGCTCCCAGCCGTCGACGACCTTGACGCCGTTGTTCTTCAGCTTCTTCCAGTAGTCCTGGTAGCCGTTCTCGCCATAGGTGGCGACGGTGCCGAGGAGGAATCCGAGTCCGGGCGACGAGGTCGCGGCGTTCTCGGTGACGAGGAGGTTCTTGTACGCGGGCTTCGCCAGGTCGTCGAAGGACTGCGGCGGCGCAAGCTTCTTGTCGGCGAAGTACGCCTTGTCGTAGTTGATGCAGATGTCGCCGGTGTCGATCGGCGTCACCCGGTGCTTGGCGGCGTCCAGCTGGGTGCCGGCCGTGACCCGGTCACTGCCCTTCGCCTCGTACGGAGTGAACAGGCCGTTGTCGAGGGCGCGGGAGAGCAGCGTGTTGTCGACGCCGAAGAACACATCGCCGCGCGGGGAACCCTTGGTCAGGATCTCCTGGTTGAGGGCGGCTCCGGCGTCCCCGCTCTTGAGGACCTTGACGGTGTAGCCGGTCTCCTCGGTGAACGCCTTCAGTACGTCCTTGGAGGCGCTGAAGGAGTCATGGCTGACCAGGGTCACGGTCTTGGATCCGGAGCCCTTCGTACCGCCGGACCCGGAGGCCGAGCCGTCGGAACCGCCGCAGCCGGCGAGTGCGGTGACGCCGAGCGCGGCGGCGACAGCGGTCGCCGCGAGCTGCTTGGTCGTGGGCCTGGTGCGATTGGTGCTCATCGTGTATTCCTCCTGGGTTTGACCAGGAAGAGACGCGGCCCTGCCCGCCGGAAGGCGGGCAGGGCGCAACAGCATGAGTTGATGTCCGAACTTCCTACCCGGAATGACCCGGGCGAGGTTCAGAGGGTCTGCGGCCGGCCTGTCGGTGCCGCACTCTCAGCGCTGTGGCGCTCCCCTGTCGGAATATGAAATTGATATCGGCCCAGATTACACGGGCCGACCCGGCCTCAGCGCTCGGATGCCGCCAGCTGCCCGCAGGCCCCGTCGATCTCCTGGCCGCGGGTGTCCCGCACGGTCACGGGCACCCCGTGGGAGGCGATCGCCTCGACGAACGCCTTCTCGTCCTCGGGCCGCGAGGCGGTCCACTTCGAGCCGGGCGTCGGGTTCAGCGGGATCAGATTGACATGCACGCGCCTGTTCTTGAGGAGCCTGCCGAGCAGGTCACCCCGCCAGGCCTGGTCGTTGATGTCGCGGATCAGCGCGTACTCGATGGAGATCCGGCGGCCGGACTTCTCCGCGTACTCCCACGCCGCGTCCAGGACCTCGCGCACCTTCCAGCGTGTGTTCACCGGCACGAGCGTGTCGCGGAGCTCGTCGTCCGGCGCGTGCAGGGAGACCGCGAGACGGCACTTGAAGCCCTCGTCGGCGAAGCGCAGCATGGCCGGCACCAGGCCGACGGTGGAGACGGTGATCCCGCGCTGCGAGAGACCCAGGCCATCCGGCTCGGGGTCGGTCAGCCGACGGATCGCGCCGACCACCCGCTTGTAGTTGGCGAGGGGCTCGCCCATGCCCATGAAGACGATGTTGGAGAGCCGCGCGGGCCCGCCCGGCACCTCGCCGTCACGCAGCGCCCGCATGCCGTCCACGATCTGGTGGACGATCTCGGCGGTGGACAGATTGCGGTCCAGACCGGCCTGCCCCGTCGCGCAGAACGGACAGTTCATCCCGCATCCCGCCTGCGACGAGATGCACATGGTCACCCGCTCCGGGTAGCGCATGAGGACGGACTCGACCAGCGTCCCGTCATGCAGCTTCCACAGCGTCTTACGGGTGGTGTCGTCGTCGCAGCTGATGTGCCGGACCACGGACATCAGGTCGGGGAACATCGCCTCGGCGAGCTTGTCCCGCGACCCGGCCGGGATGTTGGTCCACTCGGCCGGGTCGTGCGCGTACCGCGCGAAGTAGTGCTGCGACAGCTGCTGTGCGCGGAACGGCTTCTCGCCGATCGCGGCGACGGCTTCCTTGCGCTCGGCGGGCGTGAGGTCGGCGAGGTGCCGCGGCGGCTTCTTGGCTCCGCGGGGCGCGACGAAAGTGAGTTCTCCGGGCTTAGGCATGGTTCGTCCAGTGTTACAGACACGCCAAGGTCGTAGAGACCTTTGCCGGCTCAGGACGGGTGAGGGGCGCATGGGCTCGGTTGTCGTTGGTTGTCATTAGTCGACGTCGGCGTACCTGTGACGGCCCACAGACGGCCCAGAGACGGCCCAGCGATCCCGAGGGACAGTGACTGATTGCACGACATGGAGCACGTACGCACGGCGTCCCCCCGAGACCTAGAATCGAATACGCGTCCGAAAACCTCTCTCGTCTGGATCGCCTGCGCATCGTGCGCGGGTGGCAGGCGTACCAGCTCGGCCGAACCGATCGGACCATCGCCGAGCTGGAAGAACGCGAGGCCGCAGCCGCCCGGGCAGCACGCACCCTGCCGCCACCGGCACCCGACTGGAAACTCTCCCTGCAGCGCGCGGGGGGCACGTCCCATGCCGACGCCGTCCACACGGGCGACTGCGGCATGGGCGGCAAGAGAACGAAACCGATGACCCGGGAGCAGGCCCTGCGTGCGCTCACGGAAGACGGCATCACGGCCTGCCCGTACTGCCGGCCGGACAGAGAGCTGGGAGTGCTGTGAAGAGACCGTCAGAACCTGAGGACATGAGCGAAGCACCCATTGTCATTCACCGCCCAGCCGGAACGGGTGGCCGTCGGGTGACGATCCGCGCCCAGGTCGCGGGCCTCGCCCGCAGCGACGACGACGTGATCGAGTTCCTGCGCCGCGCGGGCCTCCCCGACGCCGGGGACGTACTCGACGACCCACGATGGGTGCAATGGCAGGGCGGCCGCCCGCACGAGTACGGCGCATCCAAATAAGGCAGCGTTCCACTGTCCTTGCCGTGGCGCGGCCACGCACGCCGATGTCATCCGGCAGCCGGGTGTCAGGAAGTTCGGCCGGCTGCCTGTCGGCGCAGGTCACCGGGCAGCTCTGGAGTGCCGGATCAGGCAGGGCTTCCCGCGGCGTCCGTGCCGATGCGATCCGCCACCGCCTGTTGGAAATGGGCGCACTGGGAGAAGTCGTCGTGTTCGCAGCCGAGGGCGCACTCGATGACTGTGAGGGATGCCTGCGCGGCCGCGATGCGGCAGCGGAGCGCCTCGGCTTCCTCGCTCAGGATGTCCCTGCGCTTGGCGGGGTCCCCGGTGGCGACCAGGGAGCGGATGGTTTCGAGGGAGAGCCCTGCCTCCTTGGCGCGCAGGATCACGGCGACGCGTGTGAGGTCGGCGGCCCGGTAGTGGCGGCGGCCGGCTGCGTCGCGGGCGGGCGTGAGCAGTCCCATCGCCTCCCAGTGGCGCAGGACGTGCGTGGCCAGACCGAAGCGCTCGGCGAGAGCTCCGATGCTCATCGTCTGGCGCTCGCCGTCAGCCGGCGCCTTGTGCTTGCTTGACTTCATGCCGACATTAAGTCGGAGCCTGGCGCTCATGACCAACGAAACGACGCGTCAATTGACGGACGACCTCATCGCGCTGCTCGACACCGCCGACCGGCTGCCAGGAGCCGGCGAACTTCGGGCCCGGTCCCACGGCTTGCTCAGCGCCGGGCCCGGAATGGCGGCGGTGGACGTGGGCTGCGGCGCCGGACGGGCCGTGGCGGAGCTGGCCGAGCGGGGTGTAAAGGCCGTCGGCGTGGACCGGAGCGAGCAGGTGATCGCCGTCGCCCGCAGCCGGTGGCCCGAGGCGGACTTCCGGGTTGCGGGGGCATACGAGCTGCCGCTGGCGGACTGCGCGGTGGACGCCTACCGCGCCGACAAGCTGTTCCACGAACTGGCCGAGCCGGAGCGGGCGCTGGCGGAGGCCCGAAGGGTTCTCACGCCCGGAGGGCGGATCGCACTGATCGGCCAGGACTGGGACACCCTCGTCGTCGACTCCGACGAGCCGGCCCTCACCCGCACCCTCGTGCACGCCCGCGCCGACCTGACCGCAGGCCCGCGCGCCGCCCGCCGGTACCGCAACCTGCTCCTCGAGGCCGGCTTCGTCGACGTGACGGTCGAGGTGCACACCGGGGTGTTCACCGGAGCGGCGATGTTGCCCTTGCTCACCGGACTGGCAGAGGGAGCCCGCTCCACCGGCGCCATCACGCACGAGCAGACGGAGCGCTGGGTCGCAGATCAGCAGGCGCGGGCCGAGGCCGACCGGCTCTTCCTGGCGTTGCCGATGTTCCTGGCCGCGGCGACCACACCACGGTGAGACGACGGCTGTGCCGCCCAGGCGCGTGCCGCCGGCCGTACGGGGTCCTGGGACCGTTCGCGGCCGGCGGCACGTCGGTCAGCCGACGTTCAGGGTCAGGGCGGCGGTGTGGAGGCTGCCGCCGGTCTGGAACTGCAGGAACAGCCGCCAGTTGCCGGGCTTGGCCAGCATGGCCTGGAAGTCCAGGTCCGGCCCGCCGTCGGCCCCGGTGACCTTCGTTTCCGGGTGCAGGTGCGCGAACGCCTCGTCGCCCTCGTGGAAGGCGGTCAGGTGGGCGTAGGTGTCCAGGTAGGGCTGCAGGTCGGTGACCGGGGTGCCGTCCTTGCTGATGCTGACGGTCAGGGGGTGGGCCATGCCGGACATGGGCTGGCCCTTGACGTTGACGGTGTAGCCGTCGGTCTCGGTGGTGGCGGCGGCCGCGGGCAGCGGGGTGTCCTTGGCGGTGCCGGGGACGGTGACGGTGCGGCTGAGGACGAAGCCTGTGCCCTTGCCGCTGCCGGTCTCCGGGGTGAAGGAGGCGTACGCCCGCCAGGTCCCCGGCGTCAGGGCGGTCAGGTCGGCGGTCCAGGTGCCGTCGGCGGTCATGGTGGGGTGCACATGCTGGAAGCCGGTCAGGTCGGAGCGGATGGCGTAGAAGTGCATGCGCTTGGTCTGGTCGACGGCGAAGGAGGTGACCGGCTTGCCGTCCGGGCCGGTGATCCTGAACGTGTAGGCGGGGTCCTTGCCGGCCCGCAGCTCGGCGGCGGTGGAGGTCAGCGTGTAGCCGTCCTTGGTGTCGGTCAGGCCGTCGCCCATGCCGGCGTGGTCCATGCCAGGCATCGAGTGGTGGTCCGTGCCGGGCACGCTGCCAGTCGAGGAAGCGGTGGAGGGGTGGGTGCCGTGGTCCATGCCGGGCATGGAGGAGTCGCTGGAGCCGCAGGCGGCCAGGGCCGCCGCGAGGACGGCGGCGGTGCCGGCCGCGACGAGGGACCGGCGCAGGGCGGAAGGTGCGAAAGCGGACATGAGGCGGGGTTCTTTCCGTGCGGCGCACCACGACCGGTGGCGCGCGAAAGGTGACAGGTCGCGTCGACCCGGAGACCTCGGTGAAGGACCGGGGTTCGGGTCAGGGACCTGTCACGTCCGCGCAATGCACACGTTCAGCAGGAGTGGCCGCCCGCCCGGGGGGCCACGGCGCCCGGTCCGGCCCAGGGTCCACCCCGCGTGGAGCGACCCTGCCGCGAGGAGGGTGATGGCGATGGCCAGGACGAGGGCTCCCGCGGGCAGCGGGATCTGAACGCGCGGGGCGGTCGACACGCAGGAGGTGCCGTGGACCCCTGCTGCGGAGTCGGCCACGGCCGGCTCCTTGGGTGCGGCCGCCTCGAAGTGATGCACAACGGCGGTGTCGGCGGCCGCCGCGGCCGATCCGGAACCGGTGTGTGCGGCGTGCTCAGCAGATGGTGCAGCCGCTGCCGTCATGCCCTCGTGGCAGCCCCCGGCGGCTGAGGCCGGAGCGCCGTGCATCAGGAACAGTCCGAGCAGGGCCACGCAGACCGCGATGAGCCGGGCCGTGCCCGCTCTCCGGTGTCCGCTGCCCATGTGCCGGGCTCCTTTCCCGTCGACGTGACCTGCCCCGGGTACCAGACGATACCCGGGGCAGGTCACGAGCACCTGCGCCATGAAGGCTGGCCACCGCTCCGGGTCACCAACATTGAAGTATACCCCCATGGGGTATATGTTGAGGGGGTGGGAGACCGCAGAGGGCCTCGCATGAGACGCAATGGGGGATGAGGATCATGGACCACACCGGACACCACCACAGTGCCGCGCACGAGCACGCCGCCCACCACGGTGCGGACCACGCAGGTCATGGCGGACACGGCGGGGCGTCGTGGCCGATGGCGGCGAAGGCGACTCTGCACTGCCTGACCGGCTGCGCGATCGGCGAGATCCTCGGCATGGCGATCGGCACCGCCCTGGCGTGGGGCAACGCCCCCACCATGGTTCTCGCGATCACGCTGGCGTTCGTCTTCGGCTACTCGTTCACCCTGTTCGCGGTCCGCCGCGCCGGCCTGGACTTCAAGAGCGCGGTCAAGGTCGCGCTGGCCGCCGACACCCTCTCGATCGCCGTGATGGAGCTGGTCGACAACGGCATCATCGCCCTGGTCCCCGGCGCGATGGACGCCCACCTCGACGAGGGCCTGTTCTGGGGCGCTCTGCTCGGCGGCTTCGCGATCGCGTTCCTGGTCACCACCCCGGTCAACAAGTGGATGATCGGCCGCGGCAAGGGCCACGCCGTCGTCCACGCCTACCACTGACCGCGGGCATCCACGCGGGAAAGGGGCGCCCTCCGGGGCGCCCCTTCGCATGGTTGCCATCGCCGCCCGCCGGCCACACGCTGAAAGCGCGGGGGCCATCGTGCGCGACGTCGGTCAACATCTGCTTTGTAAGTTCGACCGCGCCGTCTGCTCACCTGGGTGCCGAACGCAGCACGGTGCAGTGCGTACCCCGGGCTCCGATCAAGGTCGCTCAGGTATGCCGACGTTGCCGTCAGAGACTGCCGTCATTCGACGGGTAGATGGCCCGCGTGACGTACAAACGGCAGGGCGCACACGCGCGCGGCAGGCGACATCGATTCGCTGAGGCCGGCGGATTTACAGCGGGCTCCGTGCACCTGCTGCGGCCTGCGAGACTCCTCGGTCCTGGTGCTGCGGGGGGACACCTGGGGGGAAAACGGCAGCCATTGCTCGCGCGGCGGCCTCTCTCGCTCGCCTGACCAGACATCTATCGCTCGCCCCGGGCCGGTATCCCACCGGTGCGCGGATCCGGTCGCTCGCCGGTAACTCAGCGTGGCTGCTCGGCCGGACCTCCACGATGGCGTCGGCGTCCTCCCAGTCGCCCTCCTCGTCGCGCCAGAGGTAGACCCGCACGTGTTTCGCCCGGTGCAGGCCGTGCATCTTCCACTCGGTCATCAGGTCGACCACGATGAGGGAGAGGGCGTACTGGGGGCCCTCGCTCGAATCGTCGGCGGTGATCGTGCCCCGCCACCGTTCCGGGTCGCTGCCGTAGGGGCGCCATCCCTCCGAGCCGTGCGGCTCGAACACCCGGTACACCCAGTCCGTCTCGATGCCCATAGCGCCGATCCTGTCACTGCACGGAGCACCATGCGCCGCATCGGATCCACCCCCGCCTACAACGACTGCCCCGACGTCTTTGAGCTGCTCGCTTCGCCGTTTCTCGCCCGTACTGGGTCGCCGACCAGCGGTGGCATCACCGGACGAAGTGTCGATGGGAGCGCCGGGACCGGCGCATACCGAACAGGACCAGGTCTGCCACGAAGACCACGATGCCGATGATCAGGAGGTAGAACAGCCCGTCCGCCACCGCGCCGATGATTCCCAGGACGATGGCCACGAGGATCAGGAACAGGAAAAGCGCCATGGCGAGCACATCCTCGAGCTTCTGCTGCGGGCAATGAGCCCCGCTGTGACCAGAGATTTGGTCAGGCTTCGGCGCTCTTGCGACGGAGGCTGGTCAGCGGCGTGCGAGGCGGCGCCCGCTCCCAGTACCGCGCTCGTAAGGCCTCTCGTAGTGTTTGAAGACTTCTTCTTCCCGCTCGACCGGCAGGACGTCATCCATGCCCATGGACGGCGCCTTCCTCACCAGCCCTCTCCCGTGCGCCACCTTCACGTACCCGGGGCCCAGCGTTGCCTCGTCGAGGGGCACGAAGACCAGTCGGTGCCGAGTCGGCAGTCCGGTACGGACGGTGGCCATGGTCGGCGCGTCGGTGGTGGTGTCCACGTAGACCGCTTCCAGGGCTCCGATCTTGCGTCCCTTGGGATCGATCACGTCCCGGTTGCGCCACTCGCGGATATCGGCTGAATGGATCATGCCTTGCTCCTTGCGGCCCGCGCCTCCCGCAGGCACTGCATCCGATCGGAGGGGTGGCTACGCGAGGTTTACCACGTCCTCATCGTACTCTGACCGCTGGTGCATGCTGTCGAAAACGCCAGGTCGCAGGCCGTCGCCTCCCCGCCAACCCACCACTCACCCAGCTCCCATCCCGGTGCCGGTCGATCCTCCGCGGAGGCATTGGCTTTGACCGTTACCGCGTTGCGCGGGCTTCCCTTCCTCCGCCTGGACTGCCGTCGGCCCGTGGACCGGACCGGCGTCGACGGATCGCCGTGCGGCTCCCGGGCTTCTGCACGTCATGGGGTGGAGGGCTCTGGAACGAGCGTGCGGGACAGCGGGCCGGCGGCGACTTGGTCCCGTCCGCCCTCGTGGGCGATCACGTAGCTGACTCACCACTGCAACGTGCCGACAGGCGTGTCGGCAACATTCGATAAGATGCCGACACGTGAGTCGTCAACTTTAGGTAAAGAGCTGACGTGCTCGGTCGTCATGCCCCCATCACCTTCATCGCTCGGAGAGTTCCGTGTTCCTCGCCCTACGCGATCTGCGCTTCGCCCGCGGTCGTTTCGCCCTGATGGGTGCGGTCGTCGCGCTCATCGCCGTGCTCGGCGTCCTGCTGTCCGGACTGGCCTCCGGTCTGGCGGATGCCGGCATATCCGGTCTGCGCGCGCTGCCCGTGACCCATATGGCCTTCGACGAGAAGGCGACCAGCGAGCAGTTCTCCCGCTCGACTGTGGAAGAGGAGGACTGGCAGGCGTGGTCCAAGGCCCCGGGCGT
Source organism: Streptomyces sp. JH14 (assembly GCF_029428675.1). Lineage (GTDB taxonomy): Bacteria > Actinomycetota > Actinomycetes > Streptomycetales > Streptomycetaceae > Streptomyces. Next base: position 5,308,374 of record NZ_JAJNEL010000001.1, on the reverse strand, counting down.
GGAGCGCGCGGAGCCGTTCGGGAACACCCTGGTCAACGCCCAGGTGACCCAGGGCGCCAAGAAGGGCGAGCAGGTAAACCTCGCCGTCTTCGGCATGGCACCGGACTCCGCTCTGACCCCGAAGCCCAGCGAGGGCGAGGGCCTCAAAGAGGGCGGCGCGGGCATCGTGATCACCCGGGAAATCGCTGATCTGGGCGTGCAGGTCGGCGACGTCCTGACCGCGGACCGGAGCGGGGTGCGGCTGAAGGTCGTGGGACTGGTCGACGAGACCGTCTCCTACGGCCACATCGGCGTCGTCTACGCAGACCTCGACACGTGGCGCCACCTGCACTACGGCCTGCCCGGCGACCTGCCCGAGGCCGCGAGCCGGCAGGCCACAGCCGTCGCCCTGACCCTGAAGCCGGGCGCCGACGTCGCCGCGGTGGAAAGGGCGACCGGGACCCTCGCCGAAACCAAGGAGGCCACGTTCGACGCGTCCCCCGGCTACGAGGCCGAGTCGAGCACCATGGCCCTGATCAAGGGATTCCTGTACGTCATCTCCGCCCTGGTCGTCGGCGCGTTCTTCACCGTCTGGACCGTCCAGCGCAAGCCCGAGATCGCCCTGATGAAGGCACTGGGCGCCCCCACCGGATACATCCTGCGCGACGCGCTCGCCCAGGTCGTCGCCGTGCTCGTCGGCGCCACGGCCCTCGGCACCGCCGTAGGCCTGGCCCTGGGCAGCGCGATGATCGGCAAGGCCCCCTTCTCCCTCTCCGCCCCGGCCATCGCCACCTCCTCCGGCCTCCTCATCGCCCTCGGAACCGTGGGCGCCGTCGTCGCCGTCCGCCGCATCACCGCCGTCGACCCCCTGACCGCTCTGGGAGCCACCCGATGACCACGACCTCCACCGACCACCAGGCCGCCGCGGACACCACGGGCCCTGGCGGACTGCGCCTGGACGACGTCACCCTCACCCTGGGGGACGGCGACGCCGCCGTCACTGCCCTCGACCACGTCAGCCTGAGCGTCGCCCCCGGCGAGTTCGTTGCCGTCGTCGGCCCCTCCGGATCCGGCAAGTCCAGCCTCCTCGCCGTCGCCGGCGGCCTCCAGCGCCCCACCTCCGGCAGCGTCCGGATCGCCGGCACCGAGCTGACCACCCTGCCGGACAAGCAGCGCACCGCCGCCCGGCGTCGCCACATCGGCTTCGTCTTCCAGCAGTCGAACCTGCTGGCCTCTCTCACGGTCCTGGAACAGCTCCTGCTGCCCCTGCACATCGGCGGCCGCCTCGACGCCGCAGCCCGCGCCCGGGCCGCCGAACTCATCGAGGTCGTCGGACTCACCCACCGCACCGCCTCCCGGCCCCACCAGCTCTCCGGAGGAGAACGCCAGCGCGCGGGCCTGGCCCGGGCCCTGATGACCTCCCCCGCCGTCCTGCTCGTGGACGAACCCACCTCCGCGCTGGACCGGGTCCGCTCCGCCGAGGCGGTACGGCTGATCGCCGAACAGACCCACGAGCGCGGGACGGCCACGGTCATGGTCACTCACGACACGGCGATAATGGACGCTGCCGACCGGGTGTACGAGATGGTCGACGGCCGCCTGTCCTGACCGGCGCCGCAACCCGAACCTCGCTCCCGGCCCCGTCCGCCACCCAGGAGTCCGCCCCGCATGCCGAAGATCAACGCCTCCACCGTCGCCGAGCACCGCGCCCAGCAACGCGAGGCGCTGATCGAGGCAGCGATCGACATCCTGGTCAACGAGGGCGCCACCGCCGTCACACCGGCGGCGGTCGGCGCCCGCGCCGGCCTGGCCCGCTCCAGCGTGTACCAGTACTTCGACTCTTCAGCCGCTCTCCTGTCCACCATCACGGAAGAAGCATTCCGGCGCTCCAACGAGGCACTCACCCGCGCCCTGGCCACCGCGAACGGCCCGCTGGAACGCGTCGAAGCCTTCTTCGCGGAGAGTCTCCGCCTCGGCGCCGGAGGCGCACACCGGCCCGCCGCCGCACTCATGAACGCCGGCCTTCCTCCGGCCTGCCAACAACGGCTGATGGAACTCCACCTGGAACAGGTCGAACCCTTCCGCGCCGCCGTCCGGGAGCTCGACACCCCCGAGCCTGCGCTCACGGCCGACCTGATCGCCGGAATGCTCCACACAGCCCTCGCCGCCGTCGAACACGGCACACCCCTCGACACGGTCACCGAACGCACTCTCGCACTCGTGCGCCGCTGCCTCACCCCGACCGGCAGCACGGTTCACAGAGCGAGGGAAGGGCACTGAAGCCCTCGTACCGCCGAAAGCACCTCGGCCGACCGCAGCCCGGCCGCCTGTGGCGGCCCGGCAGGCGCTGGATGAGGAGATCGAGAAGGTTCGCGCGGAGCGTGACGCGCAGGATGCCGAGCAGCGGGAGAAGCAGCAACGGCAGGAGCGGACACTGGCCACCGACGCGGTGAAAAGGCTCAGCCCGTACGCGCACCGGGAGACCGCGCAGTACCTCCATGACGTGCAGCCTTCCCCGGTGGGTACCGTGACCGGGCGGGGTGGCAGGAAGTACCGGCAGGTGGACGGTCAGTGGTGCTGGCTGATGCGCGACGTGAAGCACCGCACGGTCGACGGCATCGGCCCTGTGCGCATGGTGGTCCTGCTGCTGCAGGACGGGCGCTTCGCCCGGGTGCGCCTGGACTGAGGGCCGCAGGAACCGGGGGTGTTCGTCACCTCGGTGGACGCCCACGAGCCGGTCGCCGCCGACTTCGTGGCGGACAAGGGCGCCACCGTTCTGTTGGACGACGGGGTGGATCGTCGAGCTGGAGAAGGACGTGGCCCGGGTTTTCGTCGACTGCGAACGCAGCACGGCGCCGTCGTAGCCGATGACAGGCTGGGCCCCGGACGGTTCCGCTACCGGCCCCGCACCCGACGGCGACTACACCTGTTCCTGGTAGACCCTGATGTCTACGGGCCTGAGTCCTCGGACAACCGTCCAGGCCGCCCGGCTGACCATCTCCTCGGTCCACCGGCCGAGGTCGCCTCCGCCGTCGTGGAAGAACCACGACTCGAAGTGTCCAAGGACCTGCAGCTCGGCGGCATGGGCATACCGGAGTTCACAGTGCACCTGCACGTAATGGTCGTGATCGCCGTCGCTGTCGTTGACTTCGAACTGCCGGGTGAGGTCCAGCGTGAACGTCGCGGGCCCGCGTGGCGCGCGCGTCAGGCAGCTCGGGGCGGATGTGGGGGGTCTCAGGCGACGACGGAGACACAACTCCGACTGCACGCTTTCCCCTACCTCGGGTCGCGGCCGCTCGCTTCCTTCCGGCCGGGCCACATCCGTACATGGACGCGCCAGCTGGAAGACGCCGGATTGGCGTCGTCGTACCGGCGCAGCATCTTCGCAACAGTCTCGGCTGTGCTGACTGCGGCCGTGGACGACACCTTCATGCCCCGGAACCCGTGCCGGTCAAGCTCGGTAAGCGCGCCGAAACCGGGCGGGGGCGCGTCATCCCCTGAACAGTCGACGTCGGCGGCCCTTTTACGGTCCGCGGACGGCCCGGCCGCGCACAGGAACAGTGACCGATTCCACGACGGACCGGCGGTGCACCTCTCGGCACCTTCCGGTACGAGTGAGGGCCCGCCGCCCTGTGGGCAACGGACCCTCACTCGTAAGAACACAGGCCGGAACGGGTGGCGAACCGGCCGCTCAGCCCGATCCGACGAAAAGCACCAGCAGCAGCCACACCACCGGAGCGGTCGGCAGCAGCGAGTCCAGCCGGTCCATGATCCCGCCGTGGCCCGGCAGCAGCGTGCCCATGTCCTTGATCCCGAGATCCCGCTTGATCATGGACTCGCCCAGGTCACCGAGGGTGGCGCTGACGGCGACGGCGAGGCCGAGCAGCAGCCCCTGCCACCAGGTGCCGTCGTCGATCAGGAACTGCATGCAGAGTGCACCGGCGACCATCGCGAAGCTGACGGCCCCGACCAGGCCCTCGCGGGTCTTGCCGGGGCTGATCCGCGGCGCGAGCTTGTGCTTGCCGAAACGCCAGCCGACGGCGTACGCCCCCGTGTCGCTGACCACGGTCAGCAGCAGGAAGGTGAGGACCCGCTGCGGCCCGTCGTCCGCGCTCAGCAGCATCGACACGAAGGTGGCCAGGAAAGGTACGTAGAACACGGCGAAGACGCCGGCCGTGACGTCCTTGAGGTACCCCTCCGGCGGTTCGGCCATCCGCCAGACGAGCACGGCCAGGGCGGTCAGCGCGGTCGCGACCCACGCGCCCTCGGCGCCACGGACATAGCCGGCCACGACCATCGCAGCGCCACCGACCGCAAGCGGTACGAGCGGGGCCTTGATGCCCTTGCGCTCCTCGAGCCGGGAGGTGAGTTCCCAGAGGCCGACGACGACCGCGACGGCTATCACGCCGACGAACACGGCCTTGACGATGAACAGCGAGGCGACGATGACGGCGCCGAGCCCCACACCGACCCCTATGGCGGCTCGCAGATCACGGCCCGCACGTTTCTTCTGCGGGGGCGGCGGGGTGGACATGTGCTCCTGCGGCTTCTCGTCACGGAAAAGGGGGCGGCCGCCCAGGTGGGCGGCTCCCCCGTCCCGGTCGTCACGATCGTCAGCGTCTCTACCTGCGTCGGGAACGTCCGGCACGATGGGCATGGGCCGAGTCTGCTGGGCGTCATGCACATCGTATGCAGGACCCGCCGGAACGGCCTCCCGCTCGGGCGTGACCCAGTTGCGGGCTCCCTGCGGGGCGCCCCAGGAAGAGTCGTTCATCAGACTTCGAGCAGCTCGGCTTCCTTGTGCTTGAGCAGCTCGTCGACCTGCGCGACGTACTTCGCGGTGATGTCGTCGAGCTCCTTCTCGGCGCGACGCACCTCGTCCTCGCCGGACTCCTTGTCCTTGACCAGCTTGTCCAGGGTCTCCTTGGCCTTGCGGCGGACGGCCCGGATCGAGATCTTGGAGTCTTCGGCCTTCGTCTTCGCGACCTTGATGTAGTCGCGGCGACGCTCCTCGGTGAGGTCGGGGAAGTTCACCCGGATGATATTGCCGTCGTTGCTCGGGTTGACGCCGAGGTCGGAGTCGCGGATCGCCTGCTCGATGTTGCGCAGAGCGCTCTTGTCGAAGGGCGTCACCACGGCCATCCGCGGCTCGGGAACCGAGAACGAGGCCAGCTGGTTGATCGGGGTCAGCGCGCCGTAGTAGTCGGCGACGATCTTGTTGAACATCGCCGGGTGCGCACGGCCGGTGCGGATCGCGGCGAAGTCCTCTTTCGCGACCACGACGGCCTTCTCCATCTTCTCCTCGGCCTCGAGGAGGGTTTCTTCGATCACCACGTGCTCCTGCGTGTCTAGAGTGGGCCCGGCGTGCTCTGGCCCGGCGGGTCCTGCGTCGCGTCCTCACCTGCACGGTGTCCGACCGGCAGGCCGTTGTCCATCCTTCGGGGCCGCTCCCGGGGTGTTCCCCCGGTAAGCCCCAGGACCGCCCCGGGATCTCCCGGAACCGTCCTCCCGGTTCTCAGGCCCGGGTGCCCTGGTCGCTCACGAGCGTGCCGATCTTCTCACCCTTGACGGCGCGGGCGATATTGCCGGTCGCGGTGAGCTCGAAGACGAGGATCGGCAGCTGGTTGTCACGGCAGAGCGTGATGGCGGTGGCGTCGGCAACCTTGAGATCGCGGGCGAGCACCTCGCCGTACTCCAGCGCGTCGAACTTCACCGCGTCGGGGTTGGTCTTGGGGTCGGAGTCGTAGACCCCGTCCACACCGTTCTTGCCCATCAGCAGGCCCTCGGCGTCGATCTCCAGGGCGCGCTGGGCGGCAGTGGTGTCGGTGGAGAAGTACGGCATGCCCATACCGGCGCCGAAGATGACGACGCGGCCCTTCTCCAGGTGGCGCACGGCGCGCAGCGGGATGTACGGCTCCGCGACCTGGCCCATCGTGATGGCGGTCTGGACCCGGGAGTCGATGCCCTCCTTCTCCAGGAAGTCCTGGAGGGCGAGGCAGTTCATGACCGTGCCGAGCATGCCCATGTAGTCGGAGCGGGCCCGGTCCATGCCGCGCTGCTGGAGCTCGGCACCGCGGAAGAAGTTGCCGCCGCCGATGACGACGGCGATTTCCGCACCGCCGCGGACGACCGCCGCGATTTCCCGGGCGATGGCGTGCACGACGTCGGGGTCGACCCCGAGGCCGCCGCCGCCGGCGAACGCCTCACCGGACAGCTTCAGCATGAAGCGCCCGGCCACCTTTCCGTCGTCGCGCTTGTGGTCGGTTTTCGCGGCGTCCGCGCCCTTGTTCATGGAATTTCTCCTCGTACACATACGAAGAAGGCCATTGCCGGTGGGTCTGGTGTCCCTCAGCGGCAATGGCCTCCTCGTCAGTTCTGCGGTCGTACGGCGGGTGTGCGGCCGACGACTGCACTAGACCCTATCGGGGTCCACCGTTTTTCGCGGACGGACTCAGATGCCGACCTTGATGCGCGAGAAGCGCTGCAGGCTGACACCGGCCTCGTCCAGGACCTTCTGGACGGACTTCTTGTTGTCCTTGGCGAAGGCCTGCTCGAGGACGACGACGTCCTTGAAGAAGCCGTTGACGCGACCCTCGACGATCTTCGGAAGGGCGGCCTCGGGCTTGCCCTCCTCGCGGGAGGTGGCCTCGGCGACCCGACGCTCGTTCTCGACCGTCTCGGCCGGGACCTCGTCGCGGTTGAGGTACTTCGGGGCGAAGGCGGCGATGTGCTGCGCGACGTCCTTGGCGACCTCGGCGTTCTCCTTGTCCAGCTCGACGAGCACGCCGACCTGCGGCGGGAGGTCGGGCATGGTGCGGTGCATGTACGCAGCCACGTAACCGCCGGTGAACTGCGCGAAGCGGTCCAGGACGATCTTCTCGCCGAGGTTGGCGTTGGCCTCGTCGACGTACGCCTGGACGGTCTTGCCGGCCTCGATCTCGGAGGAGAGCAGCGCAGCCAGGTCGGCCGGCGAGGTCGCGGCCACGTGGGCGGCGAGCGCGTCGGCGACGGCGAGGAACTTCTCGCCCTTGGCGACGAAGTCGGTCTCGCACTTGAGCTCGAGCAGGACGCCGGAGGTCTTGTCCTCGGAGATGAGGGAGACGACGGCACCGTTCTCGGCAGAACGGCCCTCGCGCTTGGCGACGCCCTTCTGACCCTTGATACGGAGAGCCTCGACGGCCTTGTCGACGTTGCCGTCGGCCTCGTCGAGCGCCTTCTTGCAGTCCATCATGCCGGCGCCGGTGAGCTCACGGAGCTTCTTGACGTCCGCGGCGGTGTAGTTCGCCATGAGTCTGTGTTTCTCTCTCGAAGTCTGAAAGATCTACGGGTGAACGGCGGGGGCGGTGCTTGTGGCACCGGCCCCCGCCGTCAGTCAGCCGTGACGGAGTGGTCAGGCCTGCTCGGCGTCCGCGGCCGGAGCCTCGGCAGCAGCCTCGGCGGTAGCCTCGGCGTCCGCGACCTTCTCGGTCTCGGCGGAGGTCTGCACCTCGGCAGCACCCTCGGCGTCCGCCTTCTTGTCGCCCTCGAGCAGGTCGCGCTCCCACTCGGCGAGCGGCTCGCCGGCGGCCTTCTCGCCCGGCTTCGAGTCGCCGGTCGCGGCGCCGGAACGGGCGATGAGGCCCTCGGCGACGGCGTCGGCGATCACGCGGGTGAGCAGGGTGACGGAGCGGATCGCGTCGTCGTTGCCCGGGATCTTGTAGTCGACCTCGTCGGGGTCGCAGTTGGTGTCGAGGATCGCGACGACCGGGATGTGGAGCTTGCGCGCCTCACCGACGGCGATGTGCTCCTTCTTGGTGTCGACGATCCAGACGGCGCTGGGCACCTTCTGCATCTCGCGGATACCACCGAGGGTCTTCTCCAGCTTGGCCTTCTCGCGGGAGAGGACCAGGAGCTCCTTCTTGGTGAGGCCGGAGGCGGCCACGTCCTCGAAGTCGATCTGCTCCAGCTCCTTCAGACGCTGAAGGCGCTTGTAGACGGTGGAGAAGTTGGTGAGCATGCCACCGAGCCAACGCTGGTTGACGTACGGCATGCCGACGCGCGTCGCCTGCTCGGCGATGGCCTCCTGGGCCTGCTTCTTCGTACCCACGAACATGATGGAGCCGCCGTGCGCGACGGTCTCCTTGACGAACTCGTAGGCGCGGTCGATGTACGACAGCGACTGGAGCAGGTCGATGATGTAGATGCCGTTGCGCTCGGTGAAGATGAAGCGCTTCATCTTCGGGTTCCAGCGACGGGTCTGGTGACCGAAGTGGACGCCGCTTTCCAGCAGCTCCCGCATCGTGACGACGGCCATGGCCGTACTCCTTGAGGTACTCGGTTGTCGCGACCGCAGGATTGCTGTCGCGCCTGACGCCCCGACGCGCCGTGCCACAAGGGACCGAGGAGCGCGGCCACCGTCCGCAGAGAGGGAGGTGGCGGGGCGTGCGAAGTCGACCCGGTGACCCGGATCGCCACAAGAAGTGTACGGGACCCGTCGGGTGCCGGGTGACGGCGATGTCCACAACCGGCGAGTAGTCCACAGATCCGGTCCATGATCCCTGCGGATCCGGCGGGTGCGGGACGGTTCCGTCCATGCGATACACACCTGATCCGGCCGCTGTCCGGCGCCGTGCGCGGCCCCGTCGCCTCCGGGCGCCGGCCGTGCTCACGGCGATGCTCCTGGCCGCGCTCGGGGTGCTGTGCGGTGCGCGCGTCGCGGCCGCCGACTCCGTGCCGGACGGCGGGCGTGCGTGGCCTGTCGAGGGCCGCCCCGTGGTCGTGCGCGGGTGGGAGCCGCCGGCCAGTGCCTACGGGCGGGGGCACCGCGGCGTCGATCTCGCCGCCCGGCCCGGCGCCCGGGTGCGCGCCGCCGCCTCCGGGCGAGTCCTGTTCGCTGGGCGCGTCGCGGGACGCGGGGTGGTCACGGTCGACGTGGCGGGCACGGGTGATCCGCCGCTGCGCACCACCTACGAGCCGGTGCGCGCGCTGGTCGCGCAGGGCGACGAGGTGGTCGCGGGTCAGGTGGTCGCGGTTCTGGAGGCCGGGCCGTTCCACTGTGCGTCCGGGTGTCTGCACTGGGGACTGCGGCGCGCGGACGCCTATCTGGACCCGCTGTCCCTGCTGCCGCCGTCACTGCTCCGACGGGGTCCGTCCCGCCTGCTGCCGGTGTTCGGCGTACCGGAACCGCGGCCGGACGCACCCGGCGCCCTCGGGTACGCCGCCCCGGCCGTGCTGCTCGTCGCGGCGGGAGCCGGGTCCGGGCGTCAGCCCCGTACGCCCCGCAGGACCATGGCGACGGCGGTGTCCGCGATCACGCCCGGCTCCTCCGCCACGCCGAGTTCGATACGGCGCACCGCGGCATCCACCGAGCCCTGCAGCAGCATCGCCGCAAGCCTGGGCTGCTCGTGGCCGAGGTCGCCGAGCGCCTCGACGATCATGGCGATCAGCCCGCCGTGCGCGGCCCGGATCTTCTCGCGTGCGCCCGCGTCGAGCTCGCTGGCGGAGATGGCCACCACCGCCCGGTGCCGCCGGTCCCCGACCAGGTCCAGCTGGCGGCGCACGTACGCCTCGATCTTTCCCTCCGGGGTGCCGGCCCGCTCCATGGCGTGCTCGACCTCGGCGGCCCAGACGGGGAAGTCGACGGCGCACAGCTCCTCGACGACCGCCGCGCGGGAGCGGAAGTACTCGTAGACGGAGGACCTGGCGAGTCCGGTGCGCTCGGCGAGAGCGGGGAAGGTCAACGCCTCCGTACCGCCCTCGGACAACAGGGAGCGGGCGGCGTCCAGGAGGGCGCCGCGCTGCATCGTCCGGTGCTCGGCCACCGAGGCCGCTCGAATCCTGGGCACGCGTCCACTCTACGGCGGCGCGTGCCGGAGAGGAGGCGGGCGGCGCCGATCGTCCGGCCGGGCACCCGCTCAGCGTCCGGCATCGGCCAGTTTCGCGCGCAGCTGCAGCACCGATTTGGTGTGGATCTGGCTGACCCGGCTCTCGGTCACGCCGAGGACGTTGCCGATCTCGGCGAGGGTGAGGCCCTCGTAGTAGTAGAGGGTCACGACCGTCTTCTCGCGGTCCGGGAGGGTGTTGATCGCCCGGGCCAGCAGCCGTCTGAGCTCACGGTCCTCGGCGACCTCCACCGGATCGTCGGCGGCGGTGTCCTCGAGTGTGTCCATCAGGCTCAGCCGGTCGCCGCCCTCGCCGCCGACATGCAGCAGCTCCTCCAGGGCGACCACGTTCGCCAGCGACAACTGGCTGAAAACCGCGTGCAGTTCCTCCAGTGCAATGCCCATCTCGGCTGCCACCTCCGGCTCGGAGGGGGTGCGCCGCAGCTGCGCCTCCAATGTGGCGTAGGCGCGTTCCACGGCCCGTGCCTTCTGCCGCACGGAGCGCGGAATCCAGTCGAGCGCCCGGAGTTCGTCGATCATCGCGCCGCGGATGCGAGTGATCGCGTAGGTCTCGAACTTGATGGCCCGTTCGATGTCGAACTTCTCGATGGCGTCGATCAGCCCGAAGACTCCCGAGGAGACGAAGTCCGCCTGCTCGACGTTGGACGGCAGCCCCACGCTCACCCGGCCCGCGACGTACTTCACCAGCGGCGAGTAGTGCAGGATCAGCTGCTCCCGCAGCCGCCCGTCACCCGTGGACTTGTACGAACGCCACAACTCGTCGAGCGAAGAGGGGGCAGGAGGGCGCACAGTGCCACGCGCAGCCGGTGGTACTGCCGCGCGGTCAGACCCGGAGGTGTGCTGGGGCATGTGGTGCCTTGAGCCGTTCTGCTGTGGAGTGCTGGGGACTTGTGCCTGGGCCGGAATCCTTGCGAGCGTAGCGTGACTGAAGTGTTGCGGTGCGCGAAGGATAGAGGATCGACACCGGGCGCTTCCGGACGAATGGACATGTCCGCACGCCGGGACCTTCACCGCGCGCACAGGTCCCGGAGGCGTCACCGAAGGATCCGCCGAGGTCAACGGCATCACCTTTTCACCCGAATGCTCCAGGTCAACCACCGCCTCGCCGCGCATCACCATTGCGTGTCGGCCCCCCTGTCAACTGCCATCGGTCGCCCTCGCGTTCGACGAACCCCAATGAGTGCAGTTCGTACAACCTGGCGAGTGCTTCGTCGGCGCTGGTTCCCGCGGTGCGTGCGATGTCCCGCCCGTTGACGGAGCCGTGGAACGGCAGGGCGTCGAGGACCCGGGCCGAGCCGGCGCCGAGCAGATCCCTGGGGAGCACGGGACCGCGCCGGGCCGGGGCGAGGTCGCCGATGTCCCCCACCAGTTCGGCGACTTCCGCGGCGTCGGTGACCAGGACTCCTTCACCCCGCAGGAGCTCATGGACCCCTGCCGACAGGGCGCTGGTGGCGGGTCCCGGCACCCCCATGGTGAACCTGCCGAGCCGCTGCGCGCTGCGTGCGGTGACCAGCGAGCCGCTGCGGTATTCGGCCTCGACCACCACCGTCCCCCGGGTCAGCGCGGCAATCACCCGGTTCCGGAGGATGAATCTCCTGCGTGTCGGGTGATCGGAGGGCGGCAGTTCTCCGATGAGCAGGCCCTCTTCCGCCACGCGCCCGATCAGCTCGGCGTGTCCTCGGGGATAGACGACATCCACCCCGCAGGCCAGGACTGCCATCGTCGCCCCGCCTGCCGAGAGGGCACCGCGATGGGCCGCCCCGTCCACTCCGAACGCGGCGCCCGACACCACCACCCACCCCAGCTCCGCCAGCCCCGCCCCGAGGCTCGCCGCCATGTGCGCCCCGTACGGCGTGCAGGCCCGGGCACCGACCACGGCGACCGAGCGCAGCGCCCAGAGCCGCAGATCGGGCCGCCCGCGCACCCAGAGGCCGGTCGGCCGCGAGTCGCCCAGGTCGTCGAGCTGGCTGGGCCACTCCCGGTCACCGGGGCAGATGAAGCGGCCGCCCACCGCGGCGACCGCCGCCAGATCCCGCTCGGGGCCGGCCGTCTCGGCGCGGAGCCGGTAGCCGGCCAGCCGCCTCGCCGTCATACCACCCAGTGCTTCCGCGGTCCCGTCCCGGTCCGCGATCCTCCGCATCAGTTCGACGGCGCCGATCTCGCGCAGCCAGCGACCGCCGCGTTCATCACCCGGTTCGAGTACGCGGGTCAGGGCGGCCCGCGCCAGCCGCTCCTGGTCGCCCACCGGCCGTCGCTCCCGATCCCGTTCAGGGCTCTGCTCCCGGCCGCCCGGTGTCCTGGCACCCCGCCCCTCGTCAGGTCCGCCCGGCGCCATGCTGCCCGGTCCCTCCGCGAGGCCACCGGGCGTCCTGGTGCCCTGTTCCCCGCCGGAGTCCCTCGGCGGCGCGAGGCCCGTGTCCGCGTCCGCGGAACGCGGCGTCATGAGGCCCGCCCCGGCACTGCGGCACCGCGCGGAATTCCCGTCCGAAGCTCCAGGGCCACCGCCATGTCGGCCGCCTCCGGGCGGTCGGCGCCGCGGAGATCGGCGAGGGTCCAGGCCACCCGCAGGACCCGGTCGAGTCCCCGCGCGGTGAGCAGTCCCCGCTCCATGTCCCGTTCGGCCTCCATGAGCGCGCCCGGCGCCGCGAGCAGCCGGGTGCGCAGCTCATGGCCGGGCACTTCGCTGTTGGTGGTCCAGGGCGTGCCCGCAAGCCGGTCCGCGGCCCGCCTCCTGGCCTCCCGCACCCGGACGGCGACATCGTCGGTCGACTCGCCCCTGCCTCCCCGCCCCATCAGGTCCGCGCGCGTGACCGGAGCGACTCGCACACGCAGATCCACCCGGTCCAGCAGAGGCCCGGAGAGTCTCGCCTGGTAGCGGCGGACCGACGAGGGCGGGCACTCGCAGCCCGCGCCGGTGAGCGTGTGGCGGCCGCACGGGCACGGGTTGGCGGCCAGCACCATCAGGAACCGTGCGGGCAGCCGCACCACCCCGGCGCTGCGCGCCACCACCACGTGTCCCGACTCCAGCGGCTGGCGCAGCGCGTCCAGGGCCCGCACCGAGAACTCGGGGGCCTCGTCGAGGAAGAGCACGCCTCGATGGGCCAGCGAGACCGCACCGGGCCGCGGCATTCCGTTCCCCCCACCGATCAGCGATTGCATGGTCGCCGAGTGGTGCGGTGCGCAGTACGGCGCCCGCGAGACGAGCGGTTCGCCCGGCGGCAGGATGCCCGCCACCGAGTGCACCGCGGTCACTTCGAGGGATTCCTGTCTGGTCAGCGCGGGCAGGATCGCGGACAGCCGCTCGGCCAGCATGGTCTTGCCCGCGCCCGGCGGCCCGGAGAGCAGCAGATGGTGGGCTCCCGCCGCAGCCACCTCCAGGGCTTTGCGCGGCACCTCCTGGCCTGCCACGTCCGCCAGGTCCGGACGGTTCCCTTCCCCCTGCGCGGATCCCAGCGCCAGTCCCGTGCCGATGCCCGTGCCCGGCACCATCAGCCCGGCGAGCATGGTGTCGGGGCGCCCTTCCTCGTGACTCTGCGGCTCGTCCGGCACCGGCTCGTCGCCGAGCACGGCGATCAGCTGCCGAAGGCTCCGTACCCCCAGGACCGACACCCCGGGCACCAGCGCCGCCTCGCCCGCGGTCTGTTCGGGGACGACGACCTTGCGGTATCCCGCCTCCGCCGCGGCCAGTACGGCAGGCAGCACCCCGCGCACCGGCCGCACCCGGCCGTCGAGCCCCAGTTCCCCGATCATCACCACGTCGGCGATGGCCGCGGGGTCGATCCGCTCCGCCGCGCCCAGCACCGCGCAGGCGACGGCGAGATCGAAGCCCGACCCGCCCTTGGGCACGGAGGCAGGGGAGAGCCCGACCGTGAGTTTCTTCTGCGGCCACTCGGCGCCGGAGTTGACCACCGCGGCCCTGACCCGGTCCCGGCTCTCCACCAGGCTCTTGTCCGGCAGCCCGACCAGGGTGAACGCCGCCACCCCCGGCTCCAGATCCGCCTGGACCTCCACCACCACGCCTTCGACGCCGACCAGCGCCACCGAGCACGCCCGCGCGAACCCCATCAGGCCACCCCCCGCGCATGCTCGGCCAGCGGCGCCCCGCGCCTCGGCAGCACCACACCGACCAGGTCGATCCGCACCCCGCCCGGCGGCGCACCGCCGTTCCGGTCGAGCCAGATCTCGGCGAGCCGTCGCAGCCGGTCCGCCTTGGCCCGGGTGACGGCCGCCATCGGGTGTTCGAACATCCCGGCCCTGCGGGTCTTGACCTCGCAGACGACCAGCGCGTCACCGTCCATGGCGACGATGTCGATCTCACCGGCGCGACAACGCCAGTTCCGTTCCAGTACGACCATGCCGGCGTCGGTCAGCAGCCGCACCGCCAGATCCTCGCCGTACCGCCCGAGTGCCCCCCGTGCGTTCATATCGGCACCACCTCCGGCACCGACTCTGATACGTCCGGCCCCGGCTGGTGGATCTTGGTGGACAACTCGGCGGTTGTGGACAACTCCGCCACTCACAAGCGTGGCCGGCCCCGGACGACCGGAGGCAGGCCCCCCGGATCAGGACGGCCCGATGGGACGGCCGGCCGGCAGGGCCGACCGCCCCAGATGCCCCGGACCGGACTCCTCAGCCGCCCGGGAGCTCGAGATCCGTCTTGTTGAGCTCCTCGATGTTGACGTCCTTGAACGTCAGCACACGTACCTGCTTGACGAACCGGGCAGGCCGGTACATGTCCCAGACCCAGGCGTCCGCCATGGACACCTCGAAAAACACCTCGCCCTGGACCGAGTGCACCTGCATCTCGTAGTCGTTGGTGAGGTAGAAGCGCCGTTCGGTCTCGATCACATATTTGAACAGACCGACGACATCGCGGTACTCCCGGTAGAGCTTCAGCTCCATCTCGGTCTCGTACTTCTCGAGGTCCTCGGCGCTCATTGGCATGTTCCCCTTCAGCCGTGCGTCCACCTATTGTGCGCCAGGCACCGGCACCCCTGGACGCTTAGACGATTTCGGGGGCCAGAACCAGTGGCGTACGCGGCGGACCCTCTTCGAGCAGCGTGCGCAGCAGCTCGGCGAGTCTGGTCGGGTACACCGTCTCACGCGCCGCTGACAGTTCGGCGGAGGTCCACCACCTCAGACCCGCGACACTGCGCTGTTCCAGTCGGGTCAGCCCGCTCTGGTCCGTGGCCGTCTGCGTCGTACGTGCCAGGAAGTACCACTCGTCCTGGTCCCAGCGCCGCCCGTCGAACGGGAAGGAGCAGATCCGCTGCCACAGCACCGGCCCCAGCTCGACATCGGTGATCCCGGTCTCCTCGGCCAGCTCGCGCAGCGCCGCCTGCTCGCGGCTCTCGTCGCCCTCCAGGCCGCCGCCGGGGGTGAACCACCAGGTGCTCCCGGGGTCCTCCGGTTCGTATCCGTGGATCAGCAGAATGCGGTCGTCGGGGTCGAGAAGGACCACCCGGGCGACCTTCCGCTTCTCAGTGGGCACCGACAGGCGTCCTTCGCTCCTGCCCGCGCCTCCTGCGCGCGGACCGGGCGGCGATCGGGCCGTAGACGGAGCCGCCGAAGATCAGCACCACACCCGCCACCACGGCCACGAGCTGGAGCTTCAGCGGACCGGGAACCGACACTCCGCCGGGGAGCGCCGCGAACGCCTGCGGCCGCCCGATCATGCCGTTCATCGGCCAGGCGATGGCATCCACCCGGGCCTCCACGGCGCTGCGCGGCACCGAGCCCTGCCCCGGGTCGTCGAGATGGACCCGGGAGTCCAGCGAGTTGGTGCGCTCGTCCCCGAGGAGGAAGAGCTGCCCCTGGGGCACATCCGCCGTGAAGTTGTTCACCGAGGCGAGGCCCTTGGTCCGCAGATACGGTTCCTCGATGGGTTTGCCGTTGACGGTGAGCCGGCCGTTCTTCTCGCAGCAGGCGATCGTGTCGCCGCCGATTCCGACGACCCGCTTGACCATCGGCATGTCACCCCACGCCGGGTCCTTGAAGACCACCACGTCGCCTCGGCGCACCTCGCCGCCGTCCACCCGCTCCGCGAGCACCCGGTCCCCGGCGTGCACCGTCGGAGTCATCGACTCGGTCGGTACGGTGTACGGCCTGTACACCACCGCCGCCCAGGCGAACCCGGCAAGGAAGAGCACACAGCCGACGGCCACGGCCAGCCCCGACAGCTTGCTGCCGAGCCGGCCGTGGCCGTCTCCCGTACGTCCTGTTCCACTCATCCCAGCGTCCCCCATCGGAGATCGACAATCGCTGATCCGAGTCGGCACCCTACCCGGCGGTACGCCCGCCGGTCAGCCTCCTGCGTCGCCACATCACGAGCGGCAACGCCCCGGCTACACCGAGTGCCCCCGGGGCCATTCCCATCGCCGCATTGATCCCCGGCTGGTCGAACGTGGCCGGGACCGGCAGCGTCGCCCAGCGGTTGATCGGCCACGCCACGACGAAGGCCCGCCCGACGACCTCGTCCGTCGAGACCGTGCCCTGACCGGGCAGCTCCTGGTGGTACCGGGAGTCGAGGGAGTTCTGACGGTGGTCGCCCATCACCCAGATACGGCCCTCGGGCACCTTGATGGGGCCGAACGGCTGGTCGTTGCAGGGGGTGTTGCCCGGGTAGATGAACGACTGCTCCTGCAGTGCCTTGCCGTTGACCGTGACCGGTCCGTTCTCCCTGCACTCCACCGTGTCGCCGCCGATCGCGATGACCCGCTTGATCAGGTCCTTCTCCTCGGCGGACGGCATCAGTCCGATGAAGCTGAGGAACTTCTGCACCACGTTCGGTTCCGGCGTCTGGGCGTTCTCCAGCCAGCCGCCCGGGTCGTGGAAGACCACGACCTCGCCGCGCTGCGGCTCCGAGCCGAACCACGGGGTCAGCTTGTCGACCAGGACCCGGTCGCCCCGCTGGAGCGTGTCCTGCATCGAGTCCGAGGGGATCGAGAACGCCTGCACCAGAAACGTCTTGATCAGCAGCGCCAGGATCAGCGCGATGCCGATGAGCAGGGGCAGCTCCTTCCAGAAGGAACGTGGCGCCCTCGGAGTCGCGCTGCCGCCGTCCGGGGTGTCGCCGTCACCCTCCGTCCGGTCCGCCGCCTCGGGGGTCTCGCTGCTCCCCGGAATCTCAGGCCGGTCCTCGGGTTCGTCGTGTCCGGATCGTGCGCCGACCGCCAAATCCCCCACATCCACTCCTCACTCCGTGCCACCGCCTGCGCCCGATCCGGCGCAGGCCCACCACTCCCATAACGAGCGGGAGTTCCGCAGGGGTCGGGAGCCGGACCATTCCATTGAGATCCTGGGAGGACACACTATTCGACGGTTCGTACGCCACCGCCGTCCCGGCGCGCGCGTCCGGCACGGATGCGTACGTCTGCGGCTCCTCCAGTTTCCGCCAGTGGCCGAAGGGCCAGGCGATGACGACAGCCCGTCCGACGACCTCGTCCTCGGAAACCGTGCCCTGACCGGGGCCGTCCAGGTGGAAGCGCGAATCGGCAGAATTGGAGCGATGGTCGCCCATTACGAAGATCCGGCCGGCCGGAACCTTTACCTCGAATTTGAGTGTGGAGGGCGGATTGCCCGGATGCAGATACGGTTCATCGAGCGGAACCCCGTTGACCGTGACCTTGCCGTCCGTGCAGCACTTCACGGTGTCGCCGCCGACGGCGACCACCCGCTTGATCAGGTCCTGCTCGTCGTCGGACGGCAGCAGCCCGATGAAGGTCAGTCCTTCCTTCACCTGCTTGGCGACGACGGGCGGATCCTTCTTGTCGACGTTCTCCTGCCGCAGCCAGCCGCCGGGGTCCTTGAAGACGACGACATCGCCGCGCTGCGGCCTGGCGCCGAACCACGGCGTCAGCTTGTCGACGAGCACCCGGTCACCTATCCGGATCGTCTGCTCCATCGATCCGGACGGGATCACGAAGGCCTGCACCAGGAAGGTCTTCAGGACGAGCGCGATGAGCAGGGCCACGGTGATGAGGAGCGGTATCTCCTTGACGGCCGACCTGCGCCGCCGCCGTTTGACCTTACGGGCCAGCTTGCGCCGCTCCGCCCGGGTCGGCAGCGAGCGCGAGGCCGTCGGCCGGCTGCCCGTCGGCAGCGGAGTGCCGGGGTCCGAGGCGGCGCTTCCGCGCCCGCGGTTACCCATGGGTTCCGCCCGGCTCCCGTATGCCGTCGAAGGCAGGGGTCCGCGGGAGCGAGCCCAGCCTTCCCAGCGGCCAGCCGATCCAGTCCACCCGGCCGATCACCCGGTCGACCGGCACCATGCCACCGCCCGGCTCGCCCAGATGGTCGCGGGAGTCGCGGGAGTTGCTCCGGTGGTCGCCCATCATCCACAGCTTCCCGTCGGGGACGACGATGTCGAACGGCGCCGCGGACGGCTCGTCGCCCATGTGCAGGTACTCCTCGTCCACCGGCCGGCCGTTCACCTCGATCCTGCCCCGCTTGTCGCAGCAGACCACCCGGTCGCCCCCCACGCCCACCACCCGCTTCACGAAGTCGGTCCCGGCGGGCTCTGCCAGCCCCAGGGACGCCGCCACGCCGTGTACCAGGGCGACGACGGGGTTCTCCTCGGGCGTCTCCTGTACGAAGGATCCGGTGCCGTCGAAGACCACCACGTCGCCGCGGTGCGGTACGGAGCCGAAACGGTACGCCAATTTGTTCACGAGCACCCGGTCGCCGATGTGCAGCGTGGACTCCATCGAGCCGCTCGGAATCAGGAAGGGCTGCACCACGTAGTTGCTGAACAGCAGCAGGAAGACCGCGCAGACGCCGCCGAGCGCGGCTGCCCGCCGCCATGACATCGCAGCGAACCGGTCCGGGATACGCGAAGAGCGCGACCGCTCCTCCGACCCTGCTTCGGGTGCGGAGGAGCAGTCGCGCTCCGTGTGCTTTGCTTCCGTGTCCATCGGGGCCAGAGCCTATCCGGCCGTCCTGTGGACCTGGGAGCTAGCTCACCTGTCGCGCTTCTCCTTGATCTTCGCGGCCTTGCCGCGCAGCTCACGGAGGTAGTACAGCTTCGCGCGGCGGACGTCACCGCGGGTGACGAGCTCGATCTTCTCGAAGATCGGGCTGTGCACCGGGAAGGTGCGCTCGACGCCGACGCTGAAGGAGACCTTGCGGACCGTGAAGGTCTCGCTGACGCCAGAACCCTGGCGGCGGATGACTACGCCCTTGAACTGCTGGATACGGGAGCGGTTGCCCTCGATCACTCGCACGTGGACGTTGACGGTGTCACCGGCGCGGAACGCCGGGAGGTCCGTACGCAGGGAGGCGGCGTTGACGCCATCGAGCAGGGAAGCCATGTTGTCTGCTTTCTTCGTCGATGCCACAGGTCATCGGCGGAAGTTCGTGAGGAAAGGGGGTGCTGATCGCGTCGGGCGGGCGTCGTTCCCCCTGTGGCAGGGGCGCACGCCGGACGTACAGCAGCGGCTCATTCTTCCACGGCTTGGGGCCTGCGCCAAAATCGGCCGCCGGGCTCCGGCGACCAGCCGAGGATCGAGAGCATCTCACGGTCCTTCTTGTCGAAGGCGCTCGCCTCGCAGCGCTCGATGAGATCGGGCCGGTTGGCCGCGGTACGACGCAGCGCCTCGTCCCGCCGCCAGCGCGCGATCTTCCCGTGGTGACCGCTGAGCAGGACGTCCGGGATGCCCCTGCCGCGCCACTCGGGCGGCTTGGTGAAGACCGGGCCCTCCAGGAGGTTGGCCATGGCGCCGGGGGCGAAGGAGTCGTCGCGGTGCGATTCGGCGTTGCCGAGCACACCGGGCAGCAGCCGGGCCACCGCCTCCGTGATGACCAGCACGGCGGCTTCCCCGCCGGCCAGCACGTAGTCACCGATGGAGACCTCGACGACCGGCATGCGGGTGGCGTACTCGTCCATCACGCGGCGGTCGATGCCCTCGTAGCGGGCCGGGGTGAAGATCAGCCACGGCCGCTCGGAGAGCTCCACCGCGAGTTCCTGGGTGAAGGGACGGCCGCTGGGGGTGGGCACCACGAGCACCGGGGAGTGCGCCCCGGCCTCGTACCCCGCCGCGAGGGTCTCGTCCAGGGCGTCGCCCCACGGCCCGGTCTTCATGACCATGCCGGGACCGCCGCCGTACGGGGTGTCGTCGACCGTGTTGTGCCGGTCGTACGTCCAGTCCCGCAGGTCGTGCACCTGCACGTCGAGGCGGCCGCGGGCGCGGGCCTTGCCGACGAGCGAGACGTTCAGCGGTTCGAGGTACTCGGGGAAGATCGTTAGGACGTCGAGCCGCATCAGGCTTCGCCCCCGGGCTCGGACGCCTCTTCGTCCCGCGAGGAGACGATCACGGCCTGGCTGTCGTCGATCAGACCGGGCGGCGGGGTGATGACCGCACGCTGCTCCTCCAGATCGATCTCGGTGACGATCTCCTCGACGAACGGGATCATCACCTCGCTGCCGTCCGGGCGCTCCACGATGAAGAGATCCTGGGACGGCAGGTGCGAGATCTCCGTGATCCGGCCGATCTCGGTGCCGTCGGCGAGAACCACATCGAGGTCGATGAGCTGGTGGTCGTAGAACTCCTCGGGGTCCTCGGGGAGTTCCGCCGGATCGACGTCGGCGATCAGCAGGGTGTTCCGGAGGGCCTCGGCCGCCGTGCGGTCCCGTACGCCCTCGAAACGCAGCAGCAGTCTGCCGCTGTGCACCCGTCCGGTCTCGATCGTCAGCGGTCCGTTCGCTGCCGGGTCGGTGGTCAGTCGGGCCCCGGGGCCGAGCCTGAGCTCCGGCTCGTCCGTACGCACCTCGACGGTGACCTCACCCTTGATGCCGTGGGCGCGGCCGATCCGCGCAACTACCAGCTGCACCTTGTGTCTCTCCTGTCATACGGCGACGGGCCGGGGCGGGCGCATGGCCCTCCCCGGCCCGTGCCGGTGTTCAACTCTGTCAGCGAACCTGGTCCACATCGACGAGGTCGACGCGGATGCCACGGCCGCCGATGGCGCCCACGACGGTTCGCAGCGCGCGTGCGGTGCGGCCGTTGCGGCCGATCACCTTGCCGAGGTCATCGGGATGGACCCGGACCTCGAGCACACGACCACGGCGCAGGTTGCGCGAGGCGACCTGCACATCGTCGGGGTTGTCGACGATGCCCTTCACGAGGTGCTCGAGAGCCTCCTCGAGCATGCTCAGGCCTCGGTCGACTCGGCGGACGCGGCAGCGTCAGCAGCCTCGTCCGCCTTCTTGTCGGACTTCTTCGCCTTCGGCGTGATGGCCTCGCCCTTGGACTCCTCGCCGGCGTCCTTGGCCAGGGCCTCGAACAGGGCGCGCTTGTCAGCCTTGGGCTCCGGCTGCAGCAGCGGCGCGGGGGCCGGGAGACCCTTGTGGGCCTGCCAGTCACCGGTGAGCTTCAGGATCGCGAGAACCGGCTCGGTCGGCTGGGCGCCGACGGACAGCCAGTACTGCGCACGCTCCGAGTTGACCTCGATGCGCGACGGGTTCTGCACCGGGTGGTACAGGCCGATCTCCTCGATGGCCCGGCCGTCACGGCGGGTACGGGAGTCGGCGACGACGATGCGGTAGTGAGGCGAACGGATCTTGCCCAGACGCTTCAGCTTGATCTTGACTGCCACGGAAGTGGTGTCTCCTGGTCTATGACGTGGTTGGGCACAACGAAGATGCCACGTGGGGTTGCGGTACTCGGGTGCCCGATGGACGCGTCAGCCGGAGGCGAGAGGGTTCCTGTGCGGCTGTCGAGTACAGCTAGCCATTGTGCCACACCACATCGGGTCACCCCACCGCGACCGCCGCTTCCGGGATGCGGAACGGCTTTCCGCAGCCGCCGCAGACGATGGGCGCCTGGGCGAGGACCGACGGGACGACCCGGACGTTGCGCCCGCAGTCGCAGACGGCCTTCACCCGCACGCCGCCTCCGGAGGAGCCGTGCCGGGCGGCCGGCCCGCGGAAGGAACGCTTGGTGTCGGCGGCGGTGGCGACCGTGTGCGCCTTGAGGGCGCGCTGCAGCCGCTCCATCGTCGGTCGGTACCGGCGCTTGGCCTCGGGGTTGAGCGTGACCAGCGAGAAGCCACTGCTGGGATGCGGCTCCTCGGAATGGTCGAGGCCGAGCTCCTCGGCGATCGCGAGGAATCGTCTGTTGTGGTAGCGGCCGGCGCGGGAGGTGTCACGGACACCTCGTGCGGCGGCGATGCCATGGACTGCCTCATGGAGCAGTCGCTCGAAGGAGAGCTCGGCGCCACAGGCGGACGAGGACTCTCCGATCAGGGACTCGGGCGCGGCAAGATCGGGCAGCTCGGGGTGGTACCGCTGAATGTCGGCCCACGCCTGCGCCAGCTCTGCGGCAAGTACAGGTGGTGTCGTGCTCACGTCGTGACAACGAGCCTGAGTGCTCCGGTGTTCCGATTCCGGGCCATCCCAAATATTTTGCACGTACCAGTCAGTTGCCGTTCATCTGTCCTGACGAGGACAGGTGCGCTGATCTGCGGAGAAGTCACACAGCTCGCATGAAGCCGGTACGTAGCGACGCGTACGCCCCGGCGCGTAGACAACCCCCGCGCGCCGGACGGTTCCGGGGGCGCCGTCGGACGTCAGTAGGCGCGGGCCACGACGGCGACAGTACCCGGGGCGTCGTCGGACTGCGGCACCGACCCGTCCTCCGCGACCAGACACCGCACCGAGGCGCCCTGCTCCGCGAGCCGCGCCTCCCCCGCCGGGCCGAGAACGTCCCAGGGGATGCGGGCCCAGCCACCCGCGGCCGCCGCTTCCGCGGCCTCCTCGACGGTGGACACCTCGCTGGTGCGTGAGGTGCGGCGGGCCCGGGACTCGCGCAGCAGCGTGGTCTGGTCCTCCTCCAGGACCGCGGGCAGCAGGGTTGCCAGCGCCTCGATCGGGACCGGCTCCTTGCCGCCGGGGACGCGGCGGGCCAGCATCGCCGTGCCGTTCTCCAGATCGCGCGGGCCGATCTCGATCCGGACCGGTACGCCCTTCAGCTCCCAGTCGACCGCGCGCCGCCCGAACGGGGTGTCCGTGCGGTCGTCGACCTGGACCCTGATCCCGGCGGCGCGCAGCCGGTCGCCGAGGGAGCGGACCTCGGCAAGGACCGCGTCGTCCTCCTTGATCGCGAGGACGACCGCCTGTACGGGGGCCAGCCGCGGCGGGACGCGCAGCCCCCGGTCGTCGCCGTGCGACATGATCAGACCGCCGACCATCCGGGTCGAGGTGCCCCAGGAGGTCTGCCAGACCAGCTCCTGCCGGCCCTCCTGGGACAGGTACGTGGTGTGGAAGGCCTTGGCGAAGTTGGTGCCGAGCTCATGGCTCGTGCCCATCTGCAGGGCCTTGCCGTCGCCCATCATCGATTCGAGGGTGAGCGTGTTGACGGCGCCCGCGAACCGCTCGCTCGGGGTCTTGCGGCCGAGCACCACGTCGATGGCGAGGACGTCGGTCATGAAATCGGCGTAGACGTTCCGGTGGATGTGGGCGGCGTAGTCCCGGGCGTCCTCGTACGAGGCATGGGCGGTGTGGCCCTCCTGCCAGAGGAACTCCGTCGTCCGGAGGAAGACCCGCGGGCGCATCTCCCATCGCACGACGTTGGCCCACTGGTTGATGAGCAGGGGCAGATCCCGGTAGCTCTGGACCCATTTCGAGAAGTACTCGTTGATGATCGTTTCGGACGTCGGCCGCACCACCACGGGCTCTTCGAGGTCCTTCCCGCCCCCGTGGGTCACGACGGCGAGTTCGGGTGCGAAGCCCTCGACGTGCTCCGCCTCGCGTGTCAGGTAAGACTGGGGGATGAAGAGCGGGAAGTAGGCGTTCTGGGCGCCCGCTTGCTTGATGCGGGCATCCATCTCCTGCTGCATCCGCTCCCACAAGCCGTATCCGTACGGTCGGATGACCATGGTGCCGCGCACCGGACCGTTGTCCGCGAGCTCGGCCTTGTTGATCAGATCCTGGTACCAGCGGGGAAAGTCCTCGGCCTGGGGTGTGAGAACGGGTGCCTTAGCCATGGCGCGCATCGTACGGCGACATCTCGCCCCGCACGGGGTGACGGGACCGGCCCGGGCAGCATGTTCCGGTGGGCGCTCGGTGTGTGCCGGGGGGCGCACGACCGTGGCGCGCAACCATTGCCCTCCGACCCCTGGACGCGGCCGCGGATGCGGAGTTCTCTGACTTACGGAGGCAGTGCGGGCGCGCACGCATCCGGGGGGCCGTCCCACTCGGGGTACGACCGGCCTCTCGGAGGACACGACCGACCTCTCGGCGGATTGGGGCGCATTCCATGACACCAACGCTCGTCCGGCACTACAGGCAGGCGGATGCATCCGCCCCGGTGGAACCGGGAACCCGTGCCCGTGACTGGGCCGAGATCCAGGAACGCATGCTCGCGCCGCTGTACGAAGCGGTGTACGAGCGGCTGGAAATCGGAGCCGGTACGCGGATGCTCTCCCTCGGCTGCGGCTCCGGGCTCGCGCTGCTGATCGCGGCGGCCCGCGGGGCGCAGGTCACCGGCGTCGACACCGACCGTGAACGTCTTGCGCTGGCCCGTGAGCGGCTGCTGCCCGAGGCCGGCGCCGACCGGGACCGGGACGGTCTGCCGGTGCTCCTCGACGGTGATCCGTCCGTGGCCGTCCGGCCCGAGGATCCTCCGTACAGCCTGCTCACCGTGTTCACCCCGATCGGCTGTTCGGCGGGCGACTCCGAGGGGCTGAAACGGACACTGGAGTCCGGCGTGCCACTGGTCGGCCGGGGTGGCACGGTGGTGCTGACCGGATGGGGGCCG
Organism: Streptomyces sp. JH14; assembly: GCF_029428675.1. GTDB lineage: Bacteria > Actinomycetota > Actinomycetes > Streptomycetales > Streptomycetaceae > Streptomyces. The sequence goes on along the minus strand of NZ_JAJNEL010000001.1, from coordinate 5,283,764 downwards.
CCCGAGCGCTGTGCCACCTCGGCGGTGCTGCGGCTGGCGACCCGGCTCGCGGACGGGGCGAGTGCGCCCCGCGCGGGCGGCTGGCGCCCGGCGCGCCGGGACGATCTGGAGGAGGTCGCGTTCCGGAGCGGGCTGAATCCGAACGGTTCGGGGCGGGTGGCGTGCCCGTTCGGGTACGCGGACATGGACAGTGCGGTGCGCGGACTGCTGTCGACGCGGCTGTTCGACGCGGCGGTACGGGCCACGGACCGGGCCCAGGTCGAGAAGGAGCTGGCGGAGGCGCTGCATCCGCACCGGCGCCGGGACGGCACGGTCTGGATGCCGAATGTCTTCCGCTATCTCGTCTGCACCACTCCTTAGAAGGGGCCCCTCGTCGGCGGAGCACTCCCGCGCAGGGGTGCTCCCGGGAGCCGCCCGGCCGGGCGGCTCTCAATGTTTGGTCAGGCGCGCGACGCCCGCCGCCCGGTAGGCAGCCTCCTCGTCCAGTGTCTCGTTCTGCAGCAGCGCCGCTGCCAGGGCGTCGAGCTGGTCCCGGTGCTCGCTCAGCAGCTGCTGCGCCTCGATGTAGCACTCGTCGACGATGCGCCGCATCTCGTGGTCGACCGCGTCCAGCGTGGCGGGCGCCGCCGAGAGTCCGTATGCCTGCTGGGCGTCGCCCGGGATCGCCGTCAGCCTGCCGACCCTTTCGCTCATCCCCCAGCGCCCGACCATTCCGCGTGCCAGAGCGGTGACCTGTTCCAGGTCGCTCTCCGAACCCGTGGTGACCACGCCGTAGACCAGATGTTCCGCGGCCATGCCACCGAGGGCGCCGATGATGCGGCCGCGCAGATACTCCTCGGTGTACGCGTACTTGTCGGCTTCCGGCGTCGAGAGGGTGACGCCGAGGGCCCGGCCGCGCGGCACGATGGTGACCTTGCGGACCGGGTCGGCACCGGGCTGGAGCATGCCGAGGAGGGCGTGGCCGCTCTCGTGGTACGCCGTCCTGCGCCGTTCCTCCTCCGGCATGACCAGCGGTCGTTCGGCGCCGAGCTGGACCTTCTCCAGGGCGTCCGAGAGTTCGGCCTGGTCGACCTCGGACTTCTTGCGTTTGACGGCGAGCAGTGCGGCCTCGTTGGCGAGGTTGGCGAGGTCCGCACCGGTCATGCCGGGGGTCGTCCGGGCCACCTGGCCGAGGCTGACGTCCTCGGAGAGCGGGATCTGCCGGGTGTGGATCTTCAGGATCGCCTCCCGCCCGCCCCGGTCCGGCGGGCTGACCTGGACGATCCGGTCGAAGCGGCCGGGCCGGGTGAGCGCCGGGTCGAGGACGTCGGCCCGGTTGGTGGCGGCGAGGACGACGACGCCCTCCGAGCCGGAGAAGCCGTCCATCTCGGTGAGGATCTGATTCAGCGTCTGTTCGCGCTCGTCGTGGCCGCCCATCCCGGAGCCGCCGCCACGGGCCCGGCCGATGGTGTCGATCTCGTCGATGAAGACGATCGCGGGGGCGACCTTGCGGGCCTCGGCGAACAGCTCGCGCACCCGGCTCGCGCCGACGCCGACGATCATCTCGATGAACTCGGAGGCGGAGGCGGAGAAGAACGGCACCCCGGCCTCGCCCGCGACGGCCCGCGCGAGGAGCGTCTTGCCGGTGCCGGGCGGGCCGGCCAACAGCACTCCCCCGGGCATCCGGGCGCCCATCTTCCGGTACTCCTGCGGGTTCTTCAGGAAGTCGACGACATCGTTGAGTTCGCCCTCGACCTCGTCGATCCCGGCCACGTCCTCGAAGGTGGTGCGCTTGCCACCCTCCAGCTCGACCGGTTTGGGCGGGGCCTTGCGGCCCAGCGCACCGCCGCCGAGCCCCCCGGACATCCGGCGGGCGATGAAGACCCAGAGCAGGACGAGCAGCAGCATCGGAGCGAGGGAGATCAGCAGATTCGCCAGGAAGCTGCGCTGCTGCACGACCGGCTGCGCGGTGACGGTGACATCTTCCTTGACCAGCTCGGCCCAGAGGTTGTCGTCGGCGAAGGCGGGCCGCTGGGTGACGAACTTGGTGTACGTGTCGTCACCGCCGGGGATCTTCGCCTCCTTCTTCAGCTGCCCCTGGATGGCGTCGCCCTTGGAGTAGATCTTGGAGACATTGCCCGCCGTGACCTGCTTGCTGAACTCCGTGTACGCGATGGTCGGCTCGTCCCTGCCGTTGAAGAACGACAGCACCAGGTTGGTGATCAGATAGACGGCCAGCGCGGTCAGCAGCAGTCCGCCCCAACCGCCGGCCATCTTCCGGCGCGGCGGCGGGGGCGGCGGGGCACCTTCGGAGCGCCATGGCTGATCGGTCCGATCGCGTGGCGGTACGGGACTGGTCACGCGCGCTCCTCTGCCGACGACCTTGAGGCGACATTAAGCGAGAAAACACACCGGAGCTCTCCCAGAGCCTGTTCGGTGGGCCCATGGGGGGACAGCGGCGCGCGGACGCCTGAACTCTTGTCTGTACTTCCCGGCGACCGGGCACGCCTGCCCACCGGGACGTACGCCGCCGCGCCGGTCCACGCGGGCCGTCGGGCCCTCCGGGCAGATGCAGAGCGGCCGGCCCGCATGCGGAAGGGGCGCCCGCCGACAACGGCGGGCGCCCCTTCCGCATGCGGGCCGGGAACGTCAGCCCATGAACTTCTTGAATGCGTCCGGCAGCTCGAAGTTCTGGTCGTCCTGCTCGGCCGGGAGACCGAACGCGCCGCCCTGCGCCGCCGCCTGCTCGCGACGGGCCGCCGCGGCCTGCTCCTCGGCCTTGCGCTTCATCGGGTTACCGCTCTTGCGCTTGCCCTTGGCCTGCTTGACCTGCTTCTTCTGCCGGCCGGCGCCGCCACCCATGCCGGGCATCCCCGGCATGCCCGGCATGCCGCCGCCCTGCGCCATCTTCGACATCATCTTGCGCGCCTCGAAGAACCGCTCCACGAGGTTCTTCACAGCGGACACCTCGACACCGGAACCCTTGGCGATACGGGCCCGGCGCGAGCCGTTGATGATCGTCGGCTCCTGGCGCTCGTGCGGCGTCATGGACTTGATGATCGCGGCGGTACGGTCCACGTCCCGCTCGTCGATGCTGTTGATCTGGTCCTTGATCTGCCCCATGCCGGGCAGCATCCCGAGCAGCTTGGAGATGGAGCCCATCTTCCTGACCTGCTCCATCTGCGCCAGGAAGTCGTCGAGCGTGAAGTCCTTGCCCTTGCTGGACGCCAGCTTGGAGGCCATTTTGGCGGCCTCTTCCTGGCTGAAGGTCTTCTCCGCCTGCTCGATCAGGGTGAGCAGGTCACCCATGTCGAGGATGCGGGACGCCATGCGGTCGGGGTGGAAGGCGTCGAAGTCCTCGAGCTTCTCACCGTTCGACGCGAACATGACCTGCTTGCCCGTGACGTGGGCGATCGACAGGGCGGCACCACCGCGGGCGTCACCGTCGAGCTTGGAGAGCACCACGCCGTCGAAGCCGACGCCGTCGCGGAAGGCCTCCGCGGTGTTGACCGCGTCCTGGCCGATCATCGCGTCGACGACGAAGAGGATCTCGTCGGGGCTGACGGCGTCGCGGATGTCCGCGGCCTGCTGCATCAGATCCGCATCGATACCGAGGCGGCCCGCGGTGTCGACGATCACCACGTCGTACTGCTTGGAGCGGGCGTGCTCGATGGAGTCCTTGGCGACCTGGACCGGGTCGCCGACGCCGTTGCCCGGCTCCGGGGCGTACACCGCGACACCGGCGCGGTCGGCGACGACGCTCAGCTGGTTGACGGCGTTGGGGCGCTGGAGGTCACAGGCGACGAGCAGCGGGGAGTGGCCCTGGCCCTTGAGCCAGAGACCGAGCTTTCCGGCGAGGGTGGTCTTACCGGCACCCTGCAGACCCGCGAGCATGATCACGGTGGGCGGGTTCTTGGCGAACCGCAGCCGCCGGGTCTCGCCGCCGAGGATGCCGACGAGCTCCTCGTTGACGATCTTGACGACCTGCTGGGCGGGGTTCAGCGCCTGGGAGACCTCGACGCCGCGCGACCGCTCCTTGACGTTGGCGATGAAGGCGCGGACCACAGGGAGCGCGACATCGGCCTCGAGGAGGGCGATACGGATCTCGCGTGCCGTGGCGTCGATATCCGCCTCGGACAAGCGGCCCTTGCCCCTGAGGTTCTTGAAAGTCGCGCTAAGGCGGTCGGAGAGAGTATCGAACACGGCGCTCGTCGGTCCTCAGGGTCGGGGTCGTGGTGGGTCGCTCCCTAGAGTATCTGGCTCGCGCAAGCGACCTCCCGTGCCGGCCGGATTCGGTCGGCACGGGAAGGAACCCCCAGCGGCCGCGAGCACGTCCCGCCCACCGGTCCTCCGGCCCGCGCAGCACGGCGTGACGGCGTCACCGCAGCGCCTCCTCCAGTGCCTTCGCCACGGCCGCGGCGTCCGCGTCCGGCAGCACCGAGCCGTCCTCCCGTGTGACATAAACGGTGTCCACCGCGTTCGCCCCCAGAGTCGACACATGCGCACTGCGCACCCGTACCGCGCTCTGTTCCAGCGCCCGGCCGATGCGGTGCAGCAGCCCCGGGGCGTCCTGGGCCCGCACCTCGATGACCGTCGCCAGCCGTGAGCCGGCCGGTGCGACCGTCACCCGCGGTGGCGGGGCCTTCACCCCGCGGCGCCGCGGATAGGCGGCTTCGCGCTCGGCAAGGCGGGCCTGGATGTCGAGGGAACCGTCCAGGGCGCGTACGAGGTCGGCGCGGAGCCGGCCGGCCTGCGGCAGGGAACCGTATTCGGCCGCCACCCGCCAGCTGAGCAGCAGCACGTCGGCACACTCGCCGATCTCGGTGGGGAGCTCGACGGCCCGCAGGTCGGCGGCGCGGACGGTGAGGCGGTGCAGGGCCAGGACCCCGGCGGCGGCGGGCAGGACGCCGGGGCGGTCGGGCACGGCGATCTGAAGTTCGACGCCCACGGGTTCCGGCTCGCCGTCCTCGTCCGGTGCCTCGGTCTGGGCGTGCAGGGTGAGGACGGGTTCACCGGTGCGCAGGGCCTCGACGGCGAGGCGTTCCTGTTCGGCGCTGGGTGCGGCCGGTTCGGGTTCGTCCGGCGCCTGGCCGGCGAGCACGGCTGCGACGCGTGTGACGAGGTCGGTGACGAGGGAGGCGCGCCAGGTGGACCAGGCGGCGGGCCCGGTGGCCAGCGCGTCGGCCTCGGTGAGGGCGTGGAGCAGCTCCAGCGTGGACGCGGTCCCCACCGCGGTGGCGACGGACCGGACGGTCGCCGGGTCGTCGAGGTCGCGACGGGTGGCGGTCTCGATGAGCAGCAGATGGTGGCGTACCAGGGTGGCGATGACGCCCACGTCGTGCTGGTCGAAGCCGATCCGGGCGGCGACGTCGCGGGCGATGACCTCCCCGGCGACGGAGTGGTCGCCGGGCCAGCCCTTGCCGATGTCGTGCAGCAGGGCGGCGACGAGGAGGAGGTCGGGGCGGCCGACGCGGCGGGTGAGGGAGGAGGCCCGGACGGCCGCCTCCACGAGGTGGCGGTCGACGGTCCAGGTGTGGACGGGGTTGCGCTGGGGCCGGCAGTGGACACGTTCCCAGTCGGGCAGCAGCCGGGTGATCAGTCCTTCCGCCTCGAGGGCCTCCCAGACGGGGATCGTGGCCTCGCCCGCGCCGAGCAGGGTGACGAGTTCCTCACGGGCCTCGGCGGGCCAGGGCACCGGCAGCGGGCGCGCGGCGGTGGCGAGGTGGCGTACGACATGGCGGGAGATCGGCAGTTCGGACTGGGCGGCCGCGGCGGCGGCGCGCAGCACGAGCACCGGGTCGCGTTCGGGGCGGGCGGTGCGGGCGAGGACGACTTCGCCGTCGGCCTCGACGACACCGTCGGCGAGCGGGGTGCGGTCGGGGGCGGCGGCCTTGCCGCCGAGCATGGCGCGCAGCCGGGGCCGTGCCGAGCGCGCCCGCAGCACGCGGTTGACCTCGCGCCAGGTGACGTCGGTGGCGTACGAGACTGTGCGCGCGGCCTCGTACACCTGGCGCAGCAGCGCGTCGGCGTCGAGCAGGCCGAGGGCGGCGGAGACCTGGTCCTGCTCCTGGAGCGCGAGGCGGTCGGTGGCGCGGCCGGTGGTCAGGTGCAGCGCGTCGCGGGTGTCGAGGAGGGTGCGGCGGGCCTCGGCGAGGCCTTCGCGGGGCGCGTCGGCGATCCAGGAGGCGGCGACGGCGCGCAGGGCGGTGGCGTCGCGCAGCCCGCCGCGGGCCTCCTTCAGGTCGGGTTCGAGGAGGAACTGGAGCTCGCCCTGGCGTTCGGCCCGTTCGCGGCAGAGTTCGTCGAGGGCCGGGAGGCGTTTGGGGGCGAGGTTGCGCCAGTCGGCGAAGATCGTGGTGCGCATCGCGGCGACCAGTCCGCGGTCGCCGGCCACGGACCGGGCGTCGAGCAGTCCGAGCTGCACCTTGAGGTCCTCGCCCGCGGTCTTCCTGGCTTCGCCGGGTGTGCGCACGGAGTGGTCGAGGGCGAGGCCGAGGTCCCAGACGGGGTACCAGATGCGGTCGGCGAGGGAGGCGATGGCGCCGGCGTCGGCGCTGCCGTCGTGCAGGAGCAGCAGATCGAGATCGCTGCGCGGGGAGAGCTCACCACGGCCGTAGCCGCCGACGGCGACGAGGGCCGCGCCACGGACTCCGGTCGCCTCGGCCGCGGTGGTGAACAGGCCGGTCAGCCATGTGTCGGTGAGCGCTGCGAGGGCCGCACGGCGCGGCGGCCCGGACTGCGCCTTCTCCTGGAGGAGGCACAGCCGGGCCGCCGCGTAGCCGCTGGGTCCCGAGTCTTCGGATTCGGTGGTCACTTCGATGCTCGTCACCCAGCTGCCTTTCGGTTGACGGGACGTCCGGTCAGAGGGCGTCCGGGCCGCGTTCGCCGGTGCGGACCCGTACGGCCGTCTCGACGGGGACGCTCCAGACCTTGCCGTCTCCGATCTTGCCGGTTCGGGCGGCCTTCACCACCACATCGATGAGCTGTTCGGCGTCCTCGTCCTCGACGAGGACCTCGATACGGATCTTGGGGACCAGGTCGACGGTGTACTCCGCGCCCCGGTAGACCTCGGTGTGACCGCGCTGGCGCCCGTAGCCGCTGGCTTCCGTGACCGTGAGGCCCTGGATGCCGAAGGCCTGGAGGGCCTCCTTGATCTCGTCGAGCCGGTGCGGCTTCACGACTGCGGTGATGAGCTTCATGCGTCCACCTTCTTGGTCTGCGCTGCTGCCGTCGAGTCCGATACCGGAGTGGAGCCACTGGTGCGCGGGGCCGCACCGCCGCCGGCGCCGCTGAAGTCGTACGCGGTCTCGGCGTGCTCGACCTGGTCGATGCCGGAGATCTCGTCGTCCTCGTCGACCCGCATGCCGATCGTCCTGTCGAGGAGGAAGGCGAGGACCGCGGAGACGACCAGAGAGTAGGCGAGGACCGCGAAGACACCGACGGCCTGCTTGCCGAGCTGGTCGAGACCGCCGCCGTAGAAGAGGCCCTTGGCGTCGGACTGGACGCCGCCGGTGGCGAAGAGGCCGATGAGGAGCGAACCGGCGACACCGCCGACGAGGTGGACACCGACGACGTCGAGGGAGTCGTCGTAGCCGAACTTGTACTTGAGGCCGACCGCCATGGCGCAGAGCACACCGGCGATGGCACCGACGGCGATGGCACCGAGCGGGCTGACCGCGCCGCCGGACGGGGTGATGGCGACGAGGCCGGCGACCGCGCCGGAGGCGGCGCCGAGGGTGGTGAAGGAGCCGTGGCGGAGCTTCTCGTAACCCAGCCAGGCGAGCATCGCGGCGGCGGTGGCGACCTGCGTGTTGACGAACATGACCGCGCCGACGCCGTCGTCGTTGCCGAGCCACGATCCGGCGTTGAAGCCGAACCAGCCGAACCACAGGAGGCCGGCGCCGAGCATGACGAGCGGCAGGCTGTGCGGCCGCATCGGGTCCTTCTTGAACCCGACCCGCTTCCCGATGACGAGGATCACGCCGAGGGCTGCCGCACCGGCGTTGATGTGGACCGCCGTACCGCCGGCGAAGTCGATGACGCCGAGTTCGAAGAGCCAGCCGCCGGCGCCCCAGACCCAGTGCGCGACCGGGAAGTACACGACGGTCACCCACAGGGCGACGAACAGCGCCCAGGAGGTGAACTTGACGCGGTCGGCGAGGGCGCCGCTGATCAGGGCGGGTGTGATGATGGCGAACATCAGCTGGAAGACGGCGAAGACGTAGACCGGGATGGTGTAGCCGTCCCAGAGCTGGGTGATCCCGATCCCGCTCAGGCCGGCGAAGTCCGAGCTCCAGCCGATGAACGAGCCGATGTCGGTGCCGAAGGCGAGGCTGAATCCGTAGAGCACCCACAGGATCGTGACGATCCCGAGGCTGATGAAGCTCATCATCAGCATGTTGAGGGTGCTCTTGACGCGGACCATGCCTCCGTAGAAGAAGGCCAGACCCGGGGTCATGATCATCACCAGGGCCGAGCAGATGAGCATGAACCCGGTGTTGGCGGCAGACAGCGTCGGGGCGTCTGCGGCAAGCGTCGTGATGCCTGGGGGCATCGGCGTCTCCTCGTCGTCGGTGCGGCCGCGTGCGGGCTGAGAGTGCGGGACCACGTGCGGGACCACTGTGGAAAAGGTGCGGGCCGGTTATGCGCCATGAGGTTCGCCCAGCGCCGTTTCCGCCGATGCCGCACGATGTTTCGCCGCAGTGACGAAGAGGTGTGGCGTGTTACGTCCCCATGAATCCCGAGTGGCGTATCCGGGGCCGGGCCCACCCTGCGGCCGGGGCCGCATACGGTGCGGTTACGACTGTGGAGTACGGGAACGGGAACGCGAACCGGCCACGCCGGTCACCCGCTGACCTGGCAAGGGGGAGCCGAAGTCGGTCTGTGCGGGGTGGCCGGCGTGGCCGGAGTGTGCGGGTGCCCGGTCAGACCGCCTCGGCGGTCTCCGGCAGCTGCTCGGTGAGCAGATCGGTGAGACTGGCGACCTCGGGGATGTCGCCGAAGTCCCTGGCAGCGGTGTCGACGGTCTTGCGGAGCCGGGTGTTGACGCGCTCGGAGCGGACCTTCTTGGCGACCTTCAGCGCCCTTTCGGCCAGCCGCGTGGACTGCTCGGGTTCGCGCTGGAGGAGATGCACGGTGGCGAGGCCGATCAGGTTCAGTGCGTACGACCGCTGGTGCTCGTCGTCCTCGCCGAACAGTTCGACGGCCTTCTCCATGAGAGGCTCGGCGAGCGAGGCGTACGTGGGGCTGCGGCCGGCGACATAGGCGAGGTCGCGGTACGAGTGGGAGTTCTCGCCATTGAGCTCGGCCTCGGAGAAGAAGCGGATCCAGTCGGGCTCGGGCTCGCCGTCGATCCCGGCGTCGAGGAAGGTGTCCTCGGCCATCCGGACGGCTCGCTTGCACTTGCTGGGCTGGCCCATGTTGGCGTAGGCACGGGCCTCCATCGCATACAGCATCGCCTGGGTGCGCGGGGTGGCGCAGTCCCGGCTGCCGTACTGGGCGAGATGGATCAGTTCGAGGGCGTCGTCGGGCCGTCCGAGGTGGATCATCTGGCGACTCATGCTGGACAGGACATAGCTGCCGAGCGGTTTGTCGCCGGCCTCCTTGGCGGCGTGCAGCGCGAGGACGAAGTACTTCTGGGCGGTGGGCTGGAGGCCGACGTCGTAACTCATCCAGCCCGCCAGCTCGGCAAGTTCGGCCGCACACCGGAAGAGCCGGGTGGCAGTGGCGGCGGGCTGCGGTTCCTGCAGCAGGTCGGTGACCTCGTGGAGCTGACCCACGACGGCCTTGCGACGCAGGCCACCGCCGCACTGGGCGTCCCACTGGCGGAACATCACCGTGGTGGACTCCAGCAGGTCGAGCTCGGGGCCGGAGAGCCGGGACGGGCGGCGGTCCGTCATGGACGGCGCCGGATCGGCCGGTGCCGTGGCGGCGACCGGCACCAGCCAGCGCTGCATGGGCTCGATGAGGGCCGGGCCCGCGGCGAGGGCGAGTGAGGTGCCGAGGAAGCCGCGACGGGCGAGCATCAGGTCGCTGCGGGAGAATTCGCTGAGCAGCGCGACGGTCTGGGGGCCCGCCCAGGGCAGGTCGACGCCGGCCACCGACGGCGACTGATGGGCGGTGCGCAGCCCGAGGTCCTCGACGGCGACGACGGTGCCGAAGCGCTCGGAGAAGAGCTCGGAGAGGATGCGCGGAATCGGCTCGCGCGGCTGCTCGCCGTCGAGCCAGCGCCGGACCCGCGAGGTGTCCGTGCTGATGTGGTGGGCGCCCATCTGGCGTGCCCTGCGGTTCACCTGCCGTGCCAGCTCGCCCTTCGACCAGCCGCTGCGCACGAACCATGATCCCAATTGCCCGTTGGGGCGCTTGCCGGCATTCGTATCGCCTGCGCCGCTGCCACTCACTGGAACGCCCCCATCCCGCTGCATACGTGTCGCGCGAACCACTATCAGATTGCCGTGGGCCGAAGCCGTCCGTACGGCGGTTGCGCACCTTCGAACAGGAAATCGACTTGCCTCCGGCATACCCGCAGGCGCACATACTTCCATGGTTCGTGTACCGACGGTAATCCTACGATCACCCCCTCGGCGAGGGAGATTGCAGAAACGCCACCATTCGCCACCCCTTCGAATGAACCCGTCCGCCACGTAGCGCGATTCACTTGACAGACGGCGATCGGCAGCAGAATCAGTGATGCGCCCAGGGGCGCGCGGACCGTGCCGCACCACCTGGGGTTCACCCGTGCGCTGCCGGATCGGCGGGCGACGGAGTGTAACGACTGGGCTCCACGTCGTAACCATCGGCGAGCCGGACCCGTTGGAGGGGGCATGGGCTTCACGATCGGCGGCATCCGCGAGATGCGAACCGGCTCACGGCGACGGGGCCGTACGGCCGAGTGCACCGCGGTGGCCGAGTACACAGGACTGTGGGGCTGGGCCGTCGCACCGGGAGCGCGGGCCGCGGCCGGCAACTGCTCGTGCGGCGACACCGCGTGCGCCTCTCCCGGCGCCCATCCGCTGGACTTCGCCGACGAGGTGCCGGCGGGCGCCACGCTGGACGCCGCGGCGCGCGCCTGGGCCCGGGTGCCGGGCGCCTCGATGCTGCTGCCGGTGGGGCGCACGTTCGACGTTCTCGACGTCGCCGAACAGGCGGGACGCCGGGCGCTGGTGCGGCTGGAGCGGATGGGGCTGCCGCTGGGCCCGGTGGCCGTGACGCCGTCCGGGCGGGCGCAGTTCTTCGTCGCGCCGGGCGCCGCCGCCGGACTTCCGCAGCTGCTGTACCGGCTGGGCTGGGACGACGCGGGTCTGGATCTGCGGGCGATGGGTCCCGGCTGCCACATCACCGCACCCCCGTCCGACGAGGGCGGTCTCGGCCCGGTGCGCTGGCTGCGGCCGCCGGCGCTGGACACGGCGGCCGCGCCGCCGCAGGCGCGGCTGCTGCTGGGCACGCTGGCGTACATCTGCCACCGCTCGTAAGGGCGGGCGCCCAGGAACGGTGTCTCCAGAGGGTGTGAACGCGATCGCCGGGTGGGCTCGGAATCCGAGCCCACCCGGCGATCGCGTTCGAAACGGCTGTCGGCCCGAGCCGATGCGCGTCAGTCGCCGATCAGTGCGTCGACGAACGCCTCCGGCTCGAACGGAGCCAGATCGTCCGGCCCCTCGCCCAGACCCACCAGCTTCACCGGTACGCCCAGTTCGCGCTGGACCGCGATGACGATGCCGCCCTTGGCGGTGCCGTCCAGCTTGGTGAGAACGATGCCGGTGATGTCGACGACCTCGGCGAAGACCCGGGCCTGCACCAGACCGTTCTGCCCGGTCGTGGCATCGAGGACGAGCAGGATCTCGTCGAGCGGGCCGTGCTTCTCGACGACGCGCTTGACCTTGCCGAGCTCGTCCATGAGCCCGGTCTTGGTGTGCAGCCGGCCCGCGGTGTCGATCAGGACGACGTCGGCGCCCTCGGCGATGCCTTCCTTCACCGCGTCGAACGCGATCGAGGCCGGGTCGCCGCCCTCGGGCCCGCGGACGGTACGGGCGCCGACGCGCTCACCCCAGGTCTGGAGCTGGTCGGCGGCAGCGGCACGGAAGGTGTCGGCCGCGCCGAGCACGACGCTGCGGCCGTCGGCGACGAGGACCCGGGCCAGCTTGCCCGTGGTGGTGGTCTTGCCGGTGCCGTTCACGCCGACGACCATCACGACACCGGGGGTGTCGACACCGCTCTCCGTCTTGACCGCGCGGTCGAAGTCGGTGCCGAGCAGGGCGAGGAGCTCCTCGCGCAGCAGGCCGCGCAGCCCCTCGGGAGTGCGGGTGCCGAGGACGCGGACCCGCTCGCGCAGCCGCTCCACCAGCTCCTGGGTGGGCGCGACGCCGACATCGGCGGTCAGGAGGGTGTCCTCGATCTCCTCCCAGGTGTCCTCGTCGAGGTTGTCCCGGGACAGGAGCGTCAGGAGCCCCTTGCCGAGAGTGCTCTGCGAGCGGGCGAGCCGGGCCCGCAGCCGTACGAGACGGCCCGCGGTGGGCTCGGGGATCTCGAGCGCAGGGGCGGCGGGCGCCTCCGGCTCGGCGACTGCCGGGACTTCCGCGACGGGAGCCTCGGCCTCGGGGGGACCGGCCTCCTCGATGGTGCGGCGCGGTTCCTCGCGCGGTGTCTCGGCCTCCTCGCCGACATGGGGCTCGGCGGGAGGAGTGAGGGTCGGCGTGCTCGGCGGTGCCGGGGGCAGCTGCTTCTTCTTGCGGCCGCTGACCACGAGCCCGCTGACCAGACCGGCCACGACCAGGGCGGCGATGACTACAGCAAGGATGACGAATTCCATAACGCACCCAGTATCGGTCACGGCCGCGCCCGGGGAGCGGTGCCGGAGGAGCTGCCGGAGATCGAGTAGGGCGTAATGGCCCTTTTGGCGGTAATTGTGCGAAGTGAAGGTACGATCCCGCTCGTGGAGACCCGCGGCCTGGAACCCGTCCCCGACAGCGAGCGCACCGGCCGGGTCCGCACCCTCTTCCCCACCTGGGCCGCCGCCAACATGACGGTGCTGCTGCTCACCGTGGGCGCGGGGCTCGTCGTCCTCAGCCGGCTCAATTTCTGGCAGGTGCTGGCCGTGGCGGCCACGGCGCCCGTCGTCAGCTACGGACTGGTCGGCCTGATCTCGGTGGCGGGACAGCACGGCGGCGCGCCCGGCATGGCGCTCTCCCGGGCCGTCTTCGGGCAGCGCGGCAACCTGCTGCCCGGAGCGCTGATCTGGATCGCCCGCTGGGGCTGGGAGACGGTGAACGCGGTCACCGGCGCCTACGCCCTGCTGGCCGTGCTCCGTCTGCTGTTCTCCGTCCGGAGCACCACCACACTGATCATGGCGGTGCTGCTGGCCTTCGTGGCGGGCAGCTATCTGGTGTCCGGGCTCGGCATGGGCGCCCTGCGGACGTGCTGCACCTGGTCGGCGTACCTCTTCGGCGGCTTCAGCGTCCTCGTACTGATCCATCTGTGGGCGGGCACCGACTGGCGGGCCGTCCTCGACCGGCCGGCCGGGCCGACGGCGCTGATGGTCGCCGGCGCCGGCACGCTGGCCGCCGGTGGGATCAGCTGGGCGCCGTCCGGTCCGGACTTCACCCGCTATCTGCCGCGCACCGCCTCCGGCCGGGCGGTGGTCGGGGCGACCGTGGGCGGCGCGGTGCTCGTCTCGCTGCCGCTGGTCCTGATGGGCGCGGTGATGGCGGTCGCCACTCCGGACCTGGCCACCAGCAGCGATCCGGTCTCCTTCATCGGCACGCTGCTGCCGGACTGGATCTCGGTGCCGTATCTGCTGATCGCCGTGGTCGGAATGGTGCTGATCAATGCGATGTCGATGTATTCGGCCGGATTCACCGCGCAGACGCTGGGATTCACGATCCCGCGCGCCTGGGCGGTGGGGGTGAATGCCGCGATCAGCCTGTTGCTGGGCGGAATGCTGATGATGACGGCGAGCGGTTTCATCGATGCGTTCATCTCCTTTCTGACGCTGCTCGCGGTGACGTTCTCGGCATGGATCGGCGTCTTCGGCGCCGATCTGCTGCGGGGACGTACGTACGACGCCGCGGCGCTGCTGGACACCACCCCGACCGGTGCCTACTGGTACACCGGCGGCTACTCGGTGCCCGCCGTGGCCGCGTGGACCGCGGGGCTCACGGTGGGGCTGCTGCTGAGCGGCGTGGAATGGTTCACCGGGCCGCTCGCCACCACCTGGATCGGGCGCCACGGCCTGGGCTGGGCGGTCACCATCGCCGTCTCCGGGACGCTGTACGCCCTGCTGCCGCGCCCGGCGGTACGCACCGGCACACCTCTACACTTCTGACGCTACGTCAGTTACTGTCCGGCTCGCCCTGCCCGCCCGGCGAAGGGGACGCCCGTCATGGCCTTCACAGTGGTCCGGTTCAATCTCGTCGATCCCGATGCCACACCCGAGTCCCTCTCGGCCCGCTACCGCACGGCGCTGGAGATGGCCGCGTACGCCGACGCACACGGCGTCGACACCGTGCAGACCGAGGAGCACCACGGCGCCGCCAACTCCTGGCTGCCCTCTCCCTTCGTCTTCGCCGGATCGGTCTTCGGCGCCACGAGCCGGATCGCGGTCACGGTCTCGGCGATCATCGGCCCGCTGCACGACCCGCTGCGGCTCGCGGAGGACATCGCGGTCCTCGACCTGCTGAGCGGGGGGCGGCTGGTGACGGTCGCGGGCATCGGATACCGGCCCGAGGAATACGAACGGGCGGGCGTCGAGTGGGGCAGGCGCGGCCGGTTCCAGGACGAGCTGCTGGAGACCGTGCTGCAGGCGTGGACCGGCGAGCCTTTCCCGTACCGGGGCCGTACGGTCCGGGTCACTCCGCGCCCGTACACCCAGCCGCATCCACTGCTGCTGGTGGGCGGCAGCTCGCGGGCCGCGGCGCGGCGGGCGGCCCGGCTGGGACTGCCGTTCTTCCCGAGCGCGCATCTGCCCGAGCTGGAGGCGTACTACCACGAGCAGCGCGCGGTCCACGGCACGGAGGGGTTCTGCATGATGCCGGCGGCCGAGACGCCGCTGCTCCATGTGTCGGAGGATCCGGACCGGACGTGGGAACGGTACGGCGCGTATTTCCTTCACGAGGCGCGGACGTACTCCTCCTGGCAGTCGAAGGACATCCGGTCGGCCGTTCGCTCGGCGGCCACCACGGTGGCCGCGCTGCGGGACGAGGGGGTCTACCGGATCGTCACCCCGCAGCAGCTGGCCGCGCTGGACGCCGACAGTCTGGTGCTGCATCCGCTGTGCGGCGGGATGCCGGTCGAGGAGGGGTGGCGCAGCCTGCGGCTGTTCTGCGAAGCGCTCGCGAAGTGACGTGCCCTCACCGCAGCGGCATGACGCGTTCACGCCGCGGTGACGTACGGACATGCGCGCGTCCCCGGCTCGCGGGCGCGGGCCGGGGACGCGTGGTCGAGGAGCGGGGCAGCGGGGATCAGCCCATCTCCTCCAACGCCTTGCCCTTGGTCTCCTTCACGAACTTGAGCACGAAGGGGATCGAGAGCACGGCGAAGCATGTGTAGATGATGTAGGTGCCCGACAGGTTCCAGTCGGCCAGGCTCGGGAAGCTCGCGGTGATCGCCCAGTTGGCGATCCACTGCGCGGAGGCGGCGACGCCGAGTGCGGCGGCGCGGATCCTGTTCGGGAACATCTCGCCGAGGAAGACCCAGACCACGACACCCCAGGACAGCGCGAAGAAGAGCACGAAGACATGGGCCGCGACGAGGGCGACGACGCCCTGGGCGGTCGGGAGTTTGCCGTTGACCAGATCGGCGGAGAAGGCCCAGGCCTCGAAGGCCAGTGCGATCGCCATACCGGCGGAGCCGGCCAGCGCGAGCGGCTTGCGGCCGATCCGGTCGACCAGGACCATCGCGATCACCGTACCGATGATGTTGACGATCGACGTCGTGAACGACCAGAAGAACGAGTCGGTCGGGTCGACGCCGACGGACTGCCACAGCGTCGACGAGTAGTAGAACGCCACGTTGATGCCGACGAGCTGCTGGAAGACCGAGAGGCCGATACCGACCCAGACGATCGGCAGGAAGCCGAAGCGGCTGCCGAGCAGGTCCTTGAAGGTGGACTTGTGCTCGCGGTGCATGGCGGCCTCGATCTCCAGGACGCGGGCGTCGAGGTCGACGGCCCCTCCCTCGACCTCGCGGAGAATCTCCCGGGCCCGCTCCTTCTTGCCGACCGAGATCAGGAACCGCGGCGACTCGGGGATCGCGAACGACAGCAGCCCGTACAGGAGCGCGGGAACGACCATCACACCGAGCATCCACTGCCAGGCTTCCAGGCCGCCGATCGTGCCGCGCTGGTCGCCGTCGGCCATCTGCAGGATGCCGAAGTTCACCAGCTGCGAGATGGCGATACCGACGACGATCGCAGCCTGCTGGAACGAGCCGAGCCTGCCACGGTAGGCGGCCGGTGAGACCTCGGCGATGTAGGCCGGTCCGATCACCGAGGCCATGCCGATGGCGAAGCCGCCGATGATCCGCCAGAAGGCCAGGTCCCAGAGGGCGAACGGGAGCGCGGAGCCGATGGCGCTGAAGGTGAACAGCACCGAGGCGATCCGCATGCATGCGATGCGGCCGATCCGGTCGGCGATACGGCCCGCCGTGGCGGCGCCGATGGCGCAGCCGATCAGGGCGATGGCGATGACCTCGGCCAGCGTTGCAGAGCCGATGTCGTAACGGTGACGGATCGCCTCGACGGCTCCGTTGATCACGGCGCTGTCGTAGCCGAAGAGGAAGCCGCCCATCGCAGCGGCCGCCGTGATGAAGATGACATGGCCGAGGTGTTCCGGATGGGCCGCTCGGGCTCCGGATCCCGGTGTCTGCGATGTGCTGGTCACATGAACTCCTGGTGCCTGGCCGCGTCGTCAGGCGTGGGGCGAGTCGTCAGGCGTGGGGGGGCGAACTCCTCCAAGTGGCGCACAACTCTTCAGCCGCCACCACTTGAAGTTGAAAACGACGCTCCAGAGGGTATGCGTTCAAGTTCCGAAGTCGCGAATCGCGCTTTGGGCAGACTTCTGCGCAATACCGCCCAAAAGGTGTGTTGAAGACTTGAAGAACAAGTAAAGCTTCAGCGCAGCCGCTGGCTGATGACCTTGGAGACTCCGTCCCCCTGCATCGAGACGCCGTACAGCGCGTCGGCGACTTCCATCGTCCGCTTCTGATGCGTGATCACGATGAGCTGCGAGCTCTCCTGGAGCTCCTCCATGATCCGGATCAGCCGCTGCAGATTGGTGTCGTCGAGCGCGGCCTCGACCTCGTCCATCACATAGAACGGACTCGGCCGGGCCTTGAAGATCGAGACCAGCAACGCCACGGCCGTCAGCGACCGCTCGCCGCCCGAGAGCAGCGAGAGCCGCTTCACCTTCTTGCCCGGGGGGCGGGCCTCGACATCGACACCGGTCGCCAGCATGTTGTCCGGATCGGTCAGGACGAGCCGGCCCTCGCCACCGGGGAAGAGCCGCGAGAAGACGCCCTCGAACTCGCGGGCCGTGTCCCGGTACGCCTCCGTGAACACCTGCTCGACCCGCTCGTCGACCTCCTTGATCACCTGCAGCAGATCGGCCCGGGTCTTCTTCAGGTCCTCGAGCTGCTCGGCGAGGAACTTGTGCCGCTCCTCCAGAGCCGAGAACTCCTCCAGGGCGAGCGGATTCACCTTCCCGAGTTGCTGGTACGCCCGTTCGGCGGACTTCAGCCGCTTCTCCTGCTCGGCCCGGACGAACGGCTTCGGCTGGTTGCGCGGGTGCTCCGGGTCCTCCGGCAGTTCCTCGCCCTCCGCGGCCGGTGACGGCGGCACCAGCTGGTCGGGGCCGTACTCGGCGGCCAGTCCGGCCGGTTCCACGCCCAGTTCCTCGAGTGCCTTGGCCTCCAGCTGCTCTATCCGCAGCCGTTTCTCGGCGCCCAGCACCTCGCCACGGTGGACGGAGTCGGTCAGCTTGTCCAGTTCGCCCTTCAGCTCGCGGCCGTGGCCGCGCTCGGCGGTCAGCTCCCGCTCCCGCTCCGCCTTCGCCGCCTCGGCCGCGGCCCGCTCCTGCTCGGCGCGTACGACCGACACCTCGACGTGGGCGAGGAGCTGACGGGCGCCGGACGCCACGGCGGAGGCGACCGCGGCCTCGTGGCGCAGCCGGGCGCGGCGCTGCTCGGCTCGGGCACGGGCCTCGCGTTCGGCGCGGGCGCCTCGGTCGAGGGAGTCCGCGCGTCCGGCGAGTCCCTTCACGCGCTCCTCGTGGGTACGGACCTGGAGGCGGGCCTCCATCTCGGTCTGACGGGCGTTGGCGCCGTCGGCGGCGAGCCGGTCGCGCACGGAGGTGTCGGGCTCCTCCTCGACCGGCATCTCCTCGGCCACGAGCAGCCGCTCGGCCAGCTCCTCGGCCTCCTCGGTCGCCCGCTCCAGGGCTTCCTGGGCGCGGGCGGCGGAGGCGGCCGACCGCTCGGCCTCACCGGCCGCGCCGCGCGCCTGACCGGCGAGCCGCCCGAGCTGCTGGGCCACCCCGGACTTCTCCCGCTCGGCGGCCCTGCGCCGCTCCGCCAGTTCCTCGACAAGTGCGGCACAGGCGCTGCGCCGCTCCCCCGCGAGCCGCTGGGCCTCGGCCAATTCGGTGCACCGGACGGCCAGTTCCGCCAGCTCGGCAGCGGCCTCGTCGACGGAAGCCTGCACTTCGAGAAGGCTGGGCGCCCCGGCGGAGCCTCCGTGCGCGAAGTGGGTCCCGAGGACGTCTCCTTCGGCGGTCACGGCGGTCAGCCGGGGATGCGCGGCAACGAGATCTTCGGCGTCCTCCAGAGTGGGGACGACCACCATGTCCCGCACCAGCCGGCGCACCGCGCCCATCAGCTCGGCCGGCCCCTGGACGAGATCGGCGACAGCGGTCCGGGCGGTCCGGGCCACCGCACGGAGCAGCGGACCGGACACCTCCGGGTGCCCGGCGATCCGGTCTGCTGGGGTGTCCGCCACGGGGGCGTGACCGACGCCCTGCCCGGGCAGCCGGGCGGCGTCGGCCGGGACCGCTCCCTGCTCGCCGCCCGGCCCGGGTACGAACCCGGCATCCGTCTCCGTGTCCTGCCCGGCTCCGGGCCCGGCCGCCTGTCCGGGCAGGCGGTGTACACCCGCGTCCGCGTCCGTCGCCGCACCCGGCCCGGCCCCCTGCCCCGGAACGCCCCCCACGTCGACCGCACCCGCATGCCCCGCGCCCCCCAGCAGCAGCGCCGCCCGCCCGCCGTCCTGCTTGCGCAGCAGGCGGATCGCGTGTGCTGCCGTGGCCGGGTCCGTCACTGCCACCGCGTCCGCCGCCGCACCCAGCGCCGCTGCCACCGCCACCTCGTGGCCCGGGGCCACCGTCAGGAGTTCCGCAGCCGGTCCGAGCAGGCCCGCCAGGCTGTCCTGCTCGGCGAGCAGCATCCCTGTGCCGTCCTTGCGGCGCAGGCCCATCGCCAACGCGTCATGGCGGGCCGCGACGGCCGCCCGCTTGCGTTCCGCACCGGTGGCGGCCTCCCGGGCGGCCGACAGGGCGGCCTCCGCCTCCGCCAGCTCCCGCTTGGCCTCGTCGTGGCGCTCCCCGAGCTCCGCGTCGCCCGCGTCCAGGCCCTCCACCTCGGCCTTGAGCTGCTCGTACTCCTCCTGGGCGGCGATCGCCCGCTCCTGCGCCTCGTCGCGCGAGGCAGCGAGCCGGTCGATCTCCGCCTGCGCCGAACCGGCCCGGCTGCGGGCCGCGTTGACCTGCCCGGTCAGCCGTGCCAGCCCCTCGCGCCGGTCCGCGATGGCCCGGGCCGCATCCTTGAGCCGCCGCTCCTCCGCCGCCAGTTCCCTTTCCAGCTCGGTCCGGTGCGCGGCGGTGTCCTCCAGCGCGTGTTCCGCCGCCTCCAGCGCGGCCTCCAGCTCCGCCTCCTGCTCGCGGATGCGGGCCGCCTCGCGCTCCATGTCCTCCGGGTCGCGGCCGCGCCGCTCGTCATCGGGCGCGGCGGTGGCGCTCTTCACCCGGGCATCGGCGAGCGAGATCGTGCCGCGCACCCGTTCGGCCAGCTGCGACAGCTCGTACCAGGTCTGCTGGGCCCGCTGCAGCCGCGGCGCCAGCCGCCGTACCTCGTCCTCCAGATCCGCCTCGCGCGCCAGAGCGGCCTTCAGCTCGGCCTCCGCCGCTTCCCGGCGCTGCTTCAGCGCCGCTTCGTCGGCGATCTCGCTGCGCAGTGCGTCGTGCAACCGCACCAGGTCGTCGGCGAGCAGCCGCAGGCGGGCATCGCGCAGATCGGCCTGGATCACGGCGGCGCGCCGGGCGACCGCCGCCTGCCGGCCCAGCGGTTTCAGCTGCCGTCGCAGTTCGTCCGTCAGGTCCTGGACACGGGCCAGATTGGCTCCCATCGCGTCCAGCTTCCGGAGCGCCTTCTCCTTCCGCTTGCGGTGCTTGAGCACGCCTGCGGCTTCCTCGATGAAGGCACGGCGCCCCATCGGATCGGCATGGAGTACGGAGTCCAGCTGGCCCTGGCCGACGATGACGTGCATCTCCCGGCCGATACCGGAGTCCGAGAGCAGCTCCTGGATGTCGAGGAGCCGGCAGGTGTCGCCATTGATCTGGTACTCGCTTCCGCCGTTGCGGAACATGATGCGGGTGATCGTCACTTCGGCGTACTCGATGGGCAGCGCGCCATCCGCGTTGTCGATGGTCAGTGACACCTCGGCGCGTCCGAGCGGCGGCCGCCCGGTGGTGCCGGCGAAGATCACGTCTTCCATCTTGCCGCCCCGCAGGGATTTGGCTCCCTGCTCACCCATGACCCAGGAGAGCGCATCCACCACATTGGACTTGCCGGAACCGTTGGGACCGACGACGCAGGTGATCCCCGGTTCGAACCGCAGGGTCGTGGCGGAGGCGAACGATTTGAAACCACGCAGGGTCAGGGCCTTGAGATGCACGCCGCCGGACTCTACCTTTCGCTCTCGGTTTCGCTGATGAAGGTGCAGGGCACATCAGACGGTAAGGGAAGGGGTGTACGTCCGGGGGCGGGTCCGGCGCAGGTCCAGGAGAAAAAGAAAGAAGGGACGCCGAGGCGCCCCTTGCAAATCTTGCTGCGGTACTGCGTGCCGGATCAAGAACGCGGCGGATCAATAGCGCGACAGATCAGAGCGACGATCTTCAGTGATCCGGTGGCGATCCGGTGATGAACTCAGACGGCTGACGTGAGCAGCCCGACCGGCCCCTGTGGGCCATCGGTCAGGTCAGCGCCGGCTCCGCCTGGGGTACGTCGATGTCGATGCTGTCGAGCAGCGACTCTTGGTGCTGGGCGGCGGCGTTGAGCGCGTCGTTCTCGTCCTGAATCCGTACGAGCTCGGACTCAAGATCCTGGACGCGTTGCTGGAGCCGTCGCATCTCGGCGAGGAGTCGCGGGTCGGAACCGCCGACGTAACCGAGAAGCGCCTTTGCCATGATGGATGGTCCTCCACACTGAGTGACCGACCGATGCGGTGTGGGTCGTGAGGGAATCGCACCCGCGGTGCTCGGCAGCGCTCTGTCATCACTGCGGTTCTGCTGCCAACCAGCTCTGCCAAACAGCTAAGGTGCGCGGGGATTTCAGCGTCTCACCAAAAACTTTGACGGTCAACACGATCACACCCCGTACAGGCGGGCGTCCCGGGGGCGCGCGGCTTGACGATCATGCGGCGCGGCTCTTCTGCGGGGCCCTGAGGGGCGTGGAGATCATCCTTACTGCCGCAGCCTGGCACGCCGGCCGAATCTTGGCAACCATGCTGTTCTTCCGCAGGTCATTTCATGTGTACGCAGATGAGCGGCCCGCACTGTCACCCCACGACACCCCTCGAACACCGTCCGAACACGACCTCGAATTCGGCTCACATTCGGATCAGGATCAGCGGATCGCAAATCCCTCGTAACCACCGCGCGGGGTGTCCCAGATCTCAGTGACTCCGTCAACGCGCCCGGGTGTGTCGTCGGAGTGCAGCCACTCCAGCAGACGGTGGCAATTCTCACGTCGCCCTTCGGCGACCACCTGCACTCGGCCGTCGTCGAGATTGAGGGCGAATCCGGTGAGGCCACCGATCTCCAAAGCGTTTGCCCTGGTGAACCAGCGGAACCCTACTTGCTGTACTCGGCCGCGTACCCAAGCGGTGAGTCGCACATCTTCGTTCATGGCTGAACGCTAACCGGCCAATTGCTCATGGAGCACTTCACTCCCATAGGCCATGCCGTACAGTCCGGTCGCAATAGCTTCACCCGATCGGATGAGGCACCGCGACGCCGACACGACGTCCAGATAGCCAGAAGGGGCAGCAGATGGGCCGCCATCGACGTTCCGCCGCAGGTCCCGAAGCAGATCCGGCCACGGGCGGGCACAGGGCCGCGGGCCGGCGCCGCGGGGCACGCCGCAAGAAGCGGTCCGGCCTTCCCGTACGTACGGGGCTGATCGGCGCCTCCGCGGCACTGGCCGTCGGCGCCGTGGCCATGAGCTCCGGACTGCTGCCCGGCGGTGCCGGCTACCAGGTCGGCGGCGGTCCGACCGCCGACCGGGTCCGTGCCGACGGAGCACCGGACCTGCTGACACAGGGCGGTTCCACGGCCTCTCCGGCCGACCGCGGCATGTCGTCGGCCACGGCCACACGCGGTACGGGCCGCGCCCAGGCGTCCTCCTCGCCGAGCACCTCGGCCACGCCGTCCGCCTCCCCTTCGAAGAAGGCGGAGACCGCCGCGGAGAAGACGGAGCGGTCCGCCGCTCCCTCGGCGGCGGACAAGACCAGCGCCGCGCCGACGGCCTCTGCGTCGGTCAGCGCCCCGGCGGCACCGACGACGTCTGCTGCCGCTCCGACCCGCGCGGCCACCACTCCCACGGCCGCGGCCACCTCCGCCCAGGCGGCCGTGCTCGCCCTGGTCAACCAGGAGCGCGCGAAGGTCGGCTGCAGCCCGGTGACGGCCAGCGCCCCGCTCACCTCACTGGCCCAGAACTTCAGTGACGACATGGCGGCCCGCGGCTTCTTCGACCACACCGACCCGGACGGCCGGACCCCCTGGGACCGTGCCTCGAAGGCCGGTGTGCAGGGGCTCGGCGGCGAGAACATCGCCCGCGGCCAGGCCGACGCGCAGGCCGTGATGGACTCCTGGATGAACAGCGCGGGCCACCGCGCAAACATTCTCAACTGCGATTACAAGACGCTCGGTGTCGGTGTGCACTTCGGCTCCGGCGGCCCCTGGTGGACGCAGGACTTCGGCTTCTGAGATTTTCGCAGGTCGGCGACCTATCAGCTTTCTTGGGCCGTCTCGGGGCCGTTATCGGCAACCGAGGCGGCCCAAACTGTGTCTATGGCCGACCGCGTACGGGTCTCGCTCGACGGCATCGGGTCCCGAAGCAGCTCCCGCCCGAATCCGCTCCACCGACCTCGTGGTTTCAGCGCAGCCAGGTCACCGGTTCTGACGCTGCTTGGCGATCTGCCACCACGTTGCGAGTGCCACAACGACGATGAGACACAGCAGCCCGACAACCCAAGCTGATCCGCCGAAGTAGTAGAGGTGGAAACCTCTGCCGCGTCGCCGGAGGGCGAGATCGAGCATGCTGCCTATGTGAGTCATGAGCAGGGACTGTAATCCAAGGCGTAGTACACCGTGTGCCGGGCCCCGCCAGGCCGCCGCTGTTCCTTGTCAAGGATGACCGAGGTGCCTGACGGGAGAATGCGCAGGTCGGCGTCCTGCCAGGTCAGGCTGCATCCGCATGGGGATCTTCCCGACCGGTTCTCCACAGCCCTGCACCGGACATCGAGGCTTCTCCTCCGGGGAGCCGATCGCCATCAGGCACGTGGCCGGGTGAGTGCCTACGCCCGCACAGCGCACTCAGAAGGTGAGCGCTGTGTATGCGTAAGCTTGTTGTATGGACGAGATCACCCGGCGGGAGAGCGCCGAGAGCCTGCCCTTCGACGTGTTCTCCCGGCAGTGCCCCTCGCGCGGCACGCTGGAACATGTCACCGGACGCTGGGGCAGCCTGACGCTGACCGCGCTCCACGAGTCCGGCGCCCGCTTCAACGAACTGCGCCGCAGGGTCGACGGGGTGAGCGAGAAGATGCTCTCCCAGACGCTTCACGCGCTGGAGCGGGACGGCCTCGTCCACCGGGAGGCGCAGCCCACCAACCCGCCACGCGTCGACTATTCGTTGACCCCGCTGGGACACGAGGTCGCCGGCCGGCTGCTCGGGCTGATCCAGCTGGTCGAGGGCCGGATGCCCGAGGTGCTGGACGCCCGCAGCCGCTATGACGAGGCCCGCCCGGGGCAGGGCCTGCGGCCCTGAGGGCTGTCCCGTCATCCCTGGTGGATCAGCGCGCGGCGTCGGATGTGGTGTCGCAAGGCGGAGGAGGGTCCTCATACCGGTCGTATTCGGGCGTTCCGACAACGCAGCGAGGTACCACGGCTGTCGTCGTGCGCCCGCCAGGGATGACGGGACAGCCCTCAGCCCGTGACGCGCGGCGGCCGCTGGCAGCGGGGGCAGAAGTAACTGGAACGGTTCATCCACGGACGGCGGCGCATCGGCGTGCCGCAGCGGTGGCAGGGCTCGCCCTCGCGCCCGTAGGCGTGGAGCGACCGGTCGAAGTAGCCCGACTCCCCGTTGACATTGACGTAGAGGCTGTCGAAGCTGGTGCCGCCCTGGTCCAGCGCCGCGTTCATCACGTCCCGGACGTGTCCGAGCAGCTCGGCCGATTTGGGCCGGGTCAGCGTCGCGGTGGGCCGGTCGTAGTGCAGCTTCGTGCGCCAGAGTGCCTCGTCCGCGTAGATGTTGCCGACGCCGCTGATCAGCGACTGGTCGAGCAGGGCGCGCTTGACCGTCGTCCGGCGCAGGCGCAGCGCGGTGTGGAAGGCGGCATCGTCGAACGCCGGGTCCAGCGGGTCGCGGGCGATGTGCGCGATGGGGTCGGGCAGCCCGTCGGCGGTGTTCTCGTGGAGCGACAGCCCGCCGAAGGTCCGCTGGTCGACGAAGCGCAGCTCGGTGCCGAGCGTGTCGTCGAAACGGATCCGTATCCGCAGGTGCTTCTCGTCGGGGGCGTCCTGCGGCTGTACGAGCAGCTGGCCGCTCATGCCGAGGTGGCCGAGGAGCGAGGAGGACACCTCGTCCAGCGGCACCCAGAGGTACTTGCCGCGACGCATGGCCCTGCCGAGGCGGCTGCCGTTGAGCCGGGCCGCGAAGTCCGTGGAACCCGCGAGATGGCGGCGGACCGCGCGCGGATGCAGGACCTCGACGCCGGCGACCGTGCGGCCGGTGATCCAGCGGTCGAGACCGCGCCGTACGACTTCGACCTCGGGCAGCTCGGGCACGGTGCAGCTCCTTCAGATCCTTCGGAACAAGGGTACGTACCTGTCCTTGAAACCCGGACAGCCGGACGTCCGGACACGGCAGACCCCCCGGTGCGCAAGGGCACCGAGGGGTCGATGTGTCAGGCCGGAGCGACGTCGGTGGGCGACGAGTCGGCAGGGGTGTCGGCGGCCCCTCCTTCGGCGGCGGCCTTGGCCGCAGCCTCCCGTTCCTCCGCGGCGGCGCTGATCTCGCGCCAGGCGGACTCGGCCGCCTGCTGCTCCGCTTCCTTCTTGCTACGGCCGGTGCCGGTGCCGTACGAGACACCACCGACGCGAGCAGCAGCAGTAAAGGTCTTCTCGTGGTCCGGGCCGGTCTCCGTGACGAGGTACTCGGGGACTCCGAGGCTCTCGCTCGCGGTGAGCTCCTGGAGGCTGGTCTTCCAGTCCAGGCCGGCGCCGAGGTTGGAGGACCTGTCGATCAGCGGGTCGAAGAGCCGGTGGACCAGCTCCGAGGCCGCGCTGAGGCCCTGGTCGAGATAGACCGCGCCGATCACCGCTTCAAGGGTGTCGGCGAGGATGGACGCCTTGTCCCTGCCGCCCGTGCCCTCTTCACCCCGGCCGAGCCGGATGAAGGAGCCGAGTTCGAGGCCGCGGCCCACTTCCGCCAGTGCACGCGAGTTGACCACCGCGGCCCGCAACTTGGCCAGCTGGCCTTCGGGCAGGTCGGGGTGGGTGCGGTACAGCGTGTCCGTGACCACCAGGCCGAGCACCGAATCCCCGAGGAATTCGAGCCGCTCGTTGGTGGGCAGACCGCCGTTCTCGTATGCGTACGAACGGTGGGTCAGCGCACGCACCAGAAGGGCGGACTCGAGGTGATACCCGAGCCGCCCTTCCAGAAGCGTGTGGGACGAGGCTGTGTTGACGTTGTCTGCCTGCTTCTTGGCGTGGGACAACTCAGACATCGGGCCTCTCACCAGCCGCTCAGACCTCGAGGACCTGGCGCTTGTTGTACGTGCCGCAGCTCGGGCACGCGATGTGCTGCAGCTTCGGCTCCTGGCAACGCTCGCACGAAACCAGGGTGGGGACCGCAGCCTTCCACTGCGACCGGCGGTGGCGCGTGTTGCTGCGCGACATCTTCCGCTTCGGAACAGCCACGGCTACTTCTCCTGCTTCTCGTCGACGCCCGCTTCGGCGCCGCCCATGTTGTCCTTCTCGCCGTCCGAAACGGTCTCGGCGAGTCCTTGCAATGCCGCCCAACGAATGTCGACGGCATCGTGGTGGTGACCGGGATTCTCGTCCAGCCTGATTCCGCATTCGGAACACAGACCGGCGCAGGTCTCCCGGCACACCGGCTGCATCGGCAGTGCGAGCACCACCGCATCACGCAGCACTGGCTCGAGGTCGAACAGGCCGTCCTCGATGAAGAGCCTGTCCTCGTCGTCCTCGGCGTCGTCGGCCGGTTCCGCTTTGGCGCGGCCCCGGTCATCGGCGTCAGGGTACGAGAACATCTCCTGGAAATCCGCCGCAACCTCTTGGCGCAGCGGCTCCAGACACCTTACGCACTCCCCTTCGGCCGACGCACGGGCGGTGCCTGTGACAAGCACCCCTTCCATGACCGATTCGAGGCGGAGGTCCAGTTCCACGGGTGCGCCTTCCGGCACACCGATGACCCCGTCGATACCGAGGTCCTGGGGGGCGTCCACCGAGCGGGTCAGCCGCAGGAGGGCACCGGGACGCCGACCCAGCTCGTGCGTATCGAACACGAGAGGGTTTCGGTGGTCGAGGTGGCCGTTCAGGGCTTTTCCTGCTTTCGAAATCGTGTGCATGGCGCATCGCGCACCATGGGGAGGGGCCGACCGGTTCGGAGTCGAAGCGGGCAGCCTGGATCGCAGTCATACGCGCGACCGAAAAGCCAGGATACTGGACGCGTAGGCCTGCTCCCAATCGGGTCCGACTTCCGGCCCCGAATCGGCCGGAACCGACCGCAACCGGTCAGCGACCCTGCTCGTACCGGCGGAGCTGGTCGAGGTCGATCATGCTGGTGTCGAACAGGCTGGTCTCGTCGAGGTCGCTCTCGCCCTGCGGGTGGAGCCCCTGCTGCTGGTGCATCTGCTGCTCCGGGAGCGGCTGGTGCTGCCAGCCGTCGTACCCCTGCGCCTGCAGCTGCTGCACCTGGCCCTGGTCGTAGCCCTGCTGCTGATAGGCCGCGTAGGGGTCGGGCTGCTGCTGGTAGCCGTACATATCCTGCTGGGGCTGTTCCTGGTACGCGTACGTCTCTGCGTAGCTCGGCTGGGCCTGCGCCGGGAAGTGCGGCTGGACCGGCTGGGGCACCGGCTGCGGCTCGGGGGTGGCGAGCTCGGCGAGACCGGCCCAGTGGTCCTCGTCGCTGGTGTGGCCCTGGCTGCCCGCGGCGTCCTGGGCGGCCATGTGCGCGCCGAGCTCGTCGGTGGCGACCCGGCCGTGCAGCTTCTGCCGGCCGCGGCCGACCGCCTCCAGGGTTTTGGCCAGCACGGCCTCGAAGGCGCCGAGCTTGGTGTCGACGTACTCGTCCGCGCGGCGCTGCAGCGTGGCCGGATCGGTGCTGCGCTCGGGGGCCTCCGCGAAGTCCGGGTCCTCGTACCCCTGCTCGTCGAAGGCCTGGCCGCGGCCGAGGAGCTTCTCGCGGCCCCGGTCGACGGACCCGATGGTCTTGGTGAGGACGACCTCGAAGTTGGCGAGCTTGCTGTCGACGTACTCGTCGGCCTCGGCGCGGACCTCGTCGGCCTCCCGGCGCGCCTCGTCCAGGATGCGGTCGGCCTCGGACTGTGACTGCCGGGCGATCTCGGTGTCCGAGATCAGTGAGCCGCGCTGGGCGTGGGCGGTCTCGATGATCCGCTCGGCCTCCTGGCGGGCCTGCTCGACCAGCTGCTCCCGGCCGCCGAGGAGCTCCTGGGCGTGGGCGAGCGAACCGGGGAGGGCCTCACGCACCTCTTCGAGCATCGCGAGCAGCTCGGCGCGGTTGACCACGCACGACGCCGACATGGGCATGGAGCGGGCGTTCCCGACCACTTCGACGATCTCGTCGAGCTTCTTCTGCACGTCCACCGTGTGCTCGCCACTCTCTACTGCTGATTGGAGACGGACAGAACGACTGTACGGCCAGTCGGCGCCCGTCCGACACCTGGTGACGGGCAGTCAGTGGTTCACTGCTGGGCGAGCCGGTCCACGAGGGCCCGGTGGACCAGCGGCGGCAGCAGGTGGGAGACGTCGCCACCCCAGGTCGCGACCTCCTTGACCAGGGAGGACGACAGGAAGCTGTACGTGGGGTTGGTCGGCACGAAGAGCGTTTCGACGCCGGAGAGGCCGTTGTTCATCTGCGCCATCTGCAGCTCGTAGTCGAAGTCGCTGACGGCCCGCAGGCCCTTCACGATGGCCGGGATGTCGCGCTGCTTGCAGAAGTCGACGAGCAGGCCGTGGAAGGACTCGACCTGGACGTTGCCGAAGTCCGCGGTGACCTGGCGGATCAGCTCGATCCGCTCGTCGACCGTGAACAGGCCCTTCTTGGACTGATTGATCATCACCGCGACATGTACGA
Source organism: Streptomyces sp. JH14 (assembly GCF_029428675.1). Classification (GTDB taxonomy): domain Bacteria; phylum Actinomycetota; class Actinomycetes; order Streptomycetales; family Streptomycetaceae; genus Streptomyces. The sequence goes on along the minus strand of NZ_JAJNEL010000001.1, from coordinate 5,254,910 downwards.
CGTCGTACAGCTTCGAGGCGCGGCCAATGATGTCGAGGTGGCCATTGGTGATGGGGTCGAACGACCCCGGACAGACGGCGCGGCGCAACTTGAGTCCCTCGCTCTCCGGTGCGGTCATCGTGCGTCTTCGCACGTAGAGGCGGCGCGACCGTACCAAAGCGTTCCCTCGCCGTAGCGACGGGCCCGCAATGGCTCGAATCCCTTGGGCCAGTTGAATTCTCCGCCTCTGGTGCTCCGCTCCACGGTGACGAGGGCATCGTCCGTGAGCCAGCCCTGGGCGCGGAGTGTGAGCAGTATCTCGCCAAGATCGCCGTCGGTGACGACGTACGGCGGGTCCAGGAAGACCACGTCGTACGGGTCCGCGGGCGCCGGTCCTGTCACGATCTGTTCGGCTTTGCCGGTCCGGACTTCGGCGCCGGGAAGGCCGAGCGTGCGGACATTGTCACGGACCGTGCGGACGGCCCGGGCGTCCGCCTCGACGAGCAGGGCGTGGACGGCGCCGCGGGAGAGCGCTTCGAGGCCGACGGCGCCGGATCCCGCGTACAGATCCGCGATGCGGATGCCCTCCAGGGTGCCGAGCAGCGCCTCCCAGGTGGAGAAGAGGCCCTCGCGTGCGCGGTCGGAGGTGGGGCGGGTGCCGGTGCCGGGCGGGACGGCCAGGCGGCGTCCGCCGGCCGAGCCGGCGATCACGCGGGTCATGGGTGACTGGTCCTCGGGTCGGGGGTGGCCCGCCGGACGGGGCGGGCGCCGTGCGTCCCACGATATGGCGTCGGAGCCGTTCGGGCCCGGGGGCCCCGGCGGCCAGCGGGTCTCCCCCGTGCCCGGCGGCCGCCGTCTCCCGACCCGGCCGCCGTCGGAGCATGCCTCCCCTGTGCCCGGCGCATGTCGTCCCGGGCGCTCAGCCCTTGTCGAGGTACTCCTCGCGCTCCTTGTCGAGCAGGGCGTCCAGGGCGGTGCGCAGCTCCGGCAGGTGCGTCAGTTCCGGATCGGCGGTGACGACGGCGACGGCCTCCTCGCGGGCCGCGGCGATGACTTCCTCGTCGTCGATGACGGTGAGCACCCGAAGGGAGGAGCGGACACCGGACTGGGCCTGGCCGAGGACGTCGCCCTCGCGGCGTTGTTCCAGGTCGATCCGGGACAGTTCGAAGCCGTCGAGGGTGGCGGCGACGGCGGAGAGGCGGGCGCGGGCGGGGCTCGCCTCGTGCGCCTCGCTGACCAGCAGGCAGAGGCCTGCCGCGGAGCCACGGCCGACGCGGCCGCGCAACTGGTGCAGCTGGGAGACACCGAACCGGTCGGCGTCCATGATCACCATCGCGGTGGCGTTGGGGACGTTCACCCCGACCTCGATGACGGTCGTCGCGACGAGGACGTCGACCTGGCCCGCGGCGAAGCGGCGCATCACGTCGTCCTTGTCGTCGGGGTTCATCCTGCCGTGCAGCACGGCGATGCGCAGGCCGGCGAGGGGGCCCTTCGTGAGCTGATCGGCGATCTCCACAACCGCGAGCGGCGGACGCTTCTCGCCGTCCTCCTCGGCCGCCTTCTTCTTGTTCTTCTTCTCGGTCTCATCGTCGTCGTCACCGATCCGCGGACAGACGACGTACGCCTGATGCCCGCTCTCCACCTCCTCGCGGACCCGCTCCCAGGCCCGGGTCAGGAAGTGCGGCTTGTCCTTGGCGGGGACGACATGACTGGCGATCGGCGAGCGGCCGGCCGGCAGTTGGTCCAGGACGGACGTCTCCAGGTCGCCGAAGACGGTCATGGCGACCGTCCGGGGAATGGGCGTGGCGGTCATGACCAGCAGGTGCGGCGGCTGCTTGCCCTTGGAACGCAGGGCGTCACGCTGCTCCACGCCGAAGCGGTGCTGCTCGTCCACGACGACCAGCCCCAGGTCGTGGAACTGCACCTTGTCCTCGATCAGCGCATGCGTGCCGATCACGATCCCCGCCTCGCCGGTGACCAGGTCCAGCAGCGCCTGGCGGCGGGCCGCCGTCCCCATCGACCCGGTGAGCAGCACCACCTTCGTACCGAGGTCGGAACCGCCCAGCATCCCTCCCTCGGCCAGCTCGCCCATCATTTCCGTGATGGACCGGTGGTGCTGCTGGGCGAGCACCTCGGTGGGGGCGAGCATCGCGGCCTGTCCGCCCGCGTCGACGACGGCGAGCATGGCGCGCAGTGCGACCAGCGTCTTCCCGGACCCGACCTCGCCCTGCAGGAGCCGGTGCATCGGGTGCTCGGTCGCCAGGTCGTCGAAGATCTCCTTGGAGACCTTCTCCTGGCCCTCCGTGAGGGTGAACGGCAGCTTGGCGTCGAACGCGTCGAGCAGCCCTCCGTGGGCGGGGACCCGCGCCACCGCCGGGAGCTGGGTGTCCGCGAACCGGCGGCGGGCGAGCGCCACTTGGAGGACGAACGCCTCGTCCCACTTCAGCCGGTCCCTGGCGTCGGCGATGTCCGCCTTGGTCTGCGGGCGGTGGATCTTCAGGAGTGCCTCGGGCAGCGAGGTGAAACCGCGCCCCTCGCGCAGCGACGGCGGCAACGGGTCGACGGCGTCCCCGGCGCTGGGCAGCACCGTGTCGACGGCCTTGGCGATCCGCCAGGAGTCGAGCTGCTTGCAGGCCGGGTATATGGGCAGCAGCCGGCCGGCGAATGCGTCCACCGCCTCCGTGGCCTCGTCGGCGTCCGTGGCGTCGAGCAGCTGGTAGGTGGGGTGGGCGAGCTGCATCTTCCGGTTGAAGACGGAGACCTTGCCCGCGAACATCGCCCGGCGGCCGGGCAGCAGCTCCTTGTGCGGCTTGTGCACCCCGTGGCCGAAGAAGACCAGCTGGAGCCGGCCGCTGCCGTCGGTGAGGGTCACCTCCAGGCGCTTGCCCCTGCCGTTGTTGAACACCATGATCCGGGCGTCCGCGACCTGCGCCACGACCGTCACGTGCTCGTCCAGCGGGAGGTCGCCGAGCGCGGTGAGCTGGCCGCGCTCCTCGTACCGCCGCGGGTAGTGGTGCAGCAGATCACCGACCGTGTGCAGGTCGAGATGTTCGGCCATCACCTTCGCGGTGGCACCGCCGAGCAGCTTCCTGAGGGGTTCATCGAACGCAGACACGCGATCCATTGCACACCACACCACTGACAGAAGTCGCCCGCACCGCGGGAATCCCCTGGTCGGATACGTGTCCGCGCCCCTAGGATTCGGACCCCGCTCCTCGCTCGCGATCACCCTCCGCGGGATCGCCCGACCCGCGCCGTCGCCCGTCCCCCCACCGGCGCTGCGACGATGACATCTGAGACCTCAGCGAACTCCGCATCCCCCGATCCGTCCTCCGGATCCACCTCCGACCCGTCCCGTGAGGCCCCTTCCGGCCGGTCGCCGCACACCTTCCAGGTGGACCTGCGCGGACTGGTCGATCTCCTCTCCCATCACCTCTACTCCTCTCCCCGCGTCTACCTGCGCGAGCTGCTGCAGAACGCCGTGGACGCCCTCACGGCCCGCCGCGCCGAGCAGCCGGACGCGCCCGCGCTGGTACGGCTGTACGCCTCCGGGGGGCGGCTGCGGATCGAGGACAGCGGGATCGGTCTGACCGAGACCGACGTGCACAGCCTGCTCGCGACGATCGGCCGCAGCTCCAAGCGTGACGGTGTCCAGGGGCTGGCCTCGGCGCGTGCCGAGTTCCTCGGTCAGTTCGGCATCGGGCTGCTCGCCTGCTTCGTCGTCGCGGCCGAGATCCGGGTCGTCAGCCGGTCGGCCCGTACACCTGCCGCGCCTCCCGTCGAGTGGTGCGCCCGCGATGACGGCTCGTACACCGTCCGTACACTCCCGGACAGCGCGCGCCCCGAGCCCGGCACCACCGTGCACCTGGTCGCCCGTCCCGGCAGCGCGGACTGGCTCGCCGAGGAGCGGGTCCTCGCGCTCGCCCGCGACTTCGGCTCGCTGCTGCCGTACGACGTGCGGGTCGGCGAGGCCAAGGTCACCGCTCTGCCGGCGCCGTGGGACCGTCCGTACCCGAGCCCTGCGGGGCGGCGGGTGGCGCTGGCCCGCCACTGCCACGAACAGTTCGGCTTCTCGCCGCTCGACGCGATCGATCTGGATCTGCCGCTCGCGGGGATCCGCGGTGTCGCGTACGTCCTGCCGTCGGCCGTCAGCCCGGCGCAGCGTGCGGGCCACCGGGTGCATCTCAAGGGGATGCTGCTGACCGACCGTGCCGACGAACTGCTGCCCGACTGGGCGTTCTTCGTGCGGTGCGTCATCGACACGGACAGTCTGCGGCCCACCGCGTCACGGGAGGCGCTGTACGCGGACGAGACCCTCGCCGCCGTACGGGAGGCGCTCGGCGAGCGGATCAGGGACTGGCTGACGGGACTGGCCGCAGGCGATCCCGAGCGGCTGGCGGATTTCCTGTCCGTGCACCACCTGGGGGTGAAGTCCCTGGCCCGGCACGACAGCGCCATGCTGCGGACGATGCTGCCGTGGCTGCCGTTCGAGACGACGGACGGCCGGCTGTCCCTGGAGGAGTTCGCCCGTCGCCATCCCGTGGTGCACTTCACCCGGACCGTGGAGGAGTACCGGCAGGTCGCGCCGATCGCGTCCGCGCAGGGCATCGGAGTGGTCAACGGCGGCTACACGTACGACACCGAGCTGGTCGAACGGCTGCCGTCGGTCCGGCCGGGAACGGCGGTCGCGGAGCTGGACGCCGATACCGTCACCGCGCATCTGGACACGGTCGATCCGGCCCAGGAGCTGGCGCTCGGCACCTTCCTGGCCGCGGCCCGCGCCAGACTCGACCCGCTGGGCTGCGACGTGGCGCTGCGCGCCTTCCATCCGCTGACCGTGCCCGCGCTGCATCTCGACGACAGGTCGGCCCGCCACGAACAGGCCCGCGCCGACGCGCAGGAGCAGGCGGACGACCTGTGGGCGGGAATCCTCGGCTCGCTGCGCGGAAGTGCGCCGCGCGCCCGGCTCGTACTGAACCATCTCAATCCGCTGGTCCGCCGGATCGGTTCACTGGACACCCCGGAACTGGCGGCGACCGCCACGGAGGCGCTGTACGGGCAGGCACTGCTGATGGCGCAGCGGCCGTTGCGGCCGGCCGATTCGGCGCTGCTGAACCGGGCGTTCATCGGGCTGCTGGAGTGGGCCACGCACCCGGCCGCGCCCCCGGACCCCGCACAGCCGCAGAACTCCGCCCGTCCGCAGGAGGACGACCGATGAGCTCCGACATCTCGACGATCCGGCAGGCGCTGCGGGACAACTACCAGGAGCCGGAGGGCCCGGCCCGCAACGCCCGTGCGGAACGGCTGCTGTCCGAGGCCGAACGGACCGGGGACGTACCGCTCCTCGTCGAGGCGCTCACCAACCAGCTGCAGGCGTACAACTACAGCTCGGAGAAGGACAAGATGTTCGTCCCCTTCGCGCGCCTGCTGCGCATGTGGGACGAGCAGCCGGGGAGCTTCGACCGGGTCATGACCCACCATCTCTTCTGGATGTTCAAGTGGATGTCCAGTTCCATGATCGATCAGCCGCACATCCCGCTCGCGTCCATCGAGAAGTGGCAGGGCGAGATGGCGCACCGCTACCGGCTGGCCGGGCATTCCGAACGGGCCGTGCGCCAGGGCGAGCTGCAGATCGCCCGCCATATCGGCGATCTGGAGCGGGCCGAGCGGGCGTACGCCGCCTGGCAGGCGGCCGACCGGGACCGGATGGCCAACTGCCACGCCTGCGAACTGCACGGCCAGGGCGCCTGGCAGGTGCACCGGGGACTGGACGAGGAGGCGCTCGACACCTGGCGGCCGGTCCTCGACGGGGAGCACACCTGCGCCCATGAGCCGCATGCCGTGCTGGCGGCCTCGCTGCTCCCGCTGCTGCGCACCGGCCGGGCCGAGCAGGCGCGCGCCCACCATCTGCGCGGGTACCGGATGGTCCGCCCGATGGAGTCCATGCGGGATTCCGCCGCGCTGCACATCGAGTTCTGCGCGCTGACCGGCAATGAGGCGCGGGCCCTGGAGATCCTCGCCGAGCGGCCCGCCTACTTCACCGCCACCGGGAACCCCGACTCCCTGATGGACTACCTGGCCGTGACCGCCCTGCTGATGGACCGGCTGACCGTGCTGGGCCACGGGGACCAGCCGGTGCCGGGGCCCGCCGGTACCGACCGGACCGCGCGGGCGCTGGCCGGACACGCCCGCGAGGAGGCGCTCGCGCTCGCCGCCCGTTTCGACGAGCGCAACGGCACTACGCAGGTCAGCGGTCTGGTGCGGGAGCGTATGGACCAGCAGCCGCTGCTGGACCGGCTACCGCTCGGTGTACGGGCTGCGCGGCCGGCCGCGACGGTCACGGAGCCGGTCGCCGTCGTTTCGGGGCCCGCCGTGGACGCCCCGGCCGGCCTTCCCGGGCTGCTCGCCGAGGCCCGCCGTCTCTCCGACGCCCAGCACCCGGACGCGGGACCCGCCTGGCAGGCCGTCGCGCGTGCGGCCGACGGCGCGCAGGGGCTCTCCGACCACGACCGCGCCTGCATCGACGACCACCGTGCGATGGACGGCACGCTCCCGCCGACGGCGGCGCGCGAGCTGTTCCTGACCGCCGCGGAGCTGTACGGGGCGGCGGGCGATCCGGGCGAGGCCGTGGGCGCGGCCGCCCGGGCCGCGTACGCACACTCGATGGAGGCCGGGCACGCGGCCGGCGCCCTCACCGAGGTCGTGGACCTCGTGGACCGGGCCCTCGCCCTGCACGCGGAGGGCCGGGCCACCGCCCGCCAGGCCGGCGGTGTGCTGGTCTGCCGTGCCCGGATCCTCAATCAGCTGGTGCTCGCCGCGCCGGACGGGCCGTCGGCCGAGGCCGCCGTCGACGCGCTCGAAGAGGGGGTACGGGAGGTGCTCGCCTTCACCGAACCGCTGGGCGCGCAGGCCGGGATGGCCACCCGGACCGCGGAGGCGGTGGGTCTCCTCGGCGACATCGCGGCCTACCGGGGCGACGGCGTGGGGGCGGGCGAGCTGTACGCACGAGCAGCCGCCGGGACCCACGCCGCCGGACTGCCCTGGTACGCCGTCGCGTACGAGACCAAGGCCTCCCGGATCGCGGCCGGGCTCCACGACCACGCGACGGCCGAGCGCACCGCCCGCGCGGCTCTGGAGCACGGCGCGGCGTTCGTACCCGCGCCGGGCCGCGCGCGACTGCATCTGCAGCTCGCCGAAGTCCTCGGCGGCACCGGGGAGTTCGCCGAGGCCACCGAGCACGCGCTCGATGCCGCGCACTGGGCGGACGAGGCGGGCGAGAGCGGCGGCCTCGGGGCGTACGCCCGGCATCTGCTCGGCGGTTGGCTGCTCCAGCTAGGGCGGGCGGCGGAGGCGGCAGCCGTACTGGAGGCCGTGCTGCCCGACATCACGGCCGACGACCACGGCGACGGCATGGTCGTCCAGACGCTGTGGTGGCTCGGCGACGCGCTGACCGCGCTCGGCGAACCGCGGGAGGCGGCCGGTCACTGGCTGGGTGCGGCGGACATCGCCAAGTCCTGGCCCGAGCAGCGCGACCACGCGATGCTCGCCAACCTCGCCGGGCAGGCGCTGTACCGGGCCGAGCTCAACTCCCAGGCGGAGAAGGCCTATGCGAGGGCCGGAGAGCTGTGGCGGGAGCTGGGCGACGTCCATGCGCTGGTGCGGACGCTGCGGGTGCGGGCCTGGATCGCGGTCCGGGAGGGGCAGCCGGGACCGGCGGCGGCGCGGGCGTTCATGGCCGCGGCGGAGCGTGAGTGCGAGGCGGCGCTGGCGGCCGCGGAGCCGGAACAGGTGCCCGGGCTGCGGGCGGAGCTCGCGGACACCCACCGCCAGACCGGCGAACTGATCGCCGACGCGTGCGAGGGCGGGCCGGACGAGGACGACGACGGCCGTGCGCGTACGTACGAGGAGGCGCTCTCCCACGTCGGCCGGGCCGTCGCCGGCTTCGCCGAGGCCGGCCCGGACTTCCTCGGCCCGCGGACGGCGGCGGAACTGATGGCCGCCTGGCTGGAGGCGGACCTGGGCCGACGCGAGGAGGCACGGGCAAGGGCGCGGGGGGTGCTCGCGGCGTACGAGGGCGCCGACGAGGACGAGACGGCGCGGGCGCGGCGGGCGGAGGCGGAATCGGTACTCGGGTACATGGCCGAGGACCCTGGGGCGTAGGGATCGGGCCCGTCCGGCAGCCGTTCTCGTCTTCGGTCCCCCATGGCCCCGGGGCATGGGGGACCACCTTCGACCGGCTGGATGTCACCGCCCGTCCGGCGACCGGGGAGAACGCTTCACGGGCGGCGGCGCCCGTATCCGTCCTACTCCACCCCGATCAGCAGCGCCGCTCCCTGGCCGCCGCCCCGGTACACCACCGTGTCCACCGCGAGATAGCCCTCCCGCACATGCTCCTCCAGCGCGTCGGCCAGGGCGTCCGTCACGTCCTCGCCCAGTACCAGCGTGACGAGTTCGCCGCCCGCCGCCAGCATCCGGTCGATCACGGCCCGGGCCGTACGGGGCACGTCCTCCCCGATGACCGCCACATCGCCGTCGATCAGACCCAGGATGTCGCCGGCCTGGCAGATGCCCGCCATGGTCCAGGACTGCCGCTCGGCGACGGTCAGTTCGCCGTAGCGGGTGGCGCCGGCCGCGGCGGTCATCGCCACCACGTCCTCGTCGAAGCTGCGGTCGGGTTCGTGGACGGCGAGCGCGGCGATGCCCTGGACAGCGGCCCGGGTCGGGATGAGGGCGACCCGGATCCCTTCGGCGCGGGCCTGTTCGGCGGCTGCGGCCGCGGTGTGGCGCAAATCGGCGTCGTTGGGCAGGAGGACCACCTCGCGGGCGTGCGCACGGCGGATCGCGTCGACCAGTTCGCCGCTGGCGGGCGGCTCCCCGGGCCGGGCGAGCACCGTGGTCGCACCGGCCTCCGTGCACAGGCCGGAGAGCCCGTCGCCGGGAACCACCACGACGACACCGCGCTGCGCCGGCTCGCTGCGGTGCGGGTGGACCCGGTCGGCACCGAAGTGCGTGATGCGGATCCGGTACGGCCGGCCGGCCTCGACGCCGGCCTCCACGGCCGCGCCCGCGTCGTCGACGTGGACGTGGACGTTCCACAGCCCGTCGCCACCGACCACGACGAGCGAGTCGCCGAGCCCGTCCAGCCGGGTCCGCAACCGGTCGACCGCGTCGTCCGCGGCCTCCAGCAGATAGATCACCTCGAAGGCGGGGCCGTCGTGCTCGACGGCCACCGTGCAGTCGGCGCCGGCCACGGGGGCGATGCCCGAGATCACCCGGATCCCGCGCGCGGGCGCCTCTCCGCAGACCGCTTCGACGAGCGCGCCCAGGACGGTCACCAGGCCCCGCCCCCCGGCGTCGACGACGCCCGCCCGCCCGAGGACGGCAAGCTGCCCGGGGGTCGCGTCCAGCGCCGTGCACGCCCCTTCATACGCCGCCTTCGCCACCGCTTGCGGACGCGGGTCGCCCGCCGTGCGCCCGGCGGCCTCGGCGGCTGCGGTGGCCACGGTCAGCACGGTGCCCTCGACGGGGTGGGCGACGGCCTGCCGGGCCGCGGACGCCGCCCGGGTCAGCGCGAGCCGCAGATGGTCCGCGTCATGACCGTCGGCGAGCACCTCCGCCATGCCGCGCAGCAGCTGGGACAGGATCGTGCCGGAGTTCCCGCGGGCGCCGATCAGCGCTCCGTGCGCCATGGCCCGAACGGCATCGGCGAGGGCGGGCACGGACGCACCGGTCTCGTGCGCGGCGAAGACCGCCTCGACGGCCGCGGCCGCGGACTCCACCGTCAGATAGAGGTTGGTGCCGGTGTCCCCGTCGGCGACGGGGTACACATTGATGGCGTCGATCGCCGCGCGCTCCCGCCCCAGCGCATCCAGGGCGAGCGAGCACCAGGTACGCACCGCGCCGGCGTCCATGTCGTCGGCGGTCTGCGGCACGTGGTGTTCCTCCTGGAGAGCGACCGTGGGCGGCTGGCTGAACCGCAGAATAATCCTGCCCCGCAGGTCCGGCGGGGACAGGGGCGGGGGCGAGGGCGGCGAAACCCATGGTAGTTTCGTTCTACCGACGCGGCCGTTGTATGCTGCTTCGGTTGCCCGATGAGAGTCGGGCCATTCCTCCGGTACGCCACTTCAGTCAAATGATTCCGGCGCGCCGGAATTCACTGTAAGTGCATCTGAAGTCTTTGGAGTGACCCGTGGCTGCCAACTGCGACGTCTGCGGCAAGGGGCCGGGCTTCGGCAACAACATTTCGCACTCGCACCGCCGTACGTCCCGTCGCTGGAATCCCAACATCCAGCGCGTGCGTGCCGTGGTCGGTCGGACGCCGAAGCGGCTCAACGTCTGCACCTCGTGCATCAAGGCCGGCAAGGTCGCGCGCTGACGTCCCCGTCGTTGCGCAGCCTTCCGGTTGCCCAAAAAGCCGGTCCACCTCGGTGGACCGGCTTTTTGCTGTGCTCCCGCGGCTGCTGCGCGCCCGGCGGCCGGGCCGTCGGATCGGCCTGAATGTCCTCACCGCCGCCGGAACAGGTCCGACGGCGGTGAGGACACAGGCCAGGCCCCCGGGTCACCCGGTCACCGGCTCTCCTGGGCATCCTCGATCCCGCCGAAGTGGTCCCAGCCGCCCTTGCTCGTCCAGGGCGCACCGTCGACCGTCACCTGCGGCAGCGCCGACGGGTTGAGGACCTCGCCGATCACCTTCCAGCGGGCGGGCAGCTTCACGTCCTGCGGGAAGGTCGCCACGATCGCGTGGTCCTCTCCCCCGGTCAGCACCCACTGCAGCGGGTCGACGCCGACCGCCTGGCCGATGTCGGACATCTGCGAGGGGATGTCGATGAGGCCGGAGCGCAGATCGATCCGGACCTTGCTGGCCTCGGCGATGTGCCCGAGGTCGGCGACGAGTCCGTCGCTGACGTCGGTCATGGCGGTGGCGCCGAGCCCGGCGGCCGCGGGGCCCGCGTGGTACGGCGGTTCGGGACGCCGGTGGGCCTCGACGAAGGCGCGCGGCGAACGGAAGCCGCGGGAGAGCACGGCGTACCCGGCGGCGGACCAGCCGAGCCAGCCGGTCACGGCGACGACGTCGCCGGGGCGGGCGCCGGACCGGGTGACCGGTTCGTGGTTGCGCAGATCGCCGAGTGCGGTGATCGCGACGGTGATGGTGTCGCCGCGGACGACATCGCCGCCGACCACGGCCGCCCCCGCGACCTGGCACTCGTCACGGAGGCCGTCCATCAGCTCGCCGGCCCAGGTGACCGGCAGCTCGGCGGGGACGACCAGACCGAGCAGCAGCGCGGTGGGCACGGCGCCCATGGCGGCGATGTCGGCGAGATTCTGTGCGGCGGCCTTGCGGCCGACGTCGTACGCGGTCGACCAGTCGCGGCGGAAGTGCCGTCCCTCCAGCAGGACGTCCGTACTGGCCACGACCCTGCGGTCGGGAGCGGACACGACCGCGGCGTCGTCGCCGGGCCCCAGCCGTACCGCCGGAGTGGTGGTGAGCCGGGACGTGAGCTCCCTGATGAGCCCGAACTCCCCCAACTCACCCACGGTTCCCTTCACCGAGTCTCACCTCTCATCTATCGCGCCGGACAGAAGTCCGGCCTGGATCGGCGGCCGGAGGCCCGGACCGTGGCCCGGCCGCCGTCGGAAGCAGTCTGCACCCGTTGTCACTGGCATGCCTGTCCCCCGTCTGCACCGCTGGACTTGCGGTCGCGGGCCGTCACTGCTGTCGGTACTGTCAAGACAAATGTCAACTTCCGGGATCTGTACGCCACGCGGTGGACGTCACAGGGCCCGCAGGTCTCCCCGCGGCCCGCGGCAACGCGATACCGTGGCGTCTCTTTCCCCCACATGATCCTCGTGGCCGCCCTGGAGGTTCCGTGGTACAGGCGTACATCCTTATTCAGACCGAGGTGGGCAAGGCGTCGACCGTCGCCGAGACCATCACGAAAATCCCGGGAGTGATCCAGGCAGAGGACGTCACCGGCCCCTATGACGTGATCGTGCGCGCACAGGCCGACACAGTCGATGAACTCGGACGCATGGTCGTCGCCAAGGTCCAGCAGGTGGAAGGCATCACCAGAACCCTGACCTGCCCGGTCGTCCATCTGTAGCCCCCGTCTACGCTGGGCCGGTGACGTCCTTCCGCCGCCGGCTTCGCCGCCCCGTCTTCCTCGGTCCGTCCGCTGCCGTTCTGCTGCTGGCCGCGGCGGGCTGTTCCGCCACGGACAGTGCGTCGATCGTGGTTCCCACCCCGGCGCCGGAAGCCGCAGCCTACTGCCGTGCACTGCACAAAGAGCTGCCGAAGACCGTCGCCGGACAGGAGCGCAACGACCCCGGGCCGCAGTCGGAGCTGACCGCCGGTTGGGGGGACGGGGCGATCGTACTGCGCTGCGGTGTCGACCGACCGGCAAAGATGGACGATCCGATGGCGAAGGCGACCGACGCGAACGGCGTCAACTGGCTGCTGGAGCAGCCGGAGGACGCCGGTCCGCGCTTCACCACCACGTATCGCAAGGCGTACGTCGAGGTGTCGTTCTCGACGGCGTACGCCCATGACGCCAGCCCGCTCGCGGCGTTCGCCGCGGCCATCAGGAAGACGGTCCCCAGCAGCCTGTAGCGCGGCTCAGCGCAGACCGGTGGGGCGGCGCAACGCCGCCTGGATCAGCCGGTCCACCAGCTCCTGGTAGCTCACGCCGCTCTCCTGCCACATCCGCGGGTACATGGAGATCGGGGTGAAGCCCGGCAGCGTGTTGATCTCGTTGATCACGAAGCTGCCGTCCTCGGTGAGGAAGAAGTCGGCGCGCACCAGGCCCTCGCAGGACGCCGCCTCGAAGGCGTCGACGGCGAGCCGCTGGACCTCGGCCGTCTGCTCGTCGGTGAGCGGGGCGGGCACGATCCCGGATGCCGAGTCGATGTACTTGGCCTCGAAGTCGTAGAAGTCGTGCGCGGTGACCGGCGGGATCTCGGCGGGCACGCTGGCGCGCGGTCCGTCCTCGAACTCCAGCACCCCGCACTCGATCTCGCGGCCCCGCAGCAGCGACTCGACCAGGAACTTGGGGTCGTGGCGGCGGGCTTCCTCGATCGCCTCGTCGAGACCGGCGAGGTCGTCGACCTTGGTGATGCCGATGGACGATCCGGCCCGGGCGGGCTTGATGAAGAGCGGCCAGCCGTGTTCACCGGCGAAGTCCACGATGCGCTTGCGGGCGGCGGAGCGGTCGGTGTCCCACTCGCGGGGGCGGATGACGACGTACGGGCCGACGGGCAGCCCGAACGAGGTGAACACCCGCTTCATGTACTCCTTGTCCTGGCCGACGGCCGAGGCGAGCACGCCCGCGCCCACGTACGGCACTCCGGACAGCTCCAGGAGCCCCTGGAGGGTGCCGTCCTCGCCGTAGGGGCCGTGCAGCACGGGGAAGACGACGTCGACCTCACCCAGCGCCTTGGGGACCGAGCCGGGCTCGCTGTAGACCACCTCGCGGCTGCCGGGGTCGACGGAGAGCACCACGCCGCCCTCGGTGGACTCGGCCAGCTGTGCCACGTCCGGCATCTGCCGGTCGGTGATGGCCATGCGCCCGGGTTCGTCGGCGGTGAGCGCCCAGCGGCCGTCCGTCGTGATACCGATCGGCAGGACGTCGTACTTGGTCCGGTCGATGGCGTTCAGGACGGCACCCGCCGTGACGACCGAAATACCGTGTTCGGAGCTGCGGCCGCCGAACACGACGGCCACACGCGGCTTGCGGAGCTGCTGCTCCGGGCTCTGGGGGAGGTTCTCGCTGCTCATATCGCGATGAGCGTACCTGCTGGTACGGGTCTCGTCAGCGTCCCCGGGGGCGACCCGCGTGCCAGGCCGCCCGGTCAGTGCCGCTCGGCCTTCGCGCTGCGCGACATCAGCTCGCCCAGAGCGACCATCGGCGGCTTGCCCTCGTGGACGATGGAGACGACCGTCTCCGTGAGAGGCATGTCGACGCCGTGCCGGCGCGCCAGATCGAGCACCGATTCACAGGACTTGACACCCTCGGCGGTCTGCTTGGTGACGGCGATGGTCTCTTCCAGCGTCATGCCGCGGCCGAGGTTGGTGCCGAAGGTGTGGTTGCGCGACAGCGGCGAGGAGCAGGTCGCCACCAGGTCGCCGAGGCCCGCGAGTCCGGAGAACGTCAGCGGGTCCGCGCCCATGGCGAGGCCGAGCCGGGTGGTCTCGGCGAGACCGCGGGTGATGAGCGAGCCCTTGGCGTTGTCACCGAGGCCCATCCCGTCGGCGATGCCGACGGCGAGACCGATGACGTTCTTGACCGCGCCTCCGAGTTCGGAGCCGATCACGTCGGTGAGGGTGTACGGGCGGAAGTACGGGGTGTGGCAGGCGGCCTGGAGGCGGCGGGCCACCGACTCGTCCGCGCAGGCGACGACGGCCGCGGCGGGGCGGCGTTCGGCGATCTCCTTGGCCAGATTGGGGCCGGTGATCACGGCGATGCGGTTCGCGGGGACCTTGGTGACGTCCTCGATGACCTCGCTCATCCGCTTGGCGGTGCCGAGTTCGACGCCCTTCATCAGCGAGACGAGGACGGTGTCCGGGCCCAGGTGCGGGGCCCAGTCGGCGAGGTTGGCGCGCAGCGTCTGCGACGGCACGACGAGCATGGCGAAGTCGGCGCCGCGCAGCGCCTCGGCGGCGTCGGTGGTGGCCCTGACGGACTCGGGGAGTTCAATTCCCGGCAGGTAGTCGGGGTTGGTACGGGTCGTGTTGATCGCCTCGACGAGCTCGGCGCGACGGCCCCAGAGGGTGACCTCGCACCCTGCGTCGGCGAGGACCATGCCGAAGGCCGTACCCCATGAGCCGGTTCCGAAGACGGCTGCCTTTACGGGGTGCGTCACTTGGGAGCCTCTCCTTCGGCCTTGCGCCGCTGTTCGGCACGCGCCTTGCGGTGGTCGTAGAGCTCGGCGGGGGCCTTCTCACCGCGTACGGCTTCGAGCTGGGCGGTCACCGCGGCCATGATGACCTCGGTCGCCTCGCGCAGGACGTCGGGCGTCGGTTCCTTGTCGTAGAACCGGGAGAGGTCGACGGGCGGTCCGGCCTGCACCTGGAGCGTCTTGCGGGGGAAGAGCCGGAGCTTCTTCTCCTTGGCGTAGGGCGGCATCGCCAGGTTGGCGCCCCACTGGGCGACGGGGATGACCGGGGCCTTCGTCGTCAACGCGACGCGGGCGGCACCGGTCTTGCCGGCCATCGGCCACATGTCGGGGTCGCGGGTGAGGGTGCCCTCCGGGTAGAAGGCGACGCATTCACCGCGCTCGATGGCGTCGACGGCGGCCCGGAAGGCGTCCATGGCGTTGGTCGTCTCGCGGTACACGGGGATCTGTCCGGTGCCGCGCAGCATCATTCCGACGAAGGGCGTCTTGAAGAGGCCCGCCTTGGCGAGAAGCCGCGGCACCCGGCCGGTGTTGTACTGGAAGTGTCCGTAGGAAAGCGGATCCAGGTACGAGTTGTGATTGACCGCAGTGATGAATCCGCCGTCGGCCGGAATGTGTTCCATTCCCCGCCAGTCACGCTTGAACAGAACCACCAGTGGCGGTTTGGCGATGACCGCCGCCAGGCGGTACCAGAAGCCGATTCTGCGGCCGGACACTCGGACACCTTCCTCTACGGACCTGACGTGCTGCCTGGCCGTGGGCGGCCAATTGTGGCCCCAGGCCCTCGCTCTGTCGAGAACACCGTACGCCCCGCCGCCGGAGCCGACCCTCCGGGTTGTGGCACCGGCAGGCGAGAATGAACGGCGATGCGCACCGAGGGGGGAGATCGCCACGAACACCGACCCGACCGGCCTGTGGTCCCTGGTCGTCCCGTTGAAGCCGCTGGCACACGGCAAGAGCAGACTGCGGCGGGCCGCCGGGGACCTGCTGCGTCCCCGGCTCGCGCTGGCCTTCGCCCAGGACACCGTGGCCGCCGCGCTGTCCTGCGGGGGCGTGCGGGATGTGGTGGTCGTCACGGACGACCCGGTGGCCGCGGCCGCGCTCGCGGCGCTCGGGGCGCGCACCGTGCCCGACGAACCCGCCGCGGGGCTCAACGCCGCGCTGGCCCACGGCGAGCGGGCGGTACGCGGCCGGCGGCCCGCCGCGGCGGTCGCGGCACTCAACGCGGACCTGCCCGCACTGCGCCCCGAGGAATTGGCCCGGGTGCTCGAAAATGCCGCCGAATTCCCTCGTGCATTTGTTACGGATGCAGCGGGAATCGGCACGACATTTCTGTCGGCTTCACCGGGGGTGGAATTGCGTCCGGCTTTCGGTGGTCTGTCGAGAGCCCGGCATCTTTCCTCGGGCGCGGTGGAAATCACGTCGGCCGGTATCGAATCGGTCCGCCAGGACGTGGACACCGGCGACGATCTGCGGGCCGCCGTCCGCCTCGGCGTGGGCCCGCACACCGCGGGCCGCTGGGCCACGGGGGTGCCCGCGCGGGACCGATAGGCTGCCGTTCATGCAGGCGACCTCGTACACGTACGACCCAGAGACCCGCACCGGCAGCGTGCTGCTCGACGACGGCACCCCGGTGGACTTCGACGCCCCGGCGTTCGACGCGGGCGGCCTGCGGCTGCTGCGTCCCGGGCAGCGGGTGCGGATCGAGGTCACGGGCGAGGGCGCGGACCTGCGGATCACTCTGGTGACGCTGCAGACGTTCTGAAGGGCGCTCCGGGCCGCAGGGCGGACCCCGGACAGCCCGCGGGCCGGGCTCCCCCTGGGGAGCCCGGCCCGGCGCGTGTGAGCAGCCCTGCGCTGCCCGGTCTCACTTCTTCCGCGCGACGGCCTTCTTGGCCGTGGTCTTGCGCGCCGTGGTCTTCTTCGCGGGCGCCTTCTTCGCCGTGGCCTTCTTGGCCGGCGCGGTCTTCTTGGCGGTGGCCGTCTTCTTCGCCGCCGCCGCCGTGGTCTTCTTCGCGGCCGTCGTGGTCTTCTTGGCCGCCGCGGTGGTCTTCTTCGCCGTGGTCTTCTTCGCGGCCGTGGTCTTCGCCGCGGTCACGGTCTTCTTGGCGGCGGCCTTCTTCGCCGTGGCCTTCTTGGCGGTGGCCTTCTTGGCTGCGGCCTTGGTGGTCGCGCGCGTGGAAGCACCGCCCGAGAGGCTGCCCTTGGGCGCCTTCTTCACGGCCACTTCGCCGCCCTTGGGGAGCTTCTTCGAGCCGCTGACCAGGTCCTTGAAGCCCTGTCCCGCGCGGAAGCGGGGCACCGAGGTCTTCTTGACCCGCACGCGCTCACCCGTCTGCGGGTTGCGGGCGTAGCGGGCCGGGCGGTCGACCTTCTCGAACGAGCCGAAGCCGGTGACCGAGACACGGTCTCCCGCGACAACCGCACGGACGATCGCGTCGAGCACCACGTCGACGGCGTCTGCGGCCTGCTGGCGGCCGCCGACCTTGTCGGCAATCGCTTCTACGAGCTGCGCCTTGTTCACGTCTTCCCCTTCGGAGACATTGCCAGAACGAATGTGTTCAAGCCTTTTCGCACGTTAGGCAGATATATACCGCAAATCAAACACGAAACGGGCTAATCACCCTAGTGCCGCAACGAAGTCGACCGCTGCGCAGTTCGCGGAGTCAGTCACCTTCGGGGAATCGGCCCTCATCGAGGTCCTTCATCAAACGGTCCAGACGCCTTGCCGCACCCGGCAGATCGTGCTTCGCCGTGGCCGTGACGACCAGCAGCTTCCGGGACAGCGCCATCCGTACGCCCTCCGGGACTTGCAGTGCGCGCACTCGTGCGTGCGCTTCCTTCAATCGGTCGGCGACTTGGCCGTAAAGCTTGAGTTGGCTGTCGCGTTCCATGCACCGATTGTGCCATCTGGGGCGAGTTGTCGCCCGACGGGGTCTCAACAAGCGACTGCGCCCCCTACCAGAAGGCAGAGGGCGCAGTACTGGAAACGCGCTGCTCAGGCGTTAATTGTACGCGGCTTGAAGGTCGGCCTTGCCGCCTCATAAGTCGCGATGTCCGCTTCGTTCTGAAGGGTGAGGCTGATGTCGTCCAGCCCGTTCAGCAGTCGCCAGCGGGCGTTCTCGTCGAGCTCGAAGTCGGCCGTGACGCCCTCGGCCCGGACTTGGCGGGCCTCCAGGTCGACGGTGATCTCGACCGTGGGGTCGGCCTCGGTCAGCTCCCAGAGCGCGTCGACGACCTTCTGGTCGAGGACGACGGTCAGCAGGCCGTTCTTCAGCGAGTTGCCGCGGAAGATGTCGGCGAACCGGGAGGAGATGACGGCCTTGAAGCCGTAGTTCTGCAGGGCCCAGACGGCGTGTTCACGCGACGACCCGGTACCGAAGTCGGGACCGGCCACCAGAACCGTGGCGCCGTCCCGCTCGGGGCGGTTGAGGACGAAGTTCTCGTCCTTGCGCCAGGCCTCGAAGAGTCCGTCCTCGAAGCCGTCGCGGGTGACCTTCTTCAGCCAGTGGGCGGGGATGATCTGGTCGGTGTCGACGTTGCTGCGGCGCAGCGGGACGGCCCGGCCGGTGTGTGCGGTGAAAGCTTCCATGATTCTCAGACTCCGGCAGGCGTACGGGCGTCGGACAGGTCGGCCGGCGAGGCCAGGTGGCCCAGCACGGCGGTGGCGGCGGCAACCTGCGGGGAGACCAGGTGGGTACGGCCGCCCTTGCCCTGCCGGCCCTCGAAGTTACGGTTCGAGGTGGAGGCGGAACGCTCGCCGGGGGCCAGCTGGTCGGGGTTCATACCGAGGCACATCGAGCAACCCGCGTGCCGCCATTCGGCGCCGGCCGCGGTGAAGACCTTGTCCAGGCCCTCCTCGACGGCCTGCAGGGCGACCCGGACCGAGCCCGGGACGACCAGCATCCGTACGCCGTCGGCGACTTTGCGGCCCTCCAGGACCGAGGCGACGTTACGCAGGTCCTCGATGCGGCCGTTGGTGCAGGAGCCTACGAAGACGGTGTCGACACTGATCTCGCGCAGCGGCTGCCCCGCGGTCAACCCCATGTATTCCAGGGCCTTTTCGGCGGCGTTGCGCTCCGACGCGTCCTCGTACGAAGCCGGGTCGGGGACGTTCGCCGACAGGGGCGCGCCCTGGCCGGGGTTGGTCCCCCAGGTGACGAACGGGGCCAGTTCCGCGGCGTCGATGACGACCTCGGCGTCGAAGACCGCGTCGTCGTCCGTGCGCAGCGTCTTCCAGTACGCGACGGCGGCGTCCCACTCCTCGCCCTGCGGGGCGTGGTCGCGGCCCTTGAGGTACGCGAACGTGGTCTCGTCCGGGGCGATCATGCCGGCCCGGGCGCCCGCCTCGATCGACATGTTGCAGATGGTCATCCGCGCTTCCATCGAGAGCTTCTCGATGGCGGAGCCGCGGTATTCGAGGATGTAGCCCTGGCCGCCGCCGGTGCCGATCCGGGCGATGATCGCGAGGATCAGGTCCTTGGCCGTGACGCCGTCGGGCAGTTCGCCGTCGATGGTGATCGCCATGGTCCTCGGACGGGCCAGCGGCAGCGTCTGGGTGGCCAGCACGTGCTCGACCTGGCTGGTGCCGATGCCGAACGCCAGCGCGCCGAACGCGCCGTGCGTGGACGTGTGGGAGTCACCGCAGACGACCGTGGTGCCGGGCTGGGTGAGTCCCAGCTGCGGGCCGACCACGTGCACGACGCCCTGCTCGACATCGCCCAGCGGGTGCAGCCGTACGCCGAACTCCGCGCAGTTCTTGCGCAGCGTCTCCAACTGGGCGCGGGAGACCGGGTCGGCGATCGGCTTGTCGATGTCGAGGGTCGGGGTGTTGTGATCCTCGGTGGCGATGGTGAGGTCGAGGCGCCGCACCTTGCGTCCGGCCTGGCGGAGGCCGTCGAAGGCCTGGGGGCTGGTCACCTCGTGCAGCAGGTGCAGATCGATGAAGAGAAGATCGGGCTCGCCCTCGGCGCGCCGGACGACGTGGTCGTCCCAGACCTTCTCCGCGAGTGTCCTACCCATCGCTTTCCCTCCGGCCGGCGTCGTCGCCGGCCCAACTAGAGATTCCGTGGCCCCCGTCCTGACCCCCGTACGGGGCGGTGGCTGCCGGCCCTTGTACGGCCGCACCTACAGGTTCGCAACTTCCGGGGAAAATTGAACTTGCGTTTCACAGAGTGAGACGCGAGTATCGTCGTATGGACAACTCTAGCGGCGTCGGCGTTCTCGACAAGGCAGCTCTGGTATTGAGCGCCCTGGAGTCCGGTCCGGCCACCCTCGCCGGACTGGTCGCGGCGACAGGGCTCGCACGACCCACGGCCCATCGACTGGCCGTGGCACTGGAACACCACCGGATGGTGGCGAGGGATATGCAGGGCCGTTTCATCCTCGGCCCGCGGCTGTCGGAGCTCGCGGCCGCGGCCGGCGAGGACCGGCTGCTGGCGACGGCCGGCCCGGTGCTCACGCATCTGCGCGACATCACCGGCGAGAGCGCGCAGCTCTACCGCCGGCAGGGCGACATGCGGATCTGCGTGGCGGCGGCGGAGCGCCTGTCCGGACTGCGGGACACCGTGCCGGTCGGCTCCACGCTCACCATGAAGGCAGGCTCGTCGGCCCAGATCCTGATGGCCTGGGAGGAGCCGGAGCGCCTGCACCGCGGCCTCCAGGGGGCCCGCTTCACGGCGACGGCGCTCTCCGGCGTACGGCGGCGCGGCTGGGCCCAGTCGATCGGCGAGCGGGAGCCGGGCGTCGCCTCGGTCTCGGCGCCGGTGCGCGGGCCGTCGAACCGGGTGGTGGCCGCCGTCTCGGTCTCCGGACCGATCGAGCGGCTGACCCGTCACCCGGGCCGGATGCACGCCCAGGCGGTCATCGACTCGGCCGCGCGGCTGAGCGAGGCCCTGCGCCGCTCCGGCTGACCTTCCCGCCCCCTGATCCGTCCCTGACCCGAAGAGGCCGCCCCAGCGTCGTGGCGGCCCTGTTCAGCCCTCCCGCCCCGTGGACGAGCGGTGCGCGAGACGGTCCGCCGCCCTGCGGCCCCGCCCTTCGACGGGCAGCACCCCGGTCGCCGCAGCCAGTCCGTACGGCGGCATGTCGGCGTAGATCGATTCATACGATCCCTCGGGTGCGATGTACGTCTCGTGCCACAGCCCCACATGCTGCCGGGACTTCTTCTCCTTGCGGTTCATCATCGCCCAGGCCTTGCGGTGGAACATGTCGGGAGCGCTCGCGTACGCGTACAGCTTCTCCTTCGACTCCCAGTACTGGACGACGTAGTACGTCCGCGGCGACCCGGACAGCAGCGTGTAGCCGAGCAGTCCACGACTCCTGTCCCGGCTCAACTCCCGCAGCATGCGCGGCATCGCGGCCAGGACGGGCAGCCAGTGGTGCACGCCCCGGAAGTGGTTGATGCGCATCCCGATGAGCAGGACGACCACATCCCCCTCGGCGGCCGCGGTCGTCCGTCCCGGTATCGGCTTCGCGAACATGTCATGTCCCCCTGCCTCGTGGGCGATCATTGGAGAGCGTTACTATCCAATGATTGGATAGTGACACTGCCCAATGGGGTGCGCAAGGGAAGGCACGGAAGATGCGACTCTCGGAACTGAGCGAGCAGAGCGGCGTCACGACCGCGACGATCAAGTACTACCTGCGCGAGGGGCTGCTTCCGCCCGGTGAACGCATCAGCGCGACCCAGGCCGAATACGGCGAGAGCCATCTGCGCCGGCTGCGTCTCGTGCGGGCGCTGATCCAGGTCGGCCGCCTCCCGGTGGCGACGGCCCGCGAGGTCCTCTCCCATGTCGACGACGAGTCCCTCGGCCGCACGATCCGCCTCGGCGCGGCCCTGTGGGCGCTGCCGCACGGCCCCGAGCCGGACGAGGAGGCCCCTGAAACGGCCGTCGCGCGCCATGAGGCGGACCGGCTTCTCGACCGGCTCGGCTGGGCGTTCGTCCAGGACCTCGGCTCGCTGGACCCGGTGTACCGCGCGCTGGTCGCCTCGATGGCCACCCTCATCCGGCTCGGCTATCCCTGTGACATCGACTACTTGGCGGAGCAGGCCCGCCTCATGGAGCAAGTCGCGGCGCGGGACCTGGACATGATGGAGTCGTATCCGGCGGGCGCCGAGCAGGTGGAGATGGCGGTCACCTCGGTCGTGCTCCACGAACCGCTGCTGCTGGCGCTGCGCAGGCTGGCCCAGGAGGAGGAGTCGGCACGGCGGTACGGCCTCTGAGTGCGACGGGGCCCGCGCCAACGGGCCCCGGACCTACGGCAAAGGGTCCCTCACCGAAGTGAAGGACCCTTGCCTTACTGCTCTGTTGTACCCCCGACCGGATTCGAACCGGCGCTACTGCCGTGAGAGGGCAGCGTGCTAGGCCGCTACACAACGGGGGCGTATTTTACTGCATCTTGCGCTGGGCTACCAGGACTCGAACCTAGAATGACGGTACCAGAAACCGTAGTGTTGCCAATTACACCATAGCCCATGGTGTTACAAGTACCCCCGACCGGATTCGAACCGGCGCTACTGCCGTGAGAGGGCAGCGTGCTAGGCCGCTACACAACGGGGGCCCTAGCGATCCTGCATCGAGATCATGGGTGCGACCCTGATGATCTCGCGGGAAGGATCTGTACCCCCGACCGGATTCGAACCGGCGCTACTGCCGTGAGAGGGCAGCGTGCTAGGCCGCTACACAACGGGGGCGTGTTGTTACAGATGAAGCTCTGCGCTGGGCTACCAGGACTCGAACCTAGAATGACGGTACCAGAAACCGTAGTGTTGCCAATTACACCATAGCCCACCAAAACTCAACCCCCAGGGGGGTTTTGTTCGGCTTGCGCTTCCCGGCCGGATCTTTCGGCCCGCTCGGGCGGCGCAGGAAGAACATTACCCGAAGGTGTCCGACGCTCCAAAACGGGTATTGCCTGCCAGCAGCCCGGGCAGCTGATCGAGACCGGTGATGCGCACCAGATCGGGCCGTCCGCCGCGCCCGCCCCGGTCCAGCCAGACCCCGTTCAGCCCGGCCGCCACGGCCCCGCCCGCGTCGACGTCCGGATCGTCCCCCACGTACACGACGTCCTTCGGCGCCAGGCCGAGCGCCTCGCAGGCGGCGTGGAACGCCCCGGCCTCGGGCTTGGAGACGCCGAGCTCCACCGCGCACACGACGGCCTCGAAGCGGCCGCGCACGCCGAGGACGCGCAGCTTGCGGTCCTGGTTGACGATGCTGGAGTTCGACAGGACGGCCTGCCGGTAGCGGCCGGCCAGCACCTCCAGAACCGGCGCGGCGTCCGGGAAGAGCGCCCAGGCGGCCTCGTAATGGGCGAGATGCCCCGCGAACCAGTCGTCGGCCTCGGCGTCCGTGAGCGGCCGTCCGAGGAACGCACGGACCCTGTCCCGGCGCTGCCCCTGGAAGTCGGTCTCCCCCGCGGCGAAACGGGCCCAGTGCACGTCCGTGAGGGCTCGCCATCCGTCGAGGGCCTGCTCGACGGATGCGTACCCGCCGGGCAGGCCCTCGCTCGCCAGATGTCTGTGCATACCGATGCGGTCGGCGCCGGTGTAATCGAAAATCGTGTCGTCGATGTCCCAGATCACGGCTCTGATCGGCATGAGGCCACGCTACCGCTCGCCGGCCGAGGAGGCCGGGGAGTGCCCTGATCGCCGGGCGCACCGCCGCGGCGTCGGCGCACCGGCGTCTTCCCGCCGTGGCCCCGTTCCCCGGCTGGCCGCGTCGCGGGGCCCTGCCGGACCCGCTGGGACTCCTCGCCACGACCGGCCAGGACAGCGGTGCCGGCGGCCCGTCGAGCCCCGCGCGCAGGACATCGACGCGACCGTCCGCGGCATACGGAAGGGGGCGGCCACCGGGACGATCCGGTGGCCGCCCCCTCCGGGCGTGCAGGAGACGCTTACGCGGCCAGCTTCGCCAGCGCCGCGTCGATGCGGGCGATCGTCTTCTCGCGGCCCAGGATCTCCAGGGACTCGAAGAGCGGCAGGCCGATCGTGCGGCCGGTGACGGCGACGCGGACCGGGGCCTGGGCCTTGCCGAGCTTCAGGCCGTGCTCCTCGCCCGCGGCGAGAACCGCGTTCTTGAGGGCCTCGGCGTTCCACTCAGCGGCGATCAGCTTGGCGCGGGCGGTGACGAGCAGGGCGTCGGAGCCCTCCTTCATCGCCTTGGCCCAGGACGCCTCGTCCTCGGCCGGCTCGTCGAGGAAGAGGAAGTCGACGTTGGCCGTGATGTCGGAGAGGACGGTCACGCGGGTCTGGGCGTGCGGGGCGATCGCCGCGAACTGCTCCGCGTCGAAGGACTCCGGGGCCCACGGGGCGAACGGGGCCTTCAGCCAGGGGCCGCACGCCTCGGTGAAGGTCTTCACGTCGAGCATGCGGATGTGCTCGGCGTTGATGTGCTCGCACTTCTTCAGGTCGAAGCGTGCCGGGTTGGCGTTGACGTCCTTGATGTCGAACGCGGCCACCATCTCGTCGACGGAGAAGATGTCGCGGTCCTCGGCGATCGACCAGCCGAGCAGCGAGAGGTAGTTGAGCAGCCCCTCCGGGAGGAAGCCGCGCTCGCGGTACAGGTTGAGCGAGGCCTGCGGGTCGCGCTTGGAGAGCTTCTTGTTGCCCTCGCCCATGACGTACGGGAGGTGCCCGAAGACGGGGGTGTCCTTGGCGATGCCGAGCTCGATCAGCGCCTTGTAGAGGGCGATCTGACGCGGGGTGGAGGAGAGCAGGTCCTCGCCGCGCAGGACGTGGGTGATCTCCATCAGCGCGTCGTCGACCGGGTTGACCAGCGTGTAGAGCGGGGCGCCGTTGGCCCGGACGATGCCGTAGTCGGGCACGTTCTCCGGCTGGAAGGTCAGCTCGCCGCGGACCAGGTCGGTGAAGGTGAGCGCCTCGTCGGGCATCCGGAAGCGGACGATGGACGTCCGGCCCTCGGCCTCGTACCCGGCGGTCTGCTCGGCGGTCAGGTCACGGCAGTGGCCGTCGTAGCCGGACGGCCTGCCGGCGGCACGGGCGGCGTCGCGGCGGGTGTCGAGCTCCTCGGTGGTGCAGTAGCAGTGGTACGCGTACCCGCCGGCCAGGAGCTTCTCGGCGACGTCCTTGTAGATGTCCATGCGCTGCGACTGCCGGTACGGCGCGTGCGGGCCGCCGACCTCCGGGCCCTCGTCCCAGTCGAAGCCGAGCCAGCGCATCGAGTCGAGCAGCTGCTCGTACGACTCCTCGGAGTCGCGGGCCGCGTCGGTGTCCTCGATCCGGAAGACCAGGGTGCCGCCGTGGTGCCGGGCGAAGGCCCAGTTGAAGAGGGCGGTGCGGACCAGGCCCACGTGGGGGTTGCCGGTCGGGGAGGGACAGAAACGTACGCGGGGGGAGTTCGTGTTAGCCACGCTTGATCACCTTGTTGGTGAGAGTGCCGATGCCTTCGATGGTGACGGCGACCTCGTCGCCGACCTGCAGGGGACCGACCCCTGCCGGGGTGCCCGTGAGGATCACATCGCCCGGAAGCAGCGTCATGGCCTCCGTGATGTGGACGACCAGATCCTCGATGGAGCGGATCATTTCGCTCGTACGGCCCAGTTGGCGCTGCTCGCCGTTGACCGTGGTCTGGACACCGAGATCGCTGGGGTCGAGGTCGGTCTCCACCCAGGGGCCGAGCGGGCAGGACGTGTCGAAGCCCTTGGCCCGGGCCCACTGCTTCTCACGCTTCTGGGCATCGCGGGCGGTGACGTCGTTGGCGCAGGTGTAGCCGAAGATGACGTCCTTGACGCGCTCACGCGGCACTTCGCGGCACATCCGGCCGATGACCACGGCCAGTTCACCCTCGTAATGCACGTCGTCGGAGAAGGAGGGGTACTCGATGGCGTCCCCGGAGCCGATCACCGACGTGGTGGGCTTGAAGAAGGCGACCGGTACCTCCGGGACCTCGTTGCCGAGTTCGGCGGCGTGCTCCGCGTAGTTGCGGCCGATGGCCACGACCTTGTTGGGGAGCACGGGCGGCAGCAGCCGGACCTTGCTCAGCGGGACCTTGGTACCGGAGAGCTCGAAGTCGACGTACGGGATGCCCTTGATGATGTCGAGGACGAGGTCGCCGGAGTCGACGGTGCCGTCGCCCTCGACCGCGCCGAACGCGACATTGCCGTCGATGGAGAACCTGGCGATGCGCACGGGATGCTGTCGCCCCTCACTTGCTGGCTGGCTGAAGACTGACGCCCCAGGCTAACGCGGGTGAAGGGGACAACTGCGCGTATTACTCGGTGGCGGCGGCCGGGGCTGTCATCAGGATGGTGCGCCGTGGGTTGGCCGTCTGCGTCGGCAGGTCGATGGCGTGCTCCGGCTGCTCCGGCGTCTGCAGCGCTTCGGCGTCCTCGAGGTGCGCCAGCGTGGTGCGCCGGGGGTTGGCAATGTTGCGGAACATCATCGTCGTCTTCATCTGCCGTTCGGACCCTGTCGCTACGGGCGCCACCCGGAGGGGCGCCGGTTGTCGGATTTGCCATCCCTGTAAAGCGCCAGGCTAAACATCCAATTCCCGCCCGATCCCCGGATGAGACGGCGATCATCATGTGAGTTTGCTCACGAAGTCGTCGACAATTGCCCCATTCCGGACGCTCGATCGTGATCGAGAAAACGGACATTGCGCCACTGAATCAGCCATTCCGCTCCTGATCATGTCGACTGGGACACCTCTCGGGCGCATCTGATTAACCGGTAATGATCCGCTTTGCCCGTGAACACTCTCCACGCCTGGTTACCAAGCCGTCACACCGTGTCACTCCGGTCACAGCGTGGCGCCTGGGCCTTGTTGGAGATCCGGCACTGTGCTGGAATTCCACGCACCGCCGCGGGTTTCAGGCCGGCGCGCAGGGGCGCAACGCAGCGCCGAGTGGCGGCGGGAAGGGGAAGAGCGCCGGTCACTCACGACCACCATGGGGCGGGAAACAACGCCCCACGACGCCGACACCGTCCTGCCCGTCTACGCGGGGGGACGCCTGGTCCAGAGGTTGCGACGCTAGTGCAGGGACGTTTCAAGAGGGATGGCAGCGCTGCGGCGGAACAGGAGCCGCGCGGCGGGACCGACCGCGGTTCCTCGCCCCAGCACGCCCAGAACCCCGGACCGGCCGCGGCCGGCGACAGCAGCGACCGTGCCCCGCGCTCGGCTGCCGCGGCGAGCAGCGGCGCCGATCAGGTGGCCGCGCTCAAGGCCCGCGGTCCGATCAATACGGGCTCGCGGATAGCTCTTCGCAACTGGCGCATCAGTACGCGCCTGGTCTCGCTGCTCGCCCTTCCGGTAGTCGCCGCGACCACCCTGGGTGGTCTGCGCATCAACGACTCCATGAACGACATTCAGCAGCTGGACCACATGCAGCTGCTGACCCAGATGACCAAGCAGGCGACCTCGCTCGCCCAGGCGCTCCAGGAGGAGCGCGACCGGTCGGCCGGTCCGCTGTCCAACGGGGTCAAGGCCACCGACTTCAAGGTGACCGAGCCGCGCAAGAAGACCGACCGGGCGAAGGCCGCGTTCTTCGACGCGACGAGCGCGATCGGCAACACCGACGGCGACGAGGCCCTCGAGGGCATCCACGCGAGCGTCGCGCAGATCTCCAGCCAGCTGGGCCAGATCCGCGACATCCGCAAGAGCGCGTACGAGGCGGACACCCCGAGCCTCCAGACCGTCGACGCGTACAGCCAGCTGATCACCCTGCTGCTGAGCCTCTCGCAGGACATGGCGCAGGCGACCAGCAACCCCGAGATGATCAAGCGCACCCGCGCCCTGGCGGCGTTCTCCTCCGCCAAGGAGTACGCGTCGGTGCAGCGGGCGATCATCGCTGCCGCACTGCCCAGCGGCAACGACAAGGCACCGCACTTCGACCAGAACGACCAGCAGTTCGGCCGCGCCGCCCTCAAGAAGGAAACGCTGGCGCTGAAGTCGTTCAACGCGACGTACACGGCCACGGGCCAGAACGCCGAGGAACTGACGGCCACGCTGGAGAACGGCAACCCGGAGATCAAGGCGGCCGACACCTACGCGCAGAAGGTGCTCGACAGCCCCACGGGCATGAAGGGCACGTCGCGCCGCTCGTACCTGGACTGGTACGACCAGAGCTCCACCAAGATCCAGGCGATGAAGACCATCGAGGAGACCCTCCTCGGCGACATGGAGGGCAAGGCCCGCGAGCTTCGCGACCAGTCGGAGCGCGAGGCCATCATCAGCGGTGCGCTCATCCTGCTGGTGCTCGGTGTCTCGCTGGTCGGCGCCTTCGTCGTCGCCCGGTCCATGATCCGCTCGCTGCGGCGACTGCAGGACACGGCGACCCGGGTCGCCCAGGACCGTCTGCCCGAGCTCGTCAAGCAGCTCTCCGAGGCGGACCCGCAGGACGTCGACACCTCGGTCGAGTCGGTCGGTGTGCACTCCCGGGACGAGATCGGCAAGGTGGCCGCGGCCTTCGACGACGTGCACCGTGAGGCAGTCCGCCTCGCCGCCGAGCAGGCCCTGCTGCGGGGCAACGTCAACGCGATGTTCACCAACCTCTCGCGGCGTTCGCAGGGTCTCATCCAGCGTCAGCTCTCGCTCATCTCCGAGCTGGAGTCGCGCGAGGCCGACCCGGACCAGCTGTCCTCACTCTTCAAGCTCGACCACCTCGCGACCCGTATGCGCCGTAACGGCGAAAACCTCCTCGTCCTCGCGGGCGAGGAGCCGGGCCGCCGGTGGACCCGCCCCGTCCCGCTGGTCGACGTGCTCCGTGCCGCCGCCTCCGAGGTGGAGCAGTACGAGCGCATCGAACTGGCCGCGGTGCCCGCCACCGAGGTCGCCGGCCGCGTGGTCAACGACCTCGTGCACCTGCTCGCCGAGCTGCTGGAGAACGCCACATCGTTCTCCTCGCCGCAGACGAAGGTCCGGGTCACCGGTCACGCGCTGCCCGACGGCCGGGTGCTCGTGGAGATCCACGACACCGGTATCGGTCTCTCCCCCGAGGACCTCGCGGCCATCAACGAGCGGCTCGCGTCGCCGCCCACCGTGGACGTCTCGGTCTCCCGTCGCATGGGTCTGTTCGTGGTCGGCCGGCTGTCCCTGCGTCACGGCATCCGGATCCAGCTGCGGCCCTCCGACTCCGGTGGTACGACCGCGCTGGTCATGCTCCCCGTCGATGTCGCGCACGGCGGCAAGCAGCCGCCGTCGAAGCAGGCCGCGGGCCAGCAGTCGGGCGACCGGGGCGGCAACCGTCCCGGGCTCGGCGGTACTCCGGGGGCTCCGGCCGCACGGGGTCTCGGCGCGACGGCCGGTGCGCCGCGCGGGCAGGTCGGTACGGGTTCCGGTCCGCGGGCCGCACTGCCGGCGCGCGACGGCGGCCCCCGCCAGCAGCAGGGCCAGCCGAACCAGCAGCCTCAGCAGGGCCAGCAGAACGCCGGCTTCCAGAACGCCGGGATGTCCGGCAACGGCCCGCAGGACTTCTCGCGTCAGGAGCCGCCGCGTCAGGGCGGCGGAGCCGCCGGTGCCTTCGGCGGCGGTGCCCGGCTCGGCGCCCGGGGCGGCCAGAGCGACCCCGGCCGTACGGAGCCCGGTCAGACCAACCTGTTCGGCCAGAGCCGGCCGGGGCAGTACGAGCAGCCCGGCCAGCAGAACGGTCCGGCCGGACGGCAGGCGCCGCAGCCGCAGCAGGCCCGGCACAACGCCCCCGACAACCAGGGCGGCTTCCAGCAGTCCGGCGGCCCCGGCCGTCAGCTGCCGCCCGTCGGCGGTCCCCGTGCCGAGCTGCCCGGTGGCAATCCGCAGCCGCAGCGTCCGCAGGCCGCCAGCTGGGGCACCGAGGACCCGTCGGCGGGGCGGCGTGCTCCGCTCGACGCCCCGCGCGGTCACGAGGAGCCCGAGTCCAGCGGCCAGTTCCAGCGGCCGATGAACCCCTCGATGGGCCAGCGCCCGCCGCTCGACGACCGGCAGGGCCCCGGCTCCACCGCCGAGTTCGCCCGCCCCGACTTCTCGGCACCGGCGCCGCACAACCAGGTCCCGCAGTACCAGGACCCGGCGGGCACCGCTCAGTTCGCCCGCCCGGACTTCGGCCGCCCGCAGCCCTCGCAGGACCAGGGGCTGCCGGCACCGCGTCAGCGCGGCCGGGACAACGAGGACTTCCGTCCCCCGCGTCCCGCCCCCGCTCCGGCGAACGAGGCGCAGTACCGTCCGGTGCTGCCGCCGCAGCCGCAGCCCGAGGCGCTGCCTCCGGCGGCCGGCCCCGGGGACGGTCGTACACCGCTGTACGACACCCTGGAGACGAACTGGTTCCACGGCCCGCAGCAGGGCGGTCAGCAGCAGCCGCAGGCACCGGCCGCCGCCCCACAGCGGCCCGCCGCACAGAGCCGTCCCACTCCCCCGATGCCGCGTCGCGGTGCGGGTGACACGGGCGCCGGCACCACGTCCTGGCGTGCCTCGCCGAACGACGAACTCGTACGGCAGGCGGAGCGGGCCAAGAAGCCCGCAGCAGGCGGAATCACCACTTCCGGTCTGCCTCGCCGGGTACCGCGTGCCAATCTGGTGCCGGGCACCGCCCAGCAGCAGAGCCATCAGTCAGGTCCCCAGGTCTCGCGTGCGCCCGATGACGTGCGCGGGCGTCTGACCAATCTCCGCCGGGGTATCCAGCAGGGGCGGCAGGCCAACAACAACGGCCCGTCGACCGGCAGTTTCCCACTCGGCCCCACTCACCAGCAGGAGCGTTAGTTGAGCCCGATGAGTCAGGCCGCACAGAATCTGAACTGGCTGATCACCAACTTCGTGGACAACACCCCCGGGGTGTCGCACACGGTGGTGGTCTCCGCAGACGGACTCCTGCTGGCCATGTCCGAAGGATTTCCGCGTGACCGCGCCGACCAGCTGGCGGCCGTCGCCTCCGGGCTCACCTCGCTGACCGCGGGCGCCTCCCGGATCTTCGAGGGCGGCGCCGTCAGCCAGACCGTCGTGGAGATGGAGCGCGGGTTCCTCTTCCTGATGTCCGTCTCGGACGGCTCGTCGCTGGCCGTGCTCGCCCACCCGGACGCCGACATCGGTCTGGTCGGGTACGAGATGGCCCTTCTGGTCGACCGCGCGGGAACCGTCCTGACCCCCGACCTGCGCGCCGAGCTCCAGGGCAGCCTGCTCCACTAGGCGGCCATGAATTGGTGAACGACGCGATCCCCCCAGGTCCCGCACTTCCACCCTCGACCGTCCGGCCGCTTCAGCCCCCCACCGGCCCCTTAAGACGGCAAGCCGACGCTCAGCTGTCACGCCCGGAGGATTCATGACCCCGCCACCCGCCTCACCCGATCCGTACGGCGCGCTGCACAACGCGTCGTACGAAGGTGAAGGCGACCAGCCGCTGGTCCGTCCGTATGCCATGACCGGCGGCCGGACCCGGCCGCGCTACCAGCTCGCCATAGAGGCGCTGGTCTCGACCACGGCCGACCCGGCGCACCTGGGGACCCTGCTCCCGGAGCACCAGCGGATCTGCCACCTGTGCCGTGAGGTCAAGTCGGTCGCCGAGGTCTCGGCGCTGCTGTCGATGCCGCTCGGTGTGGCCCGGATCCTTGTTGCGGACCTGGCGGAAGCCGGCATGGTGGCCATCCACCAGCCGGGCAACGGAGAGGCCGGCGGCGCGCCGGATGTGACACTGCTCGAAAGGGTGCTCAGTGGACTTCGCAAGCTCTAGCGGCGGTGCGGCCCGGGCCACCACCTCCGCGAAGATCGTGGTGGCGGGCGGTTTCGGCGTGGGTAAGACCACGTTCGTCGGTGCCGTTTCGGAGATCAACCCGCTGCGTACGGAAGCCGTGATGACGTCCGCGTCCGCGGGCATCGACGACCTGACGCACACCGGCGGCAAGACCACCACGACGGTGGCCATGGACTTCGGCCGTATCACCCTGGACCAGGACCTGATCCTGTACCTCTTCGGTACACCGGGCCAGGACCGGTTCTGGTTCATGTGGGACGACCTGGTCCGCGGTGCCATCGGCGCCGTCGTCCTGGTGGACACCCGCCGTCTCGCCGACTGCTTCCCCGCCGTCGACTACTTCGAGAACAGCGGACTGCCCTTCG
This sequence comes from Streptomyces sp. JH14, assembly GCF_029428675.1. Classification (GTDB taxonomy): domain Bacteria; phylum Actinomycetota; class Actinomycetes; order Streptomycetales; family Streptomycetaceae; genus Streptomyces. The sequence continues at coordinate 5,223,003 of NZ_JAJNEL010000001.1, read as the reverse complement.
TCATCGCCCTCAACGGCTTCGACGGACACCAGCCCTACACCCCCGACGAGGTGCGCGAGGCCCTGCAGATCGGCCCCGACACCCCGATCATCACGACGGACGCACGCCACCGCGGCGATGCGAAGAGCGGCCTGATCACGCTCGTGGAGCATGCGCTGATGGCCCGCCTGAAGTAGCCGGAGGCTCACCGCAAGTCGGTAGGGCCGTACGGAAGTTGCTGTAGGCGCTCGGGGGTGGACTGTGTCGTTTGACACGATCCACCCCCGTGTTCATAACGTTTCGAATGAGAATTGCTCCGGCATCAATACCCGTTGCATTCAATTGGTGTCGCTGTGCTCACGTGAGCCCCGCCTTTTGGCGGGGCTCGCTCTTTATGCCCGTTTTATCTAGGGCCTGGACCACTCGGAATGGCTGATTCCGACTGTTTGGAACGCGGCCGGTCCCCGTGCTGCAATTCGACGAAACTCCCGAGTAGTACGGCCCTGAACGAAAAACGGCACAGCGTAGGTGCCGACGCCGAGAGGTTGTTGGTCGAGTGAGGCGTAGCAACGAGGGCTCCGCGGCGCAGCAGGAGCGGGGTAACTTCACCCCGCCGCCGCGCACCGCGGCGGCGCCCGCCGAAGTGTCCGAAGAGGCACCGGCCGGTGGCAGCACAAGTCGGCTGTCCCCGCGCAACTGGCGGGTACCCACCCGGCTGAACGCAATCCTTCTGATTCCCGTACTGGTCGGCCTGGTCATGGGCGGCTTCCAGGTGAAGGGGTCGGTCGACACCTGGAGAGAGGCCCAGGACGCCGAGAAGACCGCGCTGATCGTGCGCGCGGCCTCGGAGTACGGCCAGGCACTGCTCAACGAGCGTGACCTGTCCGCCCAGTCCCTGCTGTCGAACAAGCGGGACGCAGCCGTCGTCTCGCAGGTCCGAGCCACCACGGACGCAGCCAAGACCAAGTTCGACCAGTCGCTGGAGGGCAGGCCGAAGAAGGAAGGCCTGGAGCGCCGCATCCAGCTCTTCCGGCTCGAGGAGCCCAAGCTCTCCGACCTGCGCAAGGCCGCCTACGCCGAGGCCATGGACCCGGTGAAGACGGAAGAGGGCTACGTCAAGGTCCAGCACTCCCTGATGGAGTTCTGCAACGAGCTGGGCCTCGGCACCGGAAACATCACGAGCTACGGCCGTACGGTCTACGCGATCGAGCTGGCCAAGGCCGCAGAATCGCTTCAGCGCTCCATCGGTATGCACCTGCTGGTGCGCCCGAGCCAGCAGAACGCCAAGTTCAACGCCCAGGTCAAGGCCTTCGGCTCGTACAACTACCTGGAGCAGATCGCCCTCGGCGAGTACGTCTCCGGCGGTACGCAGGCGGACGCGACCCGCCTCAAGGAGGTCATGGTCGGCAAGGCCACCGAGGGCGCCGCGAAGCTGAAGGCCGCCAAGGCGCAGGCCGACGCGGCAGGTGTGCCCTTCGTCGCACCCCCCAGCATCGACGGTTCGGTCTTCGACGGGATGGCCCAGCAGATCGGCCAGGGGCAGTCGCCCGACGACCTGAAGGCCAAGGGGATCACCCCCGAGACCTGGATGGCCGCCTCCACCGCCAAGTTCGACGGCTACACCACGGTCGAGGAGGAGCTCGTCGACAAGGCGGTGACCGAGGCCGCGAACATCTCGTCCGACGCCAAGACCGCCGCCATCGTCAACGCCGCCATCGTGCTGGTCGCGCTGCTGGTCGCCTTCCTCCTGGCCGGCCTCGTGGCCCGGCAGATGAGCCGCTCGATGCGCCAGCTGCGTACCGCCGCCTTCTCGATCGCCGAGCAGCGGCTGCCGATGCTCGTCGACCAGCTGTCGCGGACCGAGCCGGGCCGGGTCGACACCCGGGTCCAGCCGATCCCGATCACCACCCAGGACGAGATCGGCGAGGTCGCCCGCGCGTTCGACCAGGTGCACCGCGAGGCGGTGCGGCTGGCGGCCGAGCAGGCCATGCTGCGGGGCAACGTCAACGCGATCTTCACCAACCTGTCGCGCCGCAACCAGTCGCTGATCGAGGGCCAGCTGACCCTCATCACCGACCTGGAGAACAACGAGGCCGACCCGGACCAGCTGGAGAGCCTCTTCCGGCTGGACCACCTGGCCACCCGTATGCGCCGCAACGGCGAGAACCTCCTCGTTCTCGCCGGTGAGGAGCCGGGCCGCCGCTGGAACCAGCCGGTTCCGCTGGTGGACGTCCTGCGGGCCGCCTCCTCCGAGGTGGAGTCGTACGAGCGCATCGAGCTCTCCGGCGTCCCGGAGACCGAGATCCACGGTCAGGCCGTCACCGACCTCGTGCACCTGCTGGCCGAGCTGCTGGAGAACGCCACCACGTTCTCCTCGCCGCAGACCAAGGTCCGCGTCACCGCGACCCGGCTGCCGGACAGCCGCGTGATGATCGAGATCCACGACAAGGGCATCGGCCTCACCGCCGAGGACTTCGCGGACATCAACCACAAGCTGGCCAACCCGCCGACGGTGGACGCCGCGGTGTCCCAGCGGATGGGTCTCTTCGTGGTCGGCCGGCTCGCCGACCGGCACGGCATCCGGGTCCAGCTGCGCCCCTCGGGCGAGCAGGCCGGAACCACCTCGCTGGTCATGCTGCCGGACGCGATCACCCACGGTGGCGGTGGCGAGCTCGAACCGGCCCCCGCCCAGGACGACTTCACGGTCTCCTCGATCATTCCGCGGCAGCAGGCCTTCGAGCCGCACCTGCCCCAGATGCGCACGGCGGCCGAGCTCGGCTTCGACGACTCGCGCTACGAGGAGCAGGTCGATCCCTCACAGCTGGACCCGGTGGGCCGCTCGCTGATGCGTGAGGAGCGCCGGGCCGCGCTGGAGGCCCAGACAGGGGGCGAGCGCCCGCAGTTCCAGGACGAGGCGTTCCAGGACGCCTCGCACCAGGACAGCGCCTTCCAGGACGCCTCTTACCAGGACGGCTCCTACGCGGACGACGCGTACGCACAGGACCCGCAGCAGGATCCGAACGGTCAGCAGCAGGGGCAGTACGCGCAGGGCGCCTACGACGGCGGCTACGACCCGTACAGCGGCGGCAACGGCTACGCGGAGCCCGCCGACTACCCCGCGCAGGGCGGTTATCCGGAGGCGGCATATGCCACCGCGGACAACGCCCAGCAGGGTTACGAGGACCCGTTCGCCGCCCAGCCCCACCAGGAAGAGTGGGCAGATCAGGGCGCGTACCAGGGTGCCTACGAGCCCATGTCCCAGGCCGAACCGGAATCTGTCGCGAGCGCCCCCGCGGAGCCGCAGGAGCGCGTAGGCTTCGAACGTCCGGGTCACACCCCGAACGCCGGCCGTGAGATGACCGATGCCGGTCTGCCGCGCCGGGGCGGTCAGCAGCACTGGCAGCCCACCGGCCGCGGAAACGATCAGTCCGTCGCAGCAGAGCAGCAGTCGCAGCGGCCGTCGCCCGCGCTGCAGGACGGGAACGGCTCCGACGACTGGCGCTCGACGAACGACGAGCGCTGGGAGCGGGCCGAGAAGCTCAAGGAGCCGAAGGCGGGCGGGGTCACTCCGTCCGGGCTTCCCCGGCGAGTGCCCAAGGCCAATCTGGTCGAGGGCACGGCGGAGCAGACCCAGCAGGGCGGCCCTCAGGTCTCCCGCGCCCCTGAGGACGTCCGGGGCAGGTTGAGCAACCTGCGTCGGGGCATTCAGCGGGGTCGTGACGCTGGTTCGGACACAAGTAATACCTACAACCAGGAGCGTTAGTGTGAGCCCGATGAGCCAGGCGGCGCAGAATCTCAACTGGTTGATCACCAACTTCGTGGACAACACCCCCGGGGTGTCGCACACGGTGGTGGTCTCCGCCGACGGACTCCTGCTGGCCATGTCCGAAGGATTCCCGCGCGACCGTGCCGATCAGCTGGCGGCCGTCGCCTCCGGTCTGACCTCGCTGACCGCGGGCGCCTCCCGGATCTTCGAGGGCGGCGCGGTGAACCAGACAGTTGTGGAGATGGAGCGGGGATTCCTCTTCATCATGTCCATCTCCGACGGATCTTCGCTGGCTGTTCTTGCCCACCCGGACGCCGATATCGGTCTGGTTGGATACGAAATGGCCCTTCTGGTCGACCGCGCGGGAACCGTCCTGACCCCGGACCTCCGCGCCGAACTTCAGGGAAGTCTTCTTAACTAGTAGACACACAGTGCGTTTCGCGCCACCGCACCATAAGGTGCGGTGGCGCGGCCCCACTGGGATCGGGACCGGCAGTCGGAGGAGGAATCGTGGCAACACCCCCAGGCGGACACCAATACGACGGTGGTCAGCAAACACCGGGTGAGCACGGGGACAATCGCTTCAACTTCCCCTCCACACCCAGCAGACAGGGCTCTCAGCAGCCTTACGAGCCCCAGCAGCCGTACCCGCACCGGCAGGCGCAGGACGGCGGGTGGCAGCAGGCACAGGACGGCGGGTGGCATCAGCCGCAGGACGGCGGCTGGCAGCAGCCGCAGCGTCCTCAGCGTCCGCACCGGATCGACTCGCCCCAGCAGCCCCGCATTCAGCCGGTGCAGCCTCGGCGGGCCCCCGAGCCTGCCGCTCCCGCGGCGCACAACCCGCTGGTCCGTCCGTACGCCATGACCGGCGGCCGGACCCGACCGCGCTACCAGCTCGCCATTGAGGCGTTGGTCAGTACCACGGCCGATCCGTCCCGGCTGCAAGGGCAGTTGCCCGAGCACCAGCGGATCTGCCGGCTGTGCTTCGAGATCAAGTCGGTCGCCGAGATCTCGGCGCTTCTCTCGATCCCCCTCGGCGTTGCCCGGATCCTCGTTGCCGACCTGGCCGAGGCCGGACTCGTCGCTATCCATCAGCCCGGCGGCGACGAGTCCGCCGGCGGCCAGCCAGATGTGACACTGCTCGAAAGGGTGCTCAGTGGACTTCGCAAGCTCTAGCGGCGGAGCAGCCCGCTCCACTACCTCCGCGAAGATCGTGGTGGCAGGGGGCTTCGGCGTGGGTAAGACCACGTTCGTCGGTGCCGTTTCGGAGATCAACCCGCTGCGCACCGAAGCCGTGATGACGTCCGCGTCCGCGGGCATCGACGACCTGACGCACACCGGGGACAAGACCACCACGACGGTGGCCATGGACTTCGGCCGTATCACCCTGGACCAGGACCTGATCCTGTACCTCTTCGGTACACCGGGCCAGGACCGGTTCTGGTTCATGTGGGACGACCTGGTCCGCGGCGCCATCGGCGCCGTCGTCCTGGTGGACACCCGCCGTCTCGCCGACTGCTTCCCCGCCGTCGACTACTTCGAGAACAGCGGACTGCCCTTCGTCATCGCCCTCAACGGCTTCGACGGACACCAGCCCTACACCCCCGACGAGGTGCGCGAGGCCCTGCAGATCGGCCCCGACACCCCGATCCTGACCACGGACGCACGCCACCGCGCGGACGCCAAGAGCGCGCTCATCACGCTCGTGGAGCACGCGCTGATGGCCCGCCTGCGGTAGGGCCCGCCCCGCCGGACATGCGAATGGCCCCGCACCCCTTCGGGAGTGCGGGGCCATTCGGTTGTGCGGGCGCCTGTGGCCGTGTGCTGTCCTCGGCCGCCGGACGGGGCCGGGAGACCGGCTCCGGGCCCGTCCGGCGGCCGAGGACGAGCGTGGTCAGCCCTGCCAGGAGTGCGGGGCGCGGAAGCCCGGGGTGCGCTCCAGGCGGCGCCAGCCGGCGTGGGTGCGGCTGCGGTGGGCCGGGGCGGCGGCAGCGGGCGCTGCGGCTGCGCGGGCGAGCAGGACTGCGGTTATCGCGGCCAGCTCCTCGGGGTCGGCAAGACCCTTCTCGACGCGCAGCACGGAATCGGCAGGAGTAGTGCTCATGTAGGGGTTCTCCGTCTTCTGGGCAGTGTGCAGGGCGGGCTGTGCCCGGGGTGCGCGGTGGTGCGGCCGCCTCGGCTACTGCGGGGGGTTGCCGTGCTTGCGCGACGGCAGGTCGGCGTGCTTGGACCGGAGCATCGCGAGCGAGGCGATCAGCACCTCGCGCGTCTCGGCGGGGTCGATGACGTCGTCGACCAGGCCGCGCTCCGCGGCGTAGTACGGATGCATCAGTTCGGCCTTGTACTCCTTGACCATGCGGATCCGCATGGCCTCCGGGTCCTCGGCGTCGGCGATCTGCCGACGGAAGATGACGTTGGCGGCACCTTCGGCGCCCATGACGGCGATCTCGTTGGTGGGCCAGGCGTAGGTGAGATCCGCACCGATGGACTGGCTGTCCATCACGATGTACGCACCGCCGTACGCCTTGCGCAGGATCAGCGAGATCCTCGGCACCGTGGCGTTGCAGTACGCGTAGAGCAGCTTCGCCCCGTGCCGGATGATTCCACCGTGCTCCTGATCGACGCCGGGCAGGAAGCCGGGTACGTCCAAAAGAGTGATGATAGGAATGTTGAATGCATCACACATCTGGACGAAACGGGCCGCCTTCTCCGACGCCTCGATGTCCAGCACGCCCGCCAGCGACTGCGGCTGGTTGGCGACGATGCCGACGACCTGGCCGTCGAGCCGGGCCAGGGCGCAGATGATGTTGCGGGCCCAGCGCTCGTGGACCTCCAGGTAGTCGCCGTCGTCGACGAGCTCCTCGATGACCTTGTGCATGTCGTACGGGCGGTTGCCGTCGGCGGGCACCAGGTCGAGCAGGACGTCTCCGCGCCGGTCGGCCGGGTCGTCGCTCGCCACGGTGGGCGGGTTCTCCCGGTTGTTCGACGGGAGCATCCCGATCAGGTAGCGGACCTCGGCGATGCAGGTCTCCTCGTCGTCGTACGCGAAGTGCGCGACGCCCGAGGTCTCGGCGTGCACATCGGCGCCGCCGAGGCCGTTCTGCGTGATCTCCTCACCGGTGACCGCCTTCACGACGTCCGGTCCGGTGATGAACATCTGGGAGGTCTCGCGGACCATGAACACGAAGTCGGTGAGGGCGGGACTGTAGGCCGCGCCGCCCGCACACGGGCCGAGCATCACGCTGATCTGCGGGATGACACCGGAGGCGCGGGTGTTGCGCTGGAAGATGCCGCCGTACCCGGCGAGCGCGCTGACGCCCTCCTGGATTCGGGCACCGGCGCCGTCGTTCAGCGAGACCAGCGGAGCACCCGCCGAGATCGCCATGTCCATGATCTTGTGGATCTTCGTGGCGTGGGCCTCACCCAGCGCGCCGCCGAAGATCCGGAAGTCGTGCGCGTAGACGAAGACCGTGCGGCCGTCGACCGTTCCCCAACCGGTGATGACACCGTCGGTGTAGGGCTTCTTCTCCTCCAGGCCGAACCCGGTCGCCCGGTGCCGGCGCAGCTGCTCGACCTCCTTGAACGAATCCGGGTCCAGGAGCAGCTCGATGCGCTCACGGGCCGTCAGCTTGCCCTTGGCGTGCTGCGCCTCGGTCGCCCGGTCACTCGGTCCGCGCCGCGCCTGCTCACGCAGTGCCAGCAGTTCGGCCACCCGGCCACGGGTGTCACTCGGCTCGCCCGGGATTTCGTCCACAACGGTCATGTATCGACCCTACGAAGCCGACCAAGAAAATCCTGCCGTCGACTCTGTACAGTCTCCCGCCCCGTTTCCTGGTGGAGCCGGACAGAACCCGTGCGCCATGCAGGCGACCCACCAGCGTCCAACCGCTCCTGATTGTGAAAGCTCGACAAAGACTCACTGTGGCGCACTCCACACGGCGGCCGGTGCCCGCACGGCCGTCGGCGGGCGCGGCGTGCACAGGAGGCATGCTACCGAGAGGGGGCGGGCCCACGACCGGCCCCGCCCCCTCAACCGCTCACGGATCGACGTCGGCTCGATCAGCCGCCGCAGTGGAACCGCGCGTTCCCCCAGTCCGCGTGGTCATTGCCGTTGCCGTCGCCGCCGTCCGCGACGAGCAGCTCGACGTATTTCGCACCGGTGACGTCCGCCGTGAGCGACCAGGCGGTGTCGGCCGCCTTCAGCACGGGTGACTTCACCTTCTCCGTACCGTCGGCGGTGACGCGGAACTGCACGCTGCCCGCGGTCTTCTGTACATCGTCCACACCCACCTCGGCGGTGAACGAGGTGCACCTGCCTCCGAGGTAGTAGCGGATCCTCGCCGGGGCGTGGCTGCCCAGGCCCTTGGCGTAGACGGTGGAGCCGATCGTCAGCGCGGTCCCGTCACCGGCGCCGGTCTCACCGTTGGAGAGGTCGCGCTCGACCGGTCCCCAGCCGTTCTCGGCCGCCGTCCAGTCGAGGTCGCTGGCCCAGCTGTCCGTGGTGGGCGGCGGCGGCAGGGTCCGTACGGACGTCTGCGCGCCGAGGGTCCGCTGCGACCCGCCGGCCGTGTACGTCGCCTCGGCGCCCAGGCTGTACGTCCGGTACTCGGCGTCCACCGGCGGGGTGACCTGCCAGCTGCCGGTGACCTCGGCGCCCGCCGCCACGGAGTCGAAGGTGACGGCGCCCACCGGCTCCGCCTTCCAGCCGTCAGGGACGGTGAGGCCGACCGACACGTCGGTGGCGGCCGTCGCCTCGTAGTTGGTGAAGCTCGCCTCGACGACGTTGGCCGTGCCCGGCTCCAGGGTCTCGGCGGCCGGGTCGACGCTGAGCGTGCCGCAGGCGGCCTGCTCACCGGCGGGGGCCGGACCGAGGTCGGTCACGGTGAACCCGTCGAGCACGAAGTCGGCACCGTCGGGCGCGTCGTCGCGCTTGCGCAGCCCGGTCCAGGTGTCACCGCAGCCCGCCGTGACGGTCTCGGTGAAGTGGCCGGTGGTGCGCTGCCGGCCGATCGCCGTGGCCCGGGTCTCGACCGCGTCGGGGTCACCGGCGGCCGTGATCCGGTCGTAGCCGTCGACCCATTCGTAGGCACCGGCGTGGCTGGACTGGTAGTCGTACTCCACCGTGTAGCGGTGGCCGTCGGCCATCGGCACCGTCCAGGGGGCGGTCCGGTAGACGAGCCCGCTGTTCTCCTCGTGGGCCTTGAGGGACTCCTTGCCACCGATCACGTCGTCGACAAGCTTCCCGTTCCAGCCGGCCTGGGTGTACGGGGCGTGCAGCTGGGAGATGACCGTACGGGGGTCGGTGGAGCCGCCCGCGTCGCCCTTGAGGAACGGGCCCCAGCCCTGGTCGACGTCCTCGAAGTCCTCGTACACGACCGTGTTCTTCTTGGTCGCCGGGGCGTTGGCGACGATCCGCACGTCATCGGCGCGCACCGTCGCGGTGCTGCCGCCGGCCGCTTCGATGCGGAACGTGGTCCGGCCGTCGGCGGGGGCGGTGAAGTTCACCTTGGCGCGCTGGAAGTACGTGCCGTGCCAGTCCGATGCGGCGACGTTGTCCTTGGCCGTGGAGCGGTCCACGGCCACGGACCTGCCGCCGATCGAGAGCGTCGTGTGCCGGGTCCCACCGGGCTGGACCTCGATCAGCGCGGAGGCGGTGTAGCGCGCGCCGGGCCTGAGACCGGTGATGCGCTGCGCGACGGCGGCCGTGCCCTCGCCGGAGAGCTTCGCGCTGTTGCGGCCCTGGCCGTCGGTGTCACGCGCGACGGTGCCGGTCTTCGACCAGGCGTCGAGCCCGTCGTCGTTGAAGCCGGGGTCGCCGACCGGGGTGCCCTCGCCCCACTTCGGGTCGGCGGCGGCGGGTGCGTGGTCCGGGTAGAGGACGTACGGCTGACCGGCGGTGGCCGTCAGCGTGATCCTCCCGTCGACGGGTTCGACCGTGCCGGCCTTGGCCCTGCCGTTGTCGGTGAGCCGGTAGACGGTGTACCTGCCCGTGGACGGGACCGCCCAGCTGCTCGTGCCTCCGGACTTGCTGTAGTGGTAGAGCTTCTTTCCGCCGTCCCACGGCAGCAGGTAGTCGGTGCCGCTGAGCACCTTGCGGCCGTGGTCGTAGAAGGTCCGCCTGCCGTCCTCGACCGTGCCCCGGACACCGCCGGTGAAGGTGATGTCGTTGCCCTCCCAGCGGGTGATCTTCTGCTGCTGGAGGTACTTGGCCGGCAGGTCGCGCTGCCAGACGTTGTCGTAGAAGGCGTTCCAGTCGGTCTCGCCGGTCCAGCCCTCGAACTCGTCGATGGCGGTCTGACCGAGGACCGGGTCGTTGTTCCAGACGTCCTTCTCGCTGTTGCGGATGAACCGGATGATCTGCGAGTTGAGGCCCTTGTTGGTGGCCCCGCCGTAGTCGAGGTCGTTGGCCCAGTGCGACCAGAGCGAGCCGCGCTCGAACTTGTCGGCCCACTCAGTGGCGACGTTCCAGCCCTGCTTCTGCACGGACTGCAGGGTCTTGTCGGCGATCCAGCCGTGCGTGTAGTAGACGTCGATGTAGAGCAGGCTGAGGTTGGGGTCGGTCTCGTTGCGCAGCTGCTGGAAGCGCTTGGCCAGGTCGCCGCTGTTGATGTCGCGGCGCTGGTCGATGTAGTAGCTCTGGCCGAGCCAGTTCCAGCCGGGCTTCGTCCTGTCGACGAGCTGCTCGTCGAAGGCGTCGGCCTCCGGGTACGCCTCGGTGGCGTTGACGTGGACGCCGAAGGTGGCGCCCCACTTCTTGCCGTCCCTGAGGAGCTCGTTGAGGTCCTTCAGCCCGCCCGCACGCTCGTTGTAGTTGCCGCCGTAGTCGGGGTGGGCGGAGTCATGGCCCTCGGCGGCGTAGCCCTTGAGCAGCGCCAGCTGGCCGAGGCCGTCGGTGGCCAGCGAGATCCGCTTGACGTCGTCGAGGGTGCGCAGGAAGGGGTGGGTGGCCTGGCTGGCGAAGTTGAACGGGATGTGGGTGATCACCCGGTCCGCGGTGTCGTCGCTGCCGGGCGCGGTGACGCCGATGGTACGGAACGCGACGGCGCCGTCCTGCCAGTCGACGGTCTGGTCACCGTTGGCGTCGGGGGTGACGACGACCTTGGCCCAGGGCAGGTTCGCGCCGCTCTCCGGCTTCGGAGCGCCGTCGCCGCGGTAGGTCCACTGCCCGGACCAGACACCGACCCTGACGCTTCCGTCGTCGGCCTTGCGGGCCTGGTGCCAGAACCGGGCGTCGTCGCCACCGGTGGCACCGGAGGGCTTGTCGTACGAGGAGTTGGACTCGACGGCCGCGGCGAGCGTGCCGGTGTTGACGATGGCGTACGAGGCGCCGACCGGCGCCTTGTCGGCGACGGTGTCCGTGGTGACCTTGGCGAAGACGTCGGCGGTCTTCGTCGAGTCCGGGTCCAAGCGGGTGAACGCGGTGGCGGCGCCGGTGTCCGTCGAGCCGACGGACACCAGGTCGTGGCCGGGGATGTCGATGGTGCCGACCCGGAAGGCCTCGGTGTCGCGGACGGCCGTCACCTTGAAGGTGGTGGCACGTCCCGAGACCGAGAACGAGGCGTCGATCTCGACGCCGGGCAGGTCGGGGAAGGTGAGCGTGTACCGCGCGGTCGAGGCGGTGACCCGGGGGGCGCCCTTCAACTGCACCACATGTGCTGCGCCGTTGAGGGTGACCGCGGTGACCGGCTGCGTACTGCCGAACAGCCGGCTGCCGCTGGCCCGGTCGGTGTACGACAGGACGCGCGGGAAGTCGTCGGCAACGGCGACCGAGAGCTGCGCGGATCCGATGACGGCGGCGTCCGCGGGGACGGCTGCGCCGACTGCGGCGGGTGAGGGGGCGGCGGCTGCGGCGGGGAGCGCGGTCCCCACGAGCGCCAGGACGGCGGCTGAGGCGGCGGCGACAGCGCCCGCCGAAGTGAATCTTCGCGACATGTGCCCTGAGTAGTCCCCGTGTCGGGACACCGTCAACGAGGTACGGCTCCGAGGGGCGCGCCAGTCCAACAACCGCGCTACGTAAGTCCAAGTGGGCCGCCGCCCGGCCGATCCCCCTCACGCGTCTCGGCCCCGGCCCCTCCGGGCAGGCGGGGCCGTCACTCCGCCGCGCACGGACGCCGCAGGTCCACGCAGACGACCGGGAGATCGGCGCACCCCCGGAAGCATCACAACGCGACGGGCGCGGCGTTCAGGTCCTGACGGATACGGCACGGGCATTTCAAGGTGTCACCCGGCAACTACCGCATCCATGCGTCGAGTTACGAAGGATCCGACTTTCTGAGAGCGCTCTCAGTCACAAGTCTTGACGCCAACCACGGGTGTCACGAGAGTGGTGCACACCGCGGACGCCCCCTTGTCCCATCCCCCCGCACGATCGTTCCCGTCCGCGGCCCCCACACCTCAGGAGTCCCTCGTGATCTCGCGCAGACTGTTCCTGACGGGCGTCGCCGCCACGGCGGCCGCGCTCACCTACCCCACCTGGGGAAGCGCCCTCAGCCCGCACGCCTCGGCGGCGGCCGCCACCTGCGAACTGGCCCTGGAGAACCGTTCGTTGCCCGGCACGGTGTACGCCTACGTCACCGGCCACGAGCAGGGCACCGACCGCTGGATGCTGCTGCGGGCGGACGGCAGCGTCTACCGCCCCGACTCCCCCGCCGCACCGCAGACCCCGCTGCCGGTCGACTGCGCCATCCCGCTGAAGTCCGCCGGCGCCGGACCCGTCGTCCTGACGCTGCCTCAGATGTACGGCGCCCGCGTCTACTTCGTACGCGACAGCAAGCTCGACTTCTTCCTGAACCCGGGCCCGGCACTGGTCGAGCCGGCGTTCTCGACGTCAGCCGACCCGAACTACGGGCGGACCTGGTCGTTCTGCGAGTTCACCTTCAACCCGCAGCAGTTGTACGCGAACATCAGCTACGTCGACCTGGTCACCGCGCTGCCGATCGGCCTGACACTGGAGGGCGACACGACACACACGGTCGCGCCCCTGCCCGGCGGCGCCGTGCAGCGCATCGCCGACGGGCTGACCGCACAGGCGGCGGCGGACGGACAGCCGTGGGACAAGCTGGTGATCCGCGGCGGGGACGGCAGCGTGCTGCGGGTGATCTCGCCGCAGAACCTGATGGCGCCGTACTTCGACCGCCCGGACCAGATGCCGCTCCGGGACGTGTTCACCGCACAGATAGACCAGGTCTGGGAGAAGTACCGGAACACGGACCTGCGGATCGATCTCCAGGGCGGGCGCGGCATCCGGACCGGCCGGGTCAGCGGCGACATCCTGACCTTCGACGGCGGCCACACCTTCACCAAGCCGGTGTCGAAGGACATCTTCACCTGCAACCACGGGCCGTTCACCAACAACCCGGGCGACTCCGACGACAAGAAGGCCCTGCTGGCACGGCTGGCGGCGGGCTTCAACCGGTCCCTCATGCTCACCCACCCCGACCAGCCGAACGGCACATCGGTGGCGGACTACTACCAGGGCGCGGTCACGAACCACTGGTCGCGCGTGGTGCACGCGAACACCCCGATCGGGTACGCGTTCCCGTACGACGACGTGCGCCCCGACGGCCGGCCGGACGTCTCCGGGGCGGCGAACGACGGCAACCCGCGGCGGTTCACGGTGAGCGTGGGCTCCTGAGCCACGGCGGATGATCCGCGAGGTGCCCCCGCCCGGACTCCGCCGGGCAGGGGCACCCCTGTCAGCGGGGTCGTCAGCAGCCGCCGCAGTTGTAGTAGAGGACGTCCCAGTGGTTGCCCTCGTCCGCGTAGATGTTCCCGGAGCCGGACTTGTACTGGGGTGCGCCGTCACCGCGGAGTCCTATGTAGCTGAAGGCGCTGTGGATGTAGTTGGTGAGACAGGTGGACTTGCTGTAGTCGAGCTTGTAGCCGTTCCAGTGGGAGTACGTACCGCTGGCGTGCCCGGTCTCGGTGCCGCCGGTGATGTTGAGCGCGCAGCCGGTGGCGCTCTTCAGGGTCTGGGCGCCCTGGGCGGTGGGGAGGTTGAGCTGGTCGAAGGACGTGCAGGTGGCGACGTTCCGGTTCGAGCAGCCGCCGGACGACGACCAGGTGATGCCGGACGAGCTGAACCTGGACGTCGCCTGCGCGTGCGTGAGCTTGGTGACGGCGTGCGCCTGGGTGGCGCCGGCACCGAAGGCGCCGACGCCGGGGACGAACAGCGCACCGAGGACGAGGGCGAGGGCGGTCAGGACGGGGCGCAGTGTCATTCGGGACACCATGGGGGACTCCTCCTGCTCATGACAACAAGGGCAGGGAGATAGTGCCCGAGTTCTACGCGCGTCCGCCAGAGGGCATCGCGCACCGGCGCGGCGGGCGCCACGACCCGCCGGACGGACCACGAAAAAGATCTGCGCGAGATGTTGAACTTTGAACAAGATGGGGCTACGGTGAATGTCGTTGAAGGTTGAACAACACCTTCGACCCCGCTCGATCACGTCCCCCGAGGAGGAGCCATGGCTCTGTTCAACCGCAAGTCCGCCGACGCAACCGCCACCACCGCCACCACCACGGTGGACCCCGCCCTCGCTGCCCTGACCGGCGAGTACACGATCGACCCGTCGCACAGCAGCATCGGCTTCACCGTGCGTCACGCCATGGTCACCAACGTCCGCGGCTCCTTCGGCGCACACGAGGGCACCCTGAACCTGGACGGCTCGAACCCCAAGAACTCGACCGCCTCCATCGACGTCACGATCGAGAGCATCGACACCGGTATCGCCGACCGCGACAACCACCTGCGCAGCGCCGATTTCTTCGACACCGAGAAGTTCCCGAAGATGACGTTCCGCTCCACCCATGCCGAGCAGCTCGGCGGCGACACGTACCGCGTCACCGGCGACCTGACCATCAAGGACGTGACGCGTCCGCTCGCCATCGACCTGGAGTTCAACGGCACCGCCACCGACCCCTACGGCAACGAGCGCATCGGCTTCGAGGGCAGCGCGAACATCCTCCGCTCCGACTGGGGCCTGACCTGGAACGCGGCGCTGGAGACCGGCGGCGTGATGGTCAGCGACAAGGTCAAGCTGAACTTCGACATCTCCGCGATCAAGTCCGCCGCCCCGCAGGCCTGACCCACGGAAAATCCCGGCCCGAGCGCGCCCGTCTTCCACTCCCCCACCGGGGAGGAAGGCGGGCGCTCGGCGTTGGCGGCTCGCCACGGCCGTCCCTGCTGCACCTCGTTCCGCGCATCGACGGTGATGACGACACGTTCGGCATGCAGCTCAGCCTCCCCGCACGCCACGGCCTCGCTGCACGGGCACGCCCCCGCCCGGCCCCCGCGGCCCTCGCCGGTTGCCCGGCCCGCGGAGCCGGCCCCTCATCCGGTGAACCACGCGCGGCTCCCCCGGTCCAGTGCGCCGACCCGGCCGTCGACCTCCGCCACGAACGCGCTGTCCTCGGCAAGGTCCGGCGCGCCGAGCGTACGGAGCAGTTCGCGGATCGCGCCGTCCTGAGGTGACTGCCACGCCCGACGCAACCGGTCCGCCGCCGGGTCGTCGAGCTGCCCGTCGCGGGTGTGCCGGGCCCACGTAGCGAGAGCCGTGGTGAGCACCGGGGTCTGCAGACCGGCGGACCTCAGATCCCGCAGCGCTGCCAGCCAGCGCTCCGGGATCTTGAGCGAGCTGTCCGTCGCGATCTGGGCCAGCCGGTGGTCCATGGCGTGGTTGGCGAAGCGGCTCAGCAGACTGTCGACGTATGCGGGGATGTCGAGGTCGCTTGCGGAGGCCAGACTCTGCGCCACCTCTGCCGCGTAGGCGCGCACGGCCGGCTCGCCCCAGGGGGTGTCCATCGCGTCGGCCACGGTGCGGCACCCCGCGGCCAGGCCCAGACAGGCGAGGAGCGAATGCGATCCGTTGAGCAGCCGGAGCTTCATCATCTGGTACGGGGCGACATCGGCGACCAGCTGGGCACCGGCGCTCTCCCACCGGGGCCGGTCTGCGGCGAAGGAGTCCTGCAGCACCCACTGGGTGAACGGCTCGGCCACCACGGCACCCTCGTCGCGCAGGCCGAGGGCCGCTGCGGCGGTCCGCCGGTCGGCCTCGCCGGTCGCGGGCACGATCCGGTCGACGACGGTCGACGGGAAGCCGACGGAGGAGTCGATCCACTCCAGGAGGCGATCGCGGTCGTGCCACGGGGCCGCCGCGACGAACTCCTGAACCAGTCGACGCACGACCGAGCCGTTGTCCGCCATGTTGTCGCAGGGCGCGACCGAGAGGGGGGCGCCGGTGTGCCGACGCGCACGCAGACCGGCGGCCAGCTGCCCGATCACGGTCACCGGGGCCGGTGCCCCTGCCAGGTCGCTGCGTACACCCGGGTCGTCCCATGCCAGGCCGCCGCTCACAGGGTCACGCCGGTAGCCCTTCTCGGTCACCGTGGTGGTGATCACGGTGACATCCGGCGAGGCGATCAGCCCGGTGAGTCGCTCCGCATCGGCGGCATGGAGCACCTCGGTCACCGAGCCGACCACGCGGGTCCGCGGGCCGGCGGGTTCGCGCAGTGTCAGTGAGTAGAGCCCGTCCTGCGGCCGCAGCGTGTCCACCACACTGCGGCTGCGCTGCGAGATCCCGGCAATGCCCCAGCCGCCGCCGTGCTGGGCCTCGGCGGTCTCGGTGAGGGCGGCCTGGTGGGCCCGGTGGAAGGCGCCGATGCCAAGGTGGACGATCCGCGGGCGCAGGGCGGCCGGGTCGATCTGTGGACGGCACTCGGGCGGGAGAGTGCCGAGTGCGGCACGGGAGAGTCGTGCGGGCGTGCTCACCAGTCATGCACCGACCCGTCGGCCCGACGGGCCACCGGCAGGTACTTGGGGTCGTACGGAAAGCGTGCAGCTGCCTCCTCGTCCAACTCGACGCCCAATCCCGGGGCTGACGAAGGGTGGAGGGCGCCTGCGCGGAGCTCGTACGAGGTGTGGAAGACCTCATGTGTCAGCGGGGAGTGCTCCATGTACTCCTGGACGCCGAAGTTCGGCACGGTCACATCGAGATGGACGGCCGCGGAGAGGCTCACCGGCGAGAGGTCCGTGGCGCCGTGCGAACCGGTGCGCACCTGGTACAGCTCGGCCAGGTTGAAGATGCGGCGCAGATGGGTGATGCCTCCGGCGTGCACCACCGAGGCGCGGATGTAGTCGATCAGGCGCTCGGTGATGAGCTGCTGACAGTCCCAGATGGAGTTGAAGACCTCGCCGACCGCGATCGGCGTGGTGGTGGCGCGGCGGATCTGCCGGAAGGACTCCTGCAGTTCGGCGGGGGTCGGGTCCTCCATCCAGAAAAGACGCACGTCCTCCAGACTGCGGCCGAGCCGGCCCGCCTCGGTGGGCGTCAGCCGGTGGTGCACGTCGTGCAGCAGATGGAAATCGAAGCCGAACTTCTCGCGCACCGCGGCGAGACAGCCCGGCGCGAAGTCGAGGTAGGCCTCGGTCGACCACACCTGCTCCTCGGGCAGTGAGGCGGCCGCGGGTTCGTAGATCGCACCGTGTCGCACGCCGTAGCTCCCGGGCGAGCCCGGAACGGCGGCCTGAGCCCGGATGGCCCGGTAGCCGAGGTCGCGGAAGCGGGCGACGTCGTCGAGCAGTTCGGCGACGCTGCCCCCGCTCGCGTGGCCGTAGACCATGGCTCCCTCACGCGCCCGGCCGCCGAGCAGGTCGTACACCGGCATGCCGGCGACCTTGCCCTTGATGTCCCACAGGGCGATGTCCACGGCGGCGATCGCGGTCATGGTCACCGGGCCGCGGCGCCAGTAGGCGCCCTTGTAGAGGTACTGCCACATGTCCTCGATGCGGGCCGGGTCGCGGCCGATCAGCAGCGGGACGAGGTGGTCCTGCAGATACGAGGCGACGGCGAGTTCGCGGCCGTTGAGGGTGGCGTCGCCGAGGCCGGTCACCCCGTCCGAGGTGGTGATCTTCAAGGTGACGAAGTTACGGCCCGGCGAGGTGACGATGACCTTCGCTTCGGTGATGGTGGGCATGGCTGCTCCTGTTGTGGCGCGCTCGCCGCCGGCTCCGGAGGAGCCGGCGGCGCAGATCTGGTCGGGTGGTCAGTCGCGCGCGGCGCCGACGGTCTCGCGTTCGCTCGGTGATGAGGCGTCGGCGCCGTCCTGCGGCCAGTGCGCGTACTCCTGGCCGCCTCGACGGCCGGGTGCGGTCTCCGGCATGAAGCACAGCGCCACGATGCTCATCGTGATGAGGGCGGCTACGTAGACCGCGACCCAGGTGTACGAACCGTCACCGGCCAGCAGCAGCGCGGCGGCGACCACGGTGAAGGGTCCGCTGGCCAGCATCGAGCCGAACTGCCAGACGATCGAGACGCCGCTGTAGCGGGCCGCGGCGGGGAACAACTCGGGGAAGTACGACGCCTGAGGGGCGTAGGTGCCCGCGTGTCCGAGAGCCAGGCCGGCGATCAGCAGTGCCACGATCACGGCCATGTTGCCGGTCTGGACCGCCTTGAAGGCGGGGACGACCAGCACCAGGTTCAGCACGGCCGCGACCAGGTAGACCGGGCGCCTGCCCACTCGGTCGGTGAGCCGGCCCAGCAGCGGGATCGCGATGAGCTCGGCGCCCACGGCGATCAGGACCGAGTTGAGCACGATCGAGGAGTCGATCCCTTGATCCTTGGCGTACGCGACGAGGAAGACTGTGTAGAAGGGGAACACCACGGCTTCGACGAACTTGGTGAACAGGCCGCCGACCACTTCGCGGCGGTGCTCCCGCATCAGCAGTTTGAGCGGGGCCGTCTGGGCCTGATGCGTCTGCCGCGCAGCCTCGAAGGTCTTGGACTCGTGCACCCTGAGCCGGATGACCAGGCCGATGATGACGACAACGGCGCTGAGCAGGAAGGGGATCCGCCAGCCCCACGACAGGAAGGCCGCTTCGGACATGTGCGTGGTGAGCAGGGCGAACAGCGCCGTCGGGATGAGGTACGCGCCGGGCGAGCCGAGCTGGACGAAGCTGGCGTAGAAGCCTCGTTGGGCCGGCGGGGCGGCTTCCGCGGTGAGCAGGACGGCGCCCCCCTGTTCACCCCCGACGCCGAAGCCCTGGATCAGGCGTACCAGCACCAGAACCACCGCTGCCCAGATGCCGATCTGGTCGTACGTCGGCAGCAGACCGACGGCGAACGTGCCCAGGCCGGTCAGGATCAGGGTGAAGACCAGGGCCTTCTTGCGCCCGATCCGGTCGCCTATGTGCCCCCACACCAGGCCGCCCAGCGGGCGGGCGAAGAACCCGACGGCGTACGTGGAAAAGGCGGCGAGCGTGCCGACCGCCGGATCGACCTCCGGGAAGAAGACCTTGTTGAACGCCAGCGCGGAAGCCGTGCCGTAGATGAAGAAGTCGTAGTACTCGGCAACGGTGCCGACGACGGAGGCTCCGACGGTTCGCCGGAGCTCTTTCGGGGGTGTCGCTACCGTTGGCGTGGAACGGCCGCTCATGGGCTGCCTCCTTGCAGGGCCTCAGAGTGAGCTTCAACCGGAGCTGAATTGTCGGCTACCATACAAGTACGTCAGTCGAGGGTGTCAAGAGAAGGAGGGGCCCGATGGCCACCACCGAGGGACTCCACGCCGCGCGGGCCCGCGGTCGCAACACCAGGCAACTGGTGCACGAACTGCTGCGCTCGCGGATCATCAGCCTCGATCTGGCACCCGGCGCCGCTCTGTCGGAGAACGACCTCGCAGCAGAACTGGGCGTCAGCCGGACCCCGGTGCGGGAGAGCCTGATCCTGCTCGGCGAGGAAGGACTCGTCGACGTCTATCCGCAGATGGGTACCTTCGTCTCCCGTATCCGTGAGCGCGACATCGCCTCCGCTCAGTTCATCCGTGAGGCGCTGGAGTGCGCGTCGCTGGGCAACGCCGTGGACAAGGTGACGGAGCACGACGTGTCGGAGCTGAGGGCACTGCTGGCTGCACAGAACGACGCCGAACAGCGGGACGACGCAGCGGACTTCTTCCGGCTGGACGAGGAGTTCCACGCCCGGCTGATGGCCGTCGGCGGACACGCGGAGGCCTGGCCGGTGGTGAGTCAGGCCAAGGCCCAGCTCGACCGGGCACGGCGCCTGTCGCTGCCGCTCACCCAGCAACTGTCCCTGCTGATAAGCCAGCACACCGCAGTGGTGGATCTTCTCGAGCAGCGCGATCGGGACGGGGCGGATGACGCGCTGCGCACCCATCTGCGCCTCGTCTTCACGGATGTGGAGACGATCCGGGCCCGGCATCCGGAGCTCTTCAGCGACCAGCAGGCCGCCACCCGGCCGCGCCGCGAGGCCCGTCGACGGCCAGAAGCGCCCGCATCCACCTGATCCGCTCCCGGCGCTCCGCCTTGGCCCTGTGCTTCGCCGCGTGAGCTGCGACGCTTCCCGCGACCGACCCCGAACCGAGCGCGCATGCCCTCCCCTCCCCCGCCGGGGAGGGGAGGGCTCGGCGTTTCGTCCCTCGGCGGCGGGACGGCGGGTTCGCGTGGGACAGCGGTGGGGTCTGCGGCGTGACCGAGCCATCCCCCTCTGCGCGCAACCCGGACGTCGCAGCACGCCGTCACCGTCGCCCACGCAGAGATCGTGCGTCCGGCGTTCGAGAGCCACCTGCTGGGGGGCGCGACGCTGGGCGCCTTCCCAGGTCCACCCGGCCGCGGCAGCCCTCTTTGCAGATCAGGCAGATCACGGCAAGCACCCCACCGAGGCGTCGGACAGCAGATGCGCGCCGGGAACCGCGAACGGGGGACACGACGGGCTGACGGCTTCCGAACAGCCGGGACGTCGGCCTCGCACCTTCGCGAGCAGGCTCGGCTGATGGGTGATCACATATGCACTCGGCGCTGCTCGTTATGGGCCCGCAGGGCGATCGCGGGCATCTGACGACCCCGGTGCGCCCTGCGATCCGGCCATCGAGAGGTGCCGGCCGGCATACCAACGGCTGTGGGGCAGGGGTGCATTGGATGCCCGTCGCCTCCTGTTCCATGAACGTTCAATCAGCCGCCCCCGCCTGCGTCGTGTGCCGTCCCTAAGGTCCCTGAAGGTTTCGAAAGAAGGGGCTCATGGACACACGTTTCGCGATCCGGGCTCGCGGCATCACCAAATGTTTCGGCGACGTCGTCGCAATCGACGGCATCGATCTGGACCTGGCACAGGGGCAGATCCACGGATTGGTCGGACCGAACGGCGCCGGCAAGACGACCTTGCTCGGCCTCCTCCTGGGCCTCGCCGTCGCCGACCGCGGTCGCCTCGAGATCCTGGGCAGGCCCGTCGGGCGCTCGCTCGCCGCTCCCGACGGCGTGGCCGGCTTCGTGGACGGGCCCGGTCTCTACCCCTCGCTCACCGCCAGGCAGAACCTCGCCGCGCTGGCCGCTCTTCGCGGCCGCGAGGCGCGGGCAGCGGGGATCGACGACGTGCTCGACCAGGTCGGGCTCACCGATGTCGCCGACGACCGGGCCCGCGGCTTCTCCCTCGGCATGCGTCAGCGGCTCGGGCTCGCCGCCGCCCTGCTCACCAGGCCCCGGCTGCTCGTGCTCGACGAACCTTCCAACGGTCTCGACCCGGCCGGTAAAAAGCACGTCCACGGTGTCCTCACCCGGCTCGCGGCGGACGGAACCGGCGTCGTGCTCTCGAGCCATCGCATGGACGACCTCGAGGCCCTGTGTTCCGAGGTCACCATCCTCGCCACCGGACGGATCGTCTTCTCCGGTCCGCTGAGCAAGCTGGCCGCCGAGAACAGTGAACTCGACTACCGGCTGCTCACCTCCGACCCGCAGGCGGCCCGCGCGCTGGCTGCCGACACGGCCGGGATCGGCGTCGTCGACGACGCCGGGGCATGGCACGGCGCCGAGGTGCTCGTCGTGCGTGCGCTGGTGCCCGCCCTCGACGAACTGGTGGTGCGGCTCGTGCAGGGGGGTATCGCGGTGCGCGAGCTCGCCCCCGTGGTGTCGCCGCTCGAAGCCGCGTTCCTCTCCCTCACCGAGCAGCAGGAGGCCGTCCGATGACGGCGACCCTCACCCACGACAACGTTGCCAGGGTCCACCCCGTCTCGGTGACGCGCGGTTACCGCTTCGAACTGCTCAAACTGGTCTCGCAGTGGCGTGTCCGACTGCTGGTCATCGCCTGCTGGATCGCACCGGCGCTCTTCGTCGCCGCGGTGAGCCAGCAGAGCACACTCCCCTCCGACACCCTCTTCGGTCGCTGGATGCACGCCACGGGGTGGGCCGGCTCGCTGGTGGTGCTCGGCTTCGCGGGCACCTGGGCGCTCCCGCTGCTGACCTCGCTCGTCGCCGGCGACGTGTTCGCCTCCGAGGACCGGCTCGGCACCTGGCGCCACCTGCTGGTGGCGGTCCGGTCGCCTCGGCGGATCTTCGTGGCGAAGGCACTGGCCAGCCTCACCGTCATCCTGCTGCTCGTGGCGGGGATGGCGTGTTCCAGCGCGGTCGGCGGGGTCATGGCGGTCGGCAACCAGCCACTGGTCGGACTCGACGGCCACTTGCTGACGCCTTCGCAGACCGCCGGTGCGGTCCTCCTCGCCTGGGTGTGCGCGCTCGCCCCCACGGTGGCCCTCGCCGCGATCGGACTGCTCGGGTCGGTGGCGCTGGGGCGGTCCCCGATGGGGCTGCTGCTGCCCGCGCTCGTCGCGCTCGTGATGCAGCTCGCCCAGATGCTGCCGCTGCCCGTGGCCGTGCGCCTTGCCCTGCCCGGCTACGCCTTCATCGCCTGGAACGGTCTGTTCACCAGCCCGGCACAGGTCGGCCCGCTCCTGATCGGCATCGCGGTGAGCCTGGTGTGGGCCGTGATCGCGACGGCGCTGGCCTACCTCCTTTTCCTACGGCGCGACTTCACCAATCCGACCTACGACGGCACCGGGCGCCGAGCGATCACCACCGGACTCCTGCCGCTGGTCGGACTGGGCGCCCTCACGGTCGCGGTCGTCGCCGTGGCGACGCCGTCCATGGGTTCCGGAATAGAGCAGGGCAAGGTCCAGCGGTCGGTCGCCACGGCATTCGCCCACCTCTACCGCATCCAGACCAAGCAGCTCAACCGCCCCGATGTCACCGAGGCGCAGCTGCGGGTCACGGCGGCGTGCAACAAGGGCGCCGGCCAGGTCGCCGCCCGTGGGCCGGGCAACGACTGGCGATGCGTCGTCACCTGGCATCTCCCCGGCGTCGAGGCCGCAGGAACGGCCATCTACCAGCTCGACGCCACCTCAGACGGGCGGTTCGTGGCCGATGGCGACGGACCGAAGGAAGTGAACGGCTACTTCCTGGTGCGGACCCCGACCGGGGACGCACCGAACCCACTCTGGCAGTTCGACGGCAACGTCGAACTGCTCGCCACCACTTCGAAGGGATGACCCCATGCAGGTAACACGCCGCCGCAGGCGTGTCGAGACGGAGCATTTCGTCCTTCTCGGTAGAACCATAGGCCGCCGGACCACGCTGGTAACGGCATGCGTCAGCGCTGTCGCCCTGGCCGTCACCGGCACCGCCTTCGCCCAGACACACCAGTTCGGCACCGAGCAGGTCGGCCAGATCACCGATCAGGGCCAGGTCATCTCCAGCGACCAGTACATCGCCCCGTACGGTGACCGCCTCGTCATCAACAACGGCAAGATCATGTCGTCCTCGGTCAGCCCGGACGGCACCCACCTCGCGGCCTCGGTCACCGACGGTGGGGCGGCGCTGTCCATCGTGGACCTGAAGAGCTGGAAGGTGCAGCAGCTCGTCAGCAACGCCGCGTCGTCGACGCCGCGCATCAGCAGCAACAGCGTGGGCCAGGAAGGCCCCACGTACTCGCCCGACGGTTCCCAGCTGTGGCTGGGCCAGACCGACGGCTACACCAGGTTCACCGTGAACGCGGACGGCAGCGTCGCCAACCCGACGTCCGTCAGCATCCCGGCGGACGGGCCCAAGCACGCGCTGGTCGGCGAGGCGGTGTTCTCGGCCGACGGTTCCACCGTGTACTCCGCGGTCAACGGCCAGAACCGGGTGGTCGCCATCGACGCGGCGACCGGGGCCATCCAGCAGAGCTGGTCCGTGGGCAACGCCCCGCGTGACATGACCGTGGTCGGCTCCAAGCTGTACGTCAGCAACGAGGGCGGGCGTCCGGCGAAGGCCGGCGACACCACGATCAACTCCTACAACACCCAGGTGCCGGCCGACCCGAAGACCGGTGCCACCACCACCGGCACGGTCAGCGTCGTCGACCTGGCGAACCCGGCCGCCGCCGTCTCGAGCATCAACGTCGGCCTGCACCCGACGGCCCTGTACGCCAAGAACGGGGCGCTGTTCGTCACCAACACCGCCACCAACGAGGTGTCGGTCATCGACACCCGCCGCGACAAGGTCGTGCAGACCATCGCCACCCAGCCGTGGCCGGAAGCGTCCGTGGGCTACGAGCCCGACGCGGTGACGCTCACCGACGACGGCCACCTGCTGGTGACGCTCGGCCGCGCCAACGCGGTCGCCGTCTACCGGTACACGACCCCGCAGGAGCCGGTCAGTTACGTCGGTCTGATCCCGACGGACTACTTCCCCGCGGAGATCGCCACCGTCGGCAACAAGGTGGTCGTCTCCAACACCCGTGGTATCGACGCCCGCCGCCCCACCAACAGCGCCGGACACGCCACCCACGACACGACGTCGAGCCTGCAGCAGTTCACGCTGCCGAACGACCGCGCCATCAAGTCGGAGACCGCCAAGGTCTTCAAGCAGAACGGCTGGACCGGCGGCGCGGTCTCGCTGGCCAAGGGGAAGGGCAAGGCGAAGCCGGTGCCGGTCCCGGCACGGCTCGGCGACCCCTCGACGATCAAGCACGTCTTCCTGATCGTCAAGGAGAACCGGACCTACGACCAGGTCTTCGGTGACATCGCGCAGGGCAACGGAGACCCGTCGCTGGCGCAGTTCGGTGAGAACGTGACGCCGAACCAGCACGCTCTCGCCCAGCAGTTCGGGCTGTACGACAACACGTACGACATCGGCACGAACTCTGCCGAGGGACACAACTGGCTGATGCAGGCCGACAATCCGGAGTACACCGAGTCTTCGGCCGGTGAGTACCTGCGCAGCTACGACACCGAGGACGACGCTCTCGGCCACCAGCGGACCGGCTTCATCTGGACCGGTGCGCAGGCGGCGGGGAAGTCCGTGCGGGACTTCGGCGAGTTCCAGCAGTTCCTGGCCAAGCCGTCGGGCTCGAGCTGGCAGAACCTTTACTGCGACACCAAGAACATGCAGGCGACGGGGCAGGACACCGCCTACCGTCTGGACTCGTCCTCGCCGATCCCGTCGCTCAACGACGTGTCGGTGCACGGCTTCCCGAAGTTCGACACCAGCGTCCCGGACATCTACCGGGCCGAGATCTGGAAGCGTGACTTCGAGAAGAACGGGCCGGCGAACCTGAACATGTTCTGGCTCTCCAGCGACCACACCGGCGGTCCGGCGAACGCGACCGCTCAGGTCGCGGACAACGACCTCGCGGTCGGCAAGATGGTCGACACGATCTCGCACAGCCCGTACTGGAAGGACTCGGCGATCTTCGTCGTCGAGGACGACTCCCAGGCCGGCCTCGACCACGTCGACGGCCACCGTGCCCCGATCCAGATCATCAGCCCCTGGGCCCAGCACGGCACCGTCGACAGCCACTACTACTCGCAGATCACGATGATCCGGACCATCGAGCAGATCCTCGGGATCCACCCGATGAACCAGAAGGACAGTGCGGCGACCCCGATGCGTGGGGCGTTCACCAAGAAGGCCGACTTCAGGCCGTTCAAGGCGCTGCCCAACCGGACCTCGCTGACCGCGGGTCTGGCGACTCCGCCTGCCTGCGGCCTGGACACCCCGGCGCCCGAGGACCCCAGTGCGGCGCCCGTGCCGTCGGCGAAGGTGCCGGCGGCCAAGCAGGCGGTCGCGGCGAAGTGGGACACCTGGAAGTCGCACCAGCGGCTGACCGGCCCCAACGCCGTGCCCGACTTCGCGAACCCCGCGCAGATGAACCACCTCACGTGGTACCAGACGCACGAGTGGACGAAGCCGTACCCCGGCGAGGACAAGGTCTTCGCGCCGGAGGACGTGCCGGGCGCCTACATCCCGTCGCCGGAATCCGACGGCTGACAAGAGCCTGATCGCGTCACGGGGCCCCCGGCCGGCGTCACCGCCGGCCGGGGGCCCCTCTTCTGTCCGCCCCTCCCCCCGTTACCTTTTTCGTGGCTCCGCAATGGGGCCTCCGGCCTTCGGGTCCGGCATGACTTCCCCCCCTTGTTGTTGATGATCCGGGGGGTGGTGTCACCGGGCCCGGAGGCATCGACGGACCGCTGATGAGGGGCTTGAGCACCGGCTTCACCCAGGCCGGAAGAGCTCTCCGTAACGTGGATGTGGCAGCTCGGTGCCGAGGCAAGGCCGGACGAAAGCGTGATGGAGGGGCCTGCACGTGATCGACACCAGCACCATCGACGTCTTCCTCGGCCTGGACGTCGGCAAGGGCGAACACCACGCCACCGCCGTCACCCCGACCGGGAAGAAAGCCTTCGACAAACGGCTGCCCAACACCGAGCCGAAACTCCGCGAGCTGTTCGCGAAGCTGCAGGCCAAGCACGGAACGGTGCTGGTCGTGGTCGATCAGCCGGCCTCGATCGGCGCCCTGCCACTGGCCGTTGCGAGGGACATGGGCTGCCCGGTCGCCTATCTTCCGGGCCTGACGATGCGGCGGATCGCCGACCTCTACCCGGGCGAGGCCAAGACGGACGCGAGGGACGCGTTCATCATCGCGGACGCGTCCCGGGCGATGCCTCACACGCTGCGGGCCATCAACGGCGAGGACGAGACGATCGCCGAGCTGGAGATGATCGTCGGGTTCGACGACGACCTGGCCGGCGAAGCGACCCGGGTCGCGAACCGGCTCCACGGCCTGCTGACCCAGATCCATCCGTCGCTGGAGCGGGTGCTGGGGCCGCGGTTGCAGCACCCGGCCGTCCTCACGCTGCTGGAACGGTTCGGGTCACCAGCTCAGATTCTCAAGGCGGGACGGCGACGTCTGGTCACCCTGTTGCGGCCGAAGGCCCCGAGGATGGCCGAGCGGCTGGTCGAGGACATCTTTGCCGCACTGGACGAGCAGACCGTCGTCGTTCCGGGCACCGAGGCGGCTGCGCTGATCGTTCCGAGCCTCGCTGGGTCTTTGGCCGCCGTCCTTGACCAGCGGAAACTGCTGGCCGGGCGGATCGATGAACTCTTGGAGGCCCACCCTCTTTCGAAGGTCCTGACGTCCATGCCGGGAGTTGGAGTCAGGACCGGAGCCCGCATCCTGATCGAGGTCGGCGACGGCAGGACCTTCCCGACCGCCGGCCACCTCGCCGCCTACGCGGGACTCGCCCCCGCGACCCGGAGCTCGGGGTCCTCGATCCGCGGCGAACAGCCCTCCCGCAGGGGAAACAAGCAGCTCAAACGGGCCTTCTTCCTCTCCGCGTTCGCTTCCCTGGCCGACCCGGCCTCCCGGGCCTACTACGACAAGAAGATCGCTCAAGGGAAGCACCACACCCAGGCACTGCTCTGCCTCGCCAGACGACGAGCCGACGTCCTCTTCGCCATGCTCCGAGACGGAACCTTCTACGAATCCCGGCCAGCCACAGCTGCCTGACCCTCACCAGCGTCGCCGCACACAGGGCAGTCCCATTCGTCGAGCGAGTCGATCACGACAGGGTGATTACAAAAGACGCACGGCCGCATACCCTCACCGACCTGCTCTTCCACACACGCTTCATCGCTCATGACAGGCAGAGTGCCACCCGACCACCTTGACCAAAGACATAGGGGCACCCCCCTCCCCCGCCGGGTGGACGGCGGGGCTCGGCGTGCCGTTCCTCGGCGGTGGGACAGCGGGTTCGCGCGGGGCAGCAGTAGGGTCTGCCGCGTGACCGAGCCGTCCCATCTGCGCGCAACCCGGACGTCGTACGACACCGTCGCCGTCGACTACGCAGAGATCGTGCGTCCCGCGTTCGAGAGCGACCTGCTGGGGCGCGCGATGCTGGGCGCCTTCGCCGAATTCGTACAGTCCGCCGGTGGCGGCCCGGTCGCCGATGTGGGATGCGGACCCGGCCATGTGACGGCGCACCTTCGCTCCCTCGGGCTGACCGCCTTCGGTGTCGACCTGTCGCCGGGGATGATCGAGGTGGCCCGGCGGGACCACCCGGGCCTGCGGTTCGACATCGGGACGATGACCGCCCTGGAGCCGGCGGACGGCGAACTCGGCGGCGTCGTCGCCTGGTACTCCATCATCCACACGCCACCGGACGTGCTGCCCGCGGTGTTCGCCGAGTTCCACCGGGTGCTGGCCCCCGGAGGCCATCTCCTGCTCGGCTTCCACGCAGGGGACGAACGACGGCGCAAGGATTCCGGATACGGCGGCCACGAAATGTCTCTCGACGTTTATCTGCTGCCGCCCGACCGTATCGCCGACTTGGCGACCCGTGCCGGGCTGGTGGTGCATGCCCGGATGATCCGTCAATCGGAGAACACGCGAGTTCCGCAGGCCTGCCTTTTGGTGCGCAAGCCGGTGAATTCGTAGCGGTCGAAGGCCGGCGTGCTGCCGATTTCGAGGTGGCATGGATGCGCGTCATTCCGGCATGCAGGGCGCGATGTGTCCGATCATCGGAATTCGTTCGCGGCCCGAGCGATTTCCTGGTTCGCGACGTCACGGGAATGCACAGCATTGCCCCCGGAAAACCGCTGGGGACCGGTCGGGGCCACCGTCCGTTCGGCGTGTGGACCGCCCCGGCCCTTCGCGGTCCACACGCCTGAGATGCCCCCGCAACAACCACCTGACGGGCAGACAGCTGAGCGGCAGACGCCTTGCGTCGTATCGCCCCAATTTTCCCGACGACCGAAAGTTTCGCTCCACTGATCGACCGAGTCGGTTCGTACACGACTCCTTGACACCCCGTAACCGGCCCGCCTACCGTCACCGCCACAGCGTGCATGGATCATTTTGACGGAGGGGACAGAGTCCATGGCTCGAAAGTTTTCGATCGCCGGCCTGGCCGTGACGGTGGCGCTCGCCGCCACCGTGGCCACGGCCTCAGCTGTGGGAGCCGTGGACTCGGAGGGCGCCCGCAGTGCATCCGGGCTCGTCGTGGACGCAAAAGCTCAGCAGGCGAAAAAGCACTGGGTCAATACTTGGACCTCGATGCCGCAGTTGACAGAGCCCAGCAATATGCCGCCCGCGCCGTTCACACAGGACAATCGCGTTCTCGCCGACAGTACGCTGCGGCAGACCGTCCATATGTCGGTCGGCGGCGAACAGATGCGACTGCGCTTCTCCAATGCTTTCGGCGGTGCGGCACTGCCCATTACTGCGGTTTCGGTCGCACTTCCCGTCGACGGGCGGGCCGGCGCAAGTGCCATCCAGCCGAAAACCTCCCGGAAGGTGACTTTCCACGGCCGGTCGTCCGCGGTCATTCCGGTGGGCTCACAAATCGTCTCCGATCCGCTGGACTTCGGCCTGAAGCCCGGGTCCAACCTTTCCGTGACGATCTACCTGGCAGACGGCCAGGCATCCAACAGCATCACCTCGCACCCCGGTTCCCGGACGACGTCCTATATGCAGACCGGTAACCACGTCGAGGATGCGGACCTGACCGGTGCGGCATCGGCCGCCCACTGGTACTTCCTGAGCGGCGTCGAGGTGTGGTCCCCCGCCTCCACCTCGGCAGCCGTCATGCTCGGCGACTCCCTGACCGACGGCCGGGGCTCCACCACCGACACCAACAACCGCTGGCCGGACCAGCTGCTCGCCAGGCTGCAGTCGCGCCCGGACACGGCCGGGACCGCGATCCTCAACCAGGCGGCCGGCGGCAATCGCGTACTGAACGACGGCCTCGGCCCCAACGCCCTGTCCCGGGTGGACCGCGACGTGCTGGCGCAGAGCGGCGTCGACTGGCTGCTCGTCTTCGAAGGCGTCAATGACATCGGCACGGCCGAGGCCTCGGAAGCCGCCCAGAAGCAGACCGCGGACGATCTGATCGCGGCCTACGACCAGATCATCGTCCGCGCGCACACCCAGGGCATCCGGGTGTACGGGGCAACGCTGACGCCCTTCGGCGGCAACACCGGTTACGACGATCCGGACGGTTACCGCGAGAAGGCCCGGCAGACGGTCAACGAGTGGATTCGCACCAGCGGCCGGTTCGATGCCGTGGTCGACTTCGACCGCGCGGCGCGTGATCCGCAGAAGCCGGGGCAGATCCTGCCCGCGTTCGACGACGGCGACCACCTGCACCTGAACCCGGCCGGCTACAAGGCCCTGGCCGACGCCGTCCCCGCGCACCTGTTCCGGCAGGAGCCGCTGCCCAGGAACTTCGGCTTCAACTAGTGCCGCGTCAGCCAAGGTTTGCCCGCCAAGGAGCGGCGTCCGGTGCGTGCTGTCGGCGTGACGGCCGGAAGTCCTCGTACTGGACGTACTCGGGCTTTCGGCCGGTGCGGCGACAGTGCGTGCCGGGCGTCGCGACGGGGCGAACCTTGGCTGACACGGCACTAGGCACAGGCCCCACGGCGAACGCGCACCACGTCGGCTTGCCGGGGTACCGCTCCCCCACACCCCATGTGTCGGCGAGCTCCGCCACCAGCAGCAGCCCCCACCCGCCCTCCGCATCCGGTTCCGTCCCGGGTGCGGAGGGCCGGGCTTTTCCGCCCCCGCCGCCGTGCACCTCGGCGCGGAGCAGGTCCTCTGCCCGCTCCGGCGAAGTTCCCTACGAGCGGCACGGATCTGCGTGCGCGACGATCGAACGTCGCTCCAGAGCAGGGCAGTTGATGTGGCTCGTCCATGCGGACGAGATCACTTCCGCGGATCGGCGCCTCGAGTCGCACCACGCGTCTGAACGCCTCCTGGCCATGCTGCCTGGGCGCAACCATTGGGCCTATATGGAAGGGCAGTTGACCGACTTCCTGCACGAAGATCCAGCTGATGTCGGCGTGCTCCGGCAGAAGTACGGGGCGCTCCGTTCGCAGGCGCTCTCCGTCGAGAAGAACGTGCGCCTACCGGACGGCCTCTTGGGAGAAACATGACCCGCGCAGCACACCCGGACCCCCGCTTCGCCACCCTCGGCTGGTTCAGTTCAAGTCCAGCTACAGCACGGCCGGGGCGGCGCTGGGGGAGAAGTCGCCGCCCACCCCACCGCCGTGTACATCCGCGACACCAAGATCGCCGACTGCCCCGTCCTCGCCGCCGCCCCCTCCTCCTGGACATCCCTTCTCCGCACCGCGTTCTGATCGCAAGCCGACGGCGGCATCACGCCCCCGTGACGCGGTCTTT
The DNA here is from genome assembly GCF_029428675.1 of Streptomyces sp. JH14. GTDB lineage: Bacteria > Actinomycetota > Actinomycetes > Streptomycetales > Streptomycetaceae > Streptomyces. The sequence goes on along the minus strand of NZ_JAJNEL010000001.1, from coordinate 5,191,986 downwards.
GACTCCAATGGGCTCCCTGGAGTCGCTGGTCGTGCCGACTCGGTGTGATCTGACATGGCGCACCGCGATCAGAAGCGGGCGCCGCACGGGGCAGCCCCCGCCGAACAGGCGGAGCGCCCCTGCCGGATTGCATCGAGAAGGAGAACCAACCAATGCCGCACCTCGAAGGCCAGCGCGTGGAGTACCGCGACGACCAGAACAAGAAGTGTCAGGGCGAGATCAAGCAGGTCAGTGGTAACGGACCTGCCGCCACCTACGTCATCAAGAACGAGCAGACGCAGCGTGACGACAGGGTCCGCGAGATGCAGATCGAGCAGGACCTGTAACAGCAGCTTCCCTCACTGATGCGCCGCCCGGGCCCGGGCGGCCCGCTCAGTCCGGGAGAACCGAGGGCGTCCGCCACCGCGGCGAAGCGGCTGCGCGGGCGCCCTCCGGTCGGTCGGTGCGCGACGCCGGCCCTCAGAGGCCGTCGGCGCTCAGAAGCCGCCGCCACCGAAGTCGCCGCCCCCGCCGAAATCGCCGCCTCCGCCGAAGCCACCGCCGTCTCCCCCGCCCCCGAAGTCGGACGCGTCGAAGTCGGAGCCGGAGTAATCGCCGCCCGAGTAGTCCCCACCGTCGAATTCGCCGCCGCCGTACTCCGCCGCGTAGGCCGGGGACGCCAGCGTCGAGCCGAGCAGGGTGCCGATCAGCAGGCCGGGGAGGATCCCGCCGCCGAAGTAGCCGCCCGCCCAGGGGCCGTATGCCGGACCTGCCTCCCAGTACGGGCGGCGGCGGCCGTCGCCGGTGTCGACCGTGCGGCTCAGCGGGTCCTCGCCGTCGCGGAGCCGGATCTCGTCCGCGCCGCAGACCGGAACCTCACGGGGCGCGCCGCCGGACGGGGTCCACATCGCATCGGCCACCGAAGGGCCGTGGCGCGGGTCGAAGAAGCACGGGGGACGGCGGTCCGGGAGCGGGCTGCCGGTGCGGCGGGCCTCCAGCACGGCCAGGGAGAAGCGGCCGTTCTCCAGAGCCTGGGTGACCCCGCGCACGTCGGACGGGTGCTGGGCCTTGTCCATGCGGGACTTCGCGTCCTCGTACGAGTCGAGTGCCCGCTCGTAGTCCGCGCGCATCGCGTCGTCGGCGCCCGCTTCCGCCGGGTGGAAGTCGAGGCGGTCGAGGGTCTCGCCGTATGCGGTGATGTCCTCGTCCACGACGACCCGCAGCTTGTCGAGCGCCGCCCGTTCCTCTTCCGCCTTGCGGCGTCGGTTGCGGCGGACGATCGTGTACGCGGCCCCGCCGCCGATCACGGCGATCGCGCCCACCGCGATGAGTGCGGTCACGCCGGAGCCCGTACCGGTCGAACCGCCGCTCCAGGAGGCGGGGGCATGGCCGCGCGCCTGGGCGACGGCCTGGTCGACGAAGGCGGTGAGCTGGGTCGGGGCGTCGGCATTCGTGCCGGGGGCCTGCAGCGCCGCGGAGAGGTTCTGGCGGGCCGCGGCGGGCATGACCGACCGGTCGGCGCCCAGTTTGAAGGTGTCGCCGAGCCGGATCCCGTACACGCCGGTGATCCCGGTGTCGTTGCGCAGCGTGCGCAGCACCGTGGATTCGGGGAACGCGGAACTCTGGGGCAGGACGGCCACGAAGACGGGCTTGTCCGCGTCCTTGATCTTCTTGGTCAGGGCGTCGGCCTGACGCGCGGACAGCTGGTCCGCCGCTGCCGGATCGACGTACACCGGGCCCTGGCGCAGTGCCCGGGCCACGTCGCTGATCGTGGTGGCGCTCGGCGCAGCGGGCGCCATGGCCAGCACGGCTGCCGACAGAATCAGCAGCAGGCCGGCCAGCAGGGCGGCGAACAGCCTGTTCCGCATATATCGACGCTAACCCAGATGGGCGACTATTGCTCCGCCCGTCCGCGTCGATTCGGCGTCCGCTGCACGCCCAGGACCGTTCAGCGGGGGAACAGGGTGCGCACCTCGGTCTCGAAGAGCAACTCGGGGTCCAGGTCCATTCCGGCGAAGTGGCCCGCCAGCTCCAGGGAGAGCAGGCCGTGGAGGCGGCTCCAGAAGGCCAGGGCGCGGCGCAGGGTGGCGGGTCGAGCGGCCGGGTGGCCGGCGGCCCAGCCTCGGTGGCCCGCCAGATACGCGTCGAGACCGGCGTCCTCACCTGTCGGGGCTTCCTCCGGTCCGGCAGCGATGCAGGCGTCGAGCAGCGTCGACATGATCTCCGACGCGATCGCGGTGACGTCCTGCGGCGCCCGGTATCCGGGAACCGGGGTGCCGTAGACGAGAAGGTAGCGCTGCGGGTCCTCCAGGGCCCAGCGGCGCAGCGCCTGTGCCAGGCCGGCGAGGCCGAGGTCGGCGGCGCCCCGGAATGTGTCTGCGAGGCTGCGGTACGCGTCCTTGATGAGTTCGGTGATGAGCTCGTCCCGGCTGGCGAAGTACCGGTACAGAGCCGGTCCGCTCATGCCCATCTGCTTGGCGATCGCGTTCAGGGAGAGCGCCGACGCGCCCACCCCGGCGATCTGCTCCCAGGCCCGCTCCTTGACCTCCGCGCGCACCTGCTGCCGATACCGCTCACGGGGGGTCGCCGTACTCCCGGTCATGGGCGCCACCTCTCACTTCCTGCTCGTCACCGCGCCACGCGGTTGGTTAGAAGGTATCACTTGCGGCACACCCCATCACGGACGAACGAGCCACACGCTTGACACGACCCAAAGAAGGGTTCACTCTAGTTACACCTTCTAACGGCAGCGAGAAGCTAAAACACATTGGAGATCGTGATGAACACCGTCGAGCGCATCGAGGTCGTCCTGCCGGGCACGGTCGAGCCGGAGGGGCTGGAGATCCGCCACGGGCAGCCGGTGCCCGCCCCGGCCGCGGGTCAGGTCCTGATCGGCATGGAGGCGACCGGAGTGTCATTCGCCGAGCAGCAGATGCGCCGCGGCCGGTACTACGACCAGCCGCCGTTCCCTTTCGTCCCCGGATACGACCTGGTCGGCAGCGTGCTCGCCGTCGGTGAAGGCGTCGGCCGTGATCTGCTCGGCAAGAGGGTGGCCGCCCTGACCAAGACCGGCGGCTGGGCCAGCCACGTGGTGCTCGACGCCGCCGACCTGGTCGAGGTACCTGCCGGTGTGGGCGCTGCGGAGGCCGAGACCGCGGTCGTCAACGGCATCACCGCCTGGCAGATGCTGCACCGCAAGGCGCGCGTACGCGCCGGCCAGACCGTTCTCGTCCACGGGGCCAACGGCGGAGTCGGATCGATACTCGTCCAGTTGGCGCTCGGCGCCGGCGTCCGGGTCATCGGCACCGCTTCCGCCCGTCACCACGCCGCGCTGCGCGCTCTCGGCGTGTCCCCTGTCGACTACCGGGGCGGTGACATCCCCGCTCGCGTCCGGGAACTCGCCCCCGACGGGGTGGACGCCGTCTTCGACCACGTCGGGGGCCGCAGCGTCATCGACTCCTGGCAGTTGCTCGCCCCGGGCGGCACCCTCGTCTCCTACGGCAGCGCCGCCACCCGCGACGACGAGGGATCGGGGCAGTGGCCCGTACTCAAGCTCCTGGGCCGGGTGTGGCTGTGGAACCGGCTGCCCAACGGCCGCCGCGCATACTTCTTCAACGTCTGGGCAGGCCGCGCCTTCTCCAAGAACCGCTTCCGGTCCCGGCTGCGGACCGACCTCACCCAGGTGTTCACGGCTCTGCAGCGCGGTGAGATCACCGCCCGGATCGCCGCCGAAATTCCCCTGGCCCGCGCCGGCGAAGCCCTGCGCCTGGCCGAGTCGGGCACGGTCGCCGGGAAGGTCGTCCTCGTCCCGTAACGCCTGTCCGCCACCACCCGGCCACCCCCTCACCGCACACAAGGAGTACCACCATGACCATCTCCCTGCTCGCCAAGGCCGTTGTCCTGCCCGTCGCATGCGCGATCGGCATGTCGGGCGGCTCCCACCGCCCCGTGGAGATCGACCGACGGGCCCCGGTCATCACGCGTGACGACATCGTCATCCACGCGCCGCTGGACAGGATCTGGAAGATCCAGACCGACGTCGAGGCCTGGCCGGCCTGGCAGCCCGATGTCACCGAGGCGGTCAAGCAGACCCCCGGCCCGCTGCGGGCCGGCTCCGTCTTCCGCTGGTCGGTGTACGGCCTGAGCGACATCAACTCCACCGTCCAGCAGGTCTCGCCGCAACGCCGTATCGCGTGGGGCGGGCCGGCACAGGGCATCACAGCGGTCCACGTGTGGACGTTCACCCCGCGCCGGGACGGTGTGCACGTCCACACCGAGGAGTCCTGGGCCGGAGCGCCCGTCGAGGCCGATGTCCCAGCACTCCAGGCGGCATTGGACGCCTCGCTGGACGCCTGGCTCCACAACCTGAAGACAGAGGCCGAGAACTGACGTGCCGGGCGGAGTCCTGACCGCCCGGGCGTGAGTCCACAGACATGGGCGGGTCCTTCAGGGTCGTCGACGACCCTGAAGGACCCGCCCGATTCCTGTGCGCCTCAGGCGGCCCGGTACGCCGCCTTCAGCTTGGCCAGCGCACCGGTCAGATCACCGGTGACCAGCAGGTGATCCGCGTCGGCGAACGGCTTGGACACCGCCGCGGTCGGCGTCCCGCCGGCCTTCTGCTGCACCAGCAGCCTGGCCTGGTCGACGATCGCCTTGCCCGCCGCGGTCCTGCCCAGTCCGGCCTTCTCCGCGATCTGCGCGGCGACCGAGAGCGCGGTGAGCGTCAGCTCGCCACCGGTCGGGGCCTTCTTCAGCGTGGTCAGTCCCCAGCCGTACGGGAACTGCGGGTCGTACGCCGCGTCGCCGACGTTGATCGGCAGCTGCGATTCGGACTTCGGCCAGGTGACCGGCAGTTGTCCGGTGAAGGCGCGCTTCCCGTACAGCACGTCCGCCACCCCGTCGCCCTCGGTTCCGGGCAGCCACGACGCGACGAGTGCGTCGATGTCGCCGAGCCGGTCGCCGATGAGCTGCGGGCGGCCGGAGACGACCAGGACCGCGCACTTCATCGCGGCGCAGACCTTGTCGATCGCGGCCTTGTCGGCGGCGGTGAGCTCCAGGTCGTTGCCGTTGCCGACGTCGCCGATGCCTTCGGCGTACGGGGTCTCGCCGACCACGACCACACCCACGTCGTAGCCGTCCGTGGATGCCGAAGCATCCTTGGAGTAGGTGACCGAGGCCGCGTCCGTGGCGTCCTTCTTCATGGCCTCCAGGATCGTCGTACCCGTGGTGTTCCTGCCCGACGCGCCCTGCCAGCTGACGGTCCAGCCGCCGGCCTGGTTGCCGATGTCATCGGCGTTGGATCCGGCGACGTACACCTTCTGGGATGCCTTGAGCGGCAGCACCGCACCGTCGTTCTTCAGCAGCACCTGGGACTCGGCCGCCGCCTCCCGGGCCACCGCGCGGTGGGCGGCCGAGCCGACCTGACCGATGTTCGCGGTGTCCGCGTACGGCTCCTCGAACAGACCGAGCTGGAACTTCTGGGTCAGGATGCGGGTGACCGCGTCGTCGATCCGGGCCTGGCTGATCCGGCCCGCGGTCACTTCGTCCTGCAGCGTCCTCGTGAAGTCCTGGTACGCCGTCGGGACCATGATCATGTCGAGTCCGGCATTGATGGACGTACGGACGTCGCTCGCGTAGTCGCCGGGGATCTGGTCGATGGCCTGCCAGTCGCTGATGACGAAGCCCTTGAAGCCCATCCGGTCCTTGAGCACGCCGTTGATCATCTCGGCGTTGGCGTGCATCTTCACCGGGCCCTCGTCGTCGCCGAGGATGTCCAGCGAGGAGTACGAGGGCATGACCGTGCCCACACCGCGCTTGACCGCCTCGTCGAACGGAGCGAGGTGGACCGCTTCGAGCTCCTGCCTGGTGACCTTCGTGACGCCCTGGTCGATGGTGTACGAACCGGTGGTGGACGAGCCGAATTCCGTGCCGCCGTCGCCGACGTAGTGCTTGGCGGTGGCCAGGACCTTGTCGTTGCGGTGCAGGTCCTTGCCGGACGCGCTGCCCTGCATGCCCTGGATGACGGTCTCCATGGACTCGACGAGCGCCGGGTCCTCACCGTACGACTCGTAGGAACGTCCCCAGCGCTCGTCGCGGGTCACGCAGAGGCAGGGCGCGAAGTCCCACGGAATGCCGGTGGCGCGGACCTCGCTCGCGGTGACCGCGCCGGTCTTCTCGGCGAGCTTCGGGTCGCGGCCGGCACCGATGCCGATGTTGTGCGGCATGATCGTCGAGCCGATGACGTTGTTGTGCCCGTGCACCGCGTCCACGCCGTAGATCAGCGGGATCTGGAAACGGGTCGCCTGCGCCCGGAGTTGGTAGGAGTCGACCATCTTCGCCCACGCCTCGGGCGTGTTCGGCGTCGGGACGGAGCCGCCGCCGGAGAGCAGCGAGCCGAGGTCGTACGTGGCGATGTCCCCCTGCGACTTGAGCGCGTTGCGCTCGGCCTGGGTCATCTGGCCGGCCTTCTCGGCGGGCGACATCCGGGACAGGAGGTCGGCGACGCGCTTCTTCACCGGGAGCTTCGGGTCGAGGTACGGGAGGCCGTGGGCGTCGATGACGACCTGCGGGTTCTCCTTCGGCGGCTTGGCGCCGGTCACGGTGAGTTCGAGCGGGATCGTCTCCGCGGACTCGGCGGCGCCGTCCTTCTTCGTCGCGACCGAGATCCGGTGGGTGGTGCCGGAGGCGGTGCCCGCCGGGAAGGTGTACGTGCCGCTGACCGGGGTGTAGTCCGTGCCGGCCCCGGCGCTGCCGCCCTTGGTCTCGTACGCGACGGTGACGGGTTCCTCGATCGGTACGGAGCCGGTGGTGGCGACGGAGACATCGATGTCAGCCGTGCCGCCCTCCTTCACCGTGTGGACCGCCGCGTCCGTGACGACGCTCGCCTTCAGGGCGGCGTCGGCCTTCCCGTACAGCTCCACGCCGTCCATGGCGAACGAGCCGGGGGCGCCGGTCGGCAGCGTGACGGCGTAGCCCCACATCTGGTCCAGGCCGAGTACCTGGTCGATGCCGCCGACGGGCTGGTAGTCGGTGCGGTACACGAAGTCGGTGAACGGGATCTCGACCTGGTGCCAGCCCTGCCAGTCGTCGGTGAACGACGTGGTCCACAGCTCGGACGCCTCGCCGTTGGCGCCGCCGTCCTTGATCTCGAAGTTGATCCTCTTGCCCGATCCGGGCGGCAGCGGCGCGGTGTTCTGCCCGTACCACCAGAAGCGGATGCCCTTGTGGGCCGACCAGTCGTGGGCGGGCTGGTCGGCGGCGAAGTCGTGGCTGAGGCCGCCGTAGCCGCTGATGTCGTACGTGCCTTCGAGGACCTTGGCACCCTCGGGGGCGTCTGCGCGGTCCTTGAAGGCCAGGGTGGGCGGGTCGTCGGAATCGCCGCCCCAGGTGAAGATGCCGTCGGCGGGCTGGCCGGCGAACGGGACCTCGCCCTCGAAGCGGTCGACGAGGACGGGGGCCGGGTCGTCCGCGGTCGCCGCGGTGGCGCTCGGGACGGCTCCGGCGAGCAGGCCGGCCAGGACGGTGACGGCGGCGAGCGCAGCAGTCGTCGGTCTGGCACGGTACCGGCTGTGCCGGCGTGTGCGTGGTGGCATTGCGGCTCCTTCGGACACGGAATCTTCTGTCGAGAGGTGCGGGGGGGGCTTATGCGTCCCGGGTGAGGCGGATGGTCTCGCGGTACCACTTGGCGCTGTCCTTGAGCGTCCGCTCCTGTGTGCCGTAGTCGACACGGACGATGCCGAACCGCTTGTCGTAGCCGTAGGACCACTCGAAGTTGTCCATCAGCGACCAGGCGAAGTAGCCCCGGACATCCGCCCCTTGGGCGCGGGCCGCGGCCACGGCGGCGATGTGGTCGGCGAGGTACGTGGTGCGGTCGGCGTCGTGGATCTCGCCGTCCTCGGAGACGGTGTCGTCGAACGCGGCGCCGTTCTCGGTGATGACGGTCGGGATGCCGTAGTCCTTCTCCAGCCCCACCAGCAGGTCGGTGAGGGCGGTGGGGGTGATCTCCCAGTCCATGGCGGTACGCGGCAGGTCGCGCTCGATGCCCCGGGTGACCGGCAGCCCGTCGGCGTCCACCGGGGAGCCCTCCTCGGTGACGCCGGAGAAGAGCGTGCCGCGGTAGAAGTTGACGCCGAGGACGTCGAGCGGGGTGGAGATGATCTCCAGGTCGCCGTCCTGGACCGGGATTTCGACGTTCCGCAGCGCGAGGTCGGCGACGACGTCCTCGGGGTAGGCGCCCTTGACCAGCGGGTCCAGGTAGAGGCGGCGGCCGAGGCCGTCGGCGCGGCGGCAGGCCTCGGCGTCCTCGTGGCTGTCGGTCTCGGGGGTGGCGGTGCCGAGGTTGAGCGTGATGCCCAGTTCGAGGTCGTTGCCACGGGCGGCGGCGGTCTCGCGGATGTACTGGGAGGCGAGCCCGTGGCCGAGGAGCAGGTGGTGGACGGCGTGGATCGCCTCGCCGAAGTTCGTCCGGCCGGGCGCCTGGGTGCCGTATGCGTAACCGAGCATGGCCGAGCACCAGGGCTCGTTGAGCGTGGTCCAGTGCTTGACCCGGTCGCCGAGCGCGTCGTAGGCGAGGGCGGCGTACTCCGCGAAACGGTGGGCGGTGTCGCGGGCCGGCCAGCCGCCCGCGTCCTCCAGCTCCTGCGGCAGGTCCCAGTGGTAGAGGGTGATCCAGGGGGTGACGCCCTTGGACTCCAGCTCGTCGACCAGCCGCTTGTAGAAGTCGAGGCCCTTGGCGTTGGCCGGGCCGCGGCCGCCCGGCTGGATGCGCGGCCAGGCGAGCGAGAAGCGGTACGTGTCGACGCCCAGGTCCGCGATCAGCTGCACGTCCTGGGGCATCCGGTGGTAGTGGTCGCAGGCCACGTCGCCGTTCTCGCCGCGCACGACCATGCCCGGCACCCGGCAGTACGTGTCCCAGATCGACGGGGTTCTGCCGTCCTCGGTGGCCGCGCCCTCGATCTGGTAGGCGGCGGTGGCGACGCCCCAGCGGAAGTCGGCGGGCAGACCGGGGACGGCCTGCGCGGCAATCTCGCGGGCGTAGGCCTGGGGGGTGACGAGGTTCATGGTTCTCCTGTGGTGTGCGTGAGGTCGCTACGGGCGGCTGGTGGCGGCGGCCTGGGCCGGGGCCTCCTGATGGAGCCAGCAGGCCACCGTGCGGGAGTCGCCCCCGTCCGGCCGGCTGAGCACCGGGACCTGTGTGGCGCACGGGTCGAGCGCCTTGCCGCAGCGGGGGTGGAAGGCGCAGCCGGCCGGCATCGCGGACAGATGCGGAGGCGAGCCGGGGATGCCGGTGAGTTCGCGGCGGGGGCCGTGCAGCGCGGGGAAGGAGTGCAGCAGGCCGTCGCTGTAGGGGTGGCGGGGGTCTCGGTAGATGTCGGAGGCTCCGGCCTCTTCGACGATCCGGCCGCCGTACATGATCGCGATCCGGTCCGAGAACTCGATCAGCAGCGAGATGTCGTGCGTGATGAAGACGACGGAGAAGTCCAGCTGCTCGCGGAGCTTGACCAGCTGGCGCAGGATCTGGCGTTGCATGACGACGTCCAGAGCCGTCGTGGGTTCGTCCATGATGACGATCTCGGGTTCCAGCGCGAGCGCCATCGCGATCATCACGCGCTGGCGCATGCCGCCGGAGAGCTGGTGCGGGTAGGCGGAGAGCCGGTCCGTGGAGATGCCGACCAGGGAGAGCAACTCCTCGGCCCGCGCGGTACGTTCGGGCCGCCTCATCTCCGGGCGGTGCGCCTTGAGCACATCGGTGAGCTGGCTGTGGACGGTGTGCACCGGGTTGAGCGAGTTCATCGCCCCCTGGAAGACGATCGACAGCTCCTGCCAGCGGAAGGCGCGCAGCTCGGCAGGGGACAGCGTCAGCAGGTCGAGCGCCTCGCCGTCGCGCCGGTGGTAGCGGACGTCGCCGCCGGTGATCACACCGGGCGGGGAGAGCAGCCGGGTCACGGCGTACGCCAGCGTGGACTTGCCGGACCCCGACTCGCCCGCCAGACCGAGGACTTCACCCCGGTGCAGGGTGAGATCGATGTCGCGCAGCGCGTGCACGGCGGCGTCCCCGGTCCCGTAGTCCACGTTCAGGCCGCTGATGGTGAGGACGGGCTCGCTCATGAGCGGGTCTCCTTCTCCGGGGTGCCGGAACGTGTCACGGGGGTGAAGCCGACCCGCATCCGGACCTTGCGGGACCCGCCGGTCTCCGTGCGCAGCCGGGGGTTGACGAACTCGTCGATGCCGAAGTTGATCAGGGCGAGCGACATGCCGAGCAGGGCGATGCAGAGCCCGGCCGGGACGAACCACCACCACGCGCCCTGCGCCAGCGCCTGGTTGGACTGCGCCCAGAACAGGACGGTCCCCCAGTTCCAGTTGGAGATGTCCGCGACGCCGATGAAGGCGAGGGTGATCTCGGAGAGGATCGCGAAGATGACCGTGCCGACGAAGCCGGAGGCGATGACGGCCGTCAGGTTCGGCAGAACCTCGAAGAGGATGATCCGCCAGGTGGACTCACCGGTGGCCCGGGCCGCCTCGACGTAGTCCCTGCGGCGCAGCGACAGCGTCTGGGCGCGCAGGACGCGCGCGCCCCAGGCCCACGAGGTGAGGGCGATGACGGTGGCGATCAGGAGGTCGCCCGTGTCGGAGACGAGACTGGCGATGATGATGATCAGCGGCAGCCCCGGGATGACCAGGAAGACGTTGGACAGCACCGAGAGCAGCTCGTCGGCGGTGCCGCCGAGGAAGCCGGCACTGACGCCGATCAGGACGGACAGGATCGTCGCGAAGATGCCGGCGACGAAACCGACGACCAGGACGCCGCGGGTGCCGACGAGGATCTGCGAGAGCACGTCCTGTCCGGTCTGCGTGGTGCCGAACCAGTGGGCACCGGAAGGCGGTTGGAGCAGTGCGTTGCTCATGGTGTCCGGGTCGTACGGGGCGATCCACGGCCCGATGACGGCGATCACGACGAAGAAGAGCAGGATCCCGAGGCCGACGACGGTCTTGCGGCCGCGCAGGAAGCGGAGCCTGCGCTTGCTGGGCGCCGGGGTCTCGGTCGCATCGAGTACGGCGACCTCGACGGCGGTGACGGCCATGTCCTAGGCCTCCCTTCGGGTACGGGGGTCGAGGACCATGTAGATCACGTCGGCGAGGAGGTTCGCCGCGAGGACGGAAAGCGTGATGATCAGGAAGACGCCCTGCATCAGGGGGTAGTCCTTGGCAGCCACCCCCTGGAAGAGCTGGTAGCCGATGCCCGGGTAGGAGAAGACCATCTCCACCAGCAGCGTGCCGCCGACGATGAAGCCCAGGGAGAGCGCGAAGCCGGAGATGTTGGGCAGGACGGCGTTGCGCGCGGCGTATCCGAACATCACCCGGCGCTCGGACAGCCCCTTGGCCTGGGCGACCATGACGTAGTCCTCGCTGGACACCGTCACCATCATGTTCCGCATACCCAGGATCCAGCCGGCCACGGCGCTGAGCACGATCGTCAGGCCCGGCAGCGCGGCGTGGTAGAGCGCGCTGGAGATGAACGGCCAGTCGAAGGCGGGCACGAGCGAGTTGTCGTAACCGCCCGCAGCCGGGAAGAGCGGCCACTTCACGGCGAACAGCGCGATGGCGATGAGTCCCAGCCAGAAGTACGGGATGGCGGAGATGAAGGTGGTGACGGGCAGCAGGCTGTCCATCCAGGACCCGCGCCGCCAGCCGGTGAAGACCCCGATCCCGGTGCCGAGCGCGAAGCTGATCAGCGTGGTGACGCCGACGAGCGCCAGCGTCCACGGCAGCGACTGACCGATCACCTCGCTGACCGGCGTCGGGAAGAAGGTGAAGGAGAGCCCCAGGTCGCCGTCGAGCAGATGCGACCAGTAGTCGGTGTACTGGTCCCAGAGCGACATGTGCTTGTCGAGGCCGAAGAGCGCCGTGAGCGAGTCGATGGCGCTGGTGTCGAGCTGGCCCTGGAAGCGGGAGAGGAGGGCCTGGACCGGGTCGCCCGGCATCAGGCGCGGGATCAGGAAGTTGATGGTGATCGCGGCCCACGCGGTGACCAGGTAGAAGGCGAGCCGTTGCAGCAGGTACTTCACTTCGCAGCCTCCTTCTCGTGGTCGTCGGTGGCGGTGGCGTCGTCCGCGTACAGCCAGCAGGCAGCCCACTGGCCGTCCGCCAGGTCGAAGCGCGGCGGCAGTTCGGTGCGGCAGCGCTCCATCGCCTTGGGGCAGCGCGGGTGGAAGCGGCAGCCGGCCGGCGGTGCGATGAGCGACGGGGGTTCGCCGCTTCCGGTCTCCTCCTGCTCCTCCTCGGCGACCACCCGGTCCGGGTCGGGCGCCGAGGCGATGAGCAGCTGGGTGTAGGGGTGTGCGGGGCGCTGGGTGACGGTCTCGCTGTCCCCGCCCTCGACGATCCGGCCCGCGTACATCACGAGCGTGGTGTCCGCGAAGTAGCGGGCGGAGGCGATGTCGTGGGTGATGTACAGGATCGCCAGACGGAAGCGTTCCTTGAGGTCCCGCAGCAGGTTGAGGACGCCGAGCCGGATGGAGACGTCGAGCATCGACACGGGCTCGTCGGCCAGCAGGACCTTCGGGTCGGCGCCGAGCGCACGGGCGATGGCGACGCGCTGGCGCTGGCCGCCGGAGAGCTCGTGCGGGAACTTGTCGAGGTACTGGGCGGCAGGGGTGAGCTGCACCCGTTCCAGCAGTGCGGCGAGTTCGGTCCCGGTCGCCTCCCGGCCGTGGATCTTCAGCGACCGGGTGAGGTGGTAGCGCACGGTGTGCACCGGGTTGAGCGATGCGAACGGGTCCTGGAAGATCAGCTGGACCTGTCGTACGTACGAGCGGAAGGACCGGCCACGGCCTGCCTTCACCGCCTTCCCGTCCAGCCGGATCTCGCCCTCGGTGAGCGGATACAGCTGGGAGAGCAGCCGGGCGACGGTGGATTTCCCGGAGCCCGACTCCCCCACCAGGGCCGTGACGGTGCCGCGCCGCAGTTGCAGCGAGACGTCGTCGACGGCGTGAACGGTGCGGCGATGGCGTGCGACGAGATCGCGGCCGGTGCGGCGGACGGGGAAGTGCTTGGTGACTCCGCGTGCTTCGAGCACGATGTCGTCGGTCTGATCGGTGGTGGTGGTCATGGCCGGTCCGTTTCCCCGTACTACTTGGAGGGCTTGAGCTTCAGCACGATCTGCAGCACAGAGGGCTGGGTGTGCTGCGGCGGGGCGTACGGGTCGGCCTCGGTGGGCCAGCCCACCCAGTTCTTCGTGGAGTACTCGGCTCCGATGGGGGCGGCGGACGTCGGGATCATCGGCGCCTGCTCGACCATGATCTTCTGGAGCTTGTTCATGGCCGCGGTACGGGTGGCCTCATCGGTGGCGTTGGCGAAGTCCTTGAGCGCCTGGGTCGCCTCCGGGCTCTTGAAGCGCCCGAAGTTGCCCGTCTGGGAGGCCTTGCCGATGGGCTGGAGGATCGCGCCGTCCATGATGTTCTGGTACATGTCGTACGGAGTCGCACCGCTGTTGGTCCAGTGCAGGGTGGCGTCGAAGTTGCCGTTGGCGACGTCCGCGCCCCAGGCCTCGGCGGTCTGCGTCTTGACCTTCGCCTCGATGCCGAGCTGCTTGATGTTGTCCTTGATGATGGAGAGCCCGGTGATGTAGTCGTTCCAGCCGGCCGGGTCGGTGAGCGTGAGTTTCACCGGCTTGCCGCTGGGGTCCTTCAGCACTCCGCCCGAGAGCTTGAACCCGGCGTCGTCGAGGATCTTCTTGGCACCGGCCACATCGGGTGCGGTCGTGGCGCTCTTGTACTCGGGCGCCAGGAACGAGTCACCGGCGGGCAGCGGGATGCCGGTCGGGTTGGTGATCTCCGGGTAGAGCGTCGCCTCGGCCTGGGTGTAGATCGCCTTGCGGTCGACGACCATCGCCATGGCCTTGCGCAGTGCCGGGTTGTCGAACGGCTTGCGGGCGGTGTTGAACCACAGTCCGTGGATGCCGAGGCCCGACGGGAACCACAGCTTGTGGTTCTTGGCGTCCTTGGCGATGTACAGCTGCTTGTAGTTCGGCATGAAGACGAACGACCACTCGAGCTTGCCGCTCGCCAGCGCCGTGGTCGCCGCGCTGTTGTCGTTGTACGCGCTGTACCGCAGCTCCTTGACCTTCGTCGCGCCCTTCCAGTACGTGGGCGTGGCGGTCAGCGTGGTGGTCTGCGGGGTGAACGTCTTGAGCTTGTACGGGCCGGAGCCGACCGGGTTCCGGTTGGGCCAGGTCTCCGGGTCCTTGACGCCTTCCCAGATGTGCTTGGGCACGATGAAGGTCTGGATGATCTTGTTCTGGTTGACGTACTGGGAGTCCTTGAAGGTCAGGACGACCTTCTTGCCCTCGATGGCGACGCCGTCGAACGGGATGCCGTTCCAGTTGAGCGCCGCGTGCGTCTTCAGCAGGTTGAACGTGTACGCCACGTCGTCGGCGGTCAGCGGCTTGCCGTCGGCCCACTTCGCCTTGGGGTCGAGGCTGAAGGTGACCTTGGTGAAGTTCTCCTCCCACTTCCAGTCGGTCGCCAGCCACGGCTCCGCCTTGTCCGCGGGCTTGATCTGGTTCGTCATCGCCAGCGGCTCGTAGATCATGTAGCGGTAGCCGAGAGTGGCGCCCGCCGAGGTGTTCAGGAACGGGTTGCTGTTGTTCGTCTGCGGCCCGTCCGGCTTGCCCAGGGTCAGCACGCCCGTGGCGGCGCCACCCCCTTTGTTGGCACCCGAGTTGGCGGAGGAACAACCGGCGGCGAGCGCGACCACGGCGGTGGCGACAGAGAGCGCTCTCAGCGTGTGGCGACGGCGTACGGACATGGCGACTCCAGGAGGGACTGCGGGTCCGGAGGATCCGGGACGGAGGGTGGGAACGGGCGGCGGGCAGCGCTCGGCGCGCCTGGTACGGGCGGTGCGGGGGTGGTGCCGATGCGCGGGAAGGCGCGGGGTGGTGCGGGGGTGCGGGCGGCCGGAAGCAGTACCCGGCCGGACCGCTAGGGCGCCGAGTGGCGCACGACCAGTTCGGTGGGCAGCACGACCGGTGCGTCCGGAGTGGCCGTGCCGCCGAGATGGGAGAGCAGCAGCCGCGCAGCCGTCTCACCCATCTGCCGGGTGGGCTGGCGCACGGTGGTCAGCGGCGGTTCGGTGTGCTCGGCCATCGGGATGTCGTCGAAGCCGACCACCGCGATGTCGTCGGGCACCGACCGGCCCGCCGCACGCAACGCCCGCAGCACGCCCGCCGCGCTGATGTCGTTGTGTGCGAAGACCGAGTCGAACCGCACGCCCTCGGAGAGCAGCCGTTCCACGGCCTGCCGGCCGCAGAGTTCGGTGAAGTCCCCGTGGACGACGAGGTCGGTGGGCAGAACCGAACGGAATCCGTCCAGCCGGTCGCGCACGCAGCCGAAGGTCTGGGGGCCGGTGAGGACCAGGGGCCTGGTACGTCCGGCGGCCAGCAGGTGACGGGCGGCGGACGCGCCTCCTTCGTGGTTGGTGGTCACGACGGAGGGGAATTCGGGGTGGTGGCCGCGATCGTCGATGAGCACGATCGGCAGGCCGCCGCGGTGCAGTGCGGTGAGGTGGTCGAGGGTGTTCTCGGGTTCGACCACCAGGAGTCCGTCGAAGGCACGCGCCGACACCTGGCTGGTGAAGCGCTCCACCGACTCGGCACCCCGGTTGCAGGTGAAGAGCAGCAGCCCGTAGTCGGCGGCCTCGACGGTGTCGACGACGCCCTGGAGCACCTCGCCCATCCACGGCCAGGTGAGCGACGGCACCAGCATGCCGACCGTACGGCTGCTGCCGCGGGCCAGTCCGACGGCGCCCGAGCTGGGCACGTATCCAAGCTGTGTAATCACTTCACGAACACGGGCCGCTGTCGAACCGTCCACCTCGCCCTTGGTGTTGATGACCCGGGACACGGTCGTCTTGCTGACGCCGGCCTCGCGGGCGACATCGGCGATGGTGACGCGCATCGGGGCCTCCAGGACAAGGCAGGACAGGGAGTCGAAACCGGTTCCGCAACCGGTTCCGGAACCGGTACCGGCGTTGCGGCGTGAGTTAACCCCGCCGGAACACCGCCGTCAATACTTCACGTCGACATTGGTCCGTACCCATCTCCCCAGCAGACAGGACGTGTTGTGCGTTCAAGTCATGAACGCACGCCCCCTTGACGTACGCCGGCAACGGCAGTTCACTCACGCCTCGATCGACGGCAACTCCCCCACAGTCCCTGCCGAGAAAGGCAGCAGCCATGATCAGATCAAGCAGAGCGGCTCGCGCACTGGTCGCAGGAGTGCTCGCGACCGCGGGCCTCACCGGGCTCTCGTCGGGTACGGCGCAGGCCGCCGGCGAGACCGTGAACATCGCTCTGACCACCACGGACGACGCCGGCGGGCGGCATGTCACCCGCGGTCTCCAGGCTCAGACGCCGATCGCCTTCGGCTCCGGGAACGGCGGCAGCGGCACGAACATCACGGTCGACGAAGGCACCCGCTACCAGACGTTCACGGGTGGCGGCGCGTCGTTCACCGACACGGCCGCGTATCTGATGAAGAGCAGCGGGGCGCTCAGCCAGGCGACCCGCGACGCGACGATGAAGAAGCTGTTCTCGCCGACCGAGGGCATCGGGCTCTCGTTCGTACGCAATCCGATGGGGGCTTCGGACCTGGCCCGGACCGGCTACACGTACGACGATCTGCCGTCCGGCCAGACCGACCCGTCGCTCGCACAATTCTCGATCGCACATGATCTGCAGGACGTGCTCCCGCTGACCAAGCAGGCCAAGCAGCTCAACCCGGCACTGACGACGGTCGCTTCGCCGTGGACCGCGCCGGCCTGGATGAAGGACAGCGGCCAGCTCAACGGAGGCTGGCTGAAGGCGGAGAACTACGGTACGTACGCCGGCTACTTCGTGAAGTACCTCCAGGCCTACCGCGACCAGGGCGTCCCGGTCGACTACGTCACCGCGCAGAACGAGCCGACCTGTTGTTCCGGCTATCCGTCGATGAGCTGGAACGGCTCGGGGCTCGCCTACTTCACCAAGAACGAGCTGCTGCCGAAGCTCCAGTCCGCCGGGCTCGCCACCAAGGTCCTCGCGCACGACTGGAACTGGGACACCTACGACGCGTACGCGGCTGCGACGGTGGACGACCCGGCGGTGCGCAACCACCCGAACTTCGGCGGGGTCGCCTGGCACGGCTACGGCGGTGACGTCACCAAGCAGACCACCGTGCACAACCAGTACCCGACGACGGACGCCTTCCAGACCGAGCACTCCGGCGGCACCTGGATCGCCGACCAGCAGCGCGAGGACATGCTCAACATCGTCGACTACACCCGCAACTGGGCGAAGTCGGTCACCAAGTGGTCCCTGGCCGTGGACCAGAACCGCGGCCCGCACAACGGCGGCTGCGGCACCTGCGACGGATTGATCACCGTGCACAACGGCGACAGCAGGAGCGGCCAGGTCGACTACAACATCGAGTACTACACGATGGGTCATCTGACGAAGTTCGTCCGGCCCGGCGCCCAGCGGATCGCCTCGACGGCCGGCTCCACCGTGCCCAACGTGGCCTGGCGCAACCCGGACGGCTCGAAGGCGCTGATCGCGTACAACGGCGGTACGTCGGCGCAGCAGATCACCGTCAACTGGGGCGGCCAGAAGTTCACTTACTCGCTTCCGGGCCGCACCTCGGCGACCTTCACCTGGTCCGGCAACCCGTCCGGCTCCACCGGCACCTCAGGGGTCTTCTCGGGCCCTGCGGGCAAGTGCCTGGACGTCGCGGGCGGCAGCAGCGCCGACGGGACGGCCGTCCAGCTCTATGACTGCAACGGCTCCGCGGCCCAGCGCTGGACGGTCGCAGCGGACGGTTCCGTCCAGGCGCTCGGTTCGTGCCTGGACGTGACGGCCGCATCGACGGCCAACGGAGCAAAGGTCCAGCTGTACACCTGCAACGGAACGTCGGCGCAGCGCTGGACGTACAACGCATCGACGGGTGACGTCGTCAACACGGCGGCGGGCAAGTGCCTGGACATCACCGACCAGTCGACGGCGAACGGGGCCCGGGCCCAGATCTGGACCTGCACCGGCGCCGCCAACCAGAAGTGGCACCTTCAGTAACGGGGCCGGTCCGTCCGGTCCGGGGCGGGCCCGCGGAGACTGCTCCGCGGGCCCGCCCCGGACCGCTCGCCTACTCCATCGGCTCGACCCCGGCCCGCAGCAGGCCGTAGGTGTACGCGTCCTCCAGCGCCTGCCAGGACGCGGCGATGACGTTCTCGGCGACCCCGACGGTCGCCCAGTCGCCGGTGCCGTCGCCCGTGGTGATGAGCACCCGGGTGGTGGACTCGGTACCGGTGCGGCCCTCCAGGATGCGGACCTTGTAGTCGACCAGCTCCAGCTTGGCGAGCTGCGGGTAGATCCGCTCCAGCGCGACGCGCAGCGCCCGGTCGAGTGCGTTGACCGGGCCGTTGCCCTCGGCCGTGGCGACGAGACGCTCGCCCTTGGCCCAGACCTTCACGGTCGCCTCGTTGGCGTGGGTGCCGTCGGGGCGGTCCTCGACGATCGCGCGCCAGGACTCCGTACGGAAGTAGCGGCGCGCCCGGCCCTCGGCCTCGGCGCGCAGCAGCAGTTCGAAGGAGGCGTCGGCCGCTTCGTACGTGTAGCCGTTGAGCTCACGCTCCTTGACCCGCTCGACGACGCGCCCGACGAGCTCGCGGTCGCCCTTGAGGTCGATGCCGAGCTCCTTGCCCTTGAGCTCGATGGACGCGCGGCCCGCCATGTCGGAGACGAGCATCCGCATGGTGTTGCCGACCAGCGCCGGGTCGATGTGCTGGTAGAGGTCGGGGTCGACCTTGATGGCGGAGGCGTGCAGACCGGCCTTGTGGGCGAAGGCGGAGACACCCACATAGGGCTGGTGCGTGGAGGGCGTGAGGTTGACGACCTCGGCGATGGCGTGCGAGATGCGGGTCATGTCCGCAAGTGCGCCCTCGGGAAGGACGGATTTGCCGTACTTCAGTTCCAGGGCGGCGACGACGGGAAAGAGGTTGGCGTTGCCCACCCGCTCGCCGTAGCCGTTGGCAGTGCACTGGACGTGGGTGGCACCCGCGTCGACGGCGGCCAGGGTGTTCGCGACCGCACAGCCGGTGTCGTCCTGGGCGTGGATGCCGAGCCGGGCCCCGGTGTCCGCGAGGACGGTGGAGACGACGGCCTGGACCTGGGCGGGGAGCATCCCGCCGTTGGTGTCGCAGAGGATGACGACATCGGCGCCGGCCTCGGAGGCGGCGCGGACGACGTCCTTGGCGTACTCCGGGTTGGCGCGGTAGCCGTCGAAGAAGTGCTCGCAGTCGACGAAGACCCGGCGGCCCTGCTCGCGCAGGTAGGAGACGGTGTCGCGGACCATCTCGAGGTTCTCGTCGAGCGTGGTGCGCAGGGCGAGCTCCACATGCCGGTCGTGCGACTTGGCGACCAGCGTGATCACCGGGGCGCCCGACGCCAGCAACGCCTTGACCTGCGGGTCCTCGGACGCCTTGGCGCCCGCCCGGCGGGTCGCGCCGAAGGCGACCAGTTCGGCGTTCTTGAAGTCGATCTCCTGCTGGGCGCGGGCGAAGAACTCCGTGTCGCGGGGGTTGGCTCCGGGCCAGCCGCCCTCGATGAAGCCCACGCCGAAGTCGTCCAGGTGCCGGGCAATGGTCAGCTTGTCCGCGACCGTCAGGTTGATGCCTTCACGCTGTGCACCGTCGCGCAGTGTGGTGTCGAAGACATGGAAGCTGTCGTCGGTGGCCTTGGCCTTGGCCTGGGTGGTCATGCTGATCTGACTCCTGTCGGATGAGTGGATCCGGACGATCGGGCTCCACTTGCCCCCATCATCCCGCGCGCGCATCGCCCCGGCCGAGGTGAGGGCCGGAAAACGAAAAAACCCCTCGCGGGTGCGAGAGGTCTGCGCGCGGGTCTGGGGCACGATGGCCGCTCCGCACGTGGTGGTACGGGACGGTCACTGCGGACCGGCGCGCCTGCTGCCAATAATCATGACGAACAAGGACACGGAGGCAGTCTCGCACAGCACCGCCTCCGTGCCGCCGTCCGTCTCAGGATGCGGGCGTCACGCTCGTCGCGTGGGACGACCGCGACTGCGGCCGCCCGCCCTTCCCCTCGGCCGTTCCGACCCGGTCCAGATCGATGTCCCGGGTCTCGCGCATCGTCAGATAGACGACAAGGGAGACCGCGGCGCAGCCTGCCACGTACCAGTAGAAGCCCGACTCGATGCCCGCGTCCTTGAACCAGAGCGCCACGTATTCGGCCGTGCCGCCGAAGAGGGCGTTGGCCAGGGCGTACGGGAGGGCGACACCGAGGGCGCGGATGCCGGTCGGGAAGAGCTCGGCCTTCACACAGGCGTTGATCGAGGTGTAGCCCGTGACGACGACCAGGGCCAGCAGTGCCAGCCCGAACGCGGGCCAGAACGTCCCGGCGTGCTTGAGCATCGTCATGATCGGCACGGTCAGGAAGGTCGAGCCGACGGCGAAGGTGATCAGCAGCGGACGGCGGCCGATCCGGTCGGACAGCATGCCCGCCAGCGGCTGGAGGCACATGAAGACGAACAGGGCGCAGAAGCTGACGAGCGAGGCGGTGGACTTCTCCATGCCTGCGCTCTTGGAGAGGAACTTGGTGAGGTACGTCGTGTACGTGTAGTACGCGACGGTCCCGCCCATGGTCAGCGCCATCACCAGGAGTGCCTCGCGCCTGTGCTTCCACAGCGCCTTCAGCGTGCCGCGGTCCTCCTGGACGGCGGCGCCGGACTCGGCGTACACCTCGGTCTCCAGCATGGAGCGGCGCAGGTAGAACACGACGGCCGCGCCGAGGGCGCCGACGACGAACGGGAGGCGCCAGCCCCAGCTGTGCAGCGCCGCGTCGGACATGGTGCGCTGCAGAACGATCTGCAGGCCGAGGCCGACGAGCTGACCGGCGGTCATGGACACGTACTGGAAGCTGGAGGCGAAGCCGCGCCGGTGGGGTGCGGACGCCTCGGTGAGGTACGTGGCGCTGGCGGCGTACTCGCCGCCGACCGAGAGGCCCTGGAGCAACCGGGCCACCATCAGGACGGCGACGCCCCCGTATCCCGCCACGGCGTAGGTCGGCGCGACGGCGATGAGGATCGCGGAGGCCGACATGAGGGTGACGGTGAGGGTCAGCGCGGCCTTGCGTCCCCTGCGGTCACCGATCCGCCCGAGCAGCCAGCCGCCGACCGGCCGCATGAAGAAGCCGACGGCGAAGATGCCCATCGTGTTCATGAGATTGGCGGTCTCGTTGCCTTCGGGGAAGAACGAGTCCGCGAAGTAGACCGCGAAGGTCGCGTACACGAACCAGTCGAACCACTCGACCATGTTGCCGGCGGAGCCGACCCAGATTTTCTTCCACTGCTCTCGTCCCATGGTCCGTCACGGTGCCGGAACGACCGGGAACGCAACAAGGGTGCATGGGGCAACGATCATGCGTACTTACGTGCGTTGCGTTCACGGACGGGGGAACGCGGCGAGCGACTCGTCCAGGAACT
Organism: Streptomyces sp. JH14; assembly: GCF_029428675.1. Classification (GTDB taxonomy): domain Bacteria; phylum Actinomycetota; class Actinomycetes; order Streptomycetales; family Streptomycetaceae; genus Streptomyces. Next base: position 5,170,480 of record NZ_JAJNEL010000001.1, on the reverse strand, counting down.
CCCTTACGTGGGCGAGGATCCCGCCCCGTTCGGCGCCCGGCAGGCCGATCGCGACATGGATGCTGAACCCGTCGAGCAGGGCGCGCAGCCGCGTCGCGTACCGCTCGGCGTCGACATCGCGGAACTCCCCGCGCGAGCTCCCCTCCGCCAGCAGCGCCACCAGGTCCCGGTGCCAGGCCCGCTCGATCGCGGCCTGCCGGGCGCGTGCGTCGGCGTCGGCGTTCTGCGAGCGGTTCCAGACCTCCAGCCAGAGCGTCCAGTGCGGGTCGCGGTGGCCGTCGGGGATGTACAGATCGACGTACGCGTCGAGCCGCTCGCGGACCGGGGCGGGCCGGGCCAGCAGCTCCCGCCGCTGGGCACCGAGCCGGCCCTCGCTCCACTCCAGGGCCTGCAGCAGCAATTCGTCCTTGGTCCGGAAGTAGTAGAGGAGATGCCCGCTGCTCATGGAGACCTCACGGCCGAGACCGGCCATGGTCAGCCCTTCGAGACCGCGCTCGGCAATGGTGGCCATGGCGGCGGCCAGCACCTCCTCGCGGGGCGGGGCGGTGTTGCGGCGGCGCGGGGCGGGTGTGGGCATGGGGATCGGTCAGACCTTCGGCTGCTGCTGTGTGATGCAGTGGATGCCTCCACCACCGGCAAAGATCGTACGGGCGTCGACCAGGGTCACGGTCCGTTCCGGGAAGAGACGGCGGAAGATCCCGGCGGCGAGCTCGTCGCGCGGGTCGTCGAAGGCGCAGAGGACGACGCCGTCGTTGCAGAGGTAGTGGTTGATGTACGAGTAGTCGACCCACTCCCCGTCCTCGCGCACCACCGTCGGCGCCGGGACCTCCACGACCTCCAGGGCGCGGCCCCGGGCGTCGGTCGCCCCGCGCAGGAGGCGGACCGTCTCGCGGGTGATCTCGTGGTCGGGGTGGGCCGGGTCCGGCTGGACGTGGGCGACGACGGTGCCGGGGCGGGCGAAGGCGGCCACGATGTCGACATGGCCCAGGGTGCCGTACGTGCCGTAGTCACCGGCCAGTCCGCGAGGCAGCCAGATGGCCTTCCGTGTGCCGAGGCGGGCGTGGATCTCGGCCTCGACCTCGGCGCGGGTCCACTCGGGGTTGCGCTCCTTGCCGAGCTGGACGGTCTCGGTGAGCAGGACGGTGCCTTCGCCGTCGACGTGGATCGCGCCACCCTCGTTGACGAGCGGGGAACCGTGCACGGGGACGGCGGCGAGCTCCGCGACCGAACGGGCGATGTGCGCGTCGTGTTCCCAACGGGCCCAGCCCTGCGCGCCCCAGCCGTTGAACGTCCAGTCGACTGCGGCCAGTTGCCGCCCGTCGGTGACGAAGGTGGGGCCGATGTCGCGCATCCAGGCGTCGTCGAGCGGGCGGACGGCGAGCTCGATGTCCGGGCCGAGCAGTGCGCGGGCGCTCTCCTCCTGGCCCGGTCCGACGACCATCGTGACGGGTTCGAAGCGGCGGACGGTGCGGGCGACGGCGGCCCAGGCGCGGCGGGCCCCGTCGAGTTCGGCACCGGTGGCGAAGGTGGGGTTGGGGCCCGGCCAGGCCATCCAGGTGCGCTCGTGCGGGGCCCACTCGGGCGGCATGCGGAAGGTCACGGCGGGGTCCTTACAGGAAGTAGAGGCGGTTGAGGGAGACGGAGTCGGCGGGTCCGGAGCGGACCGGGGCCCCGTCCAGGGTGACCAGACCGTTGCGTGCGTCCACGGCGACGTGTCCCGTACGGGAGTTGCGGACCAGGTCGGCGGGACCGATGCCGCGTGTGCCGCGGACCCCGACCCGGCGCCGGCGGGTCGGCATCAGGTCCGCCTCGAGCTGCGTGGCGGCCTGCGACACGAACGCGACCGAGAGGTCGGCGGCGGTCGCTCCGTACGCACCGAACTGCGGCCCGAGGACGAGGGGTTCGCAGGTGTCGGTGGCGGCGTTGGGATCGCCGGTGACTCCGTACGCAGGGAAGCCGGACTTCAGCACGAGCTGTGGCTTCGCCCCGAAGAACTCGGGCCGCCACAGCACGATGTCGGCGAGCTTCCCGCTCTCGATGGAACCGACCTCGTGGGAAAGCCCGTGGGCGATGGCGGGGTTGATGGTCAGCTTGGCGATGTAGCGCAGGACGCGCCCGTTGTCGTCGGCCGGTCCGTCGCCCTCCATCGGGCCGAGTTCGGCCTTCATCTTCGCGGCCATCGCGAACGTGCGGCGTACCGTCTCGCCGGCCCGGCCCATGCCCTGCGCGTCGGACGAGGTGATGCCGATGGCACCGAGGTCGTGCAGGACGTCCTCGGCGCCCATCGTCCCGGCACGGATCCGGTCGCGGGCCATCGCGGCGTCGCCCGGCAGATCCGTCTTGAGGTCGTGGACGGAGACGATCATCCCGTAGTGCTCGGCGACCGCGTCCCGGCCGAACGGCAGCGTCGGATTGGTGGACGAACCGATGACGTTCGGGACACCCGCCATCTTCAGGACGTTCGGTACGTGCCCGCCGCCGCAGCCCTCGATGTGGAAGGCGTGGATCGTGCGGCCTTCGAGGACGCGCAGGGTGTCCTCGACCGACAGGCACTCGTTCAGCCCGTCGCTGTGCAGGGCGACCTGCACGTCGTGTTCCTCGGCGACCCGCAGCGCGGTGTCCAGGGCGCGGGTGTGGGCACCCATGTCCTCGTGGACCTTGAACCCACAGGCCCCGCCCTCGGCAAGGGCCTCGACGAGCGGCGCCTCGTGGGAGGACGAACCGCGGCCCAGGAAGCCGATGTTGACCGGCCAGGCGTCGAACGCGTTGAAGGCGTGGCGCAGCGCCCACGGCGAGTTGACGCCGACGCCCCAGACCGGGCCGAACTCCTGGCCGATGATCGTGGTGACCCCGGAGGCCAGCGAGGCCTCCATGATGCGCGGCGACAGCAGATGGACATGGGTGTCGACGGCGCCCGCGGTGGCGATGAGCCCCTCGCCGGAGACGATGGTCGTCCCGGTGCCCACGACGACGTCCACACCGTCGAGGGTGTCCGGATTGCCGGCCCGCCCGATCGACGCGATACGGCCTTCCCGGATTCCGATCGACACCTTGCGGATGCCCTGCACGGCGTCGATGACCAGCACGTTGCTGATGACGACGTCGCAGGTCCCGCGGACCGCGGCGGCCTTGAGGTGCAGCCCGTCGCGGGCGGTCTTGCCGAACCCGGCGAGGAACTCCTCGCCGTGCTGCTGCGAGTCGGCCTCGACGCGGACGGTCAGCCCGGAGTCACCGAGCCTGACCCGGTCCCCGGCGCGCGGGCCGTGCACGGAGGCGTACTCGTACGGATCGATGCTCATCGCTGACCGGCTCCCAGATATCCACAGGCTGCGGCGCGGCGAAGGGCCTCTTCCCTCGCGCCGGGTGCGTCGAGCGGGCCGTCGACGAGACCGGCGAAGCCGATGGCCACCCGGTCGCCGCCGATCGGCACGAGGCCGACGGCGACGCTCTCGCCGGGCCCGAAGCGGACGGACGACCCGGCGGGGACACAGAGCCGCATCCCGTACGCGGCGCCCCGGTCGAAGTCGAGCCGCGGGTTGGCCTCGAAGAAGTGGAAGTGCGACGTGACGCTGACGGGGACGGTCGCGGTGTTCCGGACGTCCAGCCGCACCGCGGGCTCCGGCTCGGGCGTGGCGGGGCCGGGGACGACGGCTCCGGGGGCCTCGTCGCCGAGCCCCGCGCCGCCGATCGGGCGGGACACCACGGCGAGCCGGGAACCGTCGTCGAAGACGGCTTCCACATGGACCTCGGTGACGATGTCGGCGACCCCGGGCAGTACATCGTCCGGACCCAGCACGGACCGGGCGGCCTCGATGGCCTCGGCGAGCCGGCGCCCGTCACGGGCCGCCTCGCAGACGGTGTCCGCGATGAGGGCCGTCGCCTCGGGGACATTGAGCCTCAGCCCCCGGGCACGGCGGGCCCGGGCCAGTTCGGCTGCGCCGAAGAGCAGCAGCCGGTCGCGTTCCGTCGGGGTCAGTCGCACGTCTCCACACCTTTCGGTTAGAGCGTCACTCTAACCATGGGGCAGCGAGTAATGGAAGAATTGCTTCGCCCTTTTAGAGCAGCACTCCAACCTGGGGGCCGTCGGCTGTCCGGTGAAACGTTGCCGGCGCGGGGAACGGGGACACACGAAGGCCGCGCCCGGCAGGTGCCGGGCGCGGCCTTCGTGTGTGCGGAACGGGGCGGACTAGCCGAGCGGGTGCATCCAGCCGTGCGTGTCCTGCGCGACGCCGCGCTGGACGTCCAGCAGCCGCTCGCGCAGCTTCATCGTGACCTCGCCGGGTGCGCCGCCGCTCTGGGTCCACTCGCCGCCCTCGGACTTGACGACGCCGACGGGGGTGATGACGGCGGCGGTACCGCAGGCGAAGACCTCGGTGAGGGTGCCGTTCTCGGTGTCGTTGCGCCACTGGTCGATGGAGACGCGACCCTCCTCGGACTCGTAGCCGAGGTCACGGGCGACCTGGAGCAGCGAGTCGCGGGTGACACCGGCGAGCAGCGAGCCGGTCAGGGCCGGGGTGACGATCTTGTCCCCGTACACGAAGTACAGGTTCATGCCGCCGAGCTCCTCGACCCACTTGTGCTCCACGGCGTCGAGGTAGGCGACCTGGTCGCAGCCCTTCTCGGCGGCCTCGGCCTGGGCCAGGAGGGACGCGGCGTAGTTGCCGCCGGTCTTGGCGTCGCCCATGCCGCCGGGGACGGCGCGGACGCGGTTCTCGGAGAGCCAGATGGAGACCGGCTTCACCCCGCCGGGGAAGTACGCACCGGCGGGCGAGGCGATGACGATGAAGAGGTACTCGTTGGCGGGCTTCACCCCGAGGCCGACCTCGGACGCGATCATGAACGGGCGCAGGTAGAGCGACTCCTCGCCGCCGTGCGCCGGAACCCACGCCTTGTCCTGCTGGACCAGCACGTCGCACGCCTCGATGAACGTCTCCACCGGAAGCTCGGGCATGGCGAGCCGGTGCGCGGAGCGCTGAAAGCGCTTGGCGTTGGCCTCGGGACGGAAGCTGGCCACCGATCCGTCGGGCTGGCGGTAGGCCTTGAGGCCCTCGAAGATCTCCTGCGCGTAGTGCAGGACGTTCGTGGCGGGGTCGATCGACAGCGGGCCGTAGGGCACGAGCTGCCCGTCGTGCCAGCCGCGGCCTTCGGTCCACTTGATGATCACCATGTGATCGGTGAAGTAGCGGCCGAATCCGGGATTGGCCAGGATCGCCTCGCGCTCCGCGTCGGACAGCGGGGTGGAAGAAGGCTTGAGCTCGATCGTGGGCGTCGTCATGAGTGCGTGTCCTTCACCGGTTGTGTGTGTAGGACCGCGCTCACGCCAGCCCCTGTCGGACAGGTGCTAGGACGTCCGAGCTTCATCCCAAGTCACGGCCCCGTTCGATTATCGCTCGGGTGGGGCCGTGCACGAAATGACGTGATTGCGGTCCAGGGATCGATGGTGACACCCGGGACCACACAGAAGAAGCCGCCGGGCGGTTACGACCCGGCGGCTTCGAGAGGGAGTCGTCGGGTCAGCTCGCTACGCGTACCGCGAGCGCGTCGCCGATCTCGTCGGTGGTACGCGTGGGAATTCCGTCGCGCTCCGCGAGGTCGGCGGAGACGGCGTCCTCGATGCGCGCGGCCTGGGCCTCGTAGCCGAGGTGGCGCAGCAGGAGGGCGACGGAGAGGATCGTGGCCGTGGGGTCGGCCTTGCCCTGGCCCGCGATGTCGGGCGCGGAGCCGTGGACCGGCTCGAACATCGACGGGAACTCGCCGCTCGGGTTGATGTTGCCCGAGGCCGCGACGCCGATGCCGCCGGAGACGGCCGCGGCGAGGTCGGTGATGATGTCGCCGAAGAGGTTGTCGGTGACGATCACGTCGAACCGCTCGGGCTGCGTGACGAGGAAGATCGTCGCCGCGTCCACGTGCAGGTAGTCCGTGGTGACGTCCGGGAAGTCCGCCGCGACCTTGTTGAAGATGTTGGTCCACAGGTGCCCGGCGTAGGCCAGCACGTTGTTCTTGTGAACCAGCGTCAGCTTCTTGCGCGGGCGGGCCTGGGCGCGGGCGAAGGCATCACGGACCACACGCTCGACGCCGAAGGCCGTGTTGACCGAGACCTCGGTGGCGACCTCGTGCGGGGTGCCCGTGCGGATCGAGCCGCCGTTGCCGGTGTACGGACCCTCGGTGCCCTCGCGGACCACGATGAAGTCGATCTCCGGCTGGCCCTTGAGCGGGGTCGCGACACCCGGGAGGAGCTTCGACGGCCGCAGGTTCACATGGTGGTCGAAGAGGAAGCGGAGCTTCAGCAGGAAGCCGCGCTCCAGAACACCGGACGGGACCGAGGGGTCACCGATCGCGCCGAGCAGAATCGCATCGTGCTGCTTGAGCGCCTGCACGTCCGCGTCGGCGAGGGTCTCACCGGTCGCGTGGTACCGCTTGGCGCCGAAGTCGAACTCCTTCGTCTCCAGCTTCACATCCTGCGGGAGAACAGCGTTGAGGACCTTGAGGCCCTGAGCCACGACCTCCCGGCCGATACCGTCACCGGGGATCACTGCGAGATTGATGCTGCGAGACATGTCGGCACCCTACTGCTCGTCCCACCCCATGACATTTTGCGTCCACCATACGGACACATGGGGAGCTATACGTGTACCGTTCACCCATTCGACGGGAAGCCGTCAGCCGACAGGTGGATGTTCTGGCCATGGACATCCCTCGCTTCGGAATTCCCGAGAAGCTCGCCGACCGCATGAGCATGGCCGAGCAGCACGACTACCTGCGCACCCGGCTCACCCGGCGCGGCGCGCTGCGCACCGGTGTCGCGACTGCCGCCGTCGTCGGCACCGGCCTCTCCACCGGACTCGCCGCCTCGCCCGCGTACGCCGCGCCCACCGTGCTCACCTCACGCAACTCCTCCACCCAGGTGGACGGTTCGCTGGTCGCCCCGTTCGGCCGGCATCTCGCGTACGGCGCCGACCCCAGGGCGCAGATGCGGGTCTCCTGGCAGGTCCCGTTCGCGGTCGGGCGCCCGTACATCCGGATCGGGCTCAAGCCGTGGGCGCTGAGCCGCAAGATCGACGCCGAGGTGCGGCACTTGACCACCCCGCTCCTCAACGGCGGCAAGATCGCGGCCGCCGAGCAGTTCTACGTGCACGCGGGGCTGGACCGGCTGCAGCCCGGCACGACGTACTACTACGGCGTCGGCCACGACGGTTTCGACCCGGCCGACACCCGCAACCTCGGCACGCTCGGCACCTTCACCACCGCGCCGTCGCGCGCCGAGACCTTCACCTTCACGGCCTTCGGCGACCAGGGTGTCAGCTACCACGCCCTCGGCAACGACCAGCTGATCCTCGGCCAGAACCCGGCCTTCCACCTGCACGCGGGCGACATCTGCTACGCGGACCCGTCCGGCTCCGGCCAGACGAGCGACACGTACGACGCCCGCACCTGGGACCAGTTCCTGGCGCAGACGGAGACCGTCTCGAAGACCGTGCCGTGGATGGTGACCACTGGCAACCACGACATGGAGGCCTGGTACTCGCCGGACGGCTACGGCGGCCAGAACGCCCGCTGGTCCCTGCCGGACAACGGCCCGGATCCGGTGGGCCAGCCCGGTGCCTACTCGTTCGTGCACGGCAACGTCGGCGTGGTCGCGCTCGACGCCAACGACGTTTCGTACGAGATCCCCGCCAACTTCGGGATCAGCGACGGCAAGCAGACCCGCTGGCTCGACCGGCGCCTCGGTGAGCTGCGGGCCCGTCACGACATCGACTTCATCGTCGTGTTCTTCCACCACTGCGCCTTCTCGACGACCAACGCGCACGCCTCGGACGGCGGGGTGCGGGACGCCTGGGTGCCGCTCTTCGAAAAGCACCAGGTGGACCTGGTCATCAACGGCCACAACCACGTCTACGAGCGCACCGACGCGATCCTGAAGAACGCGGTCGCGCGGAAGGTGCCGATCGGCGAGCGCACCGACCCGACGCGGGACGGCATCGTGTACGTCACGGCGGGCGGCGCCGGCAGGGCGCTGTACGACTTCCCGGCGCCGGACACGTACGAGGGGCACGTCGAGGACCAGGAGAGCGTGAACACGTACCACGTGGTCAAGGGCGGCGGCAGGGCCACCGAGACCGTGGAGTGGTCGCGGGTGCGCTACACCGGCTTCTCGTTCCTCGCGGTGGAGGTCGAGCCCGGGCGGCACGCCCGGATGAAGGTCACTGCGCTCGCCGAGTCGGGCGAGCGCATCGACCACTTCGAGATCAGCCGCGGCTGATCCGAACCGGACCGGTCTGCGTGACCGGCCGGTCTCAGTGACCGGTCGGTCTCAGTGACCGGTGGAGCCGCCGTTGTCCCTGCGGTCGAGGGCTCGCTGCAGGGCGGCGGCGGCGTTCTGGCGCTCCGACTCGGTCGGGCGGTGGGTGTGACGGACGCGGCGGACAGTCGTCTCTGCCATGGTGGATCGACTCCTTGAGATCGCGAGGATTTCGAGATCGAAAAAACGTGAGGGTGATTTCGAGATCGGGATTTCGAGGCGCCGGAAGGGGCGGTGGCGGATGCCGCAGGGGTTGCCTGCATCGGGCACGCGCTCACGACCGCCAGTCGCTGGATCTAGCGAGACGTTCGGCTCCTACAAAGCTAGGGCAGCTCGGCCGGTCTGTCTCCACAATTACTCGGACTTCCTACTATCTGAGACGGGGGTTTGGGGCCGCCCGCCCGCAGATCCCGGGTCAGGACCCGCCCGGCCGGCGATCGTGCCTGCTCAGGGGTGGTGACACGGCCAAGGAACGGGTCGGCCGCTCCGGTCCGGGAGCGGTGATCCCGACGGCGCCGGATGCTCCTTCCAGGGGTACGGGTCACCCGCGGGGCGTCGGCCATTCCTGGGTGGCCGCCCACGCGCCGTACGAGGTCCAGGGCACGCCCGGGAACTGTGCCCGCAGCGCCGCCAGGTCCACCTGGTAGCCGGTGTCCGCCAGGTAGCTGAACATGGCGAACATGTCGGGGCTGGTGGCGCGCAGGTCCTCCAGCGGTGTCTGCCGGAACTCGACCGTGCCGCCGGCGGCCCGTCCGATCTCCGCGGCCATCCGGACCGGTGTGGGATCGTCGCCCGCCACCTCGATCCGCTGCCCCGTCCAGCGGTCCGGATCGGCCACGATCTCGGCCACGACGCGGCCCAGATCCTGCCGCGCCACCTGCTGGAGGGGAGTGTCACCGGGGAGCGCCATGGTGAGGAGCCCGGCCGCGACCTCGTCCGGCACGCCCAGTGCGTTGTCGTAGAAGTAGGTGGGTGCCACCACCGTCGCCGGAAGCCCGGAGTCGGCGAGCAGCTCCTCGGTCCTGGCCTTCGTCTCGAAGTGCGGAATGCCGGTGCCGCGGTCCGCGCTGGCGACGGACGCCAGCACCAGATGGGGCAGCGCGGCGTCCGCCGCCGCCCGTACGATCGCCGCGCCCTGGGCCACCTCCGCGTCCAGACCGTCCTGGAACGGTGTGGTGACGGCGAACGCGGCCGTCGCGCCCCGGAACGCCTCGGCGAGCGAGGCCGCGTAGAACAGATCCCCCGGAACCACCTCTGCTCCGGCCGCCGCCAGGGCCCTGGCCCGTCCGCTGCCGGGATCACGCACCACGGCGCGTACGGCGCGCCCCGCCTCCAGGAGCGCGGTGACCACCGCGCCGCCCTGGCCGCCGGTCGCACCGAGCACCGCGATGGTCATGGGGTCTCCCTGGTCGACGGACATGCGTCCATGCTCACCAGAAGCGGCGGGACCTGCCACCGGGAGGCCCCGGGCGCACACGGAGTCCTCGCCCGCCCACGACCGGCGGGCGGCGGGCGCGGCCGCCCGGGGCGTCAGAGCACGTCGCCGTCGCGCCAGTCGAAGATCAGCTCCTGGGACGCGGAGGGCAGCGGGCGCCCTGCCGCGGCACGGACGTACGTACTGCCCTCCTCGTCCGGCAGCGGCTCCACTCCGGCCGGCCCCTGCACGGCGATCCGCCCCCGCCACGGCTGCCAGCCGCGCGCCGCGTACAGACCGGCCCCGGTGTCGGAGGCGGACAGCGCCCCGAAGGCGTACGCCCCGTCGACGACCCGCTCCAGCGCCGCCATCACCCGGCCGCCGAGCCCCTCCCGCCGCCGGCCGGCACGGACGGCCACGCCTTCCACGTATCCGATGCGGTACGAGCGGTGGGCGTGGATCACCCGGCGCTGAACGACACTGCCGTGCGCGAGAACGCCACTGCCGTCCCGCGCGCAGACGTGGATGCCGCCCAGGGTGTGGTCCCAGTCGTCGTCGCTGAAGCCGCCCTCGAAGGCGGTGCCGAGGAAGGCGCGGATCCCGTCGCGGTCGGTCGGCGTCAGCTCGTAGGTGTGCACGGTGTGCCACGACGGCTCAGTCATGTCCCCCAGCCTCTCAGCCACCCGCGCAACGAGGTACTCAGTGCGCAAATGAGTAGCTGTCACGTGTCGAAGAGCCGTCCACCGAAGGAGAGTTGGACCCATGAACGGCCTCTACGCTCTCAAGCCCTGGTACGCGGACCGGCTCTCCGGTGCCCGCGCCGCGCTCGTCCGCCACGAGGTGTCGCCCGACACCCTCACCGCGGCCGGCGTGGTCTCGGCGGCGGGTGCCGCCGCCGCACTGGCCTGGCTGCCCACCGGCCTCGCCGCTCTGCCGGTCGCCGTGCTGCTGGCGGCCCGGCTCGCCTTCGCCAACCTCGACGGGGCGCTGGCCCGCGACACCGGCCGGACCACCCGGCGCGGTGCGGTGCTCAACGAACTCGGCGACCGGGCAGCCGATCTGCTGGTCCTGGCCGGTTTCCTGACGCTCGCCCCGCTGTGGCTGGTGGCGGCCGCCGGACTCGCGGCGACGCTGCCGTCCTGGGTGTCGCTGGCGGGCGCGGCGGCGGGCGCGCCCCGGCGCAACGGTGGTCCGGTCGGCAAGACCGAACGCTGCCTGCTGGTCGTCGTCGCGGCGGCGAGCGGCTGGGCGGTGCCTGTCCTGGCCGTGATCGCCGCCGGTTCGCTGCTGACCGCGGCGGCCCGGCTGGCCTGGCTGTGGCGGGAGCCGGCATGAGCGTCGCACTGATCGCAGAGGAGGCGGCGGCGCGGGCCGTGCCACTGGTCGCCGGTGTGCTGGGGGCGGGCGGGGTCGCGGTCGCCGTACTGCCGTCGAAGGTCCGGATGCGGGCCGAGCTGCGCCGGCGGTGGCGGACCTGGGCACTGGTCGCACCCGTCTTCCTGGGGGCGTACTTCCTGGGCGGCGGCGGGACGTTCGCGCTGGCCGCGGGTCTCGGGGTGGTCGCGGTGAGCGAGTTCGTACGGATGGCGGGGCTGAGCCGGGCGGACCATGCGGTGCTCGTCACGGCCGCGGTCACGCTCCCGGCCCTCGCGTGGCTGGCGCCCGGGGCCCTGGGCGTACGGGCTGCCGCGCTGCTGCTGATCGCCGCCGCGCTTCCGTCGCTGCTGGGCGGGGACGACAGGTCCGGCTTCACCCGCGCCGCTCGTTCCGTGTTCGGACTGCTGTGGATCCCGGTCGCGCTGACCGGTCTGGTGACGCTCGGCGACACGGGCGTCGCGGTGGGCCTCGCGGTGGCGCTCGGCGATGTCGGCGCCTGGTGCGGCGGCACGGCGCTGGGCCGCCGCGGACCACTGTCCGGGCCGCTGTCGCCGCTCTCCCCCAACAAGACATGGGCGGGTGTGCTGGGCGCGGCGGTCGCAACGGCGTTGCTCCTGCTGGTACTCGGCGCGTTCTCGCTGCCGCTGTGGGGTGCGGTGCTCGGCGGCTGTGTCCTCGGTGACCTGCTCGAATCGATGGTCAAGCGGGAGTCCGGGGTCAAGGACGCGGGGAGCTGGCTGCCCGGCTTCGGCGGTCTGCTCGACCGGATCGACTCCCTGCTGGTGGCCCTTCTCCTGGCGATGGTGGCGGTGTGACGACGATGACGCCTCCCGCGCGCACGACCGACCACGGCGTACGGTCCGTGCTCCCCGTACGCTCCCGCTTCGGCGCCGCGCTCCGCCGCGGCCTGTGGTGGAGCGTCCTCAGCGTCACCGGCGGGGTGGAACGGCGGGGCCGACTGCCCCGCGGCGGCTGCGTGGTGGTCGCCAACCACTCCTCGCACGCCGACACGGCCGCGCTGCTCGCCGCGCTCGACGCCCGGCACTCCCCCGCGATCGGGGCGGCCGCCGACTACTGGTTCGACTCGCCCTGGCGGCGCCGGATCTGCCGCAGGCTCGCCGCGGGTTTCCCGGTGCGGCGCAGCGGCGGGGGCATGGACGACCTGCTGACCATGGCGGACGAGCTGCGGGCCGGCCGTGCGGTCGTGCTCTTCCCTGAGGGCACCCGGGGCAAGGACGGCAAGCTCGGTTCCTTCCACCGGGGCGCGCTGGTCCTGGCGGAACGGGCCGGGGTTCCGGTCGTGCCGGTCGGGATCGGCGGTACGGACCGGCTGCTGCCGAAGCACGGGCGGCTGCGTTCGGCGCTGGTGCGGGTGGCGGTCGGCGACCCGTTGCCGCCCGTCGTCACCGCGGAACAGGCCCGTGACGCGGTCGTGGCACTGCACACGCGTACGACGTCGGAGCCGCTGCGGGACTCGCCGGCGCGGCGACGCGTCGCGGCGGTCGTCACCTCGCGATGGGGCCTGCCGCTGGCCTTCTGCTGGGCGTTCGCCGAGGCGCTGAGCTGGCCGTTGATGCCGGAACTGCTGCTTGCGGCGGCGCCGCGTGCGGCACCGAAGATGTCGCTGGGGGCGCTCGCGGGCAGCGTGGCGGGCGGCCTGCTCGCCCTTCAGCTGGCCGCCTCGGGCGTGCAGGTGCCCGCGCCGTTGACCACGGACCGGATGCGGGCCGAGGTCCGGCACGAGCTGGCGCTCGAGGGGGCTTCGGCAGTGCGCCACCAGCCGTGGAACGGCATCCCGTTCAAGGTGTACGGCGCGGAGGCGGGCAGGGCCGGGACCGGGCCGGCGCAGTGGTTCGCCGCGTCGGCGACGGCGCGCGGTGCACGAACGCTGACGGTGGGACTGGGCTTCGCCGGGTTCGGGCTGCTGATGCGGCGTCACCGGCGGCAGTACGGGCGGTATCTGGTGCTGCTCGGCGGCGGGTTCGCGGCGGGGCTGGCGCTCATCGTGCACGGCTGGGCCTGAACGGCGCGAGTGATCCGGGCACCGGCCGGAAATGGAATCCGCCCCCGTCCGGCTGGGGGGAGCCGGACGGGGGCGGGACTTGTGGCGGGGTGCGCGCGTGGCGCGCCCCGAGGGGGTCAGCCCTGGTGGGGGTAGGTGTACTCGGTCGGCGGGACCAGCGTCTCCTTGATGGCGCGGGTCAGCGTCCAGCGCTGCAGGTTCTGCGGGGCGCCCGCCTTGTCGTTCGTACCCGAGGCGCGGCCACCGCCGAAGGGCTGCTGGCCGACGACGGCGCCGGTCGACTTGTCGTTGATGTAGAAGTTGCCCGCGGCGTAGCGGAGCTTCTCCATCGTGTACGCGGCCGCGGCACGGTCACCCGAGATGACCGAGCCGGTCAGCGCGTAGTCGGAGACCGACTCCATCTGCTCCAGCATCTCGTCGTACTTGTCGTCCTCGTACACGTGGACCGCGAGGATCGGGCCGAAGTACTCGGTCGTGAAGACCTCGTTGGCCGGGTCGGCGCACTCGATGACCGTCGGGCGTACGAAGTAGCCGACCGAGTCGTCGTACGTGCCGCCCGCGACGACGGTGCAGGACGCGTCGGCCTCGGCCCGGTCGATCGCTGCCTTGTTCTTGGCGAACGCGCGCTCGTCGATGACGGCGCCGATGAAGTTCGACAGATCGGTGACGTCACCCATGGTGATGGAGTCGACCTCGGCCGCGAACTCCTCCTTGAAACCGGAGTTCCAGATGGAGGCCGGGACGTACGCCCGGGAGGACGCCGAGCACTTCTGGCCCTGGAACTCGAAGGAGCCACGGGTCAGCGCGGTCTTCAGGACGGCGCGGTCGGCGCTGGGGTGCGCGACGACGAAGTCCTTGCCGCCGGTCTCGCCGACCAGACGCGGGTACGTGCGGTAGTTGGCGATGTTGTTGCCGACCGTCTTCCACAGGTGCTGGAAGGTCGGGGTCGAGCCGGTGAAGTGGATACCGGCCAGGTCACGGTGGTTCAGGGCGACCTCGGAGACGGCGATGCCGTCGCCGGTCACCAGGTTGATGACGCCCTTGGGCAGACCGGCCTCCTCCAGGAGCTGCATCAGCAGCACGGCGGAGTGGGTCTGCGTCGGGGACGGCTTCCACACGACGACGTTGCCCATGAGGGCGGGGGCGGTGGGAAGGTTGCCCGCGATGGCCGTGAAGTTGAACGGCGTGATCGCGTAGACGAAGCCCTCCAGCGGGCGGTGGTCCATGCGGTTCCACACGCCCGGGGAGTTGGCCGGGGGCTGCTCGGCCAGGATCTGGCGCGCGTAGTGCACGTTGAAGCGCCAGAAGTCGACGAGCTCGCAGGGGGTGTCGATCTCGGCCTGCTGGGCGGTCTTCGACTGGCCGAGCATGGTGGACGCGGCCAGCGTCTCGCGCCAGGGGCCGGACAGCAGCTCGGCGGCGCGCAGGATGATCGCGGCGCGGTCGTCGAAGGACATCGCACGCCACGCCGGAGCGGCGGCGAGGGCGGCGTCGATCGCGTCCTGCGCGTCCCGCTCGGTGGCACCGGCGAACGTACCGATGACGGCCTTGTGGTTGTGCGGCTGCACGACGTCGAACCGCTCGCCGCCGCCCATCCTCTTCTCGCCGCCGATGGTCATCGGCAGGTCGATCGGGTTCTCGGCGAGCTCCTTGAGCTTCGCCTCCAGACGGGCGCGCTCCGGGGAACCCGGGGCGTAGGAGTGGACCGGCTCGTTGACCGGCGCGGGGACCTGGGTCACAGCGTCCATGAGTTCCGTTGCTCCTTAGCTAGAGAGAGGAGGGGGCTCAGCCCTTGGTGAGGATGGAGCGGGCGAAGAAGAGCAGGTTGGCCGGCTTCTCCGCGAGACGGCGCATGAAGTACCCGTACCAGTCGGTCCCGTACGCGGTGTAGACACGCATCCGGTGCCCCTCGGCCGCGAGCCGGACGTGCTCGTCGCTGCGGATCCCGTACAGCATCTGGAACTCGTACTCGTCCAGTTTGCGTCCGGCCTTGCGGGCGAGCTCCTGCCCGATGGCGATGAGCCGCGGGTCGTGGGATCCGATCATCGGGTACCCGTCGCCCTCCATGAGGGTCTTCAGGATCCGGACGTACGCCTTGTCGATCTCGGCCTTGTCCTGGTACGCGACGGAGGCGGGCTCCTTGTAGGCGCCCTTCACGATGCGGACGCGGCTGCCGGCGGCGGCGAGGCGGCGGGCGTCCTCCTCGGTGCGGAACAGGTAGGCCTGGATGACACAGCCGGTCTGCGGGAAGTCCTTCCGCAGCTCCTCGTGGATGGCGAACATCGAGTCGAGGGTGGTGTGGTCCTCGGCGTCCAGGGTGACCGTGGTGCCGATCGCGGCGGCGGCCTCGACGACCGGGCGGACGTTGGCGAGCGCCATCTCGTGGCCGCCCTCCAGTGCCTGGCCGAACATCGACAGCTTGACGGACATCTCGGCCCTGGTGCCGAGGCCGAGGTCCTTCAGGCGGTCGATGAGCTCCAGGTACGCGTCGCGCGCGGCGGTGGCCTGCTCGGGCGTCGTGATGTCCTCGCCGACGACGTCGAGGGTGACCTCGAGGCCCTTCCCGGCGGCGTCCTTGATGATCGGGACGACCTGCTCGACCGTCTCGCCGGCGATGAACCGGTCGACGACCTGCTTGGTCCCCGGGGCGGCCGAGATGAAACGGCGCATCTTGTCACTGCGTGACGCAGCGAGGATCACGGGAGCCAGCACGGGGCACCTCCAACGGAAAAGTATGAACGAGGGCCGGACCGGCAGAAAATGACTCAGACCGGTACGGCACGGAGAACCACCGTGAAATCTAAGGATCCCTCCGATCCTGGACCATCGACAGCTGTCACGCATCCATGCCCTGGATCTCAGACATATGTCTGAAGTGGTGCGAGAATGGCCGCGTGAAGGGCGATTATCAGGAGCTGGTCGACGAGATCTCCGCGCTGCTCGGCGTCCCCGCGACACTGGAGAACCGGGATTTCGGCCTGGTCGCCTTCGGGGCGCACGACAGCGACGACGACACGGCCATGGACCCGGTCCGCACCCGGTCGATCCTGACCCGGCGCTCCACCCCGGCCGTCCGTGCCTGGTTCGAGGGCTTCGGCATCGCCCGGGCCACCGGTCCGGTCCGTATCCCGGCAGCCCCGGAGGCCGGAGTGTTCCGCGGCAGGATCTGTCTGCCGGTACGCCATCGGGGCGTCGTGCTCGGTTACGTATGGCTGCTCGACGCGGACCCCGGCCCGACCGACGAACAGCTGACCGCCGCCATGGACGTGGCGGCCCGGATCGGGGCGCTGCTCTCCGACGAGGCACGGGCGGGCGCGGATCTGTCCCGGGAGTTCGGTGCGGTGCTCACGGCGGGGCGGGGCTGGCAGCGCGACATGGCGGTCGCCGCGCTGCGCGAGGCCCTGGGCCCGGATGCGGACGGGCTGCACACGGTGGTCTGCGTCACGCCGTGGCCGGACGAGACCCCGTCCGTGCGTACGGTGCCGTCCGCGGCGGCGCTGTCCACGGTTCCGTCGCCGGCGGGGGCGGGCACCCTGTCGCTGGCCGCCCTGGTCCGGCTGCGCTCGCCCGAGGTACTCGACCCGGCGACGACCGCGGCCGACCGGCTGCGCACCACCGCCGGCCCAACGGCGACCGCCGGGGTCTCGGTACCGCGCCGGGGCCTGCCGGAGCTGGCCGCGGCGTGGCACGAGGCGTCGGCGGCGGCCCGCGCGGCGGCGGCGGAGATCCGCTTCGGCCCGGTCGCCGACTGGACGGACATCGGCCCGTACCGCCTGCTGACCGCCCTCCCGTCGACCACGGACACCGCCCCGGACCCCGTGGTGCGCCCCCTGCTCACCCCGTCGCACGCGGATCTGGCCCGCACCGCCGAGGTGTTCCTCGACTGTGCGGGCCAGGCGAGCCGCACGGCGGGCGAACTCGGCATCCACCGCCAGACGCTGTACTACCGGCTGTCCCGGGTCGAGCAGCTCACCGGTCTGGATCTGAACGACGGCGAGGACCGGCTGCTGCTGCACATGGCGCTGAAGGGGGCGCGGCTCTAGGCGATGACGGTGGGGCGGCGTCGCGGAGCGCCGCCGTTCCCCTCAGTGGGCCACCCGCTCGTCCGTGCCCGGCACCTTCGCGGTGCTCAGCGCGATGCGGTTCCAGGTGTTGATCGTGAAGATCAGGGCCAGCAGCCCGGCCAGCTCGGGCTCGTCGAAGTGGGCCGCCGCGCGGGCGTAGACGTCGTCCGGGACGCCGCCACTGGAGACCAGGGTGACGGCCTCGGTGAGCGCGAGCGCCGCCCGCTCCTTCTCCGTGAAGAAGGGGGCGGCCTCCCGCCAGACGGCGACCATGTGCAGCCGCTCCTCGCTCTCGCCCGCCTTGCGGGCGTCCGTGGTGTGCATGTGCAGGCAGTACGCGCACCCGTTGAGCTGGGAGGACCGGATCTGGACCAGTTCGACGAGGGCGGGGTCCAGGCCCTGGCGGGCGGCTGCGTCGAAGCCGATGAGGGCCTTGAACGCCTTCGGGGCCGCCTTGGCGAAGTCGATGCGGGGGATTCGGGTGACTGTTTCGTCGTTCGTCATGATCACTACGGTACGGAGCCGACCGACCTCGCGTAGGGTGCATTTCCGTGTCGGAATCATGGGTCAATTCGGCGGAACGGATCGGCAGTGACCTGCTGCTGGAGCTGACCGGCCCCGGCAGTCGCCGAGCCGTTCTCATCCGCGCGCTGCGCGACGCCGTCCGGGCGGGCAGGCTGCCTCCGGGCACCCGGCTGCCGCCCTACCGCTCGCTCGCGGCCGACCTCGGTCTGGCCCGCAACACCGTCGCCGACGCCTACGCCGAACTGGTCGCCGAGGGCTGGCTGACCGCCCGTCAGGGTTCCGGCACCCGGGTCGCGCACCGCGCCGCCCCCGCCGCCCCGGCCCGTGTCCCGACGAGGACCCCGGCCCGTCCGGACCCGCCCGTGCACAACCTGCGCCAGGGCCGGCCGGACGCCGCGTCCTTCCCCCGTACCGCATGGCTCGCATCCGCACGCCGTGCGGTGAACGCCGCACCGAACGACGCCTTCGGCCCCGGCGATCCACAGGGCCGCATCGAGCTGCGCCGCGCGCTCGCCGGCTATCTGGGGCGCGTGCGCGGGGTGCGCTGCACCCCCGAACGGATCGTGATCTGCTCGGGTTTCGCCCATGCGCTGCGGCTTCTTTTCGGTGCAGGGGTGGTGCGCGGCCCGCTGGCCGTGGAGTCGTACGGGCTCGGCTTCCACCGCCAGATCCTGGCCGCGGCCGGAGTCCGCACGGTTCCGCTGACGCTCGACGAACACGGGGCCCTCACCGGGGAGTTGTCGGAGCTGCCGGGCGTAAGGAGCGTGCTGCTCACCCCGGCCCATCAGTTCCCGACGGGCGGTCCGCTGCACCCGCGGCGGCGAACGGCCGTGGTCGACTGGGCCCGCACCAGCGGCGGGCTGGTGCTGGAGGACGACTACGACGGTGAGTTCCGCTACGACCGGGAGCCGGTGGGCGCCGTCCAGGGACTCGGCCCCGACCGGGTCGTCCATCTCGGCTCCGTCAGCAAGAGCCTCTCCCCCGCCATCCGTCTGGGCTGGATGGTGCTGCCCGAGCACCTCGTCGACGCCGCGCTGGCCACCAAGGGGGAACGCGAGGGCCGGGCGAGCGTCCTGGACCAGCTCGCGCTCGCCGACTTCATCGAGTCCGGCCACTACGACCGGCACATCCGCCGGATGCGGCAGCGCTACCGGCGCCGGCGCGACCAACTGGTCGCCGCCCTGGCCGCGCACGCCCCGCACATCGCGCCCACCGGCATCGCCGCCGGCCTGCACGCCGTCCTGCGGCTGCCGCCCGGCACCGAACGTTCCACCGTCAAGGCCGCCGCCTGGCAGGGCCTCGGCCTGGACCCACTGGCCGACTTCCGCCATCCGGCGGCCACGATGCCCGCCGAGGACGGTCTGGTCGTGGGCTACGCGACGCCGCCGGACCATGCGTACGGTGCGGCACTGGAGGCACTGTGCCGGGCGCTGCCGCCGCCCGGCACCTGACCGGATGCCGCGCCGGATGACCGCTCCTCCTCAGGACCGGCGGCCTTCGAGGATCGCTCGCAGGCCGTCCGTCAGATCCTGCGCCGAGGGTGCGCTCTCCTCGTCGACCATCCACTGCACCATCACACCCACGAGCAGGGCCTGGCAGAACAGTCCGACGACGCGCGCCGTCTCGGGATCGGCTTCCGGATCGATGCCCAGCATGTTCTCGGCGAGGCCCGCGCGGCCCTCCTGCTGCGGCCCGGCCAGGGCCTTCTGGAGCTCGGGGTCGGTGTCGAGCCGGGACACGACCTCCGTCTGGAGCTTCCAGATCGCCCGGCTCTCCGGGTAGCTGTTGATGACCTTGTCCCACGCTGCGCGGAACTGGTCGAGCGGTGCGGCGGGCGCATCGCCGTCCCCGAGTTCGTCGGCCGGCACGGTGATCCGGTCGCCCCACTCCTCGGTCAGCCGCAGGAAGGCCAGATTGAGCAGGGCCTCCTTGGAGCCGTAGTGGTAGCCGATGGAGGCGAGGTTGGTACCGGAGGCCGCCACGATGTCGCGTGCCGTCGTCCGGGCGTACCCCTTGTCCAGCAGGCAGCGCTTGGCGCCTTCGAGCAGATCTTCACGGTGTCCCATGACAGCAGCGTACCCGGCATGTAGACGTTCGTGTAAGACGTGCGTCTACATGCCGGGTACGGCCTGACCAAGGGCTGCGATCAGTCGTTCAGGTTCACCGAGCGGGCCGAGGTCGCGCCGATCTCCTCGGCGATCTCGGCCAGGACCGAGGCCGGAACGCTGTCGTCGACGGTCAGGACGACCAGCGCCTCGCCCCCCGCGACCGCACGCGAGACCTGCATGCCCGCGATGTTGAGACCGGCCTCGCCGAGAATCTTGCCGACCGTGCCGACGACGCCGGGACGGTCCTCGTACCGCAGGACGACCATGTGGTCGGCGAGCGCCAGGTCCACATCGTGCTCGCCGATCGCGACGATCTTCTGGAGGTGCTTGGGGCCGGCCAGCGTGCCGGAGACCGCGACCTCCTCGCCGTTGGCCAGCGTGCCGCGGACGGTCACCATATTGCGGTGGTCCGGCGACTCGGAGCTGGTGGTGAGGCGGACCTCGACACCGCGCTCCTGAGCGAAGAGCGGGGCGTTGACATACGACACCGTCTCGTCGACGACGTCCTCGAAGACACCCTTGAGCGCGGAGAGTTCCAGCACCTTGACGTCGTGCTGGGTGATCTCGCCGTACACCTCGACATCGAGGCGGGCCGCGACCTCGCCCGCGAGCGCGGTGAAGATCCGGCCGAGCTTCTCGGCGAGCGGCAGGCCGGGACGTACGTCCTCGGCGATGACGCCGCCCTGGACGTTGACCGCGTCCGGCACGAGCTCACCGGCGAGCGCGAGGCGCACGGACTTGGCGACCGCGATGCCGGCCTTCTCCTGGGCCTCGTCGGTGGAGGCGCCGAGGTGCGGGGTGCAGACGACCTGGTCGAACTGGAAGAGCGGGGAGTCCGTGCAGGGCTCCTTCGTGTACACGTCGAGACCGGCGCCGGCGACGCGGCCCTCCTTGAGGGCGGAGGCGAGCGCCTCCTCGTCGACGATGCCGCCGCGCGCGGCGTTGACGATCCGCACGGTGGGCTTCACCTTGTGCAGCGCCTCGTCGCCGATCAGGCCGAGCGTCTCGGGGGTCTTCGGCAGGTGCACGGTGATGAAGTCGGAGACCTCCAGCAGCTCGTCCAGCGCGAGGAGCTTGACACCCATCTGCGCGGCGCGGGCCGGCTGCACATAGGGGTCGTACGCGACGATCTTCATGCCGAAGGCCGACATGCGCTGCGCGACCAGGACACCGATGCGGCCGAGGCCGACGACACCGAGGGTCTTCTCGCTCAGCTCGACGCCGGTGTACTTGGAGCGCTTCCACTCGCCGTTCTTCAGGGCGGTGTTGGCCTGCGGGATGTTGCGCGCGGTGGCGACGAGCAGGCCGCAGGCGAGCTCGGCGGCGGTGACGATGTTGGAGGTCGGGGCGTTGACGACCATCACGCCGGCCTTCGTGGCCGCGGACACGTCGACGTTGTCCAGACCGACGCCCGCGCGGGCGACGACCTTCAGCTTCGTCGCGGCGGCGATGGCCTCGGCGTCGACCTTGGTGGCGGAGCGCACCAGGATGGCGTCGACATCGGCGATCGCGGGAAGGAGCTCGGCGCGGTCCGCGCCGTTGCAGTGCCGGATGTCGAAATCCGGACCCAGGGCGTCAACCGTGGCGGGCGACAGCTCTTCAGCGATGAGTACGACAGGTTTCGAGCTCACGTGAGTCCTCACAAGTCCAGTGCGGACGGCCGTCCCGACGGCCGCAGGCGGTGGAGGGGCTTGCCGCGTGGAAGACGCACGACACTGTGGGCCTGACGCGTGTATGTGTGGAGCAGTGTAGTCATGCGCGACGGCGCATTCTGCACCCCGATGGAAGGATCACCCACACGGGGCTGGACGACTTGTACACACGTACGGCGCCGCCTCTTCCAGCGGTGATGTGGGAAAAGCGCGGCGGGGCGGGTCAGCAGACCCGCCCCGCCGCGAAGGACCTACGCGTCCTCGTCGTTGACCCAGCTCATGAGCTTCCGCAGCTCACGGCCGGTGGTCTCCAGCAGGTGGTCGCTGTCGGCCTTCTTGTACTCGTTGTACTTGGGCAGACCGTTGTGGTACTCGGCCATCCAGTTCTTGGCGAAGGTGCCGTCCTGGATCTCCGCGAGGACCTTCTTCATCTCGGCCTTGGTGGCGTCCGTGATGATCCGCGGGCCGGTGACGTAGTCGCCCCACTCGGCGGTCTCCGAGATCGACCAGCGCATCTTCTCCAGGCCGCCCTCGTACATCAGGTCGACGATGAGCTTCAGCTCGTGGAGGCACTCGAAGTAGGCAATCTCCGGCTGGTAGCCGGCCTCGGTCAGGGTCTCGAAACCGGCCTTGACCAGAGCGGCGGTGCCGCCGCAGAGGACGGCCTGCTCGCCGAAGAGGTCGGTCTCGGTCTCCTCGGTGAAGGTCGTCTTGATGACGCCGGCACGGGTGCCGCCGATGCCCTTGGCGTACGACAGGGCCAGCGCCAGGCCGTTGCCCGAGGCGTCCTGCTCGACGGCCACGATGCACGGAACGCCGCGGCCCTCCTCGTACTGACGGCGGACGAGGTGGCCCGGGCCCTTCGGGGCGACCATGCAGACGTCGACGTTGGCCGGCGGCTTGATGAAGTCGAACCGGATGTTCAGGCCGTGGCCGAAGAACAGCGCGTCGCCGTCCTTGAGGTTGTCCTTGATGGACTCCTCGTAGACCTGGGCCTGGAGCGGGTCCGGGACGAGGATCATGATGACGTCGGCCTCGGCGGCGGCCTCCGCCGGAGTCACCACGCGCAGGCCCTGCTCCTCGGCCTTGGCCTTGGACTTGGAGCCCTCGTGCAGACCGACACGGACGTCGACACCCGAGTCACGCAGCGACAGCGCGTGGGCGTGGCCCTGGCTGCCGTATCCGATGACCGCGACCTTGCGGCCCTGGATGATGGACAGGTCGGCATCGTCGTCGTAGAACAGCTCGGCCACTGGGTCTCTCCTTGGTGTGCAGGTGTTGCGTCCCACCGTACGGCGGGGTGCGCCAGTTTCGTTTTCCGGTCTCGCCATACGAGCGGCGAGGGGGTGGTGCCTTAAGCCGTACGGTCGAGGGCGCGCAGCGAACGGTCGGTGATCGAGCGCGCGCCGCGCCCTATGGCGATGGTGCCGGACTGGACGAGCTCCTTGATGCCGTACTGCTCCAGCATCTTGAGCATGGCCTCCAGCTTGTCGGCGCCGCCGGTCGCCTCGATCGTGACGGCCTCGGGGGAGACGTCCACGGTCTTGGCGCGGAACAGCTGGACGATCTCGACGATCTGGGAGCGGGTCTCGTTGTCGGCGCGGACCTTCACCAGGACGAGCTCACGCTGGATCGCAGCGGACGGCTCGAGTTCGACGATCTTCAGTACGTTGACCAGCTTGTTGAGCTGCTTGGTCACCTGCTCCAGCGGCAGGTCCTCGACATTCACGACGATGGTGATGCGCGAGATGTCGGGGTGCTCGGTGGTACCGACGGCGAGGGAGTCGATGTTGAAGCCGCGTCGGGAGAACAGGGCCGTGATCCGGGCGAGGACACCGGGCTTGTTCTCGACCAGGACGGAGAGCGTGTGCTTGGTGGACATGGAGTCGGTCTCTCTCAGTCGTCTTCGTTGTCGCCGAAGTCGGGGCGGACACCGCGCGCGGCCATGACCTCGTCGTTGGAGGTGCCGGCGGCGACCATCGGCCACACCATGGCGTCCTCGTGGACGATGAAGTCGATGACGACCGGGCGGTCGTTGATCGCGTTGGCCTCGGCGATGACCTTGTCCAGATCGGCCGGGTCCTCGCAGCGGATCGCGTGGCAGCCCATGGCCTCGGACAGCTTGACGAAGTCCGGCACCCGGGTGCCCTTCGCCGGTGCGCCCTCGCTGTCGGCTCCGGAGTGCAGCACGGTGTTGGAGTACCGCTGGTTGTAGAAGAGGGTCTGCCACTGGCGGACCATCCCGAGCGCGCCGTTGTTGATGATCGCGACCTTGATCGGGATGTTGTTGAGGGCGCAGGTGGTCAGTTCCTGATTGGTCATCTGGAAGCAGCCGTCGCCGTCGATCGCCCAGACCGTACGGTCCGGCATGCCGGCCTTGGCGCCCATCGCGGCCGGGACCGCGTAGCCCATCGTTCCGGCGCCGCCGGAGTTCAGCCAGGTGGCGGGCTGCTCGTACTGGATGAAGTGCGAGGCCCACATCTGGTGCTGGCCGACGCCCGCCGCGAAGATCGTGCCTTCGGGGGCGAGCTCGCCGATGCGCTGGATGACCTGCTGCGGGGAGAGGCTGCCGTCCTCGGGGAGGTCGTAGCCGACCGGGTAGGTGTCGCGCCAGCGGTTGAGGTCCTTCCACCAGGCGGAGTAGTCGCCGGTGTGTCCCTCGGTGTGCTCGGCCTGGACCGCCTGGACGAGGTCGGCGATGACCTCGCGGGCGTCACCGACGATCGGCACGTCGGCGGCGCGGTTCTTGCCGATCTCCGCCGGGTCGATGTCGGCGTGGACGATCTTGGCGTACGGGGCGAAGCTGTCCAGCTTGCCGGTGACGCGGTCGTCGAAACGGGCTCCGAGGGCGACGATCAGGTCGGCCTTCTGCAGCGCGGTGACGGCGGTGACCGAACCGTGCATGCCCGGCATTCCCACGTGCAGCGGGTGGCTGTCGGGGAACGAACCGAGCGCCATCAGGGTGGTGGTGACGGGCGCTCCGGTGAGCTCGGCGAGGACCTTCAGCTCCGCGGTGGCCCCGGCCTTCATGACGCCGCCGCCGACGTACAGCACCGGGCGCTTGGCCTGGGTGATGAGCTTGGCGGCTTCGCGGATCTGCTTGGCGTGCGGCTTGGTGACCGGACGGTAGCCGGGCAGGTCCTGGGTCGGCGGCCAGCTGAACGTGGTCTTCGCCTGCAGGGCGTCCTTGGCGATGTCGACGAGGACGGGGCCCGGGCGGCCGGTGGAGGCGATGTGGAAGGCCTCTGCGATCGTGTGCGGGATGTCCTCGGCCCGGGTGACCAGGAAGTTGTGCTTGGTGACCGGCATCGTGATGCCGACGATGTCCGCCTCCTGGAAGGCGTCCGTGCCGATCGCCGCGGAGGCCACCTGGCCGGTGATCGCGACCAGCGGGACGGAGTCCATGTGCGCGTCGGCGATCGGCGTGACCAGGTTGGTGGCGCCCGGACCGGAGGTCGCCATGCAGACGCCGACCTTGCCGGTGGCCTGCGCATAGCCGGTGGCGGCGTGTCCGGCACCCTGCTCGTGACGGACCAGCACATGACGGACCCGGGTGGAGTCCATCATCGGGTCGTACGCCGGAAGGATGGCGCCGCCGGGAATGCCGAATACCGTCTCGGCCCCCACCTCCTCGAGGGAGCGGATGAGGGACTGCGCACCCGTGACGTGCTCAATGGCGGCGGGGGACGATCCGCCCGTACGGGCCCGCGGCTGGGGATGATGGGCCCCGGAGGCCTGCTCGGTCATCGGCATCTCTTCTCGAAAGCTGAGGGTTTTTGCGGGGTTTTGAGGTGTGTCAGTACAACAAAAAACCCCTCGTGCCGTGAGGCAAGCGAGGGGAGCGCGTCGGTGCGGTCTGCAGAGTGTCCGTGAGGGACTCCGCTTTCAGCCGACGCGCTTTCCAAGTACGAGAATTCGGGTGCGCATGGCATTGACCCTCTCTCCGACGCGCACGGCATGTCAAGTGGGTGGGATGCGCGTCTCAGAATGTGAGCTGGTGAGAAGCGGGGCCGAACCACCCGTCAGGACCGGCTGGTCGACGGAACCGCCGGGCACCGGGAACTCCCCGCGCACCAGGGTCCGACGGAGCCGGTACTCGTCCAGCGGCCCGGAGAAGGCCATCCCCTGACCATGCGTGCAGCCCATGGCGCGCAGCGCGAGGACCTGCTCCGGTACGTCGACCCCGTCCGCCACGGACTGCAGACCGAGGTCGCAGGCGATCCTCAGCAGCCCGCTGGTGATCTTGTGCAGCCGGGCCGACTCGACGACGCCCTCGACGAGCCCGCGGTCCAGCTTCAGGACGTCGATGGGGAGTCGGCGCAGCGCGTTGATCGCTGCGTAGCCGCTGCCGAATCCGTCGAGAGCGATCCGTACGCCCAGTCGGCGCAGCGCGACGAGGCGCTGTTCGAGCTCGTCGAAGGAGACCCGGGGGTCGTTGTCGGAGACCTCGATCATCAGCGCCCCCGAGGGCAGGCCGTGCCGGGTCAGGAGCGCCTCGACGGAGCCGAACGGCATCGCCTTGTCCAGCAGCCGCCGGGCGGAGAGCCGGACGGCCACGGAGACCTGGTGCCCGGCCCTGGCCCGGTCGGCGGCCTGCTCGACGGCCTCTTCGAGGAGCCAGCGGCCGAGCTCGGCGGTGCGGTCGCTGTCCTCGGCGACGCGGAGGAACTCGGCGGGGGTGAACAGGATGCCCTGGGCGGACCGCCAGCGGGCCTGTGCCGCCACCGCGGCGACGGTGCCGGTGGCGAGATGGACCACGGGCTGGTGGAGCAGGGCGAACTCGCCCTCCCGCAGGGCGGTGTGCAGCCGGGCCGCGAGTTCGGAGCGCCGTACGACGTCGGCCTGCATCTGCGGGGCGTACAGCTCGACACGGTCCTTGCCGGCCGCCTTGGCGCGATACATGGCGAGGTCGGCGTTGCGCATGAGGTCGGTCGGGGTGATGGCGGGCTCGGCGAAGGCGACACCGATGGACGCGGCGACGCGGACCTCGCCGCCGCCGATCCGGTACGGCTGCGAGAGCATGAGGCGCAGCCGGTCGGCGATCTCGTGGACCTGGTAGTCCCGGGCCCCCTGGTCGCGCGTGCCGTCGCCGATGATGAGCGCCGCGAATTCGTCGCCGCCGAGGCGGGCGGCGGTGTCCCCCGCCCGTACGGACTCCTGGAGGCGGCGGGCGGCCTGGACGAGCAGCTCATCGCCCGCCTGATGGCCGAGACGGTCGTTGACCGCCTTGAATCCGTCGAGGTCGATGAAGAGCACCGCGGTACCCGGGTCGCCGGCGCGGCGGCCGCCCAGGGCCTGGCGGACCCGCTGGGTGAACAGGGCCCGGTTGGGCAGGTCGGTGAGCGGGTCGTGCTCGGCGTTGTGCTGCAACTGGGCCTGCAGCCGCACCCGTTCGGTCACATCCCGGCTGTTGAAGATCAGCCCGCCCTGATGACGGTTGACGGTGGACTCCACGTTGAGCCAGTCACCGGTGCCCGACCTGAACCGGCACTCGATCCGTGTGGTGGGTTCCTCGCTGGGCGGCGCGGCCAGAAACCGCCGCACCTCGTGGACCACGCGCCCCAGGTCCTCGGGATGAATGATCGAGGCGAGCTCCGAGCCGACGAGATCGTCGGCCTCACGTCCGTAGACACCGGAGGCTGCGGGGCTGACGTACCGGAGTATGCCGGTGGGGGCGGCGATCATGATGACGTCGCTGGAGCCCTGGACCAGCGAGCGGAAGTGGTTCTCCTTCTGCGCCAGTTCCTGCGTGAGCGCGATGTTGTCGACGAGCATGATGCCCTGCCGGACGACCAGGGCGAGCACCACCAGACAGCCGGTGAGGACCACGACGTGGTCCACCCGGCGGCCCTCGATGACGTTGTAGAGGATGCCGAGGGTGCAGACGGCAGCGGCGAGATACGGCGTGAGGGCGGCCAGAGATCCGGCGATCGGCCGGCTGGTGGCGCGCGCGGAGGGGTGCGGCTGGACAGCGTTGCCGCGCGTCCGGTTCGCGCCCCAGGGGGCGTACGCGAGAAGCAGCGAACCGGCGAACCACCCGGCGTCCAGCAGCTGGCCGGAGTGATAGGTCTGGCGCAGCAGCGGCGAGGTGAACAGCGCGTCCGAGAGCACGGTCAGGGCGAGCGCGGCGACGGCGGTGTTCACCGCGGAGCGGTTGACGTTGGCCCGCCGGAAGTGCAGGGCGAGCACCATGGAGACCAGCACGATGTCGAGCAGCGGATAGGCCAGCGAGAGCGCCGCGTGGGGCACGCTCGCCCCCTCGCTGTCCGCGAGATGCGCGGTGTGGGCGAGGGCGAGGCTCCAGGAGAGCGTGAGGAGCGATCCGCCGATCAGCCAGGAGTCCAGCATCAGACAGACCCAACCGGCCTTGGTGACCGGACGTTTGGCGAGCACGAGCAGACCGACGATGGCGGGCGGCGCGAAGCAGAGGAAGAAGACGTCGGCGAGGGACGGACTGGGGACCGGGAGGCCGAGCACGACCTCGTAGTAGCCCCAGACGGCGTTTCCCCCGGCCGCCATCAGCGAGGAGAACGAGAACAGCAGCCAGGCGGGCCGAAACCGGTTGCACGCCGTGTGCGCGTAGACGAAGCAGGAGACTGCGGCGATCAGGGCCGCGGCACTGAGGCCGAAGTCACCCATGACGAGAGCCAGTTCGGGCGAGCCCCAGCCGAAGGCCGCCCCCACGGCGTAACCCCCGCAGACCAGGCCGAGGAGGATCTGCGAGACCAGCCCGGACACTCCGCCGATGGCCGACTGCCGGGAACGGAACGCCCCGAGAGCGCTTTCCGGGGCGCTCACCGAGGTGTCCCCGAGGTCGTCGGATGGGTGCGGGCACGGCGAGATGGGCGTCCCGGCGGTCTCCGTCGACCGCCCTGCCGCGTCGGATCGTTCGTCCATCGGCCGTACATCGCCCGTCGCCCCCCTCGCGTTCCGCTGCCGCCCCCGCACCGTCTCTTCCACGGCGCAGCCCCATTCGGGACGATACACCAGACCCGTCACAGAGGGACATAGTTCCTCTACTCTCCGTGACCGATCAAGCCGTTGTCGGCACTGTGCGCAGCGAAACGGCTTCGCAGCGTGGTCAGTCGGTGGTGAGTACCACGTTGTGTACCGGCTCCCCCGCGGCGAACCGGGTGAGCTGGCCGGCCAGCAGCCGCCTGGCCCGCGGCAGGAACGCCGAGGTGCTGCCGCCCACATGTGGCGTGATCAGGACGTTCGGAGCATGCCAGAGGGGGTGGCCGGCGGGCAGCGGTTCCGGGTCGGTGACATCGAGGGCGGCCCGCAGCCGACCGGACTCGAGTTCGGACAGCAGGGCCTTGGTGTCCACGACGCCGCCCCGGGCGACGTTCACGAGCAGCGCGCCGTCCGGCATCGAAGCGAGGAAGTCTGCGCTCACCAGCCCTTGCGTGGAGGGGTTCAGCGGAGTGGACAGAATGACGATGGCGGCTTCGCGCAGCAGTACGGGCAGGTCGTCGAGTGTGTGTACGGGGCCGCGTGCGGTTGTCCGCGCGGAGCGCGCGACGCGCGCCACCCGCGCACACTCGAAGGGCGCGAGCCGGTCCTCGATGGCGGCGCCGATGGATCCGTACCCCACGATCAGCACGGATTTGTCGGCGAGCGCCGGGTAGAAACCGGCCCGCCACTCCTCCTTGTCCTGGCCGCGGACGAACCCGGGAAAGCCCCGCAGCGAGGCGAGCACCAGCGCGAGGGCGAGCTCCGCCGTCGAGGCCTCGTGAACCCCCTTGGCGTTGCACAGCCGCACCCCGGCGGGCAGTCGGCCGAGCGCCGGCTGGACATGGTCGATGCCCGCGGAGAGCGTCTGCACGACCTGGACCGCCCCCATTTCGGCGAGCGGGCGGGCCGCGATCTCCGGCCCCTTCATGTAGGGAACGACATAGAAGGCGCAGTCCGCGGGGTCGGCGGGGAAGTCCTGCGCGCCGTTCCAGAAGCGGTAGGTGAGGCCCTCGGGAAGTCCTTCGATCTCGTCGGCCGGAATCGGCAGCCATACATCGGGCGTCGTCATAGAAGTCATGGTCAGGAGGCTATGCGAAGCCCGGAGGACGGCAGAGGCTACTTTGGGATGCGGTGTGGTCCCGTGACGGCGGGGCCGAGGGAGGGTTCGGGGAGTTGGAGCGCAGGAGTCTCGGTGCGGCGGCGCTCGCCGTGGGTGCGGTCGGGCTCGGCTGCATGCCGATGAGCTGGGCGTACAGCACGTCGCAGCAGCGTGGTGACCGTGCGTTGCGAACGGTGCACGCGGCGCTCGATGCGGGCGTCCAACTGCTCGACACGGCCGACATGTACGGCCCCTTCACCAACGAACTCCTGATCGGGAGGGCTCTGAAGGGGCGCCGGGCCGATGCCTTCGTCTCCACCAAGTGCGGGCTGCTGGTGGGCGATCAGCACATCGTGGCCAACGGCCGCCCCGGCTATGTGCGCCGGGCCTGCGACGCATCGCTGCGGCGGCTGCAGACCGATGTGATCGACCTGTACCAGCTGCACCGGGCCGATCCCGAGGTGCCGGTGGAGGAGACCTGGGGCGCGATGGCGGAGCTGGTCACGGCGGGAAAGGTGCGGGCACTGGGGCTGAGCGCGGTCGGGGCGCGGGCGACCCGCAGGCCGGGGGCACGGATGCATGACGGAACGATCCGCCAGCTGGAGCGGGTGCAGCAGGTCTTTCCGGTGAGCGCGGTCCAGGCGGAGCTCTCGGTGTGGTCGCCGGAGGCCCTCGACACGCTGCTGCCGTGGTGCGAGGCGCGCGGCGTGGGGCTGCTGGCCGCGATGCCGCTGGGGAACGGCTATCTGACGGGCACGCTGACTCCGGGCCAGGGTTTCGAGCCGGACGATCTGCGGGCCAGGCACCCGCGGTTCACGGCCGAGATGATGGCGGCGAACCAGCCGGTGGTGGTAGGGCTGCGGCGGATCGCCGAGCGGCACGGGGCGACTCCGGCGCAGGTGGCGCTGGCGTGGGTACTGCGCCAGGGCCCGCATGTGGTGCCGGTGCCGGGCACGAAGCGGGAGCAGTGGGCGGTGGAGAACGCGGGGGCGGCCGGGCTGGAGCTGACCGCACAGGACCTGGCGGAGATCGCACGGCTGCCGCGGGCGCGCGGGTCGTGGGACTGAGCGCAGAAATTCCGCCGGCATGCGGAACCCGGGACGGGGCTGCGGTGTAAGAACAGTAGTCATGCAGCCGTCGAAGGGATCGGTGCCGTGCGCGTTTCTGTATGCGGATCCGTGAGAACCCGGGGGGAACGCCCGCGTGGGACGCCCGTTGCGCGCCGCGCGATGGTGACCGCGGTCGCCGTGGGCTCACTGCTGGTGTCGGGGTGCTCGTCGAGCGACGGTTCACGGAGCACGGGGAGCGACGCGGCAAGCACGACACACGCACCGCCCTCCTCGTCCTCCGCTCTGCCGCCCCCGTCCTCGCTGCCGCCCGCGAAGGGCTCGGTGAGGGTGGTGTCGACACTGACCGGGGGACTCGCCTCCCCCTGGGGTCTGGCGGAGCTGCCCGGCGGTGATCTGCTGGTGTCCTCACGCGACGAGAGAACGATCACACGGATCGACGGGAGGACCGGAAGCAAGACACTGCTGGGCACGGTGCCCGGGGTGTCGCCCGCAGGGGAGGGCGGATTGCTGGGGATCGCGATCTCGCCGGCCTATGCCTCGGACCAACTGGTGTACGCGTACTTCACGACGGATACCGACAACCGCATCGCCCGCATGCGGTACGACGAGCACGGCGGCACCGGCAGGCAGCTGGGGACGCCGCACACGATCCTGCGGGGCATCCCGAAGGGCGGCATCCACAACGGCGGCCGGATCGCCTTCGGCCCGGACCACATGCTGTATGCGGGGACGGGCGAGACGGGGTCCACCGGGCTCGCGCAGGACAAGAAGTCCCTGGCGGGCAAGATCCTTCGGATGACCCCGGACGGCAGGCCCGCACCGGGCAACCCGGAGCCCGGCTCGGTGATGTATTCGTACGGGCACCGCAATGTGCAGGGGCTGGCCTGGGACAGCCGGGGTCAGCTGTGGGCGTCCGAATTCGGGCAGGACACCTGGGACGAGCTGAATCAGATCGTGCCCGGTGGGAATTACGGCTGGCCGAAGTACGAGGGCAAGGCCGGCAAGGAGGGTTTCCTCGCCCCCGTGGCACAGTGGAGGACATCGGAGGCTTCCCCGAGCGGGATCGCCTTCGCCGCGGGCTCGATCTGGATGGCGGGCCTGCGCGGTGAGCGGCTCTGGCGGGTCCCGCTGTCCGAAATCCCGGACAAGGAACCTCTGGCGGCCCCGCAGTCGTTCCTCGAAGGAGAGTACGGCCGGCTGCGCACGGTGCTCGCGGCGGGCGGCAACAAACTGTGGCTGGTCACGAGCAACACGGACACCCGTGGCACACCGGAATCGGGAGACGACAGAATCCTGGTGCTGGAGGTGCGATAGCGGCGACAGCAGGTGAAAGGGTGCGAGCCGGTGTTCAACTTCTTCGAGGAACTCTTCGCCCCGGGCCGCAAGCACGCCGCGGAGGAGCAGAAACGGCTGGAGCTGACTCGGGTGGACCTGGGCGTGGGCGATCCCGGCCGTGGCCCGATAGACCTGGCCTCGGGCAAGGTGACGGTCCGCCTTCCGGAGGATCCGGCGCCTGACGCCGAAGACGGGGGCGAGGACGCGGACGGGGACGAGAACGCAGACGGGCCCTCGGGCCCGACCGGCGGGTGAGGACCGATCGGCCACCGGCCGTGACCGCCCTGTCACCCGCAGCCGCACTCCACTGGACAGCCGCGCCCCGTTAGGAGGAGCGGTACAGGCGGAGGCGGTGGGCGAGAGCCGCGGCCTCGCCGCGGCTGGCGACGCCGAGCTTGGCCAGAATGTTGGAGACGTGCACGCTCGCGGTCTTGGGTGAGATGTAGAGCTCCTCGGCGATCCTCCGGTTGGTGTGCCCGGCGGCGACAAGCCGGTGCACATCCTGTTCGCGCCGCGTCAGCCCGAACGACTCCACCGCCGCGGCCGCCGCTTCCCGGCGCCGCTCCTCGGCGCGCTCCCGCTCCGCGGCCCCGTCCATGGCGGTGCCCTCGGCCGCGACGGTGACCGCGGCAGGGATCTCGCCGGCGGGGGCGGTGAGCGTGATCCGGGCGCGGCCGGCCATCAGCTCGATGGTCTCCGCCAGCGGACGCGCACCGAGCCGTTCGGCGGTGCTGTGAGCAGTGCGCAGGAGGCCGGTGGCCTCGGCGCGGTCGCCGGAGGCGATGAGGAGGGCCTCGGCCCAGCGGTGGTGGACCTGGGCCAGTTCATAGGGGCGGTGCAGAGGAGCGAAGGCGGCGGCCGCGCGGGCCCAGTGGCCAGGCGTGTCGGCACCCTCGGCGCGGGCCAGCTCTGCGGTGATCAGCAGGCCGTACGCGGCCCAGACCGGAACCACCATCGGCAGGTGCTTCATGTGCGTGCGTATCAGGGCAAGGACCGCGGGCCGGCCGGGGTCCGCGGCGGGCAGGCCCCGGGCGTCCGCCTCGGCTGCGGCGGCGACATGGAGCAGCGGCAGCGCGTACCGCTGGGTGCCGGTCGGGAAGCCCTGCTCCGCCAGGGCTTCGAAGGTCACCCGCGCCTCGGGGAGCCGGCCCTGCTGCACGGCCAGGGTCATGGCATGGCGGGCAAGGGCGATGAAGTGCTGCGGCTGGGGGTCGCTGGAGCCGAAGTGGCGTCGGCTCAGCGCCAGTTGCACCTCGGCCTCGGCGATGTCACCGCGGGCGAGAGCCAGTTCGGCGTGGCGCAGGGCGACGAGACCCTGCGCCTTGCGGGACTGGGCGACGCGGGCCGCCACCTCGACGGTGGCCCGGCTCTCGTCCCAGCGGCCGAGGGAGAAGTACGACGTCGCCTGGTTGGAGCGGACCCAGGCCTCCGAGTCGGAGAGGCCGTGACGGTGACAGACCTCGATGCCGTGGTCCGCTGCGGCCACGGCCTCCAGGGAGCGGCCCATCGCTTCGAGCGTGGAGGGGAGGTTGATGCTGGCGCGGTCCATGATGCCGACCAGGTGGAGTTCGTCGGCGCGGTCGCGGACGGCGTACATCTCGGCGATGCCCTCGTCGACGGCGCCCGCGTCGGCGGTGAGCCAGCCACGGGTGAGCCTGGCGTGCAGCTCGATGTACTCGTCGCCGACGAGCTGGGCGTACTCCACGGCCCGGTCGGCGGCGGCGAGCGTCTCGGCGCCGGGACGGTGCAGGGCGCCCCAGCCGGCCACGCTCATGAGGACGTCGGCGTGCACGGCGGACGGTGGCAGGCCGCGGACCAGGTCCTGGGCGATGGCCAGTTCCTGCCATCCGTCGCCGCGGGTGAGGCCCTGCACCAGGTGGGAGCGCTGGACCCAGAACCATGCGGCGCGCAGGGGATCCGCTTCGCCGTCCAGGAGCCGTACGGCCTTCTTGGAGATGGCCAGGGCCCGTTCGCGGTCGCCGCCGAAGCGGGCGGCGACGGTGGCTTCGGCCATCAGATCGAGGTAGCGCAGCGGAGTGGCGTCCGGGTCGCAGCCACAGGCCGGGTACACCTCGGCGTAGTCGATGGGGCGCAGGGTGCGGCGCACCTCGTCGGGAACGTCGTCCCACAGCTCCATGGCCCGTTCCAGCAGCCGCAGTTGCTCGGAGAAGGCGTAGCGGCGGCGGGCCTCGACGGAGGCCTTGAGTACAGCGGGGAGGGCCTTGGCCGCATCGTGTGCGCCGTACCAGTAGCTGGCGAGGCGGGTGGCACGTTCACCGGCGCGGACGAGGGCGGGATCGGCTTCCAGCGCCTCGGCGTAGCGGCGGTTGAGGCGGGAGCGTTCGCCCGGCAGCAGGTCGTCGCTGACGGCCTCGCGGACCAGCGAGTGCCGGAAGCGGTAGCCGTTGCCCTCCGGGGTGGCGAGCAGCAGGTTGGCGCCGACGGCTCCGCGCAGCGCCCCGATGAGGTCGTCCTCGGCAAGCCCGGAGACCGCGGCCAGCAGTCCGTACTCGACGGTGGAACCGCCCTCGGCGATGATCCGGGCGATCCTCTGTGCGTCCTCGGAGAGCGTTTCGACGCGGACGAGGAGGAGGTCGCGCAGCGAGTCGGAGAGGCCGGCGCTGTCGCAGGACTCCAGGCTGCAGGCGAGCTCTTCGACGAAGAAGGCGTTGCCGTCGGACCGTTCGAATATCTCGTCGACGAGGGCGGGTTCGGGGGTGGCCGCGAGGATGCCGGTGAGCTGGCGGCCGACCTCGGCGCGGTTGAAGCGGGCGAGTTCGATCCGGCGGACGGTGCGGAGCCGGTCCAGTTCCGCGAGGAGGGGGCGCAGGGGGTGGCGGCGGTGGATGTCGTCGGCCCGGTAGGTGCCGACCACGACGAGACGGCCGCTGCGCAGGGTGCGGAAGAGATAGGCGAGGAGGTGCCGGGTGGAGGCATCGGCCCAGTGCAGGTCCTCCAGCACGAGGACGACGGGACGGTCCGCGGATATGCGTTCGAGCAGTCGTGCGGTGAGTTCGAAGAGCCGGGCGGTGCCGTGCTCGTCGGTGGCGTCACGGTCGGCTTCGCCGAGTTCGGGCAGCAGCCGGGCCAGTTCGCCCTCCTGCCCGGCGCATGCCGCGGCCATCTCGTCGGGCAGGGTGTGGCGCAGGGCGCGCAGGGCCGTGGAGAACGGGGCGTACGGCAGCCCGTCGGCACCGATCTCGACGCAACCGCCGACCGCGACGACGGCATCGCGCCGGACGGCCGCCGTCAGGAATTCCTCGACCAGCCGCGTCTTGCCGACGCCCGCCTCGCCACCGATGAGCAGCGCCTGCGGCTCCCCGCCAAAGGCCCCGGTACGGCCGGGTGGTCCTGCGGTGGCGCGGGCGAGCGCATCGGTGAGCGAGGTGAGTTCGGCGGCGCGACCGACGAACACGGGACTGACGGACCTGGTCTCCACGCCGCCGAGCATCGCACATGGGTCCGACGCCGTGGCGGCTGAAGGGGAACCGGCTGTCATCGCCTGCGCTCAGGCGGCGTGGACGAAGCGGTCCCGGATCGTACTCACCACTCCTTCGTCCTCGTTGCGTCCGGAGCGGCGCTCGACGCGGCGGGCCCGGCGGGCCTGCCGGACGACGCGCGCCTGCTCGGCCCTGCGGAGGAGTTCGGCTTCGTGGGCCTTGTGGAGCTCATACGCGAACATGTGCTTCTCCCTGATGACGACGGCCCGTTGAGGGCCTGGCGGACGGGCAGTCGGTGTGCGGGCCGGGAATCCGCCCCGCTCGTTTCTGCCGTGCCTCCACTGTCGTCTCCCAGGGGGTGCCGCCACATCGGGCGAGTTCCGCATCTCCGCGCGGTGGGGGGCCTTAGGCGCATGCGGTGGGTACCGCATGCGGACCGAGGCCCCCCACGTGGATGCCTTAGGGCATCGCCGGCCGGTGCGTACCGGTCGTTCTCCGCTTCCGGGTCAGCCCTTAGCCGGCGGCGGCGCTCGCGGCCGGCAGGGCGACGATGAGGTCGAAGTACATGCCGACCGAGATCAGCACGCCGAGGACACCCAGTGCGATACCGGCGGTCGCGAAGGCGCGGACCCAGCCGGGCTGCGGGTCCCCCGGGGCGCCGAAGGCCGGGCGGACCAGCGCGAAGACGCCGACGAGCAGGGCCAGCAGGGCGAAGAGGCCGTTGACGAGGGCGGTGGAGTGCCAGGCGTCGCCGTAGATCTCGGAGATCTGCTGGGCCACCGAGCCACCGGAGGCGGTCTTCATCTGGCCGAGCAGGGTCTCGCGCTCGGCGACGACCCGGCCTGTCCAGGCGCCGGTCAGTCCGACGACGCCGAGGCCGGCGGCGACGACGGCCGCCGAGGCGGCGACGAGCCCGGACGGCGCCCGGTGGGAGTCGTCGTCCTCCAGGTCGTGGTCCGGATCGTCGTCGAGGCCGTCGTCGGGGCCGGAACCCGGACCCGAGTCCCGGTCGGGGTCGGAATCCGCATCGGCGCCGGGGCCACTGCCCTCGCGCACCGCGCGCTCGCCCTCGGCTTCGGTCGCCGCCTCGTCGAGGCTGTCCGCCGGCCGCTCCCCGTGGTCGCTTTCGGCGGTGGGAGCTTGCGGGGTCTGGGAAGTCGTGGGGTTCATGGCCGCAGGCTAGGCCGCCCGGATGAGAACCCTCTTAACGCCCGCCCCGGGCCCGCCTCAGCCCCGCTGGGAGGCGCGCCATTCGGGGGCCAGCACGGACCAGATCTCCGAGTCGTGCCGCACACCGAGGTACAGATAGTTCTGACGCAGCACGCCGTCGCGCGTCATGCCGAGGCGCTTGGCCACGGCAACACTGCGCGTGTTGGCCGCGGACGCGTGCCACTCCACCCGGTGCATGCCGCGCTCCTCGATCGCCCAGTCGATCAGCTTGCGCGCCGCCCGGGTCACCAGGCCGCGCCCCTCCCCCGCGGGCTCCAGCCAGCAGCCGATCTCGCAGTTCCCGGACTCGGTGTCGAAGATCCGGAAGAGGACGCCGCCGACCAGGGTGCCGTCCAGCCATATGCCGTACAGCCGGCCGGTGTCCGCCGCCTGCTTCTCGGCGTACCGCTGCAGCAGGGCGCGCGCCGATTCGAGGTCGGTGGCGAAGCCGGCGAAGGGGATCCATGGGTCGACGAGCCCGCGTGCCCGGTCCATGTGGACGAGGAACTCCTCCGCCTGCCAGATCTCCAGCGGGCGCAGTTCCGCACCGTCGTCACCCAGGGGTGCCGCGAACATCATGCTCCTTCAACGTGGTCCGGTGATTCCGGGGTGATCGCACACGATCTCAGTGGACGCGCAGTACGACCGGTTCGTCGCCCTTCCTGCCATCTGCCCCGGAAATCCTCGCACGCGGCGCCCGGCACTCGGGCGGTTCGATGCTGATGCGCGGCAGCCACCGGTCCAGCCGGCGCGGCAGCCACCAGTTCGCGTCGCCCAGCATGTGCATCAGGGCGGGGACCAGCAGGGTGCGCAGGACGAAGGCGTCGAGCGCGACCGCAGCCGCGAGCGCGATGCCGAACATCGCGATGACCCGGTCCCCGCTGAGCACGAAGGCGAGGAAGACCGAAATCATGATCACCGCGGCGGAGTTGATCACCCTGCTCGTCTCGGCGAGGCCGACCCGGACCGCCCGCCGGTTGTCGCCGGTCTCCAGCCACTCCTCGTACATCCGGCCGACCAGGAACACCTGGTAGTCCATGGAGAGCCCGAAGAGAACGGACACCATGATCACCGGAAGGAAGGGCTCGATGGGTCCGGCGCCGCCGAGCCCGAGCAGCTCGCTCCCCCACCCCCACTGAAAGATCGCGACAACGACTCCGAACGAGGAGGCGACGGCGGCCACATTCATCGCGGCCGCCTTCAACGGAATACCGATCGACCGGAAGGCCAGCAGCAGAAGCAGGCAGCCGAGCCCTATGACGACCCCGACGAAGAGCGGGAGTTTACCGACGATGACCTGCGCGAAGTCGTCGTAGCCTGCGGTCACGCCGCCCACATGGGCCTGGAGCGAGGTGTTCGCCTCGGCCTGGGGCAGGACGTCCGTGCGCAGCCGGTCGACGAGGGCGCTCGTCTGCCGGGCCTGCGGCGACGACGTCGGGACGACAGTGACGAACGCCGTGTCGCCGCTGCTGTTGTACATGACGGGGCCGGCCGATGCCACGCCTTCCGTGGCCCTCAGTGTGGCGGGCAGTGCGTCCATCGCCAGCCGGTCGTCGGCACCGTCGAGCTGCGCGGCGATCGTCAGGGGACCGTTGATGCCGGGCCCGAAGCCGTCGGCCAGCAGGTCGTACGCCTGCCGGGTGGTGGACGACGAGGCGTCGTTGCCCTGGTCGGAGGTGCCCAGATGCAGCGAGAGCGTGGGCAGTGCAAGGACCAGCATCACCACGGCGGCTGCGCCGCCGAGCAGCTTGGGGTGGCGTTCGACGAAGGCCGACCAGCGCGCCGCGAAGCCGGTGGGGAGTTCGGGCTGCGGTCCGTGCTCGGCGAGCTGCCTGCGTTCACGCCGGCTCAGCGCCCGCATCCCGATGAACGACAGCAGCGCGGGCAACAGGGTCACCGAGGCGGCGACGGTCAGCACGACGGTGAGGGAGGCGGCGATCGCGACGCCGTTGAGGAAGCCGAGCCGCAGGATCAGCATGCCGAGCAGGGCGATGCAGACGGTGGCCCCGGCGAAGACGACGGCACGCCCGGTCGTCGCGACGGCGTTCCGTGCCGCCTCGGCGACCGTCAGACCGCGCCGCAGCCCGCGGCGGTGCCGGGTGACGATGAAGAGCGCGTAGTCGATGCCGACGCCCAGGCCGATCAGCATGCCCAGCATGGGGGCGAAGTCGGCGACGGTCATCAGGTGCCCGAGCAGGACGATGCCCGCGTACGCCGTTCCGACCGAGACGAGGGCGGTGGCGATGGGCAGCACGCTGGCAGCGAGCGATCCGAAGGCCAGGAAGAGGACGACCGCGGCGACGACCACCCCGATGGCCTCGCTGAGGTGCGCGGACGGCGCTTCGGTGAGGGCGGCGACGGAGCCACCCAGTTCCACCTGGAGTCCGTCACCGGCGGCCGCCTTCGCGGTGTCGACGACGGTCCGGGCCCGCTCGACCGGGATGTCGTCGGCCTGGTGGTCGAAGGTGATCGTGGCGTAGGCGGTGTGTCCGTCCGCGCTGATCTGCCCGGCGCCGGAGGCCCCGTAGGGCCCGGTCACGTCTCCGACGCCCGGCAGTTCCTCGATCGCGTGCAGGGTCCGGGTCATCGTCTGTACGACGTCGGCGGCCCGGACGGTGGAACCGGTGGTGTGCCAGACGATGGTGTCGGTGTCACCGCCGAGATCCGTGAAACCGCCCTTGAGCAGCTGGGTGGCCCTGCCCGACTCCGTACCGGGCACCTCGTAGTCGTTGGAGTACGCGGAACCCGCCAAGCCCGCCGCGGTGGCCGCGCCGACGAGGGTGAACAGCCAGATGAGGACGGCAAGGAGACGGTGCGTGACGCACCAGCGGGCGATGGCAGCCAACGAATGTGCTCCCTGGTGGTTCGTCTTCTTCGGGAGATCTGATGAACAGCCCGTAAAGAACGCTTGACCTGAGAACCGTCACTCTGGCAGCCACCAGTGATCATTTGCCCGTTTCGTGGCGATGCTCACAGTGTCTGATTATTCCCTTACATGCCCGATATCCGGCTTACCTCACGCCCTCGGACGCACGCCCCGTGTCGGGCGGGTCCGGCCTTCGGACCCGCCCGCACGCTTCGCGGCGGCGGCGTGCGCCACTGATCAGCCGGAGACGCTCGCCCGGCCGTTCTCGATGTGCCCCATCAGCCGGCGGCGGAAGGCGTCGTCGCCGTCGACCGTGACGGCCAGGTCGTACCAGCCGTGCGCGTCGGCCGCCGCGTGGACGACCGTACGGCTCCGCCCCGGCTTCACCTTGATCGTCCGGGTCCGGCCCCGCAGCTCCGCCTCGTCGACGTAGCCCAGCGGCCGAACGGTGAAGGTGAGCGTCCGCCGCCCGGTGTTGCGCAGAGTGAGGTGCAGATCGCGCTCGTGGCCGTCGACCCACGTGGCGACCTCGGGTCCGCTCTCGGCGACCCCCGCGAACTCGCGCCGGAAACCGTTCGGCCCGGTCACGGTGAACCGGTACGCCTCACCGGTGAGGGGCACGGTCCAGTGCGCCGCGCCCCGCACATCCTGGTGCTGCGGTACGGGGAACTCGCCCGCGTACGGGTAGAGCGCGAAGTGCGCCGAGGAACGCCCCGTGTTGCTGACGGCGACCTGCACCACCCCGTTCACGAACCTCGCCCGGGCGTCCGGCTGGTAGGGCAGCGGCCGGGCGGGACGGACGCCGGGCTCCTGCACGGGCATCTGCTGCACGGCAGGCGGCTTCGGCGACCAGCGTCCGGTGAACGGCGGAATGACGCCCGGCTGCTCCGTCTCGGGCCGGCGCCGTCCGCGGGTGAAATCGAAAGCCGACGTCAGATCGCCGGTGACGGTGCGCCGCCAGTCGCTGATGTTCGGTTCCTGCACGCCCGTCCAGCGCTCCAGGAAGCGGATCACGGAGGTGTGGTCGAAGACCTCGGAGCAGACGTAGCCGCCCACGCTCCACGGCGACACGACGAGCAGCGGCACGCGCACGCCGAGGCCGGTGGGCTTGGACTCCCACTGCTCGTCGGTCACCTCGGGCGGCGGGACCGGCGGCGGGACGTGGTCGAAGAAGCCGTCGTTCTCGTCGTAGTTGATGAGGACGACGGTGTGCTGCCACACGTCGGGGTGCTGGCCGAGCGCGTCCAGGACCTTGTAGACGATCGTGGCGCTGTGGATCGGGGAGGAGACGCTCGGGTGCTCGGAGTCGACCGCCGACGGCACCAGGTAGGAGACCTCGGGCAGCGTGCCCGCTGCGACGTCCTGGGCGAACGCCTCGGCCAGCGTGCCGGTCTCGACCCGGCGCAGCGCCCGCTCGAAGAGGCTGCGCTCGGCCGTCGTGAGCGTGGCGACCCCGTCCTCCAGCAGACCGAGCAGACGCTCGCGCTCCGCCGCGTCGTCCGTGTCGCGGACGGCCGCGTAGAAGGACTCCATGTACGTGTGACCGCCGGTCTTCGCCAGCGCCTTGCGGGCGACCGCCTTGAAGGTGGCGAAGAACTCGATCTGGTTGTCGGTGAAGTTCTCCCACTCGGTGTACGTCTTCCAGCTGTGCCCGGCCTCCTCCAGCCGTTCCGCGTACGTGCTCCAGCCGTACCCCGGATGGGTGCCCTCGCTGTACGCGTCGTTGCCGACCGCCCGCTTGCCGTTCGCCTCGAAGCCCGTCTTTCCGCTCCACAGGTGGTTGCGGTTGGGGCTGGTGGAGCTGTGGATGGACGAGTGGTAGGCGTCGCAGATCGTGAAGGTGTCGGCCAGTTCGTAGTGCAGCGGTATGTCGCGGCGGTCGTAGTACGCCATGGTGGCGGCCGTCTTCGCGGTCACCCAGCCGTTCATCCACCCACCGGCCCACGCCTTGCCGCCGCCGCTCCAGGAGTGGTCGAGGGCGCCGATGTACTGAAGGTCCTTCTGCTGCGCGGCGGCGGCGTCCCGGACCGGGAACGGCAACACAGTGGTGCCCGATGCCCCCGGCTGCTCGAAGACCGGCTTTCCGGAGGGCAGCTCGATCGCGTTGCGGTCGCCGAAGCCGCGCACACCGCGCAGGGTGCCGAAGTAGTGATCGAACGAACGGTTCTCCTGCATCAGGATCACCACGTGCCTGATGTCCTGGAGCCCGCCGGACCCTGCCGGGCGCGTCGGCTGCGCGGCCATCGCGGCCTGCAGAGACGGCGGCAGCAGCGACCCGGCCGCCGCCGCCCCGAGCGCTCCGCCGCCGAGCGCGAAGAGGCGCCGCCGTGAGATGTCCGTGGTCAAGTTGAGCCTCCCGAGTCCGGTCCTACAGCCGGGAAGCTAAGCGGGTCAGGTGACTGCGGGAAGACCGCCGTACGGCCCGGCGGTGAACGTCCAACAGGTCCTCGCGGAAGTCCAATCCGCCTGCGACGGAGGTACGCGACGCGAAGGGGCGGTGCACCCGCCGACCGGGTGCACCGCCCCTTCACACACGTCTGCGGCCGGAGCCGCGAGGGGATCAGCCCTCGACGCCGAGCTTCTCCAGGATCAGCTCGCGCACCCGGGCCGCGTCCGCCTGGCCGCGCGTGGCCTTCATGACCGCGCCGACGAGCGCGCCCGCCGCCGCGATCTTGCCACCGCGGATCTTGTCCGCGACGGCCGCGTTGGCGGCGATCGCCTCGTCCACGGCCGCGCCCAGCGCGCCCTCGTCCGAGACGACCTTCAGGCCGCGCTTCTCGACGACGGTGTCCGGGTCGCCCTCGCCCGCGAGGACGCCCTCGATGACCTGGCGCGCCAGCTTGTCGTTGAGGTCGCCCGAGGCGACGAGCTCGGTCACCCGGGCGACCTGCGCCGGCGTGATCGCGAGCTCCTCCAGGGCGACACCGGTCTCGTTGGACTGCCGGGCCAGCTCGCCCATCCACCACTTGCGGGCCTGGTCGGACGCGGCGCCCGCCGCGGTCGTGGCGACGATCAGGTCGACCGCGCCCGCGTTGAGGATCGACTGCATGTCGAACTCGGAAACACCCCACTCCTCGCGCAGCCGGTTGCGGCGCACGCGCGGCAGCTCGGGAAGCCCCTTGCGCAGCTCCTCGACCCACTCCCGGGCCGGGGCGACGGGCACCAGGTCCGGCTCCGGGAAGTAGCGGTAGTCCTCGGCGTTGTCCTTGATGCGGCCGGCCGTGGTGGAGCCGTCCTCCTCGTGGAAGTGCCGGGTCTCCTGCACGACCTTGGCGCCGGAGTTCAGCACCGCGGCGTGGCGCTGGATCTCGTAGCGGGCGGCACGCTCGACGGAACGCAGCGAGTTCACGTTCTTCGTCTCGGAGCGCGTACCGAACGTCTCGGTGCCGTTCGGACGCAGCGAGAGGTTCACGTCGCAGCGCATCTGGCCCTGCTCCATGCGGGCCTCGGAGACGCCCAGCGCCTTGATGAGCTCGCGCAGCTCCGCGACGTACGCCTTGGCGACCTCGGGGGCGCGTGCGCCCGCTCCCTCGATCGGCTTGGTGACGATCTCGATGAGCGGGATGCCCGCGCGGTTGTAGTCGAGCAGGGAGTGGGACGCGCCGTGGATACGGCCGGTGGCACCGCCGACGTGCAGCGACTTGCCGGTGTCCTCCTCCATGTGGGCGCGCTCGATCTGCACCCGGAAGATCTCCCCGTCCTCCAGCTGGACGTCCAGATAGCCGTTGTAGGCGATCGGCTCGTCGTACTGCGAGGTCTGGAAGTTCTTCGGCATGTCCGGATAGAAGTAGTTCTTCCGGGCGAAGCGGCACCACTCGGCGATCTCGCAGTTCAGCGCGAGACCGATCTTGATGGCGGACTCGACGCCGATCGCGTTGACGACCGGGAGCGAACCGGGCATGCCGAGGCAGGTCGGGCAGGTCTGCGCGTTCGGCTCCGCGCCCAGCTCGGCCGAGCAGCCGCAGAACATCTTGGTCTTGGTGCCGAGCTCGACATGGACCTCAAGGCCCATGACGGGGTCGTACGTCGCGAGGGCGTCCTCGTACGGCACCAGGTCAGTGACAGTCACGGTGAAACTTTCCCTCTCAACCCAGCAGTACGTCGTCGTCGCCCAGGCGCTTCAGCTCGCGGTAGAGCAGAGCGATGCCGGTGGCGATGGCGGCAGCGGAGACGACGGCATCGATCAGCCGGAGCGTGTCGTGTTCCTGGCGTGCCTTCTTGGCCCGCTTGTACACGCCGACCGCGCCGAAGGCGGTGGTGCCGATGGACAGGTACGTACCGGTCTTGGACTTCTTGAAGCCCTTGGCCTTGGTCAGTGCGCTCATAGCGACGGAGCCTCCTCCAGCAGCGGGTGCCCCCACCTTTCCACGAAGGCGGCCTCGACGGCGGCTCCGACCTTGTACAGACGGTCGTCCTTCATGGCCGGGGCGATGATCTGCAGGCCGACCGGGAGACCGTCCTCCGGAGCCAGACCGCAGGGCAGCGACATCGCGGAGTTGCCGGCCAGGTTGGTCGGGATGGTGCAGAGGTCGGCCAGGTACATCG
This sequence comes from Streptomyces sp. JH14, assembly GCF_029428675.1. Taxonomy (GTDB): domain Bacteria; phylum Actinomycetota; class Actinomycetes; order Streptomycetales; family Streptomycetaceae; genus Streptomyces. The sequence goes on along the minus strand of NZ_JAJNEL010000001.1, from coordinate 5,126,500 downwards.
CCATCGGGTCGTCGGCGCGCTCGCCGATCGGGAAGGCGGTGGTCGGCGTCGTCGGGGAGACGATCACGTCGACCTGCTCGAAGGCCTTCTCGAAGTCCCGGGTGATGAGGGTGCGGACCTTCTGCGCCGAGCCGTAGTACGCGTCGTAGTAGCCAGAGCTGAGTGCGTACGTACCGAGGATGATGCGGCGCTTGACCTCGTCGCCGAAGCCGGCCTCACGGGTGAGGGCGGTGACCTCCTCGGCGGACTTCGTGCCGTCGTCGCCGACCCGCAGGCCGTACCGCATGGCGTCGAAGCGGGCCAGGTTGGAGGAGCACTCGGACGGCGCGATCAGGTAGTACGCCGACAGGCCCAGGTCGAAGGACGGGCAGTCCAGCTCGACGATCGTGGCACCCAGCGACTTCAGCAGCTCGACCGACTCGTTGAAGCGCTGGACGACACCGGCCTGGTAGCCCTCGCCGGAGAACTGCTTGACGACGCCGATGCGCATGCCGTCGACGCTGCCGTTGCGGGCCGCCTCGACGACCGGCGGGACCGGCGCGTCGATGGACGTCGAGTCCAGCGGGTCGTGTCCGGCGATCGCCTCGTGGAGCAGGGCCGCGTCCAGGACCGTACGGGCGCAGGGGCCGCCCTGGTCGAGGGAGGACGAGAAGGCGACCATGCCGTAGCGGGAGACCGCACCGTAGGTGGGCTTGACGCCGACGGTGCCGGTGACGGCGGCGGGCTGGCGGATGGAACCGCCGGTGTCCGTGCCGATGGCGAGCGGGGCCTCGTACGACGCGAGGGCCGCCGAGGAGCCGCCGCCGGAGCCGCCCGGGATACGGGTGAGGTCCCACGGGTTGCCGGTCGGACCGAAGGCGCTGTTCTCGGTGGAGGACCCCATGGCGAACTCGTCCATGTTGGTCTTGCCGAGGATGACGACGTCGGCGGCCTTCAGCCTCTTGGTCAGGGTCGCGTCGTACGGCGGAACCCAGCCCTCGAGGATCTTCGAGCCGACGGTGGTGGGCATGTCCTGCGTGGTGAAGATGTCCTTCAGCGCAAGCGGGACGCCGGCCAGCGGGCCGAGCTTCTCGCCCGCGGCCTTCTTCGCGTCGACGGCGCGGGCCTGCGCGAGCGCGCCGTCACGGTCGATGTGCAGGAAGGCGTGGACCTTCTCGTCGACCGCGTCGATCCGGGCCAGGTGCGCCTCGGTGACCTCGACGGCCGTCAGCTCGCCGGAAGCGATCTTCGCGGCGATCTCGGCGGCGGTGAGCTTGATGATGGAGCTGTTGTCCGTCATGGCTGTTAGTCCTCCCCCAGGATCTGCGGCACCTTGAAACGCTGCTGCTCCTGGGCCGGGGCGCCGGAGAGCGCCTGCTCGGGGGTGAGCGACGGACGGACCTCGTCCGCGCGCATGACATTGGTCAGCGGCAGCGGGTGGGAGGTCGGCGGTACGTCTTGGTCGGCGACCTCGGAGACGCGGGCGACCGCGCCGATGATGTCGTCGAGCTGACCGGCGAAGTGATCAAGCTCTTCGCCCTTCAGCTCCAGACGCGCCAGCCGGGCGAGGTGGGCGACCTCCTCGCGCGTGATGCCAGGCATGCAGCGATCCTCAGGGGTGAGTGTTGTGGTTTTGGCCCCAATCCTATGGGGTCCGCCGCGGGCGGGGCCGCCACCCACGGCGCAGCCGCCTCCGTCCGGCCTCCGCCGGGGCGCGATCGGGGTCCGATCGGGGCCGGTCCGTTTCGATTCCGCCGCCGGGATCCGGCCGCCTCGCCCGCTCAGGTCGTCGCCGGACGCGACCGCACCGCCCGGCCCGGCTTCCGCTGCTCCAGCTCGGCCACGCCCGTCTTCACTCCGGCAGCGGCGGCGGCCGCCGCCGCGGCTGCCGCCAGCTCCGACGGCCTCCGCCATCCGTGCTCGCCGCGGGCCCGCAGCCACGCCGTGGTCTCCTGCGGCGGCATCGCGGCCGCGACCAGCCATCCCTGCACCGCATCGCAGCGCAGGTCCCGCAGCCGTTCCCACGTCTCGTCGTCCTCGACGCCCTCGGCGACGACCAGCAGACCGAGCGAGTGGGCCAGGTCGATGGTGCAACGGACGATCTCCGCGTCCTCGTTGTCGACGGCCAGCCGGGCCACGAACGACCGGTCGATCTTCAGTTCGCTGACCGGCAGGCGGCGCAGATGGACGAGCGAGGAGTACCCCGTACCGAAGTCGTCGAGGGACATCTTCACGCCGTGGCCGGTCAGACCGGCCAGCGTGTCGGCGGCGCGCTGCGGGTCCTCCAGCAGGACGTGTTCCGTTATCTCCAGCTGGAGGGAGCCGGCCGGGACACCGTGCCGGGCGAGCCGGGCCGCGACGCCGCCGGCGAAACCGGGGGTGTGGACGTCACGCGGGGAGACGTTGACCGCGACCGGGACGAACAGCCCCTGCGCCCGCCACCTGGCGACCTGGGCCAGTGCCGTCTCCAGCACGTACTCGGTGAGGTGCGGCATCAGGCCCGACGATTCGGCGATGGCGATGAACTCGTCCGGAGGGACCCTGCCGCGCTCCGGATGCACCCACCGCACCAGCGCCTCGAGCCCGGCCACCTGGCCGTCGAAGCGGACCTTCGGCTGGTAGTGGAGCTCCACCTCGCCGGCGTCCAGCGCGCGCCGCAGATCCCCGAGGAGCCCGAGCCTGTCCGGGGTGTTGCTGTCCCTCTTCGACTCGTACACCTCGACGCCCGTACGGTCCCGCTTCGCCTGGTACATCGCCACGTCCGCCCGTCTGAGCAGCCCTTCCGCGTCCAGCGCGTGGTCGGGGTAGACGGCGACCCCGGCGCTGGCCTCCAGCACCAGCGTGAGACCGTCGAGGTCCAGCGGCGAGGAGAGCTCGGCGACCAGATGCCGGGCGACGCGCTGGGCGCTGGTGGTGGAGTCCGCGGTCGGGAGCAGTACGGCGAACTCGTCGCCGCCGAGCCGCGCGGCCTCCGCCCCGCGCGGCAGGGCCAGCCGGAGCCGCTCCGCTATCTGCAGCAGCAGCCGGTCCCCCGCCAGATGGCCGAGGGTGTCGTTGACCGCCCGGAACCGGTCGAGGTCTATCAGGACGAGTGCCGATCTGGCGCCGATGTGCTCGGCGTCCTCGAGCGCCGTCCAGATGCGCTCCAGCAGCCACTGCCGGTTCGGCAGCCCGGTGAGCGGGTCCCGCAGCTGCTCCTCGGCTCTGGCCCGGGCGATCCAGAGGGTGGAGTCCAGGGCGATCAGCGGGACGGCGAACAGCGGCAGCAGTACGGGGGTGGTCGTCGCGACCGTACATATCAGAGGGGCGATCCCGAGCAGCGCGACCGCGACGAGCCCCTGGCGCAGCACGGCCGTGCGGGCGATGGTCGGCAGCCCGCTGCCCTGGGGGGCTTGGGCGTACCAGAGGAGGATCCGGGTGACGACGAGATACGTGGAGGCGGCGAGCACGACCTCCGGGACGGCCTCGATGCCCCATTCGAGGGGCCGCCAGGGCGACTCCACCGTCTGCGCCTCACCGAACGCGGCGAGGACCAGGGCCGCCGCGCCCACCCCCAGGATGTCCACCGCGCCGTGCAGCAGCCCCTGCCACCAGCGGTGTCTGCGGGCCACACCGACGAGCACGACGACGACCAGGCTGACCAGGCCGGCGGCCACCCAGCCGTAGAGCATCAGGACGGCCAGGGTGAGCGCGGCGCCGGATCCGGTCCCGCCCCACCAGCGGTCGCGCCCGAGCGCGACGAGATGACCGACGATGATTCCGGTGAGGACGGCGAGCGACCAGCCGACCGCGCCGCCCGGGAAGAGTGCGTGACTGCCGCTCAAGGTCCGGTAGAAGCCCGTCGCGAGCTGAATGGTGGCGACCAGTACAACGGCGGCGCCCACTTTGGGCGTGGGGCCGAGGAAACCCTGCAGCCGCGACACCGGCGCGGCGCTCTCAATCGGTTTCATTCCGTCCCTCTCACAGCCGGCGGTGCCGATGTCACCTGTTCGTCCCGCTCCCATGCCACCACGACCCCACGGCCGTCACGCAGCCGGGAACACCGTCGCGCAGCCGCGCACGGCAGGCGCACGTCTCAACAGTAGGCCGCCGAACGCCCCGAGGGGCAGCGCTCTACAGCTCTTGCCCGAATGCGAACCGGCCCCCGTCCCGCATGCGGTGGCCGCCGCACAGCCGAACGGGGGCTCCGGGCAGCTGCCTTCCCCCGTCCCGGCCGGCCGCGGCCCGCTACTCCCCGGCCGCCCCGGCGACCGGCACGGCCGCCTCGCGTGCCGCATCCGGACCCTGTTCGAGCAGGACGGCGAAACCCGCACCGTCGAGAACCGGAACCTTCAGCTGCATCGCCTTGTCGTACTTCGAGCCCGGGTTGTCGCCGACCACCACGAAGGAGGTCTTCTTCGAGACGGAACCCGTGACCTTCGCCCCCCGGCTCTGCAGGGCCTCTTTCGCGCCATCCCTGGTGTGGTCGGCCAAGGTGCCCGTCACGACGACGGTGAGGCCTTCGAGCGGGCGCGGCCCCTCGTCCTCGTCCGCCCCCTCGTCCGCCATCCGGACCCCGGCCTCCCGCCATTTGCGCAGGATCTCCCGGTGCCAGTCCTCCGCGAACCACCGGGTGACGGACGCGGCGATGATCGGTCCGACACCGTCGGCGGCGGCCAGCTCCTCCTCGGTGGCCGCCTCGATGCGTTCCATCGAACGGAACTGACGGGCCAGCTCCTCGGCCGCGACCGGCCCCACATGACGGATCGACAGCCCGGTGAGGATCCGGGCCAGCGGGGCCCGTTTGGCGGCCTCGATGGCTTCCAGCATCGCCACGGCGTTCTTCTTCGGCTCGCCCTGCTGGTTGGCGAAGACCAGCGCGGTCTTCTCCTCACCGGTCCTCGGGTCGTGCTTGGGCAGGCCGCTGTCCATGTCCAGGACATAGGCCCGGATCGGCAGCAGCTGCTCGATGGTCAGCCCGAAGAGATCGCTCTCGTCGCGCAGCGGCGGCTCGGCGGGCTCCAGCGGCTTGGTCAGAGCGGCTGCGGCGACATAGCCGAAGTGGTCGATGTCCAGGCACTTGCGCCCGGCGAGATAGGCGACGCGCTCGCGCAACTGCGCCGGACAGAAACGCGCGTTGGGGCAGCGGACGTCGATGTCGGCCTCCTTCATGGGCCGCAGCTCCGTCCCGCACTCGGGGCAGTGGGTCGGCATCACGAACGCCCGCTCGGTGCCGTCCCGCAGATCGACGACCGGGCCGAGGATCTCCGGGATCACGTCGCCCGCCTTGCGGATGACCACCGTGTCCCCGATGAGCACGCCCTTCGCCTTCACCACGTTCTGGTTGTGCAGGGTGGCGAACTCGACCTCGGAGCCCGCCACTTCGACGGGTTCGACCTGGGCGTACGGAGTGACCCGGCCGGTGCGTCCGACGCCGACCCGGATGTTCACCAGCTTGGTGTTCACCTCCTCCGGCGGGTACTTCCAGGCGATCGCCCAGCGTGGGGCGCGGGAGGTGGAGCCCAGCCGGCCCTGGAGCGCGATCTCGTCGAGTTTGACGACGACGCCGTCGATCTCGTGCTCCACGGAGTGCCGGTTCTCGCCGAAGTAGGCGATGAACTCCCGCACGTCGTAGAGGGAGTCGACGACCTTGTTGTACTTCGCGGTGGGCAGGCCCGATTCGTGCAGCAGCTCGTAGGCGTGCGAGAGGCGGTCGATCTCGAGGCCCTCACGGGCGCCGATGCCGTGCACCACCATGTGCAGCGGGCGGCCCGCGGTGACCTTCGGGTCCTTCTGGCGCAGCGAACCGGCCGCGGCGTTGCGCGGGTTGGCGAACGGCTTGTCGTCGGCCTCCACCAGCCGGGCGTTGAGCTCCTCGAAGGCCTCCATCGGGAAGAAGACCTCGCCGCGGATCTCGACCAGCGCGGGGATCCGGTCGCCCTTCAGCCGGTGCGGGATCTCGGCGATCGTGCGGACGTTGGGGGTGATGTCCTCGCCGGTGCGGCCGTCACCGCGGGTCGCCGCGCGGGTCAGCACCCCCCGCTCATAGGTGAGGTTGACCGCGAGGCCGTCCACCTTGAGCTCGCACAGGAAGTGGTAGTCGGCCGTGCCGACGTCCCTGGCGACCCGCTCGGCCCAGACCGCCAGCCCCTCGTCGTCGAAGGCGTTGTCCAGGGAGAGCATCCGCTCGCGGTGCTCGACCGAGGTGAACTCCGTGCGGTACGGGCCCGCGACCTTCTGGGTCGGCGACTCCGGCGTACGCAGCTGCGGATACCGGTCCTCCAGCTCCTGCAGTGTGCGCATCAGCCGGTCGAACTCGGCGTCGCTGACGACCGGCTGGTCGTTCACGTAGTACCGGAAGCGGTGCTCCTCGATCTGCTCCGCGAGGAGCGCATGCTGCGCCTGTGCCTCCGCGGGCACCTCCGAATGCTGTCCGCCGGCCATCGTCTCGTCCTCCCGTTACCCGATACCCGTCACTCAGGGTTGTCTGCGAGCGATCTCGCGGCCCGGGCGCAGTGGGCGAGCGCGGCGCGCGCGTACGCGGGCGACGCACCCGCGAGCCCGCACGACGGGGTGATGACCAAGGACTCGGCGAGAGTACCCGGATTCAGCCCCAGCCTGCGCCACAGCGTCCTGACACCCATGACGCTACCGCCCGGGTCCGACAATGCACCCGAGGCCGGGTCGGTGCCGGGCACGACCCCGAGCAGGAGCTGGGTGCCGCCCTCGACCGCTTCCCCGATCGCCTCCTCCTCACGCTCGGTGAGGAGGGAGAAGTCGAACGAAATACCATCGGCCCCGGCGCGCCGGAGCAGTGCGAACGGGACGTCGGGCGCGCAGGTGTGAACCACCGTGGCACCGTCCCCGTTGGCCTCCAGGACATCGCGGAGGGCGCCCTCCACCACCTGCCGGTCCACGGCCCGGTAGGTGCGGTAGCCGCTCGCCGTCCGGATCTGCCCGCGGAGCACGCCGGTCAGCGACGGCTCGTCGAGCTGGAGGATCACCCTCGCGCCGGGCACCCTGCGCCGTACGTCCGCGAGATGGGCCCGCAGCCCCTCCGCCAGGGAGCCCGCCAGATCGCGGCAGGCGCCCGGGTCGCCGAGCGCGGCCTCCCCGCCCCGCCGCTCCAGCGCGGCGGCCAGCGTCCAGGGGCCCACCGCCTGGACCTTGAGCGGTCCTTCGTACCCCTGGGTGAACTCCTCCACGGCGTCGAGGTCCTCGCCGAGCCAGGAGTGGGCCCGGCGGGTGTCGCGGCCCGGCCGGTCGCCGACCCGCCAGCCGCTGGGCTCGACATGGCCGTACAGGTCGACGAGCAGTCCGAGGGTCCGCCCGATCATGTCGGCGCCGGGCCCGCGTGCGGGCAGCTCCGGCAGATACGGCAGGCCCTCGCCGTCCCCGAAGGTCCCGGTGACGGTCTTCGCCGCCTCCCGCGCGTCTCCCCCGGGCATGGACCCGATCCCGGTGGCACCGCACCCGCTGAACTTGCTTTTCTCGCTCACGCAGGAAGCCTACGGTCCGGGACGCCGGGCGCGTCGCCCGCCCGGGCGCCCCTCGCGCGCCCGGGGCGCCCCGGACCGGACGGCCGGGTGCCGCCCCGGCGTCCGGTGGCTCAGCGCCCCGGCCGGACCGTCAGGTCGTTGACCTCGGCGTCGCGCGGCAGGTCGAGCGCCATCACGATCGTGGTCGCGACGGACTCGGGGTCGATGAACCGGGAGGCGTCGTACTCCTTGCCCTCCTGCCGGTGGACCTTGGCCTGCATCGGGCTGGCGGTACGGCCCGGGTAGACGGAGGTCACCCGGACACCGTTCTCGTGCTCCTCCTGGCGCAGCGAGTCGGCCAGCGCCTTCAGGCCGTGCTTGCTCGCGGCGTACGCGCTCCAGTCGGCGTGTGCGCTGAGCCCGGCGCCCGAGTTCACGAAGACGACATGCCCCTGGGCCACGCGCAGTTGCGGCAGGAAGAGCCGGGTGACCTCGGCGGGGGCCACCAGGTTCGTGTTGAGCTGGAAATGCCAGGCCTTGGGCGAGAGACCACCGACCGGGCCGAGCTCCACGACACCCGCGATGTGCAGCAGCGAGTCGATCCGGTCCGGCAGCGACTGCTGCGCGAACGCCCACGCGAGCCGGTCCGGGTTGCCGAGGTCACCGACGAGTGTGCGGGCACCGGGGTGGAGCCCGGCCAGCTCCTTGGCACGGCCCGCGTCACGGGCGAGCAGGACTACTTCGTCGCCGCGCTCCCGCAGACGGCGGGCGACAGCTTCTCCGATGCCGGAGCCTGCACCGGTGATGAGATGAATGGACATGCGCCCATCGTCGCATCCGGCCGCGTGCCTACTGGATGCCGGACCGCTCCTCCAGGTAGGCCAGCGCGCCGACCCCGTCCTTCGCGAAGAACACCAGCTCGGTGAGGGGAAGGGGCAGGAAGCCCTCGTCCTCCATGCGCTGGAACTGCAGACGCAGCCCGTCGTAGAAACCCGCCGTGTTCAGCAGGACGACCGGCTTGTCGTGCTTCCCGTGCTTCTTCAGCTCCAGGATCTCGGTGGCCTCGTCGAGCGTCCCCATGCCGCCCACCATGATCACGACGGCGTCGGCCTTCTCCAGGAGCAGCGCCTTGCGCTCGGCGAGATCGCGTGCGATCACCATCTCGTCGGCGTCGGTCCGGGCCTGGGCGGCCATGAAGTCCACCGACACCCCGACGAGCCGCCCGCCCGACTCCTGCACCCCGTCGGCGACGACCTTCATCAGCCCGCTCTCCGAACCGCCCCAGACCAGAGTGTGCCCGCCGCGCCCGAGCAGCTCGGCGAACTCACGGGCGGGGCGGGTGTAGCGGTCGTCGAGGTCGGCGGCGGAGAGAAAGACGCAGATGTTCATGCACCCACCGTAAGCAGCGGCACCGGCACTCCCCGAAGCGGGGGAAGAAATCGGCGTACGGGACAGCTGAAAGACATATGACCTCGACCACAGGACACGTCATCACCGTCGAGCCGGGCACCGAGCATGTGCGCGTGGTGCGCGACGGACAGCTGCTCGCCGAGAGCCGCCGCCCGCTCGTACTGCGCGAGACGGGCTGCCCGGTCCGCTACTACCTGCCACCCGAGGATGTCCGCACCGAACTGCTGACGGCGTCGGACACCCATACCCACTGCCCGTTCAAGGGAGATGCCTCCTACTGGTCGCTGCCGGACGCGGCCGATCTGGTGTGGGCCTATCCGGACCCGAAGCCCGAAGTGGCCGCGATCAAGGACCACTTCTGCTTCTACGACACCGAGACGGTCTCCGACTGACCGTCAATCACAGGTCCTGGCCTGCACCATTGAAGAATCTCAAAAATTTCTCGGCCGCGGCGATGAGTTCGGCGGTGCGCTGCAGTCCACCCTCGCATGGACAAGACTCTCTCCTGCGACGGCACCGCGATCGCCTACCGGTGCCAGGGGGACGGACCGCCGGTGATCCTGGTGGGCGGCGCGCTGAGCACGGCGACGACCGAGGCACCGCTCGCGGAGCTCCTGGCGTCGCGGTTCAGCGTCGTCACCTACGACCGGCGCGGCCGCGGCTCCAGCGGCGACGCCGCGCGGTACACGGTCGCACGTGAGGTCGAGGATCTGGCGGCGCTGATCGAGTGGGCCGGCAGCCGGGTCTCGGTGTTCGGGATGTCGTCCGGCGGCGCGCTGGCCCTGGAGGCGCAGGCGGCCGGGCTGCCCATCGACCTGCTCGCGGTGTACGAACCCCCGTTCGCCCCGGACGCCCCGGCCCTGCGCGCCAAGGCGCGCTACGCCAGCCGGCTGCACCGGCTGCTGTCCGCGGGTGACCGTGCAGGCGCCGTCGAGCTGTTCCTGTCGCTGACGGGGATCCCGGCCGACCTGGTCGCCCGCATGCGGCACGCCCCGCTGTGGCGCGGCCTCGAATCGCTGGCGCACACCCTCGCGTACGACGACGCGGTACTGGGCGACGGCACGGTCCCCGTCGAGCGTCTCCGGTCCGTCGACGCGCGCACGATGGTGATCACGGGCGGCTTCAGCCCCACCCCGATGCGCACCCTGACCCGCATCCTCGCGGACGCGATCCCCCGCGCCCGGCACCGCACCCTGACGGGCCAGACGCACGACCCGGCGCCGCAGGTGATCGCGCCGGTGCTGGTGGACTTCTTCGCCAAGGACCTGTACGTCGGTCAGGCGTCGTAGCCGCCGGGCCGACGGCGCCCTGTGCCTGCGCAGGCCCCAGGGCCTCCGGTCGGAACCATGCTGGGCTCGCCCTGATCCAAACGAAAGGCCCTAGTCCTGGCCCTGGCTCCGGCCGACCGCGGCCGCGGTACGGCGCACCGTCGTCGCGATCGTCGCCGAGCCGACCACCCGCGTCCCGTCGTACAGCACGACCGCCTGGCCGGGGGCCACACCCCGTACCGCCTCGGTGAACGTGACGTTCAGCGTGCCGTCCACGAGCTCGGCGGTCACCTCGGTCTCGCCGCCGTGGGCGCGGAGCTGGGCGGTGTACGTGCCGGGGCCCACCGGGGCCGCGCCGCACCAGCGGGGCTTGATGGCCGTCAGCGCGGTGACGTCGAGGGCCTCGGCCGGGCCCACCGTCACCGTGTTGTTCACCGGCGAGATGTCGAGGACGTAGCGCGGCTTGCCGTCGGCGGCGGGGTGGCCGATACGCAGGCCCTTGCGCTGCCCGATGGTGAAGCCGAAAGCGCCGTCGTGGCTGCCGAGCTTCGTACCGGACTCGTCGAGGATGTCGCCCTCCGCCTTGCCGCCCAGCCGGCTCGCGAGGAAGCCCTGGGTGTCGCCGTCGGCGATGAAGCAGATGTCGTGGCTGTCGGGCTTCTTCGCGACGGCCAGCCCGCGGGCCTGCGCCTCGGCGCGGATCTCGTCCTTGGTGGTGAGGGTGTCGCCGAGCGGGAACATCGCGTGGGCAAGCTGCTTCTCGTCCAGGACGCCGAGGACGTACGACTGGTCCTTGGCCATGTCCGAGGCACGGTGCAGCTCACGGCTGCCGTCCTCGTTCAGCACGACGGTGGCGTAGTGGCCGGTGCAGACGGCGTCGAATCCGAGCGCGAGGGCCTTGTCGAGCAGGGCCGCGAACTTGATCTTCTCGTTGCAGCGCAGACACGGGTTGGGGGTGCGGCCCGCCTCGTACTCCGCGATGAAGTCCTCCACGACGTCCTCGCGGAAGCGTTCCGCCAGGTCCCAGACGTAGAACGGGATGCCGATGACGTCCGCGGCACGGCGGGCGTCGCGGGAGTCCTCGATGGTGCAACAGCCGCGCGCTCCGGTACGGAACGACTGCGGGTTCGCGGAGAGGGCGAGGTGCACACCGGTCACGTCGTGGCCCGCCTCGGCGGCGCGGGCCGCGGCGACGGCGGAGTCGACTCCGCCCGACATGGCGGCGAGCACACGGAGGGGGGGCTGGGAAGTCTGAGTCATAGCTCCACCAGGGTACGGGGCGCCGGGAACCGAACGCTCACGGATATGCGTTGTCGATCACATGGGGACCAAGGGGACGGCGGGCGCCGGGCGCTCCGCGGGGAAGAAGGCCGAGCACGGCATCAGCCGGCGCGGGCTGCTGATCGGCGCCGCCGTCACGGCGGTCGGCACGGCGGCGCTGGCGCGGGAGAAGCTGGAGCACGCCTGGTGGCGGCTGCCGGGGGTGGAGAAGCCGCGGAAGCCGGGTGAGCTGGATTACGCGCGGGCGGAGTGGATAGCGGCCTCCCCGGCGAACTGGCGGCGCGCGGACCGCCCCGCCGACTACGCCATAGACCGGGTCGTCATCCATGTCACCCAGGGCAGCTTCCGCGGCGCGGTCAAGGTCTTCCAGAACCCCGGCCACGGCGCGGCGGCGCACTACGTGGTGCGCAAGGACGGCCATGTGGCACAGATGATCCGCGAGCTGGACGTGGCGTTCCATGCGGGGAACAGGACGTACAACGAGCGCAGCGTCGGCATCGAGCACGAGGGGTTCGTGGACCGGCCGCAGGACTTCACGGCGGCGATGTACGAGGCGTCGGCGCGGCTGACGGCGGCGGTATGCGGACGCTACGACATACCGGTGGACCGGACGCACATCATCGGGCATGTGGAAGTGCCCGGCACGGACCACACCGATCCGGGTCCGCACTGGGACTGGGACCGGTATCTGAAGCTGGTGCGGGCGACGACGGCGACCGGCCGGAAGGCCGACGTCTGAGGACCGTCCGGGATCCTGCCGGAACGGCCCTCAGCTGAGCCCGGCGGTCCGCGCCCGCTCCACCGCCGGGCCGATCGCCCGGGCGACGTCCTCGACGTCCTGCTTGGTCGAGGTGTGTCCGAGCGAGAACCGCAGCGTGCCGCGGGCCAGGTCCGGGTCGACGCCCGTGGCCAGCAGTACGTGGCTCGGCTGGGCGATGCCCGCCGTGCAGGCGGAGCCGGTGGAGCACTCGATGCCCTGGGCGTCCAGCAGCAGGAGGAGGGAGTCGCCCTCGCAGCCGGGGAAGGTGAAGTGGGCGTTCGCCGGGAGCCGCCCACCCGGGGCCGGGTCGCCGCCGAGGATGGCATCGGGCACGGCCGCCAGCACGGCCGCGACCAGGTCGTCGCGGAGCCCGCCGATCTCCCGGGCGAAGTCCTCGCGTCCGTCGGCGGCGAGCCGCCCGGCCACCGCGAATGCGGCGATGGCGGGCACATCGAGCGTGCCGGAGCGCACATGGCGCTCCTGGCCGCCGCCGTGCAGCACGGGTACGGGGGTGTGCTCACGGCCGAGCAGCAGGGCGCCGATGCCGAACGGGCCGCCGATCTTGTGCGCGCTGACCGTCATGGCGGCCAGTCCCGACTCGGCGAAGCCGACCTCCACCTGGCCGAAGGCCTGCACCGCGTCCGAGTGCATCGGCACGCCGAACTCGTTGGCCACGGCCGCCAGTTCACGTACCGGCATGACGGTGCCGATCTCGTTGTTGGCCCACATCACGGTGACCATCGCGACATCGTCGGGGTTGCGTGCGATCGCCCCGCGCAGCGCGTCCGGGTGGACGCGGCCGTAGGCGTCGACGGGGAGGTACTCGACGGTCGCGCCCTCGTGTTCGGCGAGCCAGTCGACGGCGTCCAGCACGGCGTGGTGCTCGACGGGACCGGCGAGCACCCGGGTGCGCCGGGGGTCGGCGTCGCGGCGGGCCCAGTAGAGGCCCTTCACGGCGAGGTTGTCCGCCTCGGTGCCGCCGGAGGTGAAGACCACCTCGCTGGGGCGTGCGCCGAGGGCGTCGGCGAGGGTCTCTCTCGACTCCTCGACGGTACGGCGGGCCCGGCGCCCGGCGGCGTGGAGTGAGGACGCGTTGCCGGTGACGGCGAGCTGCGCGGTCATCGCCGCGATCGCCTCCGGAAGCATCGGCGTGGTCGAGGCGTGGTCGAGGTAAGCCATGGTGGGCTCGATTCTACGAGCCCCCGGCGGGGCGTATGCCGGGCGCATCGCGGCCCGGTACCCGCGCACGGCGGACGGATGCCGTTCACACGCCGGATCCGCATCCCGGTCCGGAGCCCGATCCGGCCGGGAACGGGGCGCGAGAGCGCCGTGCCTCAGCTGCCGAGGCTCCAGGAGACGGTGCCGTTTCCGGTGACCAGGAAGGCCAGGACGACGAGATCGGCGACGCCGAGGGCGAGTCCGAGCAGGGCGCGGCCGCGGCGGGCGGTGGACCGGGCGAGGGCGATGATCGCCATCACGATGGCGATCGGGCCGAGCAGGATGTTCATCACGAGCAGACCGGTCAGCCCGAGCACGAAGGAGGCGACGGCCAGGCCGTCGGCGTCCCGGGTGCGGGTCCTGCGGCCGACGGGCCGGCGGACGTCATCCTCGGGGGCGTCGGCCGCCGTACCGGCGCCGGCCCGGCGGGCGAATGCGGTGAGTGTCATGGTGCGGACTCCTTCGTCTGTGTCGTCGGCTCGGATCGGTGGTCAGTGGGACCGGCGGTGCGCGCCCACCCGCTCGCGGACGGCGAAGATCAGCAGCCAGCAGCCGATCGCGGCGGCGAGGGCGAGGGTCAGCGGGAACGGAAGCTGGGCCACCGCTCCGAGGACGACCCCCAGCAGGAGCAGGGCGGCAACGAGGACGATCATGTTCGGCCTTTCTGCGCTTCTCGGGGCACTCGGACCCCCGTGCCCTTACCGGCACTTGAGAGTACGAGTGTTCACTGACTTGCCAGTCTAGACCCGCCCTCCCCTTCCCCACTCCAGAGAACAGTTGTTTACTGAATGGCATGAGTCACACCGTCGGCATCCGCCAGACCCAGAAGTTGAAAACGCGTCAGGCGCTCCTGGACGCCGCGCTCCGACTGCTGGAGCACCAGAGCCTGAGCAGCCTGGGGCTGCGCGAGGTGACGCGGGCGGTGGGCGTCGCACCAACCGCCTTCTACCGGCACTTCGACGACACCGCCGCGCTCGGTGTGGCGCTCGTCGACGAGGCCCTCGGCAGCCTGCACGGGATGATCGGCGAGATCCTCGCCGAGACGGGCGACAGCGAGATCCGGGGGGCCCGCAGCATCGAACTGATCACCCGTCATGTACGGGAACAGCCTGCCCACTTCCGCTTCATCGCACGCGAACAGCACGGCGGCGTCGGCCCGGTCCGCGAGGCCATAGCGGCCCAACTGCGGCGATTCGCCGAGGAGGTGGCAGGGGCGCTCGCCGCGGAGCCGGAGTCACGGGGCTGGAGCAACGAGGATCTGCTGATGCTGGGCGGCCTCTACGTCGACCACATGGTGATCACCGCCTCGGCGATGCTGGACGCGGACCCGACCGGCGAGGCCCTGGTCGCCGAGGTCGCGCGCCGGCGACTGCGGCTCGTCACCCTCGGCAGACTCCACTGGCTGGACACCCCCCGGAGCGCCGGGGAGGCACGACCGGCCGCCGGAGCGGACGGGCCGCCGCCGGCTCGATGACGGCCGGCCGCGCACGGTCGGCCGCATCCGCACGGAACGGGGCAGCCGCGTCACGCCGCTGCCGGATGTGCGCAGTGCCCGACGTTCCCGCGTCGGGCACTGCGCACATCCGGGAAGGCCTTGCTCAGCTGCGCGGGGCGCGGGCCAGTTGGCGGGACTGGGCGACCAGCCGGTCGGCGCTGTCCCAGACGTCCGCGTCCTCCTCCAGGAAGCCGCCCGCGAGATTGCGCGTGGTGATGGAGACACGCAGCGGGCCCGGGGCCGGCCGGCAGCGGATATGGGTGGTGAGCTCGATGGTCGGCGTCCAGCCCTTGAGCCCCAGCTCGAACGAGGTCGGCGGCAGCGCGTCGACGGCGAGCAGCAGAGAGTACGGGTCGGCGTCACGGCCGTCCGCGAGGCCGAACCAGCCGCGCATCTCACCCTTGCCGGACGGTGCGCCGATGGCCCAGCCGACGGTCGACGGGTCGAGCTTGATGCTGAGCCGCTCGGTGATCGCGGAGCTGCCGGGGATGGGTGCCGGGCCGTCGGCCGGGCCGAAGCACTGCTCGATGGGCGCCATGACCGGCGGCGTCGCCGACGTACGGATGTCGTCGGAGAGGGCGTCCAGGTCGCCATAGGTGCCGAGTACCCGGATGCGCTCGACCTCGGTGCCGTCCTCGGCGAACTGGAAGAGCGAGGCCTGGCCGGTGGAGAGCGTCCGGCCGGTGCGGACGACCTGGGTCCGGATCACGGCGGGGCCGGGGACGGATGCGGTGAGGTAGTGCGCGGAGACCGAGAACGGGTCCGCATGCGGCAGGGCGTCGCCGAGCGCACGGCCGAGCATCGCCAGGAGATACCCGCCGTTGACGGCGTGGATGATCGTCCAGCCCGCAGAGAGTTCGGCGTCGTAGACGCCTTCTTCACGGAGGGTGACGGCGGTGTCCCGATCGAACTCGCTGTCGCCGATGAGTGCCTGAGCTGCCTGTGCCATGCGATGCACCGTACACCGATTGCATTACTGAGCGGTAGCTTTTTCGCGTCACCGAGATGTCGCAGCGACGGGTCAGGTGGCGGCGGAGCCCCCTTCGGCCGCAGCCGAGGAACGGTTGTAGGCGCGGGGCGCCCGCCAGTGGAAACGCATCGCCAGCAGCCGCAGGACGAACGCGGTGATCACCGCGGTGCCACTGGTGAAGGCGTTGAGCGCGCCGAAGCGGATGCACAGCACGACCATCGCCGCGCCGACCATCGCGGGCACGGCGTACAGGTCGCGGTCCCAGCGCAGCAGCGACGGCGTCTCGTTGGCCAGCACGTCACGCAGCACACCGCCGCCGACCCCGGTGGCCAGCCCCAGGGCCGCCGATGCGGTGAGGCCGAGACCGTAGTCGTACGCCTTGACGGTGCCGGTCACGCAGAACAGGCCGAGGCCGGCCGCGTCGAAGACATTGACCGCGACCTGGATCCGCTCCACATGCGGATGCATGAAGAAGACCAGCCCCGCGGCGATCAGCGGGGTGAGGAAGTAACCGAGATCGGTGAAGGCGGCAGGAGGCACCGCCCCGATGATCAGGTCACGGATCAGCCCTCCGCCCAGCGCTGTCACCTCGGCGAGTACCGCGATGCCGAAGACATCGAAGTTCTTGCGTACGGCGAGCAGTGCGCCGGAGATCGCGAAGACAAAAATTCCGACGAGGTCGAGCGCATGCTGGACGGAGGGCGTGAACAGTTCGTTGAGCACCGGGCAATTGTGCCGGTCCTACTCCTTGGGGCTGTCCCCCGAGGTCCCGGAGGGCGTCGCGGCGTCGTCCGGGGCCGGTGCCGCGGTGTCGTCGCCGTCGGCCGTTTCGCCGGACGCCGGTGCCTCAGCAGCCTCGGCGGACTCCGCGACCCCGGCCTCGGTGGCCTCCGAAGGCCCGGCGGCCTCAGCAGGCTCCGTGACCTCGGCCGGCGCGATGTCCTCCGAGGGCTCCTCGGCCTCGGCCGCCACCGCCTTCGTCACGGAAACCACCGTGACCGCCTCCCGCGCCTCGGCCGACACCGTCTCGCCCGGCACCTGGTCCGGTGCGTTCTCCGGGTGGTGGCAGGCCACCTGGTGGCCGGTCCTCAACGCGATCAACGGGGGTTCCTGCGTCTTGCAGACGTCCGTCGCCTTCCAGCACCTCGTGTGGAAGCGGCAGCCGCTCGGCGGCGAGATCGGCGACGGCACATCGCCCTTGAGCAGGATGCGCCCGCTCGCCGCGCCGCGCCGGCGCGGGTCCGGCACCGGCACCGCGGACATCAGGGCCTTCGTGTACGGGTGCATGGGCGCCTCGTACAGCGACTTGCGGTCCGTGAGCTCGACGATCTTGCCCAGGTACATGACGGCGATGCGGTCCGAGACATGGCGGATGACCGAGAGGTCGTGCGCGATGATCACGTAGGTGAGCCCGAGCTCGTCCTGGAGGTCATCGAGCAGGTTGACGACCTGCGCCTGGATCGACACGTCCAGCGCCGAGACCGGCTCGTCCGCCACCACCAGCTTCGGCTTGAGCGCGAGCGCGCGGGCGATGCCGATGCGCTGGCGCTGCCCGCCGGAGAACTCGTGCGGATAGCGGTTGTAGTGCTCGGGGTTGAGGCCCACGAGCGAGAGCAGATCCTGGACCGCCTTCTTGACCCCGCCCTCGGGCGTGACGCCCTGGAGCTTGAAGGGCGCACTGACGATCGTGCCGACCGTGTGCCGCGGGTTCAGCGAGGAGTACGGGTCCTGGAAGATCATCTGCACATCGCGGCGCATCGGCCGCATGGCCGAGACGCCCAGGTGCGTGATGTCCTTGCCCTCGAACTCGATCGCGCCACCGGTCGGTTCGAGCAGCCGGGTGATCAGCCGGCCCATCGTCGACTTGCCGCAGCCGGACTCACCCACGACACCCAGGGTCTCCCCCGGTCGCACGTCGAAGGAGATGCCGTCGACGGCCTTCACCGCGGCGACCTGACGCTGCAGCAGCCCCTTCTTGATGGGGAAGTGCTTGACCAGGTTGTCGACCTTGAGCAGCGGCTCGGGCGAGCTCGTCGCCTGCGTCGGAATCGCCGCCGCGGCGGCGCTCTTCTCGGTGTTCTCGCTCACAGCTTCGGCGCAATCTCTTCGGTCCAGATCCGGGTCCGGTCCTCCGGCGACATGTGGCAGGCCGCGAAGTGGTTGCCCTCGACCTGCTGCAGCTCCGGGCGCGTGGTCCGGGTGATGCCGCCCTTGGGCACATCCGCGTAGGGGCAGCGCGGGTTGAAGGCGCAGCCGGACGGGATGTTGATGAGGCTGGGCGGGGAACCCTTGACCGGGACGAGCCGGTCGGTCTCCTCCTTGTCGATGCGCGGCATCGACGTGAGCAGACCCCAGGTGTACGGGTGCCTGGGCTCGTAGAAGACCTGCTCGGCGGTGCCGTGCTCGACGCAGCGGCCGCCGTACATGACCAGGATGTCGTCGGCCATCTCGGCGACGACGCCCAGGTCGTGGGTGATCATGATGACCGCGGAGCCGAACTCCTTCTGCAGATCGCGGATCAGGTCGAGGATCTGCGCCTGGACGGTGACGTCCAGCGCGGTCGTCGGCTCGTCGGCGATGAGCAGTTCGGGGTTGTTGACCAGCGACATCGCGATCATCGCGCGCTGACGCATACCGCCGGAGAACTCGTGCGGGTAGGAGTCGACACGCTTGGCGGGCTCGGGAATGCCGACCCGGTCGAGCATCTCGACCGCCCGCGCACGGGCCGCCTTCTTGGTGACGTCGTTGTGGTTGCGGTACGCCTCGACGATCTGCGCGCCCACCGTGTAGTACGGGTGCATCGCCGACAGCGGGTCCTGGAAGATCATGGACATCTGCCGGCCGCGCAGCCTGCGCACGTGATCGTCGCCGGCGCCGATCAGCTCCTCGCCGTCCAGCCAGATCTCACCGCTGATGTCGGGGCGGCTGCGCGCCTGCCCGGAGCGGTGCAGACCCATGATGGCCAGCGAGGTGACCGACTTGCCGGAGCCGGACTCGCCCACGATGCCGAGGGTCTTGCCCTTCTCCAGCTGGAAGGAGAGCCCGTCGACGGACTTGACGATGCCGTCGTCGGTCGGGAAGTGCACCTTCAGGTCGCGCACGGAGAGGAAGGCCTCGGGCCGTGCGCCGCCCTGCTCGGGAACACCGGCCGGACCGGCCGACTGCTCGTCCTGGGTGGAGATGTTGTCGGTCACGTCAGCCTCACACGCGGGTCGACGACCGCGTACAGCAGGTCGACAATCAAGTTGGCCATGACTACGAAGAACGCCGCGATGATGGTGACGCCCATGATGACCGGCAGGTCACCGGAGTTGATCGCGTCGACCGCGGCCTTTCCCATACCGGGCAGACTGAAGGTCGACTCGGTCAGCACCGCGCCGCCGAGCAGGGCGCCCAGGTCCAGACCGAAGACCGTGATGATCGGAGTCAGGGTGGACCGCAGCGCGTGCTTGCGGATGACCACCTGCTCCTTGAGGCCCTTGGCGCGGGCCGTACGGATGTAGTCCTCGCCCAGGATCTCCAGCATGGTGGCGCGGGTGAGCCGGGCGTAGGTGGCCGCGAAGAGGAAGGCCAGCGTGACCCAAGGAAGGATCATGCTGTTCAGCCAGGCCCCGGGATCATCCGTGAGCGGCGCGTAGTTGATCGTCTCCATCCATTCCAGGCTGTAGATGAAGACGGCCGAACACACCAGTCCGGTGAAGTAGATCGGCAGGGAGACCCCTGCCAGCGCGGTGATCATCGTGGCCCGGTCGAGCACAGTGCGTCTGCGCAGTGCGGAGATCACTCCGGTGGCGACACCGCCGATCAGCCAGAGCACCGAAGCTCCCGCGGCCAGCGACAGGGTGACCGGGATACGCTGCTTCAGGTCCGGCCACACCGGCTGCTCGTTCTTGAACGAGTAGCCGAAGCAAGGGGCCGGACAGTGGGTGATCTGGGAGCCCTGGTCGTAGTCGCGGCCGGCCACGATGCCCTTGAGGAAGAGGCCGTACTGCGTGGTGATGGGCTTGTCGAGGCCCATCTTCGTACGGATGCCCTCGATGGCCGTCTTGTTGGTCTCACGGCCGGCATAGAGGAGTGCGGGATCGCTTCCGGTGATCTTCGGCACCATGAAGAAGATGCCGAAGGTGACCATGGAGACGATCACCAGCATGACGGCGACGTTGACGAGTCGCCGGAAGAGGTAGACGAGCACTGCAGTCGGCCTGATCGGCGGGTGGCTGCCGTCCCTTGTGGGGACGACAGCCGCCCGCCCGCGGCCTTCACCTGCCCTTCGAACTAGCGCATGCGAGGTGAAGGACCCGCATGTCCAACTGCTACTTGACGACGCCCATGACCGCGAGGTCGAGACGGCCCATGGACTCGTTGTAGAAGACGTTGGTCAGCCGCGGGTTGCGGTAGACGAGCGCCTTGTCGAAGTTGATCGGGAGATAGAGGGCCTTCTCCATGATCGCCTTGTTGATCTGGGTGTAGAACGGCGCGGCGGCTTCCGGCGACGTTGCGGAGGCGGCCTGGTCGAAGAGACCGTTGACCGTCTTGTCGTTCAGCATCGTGTAGTTGTTGTTGCCGTTCTTCAGGATGAAGGAGCCGTCAACCAGCGGCTGCAGGAAGCCTGCACCCGAGTTGTAGTCGGCGCCCCAGCCCATCACGATGATGCCGTAGCCCTTCTTCTTCACGTTGTCGGGAGCACCGATCACGGAAGCAGAGTTCTTGCCGTCGTACTGGTCGATGGAGGCCTCGATACCGACGGCCTTCAGCGAAGCCTGCAGCGACTCGGCGGTGGCCACCTCGGGCTTGCGGTTGTTGCGGACCGCGATGGTGGTCTTGAAGCCGTTCGGCTTGCCACAGGCCTTCAGGGCCTCCTTGGCCTTGTCGACCTGCGGCTTGCCCTGGGTCAGGCCGAACGGGTCGTAGGACTTGTCCGAGCCCGGGATGCCCGGGGGCAGCATGTTGGCGCCGAGGTCACCGCTGGTCGGGCCGCCACGGGCGGTCTGCAGCGACTTCGGGTCGGCTGCGTAGATGACCGCCTTGCGGCACTCGATGTTGTCGAACGGCGCGACCGTCTGCGGGAACGCGAAGTACCGGATGTAGCCGCTGAACGGGTCGTCGGCGTTGGCCTTGTACTTGGCGTTCTGCAGGATCTTGATCTTGGCGGCCTGCTGGACACCGGTGCCGTCGACCGCGTAGTCGACGTCGCCCGAGAGCAGACGGGCGTCCATGTCGTCCGGGTTCGAGGTCACGGTGAAGGTGACCTTGTCCGGCAGACCCTTGCGGATCGGGTCGGTCTTCTGGTCCCAGTTGGTGTTCCGTACGAAGATGGTCTCCTTGCCCGGCTTGAAGGACTGGACCTTGTACGGGCCGGTGGCGACCGGGTGGTTCGTGTACTTCGCGCCGTCGTCCTTGGCCGCCGGCACCGGCGAGGAGTCGGCCATCGCCATCAGGTACGAGAAGTCCGAGTTCGGCTTCGCCAGGTTGAAGACGATCGTCTGGTCGTCCGGCGTCTGGACCGACTTCAGACCCAACTTGTTCGGGTCCTTGTCCTTGTAGGGGCCGGGGTACTTCTGGCCCTGGTCGAGGAGGTCGATCAGGTAGGTCGGACCGCCGGAGAGGACGTCCTGCGCGAAGACGCGCTCGACGCCGTACTTGATGTCCTTCGAGGTGATCGGCGTGCCGTCCTCGAACTTGACGCCGGCCTTCAGCTTGAAGGTGTACGTCTTGCCGCCGTTGCTCAGCGTCGGCAGGGACTCCGCGAGGTCGGGGACCAGCTTGGTGCCGGCCTCACCGGGCTTCGAGTCGTACGCGAGCAGCTGGCGGATGTACAGCCGCTGCATGTTCCAGACGAAGCCGTAGTAGGCACGGGCCGGGTCAAGGAAGTCGACGTCCTGAGGGGACATCAGCTTCAGCGTGCCGCCCTTCTTGTCGGACGCGTTGATGACCTTGCCCTTGGTGGCTGCGTCGTAACCGGCACCCTGCGACGAGGAGGACTTGTTGTCGCTGTCCCCTCCGCCACAAGCGGTGGCGGTCAGCGCAACCGCGGCCGCGAGGGCCGTGAGCGCAACTGCCTTCCGTGAGCGATTCACTGTCTTGCAACCTCCGTGATGTGGTGTGGCCCGTGGTACGCAGTCCGCGCCCGACGGTCAATCGAGTGCCAACCGGCTCGCGCCGGAGACCTTTTGGGGGTCGACTCAGCTGCCCTTCGGGTCGAGGGCGTCACGCAGCCCGTCGCCGAAGAGGTTGAATGCCAGAACGGTGATGAAGATCGCGAGTCCGGGGACCACCATGTAGGTCGGGTCCGCCTGGTAGGTGTTGATCGCGTCGGAGAGCATCTTGCCCCACGAGGCGGTCGGCGGCTTCACACCCGCACCCAGGAAGCTGAGCGCGGCCTCGCTGAGGATGTTGGTGGGAATGATCAGCGTCGAGTAGACGAGGATCGGCGCGACCAGGTTGGGCAGCAGCTCCTTGAAGAGGATGTAGCCCCGCCCGGCGCCCAGGCTGCGTGCCGCCTCGACGTACTCCCGCTCGCGCAGGGACATCGTCTGCCCCCGGACGATACGGCCGATGTAGGGCCAGCCGAAGAAGCCGATCACCACGATCAGCACGCCCATCCTCACGCCCGTGCCGGTGAGTCCCCAGAGGGAGTCGGGCACGACGGTGACGAGGGCGATGGTGAACAGCAGCTGCGGGAAGGCGAGCAGCAGGTCCATCAGCCGGCTGATGAGTGCGTCGACCCAGCCGCCGAAGAAACCGGCCACCGAGCCGAGGATGCTGCCGATGACCACGGAGACCACCGCGGCGAGGAAGGCCACCAGGAGCGAGATACGCGCTCCGTAGACGATGCGGCTGAACACATCGCGGCCGTTGGTGGGTTCGACACCCAGCAGGTAATCCGAGTTGATCCCGCCGAAGGAGCCCTTGGGGATGCCGAGGTCCGGGTCGAGCAGATCCTCGTGGAAGTCGTTCGGCGGGTGGCCGAGGAGACTCACGATCATCGGTGCGAACACCGCGATCAGGATCAGCAGGAGGACGACCACACCACCGGCGAGCGCCACTTTGTCGCGCTTCAGCCGTGTCCAGGCGATACGTCCTGGCGAACGGCCTTCGATGTCCTTGGCCGAAACATCGGCCGTGACATCGACGGTCGCAGTCTCGGCCGCGCTGTCGTGCAGTGGTGCCGTCATCGTTGTGGGGGACCCCTCTCGGCTCGACCGACTGTGGCCGGCCCGTGCCCGCCGCTGTAGCGGCTTGTTCACATCACAGGTGCAAGTCGCACGATTGGTGCGGGTGGTACGGAAGAAGCAGGTGGTGCGGGTGGAGCAGATCAACCGGTCCAACCGGAAGCCGCAGGTCGCGCAGGGGACCGAACGCCTTTCGTTCCGGGGAGTCTTCAACGCGTCGCGGATCACCCGCCAGCCCTGGCGGGGAATGGATGCGCAACCGTGATGTGGCCTGCCGGATCCGTTATCCGGACGCCGTGATCGTGCCAGCGGACCAAGTCGGCACTCTTCGCCCAGATCGGACAGGTGCCCCAACGGGGTTCATCCCGGCGTCAATTGACGAACGGCGGCCTGACGGGTCAGCCGTGGGCCTGGGGGTAGCCGTAACCGGCGGCGGGAGCGGGCGCGGCGTGGGCCTCGCGGTCGTAGAACGGGCGGGCGTTGGCGCGCAGCCACATCGCGACCGGGTCGTACTCGTCGGACATCGCGACGGTCGAGACGGGAAGCCCGTCCGGGACCGCGCCGATCGACTGCTGCATCATCGCGCGCACCGCGTCGACGGAGGGCTGACTCGTGTCGTAGAGATCGAGACCGATGGCGAGATAGGGGACGCCCAGCGCGGGCTGCACCCAGGCGCGGCGCAGGGAGCGGACCGCGGGGGTGTGATGGGCGTTCTGCGAGAGCAGTGCGTAGAACTGCGGGATCTCGATGGCCGGTTCGGTGAGCCGGAGCGGTCCGGCGGGCATCCGGTCGAGTCCGGTGGCGATCCGTCGCAGGTCCAGCCAGGGGATGCCGACACCGCCCCCGGGGGCGTGCGGGTTGAGCCAGATGCCCCAGCGGTCGGGGAAGAGGGCGCGGGCGATGTCGACGCCGCCGACCACTTCATGGGCCCGGTTCCAGCCGCTGGCCGAGAGTTCCTGGGCGGAGGTCACACAGGGGGCGTAGCCGAGCCCGTCGACCTCCATGTTCCCGTACTGGGCGTCGGGCGATCCGGCCCGGCCGTGCCAGAGCAGCATCCAGACCCGGCCCTGGGCGAGGGCCTGCAGCAGCGCCTCGTACGCGTCGTAGCGCCCGGGCGTCACTTGGCGCAGCATGTGCTCGACCTGTCCGGCCGCCGCGGTGCCTGACGCACTCACCCTGGGTCCCGCCCCTCTTCGATCCACTGTGTCGGCCCGCCGCTCCCGGGGCACGCGGGTGCGCCTCGGTGGCCTGGGCCCTGGCCATCAAACCAGCTTAAGCGGCGTCCTTGACACCGACTTGACGCGACGGATTGCCGGTGTCGCGCCCCGGCCGCCCGGGTGCGACGGCCATCGGCAGACCCTGAGGGCTCCCCCGTAATCCCTGGCGGGACAGCCCTCAGTGGCCCGCACGCTCGTAGAACGGCCGGATCCTGTCCCGCATCCAGTCGGCGACCGGGTCCTGTGCCACGTCGAGCAGGACCAGGTTGACCGGCCAGGGCGTCTCGACACGGCCGAGGGCGCGGCCCAGGGCGTCCATCGGGGCGTTGCGGCCGGCGCCGTCCCAGGTCGAGAACTCGACTCCTATGAAGAGGACGGGGTCGCCGCCCTCGATGCTGGCCAGCGCCCGGCGGGCGGTGCGCACGACGCCGCTCTCCTGGAATTCGCCGGCCGCGGCGGCGAGGAAGTCGACGGGCTCCTCCTGCCAGTCCGGCTCGTACAGCCGGACCCGGCCGCCGCTGGCCGGTCCGTCCAGCGAGGTGCGTCCGGCGCGGCAGAGCTCGGCGACGGCGGGCGGCGGCAGCGGCATGCCGACGGCGCCGCCCGGGTTCACCGCGATACCGAGCTGCGGGGGCAGTCCACGGGCGAATTCACGGGCGGGCGCCACGGTGAAGGGCATAGGGGTACCGACACAGCTCAGGAACTGCTGTTCGGAGCTGAAGACGGGGACGTACGCGGCGCCCTCGATCTCCACCGTCGGCAGGTCGAGCGACGGGGCGTCGGGGCCGCCGCCGTTGGGGAGCGGCACCCAGAGGTGGCTGCGGCCGAGCACTTCGAGGAGCCGGCCGCCCGCCTCGGGGCTGCCGAGCGAGGCCCCGAGCACCTCTTCGAGCTCATTGGCGGGCCATCCACCCTGCGGATGGGCCTGGCCCTGTGCCGGAATGTCCACTGCTTCCCCTTCTCACCCCATACCTTGCCGCAGAACAGTAACTCCGGTGCGCCCCCGCGCGCCGGAAGCCCCTACATCTGCGCGAATGTGATCCGGGTCAGCATCCCGGCCGCCTCCCGGTCCAGCAGCACCGCCGAGCAGCAGCCGGGCGGCAGGTCGCCGGCCTCGGTGTCCCGCAGCAGACGGCCGACGGCCCTGCGGTGCCGGGCGAAGGCGTAACCGGAGACTCCGCGGCCGCGCTCGCGCTGGCCCTCCCTCGCCACCTGCGCGGTGACGTCGAGCAGCACAAGGTGCAGGACGCGGCCGCGGCGCCGTGCATGACGGGCGAGCCACCTCCGTACCCACGCCTGGGTCCCGCAGTCGTGGACCACCACCGAGTCACCTGAGCGCAGCGCGCGCCACAGTCCTCCGTAGTGGGCGACGCGGACCAGCGGGCGGTAGAGGGCGTACGGGAGTAAGCGGGGCACCCGCCCTTCCCAGCGGTCCCGGGTGTCCTGGGAGTCGATGGCCCGGACGGCCACCGTCTGCCGGATGAGTGTCGACTTGCCGCTGCCGGGCAGCCCGGAGACCACCACCACATCGCCCGCGGCGAAGTGCAGGCCGCGCGGGCTGCGCCCGCCGCGCTCGCGCAGATCGCGCACGACGGGTGCGTGCGTACCGAGCCGTTCCCGGACAGGTGTGCCCGCCTGCGCGGGCATCGCGCCGTGCGCGACCCCCGCGGTCGTCGCGTACCGCTGCACTGTCATCGCCCTCCCCCTGTCGGTCAAGCACACTGCTCACGAAGTGTAAAGAAAAGGCAATGCGAGACAACCGTGCCACCGCTCGTTTCCCCCATCGGGTACCGACGCTCCACTCTTCCGCAATGCGTGCGATGATGACCCCGCCAACTGCATAAAGGCCGCTTGAATCCGCGCGGGAGAGTTCCGGTGACTGTCCGTGCCGGGCGCCGAAGGAGCAAGATCCTCCCTTGAATCTCTCAGGCCCCGTACCGCGTGGATGAGGCAGATCTGAAAAGCGAGCCGCCGTGCGCGTCTCCACCCAAGGTGCAAGCCGTTACCCCTCAGGGGTCTCTCGGCGAACCTCTCAGGTTCCGATGACAGATGGGGAGGGATCGTCCTCGCCGTCATGCCCTGGGAGCCACACCTCATGAGCAACGCCCCCCGTCTCACCGCCCTCGACGCCCTGCACCGCTCGCTGGGCGCGACCATGACCGACTTCGCGGGCTGGGACATGCCGCTGCGGTACGCCAGTGAGCGCGAAGAGCACAACGCGGTGCGCACGAAGGCCGGTCTTTTCGACCTGTCTCACATGGGCGAGATCACGGTCACCGGCCCGCAGGCCGCGGAGTTCCTGAACTACGCACTGGTCGGCAACATCGCCACCGTCGCCGTCGGCCGCGCCCGGTACACGATGATCTGCGCCGAGGACGGCGGGATCCTGGACGACCTGATCGTCTACCGCCTGGGTGAGACCGAGTACATGGTCGTCGCCAACGCCGGCAACGCCCAGATCGTGCTGGACGCGCTGACCGACCGCGCCGGCGCGTTCGACACCGAGGTGCGCGACGACCGCGACGCGTACGCCCTGCTCGCCGTCCAGGGCCCCGAGTCCCCTGCCATCCTGGCCTCGGTCACCGACGCCGACCTGGACGGTCTGAAGTACTACGCGGGCCTGCCCGGCACCGTCGCCGGTGTGCCCGCGCTGATCGCCCGTACCGGCTACACCGGCGAGGACGGCTTCGAGCTGTTCGTCGCTCCCGAGCACGCCGAGCAGCTCTGGCAGGCCCTCACCGTGGCAGGCGCCTCCCACGGCCTGGTCCCGTGCGGGCTGTCCTGCCGCGACACGCTGCGTCTGGAGGCGGGCATGCCGCTGTACGGGCACGAGCTGACCACCGAGCTGACCCCGTTCGACGCCGGTCTGGGGCGGGTCGTGAAGTTCGAGAAGGAGGGCGACTTCGTCGGCCGCAAGGCGCTGGAGGCCGCGGCCGAGCGCGCCGAGACCGCCCCGCCGCGCAAGCTGGTCGGCCTGATCGCCGAGGGCCGCCGGGTGCCGCGCGCCGGCTTCTCCGTCGTCGCCGGGGGCCAGGTCATCGGCGAGGTCACCTCCGGTGCCCCGTCCCCCACCCTCGGCAAGCCGATCGCCATCGCGTACGTGGACGCCGCACACGCCGCGCCCGGCGCCCCGGGCGTCGGAGTGGACATCCGCGGCAGCCACGAGCCGTACGAGGTCGTGTCGCTGCCGTTCTACAAGCGTCAGAAGTGACGTAATCGCGTCTCAGCCCATAAGACCACCGTTCACCAGCACTCCCCCGCGTACAGGAGAATTCAGACCATGAGCAACCCCCAGCAGCTGCGTTACAGCAAGGAGCACGAGTGGCTGTCGGCCGTCGAGGACGGTGTCGCCACGATCGGCATCACCGAGTTCGCGGCCAACGCGCTCGGCGACGTCGTCTACGCCCAGCTCCCCGAGGTCGGTGACACGGTGACCGAGGGCGAGACCTGCGGCGAGCTGGAGTCGACCAAGTCCGTCAGCGACCTGTACTCGCCGGTGACCGGCGAGGTCGTCGCCTCCAACCAGGACGTGGTGGACGACCCGGCGCTGGTGAACTCCGCTCCCTTCGAGGGCGGCTGGCTGTTCAAGGTACGCATCACGGAGGAGCCGAAGGACCTGCTCTCCGCTGACGAGTACACCGAGTTCTCCGGCAACTAAAGACCCCAAGGGACCACCAGATGTCGCTTCTCAACTCCTCCCTCCACGAGCTGGACCCGGACGTCGCCGCCGCCGTCGACGCCGAGCTCCACCGTCAGCAGTCCACCCTCGAGATGATCGCCTCGGAGAACTTCGCTCCGGTCGCGGTCATGGAGGCCCAGGGCTCCGTCCTCACCAACAAGTACGCCGAGGGCTACCCGGGCCGCCGCTACTACGGCGGCTGCGAGCACGTCGACGTGGTCGAGCAGATCGCCATCGACCGGATCAAGGCACTGTTCGGCGCCGAGGCCGCGAACGTCCAGCCGCACTCGGGTGCGCAGGCCAACGCCGCCGCGATGTTCGCACTGCTGAAGCCCGGCGACACGATCATGGGTCTGAACCTGGCCCACGGCGGTCACCTGACCCACGGCATGAAGATCAACTTCTCCGGCAAGCTCTACAACGTGGTTCCTTACCACGTGGACGAGACCGGCGTCGTGGACATGGCCGAGGTCGAGCGTCTCGCCAAGGAGTCCAAGCCGAAGCTGATCGTCGCCGGCTGGTCGGCGTACCCCCGCCAGCTGGACTTCGCCGCCTTCCGCCGCATCGCGGACGAGGTCGGCGCGTACCTGATGGTCGACATGGCGCACTTCGCCGGCCTGGTGGCCGCGGGACTGCACCCCAACCCGGTGCCGCACGCCCACGTCGTCACGACCACCACGCACAAGACCCTCGGCGGTCCGCGCGGTGGCGTCATCCTGTCGACGCAGGAGCTCGCCAAGAAGATCAACTCCGCCGTCTTCCCCGGTCAGCAGGGTGGTCCGCTGGAGCACGTGATCGCGGCCAAGGCGGTCTCGTTCAAGGTCGCGGCGACCGACGAGTTCAAGGAGCGCCAGCAGCGCACCCTGGACGGCGCCCGCATCCTCGCCGAGCGTCTGGTGCAGCCGGACGTCACCGAGGTCGGCGTCTCCGTCCTCTCCGGCGGTACGGACGTCCACCTGGTCCTCGTCGACCTGCGCAACTCCGAGCTGGACGGCCAGCAGGCCGAGGACCGGCTCCACGAGCTCGGCATCACGGTCAACCGGAACGCCATCCCGAACGACCCGCGGCCGCCGATGGTCACCTCGGGGCTGCGGATCGGTACGCCGGCCCTGGCCACCCGCGGCTTCCAGGCCGAGGACTTCACCGAGGTCGCCGAGATCATCGCGTCGGCACTGAAGCCGTCGTACGACGCCGGCGACCTCAAGGCCCGCGTCATCGCGCTGGCCGAGAAGTTCCCGCTGTACCCCGGCCTGAAGTAGTCCGGGTCACTTTTCGTACGTTTGGGGCGGGGCACCGCGCACACTGGACAGTGAGCGCGGTGCCCCATCCCTTGTCCCGCTGCTCTTCGGGCCGACCGGTCCGTACCGCACCACCCGGCAGACAACGACGTCTACCAACCTTTAGGAGTCATCCGTGGCCATCTCGGTCTTCGACCTGTTCTCGATCGGCATCGGCCCGTCCAGCTCCCATACGGTCGGCCCGATGCGCGCGGCCCGTATGTTTGCGCGCCGGCTGAAGAACGAGGGCCTGCTCGCCCACACCGCCTCGATACGCGCCGAGCTGTACGGCTCGCTCGGTGCCACCGGACACGGCCACGGCACGCCGAAGGCCGTCCTGCTCGGCCTGGAGGGCGAGTCCCCCCGTACCGTCGACGTCGAGTCCGCCGACGACCGGGTCGCCGAGATCCGCTCCTCCGGACGGATCAACCTCCTCGGCGTGCACGAGATCGACTTCGACGCCGACGAGCAGCTGGTCCTGCACCGCCGCAAGGCGCTGCCGTACCACGCCAACGGCATGACGATCTTCGCGTACGACCACGAGGGCGCCCTGCTCCTGGAGAAGACGTACTACTCCGTCGGCGGCGGCTTCGTCGTCGACGAGGACGCGGTCGGCGAGGACCGGATCGTCCTCGACGACACCGTCCTCAAGCACCCCTTCCGCACCGGCGACGAACTGCTGCGGCTCTCCCGCGAGACCGGCCTGTCGATCTCCTCGCTGATGCTGGAGAACGAGCGCGCCTGGCGCTCCGAGGACGAGATCCGCTCCGGTCTGCTCGACATCTGGCGCGTGATGCAGGCGTGCGTGTCGCGCGGCATGTCCCGCGAGGGCATCCTGCCCGGCGGCCTCAAGGTCCGCCGCCGCGCCGCGAACACCGCACGCCAGCTGCGCGCCGAGGGCGACCCGCAGGCCCACGCGATGGAGTGGATCACCCTGTACGCGATGGCGGTCAACGAGGAGAACGCCGCGGGCGGCCGCGTCGTCACCGCCCCGACCAACGGCGCCGCGGGCATCATCCCTGCCGTGCTGCACTACTACATGAACTTCGCGGCAGGCGGCGCCACCGAGGCCGAGAAGGAGGACGGCGTCGTCCGCTTCCTCCTCGCCGCGGGCGCCATCGGCATGCTGTTCAAGGAGAACGCCTCGATCTCCGGCGCCGAGGTCGGCTGCCAGGGCGAGGTCGGCTCCGCCTGCTCGATGGCCGCCGGCGCCCTCGCCGAGGTCCTCGGCGGCTCCGCCGAGCAGGTCGAGAACGCCGCCGAGATCGGCATGGAGCACAACCTCGGCCTGACCTGCGACCCGGTCGGCGGCCTCGTCCAGATCCCGTGCATCGAGCGCAACGGCATGGCGGCGGTGAAGGCCGTCACCGCGGCGAAGATGGCACTGCGCGGCGACGGCACCCACAAGGTCTCCCTCGACAAGGTCATCAAGACCATGAAGGAGACGGGCGCGGACATGAGCGTGAAGTACAAGGAGACCGCGCGCGGCGGCCTCGCGGTGAACATCATCGAGTGCTGAGGAAGTAGGCCCCGGTCAGCGTCTTCGTGTCGCACGGCGCCGGTCGGGGCTCCCGCACCCGCACATGCAGCAGCCCCCGGTCCTTCGTGCCGATCCGGAATCTTCAGTCGTCGCCGACGGTCCCGATACCGATACGTGCCTTGCCGGGGGCCTGGCCAGTTGCCGAGCTGGGGGTCACTCGTCCGATGAACGTCTCCATCGGTGGTGCGGCTCTCAACGGTGCCTGGTGTACTTGCTAGTTTCCTCCCTATTTGTCCGTAGTCAAGAGGGAAGCAGGAAAGATTCCCGACGCGGGAGCGGGCGGCTGATCAAGGGGGTGCATCCCCTTACGAACAGGCCAGTCCCGGCGCGCCGACCAGCAAAGTCACTCAACCCATGAGTTCACCAACTGCTCATAAGCGAGCAGGCGTTCGCGGCGATCAAGCAGTTTCAGTCAGAAATTGCTTCCATCCGCTGCGCTCTGGGGGTTCACTGGACGCGACGAGTGGCGGCGCGATCGCTGTACGTATGCGGCCCGCCGCCCGGGCGACCGGCCCGGCTCCGGTGTCCCGGCCCGGCGGAGGAAAGGACAGCGATGAGCTCCCCGTGAATCGATGGCACGCGCACCCGCACTGATTCGTAAGAGCGACTCATTCCCATTCCCTGTTCGCAACGTTCAGACGAGGGGTAACATGAGCAAAATTGCGCTTCCAGCATTCCATATGCCGTTCGAGAGCACGGGCTGCAATCCAGGTATTCAGACCACGAAACAGGCCGCCTGGGAATGGGCGGCGGACAATGATCTCGTCCTGTCCCCGGTGGCCCGCAAGAAAATGATCCGGACGCGTCCCGAGCTCTGGATATCCCTGATATTCCCGGGCGCCTCGCAGGAACATCTCGACCTCTTCTGCCAGTGGCTCTTCTGGGCGTTCCTGGTCGACGACGAGTTCGACGACGGCCCGGCCGGCCGCAATCCGCGCATGTGCGAGGAGGCCATCGCCCGACTGGTGGACGT
This sequence comes from Streptomyces sp. JH14, assembly GCF_029428675.1. GTDB lineage: Bacteria > Actinomycetota > Actinomycetes > Streptomycetales > Streptomycetaceae > Streptomyces. Next base: position 5,094,804 of record NZ_JAJNEL010000001.1, on the reverse strand, counting down.
ACTCGACGGAGCCGGCGCACCGAGCGGCCCCATGGAGCACGCGCTCGACGGTCTGATGCTGCGGACCTGCGAGGGACGGTCGCCGCGCTGGGTCCGGCAGTTCCGCAGGGACACGGTCACCTGGCTGTGGACGTACTACGCGGAGGCCGTCGACCGGGCCGCGGGCCACGTGCCGAGCACCGTCGACTTCGTGAAGCACCGTCGTGACTCGGTGGCCATGCAGCCGTTCCTCGACCTGCACGAAATCACCGCCGGAATAGATCTCCCGGAATCCGCCCGCTCCCTTCCCGCATATATCGCACTGCGCAATTCGGTGGCCGATCACTCGGGGCTCTGCAACGACATCTGCTCGTTCGAGAAGGAAGCCATGCTCGGCTACGAGCACAATACCGTCCGGCTCATTCAACGGGACCGCGGCTGCTCACTCCAGCAAGCCGTCGACGAGGCCGGGGTATGGCTGGCGTGGATCGCCGACCGGGTCCAGCGAGCGGAAAAGGAACTGGTCGAGGAAATAGAGGCCGCACGGATCGAAGGACCTGCACGCGCGGCGCTCGAGCGTTGCGTCCAGGACTACCGGGGACTCGTCCGCGGGGACTTCGACTACCACGCCCGGGCGGAGCGGTACACCCGCCCCGACCTGATGGAAATCGACGAACAGGCCTCTCTGTCCCGGAACTTCGCCGCCTGACCCGCCGGCCGGGGGGCGGATCCGGCCTGGTTCCGCCTGATCCGGGAAGGCCCCCCGGCCGGCCACGGCCGGTGGGCCTTCCGTAGATCAGCCCTTGTTCTGGGCGGTCCAGAACTCGTCGAAGGTGAGCAGGCCGTCGCCGTTCCCGTCGTGGGAGTTGATGACGGCCTGGGCCACCGGCTCGGTGACGTAGGGGTCACCGAGCTGCGCCATCACGCTCTTGTACTCGGCGGCCGAGATCAGCCCGTCGCCGTTCAGGTCGAACCGCTCGAATGCCTTGCGCGCCGACTCGATGTCCGCCACTGTTCCGCCCCTTCATGATGCCTAACTGACGGGGCCAGATTAACGGGCGCGACCGGTGCCGATCGCGGCGGCCATCACTGATCATGGGTGGGGTGTCCGCGGACGGCGGACGGGGCCCGGGACCGGGGAGTGGACCGCTTCATGACCGACGCACTGACGCAGATCCTGACCGCTGCGGCGCACGGGCGCTTCCCGCCGCCCGACGGGGGTACGACGGTGGTGGCCCAGCCGAACGCGCGGGACGCCGGGGTGCTGGCCCTCACCGCCCACTCGGTGGTGTTCACCGACGAGGATCCGGCGTGGGTACGGGCCGCGCTGGCCGCCACCCCCGGCGATCCGCTGGCCGCGACGATGAACCCGCACTTCCTGGGGGCACTGCTGGCCCGCACCGGCCGGCACATGAACACCATCGACCTGCTGACGGTCGCGGGCGCGCTGCCGGGCACCCCTGAGATCGGGCTGCGGGAGATCGAGGACCCGGAACATCCCCGGGTCGCCCGGGCGATGAAGTACCGCGACGAGGTGCGGGTCTGGGCGGCCGACGGCGGGGTGCTGATCCTCGGCCGTGGGGTCGCCGGGCGCTGGGAGGCGGCGGTCGAGGTGGCCGAGGAGGCACGTGGCCGACGGCTCGGGGAGCGCCTGGCGCGGGCGGCCCGGCAGTTGGTACCGGACGAGGTGGTGTGGGCGCAGCAGTCGCCGGGGAACGCCCGCAGCGTGCGGACGTTCCAGGCGGCGGGCTACCGGCCGGTGGGCTCGGAGGCCCTGCTGATCGCGGGCTGAGCGGCGGGCCCGCGACGGGTCAGCGGAAGACTCCGGTGTGGCCGAGCGAGTAGCGGCCCGGCTGCGGGTAGACGGCGAGTCCGTGCGGGCCGCTGCCCACCGGGATCCGGGCGAGCTGCTTGCCGGTGGCCGTGTCGATCGCGTACACCTCGGCGTTGTAGCGCCCGGACAGCCAGAGCACCTTGCCGTCCGCCGAGACGCCGCCCATGTCGGGGCTGCCGCCGTGCGGCAGGCGCCACTTCTTCGTCAGCTTGTTCCTGGCGAAGTCGAAGACGGAGACGGAGCCTTCACCGCGGTTGGTGATGTACATCTCCCCGGAGTCCCGGCTGACGTACAGCCCGTGGGCCCCTTTGCCGGTGGGCATCAGCTCGGGCGTGGTGAACTTCTGCCCGTTCAGCACCCACATGCCGTTCGCGACCATGTCCGCGATGTAGAACGTCCGGCCGTCCGGCGACACCTTCACGTCCTGCGGCATCGCGCCCTTGAGCGGCAGCTTCTGCTGAGCGACGACCTTCATCCTCACGGTGTCGACCTTGAGGAGTTCGCCGGAGAACTCGCAGGAGACGATGAAGTACCGGCCGTCCATGGAGAAGTCGGCGTGGTTGACGCCCGCGCAGTGGACCGGAACCGTCTTGGCCGTCTTCATCGTGTGCGCGTCACGGAAGACCAGCTGCCGGTCCATCGAGGCCATCACGATGGCGTATGTGCCGTTCGGCGTGAAGTAGAGGTTGTACGGGTCGGAGACCGCGACCGTCCTGCCGGCCTTCCCGGTCGCCGGATCGATGGCCGTGAGGCTGTCGCCCAGGTCGTTGTTGACCCAGAGCGTCTTCAGGTCCCAGGACGGGACGACGTGCTGCGGCTGGTGGCCGACCGGGATGGTTTCGATGACCTTGTAGGTCCTGGGGTCGATCACCGACACGGTGTCGGATTTGGTGTTGGGCACGTACACCCGCGCCGGGAAGTTCCTGACGACCGGTGAGAGCTTTCCTGGCCGGTCGGCCGCGTACACGTCCGTGGGGTCGAGCACCGGCGGCATCCCGGCGAGTCCGGGCGGCACGGGCGGGGCGACGTGCTGCGGGGTGGCGTTCGCACGGGCGGCGACCTTGGGCACGACCGGCGGCGCGGACGCCTCGTTCCCCTTCCCGGTCGGGGCGCCGCAGCCCGCGAGTGCGGCGATGAGGACGCCCGCGAGCAGGGCTGCGGTGCGCTTGGTGGAGGGAGGCATCAGGTCAGCAGCTCCGTGGTCGTCACCGCGCGCAGACGGCGGCGGTCGATTTCGGTGAGGAGGAGAGGCAGCGCGGCGACCGTGTCCGCATAGCCGAAGTGCAGGCTCACCACCGACCCGTTGCGGATCTCCCCGGCGACCTTGCGGGTGACGGCCGCGGCGCCGGGAGACGTGAAGTCGAGGGAGTCCACGTCGTACGAGAGGACGTGCGGGTAGCCCGCGCGGCGCGCGAGGCGCTGGACGAGCGGGGTGGCGGACCGGGTGCGCGAGGGGCGGAACCAGGTGCCGATGGAGCCGGTGAGCCGGCGCAGCCGCTGCGCGCAGCCGGTGATCTCCGCGTACGCCGCCGCCTCGTCCATCGCCGAGATGTCGATGTGCCGCTGGGTGTGGTTGCCGAGGTCGTGGCCCCCGTCGAGGATCCGGCGGGCCATCTCGGGGTGCTCGTCGAGCCAGCTGCCGACGGCGAGAACGGTGATCCGGGCGTGGGCGCGCTCCACCTCGCTGAGCACGCTCCGGGCGATGGCGGGGTCGCCCTGGCCGTGGAAGGTGAGGGCGACGCGGGGACGGTCCCGCGGGCCATGGTCGATCTGGACCGGCTGCCCGGGGTAGCGGTGCGGGGCGGACGCGGGGTGCGGGACCGGGGACCGGGCGCTCGCGGAACTCCTGCCGGCGGCGTGCGCGGGGGCGTCCGTGGGCGTTCCGGCCGGGGTCTTCCCTGCGGTGTCCGCGGTGCCGCGCCCGTCCGTGCATCCGCCGGCGAGGGTGCCGGCCACGACTGCCCCTGTGCCCGCGCGCAGCGCGCTGCGGCGGTGCACCGGCATCTCGGAGGCGTTCATGAGCAGAACAGTAGGGGCGCAATGCCGGACACATGCGAAGCAATCACCGCCACGGTGGCTCCCGGACATCCGCCAGCCGGTTCACCGTAACGGAAATGATCAACGATTCACTCTTCTGGCTGCATATTCATTCACACTTTGCTAGGCGAGTGACTCATCGCACCTGTGATTCACCATTGAAATGTCCATATATGCGTAACTTCAGATGGTTGACACCTTTGGCTTCACGGTCACCCATCTGCCATAGTCGGTCCTACGACCCCCATTGACCCGGGCCAGGTCGTCTTACGCGGCCGTGAATACACCCCCCCATTTCACGGCCCCCACACGGAAGCCCCCGAAGCGCCACACAACGGCAGACCGGGGGCTTCCGTGCATCACCACGGGGAGGACCGCGGGCACCGGCTCAGCGTTCGGAGACCCGCATCTCGAACCAGGTGGTCTTGCCGCGCGGCAGCAGATCCACCCCCCACCGGTCGGAGAGCTTGTCGACGAGGAAGAGACCGCGGCCGCTGATGTCCATCTCCTGGACCGGCATGAGACACGGCAGCCCGCGCGAGGGGTCGCGCACCTCGACCCGGATCCAGCCGCGACGGCGCAGCATGCGCAGTCCGAAAATCCGGGCACCGGTGTGCCGCACGGCATTGCCGACGAGTTCCGAGACGAGCAGGACGGCATGCTCGCCGGTCTGCGGGGAAAGCGCCCACTGGCGCAGCACCACGCACGAAGTGAGCCGCCGGGCTGTCGCCGCGGACTCCGGCCGGGAGGGCAGCCGGACCTCGCCCTCCGCCGGATTCCCGAACAACTCGAGCGCTTTGAACGCCTGTTCGTCCTCGACAGCCGGCATCCAGCGCGCCGCAGTCGCACCGCTGCGCTGTCGCGGCTGCTCCACACCCTCCAGGCCCGCCATGCACACCATCATGGCCGCACGACGGGCACTCCGGGGCCGTTCCGCGGGAATCCCCACCCCTCAAGCGGGCCTTCCTCAGCGGTCGATAGGCATATGCCGGTGGCAGAATGCACCTCTCGACACCGCCTCCGACCTGCGCGTACAGGCGGCCTGAACGGGATTGCGCCGATCACCGGAGCGCTGAGCCTTAAGGTTGTCTTAAGGCTCAGCTAATCCGCCCGCACGGATGAATCCGCGACCGCCTGTGCCCAACTGGCGTTCGGTCAGAGGAACTTGGCCTTGCCCGGCCCCTCTTCCACAAAGCTGCGCATTCCGCGCTCGCGGTCCTCCGTGGCGAACAGGCCCGCGAACCAGTTCCGCTCGATCGTGAGCCCGGTGTCGAGGTCGGTCTCCAGTCCCGCGTCGACGGACTCCTTCGCGGCGCGCAGCGCCAGGGCGGGCCCCTTGGCCAGCCGGGCGGCCCAGGCGTGCGCCTGCTCGTACACCTCGGCCGCCGGCACCACGCGGTCCACCAGGCCGATCGCCAGGGCCTCCTCGGCCTTCACATGGCGGCCGGTGAAGATCAGGTCCTTGGCCTTGGACGGCCCGACCAGCCGGGCCAGTCGCTGGGTGCCGCCCGCACCGGGGATCAGGCCGAGCAGGATCTCGGGCTGGCCCAGCTTGGCGTTGTCGGCGGCGATCCGGTAGTCGGCGCAGAGTGCCAGCTCGCAGCCGCCGCCGAGCGCATAGCCGGTGACTGCGGCGACAACGGGCTTGGGGATCCGGGCCACGGCGGTGAAGGAGTCCTGCAGCGCCTTGGACCGCACGACCATCGCCGTGTGGTCCATGGCCTGCATCTCCTTGATGTCCGCGCCTGCCGCGAACACCTTCTCACCGCCGTAGAGGACGACGGCGCGCACATCGTCGCGCCGGGTCGCCTCCTCTGCGAGTTCACGCAGCCGGTCCTGGATGGCGACGTCCAGGGCGTTCATGGGCGGACGGTCCAGCCGGATGGTGCCGACGCCGTCGCTTGCTTCGAGGGTTACGGTCATGGGAGGCAGGTTAACCGGCGCTAACAGCAGCGGGCCCGGTGCCGTTGGTCACAGCACCGGGCCCGCTGTCGGACCGCACATCGCGGACTACTTGGTCCACTCGGCCCAGGACATGTTCCAGCCGTTGAGGCCGTTGTCCGGCTGGATCGTCTTGTCCTGGGAGTGCTTCACGATCACGACATCGCCGATGATCGAGTTCGCGAAGAACCAGGCCGCCGGGGTCGACCCGCTCCCGCCGCCGCGCACGTCCTGCAGACCGACGCAGCCGTGGCTGGTGTTGACCGAGCCGAACACGCCGGATCCGCCCCAGTAGTTGCCATGGATGAACGTGCCCGACGTGGACAGGCGCATCGCGTGCGGCACGTCCTTGATGTCGTACTCGCCGCCGAAGCCGACGGTGTCACCGTTCATCCGGGTCACCCGGAGCTTCTCGCTGATGACCATCTGTCCGTTGTACGTCGTGGTCGCCGGCGCGCCCGCGGAGATCGGGATGTTCCTGATCTCCTTCCCGTCGCGGACGACCTTCATCCGGTGCGTACCCGCGTCGACCGTGCTGACCTGGCTGCGGCCGATGGTGAAGGAGATCGTCTTGGCCTGCTTGCCGTAGACCCCCGGGCGGCCCTCGACCCCGTCGAGGTTCAGCTTCACGGTCACCTTGGTGCCCGCGGCCCAGTACTTCTCCGGACGGAAGTCCAGCCGGTCGTTGCCGAACCAGTGTCCCTCGACGGGGACGGACGGCTCCGCCGTCACCTCGATGGCGCTCTCGACGGCTTCCGGAGCGGTGATGCCACGGGTGAAGTGGATCGAGACCGGCATGCCGACACCGACCGTGGAGCCGTCCTCCGGCGTGTACTGCCCGATGAAGGTGTTCTTCGGGACCAGCGTGGTGAACGTGGTGTCCTTCGCCGACTCACGGCCCTTGGAGTCCTCGGCGACCGCGTGCACGCTGTACTTCGTCGCCGCGGCCAGATGCTGCTCGGGCTCCCAGCTCGTGCCGTCCGCCGCGAGCTTGCCCTCGATCTCGACGCCCTTGGGGTCGGCGACCTTGACCGTCGTCAGCTTGCCCTGCTCGGCGGAGATCTTGAGCGCACCGCTGGTGGCGACGGAGTCCGCGCCGTCCTTCGGTGCGATGGTCACCACTGCCTGCGAGGCGGTCGTGTCCGCGCTCCTGCTCCCGCCACCGGGCTTGCCCTTGTTCTCCGTCCCGGTGTCTCCCCCACCGCACGCCGTCACCAGCAACAGCAACGCGCCCAGTACCAGGGCCGCCGGCCCCGTGGTCCCCCGACCACGCCGTCTGTTGTTCGTTTCGGCCGATGTCCCCGATATCGGCTGCCCGTTCAAAGTGGTCGTCTCCCCTCACACGGCCTGGCCCCGCCAAGGCCCGGGGAGCCCGCAGGCTCCCACCCCCGCGCGCCTCACATGCGCGCTCATCGAAAGACAATCACACCGACCGCGTGGAGTTCTCCCCTCGGATGTCACTGTTCCGTCCCAAGTTGACTCGGAACATCACCAGATGACACGCGGTGCGGAGCGCTGCGCGGGGGTTTCGGGTGCGGGTCCGGCGCGGAGGCCGGGTGCGGGTCCGGCGCCGTGGGACCGTTCCGGGTCAGTGGAGCGCGGAGCCCGCCTTCCACTGACTCCAGTTCAGATTCCAGCCACCGAGACCATTGTCCGGAGCGACCTTCTTGTCCTCGGAGTTGACGACCTCGACCACGTCCCCGATGCGCGACTGGTCGTAGAACCGGCCGGCCGGGGTGTCCCCGCCGCCGCCCTTCACATCCTGCAGCCCGACACAACCGTGGCTGACGTTGGCCGAGCCGAAGACGCCCTGGCCCGCCCAGTAGTTCCCGTGGAGGAAGGTGCCGGATGCGGTGAGACGGAGGGCGTGCGGGACGTCCTTGATGTCGTACTCGCCGCCGAAACCGACGGTCCGGCCGTCCATCCGGGTCACCTCGTGCATCTCGGTGACCACCATCTTCCCGTTGTACGTGGTCGTGCCCGGGGCGCCCGCCGTGACCGGGACCGTGTCCACGAGCCGGCCGTTGCGGCGTACCTCCATGGTGTGCTCGGCCACGTCGACCCGGGACACCTGCGAGCGGCCCACCGTGAACGTGACCGTCTTCTGCTGGGTCCCGTACACATGGGGCGCGCCCGGCACATCACGCAGCGCCGCCGCGACGGTGACCTTGGTACCCGGCTTCCAGTAGGCGGCCGGGCGGAAGTCCAGCCGTCCGCCGCCGAACCAGTGCCCCACCACCGCGACCGCCGGCACGGACCTGATCCGGATGGCCCGCTCCACCGCCGCCCGGTTCCTGATCTCGCGGTCGAAGCGGAAGGAAACGATCATGCCGGTGCCGACGATCGACGGCTTGTCCGGCGTGAAGGAGCTGGTGAAGCGGTGCTCGGGGATCGCGGTGGTGAAGGTGGTGTGCCGGGCCGTGCGGTGCCCGGCACCGTCCAGGGCCACCACGTCGACGGTGTACTTGGCGGAAAGGCTGAGCCGCCGCGAGGCGGCGTGCGGGGCCCAGGAGAGCCCGTCCTGCGAGATCTTCCCCCGCACGTCCCGCCGGCGTGCGTCCTCGATCTGCGTCACCTTGACGCTCTCCAGGCGCCCCGAGGGCACCTTCACCTCGACCCGGGCGTCCGCCCCGATGTCCCTGGCGCCGTCCCGCGGGACGATCGTGATCCCGCCCCGCACCGACCTCGGCTTCCCGTTGACGAATGATTCCGTGCCGGTGCAGCCGGTCAGTACGGTCAGTACGGCGAGCAGTCCTGCCCATGTCAGCACAGTGGCCAGGGTCGCCCCTGCCTTCTTCACGTTGTGGTTCACGTCCACCCAACGATCGGGGCGGGCCCTGGGAAACGTGAGTGCGGGCCCCGCCCTGGGCAGAACAGAGGGAGGACCACACTCGAGGAGCCGCGGCCGGGACGCCGCGCGCTCCTCTTCGGTGCCGGGTCCGGACGAGCCGCGGGAGGCTGGGAGTGTCGAGCGCAGCCGAGCAGGACACAGTGCCAGGGCCGTTCAGGAAGGCGGTGGAGCAGACATCGGGCGAGGCGGGGACCGGCGCGGAGCCGGAGCGGGCCGGCTCCGGCGGTCAGCGGCCGCCGGCCGTGTGGCCCGGCGCGCCGATGCCGCTCGGGGCCCGCTTCCGGGTGGGGCCCGACGGGGTGGCGGGCACCAACTTCGCGCTCTGGGCGGGCGGGGCCGAGGCCGTCGAGCTCTGCCTCTTCGACGAGGAGGAGAACGAGACGCGCCTCCCGCTGACCGAGCTGACCCATGAGGTCTGGCACGGTTTCGTGCCGGGCGTACGGCCGGGTCAGCGGTACGGCTACCGGGTGCACGGCCGCTGGGACCCCTGGACGGGTGCCCGGTGGAACGCGGCCAAGCTGCTCCTCGATCCGTACGCACGGGCCGTGGACGGCACGTTCACCCTGCCGGCCGAGGTGTACGGCCATGTGAGGGACTGGCCGCAGCAGCAGGTCGCCGACACCGTGCGCGACGAACGGGACTCCGCTCCGTACGTGCCGAAGGGTGTCGTCGTCCACGATGACGACGACTGGGCGGAGGACCGGCGGCCGAAGACCCCGTGGGCGGACTCCGTCATCTACGAGCTGCATGTGCGCGGCTTCACCAAGCTGCATCCGGGAATCCCGGAGGAGCTGCGGGGCACGTACGCCGGCCTCGCCCACCCGGCGGCCGTCGGCCATCTGCAGCGGCTCGGGGTGACGGCGGTGGAACTGCTGCCCGTGCACCAGTTCGCCCACGAGGACCATCTGCTCCGGCGCGGGCTGCACAACTACTGGGGCTACAACTCGATCGGCTACTTCGCCCCGCACGCGGACTACTCGGCCAGCGGTACGGGAGGCCAGCAGGTCGGCGAGTTCAAGCGGATGGTGCGGGCGCTGCACGACGCCGGGATCGAGGTGATCCTCGACGTGGTCTACAACCACACGGCGGAGGCGAGCGAGCTGGGGCCGATGCTGTCGTTGCGCGGCATCGACAACCGGGGCTACTACCGGCTGCAGTCCGACGCCCGCCGGTACGCCGACTACACCGGCTGCGGCAACACCCTGCACGTGGTGCAGCCGCACGTGCTGCGGCTGATCACGGACTCGCTGCGGTACTGGGTCACGGAGATGGGCGTCGACGGCTTCCGCTTCGACCTGGCGGCGGCGCTGGCCCGCTCGATGCACGACGTCGACATGCTGTCCCCGTTCCTCGCGGTGATCGCCCAGGACCCGGTGCTGCGCCGGGTGAAACTGATCGCCGAGCCGTGGGACGTCGGCAACGGCGGTTACCAGGTCGGTGCCTTCCCCCCGCTGTGGACCGAGTGGAACGACCGCTACCGGGACGCCGTACGGGACTTCTGGCGCGGCGCCCTGCCCGACGTCCGGGATCTCGGCTACCGGCTGACCGGGTCCAGCGATCTGTACGCCTGGGGCGGCCGCCGCCCGTACGCGTCGGTCAACTTCATCACCGCGCACGACGGCTTCACCCTGCGCGACCTGGTCACGTACGAGCAGAAGCACAACGAGGCCAACGGCGAGGGCAACCGGGACGGCACGTCGGACAACCGGGCCTGGAACTGCGGCGCCGAGGGCGAGACCGACGACCCCGCAGTCAATGCGCTGCGCCGCCGCCAGCTGCGCAATCTGCTCACCACGCTGTTGCTGTCGACCGGGGTGCCGATGCTGGTCGCGGGCGACGAGATGGGACGTACGCAGGACGGCAACAACAACGCCTACTGCCAGGACAACGAGGTCAGCTGGCTGGACTGGTCCCTGCTCGACCGGCCCGAGTGGCGGGGACTGACCGAGCTCACCGCCCGGGTGCTCGCGCTGCGCCATGCCCATCCGGTGCTGCGCCGCCGGGCGTTCTTCTCGGGCCGGCCGCAGGCCGCGGACGGGCTGCGCGACCTGGCGTGGTTCACCCGGCAGGGCAAGGAGATGACGGAGGCGGACTGGTACGCACCGGCCGCGACCGTCGGCCTGTATCTCTCCGGGCGCGACATCCCGGGCCGCGACGCGCGCGGTGAGCAGGTCACCGACGACAGCTTCCTGGCCATCCTGCACGCCGCCGACCGTCCGAGCAGCTTCCGGCTTCCGGGGCCGCCGTGGGCACAGGCGTACGAACTGGTGCTGGACACCTCACAGGAGGACCAGTCCACCGCGCCGGCGACGGTGCACCGGGGCGGCCAGCTGCTGACGGTGCCGGCAAGGTCGGTGGTGCTGCTGCGGGTCAGGGAGTGAGGACGGCGGGGGCCGGGGAGGACGCTGTACAGCTCCGGCGCCCCGTGAGCCCCGCCCTCGGCCCGCTCTCCCGGGGCCGGGCGCGAGCGGGTGCGTCACCCGGTCGCGGTCGGCCACGCCCGTTCACTTCGATGGTGGCCAGGGGTACGGGAATCGCGCCGGGCAGGCCCGCAGGGCATCGGCCCTTGCGCTCCGATCGGTGTCGGCCGATCGGCTGATCCCTGGTGCGACGCGCGGCCCCGGACCCGCCGCGTGGGGGGAACATGTCGACACGGCGAGAAAAAACCAGATGAGCGATGTCAGTGGTGAACCGTAGGCTCGCCCCTGATGCCCGAGAACCATGTAGAGCCCAAGGACCGGTCCGCCGCGCGCTCCCTGCTGCGGTTGTGGCCTTATGTGAAGCCTGTCCGGATCCGTCTGTTCGGCGCGGCCGGCGTGGCGGTCGTCGCCTCCTGCCTCGGCCTGGTGATCCCCCTCGTACTGAAGTGGATCGTGGACGGACCGGTCGCACACCACGATCCGGGCGGAGTCTGGCTCGGCGCGCTCTACCTGCTCCTGCTGGGCATCGCCGAGGCGCTCCTGTTCGGACTGCGGCGATGGATGGTGGCGCGCCCGCTGGCGGGTGTCGAGGCGTCGATGCGGGCCGATCTCTACCGGCATCTGCAGCGGCTGCCGGTGGCCTTCCACGACCGCTGGGCGTCGGGCCAGCTGCTGTCGCGCGGAACCACGGATCTGATGCTGCTGCGCATGTTCCTGGCCTTTCCGCTGACGTTCCTGCTGGTCAACGCCACCACGATTCTGGCCGGTTTCATCATTCTGCTGGTCCAGCAGTGGACGCTGGGCCTGGTGCTGCTGGCGCCGGTCGTACCGCTGGTGATCCTCTGCTCGGTCTTCGAGACGAAGTACGCACTGGTGGCGCGCAAGGCCCAGGACCAGGTCGGCGACCTGACCACGGTCGTCGAGGAGAGCGTGCTCGGCATCCGCATCATCAAGGGGTTCGGCCGGCACCGCAGCCAGGCGCTCGCCTTCCACGGCCTGTCGCAGCGGCTGCGCGGCACGGAACTCGACAAGGCACGGTTGCTGGCGGGCATCTGGGCCTTCATCACCACGATCCCCGAGTTGGCCATCGGGGCGGCGCTCGTGCTCGGCACCATCCAGGTCGCGGACGGGGATCTGTCGGCGGGCACGCTGGTCGCGTTCCTGTCGACCGCGCTGGCGCTGCGGTGGCCGGTCGAGTCGATCGGCTTCCTGCTGGCGATGAGCCAGGAGTCGGCGACTGCGACCGAGCGGTTCTTCGAGGTGATGGACGTGGCGGAGGAACACGAGACGGCCGGCGACGTGTCCGCCGAGCCGTCCGGGACCGACGGAATGGTCTTCGAAGGAGTCGAGTTCCGCTACCCCGACGCGGAGGCCGGATCCGTACCCGTACTCACCCGGATCGATCTGCGGATCCGCCCCGGGGAGACGATGGCCCTGGTCGGGGCCACGGGATCCGGGAAGACGACGCTCACCGCGCTCGTGCCGCGGCTGCACGACGCCACCGCCGGGCGGATCACGCTGGACGGCGTCGACATCACCGACATGCCGCGCGAGCGGCTGCGCAAGCTGGTGTCCGTGGCGTTCGAGGAGCCGACGCTCTTCTCCGCGACCGTCGGGGAGAACGTCCTCATGGGCGCCGAGGGCGCCGGGGAGGACGACCTGCGGCGGGCGCTGTCGATCGCGCAGGCCGACTTCGTGCACGACCTGCCGCAGGGTGTCGACACCCAGGTCGGCGAACAGGGACTCAGCCTCTCCGGCGGTCAGCGGCAGCGCCTCGCGCTGGCCCGCGCCGTCGTCGGGCAGCCGCGCTTCCTGGTGCTCGACGACCCGCTCTCGGCACTGGATGTGCACACGGAGACGCTGGTCGAGGCCGCCCTGCGGCGTGTGCTGGAGTCGACCACGGCCGTCGTGGTCGCGCACCGGCCGTCCACGGTGATGCTCGCGGACCGGGTCGCGCTGCTGTCGGAGGGCAGGATCAGCGCGGTCGGTACGCACCAGGAACTGCTGCGGAGCAACGCCGAGTACGCCTGGCTGATGTCCGGCGCCGAGAGCTCGCTGTCCGCTGAACCCACCGCCTACGAGGCCGCCGAGGACACGCTTGCCGCATACGTGTCCGGCGACGGCGCACGTGCCATGGATGTCCCTGCCGAGGAGGGCAGCGCCCGATGACCGACGCGACGACAGGGTGTCCCGCAGGGACGGACGACGAGGGGAACGGCCCGGGAACCGGCCCGTCACCCTCCAACTCGGTCACGGGCACCAAGACCCTGGCCCGCGCCCCGCAGGGCACGGCACAGGGCGGTGGACCGCGCCGGCGGACCGGGACCGCCCCGGATCCCGCCTCCCCCGTCCCCACCGACGGGGCCGGGGATCCCTTCGACCGGGACGACCTGCCCACGCCCCGGGGCGCGACGCGCGCCCTGCTGGGGTCCCTGCTCGGCCCGCTCAGGGGCCGGGTCGTGGTGGCCGCGCTGTTCCTGCTGATCCAGCAGGTCGCGGTCCAGGCAGGTCCGCTGCTCGTGGCGTACGCGATCGACAGAGGTGTGCCCGCGTTCCGGGACAAGGACTACGGGCCGCTGATCGCCGTGGGCATCGGATACGCCCTGTGTTCGGCGGGCGCGGGAATCATGCAGTGGGCGTTCATTCAGGCCTCCGCCAGGATCAACCAGGAGGTGCTGCTCGATCTCCGGGTGCGGATCTTCCGCCATGCGCAGGCGCTGAGCGTGGACTTCCATGAGCGCTACACCTCGGGCCGGCTGATCTCGCGCTCCACCACGGATGTGGAGTCGCTGCGGGAGCTGCTCAGCGAGGGGCTGCAGGAACTGGTCGTCGTGGTGCTCTCCTTCGTGTCCATCTCACTGACGCTCCTGTGGCTGGATTTCGGTCTCGGTGCGGTCGCCGTGCTCTCGTTCGTGCCGCTGTATCTGCTGGTGCGGCGCTACCAGCGACGGGCCGGCGAGATCTTCGCGCAGCGGTCGACGGCGATCGCCGCGGTCATCGTGAAGTTCGCCGAGACGATGAACGGCATCCGCCCCGTCCAGGCCTTCCGCCGCGAGCCCGTCAACGACGTCGGGTTCGGGAAGCTCAACCAGCGGCACTGCCGGACGAACGGCGACGCGCTGCTGGAGATGGCGCGCTACGTCGTCGGCTCCCGGCTGGTCGCCAACACGGCGGTTGCCGGGATCGTGCTGTGGGGTGCGTACCGGGTCGCCTCCGGCACCCTCGCTCTCGGCGTGCTGGCCGCGTCCGTGCTCTACCTGCGACGGCTGTACGACCCGATCGACCGGCTCGGCATGTTCCTCAACTCCTACCAGTCGGCCGGGGCTTCGCTGCAGAAGATCGCGGGACTGCTGGCCCAGACCCCCACCGTCCCGGAGACGTCGAACCCGCAGGAGCTGCCGGCCCGCGCGGGTGAGCACCCCGGCCGGGACGTGGTCTTCGACGCGGTCCGCTTCGCCTACCGGACGGGCGGCGAGGTGCTGCCCCGCTTCGATCTGACGATCCGAGCCGGGCAGACGGTGGCCGTGGTCGGGTCGACGGGCGCCGGGAAGTCGACGCTCGCCAAGCTGCTGGCCCGGTTCTACGACCCGACCGACGGCCGGGTGCTGCTGGACGGGACCGATCTGCGGGATCTGGCCACGCCCGAACTGCGGCGCGGCGTGGTGATGGTGACCCAGGAGGCGTTCCTTTTCTCGGGGACGGTCGCCGAGAACATCGCCATCGGCCGCCCGGACGCCACCCGCGCGGAGATCGAGCAGGCCGCGAAGGCGATCGGCGCGCACGACTTCATCAGCGGCCTGCCGGACGGGTACGACACGGACGTGCGCAAGAGGGGCGGGCGCATCTCCGCCGGCCAGCGCCAGTTGGTCGCCTTCGCCCGCGCCCTGCTCGCCGACCCGGCGGTGCTGATTCTCGACGAGGCGACGAGCTCCCTGGACATCCCGGGCGAACGGGCGGTGCAGCGGGCCATGGACACGGTGCTGCACGGCCGTACCGCGGTCGTGATCGCGCACCGGCTGTCGACCGTGGAGATCGCGGACCGGGTCCTGGTGATGGAGCACGGCCGGATCGTGGAGGACGGCTCCCCGGCCGAACTCATCGGTGGCACGGGCCGGTTCGCCGGACTCCATCGCGCCTGGCGGGAGAGCCTGGCCTGAGGGCCTGGCCTGAGACGACTGCCGGACCGTCGGCGACGGCCCCCGTCGACCTCCCGCACCGGCGGTCACTAGGGTGCAGTACATGACAGATCGGCGTGCGGATCACCGGGTCTCCCGGTCCACGGACCGGGAGACCCCGGACTGTCGCGGCCCCGGACGGTATCTGTGGTGGCTGGTCACCCGGCAGGGGCGGCGCGTTGCCGCCGGGGCGCTGCTGGGCAGCTCCTGGATGGTCGGTCTGACCCTGCCGCCGTATCTGCTGTCGCGCGCCATCGACGACGGGCTGCAGGCCGGGGACCGCTCCGCGCTGGCCGGCTGGGTCGCGGCGCTGGTGGCCGTCGGACTGCTCAACGCCTGGCTCGCCATCATGCGGCACCGCACGATGACCAGGGTGCGGCTCGACGGTGCCTTCCGCACAGTGCGGACCGTGGTCGCCCAGGCGACCCGACTGGGTGCGGCGCTGCCGCGCCGGGCCACGGCCGGAGAGGTCGTCACCATCGGGTTCGGTGACGTCGCGTTGATCGCCAACACGCTCACCGTCACCGGTCCGGGCGTCGGCGCCGTCCTCGCCTATGTCGTCGTGGCGGCACTGCTGTTGAACGTGTCGCCGCTGCTCGCCACGGTCGTACTGCTGGGCGTGCCCCTGCTCGCGGTGCTGATCGGCCCGCTGCTGGCGCGGCTTCAGGGAGCCGAGGCGGCGTACCGCGACCGGCAGGGCGGCCTCGCCGCCCGTTTCGCCGACATCGCCGGCGGTCTGCGGGTCCTCAACGGCATCGGCGGCAAGGACGTGTACGCCGAACGCTACCGGCGGGGCTCCCAGGAGCTGCAGGCGGAGGGGTACCGGGTGGGGGCGGTGACCAGCTGGATCCAGGCCCTCGGCATCGGTCTGCCCACCCTGTTCCTGGGCACCGTGACATGGCTGGCGGCCCGGATGGCCGCGCAGGGCGAGATCACCGTCGGCGAACTGGTCGCGGTGTACGGCTACACGGCCGTTCTCGTCGTGCCCGTCTCCTTCTTCATCGAGGGCGGCTACGACATCGGCCGCGGCCTGGTCGCCGCGCGCAGAGTCATCCGCTTCCTGTCCCTGGAGCCCGACCCGGTGGGCCGGAGGGCGGACTCGGCGCCTCTGGACGGGCCCGATGGGCCCTCCGTACTCCGCGATCCGGCGTCCGGCGTCGAGGTGTTCCCCGCCACGCTGACCGCTCTGGTCAGCGCCCGGCCGTCGGAGTCCGCGACGGTGATCGACCGGCTCGGCCGCTTCGTCGCATCGGCGGCGACCTGGGGCACGGTCCGCCTCGACGAGATCGACCTGGCCCAGGTCCGCGCGCGGATCCTCGTCGCGGACAACGAGGCGGACCTGTTCGCCGGCACACTGCGCGACGTCCTCGCCGGCAGCCGGGACCGGGATCAGGAGTCGCTCCGCCGCGCCGTCGATGCGGCCATGGCCCAGGACGTCGTCCGCGGGCTGCCGGACGGGCTCGGCTCCGCCGTCGACGCGCAGGGCCGCAATCTCTCCGGCGGCCAGCGGCAGCGTGTCCGCCTCGTCCGGGCCCTGCTGGCCGATCCCGAGATTCTCCTGGCGGTCGAGCCGACCTCGGCCGTCGACGCGCACACCGAGGCGGCCATGGCGACCCGGCTGCGCAGGGCACGGTCCGGCCGCACCACGGTCGTCACCAGCACCTCCCCTCTCGTCCTGGACCGGGCCGACACCGTCTACTACCTGGTCGACGGTTCCGTCGCGGCCGTCGGCACCCATCGCGACCTGCTGGACGGGCACCCGGGTTACCGTCTGCTGGTGTCCCGCGGCGCGGACGACGACGACGCCGTCCACGCGGGCGACGGAGCCGAAGCCGCCCCCGCGCCCCGGAAGGCCACCCCATGACCGCCCCTTCGTCCGCTGCCCGGCCGCCGTCCGGGGCGCTGCCGGTCGCCGAACCGTTCCGGATCCGTCGCGCGGCACTCGGGCTGATCCGGCAGGACGGCCGGGCCTTCGCCGCTCTGCTCGCACTCAACGCGCTGGCCGCCGGCGCCGGACTCGTCGCCCCGTGGCT
The DNA here is from genome assembly GCF_029428675.1 of Streptomyces sp. JH14. Lineage (GTDB taxonomy): Bacteria > Actinomycetota > Actinomycetes > Streptomycetales > Streptomycetaceae > Streptomyces. Next base: position 5,077,534 of record NZ_JAJNEL010000001.1, on the reverse strand, counting down.
GCTCGGCCAAGTCATCGACGAGGTCAGGTCGGGCGGCTCGGTCGGCATCGTGGACCGGCTGGCACTCACCATCCTGGTCTTCGCCCTGGCGCAGCTCCTGCTGGCCCGCTACGCCGGCCTGGTCGGACACCGCTTCGGCGAACGCACCCTGGCGCGCGTCCGCGAGCAGTTCACCGACCGCGCATTGGCGCTGCCCGCGTCGGTGGTCGAGCGCGCCGGCACGGGTGACCTGACGACCCGCGGCACCGCGGATGTCGCGGCGGTCGGCACCACCCTCCGCGACGTCGGTCCCGATGTGCTGATCGCCACGGTCCAGGCGCTGTTCGTCCTCGGAGCGGTCTTCGCGCTCAACCCCTTGCTGGGTGCCTGCGGCGTGCTCGGGCTGCTCGGCATCTGGTTCGCCGTCCGCTGGTATCTGCGCCGGGCGCTCCGCGCCTACCTCGCCGAGGGCGCGGCCAACTCGGCACTGGCGGAACAGCTGGCCGCCACCGCCGCCGGCGCCCGCACCGTCGAGGCGCTCGGGCTGCAGCAGAGCCGTATCGATGCATGTCACCGGGCGATCGAGGAGTGCCGGCGCACCCGGACCCGCACGCTCTTCCTGCGCAGTGTGCTCTTCCCCGCCGTGGACATCTCCTATGTCGTTCCCGTGGCCGGTGTCCTGCTGATCGGTGGTGTGCTGCACGACCACGGCGCCATGAGCCTGGGTGCGGTGGTCGCCTCGGCCCTGTATCTGCGGCAGCTCTCCCAGCCGCTGGACACCATCCTGCAGCGCGTCGAACAGCTGCAGAGCAGCAGTGCCTCCTTCGCCAGGGTCGAGGGGATCGGGATGGTGCCGCACCTGCCGCGGGCCGGCTCCCGCACCCCGGCGGACGACCGGATCGAAGTGACCGGTGTGCACTACGCCTACGAAGGTGCGCGCGGCGTCGGCGGCGACGTCCTGCACGGAGTCGATCTGACGGTCCGGCCCGGCGAGCACCTGGCGATCGTCGGCCCGTCCGGCGCCGGCAAGACCACGTTGGGCAGGCTGCTGGCCGGCGTGGACGTGCCGCGCACCGGCTCGGTCACGGTGGGCCGGGTACCGGTGGCCGGCCTGGCACCCGACCAGTTGCGCCGGCAGGTCGTGCTCGTCACCCAGGAGCACCATGTGTTCCTCGGCAACGTCCGGGACAACCTGCGGATGGCGGCCCCGGCGGCCACCGATGCGGAACTGCGTGCGGCACTCGCCGCCGTCGGTGCCGAGTGGGCGGGTGAGCTCCCGGACGGCCTGGACACCGATCTGGGTCATGGCGGACACCGCCCGGACGGCGCGCAGGCCCAGCAACTCGCGCTGGCACGTGTCGTACTGGCCGACCCCCACACGCTGATACTCGACGAGGCCACCGCCCTCCTCGACCCGCGGACCGCACGGCACACGGAACGAGCGCTGGCCGCCGTCCTCGAGGGCAGAACCGTGATCGCGATCGCGCACCGCCTGCAGACAGCTCACGATGCGGACCGGGTGGCCGTCATGGAGGACGGCCGGATCACCGAACTCGGTACTCACGACGACCTGGTGGCCGCCGACGGCGCCTACGCCGCACTCTGGCGTTCCTGGCACGGCGACCGTCCTTCTTCACCTTCCTCGTGAACAGGGCGGCTCTCCGGGGGGCCTGCGCATCGAGGAGTGGGGGGCCCGGAACCAGCCATGGCCCGAGGCCGTTCCGGCCGTCGTCCTTCGCTCCGTGCTCAACTCGGTGTTCGAACACGAGGGATGCGGACTCGAAGTCCGTCAGCGCGTCGAATGCAGCGTGCGCCGCCCCCCGGACGACGCTCCGGTGATGATCGGCGAAACGTCCGCTTAACGAACATGAACTCTCTGCCAACGGACGAATTCCGGCCAAGTTGTTGACGCGGTCCTGACAGGAGTGTCCATCTGCTGACACTCTTCCCCCGTTCTGCTCACTGCTTGCTCTGCCCGGGCCGGCTCACCCAGCCGACCCGGTACCCCCCTCGCAGAAGGAGTCCGCGTGAGATCCACACCCAGCCGTCGCACCACCGCGACAGGCGCCCTGATTGCCGCAGCAGCCCTCCTCGCCGTAGGTGTCCAGACCGGCACGGCAACCGCCTCGCCCGACACGGCCACCGCCCCGGCCGCCACCAAGGTCAATCACGGTGCGCTGGCCAAGCAGCTCTCCCCGTCCGAGCGCGCCGAGCTGATACGCGAGGCCGACGCGAGCAAGGCGGCCACCGCCAAGGAGCTCGGTCTCGGCTCTCAGGAGAAGCTCGTCGTCCGGGATGTCATCCAGGACAACGACGGCACCACGCACACCCGTTACGAGCGCACCTTCAGCGGACTTCCCGTCCTCGGCGGTGATTTGATCGTCCAGGAGTCCAAGGCGGGTGCGACCGAGAGCGTCACCAAGGCCTCCAAGGCCACCTCTGCCCAGCTGAAGGCCGTCGGCACCGCCGCCGACGTCGCGCCGGCCAAGGCCGAGGCGCAGGCGCTCGGCGCCGCGAAGGACGCCGGCTCCGAGAAGACCGTGGCCGACCGGGCGCCCCGCAAGGTGGTCTGGATGGCCCAGGGCAAGCCGCAGCTGGCCTACGAGACCGTCGTCGGCGGACTCCAGGACGACGGCACCCCCAACGAGCTGCACGTCATCACCGACGCGTCCACCGGTGCGAAGCTCTACGAGTGGCAGGCCATCGAGACCGGCACCGGCAACACCGAGTACAGCGGTCAGGTCACGCTCGGCACCGCCCCGTCGTACACGCTGACCGACACGACGCGCGGCAGCCACAAGACGTACAACCTGAACCACGGCACATCCGGCAAGGGGACGCTCTTCTCCGGCACCGACGACATCTGGGGCAACGGAAGCCCGACGAACGTCGAGACGGCCGCCGCGGACGCGCACTACGGCGCGGCCGAGACCTGGGACTACTACAAGAACGTGCAGGGCCGCACCGGCATCCGGGGCGACGGAGTCGGCGCGTACTCCCGCGTCCACTACGGCAACAACTACGTCAACGCCTTCTGGGACGACAGCTGCTTCTGCATGACCTACGGGGACGGCAGCGGCAACGCCGCACCGCTGACCTCCCTGGACGTGGCCGCGCACGAGATGACGCACGGTGTCACCTCCGCCACCGCCGGCCTGGTGTACAGCGGCGAGTCCGGCGGTCTCAACGAGGCGACCAGCGACATCATGGCCGCCGCGGTCGAGTTCTACTCCAACAACGCCACCGACGTGGGCGACTACCTGGTCGGCGAGAAGATCGACATCAACGGGGACGGCACCCCGCTGCGCTACATGGACAAGCCGAGCAAGGACGGCGGGTCGAAGGACTCCTGGTACTCCGGTATCGGCAACGTGGACGTCCACTACTCCTCGGGTCCCGCGAACCACTTCTTCTACCTGCTCTCCGAGGGCAGCGGCGCCAAGACCGTCAACGGCGTCTCGTACAACTCGCCGACCTCCGACGGTCTGCCGGTCACCGGCATCGGCCGCGACAAGGCCGCGCTGATCTGGTACAAGGCGCTCACCACCAAGTTCGGCTCCACGACGAACTACGCGGCGGCACGTACCGGGACCCTCGCCGTGGCCGGTGAGCTGTACGGCACGAGCAGCGCCGAGTACAAGTCGGTGGCCGACGCCTGGGCCGGCGTCAACGTCGGCTCGCGCCCCGGCGGCGGCTCCGGCGGCACGGTCTTCCAGAACACCACCCACGTCGCCATCCCGGACAACGGCGCGGCCGTCACCAGCTCGGTCAGCGTCACCGGGATCACGGGCAACGCGCCCAGCACCCTCCAGGTCGGGGTGGACATCACCCACACCTGGCGCGGTGACCTCGTCATCGACCTCGTGGCCCCGGACGGCACGGCCTACCGGCTGAAGAACTCCTCGGGCAGCGACTCGGCGGACAACGTCCAGACGACCTACACCGTCAACGCATCCTCCGAGGTCGCCAACGGCACCTGGAAGCTGAAGGTCCAGGACGTCGCCTCGCAGGACACCGGCACCATCAACAGCTTCAAGCTGACCTTCTGAACCAGGCAGCACGTTCGCGGCAGTCGATGACCGGAACCGCCCGGGAGGGACTCTCCTTCCTCCCGGGCGGTTCCGCCGTTCCGCGATGCGGCTTGCCGCTGGATGCGGGTCAGTTGGGGTTGTTCGCGTGGGTCAGGGTCTCCCAGGCGACGAACAGGTTGTTGGTCCCGGCGGGCCTCTGCTGTTCGGTGAGGGTCTGGGTGTTGGTCATGGCGATACCCATCCGGTTGTGCAGGGCGTTGAATCCCACTTCGGTGATCGGTCCGAGGTTGTCCTTGAGCGTGCCGCCGCACAGGTTGGCCGGAACCGCCGCGCCCAGCTGGTACTTCGCGTGCAGACCCAGCGCGTGGCGCAGGCGTTCGGCGATCTCCGGGTAGAGGTCCTGTCCCTGGATCCGGCTGGTCTCGGCGATGTGGGAGATGGCGGAGATGCCGTAGCCGGTGTGGGTGAGATCGCGGCAGGTCTCCTGGGAGAGGCCGTCCATGAAGGTCGACTGCCCCTGCCAGTAATTGATGATCTCGTCGCGGGTGTCGAGGCCGCTGCCCGGTGCGGCCTTCGGCAGGGCGCCGTCGGCGTTGATGTAGATGTACGCGGGGACGCGTCCGCGGAACTTGGTGACGGCCTTGTCGTAGGCGGTGCGGTCCTCGAGGAAGACCGCGATCCCGATCGCGGCCTCGGTCATGCTCAGTTCCCAGTTCCCGTTGCTGTTGGAGCCGTTGATGACCTTGGGGAGGTAGACGTTGCGCAGCATGGTCGCGAAGCGGCCGGAGTTCGGCCAGCTGCTGTACGTGTACTTGATGATCTCGGCGGCCCGGGGCCACGAGGAGCCGGCCCAGCCCGTCTGAAGCGGGGCGTTGCTGTTGGTGTGATCCTGGATGACGGCCGACCAGGCGTCCATGATCTCGATGGACTTCTGGGCGTAGCGGCTGTCCTGGTTGATGTGCCAGGCCAGCGCGAGGGTGTACGCGGCTATCGCGTCCTCGCGCTCGTCGGTGCAGCCGTAGTTGGGGTTGGAGTACGAGCCGCACTCCACGACGGCGCGCGGCTTGGCGGTGCGGGTGAGCGAGGCGTACTTGCTGGCCATCATCTGGTCGTACGCGCTCTTCCAGGGCTGGGCGCCGGCCTGCACCTTGGTGCGTACGAAGTCGAGTTGGGGGCGACTGACGAGGACGCCGGGGTGGGTGAAGGCGGCGGGGGCTGCAGCCGCGGCGGCCTGCATCGCCCGGGGGTTCGCGGCGGGCGCGGCTCTGCCGGCCGATGCCGGGGTGACGAGGGCCGCGGTGAGCAGGGCGGCCAGTGCGGTGGCGAGGCCGAGGCCGCGGCCGATGGATCCGGTACGCATGTGGGGTGCCTTCCGGTGCGGAGGTGGTCCGGCAACTCGGCCCGGAGCCGCTCCAGTTCATGGACGTGAACGGTGGGTCGAGTTGTGAACTCTGCAATGAGTGAGGAACCTAAATGCATCTCATGAACACGTCAAGACATTGTGTTCAGAAAGCGAAGGGGCCCGGCACCTCGCAGGTGCCGGGCCCCGGGGACGGGCGACGTCAGCGCATCAGCACACCCGCACCGTCTCCGGTCGCTTCCGTCGGCAGTGCCACCAGGCCGAGTTCGGCACTGGTCGCCAGCAGCGGGTGGGCGGGAAGGACCCGCACGGTGTAGCCGTACGGCCCCGTACGGTCGAGGGCGAGTGGGCCCTCGTACAGCCAGCGGCCCTCCAGGTCCTGGCTGCCGGTCGGCTTCAGCGGGAAGACCTGGGTGTCCGAGAGGGCATCGGCGGAGTCGACCCGCCCGGCCACCGCCTGCACCTCCACATCGTCCGGCTCCAGCGCTCCGAGGGCGATCCGGACCCGCAGGCCCAGGGTGGACCCCAGCTCGGCCGAGGCGCCCGCGCTGCTCGGCGCCACGGCCTCCACGTGGTCGACGGCGACCCGTGGCCACGCGGCACGGATCCGGGCCTTCCAGTCCGCGAGCTCCCGCGCCGTGGCAACGTCCAGAGAGCGGTGGGCGAGCGCGGCGGGTGCGTACAGCCGCTCCACGTACTCACGCACCATGCGTCCCGCAAGGACCTTGGGACCGAGGGTGCCCACCGTGCGGCGGACCATCTCCACCCAGCGCTCGGGCAGCCCTTCGGCGCCCCGGTCGTAGAAGCGCGGCGCGACCCGCTCCTCGATCAGCTCGTACAGGGCGTTCGCCTCCAGCTCGTCGCGCCGGTCCTCGCCCATGGCGGACCCGTCGGCGGTCGGGATCGCCCAGCCGAAGTCCGGCTCGAACCACTCGTCCCACCAGCCGTCCAGCACGGACAGATTCAGACAGCCGTTGAGGGCGGCCTTCATCCCGCTCGTGCCGCACGCCTCCAGCGGCCGCAGCGGGTTGTTGAGCCAGACGTCGCAGCCCGGGTAGAGCTTCTGTGCCATCGAGATCCCGTAGTCGGGCAGGAAGACGATGCGATGGCGGACCCTGGGGTCGTCGGAGAACCGCACCAGCTCCTGGACCAGCCGCTTTCCGCTGTCGTCGGCAGGATGCGCCTTGCCTGCGACGACGATCTGGATCGGCCGGGCCGGGTGGAGCAGCAGCTCCCTCAGCCGGTCGCGGTCGCGCAGCATCAGGGTCAGCCGCTTGTACGAGGGCACCCGGCGGGCGAAGCCGATGGTGAGCACGTCCGGGTCCAGCACGCCGTCGATCCAGCCGAGTTCGGCCGGCTCCGCGCCGCGGTTGCGCCACGAGGCGGCGAGCCTCGAGCGGACCTCGGCCACCAGCTGTTCGCGCAGCGACCGCCGCAGCTCCCAGATCTCCCGGTCCGGGATCCGGTCCGCCGCGTCCCAGCGGCCCGGCGTGCCCCCGTACCGGGCGCGGAGTTCGAAGATCTCGGGCGCGACCCAGGTGGGCGCGTGCACCCCGTTGGTCACCGACGTGATCGGCACCTCCGCAGCGTCGAATCCCGGCCACAGTCCCGCGAACATCTTCCGGCTGACCGCCCCGTGCAGGGTGGAGACACCGTTGGCCCGCTGGGCGAGCCGCAGCCCCATGACGGCCATGTTGAAGAGGGTGGGCTCACCGCCGGGATAGGTCTCCATGCCCAGCTGCAGGATCCGTTCCACGGCCACACCCGGAAGTTCGCCGTCGTCGCCGAAGTGACGGGCGATGAGTTCCCGGTCGAAGCGGTCGATGCCGGCGGGCACCGGGGTGTGGGTGGTGAAGACCGTGCCGGCCCGCACCGCCTCCACCGAGGAGTCGAAATCCAGCCCCGTGTCGGCGAGTTCGCGGATGCGTTCCAGCCCGAGGAAGCCGGCGTGCCCCTCGTTGGTGTGGAACACCTCCGGGTCCGCGTGCCCGGTGAGCCGGCAGTAGGTCCGCACGGCCCGTACGCCGCCGATTCCGAGCAGCATCTCCTGCAGCAGACGGTGCTCGCTGCCGCCGCCGTACAGCCGGTCGGTGACATCGCGCTCACCCGGCGCGTTCTCCTCGACGTCGGAGTCGAGCAGGAGCAGGGGAATGCGGCCGACCTGGGCCTGCCAGATGCGGGCGTGCAGCGAGCGGCCGCCGGGGAGGTCCAGCACCACTTGGCTCGGGGTTCCGTCGGTCTCGCGCAGCAGCGCGAGCGGGAGTTCGTTGGGGTCGAGGACGGGATAGTGCTCCTGCTGCCAGCCCTCGCGCGACAGGCTCTGGCGGAAGTATCCGTGCCGGTAGAGCAGCCCGACGCCGACCAGGGGGACACCGAGGTCGCTGGCCGCCTTCAGATGGTCCCCGGCAAGGATGCCCAGCCCGCCGGAGTACTGGGGAAGGGCTGCCGTCACGCCGAACTCCGGCGAGAAGTAGGCCACGGCAGCGGGCAGTTCCGTGCCCTGCGCCAGCCGCTCCTGGTACCACCTCGGCCCGTCCAGGTACTCCTGGAGGGCGCCGGACACCTCGCTGAGCCGGTGCAGGAACTGCTGGTCCCGGGCCAGCTCGGCGAGCCGCCCGGCGGAGACGGCGCCGAGCAGGCGTACCGGGTCGGCGTCCGCCGCCCGGCTGCCCTGCGGGTCGACCGCCTGGAAGAGCTCACGTGTCTCGGTGTGCCAGGACCAGCGCAGGTTGCGGGCGAGGTCGCTGAGCGGTTGAAGGGGATCGGGGAGGACGGGACGCACGGTGAATCGACGAATGGCCTTCACGTATTCCACCTTTGCAGGGGACGTACGAATCCGAGGGGACGCACCACGGTGTGCGCCTCTCCGTCACCCTCGACGGTAACGGTGTGCGGCACCGCGCAGCCACGGCGCGCGACCGGCTCACAGCGGACGACGCCCGGTGGAACACCCGCCCCGCCCGCCCCTGACCAGGCCCGTACGCCCCTGACCAGGGCTCTGTGTCCGCATGCGTCTCTTCCGTCCCACAGCTCCGTCGGCGCAGATCCCGGCACAACCGTCACGAGGGTTATGGCCGATTCCGCCCCCTCGTACGGCCTTGTGACACGTCACCCCACAGGGAAGGCTGCCGTGTGGCGCGCAAGGGGGCCGGACGGCCGACCGGCCACCGGCGCGGCGCATTCAGACCGTCACATCTACGCCCGAGTAGTTAACAAACCACCGGATTGGCCCCCCGAGAACGGTGGGAAGGCTTACGCGGTACACAGACCGAATACCGCCCGAATGCGAATCATCCGCGATCCGGCAGCGGATCGTATGCAGTCCGTACGCGTCCGGTGTGCACCGTACTCACCCGTACACCACACGCGCGCCCCAGCCATTCGAGTGCCATTCGAGTGAACGCGGACAGGAGCGGCCATGCTCACACCCCATCAGCCGTCAACGGAGCAGCTAGAAAGGACGGACCCTCACAGACGCGGCGTGCTCGCTCAGCCCCTCACGCCCCCGCCGCGCCCCGTGCAGCCCGAGCTCCAGTCCCCAGGTGATTCCATGATCGGTCGCATTCCCGTCCTCGACGTCCGGCCCCTCGTCGACTGCGGCAGAAGGCCCGCGAAGGCCGTGGTCGGTGAGACCTTCCAGGTCACGGCCACCGTGTTCCGGGAGGGCCATGACGCCGTCGCAGCCAATGCGGTTCTGCGGGATCCGAGCGGACGGCCCGGACCCTGGACGCCGATGTACGAACTCGCCCCCGGGACCGACCGCTGGGGCGCCGACGTCACACCGGACTCCGAGGGCCGCTGGACGTACACGGTCGAGGCGTGGAGCGACCCGGTGACCACCTGGCGCCGGTACGCCCAGATCAAGATCCCCGCCGGAATCGACACCGCGCTCGTCCTGACCGAGGGGGCCGAGCTGTACGAGCGAGCCGCCAAGGGCGTACCGAAGCGGGACGGCCGCGAGGCGGTGCTGGCCGCGGCCGATGCGCTGCGCGATGTGTCGCGTCCGGCAGCCGCCCGGCTCGCCGCGGCGCTCGCCCCCGAGGCCGTCGCAGCGCTCGACCGCCACCCGCTGCGCGAGCTGGTCACCGCGGCCCGCCCGCTCCCCCTCGTCGTCGAGCGCCGACGGGCCCTGTTCGGTTCCTGGTACGAGCTGTTCCCCCGGTCGGAGGGCGCCAGGACCGAACCGACCGAGCCGGCGAGGACGACCAGGGCGGCGAAGAAGGGCAGGGCGGGAAAGGTATCGGCCAGGACGGAGGAGCAGCAGCCGGAAAGGATGATCAGCGGCACGTTCCGTACCGCCGCCGAGCGGCTCCCCGCCGTCGCCGCCATGGGGTTCGACGTCGTCTATCTCCCACCGGTCCACCCCATCGGAACCACTCACCGCAAGGGCCCCAACAACTCGCTGTCCCCGGGCACCCACGATGTGGGGGTGCCGTGGGCGATCGGTTCGGCCGAAGGGGGGCACGACGCCGTTCACCCCGACCTCGGCACGCTCGACGACTTCGATCACTTCGTCGAGACCGCCCGCACCCTGCGCATGGAGATCGCGCTGGACTTCGCGCTCCAGTGCTCTCCCGACCACCCCTGGGTCGAGCAGCACCCCGAGTGGTTCCACCACCGCGCGGACGGCACCATCGCCTATGCCGAGAACCCGCCCAAGAAGTACCAGGACATCTATCCCATCGCCTTCGACAAGGACCTGCGGGGCCTGGTCGCGGAGACCCTCCGCATCCTCCGGTTCTGGATGGACCACGGCGTACGGATCTTCCGCGTCGACAATCCGCACACCAAGCCGGTGATCTTCTGGGAGGAGGTAATCGCCGACATCAATCGCACCGACCCCGATGTGATCTTCCTGGCCGAGGCGTTCACCCGCCCCGCGATGATGCACACCCTCGCCACGGTCGGCTTCCAGCAGTCGTACACGTACTTCACCTGGCGCAACACGCGGCAGGAACTCACGGAGTACGTCACCGAGCTGTCCGGTGACGCGGCCTCCTACATGCGGCCCAACTTCTTCGTGAACACCCCGGACATCCTGCCGGGCTACCTCCAGGACGGCGGACGCCCGGCCTTCGAGGCCCGGGCCGTGCTCGCCGCGACACTCTCGCCGACCTGGGGCGTGTACGCCGGGTACGAGCTGTGCGAGAACACCTCGGTTCGGGCCGGCAGTGAGGAGTACCTGAACTCGGAGAAGTACGAAATCCGGCCCAGGGACTGGGAGTCGGCCGAGCGGGAGGGCCGGTCCCTGGCCCCGCTCATCACCTCGCTCAACCGGATCAGGCGCCGTCACCCCGCCCTGCAGCAGCTGCGCGACGTGCATTTCCACGCCGCCGACAACGATGCGCTGATCGTCTACAGCAAGCGCTCGGGTTCGAACATCGTTCTGATGGTCGTCAACCTCGACCCTCACCACACCCAGGAGGCCACGGTCTCGTTGGACATGCCGCAACTCGGGCTCGACTGGCACGAGACCGTGCCGGTGCGCGACGAGCTCACCGGCGACACCTATCACTGGGGCAGGACCTTCTATGTGCGCCTAGAGCCGGGCGTCACGCCCGCGCACCTCGTCGTCCTGCGACCGTCCCCGCCGACCGGAGGGTCACCCACACCATGATTGTGAACGAGCCTGTCCACGACCTGTTCGAGGACACCCCCGCGAAGGACCGCGATCCCGAGTGGTTCAAGCGCGCCGTCTTCTACGAGGTCCTCGTCCGGTCCTTCCAGGACTCCAACGGCGACGGCATCGGTGACCTCAAGGGGCTCACCGCCAAGCTGGACTATCTCCAGTGGCTGGGCATCGACTGCCTCTGGCTGCCGCCGTTCTTCAAGTCGCCGCTGCGCGACGGCGGCTACGACGTCTCCGACTACACCGCGGTGCTCCCGGAGTTCGGCGATCTCGCCGACTTCGTCGAGTTCGTCGATGCCGCGCACCAGCGCGGGATGCGCGTGATCATCGACTTCGTCATGAACCACACGAGCGATCAGCACGACTGGTTCCAGCAGTCCCGCAGCGACCCGGACGGCCCGTACGGCGACTACTACGTCTGGGCCGACGACGACAAGCAGTTCCCGGACGCCCGGATCATCTTCGTCGACACCGAGACGTCCAACTGGACCTTCGACCCGGTGCGCAAGCAGTACTACTGGCATCGTTTCTTCTCCCACCAGCCCGATCTCAACTACGAGAACCCGGCGGTGCAGGAGGAGATCATCTCCGCGCTCCGCTTCTGGCTGGATCTCGGCATCGACGGCTTCCGTCTCGACGCCGTGCCGTACCTCTACCAGCGGGAGAACACCAACTGCGAGAACCTCCCGGAGACCCACGAGTTCCTCAGGCGGGTGCGCAAGGAGATCGACGCGCACTACCCGGACACCGTGCTGCTGGCCGAGGCCAATCAGTGGCCGGAAGACGTCGTCGACTACTTCGGCGACTTCCCCGCCGGCGGGGACGAGTGCCACATGGCGTTCCACTTCCCGGTGATGCCGCGGATCTTCATGGCCGTGCGGCGCGAGAGCCGCTACCCGGTCTCCGAAGTCCTGGCCAAGACCCCGGCGATCCCGTCGGGTTGCCAGTGGGGCATCTTCCTGCGCAACCACGACGAGCTGACCCTCGAAATGGTCACGGACGAAGAACGCGACTACATGTACGCGGAGTACGCCAAGGATCCACGGATGCGGGCCAACATCGGCATCCGGCGGAGGCTTGCGTCGCTGCTCGACAACGACCGCAATCAGATCGAGCTGTTCACGGCACTGCTCCTGTCGCTGCCCGGATCCCCGATTCTGTACTACGGGGACGAGATCGGGATGGGGGACAACATCTGGCTGGGCGACCGGGATGCCGTACGGACCCCCATGCAGTGGACACCCGACCGGAATGCCGGATTCTCCTCCAGCGATCCGGGGCGGCTCTACCTCCCCACCATCATGGATCCGGTCTACGGCTACCAGGTGACCAACGTGGAGGCGGCGATGGCTTCGCCGTCGTCGTTGCTGCACTGGACGCGGCGGATGATCGAGATCCGCAAGCAGAATCCGGCGTTCGGACTCGGCTCGTACAACGAACTGCCGTCGTCGAACCCCGCCGTGCTCGCCTTCACCCGTGAGCACAAGGACGATCTCGTGCTGTGCGTGCACAACTTCTCACGGTTCGCGCAGCCGACGGAACTCGATCTGCGGGCGTTCAACGGGCGTCATCCGGTGGAGCTGATCGGTGGGGTGCGCTTCCCCGCCATCGGCCAGTGGCCCTATCTGCTGACTCTCGCCGGACACGGCTTCTACTGGTTCCGGTTGCGCAAGGATGTGCCACCGAGTTGATGGTGTGTCACTTCGCACGACTGCTCGCGGGGCGGTTTCCACCGCCCCGCACGGGGCACTCTCCCCCACATCGAGCTCTTCGGGGCCCTTCGGGGCTCTTCAGGCAGTTGAGGAACTTCAGGGGTCTTCGGGGCCCTTCGGGGCTCTTCGGGTCAGCACTGCCGAAGTCCCCCGGAGCCCTTCCGGGGAACCGGCGGCTCTTCGGAGCCCACACGTCGAGTCCGTACGGATCATCCTGACCCGACACGTCCCGCACAGCCGGACAGCTATTGCCGCAATCCGGGACACTCATCGCATCCTGTGGTGTGCCCGGGGAAAGGACGCGATGCCATGTCGGAGGCTGCATCCACTCGGGTCGCCCTCGCCAACAGCACAGCCCTGCTCCCGTCACTCGCCCCCCTGCTGCATGAATGGCTGCCCCGGCAGCGGTGGTTCGCGGGCAAGGGACGGCCGGTCACGGCCTTCTCCCTGGTCTCGGCCACCGAAATACTGCCGGTGGACGCCGATTCCACGGGCATCGGGACCGGGCCGGGTCTGCTCCATCTGCTGGTCCGGGTCCACCAGCCGACCATGCCCGCCCAGTCGCCCGACGACTGCTACCAAATGCTGCTCGGGGTGCGGACCACACTGCCGCCCCGGCTCGTCCCTGCCCTCATCGGCCATGTGAAAGGCGGGCCGCTCGCCGGTCGCGCGGTCTACGAGGGGCTGCACGATCCGCGTCTCGCCGAACTCCTGCTGGAACGGCTCCGTACCCCCGGCAGGCTCGGCACGCTCCGCTTCGACCGCGGCGCCGCCCCCATCCCGGCCGGACTCACCCCGCGGGTGCTCGACACCGAGCAGTCCAACTCTTCCCTCGTCTACGGCAACGCCTACATCCTCAAGATCTTCCGCCGGGTCTTCCCCGGTACCAACCCCGATCTGGAACTGCCGCTCGCGCTCTCCCGGGAGGGCTGCGGGCGGGTACCGGAACCCGTCGCCTGGTTCGAGGCCGCGGCGCCGGAACAGCTCACCCTCGGCGTCCTCCAGCCGTTCCTGCGCGGCGCGGAGGACGGCTGGCAGCTGGCGCTGCGCGCGCTGGGCGCTGGCCATGACTTCACCCGCGAGGCCCGCGCCCTCGGCCGGGCCACCGCCGAGGTGCACACGGCGCTCGCCACCGCACTGCCGACGCCCGTGCTGCGCCGGTCCCAGACCGAGCACCTCGCCGCTGGCATGCTGCAACGGCTGGAGGCGGCCGCCCAGGCGGTGCCGTCGCTCGTGCCGTACGTCCCCGGGCTGCGCACCGCGTTCGACGCCGTTGCCGCTCTGGGCCACAAGGGTCACAGCTGGGCGGCGCAGCGGGTCCACGGCGACCTCCATCTCGGCCAGACGCTGCGTGCGGCCGACGGCTTCTGGTCGCTGATCGACTTCGAGGGCGAACCGACGCGCCCGCTCCTGGAGCGCCGCCGTCCACAACCGCCTGTGCGCGATATCGCGGGCATGCTCCGCTCCTTCGACTACGCGGCCCGCTCGCACCGGCCCTGGAACGCCGAGTGGGCGGCCCGCTGCCGGTCGGCCTACTGCGACGGGTACGCGGAGGCCGCGGGCGTCGATCCGCGCAGCGAACCGGAGTTGTTGCGGGCCCATGAGACCGACAAGGCCGTGTACGAGGTGCTGTACGAGGCCCGGCACCGGCCCGACTGGCTGCCGGTCCCGATGGCCGCGATCCACCGGCTGGCCGCCGCCGTCGACTGATGTCCCGCGCGAGCGCGCTGCTCCCGGCCCGGCGGGCTTCTCCCTGCCCGGGTCCCCCTGATTCCTGCCTCACCCACACCCCCCCGAGGAGGCTGTCCCCTGTGACCGCCCGCAAGCCGTCCCGCAACGTGCCCGATCCCACCGCGACCCCGTCCACGCCTGCGGCCACACCCGTCACACCGGCCACGCAGGGCACGAGCGCCACGCCGGCCGCGTCGGCCCCCGCGGCCTCCGCAGCCACCCCGGCCAAGCGGAAGAAGGCGGCCGAGAAGCGGGCCGCCGCCTCGCCCCCGCAGCCGCGCCGTGGCGGCGGCCGCGGGGTCCGGCCGGTGCGTGCCCTCGACGACGGAGACCGGGGGCGGCTGCTCGCCGGTGAACACCACGCCCCGCACGATCTGCTCGGTGCGCACATGGTCCGCGGCGGTGTGGCGGTCCGGGTGCTGCGTCCGTTCGCCCGTTCCGTGACCGTGCTCGCCAAGGGACTGCGGGTCGAACTCCACGACGACGGCGACGGTCTCTTCTCCGGCCTGCTGCCGGTGCCGGCCGTCCCCGAGTACCAGCTCCTGGTCGCCTACGAAGACAACGAGATCGAGGTCCACGACCCGTACCGCTTCCTGCCCGCGCTCGGCGATCTCGATCTCCATCTGATCGGCGAGGGGCGGCACGAGGAGCTGTGGACCGCCCTCGGCGCGCAGCCCATGGAGCACCAGGGGGTCGCCGGGACCCGGTTCACCGTCTGGGCGCCCAATGCCCGCGGTGTGCGTGTCGTCGGGGACTTCAACTACTGGGACGGCACGGGCTTCCCGATGCGTTCGCTCGGCTCCAGCGGGGTCTGGGAGCTGTTCCTCCCGGCGATCGGGGAGGGTGCGCTCTACAAGTTCGACATCTGCCGCCCGGACGGTTCGCACACGGTGCGCGCCGACCCGATGGCCCGCCACACCGAGGTCCCTCCCGCCAATGCCTCGGTCGTGACGGCCTCGCACCATGAGTGGCAGGACCAGGAGTGGATGGCCCACCGCGGGGACGTACCCGTGCACGAGGCGCCCCTGTCCGTGTACGAGGTGCATCTGCCGTCCTGGCGGCCGGGGCTCACCTACCGCCAGCTGGCCACTCAACTCCCCTCCTATGTACGGGATCTGGGGTTCACGCATGTGGAGCTGATGCCGGTCTCCGAGCATCCCTTCGGCGGCTCCTGGGGCTATCAGGTCACCGGCTTCTACGCCCCGACGTCGCGCATGGGTACCCCGGACGACTTCCGGCATCTGATCGACGCGCTGCACCGGTCCGGCATCGGCGTCATCGTCGACTGGGTGCCCGCGCACTTCCCGCGTGACGACTGGGCGCTGGCCGAGTTCGACGGCCGCCCGCTGTACGAGCACTCCGACCCGACGCGGGCCGCGCATCCCGACTGGGGCACCCTCGAATTCGACTTCGGCCGCACCGAAGTGCGCAACTTCCTGGTCGCCAACGCGACGTACTGGTGCGAAGAGTTCCACATCGACGGGCTGCGGGTCGATGCCGTCGCCTCGATGCTCTACCTCGACTATTCGCGCGAGGACGGGGAATGGGCTCCGAACGAACACGGCGGCCGGGAGAATCTGGATGCCGTCGCCTTCCTCCAGGAGATGAACGCCACCGTTTACCGGCGCAATCCGGGCGTCGTCACCATCGCCGAGGAGTCCACCGCCTGGGACGGCGTCACCCGGGCCACCCACCATGTCGGCCCCGGCGGCTTCGGCGGTCTCGGCTTCGGCCTGAAGTGGAACATGGGCTGGATGCACGACTCCCTGGAGTACGTGTCGAAGGAGCCGGTGCACCGCAAGTACCACCACAACGAGATGACCTTCTCGATGGTGTACGCGTACAGCGAGAACTACGTGCTGCCGATCTCGCACGACGAAGTGGTGCACGGCAAGCGGGCGCTGGTCAGCAAGATGCCCGGTGACTGGTGGCAGCAGCGCGCCAACCACCGGGCGTACCTGGGATTCATGTGGGCCCACCCCGGCAAGCAACTCCTCTTCATGGGCCAGGAGTTCGCGCAAGGCGCGGAGTGGTCCGAGGGGCACGGCCCGGACTGGTGGCTGCTCGACCCGTCGTACTCGGCGGAGAGCGACCACCGGGGCGTCCGGACCCTGGTCAGCGATCTGAACAGGGTGTACGGCAACACGCCCGCGCTCTGGCAGCGCGACACGGTACCGGAGGGCTTCTCCTGGGTGGTCGGCGACGCGGCTGAGGACAATGCCTTCGCCTTCCTGCGCTACGACGCGCACGGCGCACCGCTCCTCGCCGTCTGCAACTTCTCTCCCGTGGTGCGGCACGACTACCGGCTCGGGGTCCCGGACGTGCTCGGCGCTCCCGTGGCGTGGGCGGAGGTCCTCAATACGGATGCCGCGCAGTACGGCGGCAGCGACGTGCGCAGCGCCGGGCCGCTGAAGCCGGAGTCGGTGGGTGCACACGGCAGGCCGGCCAGCATTCTGCTGACCCTGCCGCCGCTGGCGACGGTCTGGCTGCAGCCGGTGTGAGGGCGCGGGGGCCCGGTACGCCCCGAGCCCCCCGGAGCCGGCGACGGAGACGCCGAAAGCCCAGCCGGTTGTCCGGGCCCGCTGCCGTTTCGGGCGGACGTGTCCGGTGAGGGTTCCGGCTCGCTTCGCGGTCTCCCCATGGGGAGACCGGTGCGCTCCGGCGTGCCCATGGCCGTGGCCCGGCTGATCTCTCAGCCGGGCGGACAGGCCGGTGGCCCGGCTGAGAGATCAGCCGGGCCACCGGGTGTGCATGGGGTCCGGTCACCGTGTCGGTGAGGTCGGGCGCCGGATCATCGTCCGGCCGCGGCGAGCGCGTTGACGGTGCGGGACCCGGTCCTCGCCCTGGCGCCGAATGTGCGCTCGAAGGTGCGGAACGCGCCCTCCTGCTTCCACTCCACCGCGCCCTTGGCACTGGACGCGAGGAAGCGGGCGCAGCGCGGGCCGGGGGTGGGGTCGCCGAGGCGGTCCCGGGCGCACTCCGGGACGGCCTGGTAGCCGCCGCGGTGGCGCCACAGGCTGCGGCCCTGCAGGAAGCCGTACTCCACGGACGTGCGGGCCAGGTCCTTCAGCACCCGGTAGTCCAGCCCGTAGGTGAGCGCGGCACGCTGGTACTCGCGGCTGATGTCGGTCCGCTCGACGCCGGGGTCGTCGGTGGCAAGGGCGACCGGGACGCCGTATCTCCGGTACAGCGGGAAGGGGTGACGCCAGCCCGTGACGCCCAGGACCTGTGCGTTGCTGGTGAGCGGGACTTCCACCAGCACATGCCGCCGGGCCATCAGGCGCAGCAGTTCCCGGTAGTCGTCCTCGTGGCGGATGTCGACGCCGTGGCCGACGCGGTCGGTACCGGCGGTGAGCACGGCGTCGCGGACGTGGAAACGCAGGTCCTCGGGCTTGACCAGGCCGGGGACGAGCTCACCCGCGTGCAGGGTGAGGGGAACATCGGGGTACACGCCGCGCAGGTACTTCAGCATGCGCATCTGCAGGCGGTAGTCGGCGAGCGCCACCGAACCGTCCTCGGGCTGCACGAGGTTCAGCGAGACGAAGCGGTGATCGCGCCGGGCCAGTTCCACGCCGAGCAGCATCTGGGTGAAGACCACCTCGCGCGTGCCGCCTCGCGACACCTGGGAGATGAACCGCACAGGCAGCGAGCACCCGGCGTCGGGGTGGCGGGTGCCGCAGTGCGCGGCGGTACGGAACTCATCGAGCAATGAGTCCGTCTGGTTCATCGCCTGCTGGACGACGGCGTCCATGCCGCCGTCGGCCAGCAGTTTGTCGCGCAGCCGGGACAGGTCGCTGTCGTATCCGACCTTGGCGGCAAGGGCGGCTGCGGCGTTGTAGGCGGGGGTCAGCATGGTCTCGAGGTAGAACTGGTGCTGCTTCGCGACCGAGTTGGAGACCTGGGCCAGCAGTCGCCCGGGCTGGAGTCCGCTGACCGCACCGAACTTTCCGAAGGTGGCGAAGAAGTGGTCGTGGCTGCTCTCGCCCTGACCGGGCTTGAAGTCCTGCATGGACCAGGCGCGGATGACCTGACGCCGGAAAGCGCGGTCGGTGAGGGTGTCGGCCGCGGGGCGGGTGTTACCCGTGCAGAGTGGCGCGCTCGCGGTGAGGGTGGTCCTGTCGATGCAGTAGCCGGCCTCGACAGCGATTTTCAGCAACAGCTCGGTGGTCGCCGCGCCCGAAAGGTGGTTGTGGAGGTCTGCGCCCTTGGGCAGGGCCCTGAAGAAGGCGGCCAGCGCCCCGGGGCGGTCGCGCACGTCTCGCAGGTACGCCGAGACGCGGGCCTCGGCACGAGTGGATCCGTTCGCTTCTTTCTCCGCGGCCTGGGACAGCTGAGTGGATGTCAGGGTGAGCGCCAGTGCGGCGCTCAGGACCGGCGCGAGCCGGGCAGTGCGGCGCCGCGCGCGAGACAGAGCTGAGAGAGGCATGTCGATCATCCTCCGACAGTCAGCTACGACGGGAATGTCCGACATGCCGCTTGTCACCCACGCGACGCATCCGGCCGAATCGGGCCACGTTCGACGGGGACTCCCCACGAGGGAAGGCCGTTCTGTGCCGGAGGAGTTCCCGGAGGAAGTGTGCGCGGGCGGGAGGTACATCCGGTCATGGAGCATCTGACGCATGCCGGCCGTCGCGCCGAAGCCGGACATCGGTGCGGAGAGCCGGCGCACGGAGGCCCGTCGGACCTTGGTCCGAGGCCACCCGACGGCCCGGCTCGAGCATCGATGCCGATGTCACCGGTGCACCGGTCGCGCCGATGCGCGAGGCGGTCCGCGAGCAGCGACCGGATGACCCGGCGGGCCGGCCACGAAGCTCAGAACAAGCTCTGAAATCCGGCATGTTCGGGTTGGGCAGGCTTCAGGCGGAGACACCCCTCACATACGCATTTTCATCCGGAGCACGTCCGGATCGGGGGCTGTCATGGGGACCACACTCACGCTCATCGACGCCGCGACCGCGCTGGTCGCCGTCGCCGCCTGCCTGACCCTGTCCGGCCGGCGGCTGCTGCCGTGGCGGCGCGGGAAGCGCCCGCCCGAGCTGGGCCCGTACGATGCGGCGTTTCTGGCCGGCGGACCGGAGCGGGTGGTGGAGACAGCGCTCCACATGCTGTGGGGCAGCGACAACAACGTCGCGATCGTGTCGGGTGGCCGGCTGCGGTTGCCGGAGCCCTGGTCGGAGCCCGCGCATCCGGTGGAGCACGCCGTGGTCGGGAAGTGGCGGAGCTCGGGCTCCACGACGCCGACGCTCCTGCGGGTACGGACGGCGCGGGACGGGGCCGTGCGCGAGGTCGGCGACCGGCTCGTCTCGTACGGCCTGCTGCTGACCCCGCCCCACGCCCTGGCCCGCCTGTATGCCACGCGGGGCCTGGTCGTCGTCCTGTGCGCCACCGTGGTCCTGGCCGCCTTCTCCGTCCCGCAGGGGCTGCGGCACACCGCGCCGTTCATCGCGGTGGCCGCCTGCTGCCTGGCCGTGCGGATGCTGTGCCCGGCGCGGGGCCGGCTGACCCCGGCGGGCCGCCGCCGCCTGGCGGCGATCCGCAGCCGCGAGCCGTGGGCGTCGGCCGCGCTCGGAGCCGTGGTGTTCGACGGGCGGGGCGGGCTGCCGGGCGAGCGCCGGCGTCAGCGGCGGGGCATGGACACGGGCGAGCGTCTGCCGTCGGTGGGACGGATGCTGATCAAGTTCGGCAAGGCGCTGGACGACGACCGGGACGCGTACGACAGCGGCCACGACTCCGGCAGCTGGTACGACTCGTACGGCTCGCACGGCGCCTCGTACGACGGTGGAGCCCACCACCACAGCTGCGGCGGCGGCAGCGGCTGTGGTGGCGGCAGCGACTGAGCCCCTCGCGGCTCACACCGTCTCGAACACGTCCTCCAGCTCCTGCAGCAGCCTGCGCTTGGGGCGGGCGCCCACCATCGACTTCACCGGTTCGCCGGACCGGAACACCATCAGGGTCGGCATCGACAGCACCGCGTAGCGGCTCGTGATGCCCGGATTGGCGTCCACGTCGATCTGGACGACCTTGATGCGCCCGGCCTCCTCCGCCGCGATCGCACTGAGCACGGGGGCGAGCTGGCGGCACGGTCCGCACCAGTCGGCGGTGAACTCGACCAGCACGGGCAGCTCGGCCGCCAGCACCTCCCCGTCGAAGGTGGCGTCGGTGACCTCGGCCACGCCCTCTGCATGAATCATCTGTCATCCTCCCAGTTCACAACGGGGTTCCGGGCCGCCAGGAAGCTCGGCCGCGGCCTCCAGCTCGGCCCTCGCGAGCTGCGCGCCCACCTGGGCGCGGACCGACTGGAGCTGCTCGATGAGCGAGTCGAGCTCGCCGAGCTTGCGCCGGTAGACGGCGAGCGAGGCGGGGCAGGCGTCACCGGCCGGATGGCCGGCACGCAGGCAGTCGACGAACGGCCGGGTCTCCTCCAGTTCGAACCCGAAGTCCTGCAGGGTCCGGATCTGCTGCAGCAGGCGCAGATCGTCCTCGTCGTAGGTCCGGTACCCGTTCACGGCCCGCCGCGCAGGCAGCAGTCCGCGTGACTCGTAGTAGCGCAGAGTCCGCGTCGTCGTTCCGGCCCGCTCGGCCAGCTCCCCGATTCGCATGCTTCGACGGTAAAGGTTGACGCGGACGTCAGGGCAAGCACGGGGGCCCTCCTTTCTGCACCTTCCTTCAACTGCCCTCTACATTCAAGAAGTTAAGAGCGCAGCGCCATTGACGGCCTCCCCGTGTGCACCTACAAAAGCCTGAGAGCGCTCTCACGACCGGTACCTCGTTCCCGTTCCCCCGCCCCCACCGGAGAGGTGTCCCTTGAACGCGAGCCGCATCCACCTGCCCGCCCACTCCCCCACCTCCACTCCCCACAGACGCACCACCGCACTCGCCGCACTGACCGTGATGGCCCTGGTCCTGGCCGGACTGGCCACCGTCCTCGGCTCCGGATCCGCTCGCGGCGCCGTTCCCCCGGCGCCCGGCTGGGACCTGAAGTGGAGCGACGACTTCAACGGCGCCGACCGCTCCCTCCCCTCGGCCGCGAACTGGCAGATCGACACCGGCCACGCCTACCCGGGCGGCCCCGGCAACTGGGGCACGGGTGAGATCCAGAACTACACCGCCAGCCCCGACAACCTCAGCCTCGACGGCAACGGAAACCTCCGGATCACCCCGCTCCGCGACGGTGCGGGCAACTGGACCTCCGGCCGGGTCGAGACCACACGCTCCGACTTCAAGGCCCCGGCGGGCGGCACCTTGCGCATCGAGAGCCGGATCCAGATGCCGAACGTCACCGGGAACGCGGCGCTCGGCTACTGGCCCGCGTTCTGGGCGCTCGGCTCCCCGTACCGCGGCAACTACTGGAACTGGCCGGGCATCGGCGAGTTCGACATCATGGAGAACGTCAACGGGATCAACTCCGTCTGGGGCGTGCTGCACTGCGGCGTCAACCCGGGCGGCCCGTGCAACGAGACCAGCGGTATCGCGAGCAACCGGGCCTGCCCCGGCACCAGTTGCCAATCGGCGTTCCACACGTACACCTTCGAGTGGGACCGCTCCGTCACCCCCAATGCGCTGCGCTGGTACGTGGACGGCCAGCAGTTCCACTCCGTCTCCCAGAGCCAGCTGGACGCCGGCACCTGGGCCGGCATGACCGAGCACGCGGGCTACTTCGTCCTGCTCAACCTCGCGATCGGTGGCGCGTTCCCCAACGCACTGGCCGGCAGCACACCCACGGCGGAGACCGTCCCGGGCCGCCCCATGCTCGTCGACTACGTCGGTGTCTGGACCAAGGGCGGCGGGGGCGGTACCGATCCGACCGATCCCCCGGACCCGACCGACCCGCCGTCCGGCTCCTCCGACCTCACGCTCCGCTCCGGCGGCGGTCTCGGTGCGGCGGAGGCGTCCGGCTCGGCCTTGACCCTCGCCTCGGCGGGCGGCGCCAACTACGACGGCACCCCGCACAGCCCGCAGACCTTCACCGCCTCGGGCATCACCCGGACGTACAACGGCGGGGCCACGCAGTTCGACCTGTTCGTCGACGCCGGCACGACCGTCGCCAACGGACAGCAGGTGAGGGTGAGCTACGACCGCACGGGCGACGGGACCTGGGACCGCACGGAGACGTACAACTACTTCCCCACCGACCCGGTCACCGGCTACGAGCACTACACGCAGGGCAAGGGGCTCATGGCGTCGACAGGGAGCCAGGGCAATCTGGTGAACGGCAAGGTCAGAGTGGAGATCTGGAACGCCATCGGCAACGGCTCCAGCACCGTCGGCGTCGGCAACCAGTCGGTCGTCCACATCCCGTTCGGCTGACCCGCAGTCCGGCATACGTGTGCGGCCGGTACGGGAGTCCGTACCGGCCGCACACCCGCCTCGTTACGCCTTCGCCAGCGAGGGCTTGTCGTCGTCGCCGCCCCGGGACTCCGGGACGTACGGCTCGGAGGGTCCTTCGTCCGTGATCATCCGCTCGTCGAACGGAAGGGAGCCGGACAGCACCTGGTCCACCCGCTCCCTGTCGATCTCCTTGGTCCAGGTGCCGACCAGCACCGTGGCGACCGCGTTGCCCGCGAAGTTCGTCAGGGCGCGGGCCTCGCTCATGAAGCGGTCGATGCCGACGATCAGGCCCACGCCGTCGACCAGTCCGGGGCGGTGCGACTGCAGGCCGCCCGCCAGTGTGGCGAGGCCCGCGCCGGTGACGCCCGCCGCGCCCTTCGAGGCGACGATCATGAAGAGCAGCAGGGAGACCTGCTCCCCCGCGCTCAGCGGGTCGCCCATCGCGTTGGCGATGAAGAGCGAGGACATCGTCAGATAGATGGCGGTGCCGTCGAGGTTGAACGAGTAGCCGGTCGGCACCGTGATGCCCGCGACGGACCTGCTGACGCCCATGTGCTCCATCTTCGCGATGAGCCGCGGCAGCGCGGACTCCGACGACGAGGTGGAGAGGATCAGCAGGAACTCGCGGCCCAGGTACTTCAGCAGAAGCAGCAGATTCACCCCGGCGACCACCCGCAGGATCGTGCCGAGCACCACGAAGACGAAGATCGCGCAGGTGATGTAGAAGCCGACCATGATGATCGCGAGGGACTTCAGCGCGTCTACTCCGGTCTCGCCGACCACGGCCGCCATCGCGCCGAACGCACCGACCGGGGCCGCCCACATGATCATGGCGAGGACGCGGAAGACGAGTCGCTGGATGTGGCCGATGCCGCGCAGGACCGGTTCACCGGCGGAGCCCATGGCCTGGAGCGCGAAGCCCGCGAGCAGGGCGATGAGCAGGGTCTGGAGCACTTCGCCCTCGGTGAAGGCGGAGACCATCGTCGTCGGGATGATGCCCAGCAGGAAGTCCACGGTGGACTCGCTCGCACCGGCCGCCTGCTTCTCACCGGCGGCGCGCACCGCTTCGGTGAGGTGGAGGCCCTGGCCGGGCTCCAGGATGTTGCCGACGAGCAGACCGATGGCGAGGGCCACGGTCGACATCACCAGGAAGTAGCCGAGTGCGAGCCCGCCCACCGCGCCGACCTTGGCGGCCTTGCGGACCGAGCCGACACCCAGCACGATCGTGCAGAAGATGATCGGCGAGATCATCATCTTGATGAGGTTCACGAAGCCGGTACCGATCGGCTTCAGCTCGACGGCGAATCCGGGGGCCGCGAAGCCCACCAGGATGCCGAGTGCCACAGCGCCGATCACGGCGAGATACAGATAGTGCGTACGGTCCCGCCTGGCGGCTGGCACTCCCACGGATGTCTCCTCGGCTCGTCCTTGTCCGTCCCCCGCCCCTGTCCCCGGGGCCTCGGCGAATATCCCGCCCCTTGTGACGGCCGTCACCCTTACGTGCATTTCGTTCATATGTTTTCGGCCAGGCAGACTGTGACCATGCGTCTCCCCCGTACCCGTCCGCGCAGCCTGGCCGGTCAGCTCTTCGCGATGCAGGTGGTGCTGGTTGCGGCCGTGGTGGCGGGATGCGCGTTCTTCGCGTATGCCTCCGGCAGCGCGCAGGCGGAGGAGACCGCGACCCGGCAGGTCAGGGCGGCGGCGCTGGCGGTGGCCGATTCCCCTTCGGTACGGGAGGCGATCCGCACCCCGGACCCGTCCGCCGTGCTGCAGCCGTATGCGGAGCAGGTCCGCAAGGACACCGGGATCGCCTTCGTCACGATCATGAGCCCGGACCGGATCCGCTGGACGCACCCCGACGTCGACCGCATCGGTGAGACGTTTCTCGGGCACACGGCGCGGGCGCTGCGCGGGGAGACGTTCTCGGAGACGTACACCGGCACGCTCGGAGCGTCGATCCGGGTCGTCACCCCGATCCGGGACGGCGGCAGGATCACCGGTCTGGTCAGTGCGGGCATCACGGTCGAGCGGGTCTCCTCGCAGGTACGGGCGCAGCTCGGCGCGCTGGGGCTCGCGGCGGGCGGGGCACTCGCCCTGGGCGGCGTCGGTACGTATGTGATCAACGCCCGGCTGCGGCGCCATACGCACGGGATGAACGCCGCCGAGCTGAGCCGGATGCACGACTACCACCAGGCCACGCTGCACGCGGTCCGCGAGGGGCTGCTGATGCTCGACGGGCGGCGCAGGATCGCGCTGATCAACGACGCGGGCCGGGAGCTGCTCGGGCTGCCGCCGGGTGCGGTCGGGCGCCGGATCTCCGATCTGGAGCTCCCGCCCCCGCTGACCGGGGCGCTGCTCGCCTCCGAGGAGCGGGTCGACGAGCTGCATCTGACGGCGGACCGGGTGATCGTGGTCAACACCCGTCCGGTGGTGGGCGGCGAGCAGCGCGGTACGGTCGTGACCCTGCGCGACCACACGGAACTCCAGGCGCTGTCCGGCGAGTTGGACTCGGAGCGGGGTTTCACCCAGGCGCTGCGTTCACAGGCGCACGAGGCGGCGAACCGGCTGCACACGGTCGTCTCGCTGATCGAGCTCGGCCGGGCGCAGGAGGCGGTCGGCTTCGCCACGGCGGAGCTGGAGCTGGCCCAGGTCCTCACCGACCGGGTGGTCGGCGCCGTCGCCGAACCGGTACTGGCGGCGCTGCTGCTGGGCAAGGCGGCGCAGGCGAACGAGCGGGGGGTGGAACTGGTGCTCGCGGACGACAGCGTGATCGACGACGGCGCGCTGCCGGCGACACTGCCGCAGCGCGATCTGGTGACGATCCTCGGCAATCTGATCGACAACGCGGTGGACGCGGCGTCGGAGGCGGCGACGGGCCCGTCCGACGCCGCTGCCGTCCCCGGTCAGCGCGGTCCTGCGGCGGGCCGCCCGGTCCGCGCCCGGGTCACCGTCACCGCGCTCGCCGACGACGGTGAGCTGCTGCTGCGGGTCGCCGACACCGGGCCCGGGGTCGCCCCGGGCGACGCCGCCGAGGTGTTCCACCGCGGCTGGTCGACGCACGGTGCGGGCCGCGGGCTCGGGCTGGCACTGGTCCGGCAGGCCGTGCACCGCAACGGCGGGACGGTCACGCTGGGCGAGGGGCCGGACGGCGGCGCGGAGTTCACCGCGCGGCTGCCGCTGACGCCCGTACCGACTCCGCACGCCCCGAAGGAGCCGACCCCGTGATCCAGGTACTGGTCGTCGAGGACGATCCCGTGGCCGCCGACGCCCACCGGCTGTATGTCGGCCGGGTCCCCGGCTTCACCGTGGCCGCGGTCGCGCATTCGCGGGCGGAGGCCGTGCGGGCGCTGGAGCGTACCCCCGTCGATCTGCTGCTCCTGGATCTGTATCTGCCCGACGGGCACGGCCTGCAGCTGCTGCGTGCGCTGCGCGCGGCGGGGCACGCGGCGGATGTCATCGCCGTGACGTCCGCACGTGATCTGGCGGTGGTCCGGGAAGGCGTGTCGCTCGGGGTCGTCCAGTACGTCCTGAAGCCGTTCACCTTCGCCACCCTGCGCGACCGCCTCGTGCGGTACGCCGAGTTCCGTGCGGCGGCCGGTGAGGCGAGTGGCCAGGAGGAGGTGGACCGGGCGCTCGGCGCACTCCGGGCTCCGCAGCCGGCCCGGCTGCCCAAGGGGCTGAGCAGCCCGACGCTGGAGGCGGTGACCCGCACGCTGCGGGCCTCCACGGACGGGGTGACCGCGGCGGCGGCGGGGGTGGAGCTGGGCATCTCCCGGATCACCGCGCGCCGCTATCTGGAGCATCTGGTGACGGTCGGCCGCGCCGTCCGCAGCCCGCAGTACGGGCAGATCGGACGGCCGGAGCTGCACTACCGGTGGGTGGCCGAAACCCGCTGATGTTCCTCCGCCCCTTTGTCCCACGCACCCCCCTCATGCACAACAAGCGCTTCCTGCACGGGCATTGACCTTGCCGACGGGCCGGTCCTACGGTCACGTCTCAGCCCCCCGTGGCTATGAGGAGGTCGTGCCCGTGCGCCCCACCGCCCCGCTGGTCCTCGCCGCCGCAGTCACCGTTCTGGCTGCCGGCTCACTGACTGCCTGCTCGTCCGGTTCCGGCAGTGACCCGGACACCGTGAAGGTCGCGTACAACCGCTCCACGGACAACAAGATCCGCTTCAAGGACGCCTTTCTCGAATCGGTGCGGAAACAGTTCGAGAAGGAACACCCCGGCAAGAAGATCAAGCTGATACCGATTCAGGCGCCGGACAACGACTACGCCACCAAGGTGCAGCAGATGATGCGGTCGCCGAAGACGGCACCGGATCTGGTCTACGAGGACACGTTCCGGATCAACTCCGACATCAAGGCCGGCTATCTGCGGCCGCTGGACTCCTATCTCGCCACGTGGGACACGTGGAAGCAGTTCGTGGATACGGCGAAAGCCGCGGCGAAGGCCGAGGACGGCAAGACGTACGGCGTCCCGGACGGCACCGACACCCGCGGGCTCTGGTTCAACAAGAAGCTCTTCGCCAAGGCGGGGCTGCCGGCCGACTGGCAGCCGAAGAACTGGGCGGAGGTCCTGGACGCGGCCCGCACGATCAAGAAGAAGGTCCCCGGTGTCATCCCGCTGAATGTGTACACGGGCAAGGGTCCGGGCGAGGCCGCGGTGATGCAGGGCTTCGAGATGCTGCTGTACGGGACCGGCGAGGACCCGCTCTACGACCCGGCGGCCAAGAAGTGGGTGGCCGGCGGGCAGGGCTTCCGCGACGCGCTCGGCTTCGTACGGACGGTGTACGGGGAGAAGCTCGGGCCGGATCCGTCGGACGCCCTCGACCCCAACGTCGGTACGCACGTCGCCACCGAGTGGTTCCCCGAGGGCAAGCTGGCGATCTCGCTGGACGGCTCCTGGATGGGCCAGAACTGGGTGAACGACGGGCCCAGAGCCTGGCCCGAGTGGGAGACGGAGCTCGCCCAGACCCCGATGCCCACCCAGAACGGCCAGGCGCCCGGCAAGGTGTCCATGTCGGGCGGCTGGACCTGGGCGATCCCGCAGAAGGCCAAGAACGCCGATCTGGCCTGGGAGTTCATCAAGACGATGCAGACCCCGCAGAACGCGGCGAAGTGGGACGTGGTGGATGCGCAGATCGCGGTGCGCGAGGACGTGGCCAAGGATCCTGCGTATCTGAAGTCGATGCCGGGCATCGACTTCTTCACCGGCCTCGTCCAGTACACGCACTACCGTCCCGCGCTGCCCGTCTATCCGCAGGTGTCGACGGCCATCGGTGAGGCGATGGAGAAGGTGACGACGGGCGACGGGTCGCCGGAGTCGGCGGCGAAGGAGTACGACGAGCAGCTGAAGACGATCGTCGACGGCGCGGTCGTCACGAAGTGAGCGGCGGCGCGTCGGAGACCGGATCATCACCGTGGCGGCGGGCGGGACGGTGGCTGCCGATCGCGCCCGCCACCGCCCTGCTGCTGCTCTTCCTGGCCGGCCCCATCGGCTACTGCATATGGATCGCCTTCACCGACACCCAGTTGACCGGAGCGTCCGGCTCCGACTTCGTCGGCTTCGCCAACTTCCGGCGCGCGTTCGCCGACGACAATTTCCGCAACGCCGTCTGGCTGACGCTCGTGTTCACCTTCCTGTCGTCGATCGTCGGGCAGAACACCCTGGGGCTGGCGCTCGCGGGCCTCATGCGGGCCGCGTCCCGCCCGGTCCGTACGGTCACCGGGGCGCTCGTCGTCACGGCGTGGGTGCTGCCGGAGATCGTCGCGGCATTCCTGCTGTACGCGTTCTTCCGCCGCGAGGGCACACTGAACGCGATCCTGGAGCAGCTCCATCTGCCGGACCAGAACTGGCTGTTCACGTTGCCGATCCTGGCGGTCTCCTTCGCCAACATGTGGCGCGGGACGGCCTTCTCGATGCTGATCTACTCGGCGGCGCTGGCTGAGATCCCGCAGGACATCACGGAGGCCGCCGAGGTCGACGGAGCCAACGGACCGCGTCGGCTGTGGCACATCACGCTGCCGATGATCCGCCGTTCCATCGGCACCAATCTGATGCTCAACACCCTGTCCACGCTCTCCGTGTTCGGACTGATCTGGGCCATGACCCGCGGCGGGCCGGGCAACCGCAGCCAGACCCTTCCGGTGTTCATGTACGACCAGGCGTTCGTGAACAGTCTGATCGGCTACGGGACCGCGGTGGCACTGCTTCTGCTTCTGGTCGGGTCGCTGTTCTCGGTCGTCTATCTGCGGCTGATGAAGGTGGAGGTGTGACGGGCGTGAGCGGTGCGAGCGAGGTGCGGGGCGTGAGCGGTGCGGGAGGCATGACGGCGCACCGGCGCACCCATGGTGCGAGAGGCGTGACCGTGTCCCGGCGCACCCGGGCGCGACTGGCGTCCGACGGCGCGCTGCTGCTGGTCGCTGTGGCGTTCGCGCTGCCGCTGATGTGGCTGCTGTTCGCCTCGGTGGACGGCAGCGCCGATCTCCGGGTGCGACCGCCGGCGTCACCGACGCTGGACAACTTCGGCGCGGTCCTCACCGACGAGATCACCTTCACCCCGATGCTCAACAGTCTCCTGCTGTGCGGCAGCGCGACGCTGCTGACCGTGGTGTGCGCCGCGCTGGCCGCGTATCCGCTGTCCCGCCACCGCTCGCGCCTGACCCGCCCGTATCTGCTGACGATCCTGTTCACGACATGTCTGCCGATCACCGCGATCATGGTGCCGGTGTACGGACTCTTCGTACAGGTCGATCTCATCGACACGACGTACGGAACGGCGCTCTTCCTCGCCACCGCACAACTGCCGTTCGCCATCTGGCTGATGAAGAACTTCATGGACGGCGTGCCCAAGGTGCTGGAGGAGGCCGCCTGGACGGACGGGGCGTCGATGACGCAGACCCTGGTCCGGGTGGTGCTGCCGCTGATGGGGCCGGGTCTGGGCGTGGTGACGATCTACACGTTCATCATGCTGTGGGGGAACTTCTTCGTCCCCTTCATGCTGCTGCTCTCCCCCGAGCAGCTGCCGGCATCCGTCTCGATCTTCACGTTCTTCGGCAACTACGGATCGGTGGTCTACGGGCAGCTGGCGGCGTTCTCGATCCTGTACTCGACGCCGGTGCTGCTGCTCTACATCCTGATCTCGCGCCGCCTGGGCGGCGGGTTCGCCCTGGGCGGCGCGGTCAAGGGCTGACCGGGCCGCGCACGGCGCCGGCCGTCGGCACTCGGCGGCCGCGGCGTACGCAAGGGCCGGGCGTATCCGCGCCCGGCCCTCGAAGAAGCTCGCAGCCGCCGGTCAGAACACGGACTCCGCCTCGTACATCCGGTCCTTCGGCACCGTCTTCAACTGCGTGATCGCGTCCGCCAGCGGCACCATCGCGATGTCGTTGCCGCGCAGCGCCGTCATCCGGCCGAAGTCGCCCCGGTGCGCCGCCTCGACCGCGTGCCAGCCGAAGCGGGTCGCGAGCACCCTGTCGTACGCGGTCGGCGTGCCGCCGCGCTGGACGTGGCCGAGAATGACCGGCCTGGCCTCCTTGCCGAGGCGGGTCTCCAGCTCGACCGCGAGCCGGTTGCCGATGCCCTGGAAGCGCTCGTGCCCGTACTGGTCGATCTCGCCCTTGGCGTACGGCATCGAGCCCTCGGCCGGGTGCGCACCTTCCGCGACGCAGATGACCGCGAACTTCTTGCCGCGTGCGAAGCGTTCCTCGACCATCTTGACCAGGTGGTCGACCTGGAACGGCCGCTCCGGCAGACAGATGCCGTGCGCGCCGCCCGCCATGCCGGACTCCAGCGCGATCCAGCCCGCGTGCCGGCCCATCACCTCGACGACCATGACCCGCTGGTGCGATTCGGCCGTCGTCTTGAGTCGGTCTATGGCCTCGGTGGCGACGCCCACCGCCGTGTCGAAGCCGAAGGTGCGGTCGGTCGACGAGATGTCGTTGTCGATGGTCTTCGGCACGCCGACGACGGGCATCCCGGCGTCCGACAGCATCCGGGCCGCGGTGAGGGTGCCCTCGCCACCGATCGGGATCAGTACGTCGATGCCGTAACGGCGGCTCAGCGCGTCACAGTTCTCGGCGGCCTCGCGGAGCCGGTCGCGCTCCAGCCGGGCCGAGCCGAGGATGGTGCCGCCGCGCGCGAGGATGCCGCTGACCGCGTTGAGGTCGAGGGGACGGAAGTGACCGTCGAGGAGTCCCTTGAAGCCGTCCTCGAACCCGATGACTTCGTCGCCGTGGCCCACCACGGCGCGGTGCACGACCGACCGGATCACTGCGTTCAGCCCAGGGCAGTCGCCGCCGGCGGTCAGAACTCCGATGCGCATCGTGCTGTATCTCCTGCTCGCTAGGTCCCGTGCATGCCGGGGGGTGCCTGCCGGATCCCCCGGAGCGTGAGCCACTGCGATTGTCCCACGTCAGGTCTGGACCTCGCGCTTTCCGCTGCTCCGGGGGCGCGGCACCCGGCCGGAGCGGGACGGTTCAGCACCCCGGGACAAGGGCTTTCGCCCGGCGGGCGGCGGGTCCACCCCCGCGGGTATCGTCGAAAAAGGGCGATACCCCATCCGGCCAGGACGACAGGAGAGCACGCGTGACGCGCAGCGTGTACGTGACGGGGATCGACCGAGGAGACGGGCGCCAGGTCGTCGATCTGGGGGTCATGGAGCTCCTGACGCGTCAGGTGGACCGGGTCGGGGTGTTCCGCCCGCTGGTCCATGACAGCCCCGACCGGCTCTTCGAGCTGCTGCGGGCCCGCTACCGGCTCACCCAGGACCCGGCGACGGTCTACGGCCTGGACTATGCGGAGGCGTCGGCGCTGCAGGCGGAGAAGGGCACCGACGAACTGGTCTCACGGCTCGTCGACCGCTTCCACCAGGTGGCCCGCAAGTACGAGGTGGTGCTGGTGCTCGGCACCGACTACGCCGCCACCCAGCTCCCCGACGAGCTGGCGCTCAACGCCCGGCTGGCCAATGAGTTCGGCGCCTCGGTGATCGTGGTGGTCGGCGGCAAGGGCCAGGACGCGGAGTCCGTGCGGGCCGAGACGCACAACGCCTACCGGGCGTACGCGGGCCTGGGCTGCGACGTCCTGTCGATGGTGGTGAACCGGGTGGCGGCCGAGGACCGCGAGGCGCTCGCCGGGCGGCTGGCGGCGCGGCTGCCCGTGCCCTGCTCGGTGCTGCCGGACGATCCGGCGCTCTCCGCGCCCACCGTCGCCCAGATCACCGCGGCGCTCGGCGGCACGGTGCTGCTCGGCGACGACGCGGGGCTGGCGCGGGACGCGCTGGACTTCGTCTTCGGCGGAGCGATGCTGCCGAATCTGCTGAAGGCGCTGACGCCGGGCGCGCTCGTGGTCACGCCGGGAGACCGGGCGGATCTGGTGGTCGGCTCGCTGGCCGCGCACAGCGCCGGCACGCCGCCCATCGCCGGTGTGCTGCTGACGCTGAACGAGCGCCCCGGCGAGGAGATACTCAAGCTGGCCGCACGGCTCGCGCCGGGCACCCCGGTCGTCTCGGTGGCCGGCGGCTCCTTCCCCACGGCCGGCGAGCTCTTCGCGCTGGAGGGCAAGTTGAACGCGGCGACGCCCCGCAAGGCGGAGACCGCGCTCGGCCTCTTCGAGCGCCATGTGGACACCGCCGCCCTGCTGGACAGGATCTCGGTGGCCCGAAGCGGCCGCGTCACACCGATGATGTTCGAGCACGAGCTGCTGGAGCAGGCCCGCTCGGACCGGCGCCGTGTGGTGCTGCCCGAGGGCACCGAGGAGCGGGTGCTGCGCGCCGCCGATGTGCTGATGCGCCGCGATGTCTGTGAACTCACCCTCCTCGGCGACCCGGACGTCATCCGCAAGAAGGCCGCCGACCTCGGCATCGATCTCGCCGGCACCCAGCTGATCGATCCGCAGACCTCCGAGCTGCGCCAGGTGTTCGCGGAGCGGTACGCACAGCTGCGCGCGCACCGCGGGGTGACGGTGGAGCTGGCGTACGACGTCGTCGCGGACGTGAACTACTTCGGCACGCTGATGGTGCAGGAGGGCCTCGCCGACGGCATGGTCTCCGGTGCCGTGCACTCCACGGCGGCGACGATCCGCCCGGCGTTCGAGATCATCAAGACCAGGGCGGACGCGTCGATCGTCTCGTCGGTGTTCTTCATGTGCCTCGCCGACAAGGTTCTGGTGTACGGCGACTGCGCGGTCAACCCGGACCCGGACGCGGAGCAGCTCGCGGACATCGCCGTGCAGTCCGCCGCGACGGCCGCCCGTTTCGGCGTGGAGCCGCGGATCGCGATGCTCTCGTACTCGACGGGCACCTCGGGCACGGGGGCCGACGTCGACAAGGTGCGCCAGGCGACGGACCGGGTGCGCGAGAGCAGGCCGGACCTCAGGATCGAGGGCCCGATCCAGTACGACGCGGCGGTCGAGCCGAGCGTGGCCGCGACCAAGCTGCCCGGTTCGGAGGTGGCGGGGCAGGCGACCGTGCTGATCTTCCCGGACCTGAACACCGGCAACAACACGTACAAGGCCGTGCAGCGCTCGGCGGGCGCCGTGGCCGTCGGACCGGTGCTCCAGGGGCTGCGCAAGCCGGTCAACGACCTGTCGCGCGGTGCGCTCGTCCAGGACATCGTCAATACCGTGGCCATCACGGCGATCCAGGCGCAGGGCCGGGACTGAATCCCATGGCCACGACACCCACGAACACCCCTACGAAGGAAGGTTCCGCCGCCGTGCAGGCCCGTCGCGTACTCGTCCTCAACTCCGGCTCCTCCTCGGTGAAGTACCAGCTCCTCGACATGAACGACCGTTCCCGGCTCGCGGTCGGCCTGGTCGAGCGGATCGGCGAGGACACCTCCCGTATGGTGCACACCCTGCTGACCGGCGGCGGCGCCGAGCCGCGCGAGCGCACCGGCAGGATCGCGGACCATGCGGCGGCGCTGAAGGCGGCTGCCGAGGAGCTGGCCGCCGACGGGCTCGGCCTGGACTCGCCGCAGCTGGCGGCGATCGGCCACCGCGTGGTGCACGGCGGTCTGCGGTTCACCGAGCCCGCCGTCATCACCGACGAGGTGCTGACGGAGATCGAGCAGCTCGTCCCGTTGGCGCCGCTGCACAACCCGGCGAACCTCACCGGCATCCGTACCGCACAGGCCCTGCGCCCCGACCTGCCGCAGATCGCGGTCTTCGACACCGCGTTCCACACGACGATGCCGGAGTACGCGGCGCGGTACGCGATCGACGTGGAGACCGCCGACGCGTACCGGATCCGCCGCTACGGCTTCCACGGCACCTCGCACGCGTACGTCTCCCGCAAGACCGCCGAGCTTCTCGGGCGTACCCCCGAGGAGGTCAATGTCATCGTGCTGCACCTGGGCAACGGCGCCTCGGCCTCGGCGGTGGCGGGCGGCCGGTGCGTGGAGACGTCGATGGGGCTGACCCCGCTGGAGGGGCTGGTGATGGGGACCCGGTCCGGGGACATCGACCCGGCGGTCACCTTTCACCTGAAGCGGGTGGCGGGGATGTCCGCCGAGGAGATCGACGACCTGCTCAACAAGAGGAGCGGTCTGGTCGGCCTCTGCGGGGACAACGACATGCGGGAGATCCGGCGCCGGATCGACGAGGGCGACGAGCGGGCGGCGCGGGCGTTCGACATCTATGTGCACCGGCTGAAGAAGTACATCGGCGCCTATTCGGCGGTCCTCGGGCGGGTGGATGCGGTGGCGTTCACGGCGGGGGTCGGGGAGAACTCGGCGCCCGTGCGGGAGGCTGCGATCGCCGGTCTCGAGGAGTTCGGCCTGGCGGTGGACGCCGGTATCAACGCCGCACGGTCCGCAGGACCGCGGCTGATCTCGCCCGCCTACGCGCGGGTCGCGGTCGCCGTGGTGCCGACGGACGAGGAGCTGGAGATCGCCGAGCAGACCTTCGCGCTGATCGGACGGGCGGAACAGGCCGATCCAGCCGGCTCCGCCGGGCAGCTCGGACAGGTCGACAACTGAGCACCCCCGCGCCCCTTTGTATCTTCCACCAGACGGAATATTCCGCAGCGAAACAAACCGATAGGATCCGCCTCATGCGCCGTTCCAAAATCGTCTGTACCCTCGGTCCCGCCGTCGACTCCCATGAGCAGCTCGTCGCTCTGATCGAGGCTGGCATGAGCGTGGCCCGTTTCAACTTCAGCCACGGCTCCCACGAGGAACACCAGGGCCGTTACGACCGCGTCCGCAAGGCGGCCGCCGAGACCGGGCGGGCGGTGGGCGTGCTCGCCGACCTCCAGGGCCCGAAAATCCGCCTGGCGAAGTTCGCCGAGGGCCCCGTCGAGCTCGTCCGCGGGGACGAGTTCACCATCACCACCGAGGACGTCCCCGGTGACAAGTCGATCTGCGGCACGACCTACAAGGGCCTGCCCGGCGACGTCACCAAGGGCGACCCGATCCTGATCAACGACGGCAACGTCGAGCTGAAGGTCGTCTCGGTCGAGGGCCCCCGGGTCAGGAGCATCGTCATCGAGGGCGGTGTCATCTCCGACCACAAGGGCATCAATCTGCCCGGCGCGGCGGTGAACGTCCCGGCCCTGTCCGGGAAGGACGTCGAAGACCTCCGGTTCGCCCTGCGGATGGGCTGCGACATGGTCGCGCTCTCCTTCGTGCGGGACGCCGACGACGTCAAGGACGTCCACAAGGTGATGGACGAGGAGGGCCGCCGGGTCCCCGTCATCGCCAAGGTGGAGAAGCCGCAGGCCGTCGAGCACATGGAGGGCGTCGTCATGGCGTTCGACGGTGTGATGGTCGCCCGTGGCGACCTGGCCGTCGAATACCCCCTGGAGAAGGTCCCGATGGTGCAGAAGCGCCTGGTGGAGCTCTGCCGGCGGAACGCCAAGCCGGTGATCGTGGCGACCCAGATGATGGAGTCGATGATCACCAACTCGCGGCCGACCCGCGCCGAGGCGTCCGACGTCGCCAACGCGATCCTGGACGGCGCGGACGCGGTCATGCTGTCCGCCGAGTCCAGCGTGGGCGCGTACCCGATCGAGACGGTCAAGACGATGGCGAAGATCGTCGCCGCCGCCGAGGAGGAGCTGCTCTCCAAGGGCCTGCAGCCGCTGGTGCCGGGCAAGAAGCCCCGCACCCAGGGCGGTTCGGTGGCCCGCGCGGCCTGCGAGATCGCGGACTTCCTGAACGGCAAGGCGCTGGTCGCCTTCACCAAGTCGGGCGACACCGCACGCCGGCTCTCCCGCTACCGTGCCGCACAGCCGATCCTGGCCTTCACCACCGACGAGTCCACCCGTAACCAACTCGCGCTGAGCTGGGGCGTCGAGGCCCACGTCGTGCCGCACGTGGACAACACCGACGCCATGGTGGACCTGGTCGACGCGGAGCTGCTGAAGCTGAGCCGCTACAACGCCGGCGACACGATGGTCATCACGGCCGGTTCGCCCCCCGGCGTCCCCGGCACCACCAACATGGTCCGTGTGCACCATGTCGGTGGCGGGGCGCGCGACTGACGCGGCCGCCCCGACCGGCACACGACTGTGGCCCGCATCTCCTTCGGCAGGGGGTGCGGGCCACAGCCCTTGTGCGGCTCCCGGACAGGTCGTTGCGGCTAGTTTCCGCCGGTGAAGTAGTTGTGCAGCCCGGGCACCTTGAGCGAGCCGCCGAACTGGCCGGCCTGGGTGACCTTCACGTTGGTGAAGAACGCGAACGGGACGTTCACCGGCGGCGGGGTCTGGGGGCTGAACGTGATCGGGATGAGGCCGAAGAGGTTGCCCTTCAGCTCCTCCGTGTACATCGTCACCGTGCCGTTGCGGATGGTGGACGTGGAGCCCTTCTCCGCCTGCACATGACCGGTCGTGCCGTTGGGCCCCTCCGTCATCTGGTGCAGATCCTTGATGTCGAGGGACGTGGCGGTGAACTTGAGCACCTTCTTGATGGCGCCGTCGCTCGTCCGCACCTCGACGATGCCCTTGTAGTCGAGTCCGTTCAGGGTCAGCAGCGAACTCTCCAGGGTCCACGGCTTGCTCGGCAGCAGGGGGACGCCCTGCTCCAACTCGGCCGCTGCCAGGGCCTCGGGGTCGGCGGTGGGGCACGGGAAGCGCTCCTTGGCGCCGTCCGGGATGTCCTCGTCCTTCAACGGGTCGAGACCCTTGACGCTCTCGTCGAGCTCCTCGACCTTCGTGCCCGCCTTGCCCGCCGCGTCACGGATGGCGTCGGCGGTCTTGTCCGCCGTGTCCTTCACGGTGCCCGTGACCGTGCCGACGGGGTTCTCGGCCACATCGGCCTTGGTGTCCGACGTCTTCGGGGCCGCGGTGGTGGCGCTCGGGGACGGACTGGCCGTCTCCTGCGCCGGTCCGCCCAGAAGGCCCTTGAGCACGTCGCCGACGCCCAGCGGATCGAGCGGGTTCTCCGTCGCCGCGGGCGACGGTGAGGCGCTCGGCGCCGCAGCGGGCGCGCTGCCCGACGACGGGGTCACCGAAGGCTTCGGGGATGCCGTGCCGCCCTGGCCCGCGTCGCTGCCGCCGGCACCGGTCGTGGCGGTGTCCGACGGGGACGGGGTCTTCGTCGCCGAGGCCGACGCCGACGGGTCCGGCGACTCGCTCGGCTCGTCGGAACGGGTCACACAGGGGCCCGGCGCGAAGGGGATGTTCGTCGCGTCGTCGGCGAGCGCGAGCTTGGGGGTGAGCCCCATGCCGACGAAGACGGCCGTCGGCATCGCGGCGAGAGCGAACGCCTTGCCGGCGGGTATGTGCAGCTTCGTCAGCAGCGACTTCCTGGGGGCTGCGTGACGCGGTCCGGTTCTCGTCGGGAGGTACTCACCGGCCGAGTTCAGCTCCGTCTCGTCACTCCGCACGATGCCTCCCGCCGTCGACCTCGGCCGTCGTGTCGTACTGCTCCGGCTGCTGGGGCACGGATGCCACACCCTGGAACTCGGGCTGGGGCTCCTGCACACCGGCACCGGCGTCCTTGAACGCCTCGTCCTGAGCGCCGGCATCTGCCGCGGCCGGCTTCGGCTCGCCCGGGGCCCAGGCGATGGAGAGCGCTCCACCGAGCAGGGAGAGCACGAAGCCGATCACGAATCCGCCGATGTTGGCGACCGGTATGGAGATCAGCGCCAGCAGGATCGCGGCGACTCCGGCGAACACTCTCACGATGTGGTGGAACCACATGGTGAGGCCCAGCGTGATCAGCAGGATCCCGATGATCAGTGATCCCGCGCCGGCCGTCGTGGACATCGCAAGTGTGACGTTGCCGAGGTGCATGTTGGCGTACGGGAAGTACGCGATGGGTAGACCACCCACCATCGTGAACAGGCCCGCCCAGAATGGCCGGTTACCCCGCCAGGTGCGGAATCCCCGCCAGAAGACGCGGAGGTAGTGCTCGTTCTGCCCTGTGGACTCGGGGCTCATGGAAAACAGCTCCCTGGAACCGGTACTGCTGTGAGAAGAGTAAGGGTGGGTGGCCGGAGACCCTCAGGGAGTGCTCCGGCCACCCGGGCGAGTGCTAGTAGCACTCCTTGGTGCCGCTGTGCAGCCGCAGGCTCAGGTTGCTGAGCTTGAAGGTGCCCGCAGTGGTCGCCCACGCCTTCTGCTTCACGTCGGTCAGCACGGCCGTCTGGGCGCGCTGCGCGAAGCCGTTCGGGTTGACGGCCTTCTCGGTGCCGGACTGGATGCCGGGCTTGCCGATGGAACCGGCCGCCACACCGATGTCGATGTTCTCGAAGTACGCATCGGCGTCGAGCTCGGCGACGTCCAGGTACAGATTGGTCGCCTTGACCGGCTTCTTCGGGTCCGTACCCGCGTTCAGCTGCAGCGTGACAGTGCCGAGGCCGAACGGAAGGTTGGGAGTGACCACCGACTGGCACATGTTGGTGATCGTGGCGTCGCTGAAGCCGGACACGGCCACCGCGTGCGCCCCGCCCGGGGCATTGGGGTCGGTGCCGGTGGCAACGCTGCCGTACTGGACGAAGTCATGCCCGACGAGCTTGTCCGCGTGCACCTTGAAGCTCTGGCCGGACACACTGAACGACGCCGCGAGGGCGCCCTGCGCGAGACCGACACCCACCGCGGCGGTCGCGACGACGCTCGGCACCATGACCAGAGCGAAGCGCTTCCATCTGGTGCCGCCACGAACCTGGGAACTCATAATTTTCCTCCTTCTCGGACGTACATCTCCGGTCCGGGCCCTGGGCCCGTCCTGGGATGGGAGAAGTGCTACGTCCTCGGAAAGGAGAGCGCCGAAACCGGAGGCATGAGCCGCGTCCGATTCACTGGCGATCACCCCCGAGCGACAACCACCGGCCACGCGTTCGCGCAACCTGTTCGGACAGGCCCTGCCGGTCAGCAGGAACCCCCCTGTCCGCGATCGGCGTCACTGCCGCCGACCCACTCGGTGGGGACCCAATTCGGCCACCGCGCCGACTGGCGGTCGGGCTGGCGTCATTGGACCGAGCGTGGCCGATCGTGGTCCATTCGCGCCCGCGACACAAGGGGGTTCGTTACTGACTAGTAACGGCCCGATAACCGATGCACAACCCGGTGGCACCATCTGGCCACACAGGGTGGCTCGAGCCACAAGGAGAAAAGGGATAATCAGAGTCTTTAAGCGGACAGATCCCTACGCTCGATTTACTGCGAGTAACAGTTCGAGCTTTTATCAAGATTTGGTAAAGCACGGGCATCATTTGCCGCCCGGACGCGAAAACGGCCGTGGCGCCCACCGGGGCACCACGGCCGCGTTGTCACATCAGAACAAGACCCGGGCCAGGGCCGTGCGGGCGGCGACGACCCGCGGGTCGTCCGGGCCGATCACCTCGAACAGTTCGAGCAAACGAAGGCGCGCCATGTCCCGGTCCTCGCCGAAATTGCGGCGAACGGTCTCGACGAGCCGCCCGAAGGCGTCCTCGACATGACCGCCGACCAGATCCAGGTCGGCGGCTGCGATCTGCGCCGCGACATCGGCCGGCTTCTCGGCGGCGTCCTCGCGGACCTTCTGCGGGTCCATGTCCTGCACGCGGGAGAGCAGTTCGGCCTGGGCGAGACCCAACTTGGCCTCGGTGTTGGCCGGGTCGTCGGAGAGCACGTTCTTGTACGCCTGCACGGCGCCGCCGAAGTCATTGGCGTCCAGCGCCCGGACGGCCGCTTCGAGCAGTGCGTCGTACGGCCCCGCAGGGACCTCGGCCGGCCCCTGCCCGGACCCTTCCGGACCGGCGGCGTCCGCGTCGACCGTGATCCCGGTGAGCCCGAAGCGCTCCTCGCCGACCTGGATCAGCTGGTCCAGGGTCTGCCGGATCTGGGCCTCGGGAGCCGCGCCCTGGAAGAGCGGGAGGGCCTGCCCGGCGACGACGGCGAAGACCGCCGGGATGCCCTGGATACCGAACTGCTGCATCAGCATCTGGTTGGCGTCGACATCGACCTTGGCCAGCACGAAACGGCCGTTGTACTCCCGGGCCAGACGCTCCAGGAGCGGCCCCAGCTGCTTGCACGGCTCGCACCACTCGGCCCAGAAGTCGATGACGACGGGCACCTCGGCGGAGCGCTGGAGGACATCGCGCTCGAAGCCGGCCTCATCGACGTCGATCACCAGGGAGGACGCAGGCACGGCACCGCCGCCGCCCTGCCGGGCGGCCTCGGCACGGGCCTGCTCCGCCTTCACCTTGGCCTCACCGGCCGCCTTCAACGCGGCGAGGTCGACGACGCCGCTCATGGACATGTTCCTAGGCTGCATACGTACATCCTCCCCCCTCGGCACACCGTTGTGGAAAGCGATCCGGGAACCGCATCCGTCCGTGGTCGCCGCCGGTGTGCGGGACGCGCGGACATCCACGGTCCGAGGGCCCCGAAGGGCCCGTTTCCCCTGCCGGGTCCCCACCCGGCGCATGTGGCTGTCGTTCGCTCGTGGCGCAGCGACGACGCTGCCGCCGTCCTTACGCTACGGGTCGTAGCGTAACTGTCCCGCACCCCTCACGCACAAGAGTGTTCGGTGATCTGTCTCACGGCGTACGGGATCGGCCGGTTCTCGCTACTGGCGGGTATGGTCACGGGATGCTGAGCCATGGCCACCCCAAACCCGCTCGAACGGGACGACCACGCAACGCAGCGGCCGATGAGGCGATCCTGGAGGCATGCCGGGCCTCTCTCGTCGACCTCGGCTGGTCGAAACTGACGATGGGGGACGTGGCAGTCCGGGCCGGGGTCGCCAAGACGACCCTCTATCGCCGCTGGGCCGGCAAGAACGAACTGGTCGTGGACGCCGTGGCGGTCCTCTTCGACGAGCTGGAACTGCCGGACCTGGGCAGCCTGTCGGCCGATGTGCAGGGCGTGGTGCTCCAGTTCGCCGCGCTGCTGGAACGTCCGGAGACCAGGACCGCGCTGATGGCCGTGGTCGCCGAGTCGACCCGCGACGAGGCGCTGCGGGCCCGGATCCGCGACTCGATCGTGGACCGGCAGAAGCGGCTCGTACTGCTGGGGCGGCAACGGGCCCAGCAGCGCGGCGAGTTGCCCGTGGATCCGGACGAGGCGGCGGCCGACAGGACCGCCGACCTGATCTTCGATGTGATCGCCGGTGCGGTGGTGCACCGGACACTGGTGAGCGCCGAGCCAGTCGACGAGGACTGGGCCCGGCGCTTCACCGTTCTGCTGCTCGCGGGGCTGGGCGCCGCGGTCGACGCGTAGCGCGCCCGGACCGTCAGAAGCCCGGCGGCTCCGTGTACGTGCCCCACTCGTCCCGCAGGACCCCGCAGATCTCACCGAGCGTCGCCTCGGCCCGTACCGCGTCGAGCATCGGCCCGATCATGTTCGAGCCGTCGCGGGCGGCGGCCAGCATCGCGTCCAGCGAGGCGCGGACGCGGGCGTCGTCGCGAGCCGCCTTGCGGCCGCCGAGCTCACGGACCTGCTCCCGCTCGACCTCGTGGCTGACCCGCAGGATCTCCAGGTCTCCGGTGACCGAGCCGTGGTGGACGTTGACGCCCACGACCCGCTTGTCGCCCTTCTCCAGGGCCCGCTGGTACTGGAAGGCCGACTCGGCGATCTCGCCGGTGAACCAGCCGTCCTCGATCCCGCGCAGGATGCCGGAGGTCATCGGCCCGACGGGGTGCTGCCCGTCCGGGTGCGCCCGGGTGCCGCGCTCCTTGATCTGGTCGAAGATCTTCTCCGCGTCGGCCTCGATCCGGTCGGTGAGCTGCTCGACGTACCAGGAGCCGCCCAGCGGGTCCGCCACATTGGCGACGCCGGTCTCCTCCATCAGCACCTGCTGGGTGCGCAGCGCGATCTCGGCGGCCTGCTCGGAGGGGAGCGCGAGGGTCTCGTCGAGGGCGTTGGTGTGCAGCGAGTTGGTGCCGCCGAGGACGGCGGACAGGGCCTCCACCGCGGTCCGTACGACGTTGTTGTACGGCTGCTGGGCGGTGAGGGAGACCCCGGCGGTCTGGGTGTGGAACCGGAGCCACTGCGCCTTGTCGGTCCTGGCCCCGTACACCTCCTTCATCCAGCGTGCCCAGATCCGGCGGGCGGCGCGGAACTTGGCGATCTCCTCGAAGAAGTCGAGGTGCGCGTCGAAGAAGAAGGAGAGACCGGGGGCGAAGGTGTCGACGTCGAGCCCGCGGGACAGACCGAGCTCCACGTAACCGAAGCCGTCGGCAAGGGTGTACGCGAGCTCCTGCGCGGCCGTCGCCCCGGCCTCGCGGATGTGGTACCCGGAGACGGACAGCGGCTTGTACGCGGGGATCGCGGCGGCGCAGTGCTCCATCAGGTCGCCGATGAGGCGCAGATGGGGCTCGGGCTGGAAGAGCCACTCCTTCTGCGCGATGTACTCCTTGAAGATGTCGGTCTGGAGCGTGCCGTTGAGCACGCCCGGGTCGACCCCCTGGCGCTCGGCGGCGACCAGGTACATGCAGAAGACCGGGACGGCGGGGCCGCTGATCGTCATGGACGTCGTGACGTCGCCGAGCGGGATGTCCTTGAAGAGGACCTCCATGTCGGCGGCGGAGTCGATGGCGACACCGCAGTGCCCGACCTCGCCGAGCGAGCGCGGGTCGTCGGAGTCGCGGCCCATCAGCGTCGGCATGTCGAAGGCGACGCTCAGCCCGCCGCCGCCCGCGGCGAGGATCATCTTGTACCGCTCGTTGGTCTGCTCGGCGTTGCCGAAGCCGGCGAACTGGCGGATGGTCCAGGTGCGGCCGCGGTAGCCGGTCGGGTAGAGGCCCCGGGTGAAGGGGTACTCACCCGGCCACCCGATCCGCTCGAACCCCTCGTACGCATCCCCGGGGCGGGGCCCGTACACGGGCTCGACCGGGTCCCCGGAGAGCGTGGTGAAGTCCGCGTCACGCTTGCGGGCCTTGTCGTAACGGGCCTGCCAGCGTCGGCGGCCTTCCTCGATCGCGTCAGCGTCCATGGAACCCAATTTACTAGGACGTCCTAGTAAATGTCGATGACAAACCGCCCGGCGCTTTGCGCGGGGCGGTTCGGGTCAGGCTTTGACGGTCACCGCGGAGGCGTCCGCGATCAGCGGCTCGACGTCCTGGACGACCTTGCGCTCGACGAAGAACGCGGCGGTCGGGATCGTGCCGGAGATCAGCACCCACAGGAGCTTGCCCATCGGCCACTTCGCCTTGGAGCCCAGGTCGAAGGCGAAGATCAGGTAGATGATGTACAGCACGCCGTGGATCTGGGAGACGACGAGCGTCAGGCCCTCACCCGTGTCGAATCCGTACTTGAACACCATGCAGGTGCAGAGCACCAGCAACATGACGGCGGTGACATAGGCCATCACCCGGTACCGGGTCAGCACACTGCGTTTCATGGCATCGAGCGTAACCGGGCGTCCGGGGCGATCTTGCAGCGGGCCGGGTGTCGCGCCCGGGATCTCAGCGCTCCTCGAAGTCCCTCGCCGCGATCCGCAGGGGGCGCAGCATGGCGAAGATCTCCGCACACTCCTCGGCGTCGTACGCCCCGAGGCCGAACTCCATGTCCATCAGGTCCCGGGTGGCCGCCTCGACCACCTCGCGGCCCTTGTCGGTGATGGAGGCGAGCGTGCCGCGGCCGTCGTTCGGGTTGGGGCGCTTGTCGACCAGACCGGACCTGACCAGGCGGTCCACCGTGTTCGTCACGGAGGTGGGGTGGACCATCAACCGCTCGCCGATCTTGGACATCGGCAGCTCGCCCGCCTTCGAGAAGGTCAGCAGCACCAGCGCCTCGTACCTCGCGAACGTCAGTCCGTACGGTTTGACGACCGCGTCGACCTCGGCGAGCAGGATCTGCTGCGCACGCATGATCGAGGTGATCGCCCCCATCGAGGGGACCGGACCCCAGCGCTGCTGCCAGAGCTCGTCGGCGCGGGCGATGGGGTCGAACGGGAGACTGAGCGGCTTCGGCACGGCACCGACCTTACCCACTGGTCATATGCTGGTCAGCCCCGTCTCGAACTTCGGTCCGATCATCGTCCGAGTGCGCTGCCGCCCGAACGCCGCGAACCCCCGGCCTGGCGGCGCGGGGGTTCGCGGACGGTGCTGCGGTACGAGGAGTGTCAGCCGGCGAGGTGGCGCTCGATCGTCTCGACCTTGGAGGTCAGTCCGTCGGTGACACCGGGCCGGATGTCGGCCTTCAGAACGAGGGAGACGCGCCCCGCGCGGGCCTCGACGGCAGCGACGGCCCGCTTGACGAC
Source organism: Streptomyces sp. JH14 (assembly GCF_029428675.1). Lineage (GTDB taxonomy): Bacteria > Actinomycetota > Actinomycetes > Streptomycetales > Streptomycetaceae > Streptomyces. Next base: position 5,033,138 of record NZ_JAJNEL010000001.1, on the reverse strand, counting down.
GTCCATGACCTCGTCCCACTCACCCTCGACGGAGGTGAACATGGCGTCCGTGCGGTTGGGCAGTCCGGACTCGCGGACGACCCGGACGGCGTCGGCGACATACTCACCGACGTCCTCGCCGACACCCAGCGGACTGACGGAGAAGGCGACGATCATGCGCCGACCACGCCTTCCCGGCGGGCCCGGGCGGCGATGACGCCGTCGGCCTCGTAGCGCTTCAGCACCTTGTCGCCGTACAGCCCGCCGAACGGGAGCACCGCCAGCAGGAAGAAGAACGCGATCCGCTTCAGCGGCCACTTGGTCTTGGACCAGACGTCCAGCAGCAGAAGGACGTAGATCACGAAGAAGACGCCGTGCAGCATGCCGAGCGGCATCATCAGGAAGTCGATGTCCGAGACACGGCTGAGGATCGAGCCAAAGATGATCAGCGCCGGGAAGGAGAGCGCCTCGGGAACCGAGATGAGGCGCAGCCGGTGCAGGGCGGTGGCGGTCTTGATGTCCACGAGGGCACCTTCGGTGGGAGGGTCGTGACAGCTTGTGAATACAGGCACAAGCGTCCCCCATTGTGGCATCGCGCCCCACCGGCCCCGGGGGCGGGGGCCGGTACCCACCCCGGGGCACGTATCGGCGCATATCAGGGTCGGCTCAGGGGCCGGACAGGACTACAGACCCTGTCCGGAGCCCGGCCCGGGCCGCTACCGTCTCTGCGTGGCAATGTTCCGACTCCAAGGCAGCAAGACGCTCGCCGTCGACCTCACCGGCGATGCCGTCAAGGCGAAGAACGGCTCGATGGTCGCGTACGACGGCCGGATGGCGTTCAAGAAGATGTCCGGCGGCGGTGAGGGCATCCGCGGCATGGTGACCCGCCGGCTGACCGGCGAACAGATGACCGTGATGGAAGTGACAGGTCAGGGCACCTGCTACTTCGCCGACCGCGCGAGTGAGATCAACCTCGTCTCGCTGCGCGGCGAGAAGCTCTACGTGGAGGCGAGCAATCTGCTCTGCACCGACGCCGGGCTGCGGACCGGCACCGCCTTCACCGGGCTGCGCGGCGGAGCGACCGGCAACGGCCTGTTCACCACCACCGTCGAGGGCACCGGCCAGGCGGCGATCATGTCGGACGGCTCGGCCGTGGTGCTGCGGGTGACGCCCCAGTACCCGCTGTGCGTCGACCCCGGCGCGTACATAGCCCACCAGGGCAACCTCCAGCAGCACTTCCAGTCGGGGGTGAACTTCCGGACCCTGATCGGGGAGGGCTCGGGCGAGTCGTTCCAGATCCGGTTCGAGGGCGAGGGGCTCGTCTACGTCCAGCCGAGCGAGCGGAACACCATCGGGGGCGATGTCTGATGCCGTTCCGCGAGATCAACTCGAAGATGGTCGAGGCGACGGTCGTCCCCGGCCAGAAGATGTACAGCCAGCGCGGCGCGATGCTCGCGTACCGCGGCGAGGTGTCGTTCACCCCGAACATCCAGGGCGGCCAGGGCGGCCTGATGTCGATGATCGGCCGGCGGGTCGCCAACGAGGCGACCCCGCTGATGACGGTCGAGGGCAACGGCACGGTGATGTTCGGCCACGGCGGCCACCACATCCAGGTCATCAACCTGGCCGGCGACACCCTCTATGTGGAGGCGGACCGGCTGCTGGCCTTCGACGGAACGCTGCAGCAGGGCACGATGTTCATGGGTGCGCAGGGCGGGGTCATGGGCATGGTGCGCGGCCAGGTGACCGGTCAGGGCCTGTTCACCACGACGCTGAAGGGCCATGGCGCGGTCGCGGTGATGGCGCACGGCGGGGTCATCGAGCTGCCGATCACTCCCGGCCGCGAGGTACATGTGGACCCGCAGGCGTATGTCGCGCACCACGGCGACGTACGCAACAAGCTCTCCACCGCGCTCGGCTGGCGCGACATGGTGGGGCGCGGCTCCGGTGAGGCGTTCCAGCTGGAGCTCAGCGGCAGTGGCGCGGTGTACGTCCAGGCGTCGGAGGAGAAGCTGTGAGCACGCCCGTGATTTTCGACCCGATGACGCTGCCGTCGGACGACAACGTCAATGCGTACACCTTCTGCGTGGAGCTCAAGGGGAGCCAGTGGTTCCTGCAGAAGGGCAAGATGATCGCCTATTACGGGCGGATCGACTTCAACGGCATCGGCCACGGCCGCTTCGAGCGGCTGATCCGTACGAGTTTCCACTCGCCGCTGCACGCGAGCGACTGGGTGGTGGCCGAGGGCAGCGGAAAGATGCTGCTCGCCGACCGCGCCTTCGACGTCAACTCGTACGACCTGGAGGACGGGAACCTGACGATCCGGTCCGGCAACCTCCTGGCGTACCAGCCGACGCTGGCACTCAAGCAGTCGATCGTGCCGGGATTTCTGACGCTGATCGGTACGGGGAAGTTCGTGGCCGCCTCCAACGGTCCGGTGGTCTTCATGGAGCCGCCGCTGAGGGTCGACCCGCAGGCGCTGGTGGGCTGGGCGGACTGCCCCTCGCCGTGCCACCACTACGACCACGGCTACATGACCGGGGTGATGGGCGGCCTCAGGTCGCTGACCGGGATAGGAGGGACCTCGGGCGAGGAGCACCAGTTCGAGTTCGTCGGCGCCGGTACGGTCCTGCTCCAGTCGACGGAGGTCCTGATGCCCGAACAGGCGACGGGGACGACTCCGCACCAGGCGGGTGTGCCGGGCGGCGGTCCGCATGCACCCGGCGCAGGTCAACCCGGCTCCACGCCCCGTCTTCCGGGGCAGCTGGGGGACCTCCAGCGCCGCTTCGGTTTGTGAACGGTAGTCTGCGGAGTGTGACGTCGAACGTCTGCGCCCAGCCCTGGAGCGGATTCCCGACCCGGCTGCGGGGCCGGTGCCGGACGTCACGCCTCTCGCACTTCGTCCAGATTTCAACTTCTTAGGTAGAATCCATACATGGAGACCGAGACCGCCACCCGTTGGCTGAGCGACGCGGAGCAGCGCGCCTGGCGCACCCACCTGGACGTCAGCAGGCTGCTGATGCACCAGCTGGAAAAGGATCTCCAGCCGTTCGGGCTGACCAACAACGACTACGAGATTCTGGTGAACCTCTCGGAGTCGGACGACCACCGCATGCGGATGAGCGACCTGGCCGCGGCGACACTGCAGTCCAAGAGCAGGCTCTCGCACCAGATCACGCGGATGGAGTCGGCGGGGCTGGTCCGCCGCGAGAACTGCGAGTCCGACAGGCGCGGGCTGTTCGCGGTGCTCACGGAGGCCGGCGCGGAGATGATGCAGAAGGTGGCGCCGCACCACGTCGCTTCCGTGCGCAAGCACTTCATGGACCTGCTGACGCCGGAGACGCTGGAGGATCTGTACGCGGCACTGGCGCCGGTCGCGGATCATCTGCGGGGGCGGCGGGGCAAGGGGTAGCGCCGGCGCGGTTCCGGTCTGCGGGGTTGCGCAGGGCCGACCCCGCTCCGTCCTCGATCGCCGGGCGGCTCGATCCCGCCCGGCGTGACTGCGGGCTCACGCATGTGCCGCGAGGCTCATCGGCAGGCGCAGCTCGAAGCGGGCACCGCCTTCGCGTGCCCGGGTCACGGTCAGGGTGCCTCGATGCCTGTGGGCCACGTCTCTGGCGATGGCCAGCCCCAGGCCCGCGCCGCCCTCGTCGCGGCTGCGGGCGTCGTCCAGGCGCACGAACCGCTCGAAGATCCGCTCGCGTTCGGGCTCCGGGACCCCCGGCCCGTCGTCGCTGACCGCGACCACCACCCAGTCGGGTTCCGTACGCACGGAGACGGTGACGGAACTCTCCGCGTGACGCTCCGCGTTGTCCAGCAGATTGCCGACGACTCGCGCCAACTGCCCACGTGAACCCGTGACTTCGAGAAGTGCCTCAGTCGTCACATGCACTGCCACCGGTATCCGGTCGCCGGTGCGCTGCGAGACCTCCTCGTGGACCAGCGCGCCCACGTCGAGCCGACTGCTCCCGGGCTGCTCCCCCGCGTCCAGCCGGGCCAGCAGCAGCAGGTCCGCGGCCAGCGCCTGGAGCCGGACGGTGTCCGTGACCGCGCCCGGCACGTCCAGCAGGTCGGGATGGGCCGCGCCCACCTCCAACTGGGTGCGCAGCGAGGCGATCGGGCTGCGCAGCTCGTGCGAGGCGTCCGCGACGAAACGCCGCTGACGCCCGACCGAGGCTTCCAGCGCGGTCAGGGTCTCGTTGGTGGTACGGGCCAGCCGGGCGATCTCGTCACGCGAACCGGGCTCCGGCACCCGCCGGGAGAGGTCCTGGGATGCCGTGATCGCGGCCAGCTCCGCCCGGAGGCCCTCCACCGGACGCAGCGCGCGCCTCGTCACCAGCAAGGTCACAGCGGCGACGATCAGCAGCATGACGGGCAGCCCGATCAGCATCGCGCCGCGCACACTGCCCACCGCTTTCTGCTCGGTGGCCAGCGGGGCCCCCGCATGGACGGTCAGCGTCACACCGGCGCCGGTGGTCGCGGACACGGCGGCGAAGCGGTAGTCGGCCGTGTGTCCACCGACGGTGGCGGTGCCGTTGGTGAAGTCCGGGTCATCGGTGGAGACTTCGCCGCGGGCGGGGGTGCTCCCGTTCGCGTGGTCGTCGTCGCCGCGGTTCTCGCCGCCGTGGCGGTCGCCGCTGCCGTCGTCGTCGCCGCTGCCGTCACCGCCGCCGTCGCCGGCAGCCGTGCTCGTCGGCGCGGCGGACGCCTGGGGGGTGACCCGGCCGGTATCCGTACCGGTGATCGCCTTCAGGTCCTTGGACACGGCCACCAGCTGCCCGTCCTCGTCGGTCACCTGGACCGGATGCTCCGCCACGTCGGGCAGGTCCAGCTGGTCGTACGGCACGTCGAGGGCCAGCCGGCCGGCGACCTCGCGGGCCGCCACCTCCGCCTGGAGGCCCGCCTGGTCGGTGAGGTTGGCACGCAGGACGAGGAGTACGGCGAGCCCGGCGCCGATCAGTGCGACCGCGACGACCACCGTTGCACCGAACGCGGCCCTGGCCCGTACCGATCTCACAGCGCCTCCAGCCGGTAGCCCGCGCCGCGCACCGTGTGGATGGCCGCCGGGGAGAGCTTGCGCCGCAGCGCACTCACGTACACCTCGACGATGTTCGGGTCCCCGTCGTACGCGAAGTCCCAGACGTGCTCCAGGATGTCCGCCTTGCTGACCACCTGTCCCGCCCGCAGGGCCAGCTGCTCCAGCACAGCGAACTCCTTGACCGTGAGGGCGACTTCGTCCTCGCCGACGTGGACACGGCGGGCGGCGGTGTCCATCCGCAGTGCGCCGGCGGTGAGCACCGGCGAGGCGGAGCCGCCCCGGCGCCGCAGCAGTGCCCGGATCCGGGCGACCAGCACCACGTACGAGAACGGCTTGGTCAGATAGTCGTCGGCGCCGGTGTCGAGTCCCTCCGCCTCGTCGTACTCCCCGTCCTTCGCCGTCAGCATCAGGATCGGCACCTCGTGGCCGGCGGCGCGCAGTGCGGCGCAGACCCGGTAGCCGTTCATCCCCGGCAGCATGATGTCGAGGACGACGAGGTCGTACACGCCCTCACCGGCCCGGTGCAGCCCTTCGAGGCCGTCGTGCACGACGTCCACGGCGAAGCCCTCGGCGGTGAGTCCCCCGGCCAGGGACATCGCCAGCCGCTTCTCGTCCTCCACGATCAACAGGCGCATACGCACAGAGTGGCAAAAGGAACCTGAAGACGTCTTCAGGTCGCTTCAGGCTGCGTTCAGCATCACCGCGGCAGAGTGGATGACATCGCACGACAGGCCAACTCATCGGGGAGGAAACCCTCATGAAGCGCAGCATCGCCATCGCCGCCGTCACCGCGGCCGTACTCGTCGGCGGCGGGACCGTCACGGCCGTCGCCTTCGCGGACGGCAGCGGCCGGAGCAGCCACGAGATCAGCCACGGGAACAGCCGTGGGAGCAGCCACGGCGAGGTCCGCGGCAGCAACGTGTCGCGGGTCGGCGTCAAGGACGCCGTTGCCGCGGCGGTGAAGGCCGTACCCGGCACCGTCACCGAGGCCCGTCTGGACGACAGGAACGGCAGGAACGTCTGGCAACTCGATGCGTACGGCTCCGACCGCGTCCGGTACGACGTGACGGTCGACGCGGACACCGCGAAGGTGCTCGGCAGGCACACCTCCGACGACCGCGGACGGCGTACGCCCCCGTCGGCCCCCGTCACGCTCTCCGCGGCCGTGGACGCCGCACTGCGCACGGAGGCGGGCACCGTCACCTCGATCGAGCTCGACGACGCCGACCGCAACGGTCGTGCGCTGCACTGGGAGGTCGACGTCAGGGACGCGAACGGCATGCACCACGAGCTGAACGTGGACGCAAGGACCGCCCGGGTCACCGCGGACGACCCGGGCGACGGCCGGAACGGGGACGACAGCCGCAACAGGACCGCTCCACAGGGGGACGACCGGCCCGGGGACGACCGGCGCCACGGCTCCCACGCCGACGACTCCCAGGCGGACGACCGGGGCACCAACAGCCCGCACGCCGACGACTCCCAGGCGGACGACCGGAACAACAGCTCGCACGGGGACGACCGGCCCGGGGACGACCGGCACCACGACTCCCACGACGACGACTGATCAGCGCGTGCGCCGACAGCACCGGCCGCCGGCGACGGTCACGGACACCGAGTCACCGTTCGCGACCGGCCCGGGCCCGGTCCTCACGGGTGGCCGGCCGGGAGCAGCGCCCGGGGCGTGCGGGAAGCGGCCCGCACGCCGCTCCCGCCCCGCCCCCGGGATCACGCTCCGCCGGTGATGCCCGCCACGAGTTCGTCCGCCGCCGCGTACGGATCCAGACGGCCCGCCACGATGCGTTCGGCGAGGGCGTCCAGGCGGCGGTCGCCGTGGAGGTCGCCGATGCGTTCGCGGAGTCTCGTGACGGCGATCGTCTCGACCTCGCCCGCCGCACGCGCCGTGCGGCGATCGGTCAGGACGCCGTGCTCCTCCATCCACGCCCGGTGCTTCTCCAGAGCCTCGACGACCTCGTCGATGCCCTCGCCCCGGGCGGCGACCGTCTTCACGATCGGCGGCCGCCAGTCGCCGGGCCCTCGGGACTCCCCCAGGCCCAGCATGTGGTTGAGCTCACGCGCAGTGGCGTCCGCACCGTCCCGGTCGGCCTTGTTGACGACGTACACATCGCCGATCTCCAGGATTCCGGCCTTGGCCGCCTGGATGCCGTCGCCCATGCCCGGGGCGAGCAGGACGACGGAGGTGTCGGCCTGGGAGGCGATCTCCACCTCCGACTGGCCGACGCCGACGGTCTCCACCAGGATCACGTCGCAGCCCGCCGCGTCGAGCACCCGGATGGCCTGCGGAGCCGACCAGGCGAGGCCGCCCAGATGCCCGCGGGTGGCCATGGACCGGATGTAGACCCCCGGGTCGGAGGCGTGCTCCGACATCCGGACCCGGTCTCCGAGGAGCGCGCCCCCGGAGAACGGCGACGACGGGTCGACGGCCAGCACGCCGACACGCTTGCCGGCCCGCCGGTACGCCGAGACGAGCGCCGACGTCGAGGTCGACTTGCCGACACCGGGCGAGCCGGTCAGGCCGACGACGTACGCGTTCCCCGCCAGCGGCGCGAGGGCCGCCATCACCTCGCGCAGCTGCGGCGACGCCCCCTCCACCAGCGAGATGAGCCGGGCCACGGCCCGCGGCCGGCCCTCGCGGGCCTGCTCGACCAGGGTGGGGACGTCCACCATTACCGCTCCGTTCGGTTTCGCTCTGCAGCTGCGTACGTACGACTACTTCTTGCCCGGAACCCGGATGATCAGCGCGTCGCCCTGGCCGCCGCCACCGCAGAGTGCCGCCGCACCCGTGCCGCCGCCGCGCCGCTTCAGCTCCAGCGCCAGGTGCAGCACCACGCGGGCGCCGGACATCCCGATCGGGTGGCCGAGCGCGATCGCGCCGCCGTTGACGTTCACCTTTTCCGGGGAGACGCCGAGGTCCTTCATCGACTGGACCGCGACGGCCGCGAACGCCTCGTTGATCTCGATGAGGTCGAGGTCCTCGACGGCCAAGCCGCCCTTCTTCAGCGCGTGCTTGATCGCGTTGGACGGCTGCGACTGCAGCGAGTTGTCCGGGCCCGCGACATTGCCGTGCGCGCCGATCTCGGCGAGCCACTCCAGGCCCAGCTCCTCGGCCTTGGCCTTGCTCATCACGACGACCGCCGCGGCGCCGTCGGAGATCTGCGAGGAGGTGCCCGCGGTGATCGTGCCGTCCCTGGTGAAGGCCGGGCGCAGCTTGCCGAGGGACTCCGCGGTCGTCTCGGGGCGGATGCCCTCGTCCTTGGCGAAGAGGACCGGCTCGCCCTTGCGCTGCGGGATCTCCACCGGGGTGATCTCGGCGTCGAAGAGACCGTTCTTCTGGGCGGCGGCGGCGCGCTGGTGGGACAGGGCGCCGATCTCGTCCTGGTCCGCGCGGCTCAGGCCGAGGCGGGTGTTGTGCTTCTCAGTGGACTCGCCCATCGGGATGTTCTCGTAGGCGTCGGTGAGACCGTCGTACGCCATCGAGTCGAGCATCTCGATCGCACCGTACTTGTAGCCCTCGCGGGACTTCGGGAGCAGGTGCGGGGCGTTGGTCATGGACTCCTGGCCGCCGGCGACGACGACGTCGAACTCGCCGGCGCGGATCAGCTGGTCGGCCAGCGCGATCGCGTCGAGCCCGGACAGGCACACCTTGTTGACGGTGAGCGCGGGAACGTTCAGCGGGATGCCGGCCTTGACGGCGGCCTGGCGTGCCGGGATCTGCCCTGCCCCGGCCTGGAGCACCTGCCCCATGATCACGTACTCGACCTGGTCGCCGCCGATGCCGGCCCGGTCCAGCGCGGCCTTGATGGCGAAGCCGCCCAGCTCGGCTGCGGAGAAGCTCTTCAGGGAGCCGAGAAGACGCCCCATGGGCGTACGGGCGCCCGCGACGATCACTGAGGTGGTACCGGTCGTTCCAGACATGAGGCACGGCCCCTTGGATTAGATGTGAACGAGGGTTTACTCGAATGTACTGAGCGGTACCCCGCCCGTCATCCGGCAGCCAGTGTGATCGCGCGCACGTTGCGTAACCATCGGCGTAGCGCTCCACTGGTGTCCATGCTGACGCGAATCGACCACATCGGGATTGCCTGTTTCGACCTCGACCGCACGGTCGAGTTCTACCGCTCGACCTATGGCTTCGAAGTGTTCCACTCCGAGGTGAACGAGGAGCAGGGCGTCCGGGAGGCCATGCTCAAGATCAACGAGACCTCGGACGGCGGTGCCTCGTACCTCCAGCTGCTCGAGCCCACCCGTGAGGATTCGGCCGTCGGTAAATGGCTGGCCAAGAACGGCGAAGGGGTGCACCACATCGCGTTCGGCACCGCGGACGTCGACGCGGACGCCGCGGACATCCGGTCGAAGGGCGTCAGGGTGCTGTACGACGAGCCCAGGACCGGATCGATGGGGTCCAGGATCACCTTCCTGCACCCCAAGGACTGCCACGGCGTGCTGACCGAACTGGTCACGTCCCGGGCGGAGCACTGACCTCCGGATACCTGGGCCGGTAGAGTGGGCGGTTCCGGGCCGGGGCCGGGTCGGGGCCGCACCGCGTCCCCAGCCGTTGATCTGTCACCATTCCCCGGGGGACCGTTCGCCGGCGAACGGTACTCGTTTGGAGAGTTGCGACCAGGGGACGGATGGGACCGCGCAGTGCGGGGCTACGAACGCCAGGAGAGCCACCGAGCTGACGACGACCACCTCTCGCGGTTCGAAGCCGAGATGGATCGGCTGAAGACCGACCGGGAGAAGGCCGTCCAGCACGCCGAAGACCTCGGTTACCAGGTCGAGGTCTTGCGCGCCAAGCTGCACGAGGCTCGGCGCAATCTCGCGACCCGTCCCGCGTACGACAGCGCGGACATCGGCTATCAGGCCGAGCAGCTGCTCCGTAATGCCCAGATCCAGGCCGACCAGCTGCGCACCGACGCCGAGCGCGAGCTCCGCGACGCCCGGGCGCAGACGCAGCGGATCCTGCAGGAGCACGCCGAGCACCAGGCCCGGCTGCAGGCCGAGCTGCACAACGAGGCCGTGCAGCGGCGCCAGCAGCTCGACCAGGAGCTGGCGGAGCGCCGCCAGACCGTCGAGTCGCACGTCAACGAGAACGTCGCCTGGGCCGAGCAGCTGCGCGCCCGGACCGAGTCCCAGGCCCGCCGCCTGCTCGACGAGTCGCGGGCCGAGGCCGAGCAGTCCCTGGCGGCCGCCCGCGCCGAGACCGTCAGGCTCGCGGACGAGACCCGGCAGCGGCTCGGCTCCGAGGCGGAGTCCGCCCGCACCGAGGCCGAAGCGCTTCTGCTGCGCGCCCGCAAGGACGCCGAGCGGCTGCTCAACGCCGCATCCAGCCAGGCCCAGGAGGCCACCAGCCACGCCGAGCAGCTGCGCTCGTCGACGAGCGCGGAGACCGAGCAGACCCGGCAGCGGACCACCGAACTGAACCGGGCCGCCGAGCAGCGCATGCAGGAGGCCGAGACGCAGCTGCGCGAGGCCCGCCTGGAGGCCGAGAAGGTCCTCGCCGAGGCGAAGGAGGCCGCGGTCAAGCGGCTGGCCGGCGCCGAGTCGCAGAACGAGCAGCGCACCCGTACGGCCAAGTCGGAGATCGCCCGGCTGGTCGGCGAGGCCACGAAGGACGCCGAGGCACTGAAGGCGGAGGCCGAGCAGGCGCTCGCCGACGCCCGCGCCGAGGTGGACCGGATCACGTCCGAGGCGACGGAGAACGCCCGTACGGCGGCCGCCGAGGACACCGCGGCCCAGCTCGCCAAGGCCGCCAGGTCGGCCGAGGAGGTGCTGACCAAGGCGTCCGAGGACGCGAGGTCCACCACCCGGGCGGCGAGCGAGGAGGCCGACCGGATCCGCCGTGAGGCGGAGACCGAGGCGGACCGGCTGCGCGGCGAGGCGGCCGAGCAGGCCGACCAGCTCAAGGGCGCGGCCAAGGACGACACCAAGGAGTACCGGGCCAAGACGGTCGAGCTGCAGGAGGAGGCGCGCAGGCTGCGCGGCGAGGCCGAGCAGCTGCGCTCCGAGGCGGTCGCCGAGGGCGAGCGGATCCGGGGCGAGGCCCGCCGCGAGGCCGTCCAGCAGATCGAGGAGGGCGCGAAGACCGCCGAGGGGCTGCTGGCCAAGGCGAAGGCGGACGCGGAGGAGCTGCGGACCGCCGCGGGCACCGAGAGCGAACGCGTCCGTGCCGAGGCGATCGAGCGTGCTGCGGGCCTGCGCAAGCAGGCCGAGGAGGCCCTGGAGCGTGCCCGGGCCGAGGCCGAGCAGCTGCGCACGGAGTCCGAGGAGCAGGCGGCGTCCACCACGGCCGCGGCCGAGCAGGCGGCGGCGGATCTCCATGCCGAGACCGAGCGTGCGGTCGAGGCCCGCCATGCCGAGGCGGCCGACGATCTGACCCGGCTGCACACCGAGGCCGAGACCCGCGTCACCACCGCCGAGCAGGCGCTCACGGATGCGCGCGCCGAGGCGGAGCGGATCCGGCGGGAGACGAACGACGAGTCCGAGCGGCTGCGCGCGGAGGCCGCCGAACGGCTGCGCGCCCTGCAGGAGCAGGCGGAGACCGAGGCCGAGCGGCTGCGCGACGAGGCCGCGGCGGACGCGTCGCGGTCGCGTGCGGAGGGCGAGGCCGTCGCCGTACGGCTGCGCACCGAGGCGGCCACCGAGGCGGAACGGCTCAGGACCGAGGCGCAGGAGAGTGCCGACCGGGTGAGGTCGGAGGCCTCGGCCGCCGCCGAGCGGATCGGCACGGAGGCCGCCGAGGCGCTGGCCGCCGCCCAGGAGGAGGCGAACCGGCGTCGCCGCGAGGCCGAGGAGACCCTCGACGCGGCACGCACGGAGGCGACTCAGGAGCGTGAGCGGGCCCGCGAGCAGAGCGAGGAGCTTCTCGCCTCCGCCCGCAAGCGGGTCGAGGAGGCGCAGGCCGAGGCCCAGCGCCTGGTCTCCGAGGCGGATGCCCGGGCGACCGAGATGGTTTCCGCGGCCGAGCAGACCGCCCAGCAGGTGCGGGATTCGGTCTCCGGGCTCCAGGAGCAGGCCGAGGCGGAGATCGCCGGGCTGCGCTCCACCGCCGAGCATGTCGCGGAGCGGACGAAGGCCGAGGCGCAGGAGGAGGCGGACCGGGTCCGCGCCGACGCGTATGCGGAGCGGGAGCGAGCGGGCGAGGACGCGGGCCGGATGCGCCGCGAGGCGCACGAGGAGTCCGAGGCCGCGAAGGCGATGGCCGAGCGGACCGTCAGCGACGCGATCACGGAGTCGGAGCGGCTGCGCGCGGACACCGCGGAGTACAGCCAGCGGATGCGCACCGAGGCGTCGGACGCGCTGGCCTCGGCCGAGCAGGACGCCGCGCGCAGCCGGGCGGAGGCCCGCGAGGACGCCAACCGGATGCGTTCGGAAGCCGCGGCCCAGGCCGACCGGCTGGTGGGCGAGGCGACGGCCGAGGACGAGCGGATCCGTACCGAGGCGGCGCAGCAGGCGGCCGAGGTCACCGCGGACGCCACGGCGCGGGCCGACCGGCTCGTCGGCGACGCGACCGACGAGGCGGAGCGGCTGCGCGCGGAGGCGGCGGCGACCGTCGGCTCGGCGCAGGAGCACGCGGCCCGTACCCGCGAGGAGTCGGAGCGGGTGCGCGCCGACGCGGAGGCGGCGGCCGAGCAGATGCGTGCCGAGGCCCGCGAGGAGGCGGACCGGCTGCTCGACGAGGCGCGCGAGGCGGCGTCGAAGCGCCGCGCCGACGCGGCCGAGCAGGCCGATCAACTGGTCAACAAGGCCCAGGAGGAGGCGTTGCGCGCCGCCACCGAGGCCGAGAAGCAGGCCGACACGATGGTGGGCGCGGCCCGCCAGGAGGCCGTGCGGATCACCTCGGAGGCGACCGTCGAGGGCAACTCCCTGGTGGAGCGGTCCCGCGCCGATGCGGACGAGCTGCTGGTGGGCGCGCGCCGGGACGCGACGGCCATCCGGGAGCGGGCCGAGGAGCTCCGTGCCCGCCTGGAGAGCGAGATCGAGGAGCTGCACGACCGGGCACGCCGCGAGACCGCCGAGCAGATGAAGACGGCGGGCGAGCGGGTCGACAAGCTGATGAAGGCAGCGACGGAGCAGCGCGAGGAGGCTGCGGCGAAGGCCAAGGAGCTGCTGTCGGAGGCCAATTCCGAGGCGAGCAAGGTCCGGATCGCCGCGGTGAAGCGGGCCGAGTCGCTGCTGAAGGAGGCCGAGCAGAAGAAGGCCAGCATGGTCCGCGAGGCCGAGAAGCTGCGGGCCGACGCCGCAGAGGAGGCGCAGCGGACGGTGGACGAGGGCCGTCGCGAGCTCGACGTGCTGGTGCGCCGGCGTGAGGACATCAACACGGAGATCTCCCGTGTCCAGGACGTGCTGGAGGCGTTGGAGTCCTTCGAGGCGCCGGGCGGCGGCAAGGGTGCGGGCGGCGGTAGCGCCGGCGGCGTCAAGGCCGGGGCCTCGGCCGGCACTCGATCGAGTGGCAAGTCGTCCGAGGGGTAGTCGGCCGCCCGTGTCCCATGCCTTCGACAAGGACGTTCAACCCTCCGGGTGGCAAGGGTTCCGGGGGTTAGCCACTCAAAAGGGGTGTCATTCTCCAGATCAAACGGGCATCCACTCGATGACACGCCGCTCAGGCCCCTAGGATTCCCTCTATCACCTCACCGGTCTTACTTCGACAGGAACCCCATGAGTGACCCTTCCTCCCCCTTCGGCTTCGAGCTCGTGCGGCGTGGTTACGACCGCGGTCAGGTGGATGACCGCATTACCAAGCTCGTCGCCGACCGTGATAGTGCACTGACCCGCATCACGTCTTTGGAAAAGCGCATCGAGGAGCTCCACCTCGAAACGCAGAACGCCCAGGCCCAGGTGAACGACGCCGAGCCGTCGTACGCGGGTCTCGGCGCGCGCGTCGAGAAGATTCTCCGCCTCGCCGAGGAAGAGGCGAAGGACCTGCGCGAGGAGGCCCGTCGCGCCGCCGAGCAGCACCGCGAGCTCGCCGAGTCGGCCGCCCAGCAGGTGCGCAACGACGCCGAGTCGTTCGCCGCCGAGCGCAAGTCGAAGGCCGAGGACGAGGGCGTACGCATCGTCGAGAAGGCCCAGGGTGAGGCCACCGGGCTGCGTACCGAGGCGCAGAAGGACGCCGCGCAGAAGCGCGAGGAGGCGGACGCCCTCTTCGAGGAGACCCGCGCCAAGGCCGCCCAGGCCGCCGCGGACTTCGAGACCAACCTGGCCAAGCGCCGCGACCAGTCGGAGCGCGACCTCGCGTCCCGTCAGGCCAAGGCCGAGAAGCGCCTCGCCGAGATCGAGCACCGCGCCGAGCAGCTCCGCCTGGAGGCCGAGAAGCTCCGTACGGACGCCGAGCGCCGGGCGCGTCAGACGGTGGAGACCGCGCAGCGTCAGGCCGAGGACATCGTCGCCGACGCGAACGCGAAGGCCGACCGGATCCGCAGCGAATCGGAGCGCGAGCTGGCGGCGCTCACCAACCGCCGCGACTCGATCAACGCGCAGCTGACCAACGTCCGCGAGATGCTGGCGACGCTGACCGGTGCCGCGGTGGCCGCCGCTGGTGCGCCGGTGGACGACGAGCCCGTCACCCGTGGGGTTCCGGCGCAGCAGACCCGTTGATCCCGCAGCACCCCGGCCGTACCCCTTGCGCGCCCGGTTCCGCCTTTGTGGTGGCGCCGGGCGCGCAGGCGTTCTAGCGTGTCCGCATGATCGAGCTTGATGGCCTCACCAAGCGTTTCGGCAGCAAGGTTGCGGTCGACCGGCTCTCGTGCCGGATCAGACCAGGAATGGTGACGGGCTTTCTGGGCCCGAACGGGGCGGGCAAGTCCACCACGATGCGGATGATGCTCGATCTCGACAATCCGACCAGCGGATCGGTGCGGATCGACGGCAAGCACTACCGTGAACTGTCGGAACCCCTGAAGCACATCGGTGCGCTGCTCGAAGCCAAGTCGATGCACGGCGGCCGCAGCGCCTACAACAATCTGCTGTGTCTCGCGCAGAGCAATCGCATCCCGGCGAGCCGCGTCGCGGAAGTCCTCGACACCGTCGGGCTGAGCGCGGTGGCGAAGAAGAAGTCCAAGTCCTTCTCCCTCGGTATGGGCCAGCGTCTCGGAATCGCGGCCGCGCTGCTCGGTGATCCCGAGATTCTGATGTTCGACGAACCCGTCAATGGTCTGGACCCCGAGGGAATTCACTGGATCCGCAATCTGATGAAGACGCTCGCCGCGGAAGGCCGGACGATCTTCGTCTCCTCGCATCTGATGAGCGAAATGGCGCTCACCGCGGAGCACTTGATCGTCATCGGTCAGGGCCGGCTGCTCGCCGACACGTCGATGGCCGACTTCATTCACCAGAACTCGCGCAGTTATGTACGGATGCGCTCACCGCAGCAGGAGCGGCTGCGCGATGTGCTGCACGCGGAGGGCATCATCGCGGTCGAGTCGGGAAGCGGTGTGCTGGAGATCGACGGCGTCGCCAGTGAGCGGCTCGGGGAACTGGCCGCGCAGCACCAGATCGTGCTGCATGAGCTGAGTTCCCAGCGGGCCTCGCTGGAGGAGGCATTCATGCAGATGACGGCGGACTCCGTGGAGTACCACGCCCATGCGGATCACGTCGGGGGGGCCGCCGCCCGGGGGCCCTCAGTGGGGCGACCAGTGGAACCAGCAGCCCGGCACCCCCGGCCCCGGAAAGGGTGCGTGACGACGATGGCATCGGTACCCGCGGTCCTGAACTCCGAGTGGACCAAGATCCGCACGGTCTCCTCGACCACCTGGACCCTGATCTCCGCGTTCGCCGTCACCGTGGCGATGAGTGCGGCCCTGTGCGCACTGATGAACTCCCAGTTCGACGATCTCCCCGCGCCGGAGAGGGCCACCTTCGACCCGACCCTGCTGAGCTTCTCCGGCATGATCCTCGGTCAGCTGGCGATGGTCGTCTTCGGTGTCCTGGTGGTCGGTACGGAGTACAGCTCCGGCATGATCCGCACCTCGCTGGCCGCCGTACCGCAGCGCGGCTCGTTCCTCTTCGGCAAGATCCTGGTCGCCGGGGTCCTCGCCCTGGCGGTCGGCCTCGCCACCAGCTTCGTGACGTTCTTCCTCGGCCAGGCCCTGCTCGGCGACCACCGTACGGACATCGGCGCGGAACACGTGCTGCGCGCGGTCTTCGGCGGCGGCCTCTACATGGGCCTGATCGCCGTCTTCTCCATGGGTGTGGCCACGATGCTGCGCAGCTCGATGCTGTCGCTCGGCATCCTGATGCCGTTCTTCTTCCTGGTCTCGCAGATTCTTTCGGCGGTCCCGGGCGCCAAGGACGTGGCCCGTTACTTCCCCGACCAGGCCGGCTCGAAGATCATGCAGGTGGTTCCGGAAGCCATGAACAGCGATCCGGCCCCGTACGGCCCGTGGGGCGGGCTGGGCATCATGGCGGCGTGGGTGGTGGCCTCGCTGATCGGCGGCTATCTCGTACTGAAGAAGCGGGACGCGTGACCCGCCGGAAGCGGACGAAAGCAGGAGAAGGAGACCCGGCCCGGTCCGTCGCGGGGAGGACGCGCCCCCGCAACGGCTTGGCCGGAACCGTCAAGGCCTGGATATCCTCCTAACTCTTACGGGGGGCGTGCGGCCGGACGGCCTGTGCCCCGACGACAGATAAGTCGATGGGGCTGGAGCATGATCGAGGCAGTCGGCCTGACCAAGCGCTACGGCGCGAAGACGGCCGTGTACAACCTTTCCTTCCAGGTGCGGCCGGGTGCCGTCACCGGATTCCTCGGTCCGAACGGGTCGGGCAAGTCCACCACCATGCGCATGATGCTCGGCCTGGACCGGCCGACGTCGGGTCATGTCACCATCGGCGGGCACCCCTTCCGCAGCCTGCCGAACGCCCCGCGCCAGGTGGGCGCGCTGCTGGACGCCAAGGCGGTGCACGGCGGCCGCAGCGCGCGCAACCACCTGCTCTCGCTGGCCCAGCTCGCCGGCATTCCGGCCGCCCGGGTCGACGAGGTGCTCGGCGTCGTCGGCCTCCAGGATGTCGCGAGGAAGCGGTCCAAGGGCTTCTCGCTCGGCATGGGGCAGCGGCTCGGGATCGCGGCGGCGCTGCTCGGCGACCCGCAGGTGCTGCTCTTCGACGAGCCGGTCAACGGCCTCGACCCCGAGGGCATCCTCTGGGTCCGCAACCTGATGAAGATGCTGGCGGCCGAGGGGCGCACGGTCTTCGTCTCCAGCCACCTGATGAGCGAGATGGCGCTCACCGCCGATCATCTGATCGTGATCGGGCGCGGGCAGCTGCTCGCCGATATGAGCGTCACGGACTTCATCTCCGCCAACTCGGCCGATTTCGCCCGGGTGCGGGTCCCGGACGCGCAGCCGGAGCACCGGGAGAAGCTGACCGCCTCGCTCACCGAGGCGGGCGGCCGGGTCATGCCCGAGCCGGACGGGGCCCTGCGGGTCACCGGACTGCCGCTGCCGCGGATCAGCGACCTGGCGCACGAGTCTGACGTCCGGCTGTGGGAGCTCTCGCCGCACCAGGCCTCACTGGAGGAGGCGTACATGCGGATGACGCAGGGCGCCGTGGACTACCGCTCGACCGTGGACCAGAAGGCCGGGCTGCAGCAGCCCGTGCCGGTCGGGGGTCACGTGCAGCCGCCCGTCCACGAGGTGCCGCAGCAGGGCTGGTACGCCCCGCCGCCGCCCGGAGAGAACCCGTACGCGACAGCCCCCGTGGCCCCGGCCGCAGCCGCCCGCCCCGCAGACCCGACCCAGCGCGACACCAGCGAGGACGCCCGATGACAACGCCGCCGACCCCGCAGGCGCCGTACCAGCAGCAGGCGCAGCCGTACCCGCAGCAGCCCCCGGCCGCGCAGCCGATCCGGCAGGGGGCGGTTGCCGCCCACTACGCCTCGCCGATCCCGCAGCGCCGGGCCACCCTCGGCGACGCGCTCGCCTCCGAGTGGACCAAGATCCGTTCCGTGCGCTCCACGATGTGGACGCTCGGCGTCATGAGCGCGCTGCTGTTCGCCATCGGGCTTCTGTCGGCCATCGCCGTCAACGCGTCCGGCATGGCGCTCAACGAGACCCCGGTGCTCAGCTTCGGCTTCTTCGGGGTGCTCCTCGGTTCGATCTGTGTGATCACGCTCGGTGTGATGACCATCGCCTCCGAGTACGGCACCGGCATGATCCGTACGACGCTGACGGCCTGCCCGAGCCGCGCCCGGGTGCTGACCGCGAAGGCGATCGTCTTCTTCCTGCTCACCTTTGTGATCACGACGGTGATGACCGCCCTCGTCGGCGTGCTGCAGACGGCCGTCCTGGACGGTGTCGAGCCCAGCGGCGGCGAGTGGCTGCGCGCCACGGTCGGTGTCGGCCTCTACATCGCGACGCTGGGGCTTCTGTCGCTCGCGGTCGGCGCCCTCATCCGGCACTCCGCCGGTGCGATCACCATCATGATCGCCGTGGTGCTGCTGCCTCTGGTGCTGGCGATGTTCATGTTCTCGCAGTCGCTCGCCGACGTGCAGCAGGCGCTCTTCGAGTACTCGATCCCCAACCAGCTCGGCGCGTTCTACGACGCCTCGGTCGCCTCGTCGGGGCCGTCCGGCTGGGAGCCGCTGTGGATCATGCTCGGCGTCACGGCCGTGGCCATGGCCGGCGCCTTTGCGGCGCTGGACAGGCGCGACGTCTGACCGTCGCCCGCCGGCCCGGTCCGCTCAGTAGCGCGGCGCGTTCCTGGACCGCTGCACCCGTGTGGTGCGGCGGTCCTTCGCGTTCCAGCAGGCCTTGTGCCAGTGTCTGCGGTCGTCGATCCCGCCGTACTCGGACCAGGCGACGAGGTGGGGGACCCCGGACGGGATCTCCTGGTCGCAGCCGGGGCAGCGGTACCGCTTGCCCGCCGCACTCGCCCCGCTCACCGGGCGGACCGACCACTGCTCGCCCTGCCACTCCTCGGCGCGCCCTCCCCCGCCGTACCGGTCCCAGGACTCGCTTGCGCTGTCGGTGGGACTCTCGCCGCCTCGGGGGCGGTTGCGGCGCGGGGACACGTGACACCTCACTGGGCAGACTCGGAAGTTCCCGTCCAGCGTAGGGCCATTCGGTGGGGGCAGGCGTCCAGTGGGGGGACAGGACGGAGCCCGGGACAGGACGGGTTACCGGAAAATCGCAACAACTTCGCCGTGGACCGTGCCTTTGGCACGTGTCAGACGTTGTTGCCAGTAGGGGAGAGCCGCGTCGGCCACAAGGAGGTAATTGGCGATGCGTGTAGGAACGTTCGTACTGGCAGCCCAGTTTCCGGGCCAGGGGCCGGGGGAAGCGCTGCATCGCGCCGTCCGGTCGGCCGAGGTCGCGGAGGAGTCCGGACTCGATGCGGTCTGGCTGGCAGAACATCATTTCGTGCCGTACGGGGTCTGCCCGTCCGCGGTCACCCTGGCCGCGCTGCTGCTCGGCCGCACCCGCAGAATCCGGGTCGGCACAGCGGTGAGCGTGCTGCCGAGCCAGCACCCGGTCGCGCTCGGCGAGCAGGCCGCGCTGCTCCACCTCACCAGCGGGGGCAGGTTCTCCCTCGGCGTGGGTCGGGGCGGCCCCTGGGTGGACCTGGAGGTGTTCGGAGGGGGCCTGGAGGCGTACGAGAAGGGCTTCCCCGAGTCGCTGGAGCTGCTGCTCGACTGGCTCCGCAAACCGCGTGTGGCGGGCCGTGGGGAGCGATTCGGCTTCCGCGAGGTCGCGGTGGTCCCCCGGCCCGACGACCTGCTCGACGAGCCCGGCGGGGACGTACCGCGGGGATCGGGCGGCCCCGAGGTGATCGTCGCGTGCACCTCGCCGAAGAGTGTGAAGCTCGCCGCCGAGAAAGGCCTGCCGATGCTCCTCGGGATGCACTGCGGGGACGAGGAGAAGGCCGAGATGGTCGCCCTGTGGCGCTCCACCGCGCTGGCCGCGGGCCGTTCCCCGGAGAGCGTCCGGGACGCGGGCCATGTCTCCGCGGGCGTCGCCCAGATCGGGGACCGCCGCGAGGAGGCCGTGGAGACACTGGTGAAGGCGATGCCGGGCTGGCTGCGGCAGGGGCTCGGCGCCCATGTGACGGTCGACGGCCGGCACCGGGTGATGCGCGATCCCGTCGCGTACACGGAGCTGCTGTGCGGTCTTCATCCGGTGGGCCCGCCCCGGCTCGCGGCCGACCGGCTCGCCGCCACTGCCGAGCGGACGGGCATCACCAGGTTCGCGCTCCTGGCGGAGGGTTCGGGAGATCTCGCGGCCACGGAGGAGAACGTAGCGCGGCTGGGCACCGACGTACTGCCACTACTGACATGACCACCCGTAGGAGTACGGGGGAGCTGCCGCCCCGGGCCAGTTGCACCTCCCGCGGCCCGGAGCGGCAGCAAAAGCGTTCAGCAGTCCCGTAGTTCGGGCGACTGGTTGAGCAACTGGCCTCTCACCGAGGTGAATCGGGCCAACCGCTCGTCGACCGAGGCGTCCAGCGGGAACACCGCGACGCGGTGGCAGTTCTGGAATGCCAGGCGCACCCCGAAGTGCCGCTGCAGAGCGCCGCGTATCGCATCACTCGCGAGCGCGCGCAGCAGCTGACCACGTGCCTGCTCGTCCGGCGGCGGCGTCTGGTTGTCGGCGAACTCTCCGCCGTCGACCTTCAGCTGGGCCACCAGAGAGCTGATCATCTCCCATGCGTAGGGCAGGGAGGTCCGGACGCAGTCGACGAAGTCGGCTTCGTCGACCTCGCCTCGCTCGGCCTGTTCCAACAGCGCCGGTGAGACGTCGAGCGACATGGGTACTCCTCTCGCGACCCCGGCGAACGGCCGGGACCTTACGGGCAGGGAAGGAGGACGGCGACGCAGCGTACACACACGGCGACCTCCTGCTTCCACGGTAAGGGCGCAGTCCGGGCCGCACCAGGAGATTGGGAACACAACCGGCCAATAACGAAGGTGCGCAAAGAGGGGCAAGCCCACGGGGCGCACAGGGGTGGGGCGGGCGGTGATGGTGGGTTGCCGGAGGGAGAATCGCGTGGAGCGCCCCTCGTCGAGTAGCGTTGCCGACCATGCGTCTCGTCATCGCCCGCTGCTCCGTGGACTACGCGGGCCGGCTCACGGCCCACCTGCCCTCCGCTCCCCGTCTCATCCTGGTCAAGGCGGACGGGAGCGTCTCGATCCATGCCGACGACAGGGCGTACAAACCCCTCAACTGGATGTCACCGCCCTGCACGCTGAAGGAGGGCGCCGACGACAACGAGGGCGTCTGGACCGTGGTGAACAAGGCGGGCGAGAAGCTGATCATCACGATGGAGGAGATCCTCCACGACTCGTCGCACGAGCTGGGCGTCGATCCGGGCCTCATCAAGGACGGCGTGGAAGCGCACCTGCAGGAACTGCTCGCCGACCGGATCGAGATCCTCGGTGAGGGCTACACACTGATCCGCCGCGAATATCCCACCGCCATCGGCCCGGTCGACATCCTCTGCCGGGACGCCGACGGGAAGACGGTGGCCGTCGAACTCAAGCGCCGCGGCGACATCGACGGGGTGGAGCAGCTGACCCGCTACCTGGAGCTGCTCAACCGCGATCCCCATCTCGCCCCGGTGAAGGGCATCTTCGCGGCGCAGGAGATCAAGCCCCAGGCCCGGGTGCTGGCGACGGACCGCGGAATCGGCTGCGTGGTGCTCGACTACGACGCCATGCGTGGCATCGAGGACGACAAGCTGCGCCTGTTCTGACCCGAGTCACCCGCATGCGCGAGGCCCCGGACCGCCGATGTGCGGTCCGGGGCCTCGCGCATGAGCGGCCCCGCGACGGGCTCCCCATGGGTCGTTCCCGCTCAGGCCACCGTCGGCTCCACCGTCGTACCGGACGCGCTCGCCGTCGTCGACGGGCCGCTCGCCGAGTCGGACGTGGCCGGCGAGGTCGTCGGCGGGCCCGTGGGTTCCGAGGTGTCGGTCGGATCCGGCTCCGGCGTGGGCGGCGGCGACGAGAGGGTCGGGGGCTTGCTGGTCGTGGGCGACGTCCCGGTGGGCGTGCTCGACGTGGTGGGCCGGCCGGTCGGCGGCCTGCCCGTCGACGAGGGGCTGTCGCCCGGCCCGGCCTCTCCCGTGGACTGCGTCTGACCGGCGCTCGGGACGGTCGGGCTGCCGGACGGGCCCGGCGCCGACGACTTCCCGCTCGGCGAGGCCTTGCCCGGCGCCGTGGCGCCCGTCGGCTCGTCGGCCGGGAACCCGTTCTCGGTGTCGTCCTCGTCGGCCGGCTGCTCGGTCGTGACGGAGCCGCCGTCCCGGGCGTCGCTGCTGGACGTCATACCGAGCGTGACCACCGTGCCGAGCACCCCGGCCAGCAGGACGCCCGCCCCCGCCGCGACGAGGTTGCGCCGGGCACCGCCGAGCAACGCCGCCTTGCGGCCGCCGGACGCACCGGGGCCGGCCGCCGGGGCGATCCGGGATATCAGCGCGGTCTCGTCCTCGGACGTACGCCGCGCGGCCGTGGCCCCGGCCACCGACAGGCCGACGGGCGACGCCGGCTCCTCGTACCGCGAGGCCGGCATGTCCTCGCCCGCCGCGATGAGCCCGCCGGAGACCGGTCCGCCGGAGCGGTCCGCGACCAGGGCCAGCGCCCGGCGTCCGGCCACCGCACCGGACTTGTCGGCGAGCGCCCCGCGCATGCCGATCGAGGCCTCGAGCTCGGCCCTGGCCCGGTCGAGATTGCCGGTGCAGAGCGCGAGCACACCCAACTCATGGTGGAAGTACGCCTCTTCGGCGACCTCGCCGCTGATCCTGGCGGCCTCCTGGCCGAGCCGCAGGGCCTTCTCCCAGCCGCTCCAGTGCAACCCCGCGGCGAAGGCGGGGGCGGCGCTGCGGGCCAGCAGAACGGCGGCGCTGGCCTGTCCGGCCGCATCGCCGGGGACCAGCCGCGCCATGGCCGCGACGATCGCGTCGGCCTCGGCGACGACGCGGGCGGGGACGACCGAGGGATGCCCGGCCCACCACGCGTAGTGCTGGGCCGCCGTACGGGCACGGTCGGCGGCGTCCTCCCCGTACCCGGCGGCCTCCAGCTGCGCGACGACACCGGCAGCCAGCCGGTAACGGGAACCGGCGGGGGAGAGCAGTCCGCAGCCGGCCAGCTCGCCGAGCGCGGCATCGGCGTGGGTGTCCCCCACGAGCGCCGGCAGATGCGCCTGGTGCGGCACCTCGCCACCGAGCGCCACCGCGAAGTGCAGGGTGTCGCGGGCGGGCCCGCTGAGCCGGGAGGCGAGCAGAGCGGCAGGTGCCGCACCCTCGCCGAGGCTGGGCAGGGGTATGTCGTGGGGTGTTTCGTCGCTGTCCTGCCCGAAGGAGTCGTCGACGGGCCGGCCGTCGAAGTAGCCGAACTCGTCGTACGCGGCGGGGTCGGTGTGCAGCATGTCGCGCTGGCGCAGCAGGGCGCCCGCCTGGACGAACCGCAGCGGCAGCCCCTCGGACTCGAACCAGAGGTCGCCCGCCCAGTTCGCCTCCTCCTCGGTGAGCGGCCGCTCGACGACGTGTTCCAGGAGTTCGACCGAGGCACTGCGGTCCAGCCCGGCGAGGAAGACCTCCTCGAGGTGCGAGTCGGCACCGGGAGCGGCGACGTCGGGAGTCGCGGCGAAGAGGAACGCGCACTCGGGGGTCGCGTCCAGCAGCTCCTCCAGCGGTGCCCCGCCGAACTCCAGGTCGTCGAGGACCACGACGGCGCCGATGCCCTTGACCTTTTCCAGGAGTTCGGCGCGGTCCGGGCGCAGCAGCGGTGCGTCGAAGACCGCCTCGAAGAGCCCGTACAGCAGGTCCGTTGCGGTGCGCTTGTGGCCGGAGAGCCGTACGACTCCGTCCGGTGCGAGGTCCGCGCAGTCGGTGGCGACGGCGTTCAGCAGCGCGGTACGCCCGGAGCCGGCCGGTCCGGTGACCCGCACCGATCGGCCGCGTGCCAGCAGACGCACCAGCCGCTCACGCTCCTGGGAGCGTTCCAGGAGTGGCACCTGGGGAACGGGCGGACCGGGCGGTACGGGCGGTGCGGCGGCGCGCTCGCGGTCGGTGCGCTCGGCGGCGGTGCGCCGGACCGGATCGGCGGGCTGCTCCCCCGGCGGGCACAGCTCGACCTCGCTGCCGTCGACCGGATTGACGGTGAGGAGGAAGTCTCCGGGGAAGAGCTGCACGATGCGGGCCTGCTGCAGGGACTGCTGGCCGAAGTCGGCGATCAACGGCTCGCGGGACTGCCGCCGCCGGCCGCTGTCCTCTCCGTAGCCGTCCATGTCATGACCGAAAACCTCCGGCCCCCGGTGTGTCGGGTCCATCGCCAAAGCCCCCCAGACGCGTCGCGCACGGTTGCCCCTCCGGCCTCGCACGCCCTGCTGTCGCCTCTGGTCCGGTGTCCGCCCCTTGGGTTGTGTCAATCGGCGGACGGCCGAACCCTAAACCTTCGCACAGTATCTACGCACCATCGGGGTGCCGCGCCGCCCGGGACATCACGATCCGGTGGGGATTGTGTGTGTTCGTGCACCCGGCTCGAACCGAAGGGAAGGCTCTACACCCGCGGCAGGGAGTCTGCGGCGATTCCGCCCTCGATGGCCAGGATGCGGTGCAGTCGCGTTGCCACCAGCAGGCGCTGCATCTGCGGCGGTACACCGCGGAGCACCAGCCGTCGTCCGGCCCGGCCGGCCCGCCGGTGCGCACCCATGATGACACCGAGTCCGGTGGCGTCCCAGGAGTCCAGCTCGGTCAGGTCGAGGATGAGGTCGCCGACCCCGTCGTCCAGGGCCGAGTGCAGGACCGTACGGGCGTCCGCCGCGCTGCGGACGTCGAGGCGGCCCCCGACGACCAGCTCGGCATGGTCGCCCCTGATGTGCATAGCTGCTCCCCTGGAATGCTCCATGGACGGTCGTCTGTCTGTTTCTGTCTCTGCCACAACTGACTGCGGCAACGACAGGGAGGTTTCCGTCTGTGAGCGAACCGATATCTAATTCACTCCGTGGAGTGACAACGGCCCGCTGCACGCCCACCGCCGCCGGGGCGTGACCCCCGGCCGCCCCGGGCGTGATCGACGGCAGATCAGGCGCCCGGGGACCGGAAACGATCAGTAGGTATAGAAGCCCTGCCCGCTCTTGCGCCCGATGTCACCTGCATCGACCATCCGGCGCATCAGCTCGGGTGCGGCAAACTTCTCGTCCTGCGACTCGGTGTAGATGTTGGACGTGGCGTGCAGCAGGATGTCCACGCCGGTGAGGTCCGCCGTCGCGAGGGGACCCATGGCATGGCCGAAACCGAGCTTGCAGGCGATGTCGATGTCCTCGGCCGAGGCGACGCCCGACTCGTACAGCTTGGCGGCCTCGACGACGAGCGCCGAGATCAGCCGGGTGGTGACGAACCCGGCGACGTCCCGGTTGACGACGATGCAGGTCTTGCCGACCGATTCGGCGAACTCCCGTGCGGTGGCAAGGGTTTCGTCGCTCGTCTTGTAGCCGCGCACCAGCTCGCAGAGCTGCATCATCGGGACCGGCGAGAAGAAGTGCACACCGACGACGCGCTCCGGGCGCTCCGTGACGGCCGCGATCTTGGTGATCGGGATGGCGGAGGTGTTCGAAGCGAGGACGGTGTCGTCCCGCACGATCTTGTCGAGGGCGCGGAAGATCTCGTGCTTGACCTCGAGCTTCTCGAAAACGGCCTCGACGACGACATCCGCGTCGGCGACCGCGTCGAGGTCGGTGGTCGTGGTGATCCGGGCGAGCGCGGCTTCGGCGTCGGCCGCCTCCAGCTTCCCCTTGGAGACGAACTTGTCGTAGGAGGCCTTGATGCCGTCGCGCCCACGGGTCAGGGCCTCGTCGGTCACATCGCGCAGCACGACGTCCCAGCCCGCCTGGGCAGAGACCTGCGCGATACCGGACCCCATGAGTCCGGCGCCGATGACGGCGAGCTTCCTGGCCACGTTCGCACCCCTTTTGTGTCAGTCCTCGACGGCCGTCGTCCGTGACGGCTCCCCGGACGATCCCTTAACAGTTGTTCACATGCTCTCCGGCGGACATTAGTACCCGTGAGGCACGCTGTGGCCGCGAAGAGATGCGCGTCACGTCTCACATGACGGACATCACATCGGGACGCGTCATGCGGCGGCGCTCCGCGCGCAGTTGAGCGCCCGACCGCTCGGGACCGCGTGAGCACCGGCACACGCGCGCTCCGGACCGCCGGAGACCGAACCGCCCCCGATAGTCTCGGCCACATGGTCAATCTGACGCGTATCTACACCCGTACCGGCGACCAGGGCACCACCGCCCTCGGCGACATGAGCCGCACCGCCAAGACCGATCTGCGGATCTCGGCGTACGCCGACACCAATGAGGCCAATGCCGTCATCGGTACGGCGATCGCACTCGGGCAGCTGCCGGAGGAGGTCGTGAAGGTCCTCGTGCGCGTGCAGAACGACCTGTTCGACGTGGGTGCGGATCTGTCGACTCCGGTCGTCGAGAACCCGAAGTACCCGCCGCTGCGGGTCGAACAGCACTACGTCGACCGACTCGAGGCGGACTGCGACCACTTCCTGGAGCAGCTGGAGAAGCTGCGGAGCTTCATCCTGCCGGGCGGTACGCCGGGGGCCGCGCTGCTGCACCAGGCGTGCACGGTGGTCAGGCGGGCCGAGCGGTCCACCTGGGCGGCGCTGGAGGTGCACGGCGACGTGATGAACGCGCTGACGGCGACGTATCTCAACCGCCTCTCCGATCTGCTGTTCATCCTTGCGAGGACGGCGAACAAGGAGGTCGGCGACGTGCTGTGGGTGCCGGGCGGCGAGCGGTGAGCTCGCGCCGGCCCGGCGGTCGGGGCCACCGCCGGGCCGGCCGCGACTGACGGCGCCCGGCCCGTCCGGCGAGGTGCCCGTTCCAGGAAGAGCCTGCCGCTCCCGCCGTGATCACATCTGCGGCGACCCCCCGCACCGTCCTCCGTCGCCGGGCCGCCGGCGAAGCGGGCTCCCCGCCGCCGCCGCACCGGACCGCCGTCTGCAGCGCCACCGGCGCGATCGCCACGGCGGTCACCCGCCGCGCCGTCTCCCGTCCCGCGCGGACGACCCGTGCCGCACCTCGGCGATCCGGCGGCTACGGGCCGAACTGCCCTACAGAGAGGCGGCGGACGGCGCGGCGACGATGCGGCCCGCCCATGAACTGAACCCGCTTCCCGCGCTGATGGTTGTTCAGGCGCCCGCACCGGCAAGGGTGTCGGCGACACGGCGGATGCGGCCGGAGGGCCCGTCCCCGTTCCGGTTCTTCCATCGCCTGCGATCCGGGCGAGTACCTCTTCGGCGTGCGGACGACGCACGTCAGACGGCCGCAGCGAAGGTTCTGGCTGCGCGACCGGACCCAAGCGGCATTGCTCGCACAGGAGTTGGGCATTCGAGGTTTACTTCCGATCTTTGGTCCAGACCTCTTGACGATTGGTCCAGACCTTCCTAACCTCACCGAACACACTGCGGTGAGCTCGCCATGACAAAGCGGGCTCAGGGCGGCGCAGGGTTTGCAGTCCACGGACCACCCCCCGTTTGTCCGGACCTCACCCGAGGAGCACCGTTGACCACCGAAACCCCCCAACGCCGATCCAGATTCAGATTCGGCGTGGCCACCACCACCCGTACCCGAGCGATGGCAGGCCTCACCGCGCTGCTGCTCCCCCTCGCCGCAATGGTCGGACTGGCCTCACCCGCCGAGGCCGCCACGTCGGCCACCGCCACCTACGTCAAGAAGTCCGACTGGGGCACCGGCTTCGAGGGCCAGTGGACGGTGAAGAACACCGGTACCACCTCCCTCAGCTCCTGGACCATCGAGTGGGACTTCCCCTCCGGCACATCGGTCACCTCCGCCTGGGACGCCACCGTCACCAGCTCCGGCACCCACTGGACCGCCAAGAACGTCGGCTGGAACGGTACGGTCGCCCCCGGCGCCAGCGTCAGCTTCGGCTTCAACGGCGCCGGCCCCGGCGCCCCCAGCGGCTGCAAGCTGAACGGCGCCTCCTGTGACGGCGGCAGCGTTCCCGGCGACAACGCGCCCTCCGCACCCGGCACTCCGACCGCGAGCAACATCACCGACACCGGTGCGAAGCTCACCTGGTCGGCTGCCACCGACGACAACGGCATCAAGAACTACGACGTGCTGCGCAACGGCAGCAAGGTCGCCACGGTCACCGGCCTGACCTACACCGACAGCGGGCTGACCGCCGGCAGCGACTACTCGTACACGATCCAGGCGCGTGACACCGCCGACCAGACGGGCCCGGCCAGCGGCTCGGTGTCCGTCCACACCACGGGCGGCGGCACAAACCCCGACCCCGGCAGCAAGGTCAAGCTCGGTTACTTCACCAACTGGGGCGTCTACGACCGCAACTACCACGTCAAGAACCTGGAGACCAGCGGCAGCGCCGCCAAGATCACGCACATCAACTACGCCTTCGGTAACGTCACCAACGGCCAGTGCGCGATCGGCGACGCCTACGCCGACTACCAGAAGACCTATGACGCGGCCTCCAGCGTGAGCGGCGTCGCCGACACCTGGGACCAGCCGGTGGCCGGCAGCATCAACCAGCTGCGCGAGCTCAAGGCCAAGCACCCGGGCCTCAAGGTCATCTGGTCCTTCGGCGGCTGGACCTGGTCCGGCGGCTTCGGTGCGGCTGCGCAGAACCCCACCGCCTTCGCCAACTCCTGCTACAACCTGGTCGAGGACCCGCGCTGGGCCGATGTCTTCGACGGCATCGACATCGACTGGGAGTACCCCAACGCCTGCGGTCTGTCCTGTGACAGCAGCGGCGCCTCGGCCTTCAAGAACGTGGTCTCCGCACTGCGGACGAGGTTCGGCAGCTCCAACCTGGTCACCGCGGCCATCACCGCCGACGCCTCGTCGGGCGGCAAGATCGACGCGGCCGACTACGCGGGCGCGGCGCAATACGTCGACTGGTACAACGTGATGTCGTACGACTTCTTCGGCGCCTTCGACGCGGACGGCCCGACCGCTCCGCACTCCCCGCTCACCTCGTACAGCGGTATCCCGCAGGAAGGCTTCAACACCGACGCCGCGATCACCAAGCTCAAGGGCAAGGGCATCGCGGGCAGCAAGCTGAACATCGGCATCGGCTTCTACGGGCGCGGCTGGACCGGCGTCACCCAGGCCACCCCGGGCGGCACCGCGACCGGTCCCGCCCCCGGCAAGTACGAGCAGGGCATCGAGGACTACAAGATCCTCAAGACCAGCTGCCCGTCCACCGGAACCATCGCCGGCACCGCCTACGCCAAGTGCGGCAGCAACTGGTGGAGCTACGACACCCCGGCCACCATCGCCGGGAAAATGACGTACGCGAAGAACCAGGGCCTCAAGGGCGCGTTCTTCTGGGAGTTCAGCGGGGACACCAGCAACGGTGAACTCGTCAGCGCGATCGACAGCGGTCTGAGGTAGTCACCGCGGTCCCCGTTCCGTTCAGCGCGTGACCCCGCACAGCAGCCGGGGAGACAGGTCCGCCCCCTGTCTCCCCGGTTTTCGTCGTGTCCGTACGGGTGCCCCTGATCGGGCCCGTACGGTACGGGCCTCAGGCCACGTTCACTCTCTGGCCGGGCGGAGCCGCCTCGAGCCAGGCGAGAAAGCCGGTCAGCGCGTCCTCGCTCATCGCCAGCTCCAGACGCGTCCCCCGGTGGAGACAGCCGAGCACGATGGCGTCGGAGAGCAGCGCCAGCTCCTCCTCGCCCTCGGGCAGCCGGCGGGCGACCACCTCGATGGCGGAACGCTCGAGAACCCGGCGGGGCCGGGGAGCGTACGAGAAGACCCGGAACCAGTCGATGCGGTCGCCGCTGTAGCGGGCGACGCCGTACACCCAGCCCTTGCCCGAGACATCGGGCTCGTCCGACACATTCCACCGCACACTGCAGTCGAACGTGCCGCCGGAACGCTGGATCAGCCGTCGGCGCAGGCCGAAGACGAAGAGACCCACCGCGACCAGCACGACGACCAGGCCGCACACCCACAAAGCGAGGACCATCTCCACCGACCTCCTCGCATCGTCGAGTAACGGATACCTTCAGGACTGCACCTGCAACTGCACCTGCATCGCCTCAGCCGCGGCACGGTCTGGAGAATTCCAGCTCGGGCCGCGGCTGAGGGTAAAGACACTCGGCGGGGTGCTTAATGCACCGCCACCGCACGGAGTCGCACTTCGGCGCGCCGCTCGGAAGCAGCGTCCGTGTCCGACTTCGCACGCTCCAGCGCACGCTCGGCGCGCTGGACATCGATCTCGTCCGCCAGCTCCGCGATCTCCGCGAGCAGCGAGAGCTTGTCGTCCGCGAACGAGATGAAACCGCCGTGCACAGCGGCGACCACGGTCCCGCCGTCGCTCGTACGGATCGTCACCGGGCCCGATTCCAGCACACCCAGAAGCGGCTGGTGACCGGGCATGACGCCGATGTCGCCGGACGTGGTGCGCGCGACGACCAGGGTGGCCTCGCCGGACCAGACACTGCGGTCCGCGGCGACCAGCTCGACGTGCAGCTCAGCAGCCAAGGGTGGCTCCTCGGGTCACCACCCGGCCGTTCATGCCGGGTGTTGGGTCAATTCTACGGGGCGTGGTGAGGGGGACGGGACGCACCCGCCCCCCTCGGTGAGCCATGGGCTCAGGAGACGCCGAGCTCCTTGGCGTTGGCCTTGAGGTCCTCGATGCCACCGCACATGAAGAACGCCTGCTCCGGGAAGTGGTCGTACTCACCGTCGCAGATCGAGTTGAACGCGGCGATCGACTCCTCGAGCGGAACGTCCGAACCGTCCACGCCGGTGAACTGCTTGGCGACGTGGGTGTTCTGCGACAGGAAGCGCTCGACACGACGGGCACGGTGGACAACGAGCTTGTCCTCCTCGCCCAGCTCGTCGATACCGAGGATCGCGATGATGTCCTGGAGATCCTTGTACTTCTGGAGGATCCCCTTGACACGCATGGCCGTCGCGTAGTGGTCCTCCGCGATGTAACGCGGGTCCAGGATCCGGGACGTGGAGTCCAGCGGGTCCACGGCCGGGTAGATGCCCTTCTCGGAGATCGGACGGGAGAGAACCGTCGTCGCGTCGAGGTGGGCGAAGGTGGTGGCCGGGGCCGGGTCGGTCAGGTCGTCCGCGGGGACGTAGATCGCCTGCATCGAGGTGATCGAGTGACCGCGGGTCGACGTGATGCGCTCCTGCAGCAGACCCATCTCGTCGGCCAGGTTCGGCTGGTAACCCACTGCGGACGGCATACGGCCGAGCAGCGTGGAGACCTCGGAGCCGGCCTGGGTGTACCGGAAGATGTTGTCGATGAAGAAGAGCACGTCCTGCTTCTGCACATCGCGGAAGTACTCCGCCATGGTCAGACCGGCAAGCGCGACCCGAAGACGGGTGCCCGGGGGCTCGTCCATCTGGCCGAAGACAAGCGCCGTCTTGTCGATGACGCCCGAGTCGGCCATTTCCTCGATGAGGTCGTTGCCCTCACGGGTGCGCTCGCCGACACCGGCGAACACCGACACACCATCGTGGTTGTTGGCCACGCGGTAGATCATTTCCTGGATCAGAACGGTCTTGCCGACACCGGCACCACCGAACAGACCGATCTTTCCACCCTTGACGTACGGGGTGAGAAGGTCGATGACCTTGACGCCGGTCTCGAACATCTCGGTCTTCGACTCGAGCTGGTCGAAGCTGGGCGCCTTGCGGTGGATCGGCCAGCGCTCGGTGACCTCGGCCTCGGCCTCGGGCTTGTTCAGGATCTCACCGAGGGTGTTGAACACCTTGCCCTTGGTCATCTCGCCGACCGGCACCGTGATACCGGCGCCCGTGTCGGTCACCGGGGCCTGGCGGACCAGACCGTCGGTGGGCTGCATCGAGATCGCGCGGACCAGGCCGTCGCCGAGGTGCTGGGCGACCTCGAGCGTCAGCTTCTTGAGCTTGCCGTCCTCGGCCGGGTCGGCCACCTGGACGGTCAGCGCGTTGTAGATCTCCGGCATTGCGTCGACGGGGAACTCCACGTCGACGACCGGGCCGATGACCCGGGCGACGCGGCCCGTGGCAACGGCCGTCTCAACTGTGGTCGTCATTACTTGTCACTCCCCGCGGTCGCGTCGGCCAGCGCACTGGCACCACCGACGATCTCGCTGATTTCCTGGGTGATTTCGGCCTGGCGGGCCGCGTTGGCAAGCCGGGAGAGGCTCTTGATGAGCTCTCCGGCGTTGTCGGTGGCCGACTTCATCGCGCGGCGACGGGCAGCGTGCTCGGAAGCAGCGGCCTGCAGCAGTGCGTTGTAGATCCGGCTCTCGACGTACCGCGGAAGCAGGGCGTCGAGGACGTCCTCCGCCGACGGCTCGAAGTCGAAGAGCGGCAGGATCTCGCCCTTGCCCTCTTCGCCCTTCGTCGTGTCGAGGCTGAGCGGCAGCATCCGGTCGTCCACCGGGTTCTGCGTCATCATCGACACGAACTCCGTGAAGACGATGTGCAGCTCGTCCACGCCGCCCTCGGCGGTCTCCTGGGTGACCGCTTCGATCAGCGGGGCCGCAGCCCGCTTCGCATCCGCATACGTCGGGCTGTCGGTGAAGCCGGTCCACGAGTCCGCGATCTTGCGCTCACGGAAGCCGTAGTAGGCGACACCCTTGCGGCCGATCACATACGTGACGACCTCCTTGCCCTCACCGCGCAGACGCTCGGTCAGTCGCTCCGCCGCCTTGATGGCGTTGGAGGAGTAACCGCCGGCCAGACCGCGGTCGCTCGTGACGAGCAGGATCGCGGCCCGCGCCGGAGCGTCGGCCTCGGTGGTCAGCGGGTGCTTGGTGGTGGAGCCGGTCGCCACCGCGGTCACCGCACGGGTGAGCTCGGTCGCGTACGGCGTCGACGCCGCCACCTGGCGCTGCGCCTTGACGATGCGCGAAGCGGCGATCATCTCCATCGCCTTGGTGATCTTCTTCGTGGCGGTGACGGAGCGAATGCGGCGCTTGTAAACGCGAAGCTGAGCGCCCATCGATCAGCCCTCGCCCAGGAGCTTGCCGTCCGAGGTCTCGAACTGCTGCTTGAAGGCCGTGATGGCGTCAGCGATCGACTGCAGCGTGTCGTCCGACATCTTGCCGCCCTCGACGATGCTGGTCAGGAGCTCCTTGCGCTCGCGGCGCAGGTACTCCAGCAGCTCGCTCTCGAAGCGGCGGATGTCCTCGACCGGGACGTCGTCCATCTTGCCGGTGGTACCGGCCCAGACGGAGACGACCTGCTCCTCGACGGGCATCGGCTGGTACTGGCTCTGCTTCAACAGCTCGACCATGCGCTTACCGCGCTCCAGCGAGGCCTTCGACGCGGCGTCCAGGTCGGAACCGAAGGCGGCGAACGCCTCCAGCTCGCGGTACTGGGCGAGGTCGACGCGGAGTCGGCCCGAGACCTGCTTCATGGCCTTGTGCTGGGCGGAGCCACCGACACGGGAGACCGAGATACCGACGTTCAGAGCCGGACGCTGGCCGGCGTTGAACAGGTCGGACTCCAGGAAGCACTGACCGTCGGTGATGGAGATGACGTTGGTCGGGATGAACGCCGACACGTCGTTCGCCTTGGTCTCGACGATCGGGAGGCCCGTCATCGAACCGGCACCCATGTCGTCGGAGAGCTTCGCGCAGCGCTCCAGCAGACGCGAGTGGAGGTAGAAGACGTCGCCCGGGTAGGCCTCACGGCCCGGCGGACGGCGCAGCAGAAGCGACACGGCGCGGTAGGCGTCGGCCTGCTTCGAGAGGTCGTCGAAGATGATCAGGACGTGCTTGCCCTGGTACATCCAGTGCTGACCGATGGCCGAACCGGTGTACGGCGCCAGGTACTTGAAGCCGGCCGGGTCGGACGCCGGGGCGGCGACGATGGTCGTGTACTCGAGCGCGCCGGCCTCTTCGAGGGCACCGCGCACGGAGGCGATGGTGGAGCCCTTCTGACCGATGGCGACGTAGATGCAGCGCACCTGCTTGTTCACGTCGCCCGAGCGCCAGTTGTCGCGCTGGTTGATGATCGTGTCGACGGCCAGAGCGGTCTTACCCGTCTGACGGTCACCAATGATCAGCTGACGCTGGCCGCGGCCGATCGGCACCATGGCGTCGACGGCCTTGTAGCCGGTCTGCATCGGCTCGTGCACCGACTTACGGACCATGACGCCAGGGGCCTGCAGCTCGAGGGCGCGGCGGCTGTCGGTCGCGATCTCGCCGAGACCGTCGATCGGGTTGCCGAGCGGGTCGACGACGCGGCCGAGGTAGCCCTCGCCGACACCGACGGAGAGCACCTCACCGGTGCGCTGCACCGGCTGGCCCTCCTCGATTCCGCTGAACTCGCCGAGCACGATCGCACCGATCTCGCGCTCCTCGAGGTTGAGGGCGAGACCGAGGGTTCCGTCCTCGAACTTCAGCAGCTCGTTCGCCATGGCCGAGGGAAGACCCTCGACCTTCGCGATGCCGTCGCCGGCAACGCTGACCGTACCGACCTCCTCGCGCGAGGCCGCGTCCGGCTTGTACGACTGGACAAAGTTCTCCAGCGCGTCCCGGATCTCCTCCGGCCGGATCGTGAGCTCCGCCATCTGGGTTCCCTGCTCTCCTTGTTGGGCCCGAAGTTTCTTAAGGGGGTCTGGGGGCCGACCCCCAGGAATCTTCTGCAATTTCTGCACGGCCCAACCGGGCCGCTGGTCTTGCTTGTTCTGTTGCTGCGCTTGTCAGCCGGCCATGCGACGGGTCGCCTCGTCGAGGC
Source organism: Streptomyces sp. JH14 (assembly GCF_029428675.1). Lineage (GTDB taxonomy): Bacteria > Actinomycetota > Actinomycetes > Streptomycetales > Streptomycetaceae > Streptomyces. The sequence goes on along the minus strand of NZ_JAJNEL010000001.1, from coordinate 4,998,410 downwards.
GCTCCGCGATGGTGCCGTTGATCTGCTCGTCACCGACGCGCACCGCGATCCCGCCGAGGACCGTCGGGTCCACATCGAGATTCAGGTGCATCGGCCGACCGTAGATCTTCGCCAGTGCGGCACCGAGGCGCTGCTTCTGCTGATCGCTCAGCGGCACTGCCGACGTGACCACGGCGACCATGCGGTCCCGGCGCTCCGCGGCAAGCTTGGAGAGGGACTCGAGTCCCGCTTCCAGGCTACGTCCCCGGGGCTGGGTCACAAGCCGCACGACGACGCGCTCGGTGGCGGGCCGCGCCTTGCCGCCGAGCAGGCTGCGCAGCAGCTGGCCCTTGGCAGCGGTGGACGCGGACCGGCTGGTGAGCGCGGCGCGCAGCTCGTTGTCGGACGCGACGATCCGGCCGAACCGGAACAGCTCGTCCTCGACGTCGTCGAGGTCTCCGCTGCGCTGGGCAGCGGTGAGGTCTGCGATGTTCGCCAGTTCCTCGACCGCGTCGACCAGGTCGCGCGACTGCGACCAGCGGGAGCGGACCATGCCGGAGATCAGGTCGACGGTCTCGCCGCCCACCTGACCGCGCAGCAGCCGTCCCGCCAGCTCCGCCTTGGCCTCTGCGGCCTGCGACGGGTCGGTCAGGACCCGGCGCAGTGAGACCTCGCGCTGGAGCAGCGCCGTGACGGCGGCCAGCTCCTCGGCGAGCTTCGCCACGTCGACCGACGTGCTGTCGGTCAGCGCGTCGAGACGCTCACGTGCGGCAGCCAGTGCCTCGCGGCTCGCGCCGTTCATCGGACGGCCTCGGCCTTCGCCTCGAGCTCGTCGAGGAAACGGTCGATGGTGCCGCTCTGCCGGGCGTGGTCCTCGAGGGACTCGCCGACGAGCTTGCCGGCCAGGTCGGTGGCGAGCTTGCCCACGTCCTGACGCAGCGCGGAAGCCGCGGCCTTGCGGTCGGCCTCGATCTGGGCGTGACCGGCAGCGATGATCTCCTCGCGCTGCCGCTGGCCTTCGGCCCGCATCTCCTGCAGGATCACGGCGCCCTGCTCCTGAGCCTCCTGGCGCAGGCGCGCGGCCTCGTGGCGGGCCTCGGCGAGCTGAGCCTTGTACTGCTCAAGAACGCTCTGGGCCTCGGTCTGGGCCGCATCGGCCTTTTCGATACCGCCTTCGATGGCCTCGCGACGCTCGTCCAGAACCTTGTTGATGTTCGGGAGGAGCTTCTTGGCGAGGAAGCCGAAGACGATGAGGAAGGCGATGAGGCCGATGACGAGCTCGGGAATCGGCGGGACGAGGGGATTCTCCATCTCCTCGGCCGCGACCGTAAGCAGCTGGCTCACATCAGTGCCTTTCGTCTGAGTGGCTGGTCGTGGATCCGAAGATCACTTGCCGTAGACGAACGGCATGACCAGACCGATGAGGGCGAGCGCCTCACAGAAGGCGAAGCCGAGGATCTGGTTGGCGCGGATGAGACCCGCAGCCTCGGGCTGACGGGCGAGAGCCTGGGTGCCGTTACCGAAGATGATGCCGACGCCGACGCCGGGGCCGATGGCGGCGAGGCCGTAACCGATGGAGCCGAGGGAGCCGCTGACGGCAGCAAGGGTCTGGGACATGCCAGTTCTTCCTTCTCTTTCACGGACCGGTGGGGGTTGGCCACCGGACGAATAAGGGTCGGAGCGCGAGATGCTCAGTGGTGCTTGGCGAGCGCGCCCTGGATGTAGGTGCAGGTCAGCAGTACGAAGACGTACGCCTGAAGCGCCTGGATGAAGAGCTCGAAGGCGGTCATCACGATGGTCATCACGAAGGACACGCCGGCATAGGCGATACCGATGCCGTTGAGCAGATACCAGCTGGCGATCGTGAACAGCAGCAGCAGGGTGTGGCCTGCAAACATGTTCGCGAAGAGTCGCACCGCGTGGGTGAACGGCCGGACCAGCAGGTTCGAGAAGAACTCGATGGTCATGGCCAGCGGCAGCACCGGGCCGAGCGACTTGTCGTACCCGGTGAAGTTCTTGAAGGCACCGACGAAACCGTGGCGCTTGAAGGTCAGGCTCACCCACAGGACGTAGACGATCACCGCCAGCACGGCCGGGTACGCGATGATCGCCGTCACGGGGAACTGGGCGACGGGGATGATCGACCAGAGGTTCATCATCCAGACGAAGAAGAACAGCGAGACCACGAGCGGGACGTACTTCTCGCCCTCGCGCTTGCCGATCGTCTCGTAGACGATGCCGCGGCGGATGAAGTCGTAGCCGGCCTCGGCGACCATCTGCAGCTTGCCCGGGACGACCTTCGGCTTACGGAAGGCGGCCCAGAAGAAACCGACGATGATGATCGAGCCGAGCAGAGCCAGCAGCATCGGCTTGTTGAAGTACAAGTTGCTGCCCGCTTCACCCCACAGGGGCTCGAACAGGAACGAGTGCAAGCCGGGTGCCGGGAAACCACAACCGTCGAAGATGTGGCAATCGGTCTCGAAGGCGAGCACCTGTGTCGGGTCAGCACTCACCGCGGGCTCCTTCAGCGTGGCGCATAGGTACGGCATCCTCGTTGTGTCGGCGCGGCGCGCAGCCGCGGTTCGGCACTGGACTGGTGTTACGGATGTGTGAGCGGCAGTCAGGCATTGAGCCTCGCGATCGAGCAGGCGTCAGCTCTCATGCCCGCGCCCGCAGTGCCGCAGTTGGAACCGGACGATAGCAGGGTCCCGAACGTGCACTTATTCCGCCCCTACCTTTCACGTCTTCGAGCCCGTGTTCTTGGGCTTGTCACCCTGTTCGGACTCGGGTTCGACGTAAAGGATCTTGGCCTTCATGTGCGCACGCGCCTGTGCGCCGATCCACACGAGTGTCGTCGCGACCAGTGTGATCGCGAAGGCCTTCGGGTTGAACAGCGTCGTGTTCTTGAATGCGGCGACAAAGATGAACAGCAGCAGGAGCTGAGCCGTATACAGCATCAGCCCCATCGCCTGGAACAAGTGGGGCAGGGACTTCGCGGTCCGTTGCAGGACCACGAGGCCGATCCCCATGAAGAGGATCACCACGATCGTCGCAACGACCGCGCCCAGGGCACCCTTGCCGCCGGCGACGCCACCGCTGATGGCGGCGGCAACAGCGCCGGCGACAGCGGTGGGTACGGCGGCGTGAAGGAGAGTCCGGACGTCGTTGGACGGCATGGCGGCAGCTCCGCTTGCAGGGGGTGGGCAGTGTGTCGTCATGGACGAGCGTAGGCCCGGTCCGGGGCGATACCTCGGGCCGATGGACCGTCTCACTTGGGTCCTTCGGCTCCGTCACCGGGCTTAGTGAACGGTATCACAAACTATTTGATGAGGTCTTTACCAAGAAAGTGTGGTCGCCGTCACACATGAGTGTGAACCCGCGCGTGTGAGCAAGACAACGCGGCACCCTGTCTGATATGGCCGGTGATGCCCGAATTGTCAGCGGGCTGAATCAGCCTTGTGCCTGTTCGGGAAACGCGAACGGGGGCCGATCGCGGTCGCTCCATTGACGCCCGAGACCCCGACGACGACCGGAGCCCGGTCGTGGGGATCGTCCATGTCCTGGTCCATCCGGGTTTCCCGGGACTCCTGCTCCTGTTGGGCCCCGTGCGCCGCCGCGGGGGCCGCTGCGCGACGGTTCCGGCGGCGGTACCGGGGCGGAACGAAGCGTTCCGCCCAGCGCGGTGCACGCGGGGTGAAGCGGGGCATCAGCAGCAGGATCAGACCCACCGCGCTGAGCCCGACGATCACCAGCACGATCCACAGCGACGCCGAGTGCACGGAGTAGCCGACCGTCCCGAAGGCGATCAGGGCCGACCAGAAGTACATGATCAGCACGGCTCTGCTGTGCGAATGGCCGATCTCCAGCAGCCGGTGGTGCAGATGGCCGCGGTCCGCCGCGAACGGCGACTGGCCGTTCCACGTACGCCGCACGATCGCCAGCACCAGGTCGGCGGCCGGGATCGCGATGATGGTCAGCGGCAGCAGCAGCGGGATGAACACCGGCAGCATCGCGTGGGTGGCCTCGCGCTCACTGCCCGCGAAGAGCTTCATCGCGTCGGGGTCGACCTGCCCCGTGACGGAAATCGCACCGGCCGCCAGCACCAGACCGATCAGCATCGATCCGGAGTCGCCCATGAAGATCCGGGCGGGGTGCATGTTGTGCGGCAGGAAGCCGAGACACATGCCCATCAGGATCGCGGTGAACAGCGTCGCGGGGGCGGCCGCCTCGATCATGTGCCCGTACCAGAGCCGGTACGTGTAGAGGAAGGACGCGGCGGCGGCGATGCACACCATGCCGGCCGCCAGGCCGTCCAGACCGTCGACGAAGTTGACCGCGTTGATCGTGATGACGACGAGCGCGACGGTGAGCAGCGTGCCCTGCCACTGGGTGAGGGCGACCGTGCCGATGCCGGGGATGGGCAGCCACAGGATCGTCAGACCCTGGATGACCATGACCGCGGCGGCGATCATCTGCCCGCCGAGCTTGATCAGCGCGTCGATCTCGAACTTGTCGTCGAGGACGCCGATCAGCCAGATCAGGGCGGCGCCGGAGAGCAGCGCCCGGGGTTCGTTGGAGAGCTGGAAGACGCCGTCGAGGTTGTACAGGTGGTCGGCGACGATCAGTCCCGCGCACAGCCCGCCAAACATCGCGATGCCACCGAGTCTCGGTGTCGGTTCGCGGTGGACGTCACGCGCCCGGATCGCGGGCATCGCTCCGACCGCGATGGCGAACTTCCGCACCGGACCGGTCAGCAGATAGGTCACCGCGGCTGTGACACACAGTGTCAACAAGTAATCACGCACGGGCTGCCCCACAGATTTCGCCGGCCATCTCAGCCCACACCTTAACCACGTCGGCCTCATGGTTGAGGACACACAGGTACCGGTGAAGGTTGCACAGGCCGCGTCTACCCCGGATAGGGAGGATATTTCCCTGACAGTTCCTTCACCTCGGTGTGGACGTCACCTTCCTCACGTACGGCCGCGCCGAAGAGCACCGCGATCCGTGCCATGTCGGCCTCGTCCATGCCCTGGGTGGTGACGGCGGCGGTGCCGAGCCTGATGCCCCGGGCGTCGCCGTACGGCAGGGCGCAGGTGTCCAGCACGACGCCCGCCGCCGCGAGCCGCTCGCGGGCGGTACGGCCGTCGACACCGAGCGGCGCCGGGTCCGCGACGATCAGATGGGTGTCCGTGCCGCCGGTGGTCACGTCGAACCCCTCGGCCTCCAGACCGGCCGCCAGCACCCGCGCGTGCGTCACCACCCGATGGGCGTACGACGCGAAGGCCGGTGTGGCCGCCTCGCCGAATGCCACCGCCTTGGCCGCGACCGTGTGCATCTGCGCGCCGCCCTGGGTGAACGGGAAGACCGCCCGGTCGATCCGCTCGGCCAGCTCCGCGCCGCACAGGATCATCCCGCCGCGCGGCCCGCGCAGCACCTTGTGCGTGGTGGCGCACACCACGTCGGCGTACGGGACGGGACTGGGCGCCGCTCCCCCGGCGATCAGCCCCATCGGATGCGCGGCGTCGGCGATCAGATACGCACCGACCTCGTCGGCGATCTCGCGGAACGCCTCGTAGTCGGGGTGGCGGGGGTACGAGATCGAGCCGCTGACGATCGCCTTGGGGCGATGGGCCCGGGCCAGGGTGCGCACCTGCTCGTAGTCGATCAGGCCGCTGTCGGAGTCGACCCCGTAGCCGACGAACTCGAACCAGCGTCCGGAGAAGTTGGCGGGCGAGCCATGGGTGAGGTGTCCGCCGTACGGGAGCCCCATCGCGAGGACCGTGTCGCCGGGCCGCAGCAGCGCCGCGTACGCCGCGAGGACGGCCGAGGAGCCGGAGTGCGACTGGACGTTGGCGTGCTCGGCGCCGAAGAGGGCGGTGGCACGCTGGACGGCGATGAGTTCGGCGGCGTCGGCCAGCTCGCAGCCGCCGTGGTGGCGGGCGCCGGGATAGCCCTCGGCGTACTTGTTGGCGAGCGGAGAGCCGAGGGCGGCGAGGACCGCGGGCGAGGTGAAGTTCTCGGCGGCGATCAGCTGCAGTGTGCTCGACTGCCGGTACAGCTCCCCCAGCAGCACATCGGCGATCTCCGGGTCCTGCCGGACGAGGGCGCCGAAGTCCTGCGGCAGGGCGGTGACGGGGGCGGAGGTGGGTGCGGCGGGGGTGGTGACCGACATCGGACGGCTCCGGGCCTCGGGAGGGGAGTGCGTGGCGTCGCATCCAATGTAGGCCGGTACCCGCGCGGCCGCCCGCTGCCCCGATGCGTCAGTGCGGCGCCGGTACACCCGTCAGTGCGGTGACCACCGGGTCGAGGGCCTGGTTGATCTCGTCGCCGATGGAGCGGAAGAACGTGATCGGGGCGCCGTACGGGTCGTACACCTCGTCGGCCTCGGCCGTGGGTGCCAGCAGCCAGCCGCGCAGCGCGGCCGCGGCGCGGACCAGCGCGCGGGCACGTTCGACGACACCCTCGTCGCGCGGATCGGGCAGGGTCGCGGGGTCTATGGCGCGGACCAGCCGGGTGAATTCCTTCAGGGTGAAGGTCCTCAGGCCGGCCGAGTGACCCATCGAGATCACCTGGGCGCGGTGGTCGCGGGTGGCGGTGAGGACCAGGTCGGCGCGGATCACGTGTTCGTCGAGCAGTTCGCGGCCGACGAAGCCGGAGGCGTCGGCGCCGAAGTCCGCGAGGACGATCTCGGCGTTGGCCTCCATCGGGGCGCCTTCGTGCCCCCAGGTGCCGGCACTCTCCACGATCAGGCCGCCGCTGAGCGGGTCGCCGAGGCGGTCCACGAGGGCATGGCGGGTCAGCCGCTCGGTGATCGGCGAGCGGCAGACGTTGCCGGTGCTGACGTGGAGGATGCGGAAAGTGTCGGCCTGCCCCGCTATGCCACGCCCCTCAGGGGCGGTCAATTGGCCACCTCGAGGTCGGGTACCACCTTGCGGAGTTCCTCGACGGAAAGCGCACCGGCGCGCAGCAGTACGGGCACCTTGCCGGTGACGTCGACGATGGAGGACGGCACGATGCCGGGCGTCGGGCCCCCGTCGAGGTACACGGAGACGGAGTCGCCGAGCATCTCCTGGGCGGCGTCGCAGTCCTCGGGGGACGGGTGTCCGGTGAGGTTGGCACTGGAGACGGCCATCGGGCCGACCTCGGTGAGCAGCTCGATGGCGACCGGGTGCAGCGGCATCCGGATGGCGACGGTGCCGCGGGTGTCGCCGAGGTCCCACTGCAGCGAGGGCTGGTGCTTGGCGACGAGCGTGAGGGCCCCGGGCCAGAAGGCGTCGACGAGCTCCCAGGCCTGCTCGGAGAAGTCCGTGACGAGGCCGTGCAGGGTGTTCGGGGAGCCGATCAGGACAGGGGTCGGCATGTTGCGGCCGCGGCCCTTGGCGTCGAGCAGGTCGGCGACGGCCTCGGCGCCGAAGGCGTCCGCACCGATCCCGTACACGGTGTCGGTGGGCAGCACGACCAGTTCGCCGCGGCGGACGGCGGACGCGGCTTCACGCAGACCCGTCGTACGGTCGGTCGCGTCGTTGCAGTCGTATCGCCGTGCCATCAGCCGGCCTCCTCAAGCGTGTACGTGTAGGGCGGGTACGGGTGGTGCGGGGCACCGGTCACGGCATGGCCTTGCGGGCCGTGGCGAACCGGGGGCGCCCGTTCAGGTCGGGGTGGTCGGCCGCGTCAGCCCAGCCCCGCTCCTCGGTGAAGATCCACGGCACCTGGCCGCCCTGGGTGTCGGCGTGCTCGACGACCACGAGGCCGCCGGGGCGCAGCAGGCGGTGCGCGGTGCGCTCGATCCCGCGGATGGTGTCCAGGCCGTCCTCGCCGGAGAAGAGCGCCATCTCCGGGTCGTGGTCACGGGCCTCGGGGGCCACGTACTCCCACTCGGTGAGCGGGATGTACGGCGGGTTGGAGATGACCAGGTCGACCTGGCCGTCGAGCTCGGGAAGGGCCGTCAGGGCGTCTCCCCGGTGCACGGTGACCCTGGACCCCTCGGCGTTCTTCCGCGTCCAGGTGAGGGCCTCCTCGGACAGCTCCACGGCGTGCACGCGCGAGCGCGGCACCTCCTGGGCCATGGCGAGGGCGATGGCACCCGAACCCGCGCAGAGGTCGACGATCAGCGGCTCGACCACGTCCATCGCACGGACGGCGTCTATCGCCCAGCCGACGACCGACTCGGTCTCCGGGCGGGGGACGAAGACGCCGGGACCGACCTGGAGCTCCAGATAGCGGAAGAAGGCGCGGCCGGTGATGTGCTGGAGCGGTTCGCGGGCCTCGCGGCGGGCGACCGCCTCCCAGTACCGGGCGTCGAAGTCCGCGTCGGGCACCCGGTGCAGCTCGCCCCGCTTGACGCCGTGCACGAACGCGGCGAGTTCCTCGGCGTCGAATCGCGGTGAGGGCACACCGGCGTCGGCCAGCCGCTGGGTGGCCTGGGCCACCTCGGCGAGCAGCAGGTTCATCGCGGTTCTCCGTACGGGTTCACGGGCGGGGCGGGGTGGGGCTCATGCGGCAGCGAGCTTGGCGGCGGAGTCGGCGTCGACACAGGCCTGGATGACCGAGTCCAGGTCCCCGTCGAGCACCTGGTCCAAGTTGTACGCCTTGAATCCGACGCGGTGGTCCGAGATCCGGTTTTCCGGGAAGTTGTACGTACGGATCTTCTCGGAACGGTCGACGGTGCGCACCTGGCTCCGGCGGACGTCCGAGGCTTCCTGCTCGGCCGCCTCCTGGGCCGCTGCCAGCAGTCGCGACCGCAGGATACGCATGGCCTGCTCCTTGTTCTGGAGCTGGCTCTTCTCGTTCTGGCAGGAGGCGACGACACCGGTCGGCAGGTGCGTGATGCGGACGGCGGAGTCCGTGGTGTTGACGGACTGGCCGCCGGGGCCCGAGGAGCGGTAGACGTCGATACGGAGATCGTTGGCGTGGATCTCGACGTCGACCTCCTCCGCCTCGGGCGTGACGAGGACACCGGCGGCGGAGGTGTGGATACGCCCCTGGGACTCGGTGGACGGCACCCGCTGCACGCGGTGCACGCCGCCCTCGTACTTCATCCGGGCCCACACGCCCTGGCCGGGCTCGGTGGCGCCGTTGCCGCCCTTGGTCTTCACTGCGACCTGGACGTCCTTGTAACCGCCGAGCTCGGACTCGGTGGAGTCGATGATCTCGGTCTTCCAGCCGACGCGCTCGGCGTACCGCAGATACATCCGCAGCAGGTCACCGGCGAACAGGGCGGACTCGTCGCCGCCCGCGCCCGCCTTGATCTCCAGAAGCACGTCCTTGTCGTCACTGGGGTCGCGCGGGACCAGCAGGAGGCGGAGCTTCTCGGTGAGCTCCTCGCGCTGCTTCTCCAGCTCCTTGACCTCGGCGGCGAAGTCCGGGTCGTCCGCCGCGAGCTCGCGCGCGGTCTCGATGTCGTCCCCGGTCTGCTTCCAGGAGCGGTACGTACCGACGATCGGGGTCAGCTCGGCGTAGCGCTTGTTGAGCTTGCGCGCGTTGGCCTGGTCGGCGTGGACCGCGGGATCCGCGAGCTTCTTCTCAAGATCGGCTTGTTCGCCGATCAGTTCCTCGACCGCCTCGAACATCGGTGGCTCCTGGGGTGGGGTGTCCCCTGCTCGTGAGAGCTCGGGGAAGTGACTCGACGTGCCTGCTGGACGACGTGGGGCTGTCCGGGCGGGGGGACGGGGACGGCCCCGTACCCCCGGCCGGAAAAAAAACGCCGGTCCTGGCGCCCCCGGGAAGAGGACGCCAGGAACCGGCGCAAGGGCTCGCTACTTGCTGGCGGAGCCTGCAGCCTTGCCGAAGCGGGCCTCGAAGCGGGCCACGCGGCCACCGGTGTCGAGGATCTTCTGCTTGCCCGTGTAGAACGGGTGGCACTCGGAGCACACGTCGGCGCGGATGGTGCCGCCGTCGATGGTGGACCGGGTGGTGAACGACGCGCCACAGGTGCAGCTGACCTGCGTCTCGACGTACTCGGGGTGGATGTCGCGCTTCAAGGGTGTCTCCTAGGTTCGGGAGGGCGCCGGGTCGTACGCGCGGATTTGCGCATCCGTGAACCGGGGCCGACGTACCAGTCTGCCAGGACCGGCCGTATCTCCCAAAACCGGGGTCGGGCCGCAACTATTCCCGGACGTCCGGAATCGTTTATTCCCGGACGTCCGGAATCGTTCCCTCCCGGCCGGACCACCGTACTGGGGGCCGTCCGTCATCCCTGGCGGGCGCACGACGACAGCGGCGGCACCTCGCCGCATTGACGGACGCCCTGATACGCCCCATATGGGGAAGCTCCTCCGCCGTACGGTGCACCGCATCCGACGCCGCGCCCCGGTCCACCGGGGATGACGGGACTGCCCTCAGCGCACGACCTTGCCGGCATCGCCCTTGTCGCCCGCCGACTTCGCGGTGGCGGAGGCGGGGATCGGCCTGTCCTGCTCGAGCGCGCTCCACACCTGCTTGGCGGACTCCTCCAGCGGCACGACGCGGTTCGGGTCGGCCGGATCGTACTGCACGGGCAGCGTCACCATGCTGACGTTCCTCGCTCCCAGGCCCTTGAGGCCGTTGGCGAAGCCCGTCAGCTTCTTGACCGAGCCCAGGTCGGAGTCGGTGGTGAGGGCCTTCGTCGCCGTGTCCGCGAGATCGAACAGCGTCTTCGGGTTCGAGAACACCCCGACGCTCCTGGCCTGTTCCATCAGCGCCTTGATGAAGGCCTGCTGAAGCTGGATACGGCCGAGGTCACTGCCGTCGCCGACACTCTTGCGGGTACGGACCAGGCCGAGCGACTGCTCGCCGTCGAGCGTGTGGGTACCGGGCTGCAGATGCAGATGGCTGTGGGAGTCATCGATCGCCTCGGTGGTGGTGATCCCGACACCACCCAGCTCGTCGATGAGCTGCTTGAAGCCGGTGAAGTCGACCTCGACGTAGTGGTCCATGCGGATACCGGACATCGATTCGACGGTCTTGACGGCGCAGGCCGGCCCGCCGACCTCGTACGCGGTGTTGAACATCGCGCGCTGCTCGCCCGCGACGGCCTCCCCGCTGGTGTCGCTCGTGCAGTCCGGGCGGGTCACGAGGGTGTCGCGCGGGATGGAGACGACACTCGCCGTCCGGTGGCCCTTGTTGAGGTGGACGACCATCGCGGTGTCCGACCGGGCGGTGCCTTCGTCCGCGCCGTACTCCGCGTTCGCGCCGGAGCGCGAGTCGGAGCCGAGGACGAGGATGTCCTGCGAGCCGTTGTCGACGTCGGCCGGGCGGTTCTTGCCGAGCGCGGCGTTGATGTCGACGGCCTTGAGATTGCCGTTGAGCTTGGCATACGCGTAACCCAGCCCCGTACCGCCCACGACGACCGCACCCGCCAGGGTCCAGGCGGCCACGACCGCCGCCCTGCGACGGCGGGACTGCTGCTTCCGGCGCTTGCCGGTGCCCCGTATTCGGCCGCTGCTGTTCGCACTCCGCCCGGTCATCCGTCTCCTCGCTCCTCGCCTGCTCCCGGCTACCCCCTGCAGTGGTGCGGGCACTGGTTTTATCGCTTTGCCGACACTTTGTACGACGTGGGGACTCGAAGAAGGGTTGCACAGCGACATGTCGTGACGAGATGAGGGCGAACGCCGCACATGGCGACCGGGAACCACCGGTCACACCTCGCTCACCTGCGGTTTCTTGCCCGATACAGGCATCGCCGGGGCGGACGGCGCCGCGGTCGCCGTGTGGCAAAGGTCTCGGGCCGGGCGGAGAAGGACCGGAAAAGGGCCGGCCCCGTCACCGAAGTGACGGGGCCGGCCCTGTGACGACTGTCCGAGCGGTACGACGTCAGTCGTTGCCGTTGCCCGGGGCGGGCGTCGTCTTCTGGATCTGGAGCAGGAACTCCGCGTTGGACTGGGTCTTCTTCATCCGGTCCAGGAGCAGCTCGATCGCCTGCTGCTGGTCGAGCGCGTGCAGCACCCGGCGCAGCTTCCAGACGATGGCCAACTCGTCGCTGCCGAGCAGGATTTCTTCCTTACGGGTGCTGGACGCGTCGACGTCCACCGCCGGGAAGATGCGCTTGTCCGAGAGCTTCCGGTCGAGCTTGAGCTCCATGTTGCCGGTGCCCTTGAACTCCTCGAAGATCACCTCGTCCATGCGCGAGCCGGTCTCGACGAGCGCGGTGGCCAGGATGGTCAGCGAACCGCCGTCCTCGATGTTGCGCGCGGCACCGAAGAAGCGCTTCGGCGGGTACAGCGCGGTCGAGTCGACACCACCGGACAGGATGCGGCCCGATGCCGGGGCCGCGAGGTTGTACGCGCGGCCGAGGCGGGTGATCGAGTCCAGCAGGACGACCACGTCGTGACCCAGCTCGACGAGACGCTTGGCGCGCTCGATGGCCAGCTCGGCGACGGTGGTGTGGTCCTCTGCGGGACGGTCGAAGGTCGAGGAGATGACCTCGCCCTTCACCGACCGCTGCATGTCGGTGACCTCTTCCGGACGCTCGTCGACGAGAACGACCATCAGATGGCACTCGGGGCTGTTGACGGTGATCGCGTTGGCGATCGCCTGCAGGATCATGGTCTTGCCGGTCTTCGGCGGGGCCACGATCAGGCCTCGCTGGCCCTTGCCGATCGGCGCGACCAGGTCGATGATCCGCGTCGTCAGGACGTTGGAGTCGGTCTCCAGGCGGAGCCGGTCCTGCGGGTAGAGCGGGGTCAGCTTCTGGAACTCCGGGCGGCCGCGGCCGCTTTCGGGCGCCATGCCGTTGACCGAGTCGAGGCGCACCAGCGCGTTGAACTTCTCGCGGCGCTCGCCGTCCTTGGGCTGACGGACCGCACCCGTGACGTGGTCACCCTTGCGCAGGCCGTTCTTGCGGACCTGGGCGAGCGAGACGTACACGTCGTTCGGGCCCGGCAGGTAACCGGAGGTCCGGATGAACGCGTAGTTGTCGAGGATGTCCAGGATGCCCGCGACGGGGATCAGGACGTCATCGTCGGAGACCGGCGGTGCGTCGCTCGCGAAGTCGTCGCGGCCACGGCGGCCACGGCGGTCGCGGTAGCGGCCGCGGCGACCGCGACGACCGCCTGCCTCGTCGTCGTAGCCGTCGTCCTGCGGGCCGCCGCCACCCTGCTGGCCCTGGCCCTGGCGCTGCTGGCGCTGGCCGCCCTGCTGGCTCTGGCCGCCGCCCTGCTCGTCGCCCTTGCCGCGGCGGTCGCGCTGACGGTCACGACGGTCGCCGCGCTCACCGCGGTCGCCTCGCTGGCCGCGGTCGCCCCGACGGCCCTCGGCGGTGTCCACGGCGGCTTCGGCCTTCGCTTCGGCGCGGTCGTCGCTCTTCGGCTCGGCCTGCGTCTCCACCTTGGCCTCGGCCTTGGTCTCCGACTTGACGTCCGGGCTGCCCGCCTGCGCGGTCGCACGGCGCCGGCGACGCTCACCCGTGGGCTGGTCGTCGCTGGCCGGCTGGCCGGGGATGTCGATCTGCTGCTGAGCCGTGGCCTTCTCGGCGGGCGCGGCGGCGGACTCGTCCCCGGTGCGCGCCTTGGAGGTGGTGCGGCGCTTCGGCTTGGTCTCGGCGTCCGCGGCGGCGGGCGCTGCGGCGGCCTTGGGCGCGCCGCTGCCGGCCTGCGCCTCCTTGATGACCTCGATCAGCTGGCCCTTGCGCATCCGCGCAGTGCCCTTGATGCCGAGGCCGGACGCGACCTGCTGCAGCTCGGCCAGGACCATGCCATCGAGGCCGGTGCCGGAGCGGCGGCGCCGTGCGGTGGTGCCAGTGGCAGCACCTTCGGCGGGCGCGGCGCTGTCGACACTCTTGTCGGCAGTCACGCCCATCAGATCGGTGGTGTCGCTCACGAAGGGTCCTTCCCTGGAGCGGACGTCGGCCTTCTGGCTCGGCGACCGGTTGTGCTGTCCGACTGCGGTCTTTTGATCTTGCGGACCGTGCCGGGGCGGTGGTCCGCCGGGTACGGCGGAGAAATGAATGTGCAAGGGTCCGACGCGAGCATCCCCCTGCTCGGCCCACTCCTGGACGAGCGAGGGGTGTCGTGCCGGTTCCGGAGCGTGCTCGAAACTGCTCAGGCAGGCTGCTCAGGCAGTTGGGGAGGCTCTCGGAAGAAATGGTGGCCCCTGAAAGGGACACGAAGCAACGCGCCAATTAGACGTCGGTTGCAGACTTGAGGTTAACACTACCGGGTCCAACAAACATTCCCCCTCTCACTCACCGGCAATCACTTCTCGCTACGGGGCGAGCGGCAGAACGCTCGCGCCCGCGGCGTCGAGAGTGAGCCGATTGGCCGCCCAGCCCTCGCCCGCCAGCCGTGCGACCTTGTCGGCCGCACCGTCCTCGGCCAGCGCGAGCACGGTCGGCCCGGCACCGGAGATGACTGCAGGGACGCCGTCGGCGCGCAGTCGGTTCACGAGTTCCACGCTCTCGGGCATCGCGGGGGCCCGGTATTCCTGGTGCAGCCGGTCCTCGGTGGCGGCGAGCAGCAGCTCGGGGCGCCGGGTCATCGCCTCGACGAGAAGCCCGGCGCGTCCGGCGTTGAAGGCGGCGTCGACATGCGGGACGGTGCGCGGCAGCAGTCCACGGGCAGTCTCGGTGAGCACCGGTTTGCCCGGGACGAAAACCACCGGAACGATGGAATCGGAGGGATCCATCTTGATCGCGCGTGCGGACGCGCCGTCCATCCAGGCCAGCGTGAAGCCGCCGAGCAGGCACGCCGCGACATTGTCGGGGTGGCCCTCGATCTCGGTCGCGAGCTCCAGCAGCGCCGCATCGTCGAGCCGGGCGTCGCCGCCGGTCGTGACGGCGCGGGCCGCGACGATGCCGGCGCAGATGGCGGCGGAGGAGGAGCCGAGGCCGCGCCCGTGCGGGATGCGGTTGGCGCAGACGATCTCGAGACCGCGCGGCTGTCCGCCGAGCAGGTCGAAGGCCGAGCGCAGGGAGCGTACGAGGAGGTGGCTCTCGTCGCGGGGCAGCGTGTCCGCGCCCTCGCCGGCGATGTCGATGTGCAGCCCGGAGTCGGCGACGCGGACGACGACGTCGTCGTAGAGCCCCAGCGACAGGCCGAGGGCGTCGAAGCCCGGGCCCAGGTTGGCGCTGGTAGCGGGGACGCGCACCCGGACGGCGGCGGCTCGGAAGGCGGGACCGGCCATCGCTTCGACGACTCTCCTTATGAGGCAGTGGGGGCTGTTGCTGCGGGGATTTCTGCGGGGAAGGGTGGTGCCCGTACTGGAGTGGCGCAGGGGGTGTGGCGGTGGATATGTCGCACGCCGGTGGAGAACCCGATGGCCACGGCCTCACCACCGCGGCAGGTGCGGCGGGGCGGGTTGAGTACAGCTTATCGAAGGAAGGTTCTGTGTCGACATAGGGCGCACGGGAGGCGCACGATGCGTGTCGCGCACCTCCCATGCGCTCTCCACCCCGGAAAAGGGCGGTTGAGCTGCCGATGTCGGTTTTTTACGCGAGGCCCAGCTTCTCCGCGGCGGCGGCCGCGTCGACCGGTACGGTGACCGGCTGCGGGGCGCCCGCGACAGCCCAGTCGGGGTCCTTGAGGCCGTTGCCGGTGACCGTGCAGACGATCTTCTGGCCGCGGTCGACCTTGCCCTCTTCGGCGGCCTTGAGCAGACCGGCCACCGACGCGGCCGAGGCGGGCTCGACGAAGACGCCCTCCTGAGAGGCCAACAGGCGGTAGGCGGCCAGGATCTGACGGTCCGTGACCTCGTCGATGAAGCCACCCGACTCGTCGCGGGCGGCCAGCGCGTACTGCCAGGAGGCCGGGTTGCCGATCCGGATCGCGGTGGCGATGGTCGACGGATCCTTGACGATCTCACCGCGGACGATGGGCGCGGAACCGGATGCCTGGAAGCCCCACATGCGCGGCGTGTGCGTGGACATGGCGTCCGCCGCGTACTCCGTGTAGCCCTTCCAGTACGCGGTGATGTTGCCCGCGTTGCCGACCGGGAGGACATGGATGTCGGGCGCGTCGCCGAGCGCGTCGACGATCTCGAACGCCGCGGTCTTCTGGCCCTCGATACGGACCGGATTGACCGAATTGACCAGCGCCACCGGGTAGTTGTCCGAGAGCGAGCGAGCGAGCGTCAGGCAGTCGTCGAAGTTGCCGTCGACCTGCAGGATCCTGGCGCCGTGGACGAGCGCCTGGCCCATCTTGCCGAGTGCGATCTTGCCCTGCGGCACGAGGACGGCGCAGACCATGCCGGCCCGCACCGCGTACGCGGCGGCGGAGGCGGAGGTGTTGCCGGTGGAGGCGCAGATGACGGCCTGCGCGCCCTCCTCCTTGGCCCGGGTGATCGCCATCGTCATGCCGCGGTCCTTGAAGGACCCGGTGGGGTTGGCGCCCTCCACCTTGAGGTGCACCTCGCAGCCCGTGCGCTCGGAGAGGACCTGAGCGGGGACGAGCGGCGTACCGCCCTCACGAAGCGTGACGACCGGCGTCGTGCTCGTGACCGGAAGACGGTCCCGGTACTCCTCGATGATGCCGCGCCACTGGTGGGTGCCCTTGCTGGTCATGGGTCCTTACTCCCCTTCAACACGCATGATGCTGGCGACACCGCGCACGGTGTCGAGCTTGCGCAGCGCCTCGACGGTCGCCGAGAGGGCGGCGTCGGGCGCGCGGTGGGTGACGACGACGAGAGAAGCCTCGCCGCCTCCGTCCTGGCGGCCTTGCTGGCGGACCGTATCGATGGATACGCCCTGTCCGGCGAAGACCGTTGCCACCTGGGCGAGTACGCCAGGCTTGTCGGCCACGTCGAGACTGATGTGGTACCGCGTGACGACCTCGCCCATGGGGCTGACCGGCAGCCGCGTGTACGCGGACTCGCCGGGGCCGGTGGCCTCGCCGAGCTTGTTGCGGCAGACCGCGACCAGGTCGCCGAGGACCGCGGAGGCGGTCGGCGAACCACCCGCGCCGGGGCCGTAGAACATCAGCTGCCCGGCGGCCTCCGCCTCGACGAAGACCGCGTTGTACGCCTCGCGGACGGAGGCCAGCGGGTGGCTGAGCGGGATCATCGCCGGGTGCACGCGTGCGGTGACGGACTGGCCGTCGGCGGCGCGCTCGCAGATGGCGAGGAGCTTGACGGTGCAGCCCATGCGGCGGGCCGAGGCGATGTCGGCGGCGGTGACCTCGGTGATGCCCTCGCGGTGCACCTCGCCGATCTTCACCCGGGTGTGGAAGGCGATGCCGGCGAGGATCGCGGCCTTGGCGGCGGCGTCGAAGCCCTCGACGTCGGCGGTCGGGTCGGCCTCGGCGTACCCGAGGGCCGTGGCCTCGTCGAGCGCCTCTGAGTAACCGGCACCGCTGGTGTCCATCTTGTCGAGGATGAAGTTCGTCGTGCCGTTGACGATGCCCAGCACCCGGTTGACCTTGTCGCCGGCGAGGGACTCGCGCAGCGGCCGTACCAGCGGGATGGCACCGGCGACGGCCGCCTCGTAGTAGAGGTCCCGGCCGTACTGCTCGGCGGCGGCGTGCAGGGCGGCGCCGTCCTCAGCGAGCAGCGCCTTGTTGGCGGAGACGACGCTCGCGCCGTGCTCGAAGGCGGTGGTGATGAGCGTGCGGGCCGGCTCGATGCCGCCGATGACCTCGATGACGACGTCGATGTCGCCCCGTTTGACCAGGGCGGTCGCATCGGTGGTGATCAGCGCGGGGTCGATGCCCTCGCGCACCTTGGAGAGCCGGCGGACGGCGACGCCGGCGAGCTCCACCGGCGCGCCGATGCGCGCGGCGAGGTCGTCGGCGTGCGTCGTCATGATGCGCGCCACCTCTGAGCCGACCACACCACAGCCCAGCAGCGCCACCTTCAGCGGACGCGTACGCATCATCCGACCTCGTTTCTCATGCATGCTCATGTGTGGACCAGTCTCACTCACCGGACGGGAGTTTCTGCTACGCGTCCGGATCCTGAGACATCTATTTCATCAACCGACATCGAGACGCAGGAGATCTTCCTCCGTCTCGCGCCGGACGATGACCCGCGCCTCGCCGTCGCGCACGGCGACGACGGGCGGGCGCAGCGCGTGGTTGTAGTTGCTCGCCATCGAGCGGCAGTAGGCGCCGGTGGCGGGTACCGCGATCAGATCGCCGGGCGCGAGGTCGGACGGCAGGAACGCGTCCTTGACCACGATGTCCCCGCTCTCGCAGTGCTTGCCGACGACACGTACGAGCATCGGCTCGGCATCCGAGCGACGCGAGACCAGCGCGACGGAGTACTCGGCGTCGTACAGCGCGGTGCGGATGTTGTCCGACATGCCGCCGTCGACGCTGACGTACGTACGCAGCCCTTCGAGGTGCTTGACGGTGCCGACCTCGTACAGCGTGAACGCGGTGGGGCCCACGATGGCGCGCCCGGGCTCGACCGAGATCCGCGGAGTCGCGAGGCCGGCCGCCTCGCACTCGCGGCTGACGATGTCGCCCAGCGCCTTGGCGATCTCGTGCGGCTCGCGCGGGTCGTCGTCGGAGGTGTACGCGATGCCCAGGCCCCCGCCGAGGTCGATCTCCGGCAGCTCGACACCGTGCTCGTCGCGCACCTCGGTGAGCAGCTGCACCACGCGCCGGGCGGATACCTCGAAACCGGCCATGTCGAAGATCTGCGAGCCGATGTGCGAGTGGATGCCGACGAGTTCGAGGCCGTCGAGGGTGAGCGCCCGGCGGACCGCCTCGGCGGCCTGTCCCCCGGCCAGCGCGATACCGAACTTCTGGTCCTCGTGGGCGGTGGCGATGAACTCGTGGGTGTGCGCCTCGACACCGACCGTCACCCGGATCTGTACGCGCTGGCGCCTGCCGAGCTGCTGCGCGATGTGCGAGACGCGGACGATCTCCTGGAACGAGTCGAGGACGATCCGCCCGACACCGGCCCGGACGGCCCGCTCGATCTCGGCGACCGTCTTGTTGTTGCCGTGGAAGGCGATGCGCTCGGCGGGCATTCCGGCGTCCAGCGCGGTGGTCAGCTCGCCGCCGGAGCAGACGTCGAGGTTGAGCCCCTCCTCCTTGAGCCAGCGCACGACGGCGCGCGACAGGAACGCCTTGCCGGCGTAGAAGACATCGGCGTCCGCTCCGAACGCGTCGGCCCAGGCGCGGCAGCGGGCGCGGAAGTCGCTCTCGTCGAGGAAGTAGGCGGGCGTGCCGAATTCCTCGGCCAGCCGGGTCACTTCGATCCCGCCGACGGTGACGGCGCCGTCGTCGCCACGGGAGACGGTGCGGGCCCAGACCTTCTCGTCGAGGGCGTTGAGGTCGGCGGGCGGGGCTGCGTAGTGCCCCTCGGTCAGGACGTCGGCGTGACGGGGACCGGCGGGGTGTGCGGATCGGCTCATGGTGTTGCTCTGCTCTCTCGGATCTCTCAGAGGTGTTCGGGTGCGCGGATACCGAGCAGGGACAGGCCGCCGGCCAGCACCGTCCCGGCGGCCTCGGCGACGGCCAGCCGGGAGCGGTGGGCGGCCAGGGGTTTCTCGTCGCCGACGGGCAGCGGGGATGCGCAGTCCTGGAAGTCGAAGAAGGCGTGCGCGAGGTCCTCGAGCTGCCGGGCGAGCCGGTCGGGCGCGCGGTGGCGGGCAGCGGCGGCGAGGGCGTCGGGGTAGTCGGCCAGCGCGCGCATCAGTGCGGGTGCGTCGACGTCCTCGTCGTACGAGCCCTCGAAACCCAGGAGCGCGGCGCCACGGGTGAGGGCGCGGATCCGGGAGTGGGCGTAGCGGACCAGGAACAGCGGATTGGCGACCGTCTGCACCAGCAACTCGTCGCCGAGCGTGGCCCGGTCGTGCCCGGCCGGGCGCAGCAGTCCCCACCGGGCGGCATCCGGTCCGAGCCGCTCCAGCAGGTCGGCGGCTCCGGCACCGGCCGGTACCGGCCGGACGACGGTGAGGGTCCCGTCCGGCTCCCCTGCGGCGTCGGCGCTCACACCGAGCCGCGCCCAGTCGGGGTCGGGCGTCCCGTCGCAGCCGGTGCGCGCCAACGCGCCCTGGGAGCGCGCGATCGCTCCCAGCGCGTGGGCGGTGACCGCGGCCCGGGCCTCGCGGGCGTGGCGCAAGTGCAGGCGGTGCCCGGCGAGCGCGTCTGCGTGCCCGTAACGGGCCCCACGCTCCCGTACGTCATGGATGAGCGCTTCCCGCACGCGGGCGTCGGCCGTCGCGTCGAGCGTGAAGTTCAGGAACCCCGGTCCGGTGACCTCGACCCGCCCGATCCCCGGCACACCGGCCACCCGGTCCCGCAGGATCGCGGCCACTTCCCGGGCCGGCCGCGCGGCGGCCCCGGCCAGCTGGAGAGCGACGGCGCAGGCGTAGTCCCCGCTGCCGCCGGGCCGTGTCCGCTCCACCCGCACGCGCGCGGGCACGGGCGCGCGCAAGGCGTCCTCGTCGACCGCGCGGCGCACAGCGTGCAGCACGGTCCTGGAGAGATCGGCGGGGGTCACGGGACAAGCCTAGAGGAGAAAGGGGGGCGTTCCGCGACCCGGTTTCGCCATGCGGTCAGCCCGCGGCGCTCTCGGCCCTTCCGGCACCGTGTCTGCCGTCGAGCGGCGTCGGCTCCTCCTGGTTCGCCAGCTGCCGTACGAGCCGCACCAGTTCGCTCGGCTCGAAAGGCTTCGCCAGGAACGCGTCGACCCCCGCTGCGACACCGTTGTCCACCTCGTACTGCGTACAGGCGCTGACGATCGCGACGGGCAGATGTCTGGTCCGCGGGTCGGACCGGAGCCGGGTGGCGGTCTGCAGGCCGTCGAGCCGGGGCATGACGACATCGAGAGTGATCACATCGGGGCAGACCCGATGCACCAGATCCAGGCACTCGACACCATCGGCCGCGGTCACGACCTCGAAGCCCTCCAGCTCGAGATTGACCCTGATCAACTGCCGGATGACCTTGTTGTCGTCGACAACAAGCACGCGGCCACACGCCCCTGACACACTCCGAGGGTAGGCGGGGCGTAGGGGCTGCGTCCGGGTTTTGCCCATTTCCGGCCTCGGACGGGTGCCGGTCGGGGGGCTCCGCTGCAGGTACGGCGACGCTCCCGCGCAGGCGGGCCGACGCCGCAAAGACTGCCGGAGCCGGGGCGCGGCGAACGGGAGGACGCGGATGGTGACCGCGTGGAAATACCTGTTCACGGACACCCTTCGGAAGCTGGTAGTGTTTCACCTGTCGCCGAGCAGTACAGCGATACGCCCCCGTAGCTCAGGGGATAGAGCATCGGCCTCCGGAGCCGGGTGCGCAGGTTCGAATCCTGCCGGGGGCACCGCAGTCCGGACAGCGTGATCAAGCCGCTGACCAGGCAAAGTGCCAAGTACAAAGGGTCGGACCCAGTCTCACTGGGTCCGACCCTTTGTCGTTGTGCGTCACTGGTCACGAGTGAGTGGCGAGCGGGCGCATCTCACGTACGGCTGAGACCCGCCCGGGCGGGCGACGGTACGGCAGGCAGGGCGTCGGTCTCCTCGGCACTGCCCTCGGCCGCCGCGCGGCGCCGCGCCACGTACGCGCTCGCGACGAGCAGGAGTGCGACGGTCCCGGAGAGCGCCGGCCAGTACACGTAGCGGAAGTTGGACTCGGGCGCCGTGGGCAGGTAGGCGAGGATGTACACGAGCGAGCTGGCCCCGATGAGCCGCAGCTCTCTGCTGTAGGGGCCCGGCCGGCGGCGCAGCACGAGCGCCAGGGAGACGGCCAGCCAGAACCAGCCCTGGAAGAGCATCGGCAGGTCGCGGACGGAACCGGTCACATAGTTCTGC
This sequence comes from Streptomyces sp. JH14, assembly GCF_029428675.1. Taxonomy (GTDB): domain Bacteria; phylum Actinomycetota; class Actinomycetes; order Streptomycetales; family Streptomycetaceae; genus Streptomyces. The sequence continues at coordinate 4,976,767 of NZ_JAJNEL010000001.1, read as the reverse complement.
AGGGCGGACCTCAGCGACTCGTTGACGGGATTCGCCGCCGCGATCTCGTGCAGGCGGCCGCCGGGCTCGGGATAGGTGCCGTTCTGGAAGAACTGGTTGTCCTGGAAGAGCAGCTTGCTGAAGACCCGGACCCGGTACTCGGCATAGCCCTTCCAGTGCTTCGGCATCTGCTGCGTCCACATCCGGACCAGCACGTCGGCGTGCCGGCTCAGCTCCGTCGCGTCGAACGGCCGGTCGTAGGGAAAGCACTGCAGGTACGCGTCGGACGGGATGTTCCGCTTCCGGCAGTCGAGGGCGGCGGTGACCATACGGTCGCGGAAGTCCGCGCTCCCGCCGGCCTGTTCGGCGGCGGTGCGCACCTGGGCCGGGGTGAGCACATGGACGAGGTCGTCCACCGGGATCACCGCGTACACGCGGGTGGCCAGCGGATGAGTGGCCGCGGACACACCGACGCTGCCGGCGACCGTGACCGCGGCGAAAACACCGATGGCGGCCAGCCAGCGGCGCCGGCCCGGGGCCGGCCACATCGCGAGGACCAGCAGGGCGAAGACCGGGAGCACGGCGGGGAATCCGTTCTTACGGACCATGCCGGCGTACACGATGAAGAGCACGCCGAGCACCAGCAGGGCCCAGCGGGGCCTGGTCCGGCCCTCCGGCAGCTCACGTGCGGTGAGCGCGACCGCGCAGGCCGCGAGGAGTGCGTACGCCAGGTGCACGTCCTTCCACACCACCCCCGTGAAGTTCATGATGTGGGGCGCGAGGCCGACGGCCAGCATCGCCAGGGAGAGGCCGCGGCTGCCGGTCTTCTTCCAGACCAGGCGGGCGAGCACCCACAGCGACCCCCACAGCACGGCGGTCTGCAGGGCGGCCATGGCCGAGACGGCTCCCGTGGTCTGGATGAGGATCCGCCACACCAGTGCCAGCACCGGCGGATGCCAGTCGCTCACCGGCTGCTCCCCGAGCGCCTGCAGCAGCTGGTATTTGCTGTCCCTGCTGAAGTATCCGGGGTGGAAGACGGTGGCCACGGCGTAGCCGCAGACCGTCGCGACGGCCGCCAGGCACCATGGCCACAGCGTGCCGTGCCGCCAGGCCCCGCGCAGTGCCGTGGTCACCTGATCGATCGTTCTGGGCATGGGGGCCGAGACCTCTCCGGGGTGGGTGACGAAGCGCAACCGGGCGTCGGCGTGCAGGCGCTCCGACGCGGTGGCGGATCCACCGCGACACGTCCAACTGCCCGTTATCGCACGAGTTGTCCGCATCACCACAACGTCACGCGGAGGTGCGAACGGGGTCACCCCTTCGGCCCAACGGGCTCGAAAACCACACCCACCCCCCTCCCGTCCCGGGCAACCGCGTGTGACTCCCCGTGCGCCCCCGTTGTCGGCGCGGGAGTTCAGCGGCACCGGGCGCAGGCATCCGGAGCGGTCCGTACGGCCCTACCCCAGGCCCGTCTGCGGAGTGCAGACCGGGCACGGCTCGATGTCCGGCTCGTTCATCGCGATGATCGCCTCCTCGCGGTTGATGAACCCCATCTGCGCGGTGTACGCCGCGCAGCCACCGCGGTGCAGCAGCGCAGGACCGCCGGACCGTTGGGGCTGGAGCTTCCACGACAGCTCGGCCCTCGCCCGCTCGCGGCGCTGCTGCTCCTGCCGCTCCTGGACCTCGAGCTCGCGGACCCGGTTCCGGGTCTGGCGCAGCTGCCAGTCCAGCCACTCCTCAAGAGCCCGGAGCTTGTCGAGGCGGGATATCGACCCCGGATCGGGCACGGCTACACCGCCTCGTCCGCGGTCTCGTGGGCGTGCTTGAGAGCCATCCGGGCGTCCACTACACCGTGGTCGAGCGTCGCCCAGTACGGGTGGGTGGCCACCTGGGTGCTCAGCCGGAGCAGCTCCGCCTGATAGCGGGCCACGTCCGCGGCCTGCTCCGCCGTGTACCCGGGGCTGTCGGCCTTGCCGGAGCGGAAGCTGGTGTGCGACTGCTTCTCGCCCTCCCAGCCCGGCATCGGCTCGGCCGACCACGGCAGACCGGCGGCGTACTGCTCGTATGCGGCGCGGGTCCGGTGCAGCGCGAGCTGGGCGTCGCGCAGGTCCTCGGGGAAGTCGTACGTGGGCACACGCGAATGGTACGCGTGTTCGATTTTGAGATGCGAGCGGCGCGCCGCGTGCGCAGGTGCGAAACCTGGAGGGGCACCGGAGAATCGGGTGCCGTGCAGAACCTCCGATCAGCCGAGAGGCTGTACGGGGGTGTGCATCATGCACCCCTGCAGAGCATCCTGGTCCCGTCCCGCTGAGGTTGTACGCACTCCCCCGCCGGACCACGCCTGATCGCCTCCACGACTGCGTCCCGTCGATGGAGTGCTGGGTATCCGGTTCGGAGAGACGATGGAGGAGGCCGCAGCGAGGTGGGAGAGGCAGGGCGCGGCCGGGCCGGGCCGGCACGAGGCTGCCGTGCAGGTGAGCGGAAGGAGTGCCGGGGATGAGTACGGCCGACGCGTTCCGGGCCGGGCTCCGCCAGGCGGGTGTGTCGGCGCCCGGGGGTCTGCTGGATGTGTTGAGCCTTGCCGCGGTGGTGCTGGACGACCGCGGACGGATCGTGTTCTGGAGCCCGCAGGCCGACGACCTGTTCGGCTACTCGGCCGAGGAGGCGCTGGGGGAGTACGCGGCACGGCTGCTGGTGAGCGAGCAGGATCTGGAGACGGTGATCGAGCTGTTCGCCAGGGTGCTGGAGAGCGGGCAGCCCTGGGCGGGGAGTTTCCCGATCCGGCACAAGGACGGCACCACCCGGCTGGTGGAATTCCGCAACACGCGGCTGCAGGACGAACAAGGGAGCCTCTACGCGCTGGGCATCGCCACCGACGAGGGCACGCTGAACCGCGTGGAGCAGAACCTGTCGCTCTCCATGCGGCTGGTCTCGCAGTCCCCGTTCGGTCTGGGCGTCATGGACACCGAACTGCGGTTCGTGCTGGTCAACCCGGTGCTTGCGCGCATCGACGGCCTGCCGCCGGCCGTGCTGGCGGGGCGCCCCGCCAGCACGGCGCTGCCCTTCCTGAACGAGGCTTCCATCGAGTCGGACATGCGCGAGGTCCTGTCCACCGGTGTACCGCTGCTGGACCGGTTCGTGGCCGGCCGCAGTCTGGGCGACCCCGGCATCGACCACGCCTGGTCGGTGTCGTTCTACCGGCTGGAGGATCCCGGCGGGCGGGTGCTGGGGCTCGCCACCTCGGTGGTGGACGTCACCGAGCAGCACCGGGCGGCCGCCGACGCCGCCCGGGCCCGGCGCAGGCTGGCTCTGATCGCCGACGCCTCCGTGCGGATGGGCACCACCCTCGACCTGGAACAGACCGCCCGCGAGCTGGCCGAGGTGTGTGTACCGGAGGTCGCCGACCTGGCCACGGTGGATCTCCTCGACTGCGTCGTACTCGGCCACCGCACCAGCGCGGACACCTTCGGCCCGGCGCGGTTCAGGGCGCTGGCGGTGGCATCGGCCTACCCGACCGAGGCGACGCGGGCCGTCGATCCCCCCGGCGACATGGCCCAGTACGACGCCGACCGGTTGATCACTCAGACCGTGCTCACCCGCCGTCCCGTTCTCAGGGCGAAGGTGACCGGCCACGATCTGCGCCGCGTCGCCCGGGACCACGAGGCCGCGGCGCTCCTGGACACGGCCGGGGTGCACTCGTATCTGGCGGTTCCGCTGATCGCCCGCGGCGAGGTGATCGGGGCCGTCGGCCTGATGCGTGCCCGCAACCCGGCGCCCTTCGACGAGGACGACACCGTCCTGGCCGGGGAGCTGGCTGCCCGCGCGGCGGTGTCCATCGACAACGCGCGCCTGTTCCAGAGCCAGCGGCACGCCGCCCTGACCCTCCAGCGCAGCATGCTTCCGCAACGGCCGGCCGACCGGCTGGGCCTGGAGATCGCCCAGCGCTACCAGCCCGCCGGCGCCACCAGCGAGATCGGCGGCGACTGGTTCGACGTCATCGCCCTGACCGATGACAAGACCGCCCTGGTCATCGGCGATGTCATGGGCAGCGGCATCGACGCCGCCGCCACCATGGGCCAGTTGCGCACCGCCACCCGCACCCTGACGCAGCTCGACCTCGATCCGGCCGATGTCCTGCACTATCTCGACCGGGCAACCGCCGATGTGGAACACACCATCGCCACCTGCGTCTACGCGGTCTTCGATCCCCACAGCTCGCTGTGCCGCATCTCGCTGGCCGGCCACCTGCCACCGGTCCTCATGCGGCCGGGTCACGCCCCCGAGCTGCTCGATCTGCCCACCGGCGCCCCCCTCGGAGTGGGCGGCGTCCCCTTCCACACCACGTGCATCGATCTGGATCCCGGTGATCAGCTGGTCCTGTACACCGATGGCCTGGTCGAAACCCGCGACCAGGCCATCGACGACCGGCTCGATCTCCTGCTGTCCCTGCTCGCCGGCGCCCACCGCGACCTGGAGGAGACCTGCGACCTGCTCCTGCGGGCACTGCGCCGCCCCGGTGATCCCGATGACGTGGCCCTGCTCATCGCCCGGCTGCCCGCGGATGCGGCGCCCGGGGCCGGTCAGCCGACCGGCAGTCCCGGTGCCGGGTAGGCGTCCATCAGGTTCTTCACCTCGGCGCGCACCTTCTCGACGGCGGCTTCGTCGCCCGTGCGCGCCGCCTCCACCACCCGGTCGATCCACTCCGCGACCGTGCCCATCTCCTGGACGGGGATCCCGCGCGAGGTGAGGGCCGGGGTGCCGATGCGGATGCCGGACGGGTCGAAGGGCTTGCGGGGGTCGTACGGAACGGTGTTGTAGTTGACGACGATCCCGGCCCGGTCCAGGGCCTTCGCCGCGATCTTGCCCGGCACGTCCTTGCCGGTGAGGTCGATCAGCAGGAGGTGGTTGTCCGTGCCGCCGGAGACCAGGTCGAACCCCCGGGACGCCAGCTCCTCGCCGAGGGCGCGGGCGTTGGAGACCACCTGGTGGGCATAGGCGCTGAAGTCGGCGGTCGCGGCTTCCTTGAGAGCCACCGCAATCGCCGCCGTCGTCTGGTTGTGCGGGCCGCCCTGGAGGCCGGGGAAGACGGCGCGGTCGATGGCGCGGGCGTGTTCCGCCCGGCTCAGCAGCATCGCGCCGCGCGGGCCCCGCAGGGTCTTGTGCGTGGTGGTGGAGACGACGTCGGCGTACGGGGCGGGTGAGGGGTGGGCGCCGCCCGCGATCAGGCCGGCGATGTGGGCGATGTCGGCGACCAGGACCGCGCCGACCTCGTGGGCGATCTCGGCGAAGGCGGCGAAGTCGATCGTCCGGGGCACGGCGGTGCCGCCGCAGAAGATCATCTTGGGACGCTCGGCTCGGGCCAGGTCACGGACCTCGTCCAGGTCGATCCGGCCGGTGTCACGCCGGACGCCGTACTGCACCCCGCGGAACCAGGTGCCGGTCGCGGAGACGCCCCAGCCGTGCGTGAGGTGACCGCCCATCGGCAGCGACATGCCGAGCACGGTGTCGCCCGGCTCGAGGAACGCCAGGTACACGGCGAGGTTGGCGGGCGAGCCGGAGTACGGCTGCACATTGGCGTGGTCCATGTGGAAGAGGGACGTGGCCCGTTCGACGGCCACCGTCTCCACCTGGTCGATGACCTGCTGGCCCTCGTAGTACCGCTTGCCGGGGTAGCCCTCGGAGTACTTGTTCTGAAGCACCGTGCCGGATGCCTCCAGCACGGCCGCGGAGACGTAGTTCTCACTGGGGATCAGGCGCAGGGTGTCGGCCTGGAGCTGCTCCTCCGCGGTGACGAGGGCGGCGAGCTCCGGGTCGGTGGCGGCGAGCGCGGGGCGGCGGTTTTCGGGTGTCGTCACGGGATCCTCCCGGGTCTGGGCGCATTGCTGCGGCATGGACCCGGATGCCCAGGCGGACGGCTCTCCGGTGGTGACGCCTCCGGGCACGCCCGGAGTGTGCCGCTTCCTCGTGGTCGGTTCCACGGAGCACCCCTGCCGGGATGCGCGCCAGTCGCAGCGCCTCCGAGTCTACTGATGGATGCCGGAACCGCGACATATCAGGCTCGATTGACACCCTTTCCGGTGGCGAGGACGGTGGTGGTGCCGGGCGGGGTGAGCGGTGCCGCGCCCAACGGTTGGGGGGCCGGGATGAGTTGGGACGATCGACCGTTCGGACCGGATGCCTCCCCTCCGGTACCGCCACCGCCTTCCCACCCGCCCACCGCCGGACCGCCGCCTCCGGGGGCGGCGCTGCGCGGCGTGGCGGCCGGGCTGCTCAATCTCAGCGGCCTCGGGCTCGGCTATGCCCTGATGCGACGGTGGTTCAGAGCCGTTCTCTGCTGGGCGGCGACGGGGGCGCTGCTGCTCGTGGCGCTGCCCGCCGATCCGGATGGCCCGCCCGCGGGTCCGGTCGTCGCGTACGCGGTCGTGCTGGCGGCGGCCGCCGTGGACGGGGCACGGATCGCGCGGCGCACCGCCGTCGGCGGATCGTGGCGGCCGGTGGTGGCGGCCGGGGCCGGGCTGCTGCTGCTGGCGGTGCCGGCGGGCGGCGTGGTCCTCTACGGCTCCGCACAGGACGAGGCCGTCGAGCGGATGCTGCTCGACCGGCTGGGTGAGGGCGACCGGACCGTGCGGGCCGCCTCCGGCCGGACCTTCGACGCCGCGCGGGCCGACTACCGTTCCGCCCTGGCGGTCTACCGGGACCTCGGTGAGGACCATCCGGGCTCGCGGGCGGGCAGGCTCGTACCGGCGCGGCTGCACGCGTACTACGAGGCGGTCGCCACTCCCTACCGTCAGGGCAGAAGCTGCGAGGCCGTCGCACCGCTGACGTATCTGCGGACCGTGCCCGAGTCGGTCGACCCGAAGCTGCTGGGCGACCTCGCCGACTGGCCCGACGGGCCGCTGGCCGAATCGCTGTACGCGTGCGGGGTGTCGAGGCTGGGCGGACCGGCCGTGGAGCCGTCGGGCGGCGAACTGGCCGAGCTGCTGCGCACGTTCCCCCGTTCGGCGCAGGCCGGGAAGGTGGGCCCTGCGGTCTCCAGGACGATCTCCGAGCAGGTCGCGGCGGTGGGCAAGGGGAGTCCGTGCGCAGCCACCGAGTCACTGCGCGAGCTCCGGACGACCGTCGCGGCGATGCCGGTGACGTCGGTGTCCTCGCGGGCCCGCGAGGCCGACCGCGGGATCGAGAACGGAATGTACGCGTGCGGGGTGGACCAGTTCCGGTCCCGGCAGTTCGCCGAGGCGCGCAGGACGCTGACGGAGTTCGCCGCCACGTACGGCAAGGACAGCCGCAGGGCGCGGGCCCGGGACATCGCCATCGCCGCGGAGATCGCCGCCGCCCGGCCGGCGGCGGGCGAGCGGCTGCCGCCGGCGGGAAGTCCGGGCGGTTCGCGGATGGAACTCGTCATCAGCAACGACGCCCCGAGCGGTGTCGAGATCCTCTACACCGGGCCGGTCACCGGCCGCGTCTCGCTGAAGGCGTGCGGCAGTTGCAACCGGTTCGCCTCGGAGGCGTCCGGGTCCGCGCTCGCCTGCAAGGCCGGGGGCGGGAGTTATCCGAAGGTACGGCTGCGGCTGCCGGCGGGCGAGTACCACTTCCTGTACAAGCACGGCACGGGTACGGGCACGGGCGTCGAGAGCTACGCGTCGGGGTCGCACATCCAGCCCGGCTACACGTACACGAGTTGTACGTATGTCGTCGATAGTCCCTACGGGATCGACCCGCCGTCGGCGTCCGAGCCGGTGAGCGTCGCTCCCGTGCTCCTTCCCGCGCTCGTCTCCCGGTGATCCCGGGGGACCATCGGGTACGTTTCTACCCTTCTCTGCCCGAACTGCCCCTCCGACAGCTCCTCTTGACAGTTTCTTGGTGAACGCATGCCCCTTACATAAAGGGTTCCTCGCCAGAGTGACGGATTACATGTGCACATCATCCGGCACATGCTCCACACGCGAAGAACCTCATCGCAGGGGGTTACATGAGAATCAGCCGCGCCAGACGTCGCGCCGGGCTGAGCATGGCAGCGACACTGCCGCTGCTCGCCGGTGCGCTCGCCCTCGGCATACCGTCCGCCAGTGCGGATTCGGCGCCCGGCGGGCGCGACGCGCTGCAGGGTTCCAAGCCGGCCTGGGCCAGCGCCGAGGCCGACCAGGGTGCCACGGCCGACAACGGCAAGGTGAGTGTCCGGGTCCACCTGGCCGGGCGGGACGCGAAGGGGCTGGCCGCCTACGCCGCCGCCGTGTCGGACCCGCAGTCCTCCTCGTACGGCAAGTATCTGAGCGCCGGGGAGGCGCAGGCCCGATTCGGGGCGACCCAGCAGCAGATCGACCAGGTCAGCCAGTGGCTGGAGTCGAACGGACTGACCGTCACCGGTGCCAACCAGCACTACGTCTCCGCCACCGGCGATGTCGCCGCGGCCGAGAAGACGTTCAGCACCCAGCTGCGCAACTACCGCAAGGGCAGCCGGACCTACCGCGCCCCGTCCTCGACCGCCTCGGTGCCGGCCGGGCTGAGCGACGCCGTCCTGGCGGTCTCCGGTCTGGACAACGCGCCGCACAAGTCGAGCCACGACGAGACGCTGCCGCCGCCGGACGCGGTGTTCCGCAACGCCGGTCCGTTCTCCTCGTACTTCGGCTCGAAGACCGCCTCGGCACTGCCCAGCGCCTACGGGTCCAAGGCGCCGTACGCGATCAAGGGCTACACCGGCAAGCAGCTGCGCGCCGCGTACGGTGCGGGCAGCTGGACCGGCAAGGGCGTGACCGTCGCGATCACCGACGCATACGCTTCGCCGACCATCGCGAAGGACGCCGCCGAGTACGCCAAGCGCAACGGCGACGCCTCGTACCGTAGCGGGCAGCTCAGCCAGGTGCTGCCGGACGACTACACGAAGACCGAGGAGTGCGGGGCTTCCGGCTGGTACGGCGAGGAGACCCTCGACGTCGAGGCCGTGCACGCGGTCGCGCCCGCAGCCGACATCGTCTACGTGGGCGGCGCGTCCTGCTACGACGCCGACCTGCTGGACTCGCTCAACAAGATCGTCGACCACCGGCTCGCCGACATCGTCTCCAACTCCTGGGGCGACGTCGAGGCCAACGAGACCCCTGACGTCGCGGCCGCGTACGACCAGGTGTTCAAGATGGGCGCGGTCGAGGGCATCGGCTTCTACTACTCCTCCGGCGACGCGGGCGACAACGTCGCGTCCACCGGTACGAAGCAGGTCGACGTCCCGTCCAACTCCGCCTGGGTGACATCGGTCGGCGGCACCTCGCTGGCCGTCGGCAAGCGCGACGCGTACCAGTGGGAGACCGGCTGGGGCACGCTGAAGGCCAACCTCGCCGAGGACGGCAGGAGCTGGACCGACTTCCCCGGCGGATACACCTCGGGCGCGGGCGGCGGCACCAGCTCGACCGTGAAGCAGCCGTTCTACCAGCGCGGTGTCGTCCCTGACGCGCTCGCACAGGCGAACGGCAAGCGCCGGATGCGTACCGCCCCGGACATCGCGGCGGTCGCCGACCCGAACACCGGCTTCCTGGTCGGCCAGACCCAGACGCTGCCCGACGGTTCGCTCGGCTACGACGAGTACCGCATCGGTGGTACGTCGCTGGCGGCCCCGGTCATCGCCGGCGTCCAGGCCCTCGCGCAGCAGGCCCAGCACGGCCGGCCGCTCGGCTTCGCCAACCCGGCCATCTACGCCCGGTACGGCTCGGCGACGTACCACGACGTCACCGACCACCCGCTGGGCGCGGGCCGTGATCTCGCGGTGGCCCGGGTCGACTTCGCCAACGGCTTCGACGCGGCGGACGGCCTCCTGACGTCGCTGCGCAGCCTCGGCAAGGACGCCTCGCTCAAGGCGGTCAAGGGGTACGACGACGTGACGGGTGTCGGTACTCCGGCGGCCGGATACGTGAACTCGTACCGCTGACACCGGCGCACGGCCCGATCCGACGGCTGCCCCGGAGCTCCGGCTCCGGGGCAGCCGTCCGCGTACGCCGGTCCATGACCCGCAGCACCCCTGCGATGACCGGGACGCAGGCCGTGATCACGCCGTCGGGACCGGCGACGTGCCCCGGCTGCGAGCCGTGGGCTGCGGGCCGTGGGATCCCCCTTCCCGTCAGGCCGAGGCGCGCTTCTTGGCGGAGGTCTTCTTGGCCGCCGGCTTCGCGGCCGACGACGACTTCGCCGTCTTGGCCGCCGAGTTCGACGCCGTCTTCTTGGCGGCCGACTTCGTGGTCGACCGGGCGGCGGTCTTCTTGGCGGGCGTTCTGCCCGGTGTGGTCTTCTTCGCGGCGGTCTTCCGGCCGGCGCCGGCCGGGGCCGCCTTCTTCTTCGCTCCGGTTCCGCCGCTCTTCTTGCGTCCGGCGAGCGAGGTGACCTTGGCGACCGGCGCTTCGGCTCCCTCCTGCGCCTCCTCCGTCTCCTCCTCGCCGCGGGCCTTCTTCGCCGCCCGGACGCTGTTCTCCAGCGCCGCGATCAGGTCGATCACCTTGCCGCCGCCGCGCTCGTCGGCCGCCGCGGGTTCCAGCGCCTCGCCGGAGGCCTTCGCCGCGATGAGGGCCTCGACCGCCTCGCGGTAGTCGTCGTGGAGCGTGTCCATGTCGACCTTGCCGAGGGTGGCCATCAGGGCGTCGGCCAGGTCGAGTTCGGCGTCACGGACCGTGACCTCGGTCTCCGGGGCCACGCCGTCGGTGGCGCGGATCTCGTCGGGCCAGAGCAGGCCGTGCATCGCGATCACGTCGTCGACGACGCGCAGCATGCCGAGCCGTTCACGGCCGCGCAGGGCGTACTTGGCGACCGCGACCTTCTTGCTCCGCTTCAGGGCCTCGCGCAGCAGGGTGTACGGCTTGGCGGCCGGTACTCCATTGGCGGAGAGGTAGTACGCCGCGTCCATCTGGAGCGGGTCGATCTCGGAGGCGGGGACGAACGCGACGATCTCGATCGTCTTGGCCGTGGGCAGCGGGAGCGAGGCGAGGTCCTCGTCGGTGATCGGGATCATGGTGCCGTCGGCGTCCTCGTACGCCTTGCCGATATCGGCGGCCGTCACCTCCTCATCGTCGAGTTCGCAGACCTTCCGGTAGCGGATCCGGCCGCCGTCGGCGAGATGGACCTGACGGAAGGAGATCGAGTGGCTCTCCGTGGCATTGACCAGCTTGATCGGGATACTGACCAGCCCGAAGGAGATCGCGCCGTTCCAGATGGATCTCACCGTTCACCCCTGTCACCGAAGACACCGATACATACCGATTGATCCTGTAGATCCTGAATTCATGTGATTCTTATCGTATGACGCCGATCACTGAGGTGGAGGGGCGGCGCCTGGCGCTCAGCAACCTCGACAAGGTGCTGTATCCGGCCACCGGCACCACCAAGGGCGAGGTTCTCCACTACTACGCGGCCACGGCTGCCGGGGCCCTGCTCGCGCATCTGCACAACCGGCCGGTGTCCTTCCTGCGCTATCCGGACGGCCCGGACGGGCAGCTGTTCTTCACCAAGAACCCGCCGCCCGGTACGCCGTCCTGGGTACGGATCGCCGAGGTGCCGCGACACGTGGCGCAGCGGGCCGGACAGGTGGTCGTGCAGGATCTGGCGTCGCTGATGTGGGCGGCGAACCTGGTGGTGGAGTTCCATACGCCGCAGTGGCAGGCCGATACTCCGGGGATCGCCGACCGGATGGTGTTCGACCTCGATCCCGGCTCCCCGGCGACCGTCGTGGAGTGCTGTCAGGTGGCGCTGTGGCTGTGCGAGCGGCTGGCGGCGGACGGGCTGCCCGGGTACGCGAAGACCTCCGGGTCGAAGGGGTTGCACGTCCTCGTACCGCTGGAGCCGACCCCCGCCGATCGGGTGTCGGCGTACGCGAAACGGCTGGCGGTGGAGGCGGAACAGGAGCTTCCGGGCCTGGTCGTGCACCGGATGACCCGGGCACTGCGGCCGGGAAGGGTGTTCGTCGACTTCAGCCAGAACGCGGCGGCGAAGACGACCGCCACCCCGTACACCCTGCGCGCCAGAACCGAGCCGGCCGTCTCCGCACCCGTCACCTGGGCGGAGATCGAGGGCTGCCGGACCCCTGCCGAGCTGGTCTTTCTGGCCGCCGACATGGCGGGGCGGCTGGAGCGGCACGGGGATCTGCTCGCCCCCCTGATCGATCCGAACCGGGCCCGGCCGCTGCCTGCCGCGCCCTGATCGGAGCCTTTGGGGCCGGGTCCGCGGCCGCCCCGCCCGCCGTTGCCGCCCGCGCAGCAAAAGGCCTGCATGGGGCGGGTGGATCGGCCGAGCCGTGGTGCACACTCTGCGCAGACACTGCTGCGTGAGATCGCGTGGGGAGGCGAGGGCGTGTTCGCAGGGATCGACGAGGTCGACTGGGCCTCGATGGAGCATGCCTACGGGCCTGCAGGTGATGTGCCCGGGCTGCTGCGGGGCCTGGCGTCCGCCGATCCGGCGGACCGCGAGGGTGCACTGGACGGCATGTACGGGGCCGTTCACCACCAGGGGGATGTGTACGACTGCACGCTGGCCTGCATTCCGTTTCTCTTCGAACTGGTCGCGGACCCGGGGATCCAGGACCGGGGCAGCCTCGTCGAGCTGCTCACCAGCATCGGCGGCATCGATCTGGACGAGGACGACGAGGACGAGATCGACGAGGACGAGATCGAGGGCGCGGCGAACTACGCCATGGCGGCCGCCGCCGTCACCGCGGGCGCCGGGGTGTTCTTCGAGCTGATCGCCGACGAGGACCCGGGGGTACGGCTCGCCGTGCCCCCGGCGCTCGCCACGCTGCACGGCCACCCGGTACGGGTCCTCGCACTGCTGCGGGAGCGGCTGCCGGTGGAACCGGACGAGGAGGTGCGGCTCGCACTGGTGGAGGCCGTCGGCCGGGTCGCGCTGCGGCACCGTCCGCTGGCCGGGCAGGCCGCGGACTGGCTGAGCCGGCTCGTCGCGGAGTCGCATGCCCCGGGGCTGCGGCTGGCCGCGATCGCCCAACTGGCCCGGTGCGCGCCGGACGCGCTGCCGGGTGACGTCGTGCCGGTGGTGACCGGGCTGCTGCGCGAGCTGCGCACGGCACCGGCCGGCGCGGCGGACCCGGTGGACGCCACGGAGCCGCTCGACGCATCCGGTGCGGCCGCCGAGTCCGCCGAGGAGCGGGGTGCGCCGGTGACCCTGGTGGGGCAGTTGCGTGCGCTGGCCGCCGCGGAGTCCGCGGGGCGCACCGCCCCCTGGACCGCCGATCTGCTGCGGACCTTGCACATCGGGCTCGACGACCGCGTCGCCGACCGGACCGCGCTGCTGACCGACCAGCTGCGCAGCCCCGATCTCCGCCAGCGGATCGACGCCGTGCGGATGAGCGCCGGGCTGATACGGGCCTGGCGGGGACCGTACGAGGAGCTGGTCCGGCTGGTGGGCGAACAGCTCGCCGCCCCGGAGCCACGACTGGCCAAGGCCGCCTCGCATGTACTGGAGGAGCTCTTCGGCCTCGCCGCACCTGCCGCGGACGCGCTGGCGGCGCGAGTGGCGGCGGATCCGGCAGCCTGGGTGACGGAGTGGGAGAGCGGGCCGCCGGGGCTGGGCAGCGCGGTGAAGGCGCTGGCCCGGCTGGGTGACGCCCGGGCCGTGCCCGCGCTGGCCGCCGCCCTGGAGCGGCCCGAGGTGCCGCACGACGCGGGGTTCGCCATCGGGCATCTCGGGGCGGCGGCGGCCCCATTGGCCGCGGTGCTGCGCCGCAGGCTCGGCGAGATCCCGCTCGACGAGGGGGCGTACGACCGGGCGAATCCGCTGCTCGGCGGGCTGACCGCACTGCGGGCGGGCGAGGCCGCGCCGCAGGTGCTGCGGGTGCTGCGCGGGGCGCCGGAGTACCGCGGGGAGTGGCTGCGGACATCGGCGCTGCAGGCGCTCGGTTCGTTCGGACCCGCCGCGCGGTGCGCCGTACCGGAGCTGCGTGCGCTGATACGCCGCCCCGGGACCGCGGCGGCGACGGAGGCGGCGCGGGCACTGTGGGCGGTCGACGGGGACGCGGAGGCCGTGCTGCCGGTACTCGTCGAGGGCCTGCGGGCGGAGCAGGTGCACGAGCGCCGGTCGGCGGTGCGCGCGCTGGGCGCGCTGGGAACGCACGCACTGCGGGCGGCACCGCTGCTCCGGGCACTGCTGTCGCACGACGAACCGTGGCTGCGGGTGGACGCGGCGATCGCGCTGTGGGAGGTGTCCGGGCGGGCCGGGGAGTCCGTGCCGGTCATGCTGGCGGCCTGGGAGAACAACCGTCATGTCAGGGTCCGGGTGGCGGAATGCCTGGCGCGGATGGGTGTGGCTGGTGCAGGGTCGGATGCGGCACATGCGCTGCGTGCCGAACTCGCCTCCGTACGCCGTCACAACGCGATGGACGGCGGGTACGGCAGCCACGACACCTATGACGACGAAAAGCTGCTGGCGCTCTGCCGGCAGGCACTTCCGGTGCACACGGGGAAGGGACCCACAACATGATCATCTTCGGCACGCGAGGTTATCTCTACCAACTGGCCGTTCTGACGCTGGTCTGCGGATGGTGCGGCAACCCGGCGGCGCACACGCTGCGCAAGCGGGTCACGAAGTTCACGCTGTTCTTCGTGCCGCTGTTCCCGTTCTCGACGAAGTACGCAACGCAGTGCACGTTCTGCGGCGGGGAGCAGAAGATCCCGAAGGAGCAGGCCGATCAGCTGCTGGCGCAGCACCTGGCGTCGCAGGACGGCAATCCGTTCGGGCAGGCGCAGCAGCCGGGGTATGCGCAGGGCGGGCAGAACCCCTACCAGAACTGAACCATCACCTCTCCAACCGCATGAAAACGGCATAAGGGACTTCCTTCCGAATAAGGTCGATGGATCACGGGTCTGCGGACTCATGGGCCGGACGGCCGGGAAGGGAGGGAGCGATGCGCCCGCACCGCCGGGTGACGCACCGGGCTTCGGCGGTCCTCGTGGCCGCCGTCGGCGCCGCGTCGCTGGCCGGCTGCGGCACCGACGGCGGACAGCTGCAGAGCGCCGGACCGGCCCCGACCGCCATCGGGCCCGCCCGGCTCTGGCCCCAGTTGCCACCCGCCTCCGCTGCTCCGTACGACTACGGCGAGGGCGCGACGGCGCGCATCCCCGGAATCACGGTCCCGCACGACGATGTGCACACGCTGGACCCGGTCGCCGTGGTGCAGGCCGACCTGATGGCCACCACGAGCCGGTCCAGCGGTTCGGACGAACTCCCCGCCGACACGGTCCGCAGGATCACCGCGTGCCGCACCGCGCCCACGGCCTGCCCGGTCCTTCAGCCCTACTACCGCGACCTGACGGGCAACGGCCGGGACGACATGGTGCTCGGCGTGCGGCGGAGCGACGGGCGGCTCTCCGTACGGGTCTACATGGCGAACTCGGACGCACTGACCCGGATCATGGCCGTCTCGGACGCGGTGATCAGCGTGGAGCTGGCCGGGCGGGACGTGATCATGCGGGTGCCGTCGGCGATCGCCGGGTACGAGTACCGGACGGTCTGGTCCTGGGACGGCCGGCAGCACGCGATGCTGCCGACGCAGGACGAGATCCTGCGCAAGACCTCGGAGACGTCACCCAGCGCCCGGCCGAGCGCGGAGCCCAGCCCCCGGCCGACCACGATGCCGCCGTCGCCCACCGTCTCCGAGGGACGGCGATGAGACGGCACAGCCTGCGCGCGCCCGCCTGGACCGGGACACTCACCTGGAAGGCCGCGGTGTTCATCACCGTGATGTGCTGCGCCCTCGCCGCACTGCTCGGCGTACTGGTGCACACGGCGGTGACCCGGCGGACCGTCAGCGAGGCCCGCGCCAAGGCGCTCTCCCGGCTGGACGGCGTGACCAAGGCGTACGAGGAGGGCGAGGCACTCCCGGCGGATTCCGGTATCGACCCGCCCGGTCTGCCCGCCTCCCTGCGCCACCTGGCCGAGCACGGGCGGCGGGGCACCGTCGTCGCCGACTCCCACGGCCGGGCGGCCATGTGGGCCGCGGGCCCGGCCGACGGGCGGGCGCTGGCGACCGAGATCGACTACAGCATGAGCGCCCACACCATCAACGGTCTCGACCGGGCCATCGTCGGCTCCTCGGCGCTGGCGATCGGCGCGACGCTGCTGGTCGGCGCATTCGCCGTCACCCGGGTCACCCGGCGGCTGCACCAGACGGCCCGGGTGGCCCGCCGGATCAGCGCGGGCGATCTCGACGCCCGTGTCGACGACCCGCGCGCGTCGGACCCTTCGCGCCCGCAGGACGAAGTGGCGATCGTCGCCGGTGCGCTGGACACGATGGCGTCCACGCTCCAGAGCAAGCTGCTGGCCGAGCAGCGCTTCACCGCCGACGTGGCGCACGAGCTGCGCACCCCGCTGACCGGCCTCTCGGCCGCCGCCGAGCTGCTGCCGCCCGGCCGCCCGGCCGAGCTGGTGCAGGACCGGGTGCGCACCATGCGGGCGCTGACGGAGGATCTGCTGGAGATCTCCCGGCTCGACGCCCGCACCGAGGAGGTCGACCTCGCGGTGCACGAACTGGTGCCGCTCGCCGAGCGGACGGTGAGCGCGTCGGGGACGGAGACCGTGATCCGCGTCGTGGGGGCGGGCGCCGGGGCGAGGGCCGTGCAGGTCGAGACGGACAAGCGGCGACTGGAGCGGGTCCTGGGCAATCTGATCGCCAACGCGCACCGGCACGGCCGCCCACCGGTGGTCCTGACGGTCGACGGGCCGGTGGTGACCGTACGCGACCACGGGCCCGGCTTCCCCGACTATCTGCTGACCGGTGGTCCGCAGCGGTTCCGCACCGAGGGCGGCGGCAAGGGCCACGGGCTCGGACTGACCATCGCCGTCGGGCAGTCGGCGGTCATCGGCGCCGAGCTGGTTCTCTCCAATGCGCCGGACGGCGGGGCGGTGGCGCGGCTGACGCTCCCGGAGTACGTACCGTTCGACACGGACGAACCCGCAGGCGGCGACGGCCTGACCGGACCGACATAAGCGAATATCGACATAAGGGAAATAACGCCCACCGCTTGCTACGTTGCGTGCCATGACCGCACCGAGGCCGGACACGCCTCCGCCCGAGCTACGCCTGCCCAAGCGGCGCGGGGTCGAGCTCTCGCTCCTCGTCGGGGCCGTCCTCATCTCCGTCTTCGGCTACGCCGACGTCGGCCTCGCACGCGACGACGCGGTCCCGCCCGATGTCGCCGGCTACGGTGCGGGTCTCGGCCTGCTCGCCCTCCTCGCCCATCTCGCCGTCCGCTTCCGTGCCCCGTTCGCCGATCCGCTGCTGCTGCCCATCGCGGTCCTGCTGAACGGGCTCGGCCTCGTGCTGATCTACCGGCTCGATCTGGAGACGCCGAAGGACCAGGCGGCGCCCACCCAGCTGATCTGGTCGACGCTCGGCGTCGCGTTCTTCATCGTGGTCGTCGTCTTCCTCCGCGACCACCGGGTGCTCCAGCGGTACGCGTATCTGTCCGTCGCCGCCGCCCTCGTCCTGATGATCGTGCCGATCTTCTTCCCGGCGGTGAACGGCGCCAAGATCTGGATCCGGATCGGCGGATTCTCCTTCCAGCCCGGCGAGTTCGCCAAGATCCTGCTCGCCGTCTTCTTCGCGGCGTACCTCTCCGCCAACCGCAACGCCCTCGCCTACACCGGCCGCAAGATCTGGAAGCTCCAGCTCCCCACCGGCCGGGTGCTCGGCCCGATCGTGGCGATCTGGCTGCTGAGCGTCTGCGTGCTGGTCCTCGAACGCGACCTCGGCACCTCGCTGCTCTTCTTCGGCCTCTTCGTGATCATGCTGTACGTGGCGACCGGCCGGACCGGCTGGATCGCGGTGGGCCTGCTGCTCGCCGCCGTCGGCGCATTCGTCGTCGGCTCCTTCGAACCCCATGTGCACAGCCGGGTGAAGGACTGGCTCGACCCTTTCGCCACCATCGCTGCGGGCCAGGGGGCCGGCCAGCTCGCCCAGTCACTGTTCGCGTTCGCCGCGGGCGGGATGCTCGGCACCGGGCTCGGGCTCGGCCACTCCATCCTCATCGGCTTCGCCGCCAAGTCCGACTTCATCCTGGCCACGGCGGGCGAGGAGCTCGGGCTGTCCGGGCTGACCGCGATCTTCCTGCTGTACACGCTGCTGGTCGCCCGCGGCTACCGGGCCGGCCTCGCCCTGCGCGACCCCTTCGGGCGGCTGCTTTCGATCGGGCTCGCCTCGATCCTGGCCCTCCAGGTGTTCGTGATCGCGGGCGGTGTGATGGGGCTGATCCCGCTGACGGGCATGGCGATGCCGTTCCTCGCCCAGGGCGGTTCGTCCGTCGTCACCAACTGGATCATCGTGGCGCTGCTCATCCGGATCAGCGACCTCGCCCGCAGACCCCACCCCGACCAGGTGGAGACCGGGGTCGTCGCACCGGTCGCGGAGGACCGGAAGTGACCGCGCACGCGCCCGAACGACCGGAAGGACGCGCCGTGATGCGCCACACCCCGCAGCGCCGGGAGGACGCGTGATCCGCTACATCCGGCGGGCCGCCGCCTTCTGCCTGCTGCTGCTCATGGCGCTGTTGCTGAACGCCGCCCGCATCCAGGTGTTCCAGGCCGACGAGCTGAACGACAATCCCGCCAACCGCCGTCAGACGATCGCCCGTTACAGCCAGCCGCGCGGCGACATCCTGATCGGCGGGAGGTCCGTCACCGGCTCCAGGAACACCGACGAGCAGCTCAGGTACGAGCGCACCTACACCGACGGCCGGCTGTACGCGCCGGTGACCGGCTATGCCTCGCAGACGTACGGCACGACGCTGATCGAGAACGCCGAGGACGACATCCTGTCGGGCACCGACCCGATGCTGGCCCCGCTGCCGCTGTGGAACGAGATCACCCGCAGCCAGCAGCCCGGCGGCGACGTCCGCACCACCATCAAGGACTCGATGCAGCGCGCGGCGTACGACGGTCTGGGCGGGCGGCGGGGCGCGGTCGCCGCCCTCGAACCGTCGACCGGCAAGATCCTGGCGCTGGTCTCCACCCCGTCGTTCGACCCCGGGCGGCTCTCCGGCACCGGCTCGTCGGTCACCGACGCCTGGCGACAGCTCAACGCGTCGAAGAGCCAGCCGATGCTGAACCGGGCGATCCGGCAGACGTATCCCCCCGGCTCCACCTTCAAGATCGTGACGGCGGCGGCCGCACTCGACGCCGAAGTGGTCACGGACCCCGACGCCTCCACCGACACGCCGTCCCCGTACGTGCTGCCGGGGACCGACACCGAGCTCCCGAACGAGGCGCGCGGCTGCGAGGAGGCATCGCTCTCGGAGGCGATCCGGGTGTCCTGCAACACGGTGATGGCCCATCTCGGCGTGGAGGTGGGCCTCGACGGGATGGTGGACGCGGTGCGGAAGTTCGGCTTCAACGACACCGGGTTGAAGATCCCCTCCGGGGTGGCCAAGAGCAACTTCGACACCGATATGAGCGACGACCAGCTGGCCCTGTCGTCGATCGGCCAGTTCGACACGACGGCGACTCCGCTGCAGATGGCGATGGTGGCGTCGGCCGTGGCGAACGGGGGCGACCTCATGTACCCGTATCTGGTCGACCGTACGACCACCAAGGACGGTACGACCGTCCATCAGAACACCGCGCGCCCGTACCACCGGGCGATGACCCCGCAGACGGCCGCGCAGCTGCAGCAGATGATGGTCGACGTCGTGGAACGGGGCACGGGGTCGAACGGGGCGATCGACGGGGTGACGGTCGGAGGCAAGACCGGCACCGCCCAGCACGGCATCGACAACACGGGTACGCCGTACGCCTGGTTCATCTCCTGGGCCCGGGACCCTCGCTCCGGGCGGCCGGCGGTCGCGGTCGCGGTGGTCGTCGAGGACGCCGCCGCGAGGCGGGCGGACATCAGCGGGGGCGGCAGTGCCGCCCCGATCGCCCGGTCCGTCATGGAGGCGGCGCTGCGGGGCTGACGGAGCGGACGCGAGGTGCCGCGGGTCCCGGTGTGCCGCGCGGTGGACCGGGCCCCGGCAGCCGGCCGATCAGCCGATCGGCTTGCGCGACTCGGCCCTGACCTGGGCCGTGTCGGCCGCCACCTGCTCCAGGTCGACGCTCTCCGGGTCCTGGGCCGCGATCTCGGCCGTGACCAGACCGACGAAGGCCGCCGTGTTGTCGTCTCCCCAGGCACACATGGGGATGGTGCTGGTCCGTCCGGCGTCCTTCGACGTCACGACCTGGCAGGACACCGTGATGTCGTATCCGTCGGGGGTGAACTCCTTGGCGGGGACGACGACGGTCATGCCCTTCTCCCCCGCAGCCCCTTCGAGGATCTTGTCCCGGGTGAACTCGGGCGCCTTGATCCGGCCCCACATACCGGAGATGACCAGGACGCCGCCCTTGGCGGAGGTGTACTGGGTGACGACGGCCTTCACATCGCGGACGCTGAGGTCGGGGACCTCCTCGACCTCCTTCCCGTCGGTCGACGAGGTGTCCTCGGCGAGGGTGTACTCCTCGTCCAGCAGCTTCTTGGGCACGGTGAGCTGATACGTGGCGTCGGGGAAGCCGCCCGCGACCGACTTTCCGGCTCCGACCACCTGGGAGACGGTGTAGGCGAGGGCGCCGACCGCCACCAGGGCGGCGGCCGCGATCCCGATGATCAGGCCGGTCCGCTTCTTCCTCGGCGGCTGCGCACCGGGCGGAGCGGGCATGCCGGGCTGCCCCCACGGCCCCTGCGGCGGTCCCTGCGGCGGCAGTTGCTGCTGCGGGTATCCGTACGGGGGCTGCCGGCCGGGCGACTGGTGCGGCGGCTGCTGACCGTACGGGCTGTTCGGCTGCGCGTACGGGTTGTTCTGCTGGGGCGGCTGCGGCCCGTACGGGCCCTGCGGCGGCTGAGGCGGCATGGTCATGGCACCCAAGTTACGTCAGGCATGTGAACGCGATTTCGATACGAGGCGGCCGTCTCAGCTCAACGGCTCGCGGCTGCGCAACCACTGGGCGGGCACCCCGTCGACCCCGGTCGCCGCGGCGACGACCCCACCGGTGATGGCGCAGGTGGTGTCGACGTCGCCGAAGCCCTCGGCCGTGGCCCAGAGCGCCGCTTCCAGATCGTCCGGGTGCCGGGCCGCGGTCCACAGCGCGAACGGGACGGTGTCGTCCGCCCGGATGCGCTGCCCGTTGCCGAGCAGATCGGCGGCCCTCCACGGCTCGGTGCCGAACGGCACGGAGGCGGCGCGCCGGATCCCGTCCCGTACCGGCCCCTCAGGTGTACGGTCCGCGACCGCCGTCAGCGTGAACTCGCCGCGCACCTGCAGGGCCGCGGCGACGGCCACGGCAACCGCGCCCGCGATCCCCTGCGGGTGGGCGTGGGTGACCTCGGCCGACAACTGCGCCTGCCGGGCCGCATGGCCGGGGTCCGCGTGGAACCGGGCGCCGAGCGGTGCGACGCGCATGGCGGCGCCGTTGCCGAGGCTGCCGCCCTCGAACAGTTCGGGCGCGAGGATGCGCCAGTCGGCCGGGGCGGTCAGCGGCGCCGGCAGCAGGATGTGCATGCCGTGGCCGTACCCGCGGGCCGGGTCGACCTCGTACGCCAGAGCGAAGCAGGCGGCGAGCCGGTCCTGCTCCACCTCGCCGTGCTCGTCGAGTACGCGCTGCAGGGCGCGGGCCATGGCGGTGTCGTCGGTCCAGTGCCAGACCGGCTCGGCGGGGGTGCGGCGGGCGCGGACCTCGTTGAAGGCCTGCCGGGGAGCGCGGAAGAGCGGGAACCACCGCTCCCCGAACGCATCGCCGAGCGCGAGTCCTTCGAGACTTCGGCGGGCGGCCGCCGCGTCTGCGGGCGTGGACGGAGGCGTCATGCGGGCGAGTCTGCCGCGCCCCCGGAGTCCGCGCCCTCGGAAATCGCGTCCTCGACCTCCGCGACCCGGGCCTGCTCCTCCGCCGCGAACCGCTCCCGGTCCAGCTGTTCGGCGATCTCCTCGTCCTGGGCCATCAGCAGGTCCAGGTTGGAGTCGCCGAGCTCGAAGACGCCCATGTCGACGTAGGCCTTCTGGAGCCGTTCGCCCCACAGCCCGATGTCCTTGACACACGGCACGATCCGGCTGAACAGCAGCTTGCGGAAGAGCTGCAGATACTCCGAGTGCTCGGAGAGTTCCTTGGCCTCCTGCTTTCCGATGCCGAAATTCTGCAGCACCTCGACGCCGCTGAGCCGGTCCCGCATCAGGTAGCAGCCCTCGATGACGAACTCCTCGCGTTCACGCAGTTCGGCGTCGCTCAGCTGCTTGTAGTAGTCGCGCAGGGCCATCCGCCCGAAGGCGACATGGCGGGCCTCGTCCTGCATCACGTACGCGAGGATCTGCTTGGGCAGGGGTTGGGTCGTGGTGTCGCGGATCATGCCGAAAGCGGCCAGGGCGAGTCCTTCGATGAGGACCTGCATGCCGAGGTACGGCATGTCCCAGCGCGAGTCGCGGAGGGTGTCGCCGAGCAGCCCCTGGAGGTTGTCGTTGATCGGGTAGAGCATCCCGATCTTCTCGTGCAGGAACCGGCCGTAGATCTCCGCGTGCCGCGCCTCGTCCATGGTCTGGGTCGCGGAGTAGAACTTCGCGTCCAGGTCGGGGACCGACTCCACGATCCGGGCGGCGCAGACCATGGCGCCCTGCTCACCGTGGAGGAACTGGCTGAACTGCCACGAGGTGTAGTGCTTGCGCAGCTCGCCCCGGTCCTTGTCGGTCATCTTCGCCCAGTGCGGCGTGCCGTAGAGCGTGAGGGCCTCGTCCGGGGTGCCGAGCGGGTCGGCGGGGTCGACCTCCAGGCTCCAGTCGATGCGCTTGTTGCCGTCCCACTGCTTGTCCTTGCCCTTCTGGTAGAGGGCCAGCAGGCGCTCGCGGCCGTCGTCGTAGTCCCAGCTGAAGCGGGCGGCGCCGGAGGCGGGCACCTGCCACAGCGGTTCCTCGGGGGCGGTGGTGTAGAGGTCGTGTGTCGACACGGACGGCTCCTTCGCCTCGCATGCTTCGATAAGTTCCGTGGCGCTTGCGTCAATTGGCAGGTTCACACGTTGGTAGACGCCGGGTCAACAAGTCACGCACAAGGGATTGACGGTCTTGCTGACAAGCAGTCTCATAAGAAGTGACCGCCGGTAACCCATGTGTGAGGTGCCTTCAGCCATGACGACCGTGACCGAACGCGACGTGCAGACGCTCCGCGACGCACTCGGCCCGCTCCGGGACCGCGAGCAGATCGCCGAACGCCTCCTGGAGTCCTCGGCCAAGCACTCCTTCGACCCGGACACCGAGCTCGACTGGGACATGGCCATCGAGGACGGCAAGTGGTTCTGGCCGCCCGAGCTCGTCTCGCTCTACGACACCCCGCTGTGGCGCAAGATGTCCGAGGAGCAGCGGATGGACCTGGCCCGGCACGAGGCGGCGTCGCTGGCCTCGCTCGGTATCTGGTTCGAGATCATTCTGATGCAGCTGCTGGTCCGGCACATCTACGACAAGCCGGTGACCAGCAACCACGTCCGCTACGCGCTGACCGAGATAGCCGACGAATGCCGGCACTCGATGATGTTCGGCCGCATGATCCAGTGGGGCCGGGCGCCCAACTACCCCGTACCGCGCGTCTACCACAACCTCGCACGCGTGCTGAAGACCGTGTCCACCACGCCCGGTTCCTTCGCCGCCACCCTGCTCGGGGAGGAGATCCTCGACTGGATGCAGCGGCTGACGTTCCCGGACGAGCGCGTCCAGACACTGGTGCGCGGCGTGACCCGGATCCATGTGGTCGAGGAGGCACGGCACGTCCGCTACGCCCGCGAGGAGCTGCGCCGGCAGATGGTCACCGCACCTCGCTGGGAACGCGAGTTCACCCGGCTGAGCTGCGGAGAGGCGGCGCGCGTCTTCTCCGTCTGCTTCGTCAACCCGCAGGTGTACGAGAACGTCGGCCTGGACCGTCGCGAGGCCGTCGCCCAGGTGAAGGCGAGCGGTCACCGGACGGAGGTCATGCAGACCGGCGCGAAGCGGCTGACGGACTTCCTCGACGACATCGGTGTGCTGAACGGGGTCGGGCGCAGGCTGTGGAAGAGCTCGGGCCTGCTGGCCTGAGCCGGCTCCCCCTACCGGGGGGACCGCTTACGCTTCGCGGTATGACCTCTGCCGCCGCAGCCCCGCAGAACCGTGCGTACCGACGGCTCAGCGTCGAGGAGCGCCGTACGCAGCTCCTCGGCGCCGCCCTCTCCCTCTTCGCACACCGGGCCCCCGACGAGGTCTCGCTCGACGAGGTCGCGGCGGTCGCCGGAGTCTCCCGCCCGCTCGTCTACCGCTACTTCCCCGGTGGGCGGCAGCAGTTGTACGAGGCGGCGCTCCGGTCCGCCGCCGACGAGCTGAAGCTGTGCTTCGCCGAACCGCCCGTGGGGCCGCCCACGGAGCGGGTGACCCGGGTGCTCGGCCGCTACCTCACGTTCGTCGACGAGCACGACGCCGGGTTCAGCGCGCTGCTGCGCGGCGGCAGCGTCGCCGAGACCTCCCGGACGACGGCGATCGTCGACGGGGTACGGCGGGCGGCGGCCGAACAGATCCTGCTCCACCTCGGCCGGGGAGACACCCGCGCACCGGGAGCACGGCTGCGGATGATGGTGCGGACCTGGATCGCGGCCGTCGAGGCGGCCTCCCTGATCTGGCTGGACGAGGAGAAGCAGCCCCCTGCGGACGAGCTCCGCACCTGGCTGGTCGACCAGCTGATAGCCATGCTCGCGGCCACCGCCACCACGGACCCGGAGACCGCGGCCGCAGTGGCCGACCTGCTGCCGCTGGAAACCGTCGAAGGCCCTGCCGGGCGACTGGCGGACCGGCTCGTCCCGGTGGTCACCGACGCGGCACACCTGCTGCCGCCGGACTGAGCCACCGCGCACCCTCTGGGTGACACTGGGGCCGTGAGAAGCGAGAACACCACCTTCAGGGGCGGCCCGCTGGACGGGCGGGTCCTGCCCGTCC
This sequence comes from Streptomyces sp. JH14, assembly GCF_029428675.1. Lineage (GTDB taxonomy): Bacteria > Actinomycetota > Actinomycetes > Streptomycetales > Streptomycetaceae > Streptomyces. Next base: position 4,951,859 of record NZ_JAJNEL010000001.1, on the reverse strand, counting down.
TCGTCGGCGCGACCGGCCACCCGCCCAAGTGGTACGAGGTCCCGGTGCCGGACGCCGACGGCGGTCCCGCCACCGTGTACACGTACCGGCGCGTCCCGGCCGGATACTCCAAGCGGCTGGGAGTACAGCGCGGCTGGGTGTACGAGTACGCCCCGGAGGGCCGCGAGCGCCACACTCCCAAGTGGCCCTGGTCGAAACCGAGCTGACCCGCGCGGGGGTCCGGGCTGAGCGGGTCCGCCGGTCTAAGATCGACGGATCCATGGTCACGAGAACGGTCATAAGGGGGTGCGCCATGGAGGCGCTGCGTCAGAACGATCCACGCCGCTTCGGTGCGTACACCGTGGCGGCACGGTTCCGCGAGACCGCGAGCGCCGTGCAGTACCTGGCGCGCGACACGGTCCTCGACGACACCGTCGTGATCACCGCGGCCCGGCCCGAACTCGCCGCGCTGCCCGCCTTCCGCCGCCGCTTCCAGGCGGAGGCACGCACGGCGGACCGGCTGGCCGGCGGCTGGGTCCAGCCCCGGATCGCCACCCGCGCCGACGAAAACGCCGACGACTTGCTCTGGACGGCCGTGGCGTACGTACCGGCGCTGACACTCGCCGAGGCCATCGACTTCGCGGGCCCGCTCCCCGAGCGTGCCGTGCGGATACTGGGCGCGGGCATCGCCGAAACGCTCTCCCGGGTGCACGCCACCGGGGCCGTGCTGGAGGGGCTCGCCCCCAGAACGGTGCTGCTGGCCGAGGACGGGCCCCGGCTCACCGCCTTCGGGCCGCTGGGTGCGGCGGCCGAAGCGGAGGCCCGGACGGGCGGGCAGCTGTCCGTACGGCTCGGCTATCTCACCCCGGAACAGGTCGGGGGCCAGGCGGCCGGACCGGCCTCCGACCTCTTCGTGCTGGGCCTCCTGCTGGCGTATGCGGCGACCGGGACGACCCCGCTCGCCGACGGCCCGGCGGCGGAGGCGGCCGAACGGATCGCCCGCACAGAACCGGAACTGGACGGGGTTCCGGAGGAGTTGCGCGGCCTGATCGCACGCTGCCTGGCCAAGGATCCGGCCGACCGGCCGACCGCGGGAACGGTGGCGGCGGAACTGGCGCTGGAGGGTGCGGCGGGCCTCGCCAAGGGCGGCTGGCTGCCGGAACCGCTGTCGCGGGCGGTCAGGGAACAGGCCGACCGGGTGAGGGAGCTGGCCGCCGGGACGGAAGCCGCGGCCGACCCGCCCGGCGACAGCCCGGCCGACACGCCCACCGACGCGCTGCACGACACGCCCGCCGACGACCTGGCCGACACGCCCACCGAGGATCCGGACGGCACGCCCGCCGGCGCCCCTGCCGACTCCCCCACCCACCCCCTGCTCGGCGCGCTCGGCCACGGGCCCACCGACTCCCGCCCCGACAGCCCCACCGGCGGGGACGACGACCCCCGGACCACCCGTATCGGCAGCGTCGGCAGCCCCCGTGCGCCGGAGCCCGACCGGCCGACCACCCAGCTGTCCATCCCGCGCGAACGCAGCGGTCCGCCGGCCGAGCTGCCCACCGGACTGCCGCCCGTCGCACCGCTCGTGCCGCGGCCCCTTCCCGCCCCCGGGGACCAGGCCGCCACCCCACCGGTATCGGCCACTCCGGCACCGGCCACTCCGGCACCGGACCCCACCGCGCCCGCCGCGCTCCCTGCCCTTCCCCCGGCCCCGGCTCCCGAAGGCCGCGCCCCGCTCACCTTCGACCGCCGCACCCTGCTCCTCGGTGGCGCCGCCGGGGCTGCCGGGCTCGCCATCGGGGGCGGGGCCGTGTTCGTCCTCGGGTCCCACGATTCCGGGCCCGCCGACGATGCCAAGCCCGCGCCGACCCCCAGCCGCCCCACCGTGGCCGGGCTGCCGCCGCGCCCGCTCTGGGTGTACACGCACCCCGACGCCGAACCGGCGCCGCTGACCGCCGCGCTCTGGCTCGACCGGCTGCTCGTCCTGACGGGCGACACCCAGGCCGTCGGGATCGATCTGCGTACCGGACGCCGCGCCTGGGAGTGCCCGGACGGTGCCAAGGGGCAGGCGGCCCTGCCGGCGGGGGACGATCTCTGCTTCATCGCCGGGCCGTCCGAGTTCCTCTGGCTGTCGCCCAAGAACGGCGAGGTCGCGCACCGGGTGGCGTACGAGGACCAGTTCGAGGACGCGCCGTATCTGAAGGTCTCGGACATCGTCGGCCAGTCCGGCGCCGTCGTCTGGTTCACCGGCTCCCACCAGGTCACCGTCAAGGCCCAGAAGCCGAAGAAGGGCAAGAAGCCCGGGAGGGACACCCAGGTCACCGTGTCGTTCCTGTTCGCGTACGACGTCGTCCAGCGCAAGGAGCTGTGGCGCACCCGCGTACCGACCGGACGCGAATCGGCCGCCCCCGCCTATCGCTTGATCGCCGTCAGGCCGGACGACATCGTCGTACGGCAGAAGAGCGCGACGCTCACTCCCGGCGACGTCAGGGCCGCCAGGGGCAGGGCGGTCTTCCGCAGTTTCGACCAGCAGACCGGAAGGCTGCTGTGGACCGGGTCGTTCGGCAGGGTCCGGCCGGACGGGGCGGCCGCCGGTGACGGCCAGGGGCTGCTGTACGCGGCGGTGGGCGACGATCTCCAGTCGTTCGACATGCCCGGCGGCAAACCTGAGTGGACCCTGAACGGCACCGCCGGCTCCGTGTTCGGTACGCCGGTGCCTGCCGGAACACTCCTGCACACCACGAACGTCAACCAGGAGGTCGGCGCGGTCGACCGGGCCACCGGAAAGCTCCGCTGGCAGCGGTCCACCGAGGCGGCGCTCGGGGACTTCGCGCCGCCCGTCACCCTCAGCCGCTCCGGCAAGACCCTGCTGGCGGCGGGCAGGACGCAGGTCACCGCGTTCGCGGCGGCCGACGGACGGCGGCTGTGGAAGTTCCAGGACATCGGGGCGCAGGATCCGAAGGGAGCCACGGTCACCGCTCCGTACCGGGTACTGGCGTTCGGGAAGACCGCCGTGGTCCAACGCGACCGGATCTTCTACGCGTTCCCGGTGGCGTGAAACCCCGGGAACCCGGCCCGAATCCGAAAGAGGACACCCTGCACCCGCCTTCCGGGGGAACCCCGCGGCCGCCACGCCGCGGGGTTCTTGCATCGTCCGGCACCCGGTGACGGTATGGATGCCTTGCGCTCACTCATGGGGTAGTCCCACGCGATCGCCCCTTCACCGGAGGTGATTCCGTGTCAGGCACGGTCCTGCGCACCGTCTGCTCAGCGGCACTCGTCGCCATCGTCGCGGCCTCGCCCGCCGTGGCCGTCCCGGCGAAGCCGGAGCCCGGCCCCTCGGGCGTGGCCACCGGCGGCGGCCCGGACTCCACCAAGACCATTTCCGAGCTGCTGGCCGAACTGCGGAAGCTGTACCAGCAGGCGGAGGAGGCCACCGAGACCTACAACGGGACGGCAGCGGATCTCAAGAAACGGACCGCGCAGGCGAAGAAGCTCGGTTCCGCCCTCGCCACCGCCAGGCGCACACTGGCCCGCAGCCGCGACGACGCAGGACAGCTGGCCCGTGAGCAGTACCAGGGGCGGTCCGACTTCTCCTCGTATGTACAGCTGCTGCTGGCCCGCGATCCCGAACACGCCCTGGAACAGGGGCATGTGATCCAGCGGGTGGCCGCCGGCCGGGCGGCCGCCGTCAAGCGGCTCACGGGGGCGGAGAAGCGCGCCGACGAACTGGCCACCGCGTCCCGGAAGGTGCGCGACAAGCAACGGGCGCTGGCTGCACGGCAGAAGAAGCAGCGCGACACGGTGAAGGCGCGGCTGCGGAAGGTCGAGGCACTGCTGGCGACGCTCTCCGCCGAGAGGATCGCCCAGCTGTCCCGGCTGGAGCAGCAGGCCACGGCGAAGGCGCAGGACGCCCTGCTCGCCTCGGGGGCCCTGTCCTCGTCCCGCACACCGTCCGAGGAGGGCGGCGAAGCGGTGAACTACGCGGTCCGGCAGCTCGGCAAACCGTATGTGTGGGGCGCGGAGGGGCCCGGCTCGTTCGACTGCTCCGGGCTCACCTCGCAGGCATGGGCGGCCGCGGGCCGGGCCATTCCGCGGACGTCGCAGGAGCAGTGGCGCCAACTGCCGAAGGTGGGGCTGAACGCGCTGCGCCCGGGTGACCTGGTGATCTACTTCCCGAAGGCCACACATGTGGCGCTGTACATCGGCAACGGCCTGGTGGTGCAGGCGCCCCGGCCGGGGACGCGGGTGAAGGTCTCGCCGGTGGCGTCGAACCCTCTGCTCGGTGCCGTACGGCCGGATCCGCAGAACAGGCCGCTGCACACCTACCGGCTGCCGCAACTGGCCCAGGGCTCGTCGGGCGGCTCGGACACGGGGTACAGCGCGTCGTCCGCGCCGGTCGGCGCGTAGCCGGACTCCGTCGTCGCGCAGCGCAGCCGGACCCCGTGGGCATGCCGGCCGAGGCGTTTCCGCCCGGGTCTCCCCGAGGGAACGTGACTCGGCCGACGTGCGCGTTCGGGCGGTGCGCGACGGTCAGGCCGCCGATGCCGCCCCGGCCATCTCGGCAAGGTGCCGTGGCAGAGGTACGTCGTGGCCGGGGCGGTCGGCTCACGGCATTACGCAGCCCCTTTGGCGCGAGCCGCGACGATCAAGGCCCCGACGTCGTGCTGTACCGGGCAGGTCAGGCGGTACCGGCACGTCCTGTGCGACGGCGCACGATGCGCAGTGCGCTGTGGGCGAGCGCTGCGGTGAGTGCCAGGACCAGGGCGGTCTGGGCGAGTTGGTAAGGCCAGTAGTCGCCGGGGGTGAGCGAGTTCACCAGGTAGTCGTCCTTCGGGAGCAGGTGGAAGAACTGCAGGCCGAGGACGCCGCCCGCGTGGAAGCCGTGGGTCTCGGAGAAGACCGGGTAGTCGAGCAGGGCGGCCAGCCGGGCGCGGACCAGGACCCCGACCAGCAGCCAGAGCAGGGCCGGGGCCGCCAGCAGCGCGGGAAGGGTGCGGCGCAGGGCCGTACCGACAAAGGCTCCGGCGGCGACGCCGAGCAGGACGTAGGCCAGGGTGACCGGGCCGACGATGAAGTACAGGGTGGCCTGGTACGCGCCGTGCACCAACAGGTCCTCGTGGTAGGCGTGGGCCGCGTTGAGGCGGTAGAGCACGACCAGCGGCATCGTCAGCGCGAGGGTCAGGGCCGCCTGCACCCCCCAGTGCACAGTGAACCAGCGTATCGGGGAGACGGACTGGGTGAGCGTCACGGCCACCCGGCGGGACTCCCACTCGCGCGCGGTCAGGATCGCGGTGAGCGCCGCCGCGCACAGCGCCGGGACGAAGGCCACGAACTGCCCGTCGGCGAACAGGCGGTCGGTCAGGGTGTGCGCGTTGTAGGGCACGTCGGTGAAGTGGTAGGCGTAGTTGCCGACGCGGGCGCGCGCCGACTCGGCGTCGCTCCACTCGCTGTAGCGGTGGAGCAGGGTCGCGGCGATCTCCCCGACCGGCAGGAGCAGCACCAGTGCGAGCCACCGCAGCTGCCGCGCCGCCAGCCGGGCGATCGGCAGGCGGCCCGCCGGTCGGCGGTACGCGGCGGGGCGCTTGACGAGGTTGACGGCGGTGGCGCTCATGCGGCGTGCTCCTGGTGGTGATGTGCGCGGGGGGCGAGGTGCGCGAGGACCAGTTCTTCCAGTGACGGCTCGCGGACGTCCCAGTCGGAGGGCAGTGGCCCGGAGGGGCGGATCAGCGCGCTGGTGCCGCGCCCGGCCGGGCGGCTCTCGACCACGGTGTGCGCGGCGATCCGCTCCGGGCCGCCGGGCAGGGTGACCACCGCGTGGGCGGCGGTCAGCTCGTCGATGCCGCCGCAGAGCCGGACGTGGCCGCGGTCCAGCAGCAGCAGGTGTTCGCAGGCGTCGGCCAGCTCCGAGATGATGTGCGAGGACATGACGACGGTGCAGCCGGTTGCGGCGGTGTGAGACATGAGCAGGCCCATCAGCTCCTGACGGGCCAGCACGTCCAGGTCGGCCATGGGTTCGTCGAGCAGCAGCAGGTCGGCCCGCTTGCCCAGGGCCAGAGCCAGGGCGACGCGGGTGCGCTGGCCGCCGGACAGGTCGCGGATGTGATCGTCCGGGCGGATGCGGCCCAGGTCGACGGCACGCTCGGCGAGCTCGGCGTCCCAGCTGCCGGGGTTGGTGCGCGCACCGAAGTGCAGCACCCCGCCGACGGTGCTGTAGCGGTTCAGCGGGCGGTCCTGGGCGAGGTAGGCGATGCGGGGGTTGCCGCCGTACGCGGGCTCGCCGAAGACCTCGACCGCACCGCCGGTCGGCTGTTCGATCCCTGCTGTCAGCTCCAGCAGCGTCGACTTGCCCGCGCCGTTCGCGCCGACCAGGGCGCAGACGCTGCCCGCGGGGATCTCGAAGGTGCAGTCGCCGAGCGCCTCCGGGCCGCGGCGGCGGTACCGCTTGCCGAGGCCGCGGGCGACTATCGCGGGCGTGTCACTGCTGGACATCGGTGGGGTCCTCCCCGGGGTAGAGATCGTCAAGCACGGCCGTGAACAGGGCTGCCAGGTCGTCTCGTTCGAGCCCGTCGTCGCGGGCGCGGGCGGCCGTCGCGGCCAGCTCGTCCCGCCAGGGCGAGTCGGCGACCGCGGGCGAGCCGAGGGTGCCTGTCACGAACGTCCCGTGCCTGCGCCGGGACTCGACCAGGCCCTGGGACTCCAGTTCGCGGTAGGCCTTGAGGACGGTGTTGGGGTTGAGCGCGGTCGCCTCGACGACGGCCTGCGCCGTGGGCAGCCGGTCGCCCGGCGCCAGCAGGCCCAGTCGCAGGGCCTGCTGCACCTGCTGCACGATCTGCAGGTAGCTGGCCACACCGCTGCGCCGATCGATCCGGAAGGCGAACTCCGCCACTGCGCCCGCCCCTCATTCCATCACTCAAGTAGTGGAATCATGCACGACGGTTCCTGTACGGGTCAATCCCGCGCCGGCCGCCGCCGTGTGACGGCCGGGTGTGCCGCCGTGCCGCCGCTTCGCAGGTGATCATTGGCGACTCCCTCAGGACGCGCCGGCGCTTCGGGCCCCTGAGGAGTGGCTGGACCGGCAGCTGAGGAGTGGCTGGACCGGCAGCTGCGCCGGACCCGGAACCGGGTCCGCGAACTCGAGGTCCGGGAGCGACAGGAGCAGCAGCGCCGGATGCGGGCGCGGCCGAGCTGCCGTGGAAGCTCCAGCCCCAAGGCGCCGCCAGTCGTGCGCTGCCGCACCGTGGCGGCATGGAGCTGCTCCCGGGGGACGGCCCTCGACGGCGAGGCGGTGGTCCGGAGAGACGGCCGTCCGGACTTCGGCGCAGCCCGGTCCAGGGCCGCCTCGCCCCTGACATGGGCACGGGCGCCGGCCGCCCGATACCCCGCTTCCTGCGCGGTGCGGGACGCCGATCCAGGCCGCGCCCGCCACGGACGATCGCCTACCAGAAGGCCTTCGCCTCCTCGCAGTACAGCCTCGGCTCGGCGGTCGGCATCGTGATGCTGCTGATTCTGCTGGCCGCTTCGCTCGGCTATCTGCGGCTGCTGCGACGACAGGGAGAGCAGCTGTGAACTTCTTGGGCCTGCGCAGGCCGTGGCGGTTGGCCGCCGAGGCATCGACCCTGCTCATCGCAGCCGTCGTCGCCTTCCCCCTCTACTGGATGGTGCTGTCCGCGTTCAAGCCGGCGGACGAAGTGCAGTCCGCACACCCGCGGCCCTGGACCCTCCACCCCTCGCTGGAGGCGTTCCGCCGGGTATTCGAACAGCACGATTTCGGCCGCTACTTCCTCAACAGCCTTGTCGTGGCTGTCGTCGCGGTGGTCGCCTCCGGCCTGATCGCCTTTCTCGCGGCGACGGCGGTCGCCCGGTTCCGCTTCCGGTTCCGGTTCCGTACGACGCTCCTCGTGATGTTCCTCATCGCCCAGATGGTGCCGATCGAGGCACTGACGATTCCCCTCTTCTTCATGATGCGGGACTTCGGGCAGCTCAACACGCTCGGCGCCCTGCTCCTGCCGCACATCGCCTTCTCCCTGCCCTTCGCGATCTGGATGCTGAGGGGCATCGTGAAAGCGGTACCGGAGGCCATCGAGGAGGCGGCGTACATCGACGGCGCGAGCCGCGCCCGCTTCCTGTGGCAGATCCTCTTCCCGCTGGTGACCCCGGGCCTGGCCGCGACGAGCGTCTTCTCCTTAATCGCCACGTGGAACGACTTCCTCTTCGCCAAGTCCTTCATCATCAGCGACACCTCGCAGTCGACGCTCCCGATGGCCCTCCTCGTCTTCTTCAAGCCCGAGGAGAACGACTGGGCGGGATCATGGCCGGGTCCACCGTCATGACGGTCCCCGTACTGATCTTCTTCGTACTCGTACAACGCCGCCTGGTCTCCGGCCTCGGCGGCGCAGTGAAGGACTGATCTCCATGACGCAGCAGTCATCCACCGGTCTCGTGCCCGTCCCGCGCACGGTCACCGAATCCGGCCGGCACGGCCCGTACCACGACGACGTACGGACGCGCATCGCCCCTGAACTCTCCGAACGGCTCGGACCGAGGGCTATCGGCTCACCGTCGACGAGAACGGCGTGGACATCGAGGGCGGTGGCGAAGCAGGCATCTTCTGGGGCCGGCAGACGCTGCGCCAGCTGCTCGGCCCGGACGCCTTCCGCAAGGCACGCATCCGGCCGCCGGGCCAGGCGCCGACCGTGCCGTACGTGACGGTGGAGGACGCGCCGCAAGGAGCTCGGGCTCGCGGACGAGGACGAGCTGCAGAGCTGGTTCATCCGGCACTTCGACCGCTGGCTGGCCGACCGGGGCCGTTGCCTCATCGGCTGGGACGAGATCCTCGAGGGCGGTCTGGCCGACGGGGCCGCCGTGTCGTCCTGGCGCGGATACGCGGGAGGAATCGCGGCCGCGCGGGCGGGTCACGACGTCGTCATGTGTCCCCACCAGGAGGTGTACCTCAACTACCGCGAGGCTCCGGGGGACGACGAGCCGATGCCGCTCGGCTACGTCCGCACCTTGGAGGACGTCTACCGTTTCGAGCCGGTGCCGCCCGAGCTGACCGAGACCGAGGCGGCCCACATCCTGGGGGCCCAGGCCAATGTATGGACCGGGATGATGGAGACGCAGCAACGCGTCGACTACCAGACGTTCCCCCGCCTCGTCGCTTTCGCCGAGGTGGCCTGGTCCACTCTGCCGACGCCGGACGAGCGGGACTACGAGGCGTTCACGTCGAGGATGAGCGCCCACTACCCGCGCCTCGACGCCCTCGGCGTCGACTACCGGACGGCGTCCGCCTCGGCAATCCACTGGACGGTGCGCCGCCGCTCGACTGAGGCGCCCGTCCCCGCTGTCGTTCCGCCGGGACTGCAGGGACACATCTGGTTGCGACCTGCGGCGATACGCAAGGGCCGCCGCCTGGTCGCCGCCGCGCCCTGGCCACTTCCCGTGCGGCCAGGGTGATGTGTCCCTGTAGTACCGGTCAGCCGCGCATCGCGGTGCTGTAGACGTACAGGGCGATCACGCCGGCGATACAGGCGAGGATGACCCATGAACCGAAACCGGTGTGTTTCCCACTGCCTTTGGGCCGCGCGGCCTTGCCGGGCCGCTTGGACCGCCCGGGCGCTGCCCGTCCCGGCGCGACCGGTGCCACATCGGCCGCCGCCTCGGCGAGCAGACGACGGCAGGTCGCGGCAAGCACGCCGGTACCGGCGGAGAGGGGCACCACGGCCTCCGAACGGGCAGGAGCGGTGGTGCCGCCGTCCAGGATGCGACCCGCGCGTACGAGGACCTCGTCCCGGCCGCCCGCCGGAGCGAGGCTGATCCACCGCCGTACATGCTCACCCCGGATGACCACACCGCCGGACCGCTCCCGGTACACGGTGTGTTCCCGCCACAGCACCTCCGCCAATTCCCCTGCGGTGTCTCTCAGTTGTGCGCTCACGACCCCTCCCCCTTCGCCCCGCGGCGAATCGAACAAGCATCGCACTTTAGCGGCAGGCGCAAAGTTCGACGTACTGAGAGCCCAGCAGAGGAGCGCGTTCGCCGCCGACGGCTGTTCGTGGTGCCGGTCGTGGGCGCCCGACAGTCGCCCACCGAAAGGCGGTCCTTCTCGTCTTCAGGGAAGGTGGCGCCCATACCCGAATGGGCCCCCTTCACCGCCCGAGGATGCGTGGACCAGCCGCCGACTACGTGGGAGAGGCGAAAGAGTTCCCGTCGGGAACCGGTGGGCTGTTCAACTGCGCCCCAGGAACGAGGACAGGTGCCCAATCCGGGCCGCGGTGGTCCAGCCACCACCTGTCGATGGTGTGGAACTTCTCCTCGAACCCGCGGTCCCAGCAGAGGAACCCGGTGATCGGTGCCCGAAGGCGGGTACGACGGCCACCCGCTTCGTAGATCACAACGATTCGGGCCCCTTGGAAATTTTCGACGCGGATGGCCTGGACGTTCGACCACTGGATGGTCCGGTGGCGGAGGCTGTGCACGATGGCCGTCGACTCCGTGAGAGTGACGCCGAAGTACTGCCCGAGGATCAGCAGCACGATCAGCAGGGCGGCCCACGTACCCAATGACTCGGCTATCTCAGACCCGGCGCGCTTCAAGGTCATCCAATCGATGACCGTCGTGCCCCCGACGACGACAAGGAGGGGCAGAACAGGCAGTACGCCTTGGAGACGCGTATACCGGTAACGGATGCGCTCCGGCGGCACAGCCTCGACCTGCGCATGCTCCACAGTCCCCACCCCTCACACAATGCAGCCGCCGCGGGCGCATGATCGCCAAGGCAGCATGGCGGAACGGGGGCGCGCCGTCCATCGTTTACGGCTGCTGGCCGGAGCGGGTCAGCAGGGTCACTCGCAGCCGTCGGCCGTGAGTCCCTCCTGCGGGCGAGCCACGCATGACCGTGAACCCGCACGAACAGGGGGACCCAAATCACCGAGCACGTACTTCAGGCGCTATCCGCTAGCAGCCTGATCAAACGTCGTTCTGGTCGCCATCAGGTTGCTGGCGAGAGCAGCCTGCAGGGCCGTCTGTGGGCCGTCCGAGGACGGCCCACAGACACCGATGTTGACCAAAGCCAACCACTGCTTCGCAGGTCAGGCGGCCGATGCGGCCCCAGCCACCTCGGCGAGGTACGCGTTGGTCTTCTCCGGGTCGAAGAAGAAGTTGTCGAAGTCCGCCGGGTTGTTGAACCCGTTGGCGAAGCGGTCGGCGACCGACTGGAGCTGGCCGGCGGCGCCGATCAGGTTCAGCACGTGCTCCGGCGGGACGCCGAGCATCGCGTTCGTCCACTTCACGACGTGCTGCGCGGTGTCCCAGTAACGGTCGAACGTGGACTGCATCCAGTCCGCGTCGAACGGCCGGTCACCGTGCTCGATGATCGACTGCAGATACGCGTTCGCGCACTTCGAGGCCGAGTTGGAGCCCTGACCGGTGATCGGGTCGTTGGCGACGACCACGTCCGCGACACCGAGCACCAGGCCGCCGCCGGGCAGCCGCCCGATCGGCTTGCGGACGGTCGGTGCGTAACGGCCCGCCAGGGTGCCGTTGGCGTCCGTCAGTTCGACCTTGGTGGCACGCGCGTACTCCCACGGCGTGAACCGCTCCATGAGCTCCAGCGTCTTCGCGAGGTGCTCGGAGGGGTCCTTGATGCCCTGGAAGACGTCCAGCGGTCCTCCCGGAATGCCTTCCCAGAACAGGATGTCGGCACGGCCGGACGTGGTCAGGGTCGGCATCACGAAGAGCTCGCCGACGCCGGGGACCAGGTTGCAGCGGACCGCGTCGAACTCGGGGTGCTCGGGACGCGGGCCCATGCCGTGGACGTACGCGACGGCCAGCGCGCGCTGCGGGGCGTCGAACGGGGAACGGGACGCGTCCCGGCCGAACATGGAGACCAGCTCACCCTTGCCCGCGGAGACCATCACCAGGTCGTAGGTGCGGGAGAAGTAGTCCAGGTCGGAGACGGCGGCGCCGTGGATGACGAGCTGGCCGCCGCGCTGGGCGAACGTCTCCATCCAGCCGGCCATCTTGACGCGCTGGTCGACGGACTGGGCGAAGCCGTCCAGCTTGCCGACCCAGTCGATGGGGCGCGAGGAGTCGGGGGCCGCGACCGAGACGCCGAGGCCCTCGATGCGCGGGGCCTGGGACTCCCAGAAGTTGAGCTGGAGGTCACGCTCGTGCTGCAGCGCGGTGTCGAACATGCACTGCGTCGACATGACCCGGCCGGACCGGATCTCGTCGGCGGTGCGGTTGGACATCAGGGTGACTTCGTACCCACTGGACTGCAGTCCGAGGGCGAGCTGGAGACCGGACTGGCCGGCGCCGACTATCAGTATTTTCCGCATCGCGGTTCTCCGTTACATCTGCGTGTTCGAGCGCGTGGTCTGTCTATGCGGGTGCGACGTCAAGAGCGTGGCCCACCAGGGCCAGCAGCGACTCGACGACAGTGATCCTGTTACGCGCGTCCATGATCACAACGGGTACGTGCGGGGGCACGGTCAGAGCCTCCCTGACGTCCTCCGCCTCGAAACCGGGCGTCCCCTCGAAGTGGTTGACGGCCACGATGTACGGCAGTCCGCAGCTCTCGAAGTAGTCGAGCGCGGGGAAGCAGTCGGCGAGCCGCCGGGTGTCGGCGAGCACTATCGCGCCTATCGCGCCGCGCACCAGGTCGTCCCACATGAACCAGAAGCGCTGCTGTCCGGGCGTGCCGAACAGGTACAGCACGAGGTCGTCGTCGAGCGTGAGCCGGCCGAAGTCCATCGCGACGGTCGTGGTGACCTTGTCGGGCGTCGCGGCGAGATCGTCGGTCTCCTCGCTGGCCTGGGTCATCAGCGCTTCGGTCTGCAGCGGGGTGATCTCCGAGACCGAACCGACGAGGGTCGTCTTGCCGACGCCGAACCCGCCCGCGACCACGATCTTCGTGGCGATGGGGGCTCTGGTGTGATCCAGCTGCCAGGCTTGCAACGACTCCCCGGCCTGGTCCTCCGGTCCCGGCTGACGCGGGGCGGACAGCAGCGAATCAGAGACGACGGAGTCCATTCAGCACCCTTTCGAGCAGTGCGCGGTCGGGCTGACCGGTTCCGTGACCGGTTCCGTACACGCGGATCTTTCCCTGGTCGGCCAAGTCGCTGAGCAGCACTCGGACCACGCCGAGCGGCATCTTCAACAGGGCCGAGATCTCCGCGACCGTACGCATGCGGCGGCAGATTTCGACAATGGCCCGGAGCTCCGGCATCACGCGCGTCGTGAGACTGCCGTTGGTGAGCTCGCGGCGCTCCTCGGGCGCTTCCAGCGCTGCCACGAACGTCTCGACCAGGAGGACGTGACCGAAGCGGGTGCGGCCGCCGGTGAGCGAATACGGGCGGACCCGGGCGGGCCGGCGGTCGGCTCCGCGGACGGGCAGCCTGCGGGCGGGTTCAACGGCGGGGGTCACTGGGCGCTCTCCATCGATTTGCGCAGCTCACTGCGGAGTTCGGGGGTGAGTACGTGTCCGGCACGGCCGACGAAGAGCGCCATGTGGTAGGCGACGACGCTCATGTCGCAGTCAGGGGTGGCGTGCACGCCGAGCAGGGAGCCGTCACTGATCGACATGACGAAGACGCTGCCCTCCTCCATGGCGACCATGGTCTGCTTGACGCCACCGCTGTCCATCAGCTTCGCGGCACCGATGGTGAGGGAGCCGATACCGGAGACGATGGTGGCGAGGTCGGCGCTGGAGCCCCGGGGGCCGTCCTGTCTGCCCGCTGCTTTCGCTGCGTGGTGGCCGGGATCGGAGGAGAGCAGCATCAGTCCGTCGGACGAGACGACCGTGACCGAGTGGACCCCTGGCACCTCCTCGACGAGATTGCTCAGCAACCAGTGAAGGTTCCGGGCCTCGGTACTCAGCCCGAATGTGCTGGGCGCAGTCAACTGCGTGCCTCCTCGACTGTGTCCCCCGTGTCATCGGTTCGACCGCCGGAGCGGTCTGCCAGTTCGGTGTGCGGGGTCTGCGCGGTGCGCTCGTGCGGGCCGGCTCCGAGGGCGGGGCCGGCGCCTTCGGCGATCTCCGCCTCGACATCGCGGCGTCCGTCCATCGCGCCACGGTGGAAGCCGCCGAGGCGGCGGCGCAGGGCGTCCTTGTCCAGGCTGCCCTTGCGCTCGGCGGACGGGGCGGTGGCGGGCTTCGCGATCTTGGGGGTGCGCTTGGGCAGCCCCTTGTCGGTGAGGCGGTCGGGCTGCGGCTGGTCCGGCTCCGGGCTGCGGGGGCCGGGGAGCGTCGGCTCGGCCACGGGTGCGGCAGGGACGGGAGCGGCGAAGGGCTCGGAGATCTCGTCCGCGGTGCGCTCGTGGCGGTCGGGGCCGATGGCGTACGGGTCGGACTCCGCCGGGGCCGCAGGCGGCTGCGGGACCTCCCGGAAGTCGGGGAGCCGGAACTGCATGGTCTTCTCGGCGTCGGTCTCGGCGGCGAACGGCTCGGGGGCGGGCGGCTCGGCGGCGAACGGCTCGGCGACCGGCGGCTCGGCGACCACGGGCGGCGCCGGCGCGAACAGCTCGGACGCGACCGGCTCAGCAGGTGCCTCGGCCGCGAACGGCTCGGGTGCGGGCACCTCGGTGGCGGGTGCTTCCGCCGCCGGCGGCCCCGGTGCGGCCGCCTCGGCCGCAGGCGTGTCACGGATCGTCTGCTCGGCCGCGGCGATCAGCGGGTCGTCGGACAGCGCGAGCGTCCGGCCCGGCAGCGAGTTGGAGTTGGCCTCCGCGACCGAACCCGGCAGGTTCAGCGCGGGCGCCGCCCCCGGCACCGGTACGGGCGGCGGGGTCGCGGTCGCCGGCGCCTTCGGCAGCAGCGCCTGCGGCACGACGACGACCGCCGTCACCCCGCTGCCCTTCTGCTCGCGCAGCTGGACCCGCACCCCGTGGCGCGCCGCCAGCATCGACGTCACCCGAAGCCCGAGGCCCGCGCCGTCCGCGCTCTGTTCACCCGACTCGAACGAGGAAGGGTCGGCCAGCCGGGCGTTGAGCTCGCCCATCCGGACCGGCGACATCCCGATGCCCTCGTCCTGCACGGAGAGCATCACCTCACCGGTCTCCAGCAGCCAGCCGGAGAGCTGGACATGCGAGTCGGGCGGCGAGAAGGAGGTCGCGTTCTCCAGGAGTTCGGCGACCAGGTGGCTCAGGTCGTCGGCGGCGAAGCCGGCGATCTGGGCGTGCGGCGGCAGCGACTGGATGGTGACCCGCTCGTACCGCTCGATCTCGCTGACGGCCGCGCGCAGGACGTCGACCAGCGGGATCGGTCCGGCGTGCCCGTGGCCGTGCTCGGCGCCCGCGAGGACCAGCATGTTCTCGCTGTGGCGGCGCATGACCGTGGCCATGTGGTCGAGCTTGAAGAGGGTGGAGAGCCGCTCCGGGTCCTGCTCGCGCTCCTCCAGGCTCTCGATGACACCGAGCTGGCGCTCGACGAGGCCGAGGGTCCGCAGCGAGAGGTTGACGAAGGTGTGGTGGACCGTGTTCCTCAGCCGCTCCAGCTCGGCGGTCAGGTCGGCCGTGCGGTGCTGGAGTTCGGTGCGCTGAAGGGTGAGGGCCTCGCGTCCGGCGATCAGCTCGCCGCGCTCGTGGTCCAGGTTCGCGAACCGGCCGTTGAAATCCTGCAACAGCCCGTGCATCTTGCCGTGCAGGGCGTTGAGGTTCCGTACGACCTGGGCGAACTCGTCGTTGCGGCCGGTGTAGCGGACCGGCTCGGCGGTGCCGGGCTCGGCGGCGAGGCGGGCGGCGCCGATCCGCAGGACGGCCAGCGGCTGGGTGAGCGTGCGGGCCACGGCGGTGGAGACGCCGACCGCGATCAGCAGGCAGCCGCCGAGGAGCGCGATGTGCAGTTCGAGCGCGGTGACGTCGTCGTCGCGCAGCTGCTCCAGACGCTGGATACGGGCGGTGCTGAGGGCGGACTCCACGCTGCGCATGCGGTCGACCCGGGCGGAGAGCGCCGCGGCGACCTTCTTCCGGCTGGCCCGCTGGTCGGCGTCCGACAGCTCGGGGCGGTCGGTGAGCGAACCGAGGTACTTCTCCGCGCTGGTGACCTCGGGGCCGGTGACCGTCGAGGAGAGCTTCTCGCGGGCGGCGGAGCCCGCCGCCTGGTCGAAGTCGGCGAGCGAGGCGAGCTCGCCGACCCGGGCCTGCTGGGCGGCGGCGCTCAGCTCGTCACGGTTGCGGTCGTCCTCGGTCGGACCCTCGTCCTGGGGCTGCACGGGCAGCCCGGTGAACGGGTCGATCTGCGGGACCGGGTCCTCCTCGCGGGGCACCGAGAGCGCGGCGATCAGCAGCCCACGGGTGGCGGAGGCCTGCTCGGTGGCCCGGCCGAGGGCGAGCGGCGCGCGGGTGGCGTCGGCGGCGCGCGGCGGGGTCTTCTCGGCGAGTTCGTCGGCGAGGTCCTGGAGCTTGGCGATGACCTCGGAGTACGCCTGGTGGGCCGCGAGCGCCGAGCCCTTGCCGGTCAGCGCGGTGCGGCGCACCGAGGGGATCGTGGAGAGGTCGCGGCGCAGCCCTGCGGGGGCCGTGGCGCGGATCTCGTCGATCTGCTGGTCGACGCGGCCGCTGCGGCTGCTGGGCCCCTCGCTCACCTTGCCGGACTTCTCGTCGCGGCCGCCGGCGATGTACGCGGTCACCTCGTCGCGCTCGTCCGCGAGGGCGTGCGCGAGGGCCACCGCCTGCTGGTTCAGCTCGGCGAGCGTGACCAGCCGCTGGGACTCGGTCAGTTCGGAGGATGCGCCGAGGGCCGCGGGTGCGCCCGCGGCGATGACGGTGATGCCGACGACCGCGACGCCGGCGACCAGCCGGCTGCGTACGCGTACGGCGCGCCGAGTGGGCTCACCTTCGGCCGGAGGCAGTGGTGTCGCCCCGGAACCGCTTCGCTTGCTGCCCTTGCTCCGAGGCCGCTTCTTCTGCACCGGTGCTCGCAATCTTGACTCGTCCACCCATGAAGCAGAGGTGACGCTCGGTCACATGGAACGGCACCCCGCCCCCCTGGTACGGCTTCCGACCATTCCAGTGCTTTTGAGAGGGGGGCGCGCATCAACCGCTCCGCCACCCGAACGAGTGAACATCACTCCCGAGTTGGCGAACAAGTCTCCCCCCGGGCGCGAATTCGCACACCCGGGCCATGGGCTGGAACTTCCGCGCAGGCTTTGGCAGGATGCCCGCCCGCACCCGCACGGAGCCGTTCGTTCCGCTCGACGCGGACCGCTGACCTGCCGGTACGGCCCAACGCCGGGCCATGCAGGACTGGTGAAGACGTCGTGCAGACTTGCCGCATGCGTATCGACTTCGCCACCGCTCCCGGCCGGCCCGAACGCCCCAACGAGGACTGGGCGGCCACCGTACTTCCGGCGTCCGGCCAGGGCGGGGTGCTGGTCCTGCTCGACGGCGTCACCCCGCCGCAGGGCGGGAGCGGTTGTGTGCACTCCGTCCCGTGGTTCACCGCGCGACTGGGTGGATCGCTGGCCGAACTGTCCGGTTCGCGGCGGGATCTGACCCTCAAGGAGATCCTGTCCGAGTCCATCCGGCGCACCGCGGACGCACACCGCTCCTCGTGTGACCTTTCTCACGTGCGTACGCCACAGGCGACCGTCGTGATGGCGCGTTGGAGCGAACGCGAGATCGAACACCTGGTCCTCTCCGATTCGGTGCTGCTGCTCGAATCGCCGGACGGATCGGTGCGCGCACTGCTCGACGACCGGCTCGACCGGCTACCTCCGGGCTCTCTGGCCACCGAGGCGATCGCCGACGCACAGGCGCGGAACAAGGAGGGCGGCTTCTTCACCGCCGCCGCCGATCCGGAGGTGGCGGCCCGCGCGGTGACCGGCCGGACGCCACGCGCAGAGGTACGGGCGGTGGCCGCGCTGACGGACGGCGCGAGTCGCTGGACCGAAATGTTCCGCGAAGGGGACTGGTCGGCCTGCCTCGGGGTGCTCCACAAGGAGGGCGCGCAGGAGCTGATCGACCGGGTCAGGGCGCTGGAGGACGCGGACACGGAGCGTACGTATCTGCGCCGCAGCAAGACGCACGACGACGCGACGGCCCTCTACGCGGTGCTGTAGGTCGCCCGGGTGGAGGGGCGGCCGGGGACGTGGGGGGGCGCTCCCCGGTGTGGGTGGCTTCCAAGGGAGCGGGGTCCGAAGAGCGCCCGAGGACGCCGGTCCGGGCCCGCGCCTGCCGGGGTCAGTCCTCGGCCCGGGCATTCAAGTGGTGCAGCAGCCTGGCCAGTTCCGCCACCTCGGCCCGGTCCCAGTCGGCCAGTTTGCGTACGTACCGCTCGCGCCGGGCGTCGCGGACGCTCCGGTAGCGGGCGAGACCCTCCTCGGTGAGATGCACGAGAAAGGCCCGCCCGTCGGCCGGGTCGGGCTCGCGCGCCACCAGTCCGAGGTCCTCCAGGGCCCGCAGCTGACGGCTCATGGTCGCCTTGCCGACCCCGAAGTACCCCGCGAGATCGGTGGCCCGCTGCTGCCCCGCCGACTCCAGCCGCACGAGGAGTCCGTACGCCGCGGCCTCCAGGTCGGGGTGGACCTCGCGCGCCATTTCGCCGGAGTTGGACCGTGCGCGACGCAGGAAAACGGCCAACTCCCGCTCCAGCGCCAGGAATTCCTGGTCCACACCACTCGACCCGGCCGCGCCGGGGTCACTCCCGCTCTCGCTCCCGTGCACGTCAACACCCCTCATGAGCTTTCCTGCCGCTGAAAGTTTCTTTCACCACCGGCCATCGCCGCAGCTCGGTCAGTATTTCGCAGGCGTAGACCAACGGCAGCGCCCAGGCCCTCTTCCGCCGTGCGGGTCTACGTGCGTAGCGTCATGAATGACATGTCCACACCATGACATGTCATGGGGCGCGCCGAGCCGCACCCCCCGGTCGACAGATCCCCCCACCGAGGCCTCGGAGGCACGCAATGCCCGTGCACAGATCCGGATCCGGAACGACCCGACGCTCACGCTTCGCGGCGATGGGCACTCTCCTCGCAGCCCTCTCGCTTCTGCTCACCCTGCCCGGCGCGGCCACCGCCGCCAACTCCCCCGCCGGCGTCACCCTCCCCGCACGCGGGACAGCCAGGATGGGCATGGGCGTCGTCGCCCATGACGGCCAGGGCGGACTGCCGCGCGACACGAGGGCCGTGCAGACCGAAGGCGTGGACGTCGCCAGCTACCAGGGCAACGTCAACTGGGCGACCCTCTGGAACAGCGGCGTGAAGTGGGCCTATGCCAAGGCCACCGAAGGCACGTACTACACCAACCCCTACTTCGCCCAGCAGTACAACGGCTCGTACAACATCGGCATGATCCGGGGCGCATACCACTTCGCCACCCCGGACACCACGAGCGGCGCCACCCAGGCCAACTACTTCGTGGACCACGGCGGCGGCTGGTCGAAGGACGGCAAGACGCTGCCCGGCGTCCTCGACATCGAGTGGAACCCGTACGGCGACCAGTGCTACGGCAAGACCGCGGCGAGCATGGTCTCCTGGATCCGCGACTTCGTGAACACGTACAAGTCGCGCACCGGCCGCGACGCGGTGATCTACACCGCGACCAGCTGGTGGCAGACCTGCACCGGCAACAACGCGGGCTTCGCCGCCACCAACCCGCTCTGGGTGGCCCGCTACAACACCACCGTCGGCACGCTCCCGGCCGGCTGGACCTACTACACGATCTGGCAGTACACGTCGTCCGGCCCGACCGTCGGTGACCACAACCACTTCAACGGCGCCCTCGACCGCGTACAGGCTCTCGCCAACGGCTGAGCCCCCGCCTCACGGAGCCCCGGTGACGCACCCCGTCACCGGGGCTCCGTCGTGTCCACCGCACCGGCACCCCCGACAGACCCCGGCACGGACCAGGCATTTCACGCCGCAAGCGGGTTCCCGGGCCCCACTATGCACTCGACGTATACATCGTGTGTATAGTCCTGCTCGTCGCACGTCGCGTGTGCCGTTCAGCCATGAGGGAGTGACCCGCCTTGCGCAGGAAGACGAAGTCGATCGGTACGGGGTTGGCCGCCACTCTTGTGACGGCACTCACACTGACGCTCAGCGGCTGCTCGACGCAGACCGTCGCCCCGGCCTCGCAACGGGCGTCCGCGGCATCCGATGCCAAGGGCTCGTTCGGCCCGGTGGACTGCCGCGAGGCGAAGTGCATAGCGCTGACCTTCGACGCGGGTCCGGGCGACGACACCCCACATCTCCTCGACATCCTCAAGGAGAAGAGGGTGCACGCCACCTTCTTCCTGCTGGGCAGGAACCACGTGCTCAAGCACCCCGACACCGTGCGCCGCCTCCAGGCGGAGGGCCACGAGGTGGCCAACCACACCTGGTCGCACGAGATCCTGACGGACAGGAAGCCCGCCGAGATACGCGCCGAGCTGGAGAAGACGCAGGACGCGATCGCGGAGATCACCGGTAGGAAGCCGCGGCTGATGCGCCCGCCGCAGGGCCGGACCGACGACACGGTCTCCGGCATCAGCAAGGAGCTGGGGCTCTCACAGATCCTGTGGAGCGCCACCGCCAAGGACTACTCGACGACCGACTCCGCACTGATCAAGAAGCGGATACTCGACCAGGCGAGCAAGGACGGCATCATCCTGCTGCACGACATCTACAAGGGGACCGTGCCCGCGGTGCCGGGCATCATCGACGAGCTGAGGAAGCGCGGCTACACCTTTGTGACCGTCCCGCAGCTGATGGCACCCGCCGAGCCGGTGCCGGGGGCCGTCTACCGCCCCTGAGCACGACCGGTCAGCACACACGGCAGGGCCCCGGCAGCGGTGCGCCGGGGCCCTGCCGCTCAGCTGCCGCTACCCGCAGAAGCCCGCGGGGCGTTCGCCGGTCACCGGGTCCGTCCAGCTGGTGGCGCCGTCGATCCACACCACCCGCCTGCCGGTGTCCGCCGCTGCGTACGACTGCCCACCGCCGTTCGCGCCCCGGACATGCGGAACGGCCCGCACCGCCCTCTCGGGGGTGCGGGCCGTCCGACCGGCCGCGCACGTCATGCCACGCCCGTCACGCCATGGCGCTCACGCCGCGGCCGGGATCCTCTCCTCCGGCGCCCTGGACGAAGCCGGGGCGAGGGCGATCTCCAGCACCTGACGGACATCCGTCACCGGGTGGACCTCCAGCCTGTCGAGGACCTCGGCCGGGACATCGTCCAGATCCGCCTCGTTCCGCTTCGGGATCACCACGGTCGTGATCCCCGCCCGATGGGCGGCCAGCAGCTTCTGCTTCAGCCCGCCGATCGGCAGTACCCGCCCGGTCAGCGACACCTCACCGGTCATCGCCACATCCGTACGGACCAGCCGCCCGGAGAGCAGCGAGGCCAGTGCCGTCGTCATCGTGATGCCGGCGCTGGGGCCGTCCTTCGGGACCGCGCCCGCCGGGAAGTGGATGTGCACTCCGCGGTCCTTGAGGTCGGCGACGGGCAGTTCCAGTTCGGCGCCGTGCGACCGCAGGAAGCTCAGCGCGATCTGCGCGGACTCCTTCATGACGTCGCCGAGCTGACCGGTGAGGGTCAGTCCGGAGGCACCGGTCTCCGGATCGGCCAGCGACGCCTCCACGAAGAGCACATCGCCACCGGCACCGGTCACCGCGAGTCCGGTCGCCACGCCCGGCACCGCGGTGCGGCGCTCGGCCGGGTCCTGGGCGGACTCGGGAACGTGGTGCGGCCGCCCGACAAGACCCCGCAGGTCCTCGTCGGTGATGGTGAACGGCAGCTCCCGGTCGCCCAGTTCGTGCTGGGCCGCGACCTTGCGGAGCAGCCGGGCGACGGCCCGTTCGAGGTTGCGCACGCCCGCCTCGCGGGTGTACTCGCCGGCCAGCTTGCGCAGCGCCGACTCGTCGAGGGTGACCTCGCCCTTCTCCAGACCGGCCCGTTCCAGCTGGCGCGGGAGCAGGTGGTCGCGGGCGATGACGACCTTCTCGTCCTCGGTGTAGCCGTCGAGCCTGACCAGCTCCATGCGGTCGAGCAGGGCCTCCGGGATGGCCTCCAGGACGTTGGCGGTGGCCAGGAAGACGACGTCGCTGAGGTCGAGCTCGACCTCCAGATAGTGGTCGCGGAAGGTGTGGTTCTGCGCCGGGTCGAGGACTTCGAGCAGCGCCGCGGCCGGGTCGCCGCGGAAGTCGGAGCCGACCTTGTCGATCTCGTCGAGCAGGACGACCGGGTTCATGGAACCGGCCTCCTTGATCGCGCGGACGATGCGTCCGGGGAGGGCGCCGACGTACGTACGCCGGTGGCCGCGGATCTCCGCCTCGTCCCGCACACCGCCGAGCGCGACGCGGACGAACGTGCGCCCCATGGCGTGCGCGACGCTCTCGCCGAGGGACGTCTTGCCGACGCCGGGGGGACCGACGAGGGCCAGCACCGCACCGCCACGGCGTCCGCCGACGACCCCGAGGCCCCGGTCGGCACGGCGTTTGCGTACGGCGAGGTACTCAGTGATCCGCTCCTTCACATCCTCCAGGCCCGCGTGCTCGGCGTCGAGGATCTCCTTGGCGGCCCGGATGTCGTACGCGTCCTCGGTGCGTTCGTTCCACGGCAGTTCGAGGACGGTGTCCAGCCAGGTCCGGATCCAGGAGCCCTCCGGACTCTGGTCGGAGGAGCGCTCCAGCTTGTCGACCTCCTTGAGCGCGGCCTCGCGGACGTGCTCGGGAAGGTCGGCGGCCTCGACGCGCGCCCGGTAGTCGTCGGACTCGTCCTCGGGGTCACCGTTGAGCTCGGACAGCTCCTTGCGCACGGCTTCGAGCTGCCGCCGCAGCAGGAATTCGCGCTGCTGCTTGTCGACGCCCTCCTGGACGTCCTTGGCGATGGACTCGGCGACGTCCTGCTCGGCGAGGTGTTCGCCCAGCCACAGGATGGCGAGCTTCAGCCGGGCGACCGCGTCCGCGGTCTCCAGGAGCTGCACCTTCTGAGCGGTGGTGAGGAAGGGGGAGTATCCGGAGTTGTCGGCGAGCGCGGAGACGTCGTCGATCTGCTGGACCCGGTCCACGACCTGCCAGGCGCCGCGCTTCTTCAGCCAGCTGGTGGCGAGGGCCTTGTACTCCTTGACCAGCTCGGCGGCGGCACCGGGAAGCGGCTCGGGGACGGACACGTCCACCCGGGTCCCCTCCACCCAGAGGGCGGCCCCGGGTCCGGTGGTCCCGGCCCCGATCCTCACCCGGGCACGGCCACGGATCAGTGCACCCGGGTCGCCGTCCGAGAGCCGGCCGACCTGCTCGACGGTGCCGAGCACACCGGTCCCGGTGTACGTCCCGTCGATCCGCGGCACGAGCAGCACCTCGGGCTTGCCTCCACCCGGCCGGACGGCTGCCTGAGCGGCCTCGACGGCTGCCCGCACATCGGTGTCTGACAGGTCGAGCGGAACCACCATTCCAGGCAGCACGACCTCGTCGTCGAGCGGCAGCACGGGCAAGGTCAGCGGAGTGACCGCGTTGGACTCAGTAGCCATGATCTCCCCTTCGGCATTCAAGTTGAGCTATGCAGACTCAATGCTGCTGACTGCCTGTATGTTCCCGGGGCCGCGTTCGCTCTGAGCGATCTTCTTCCGCCGCATCCGTCACCTGCGAAAACCGCTCGCGGCCGACCGCACTCCGGGGGGAGAGTGCTCGTATGGGTGACACAGAGCCGCGCGACAGAGGCCTCGCCGAGGACGGGACGATCAGACGCGAGGGCTCGCTGAGCCACGTGACGGCAGCGTTCGCCCCCGTGGTCGAGGCGGCCCGCTCCCGGATCGCCGATGCCTTCGGCGCCGCGCGGCTGCACAGCGCCTACCTCTACGGCAGCATTCCGCGGGGCACCGCCATTCCCGGCGTCTCGGACCTGGACCTGCTGCTGGCCCTGCGCGACGAACCGACCGAGGGCGACCGGGCCGCCGCCCGCTCCGTCGAGGCCGCACTCGACGCCTCGTGCGACCCGATCGACGGCGCCGGCATCCTGCTCTTCGGCGCCGGCACCCTCCTCAGCCGACTCGAACGCAACGACATGGGCTTCTTCGTCGCCTGCCTCTGCACCCCTCTTCTGGGCGACGACCTCGCCACGCAACTGCCCCGCTACCGCCCCACTCCCCTGCTCGCCCGTGAGACCAACGGCGATCTGCACCTGTCGCTCCCCCGCTGGCGCAGCCGGGCCGCCGGGGCCACCACCGACGCGGAACGCAGGAGCCTCAGCCGCGGCGCCGCCCGCCGTGTCGTGCGGTCCGGTTTCACGCTGGTCATGCCGCGCTGGGACGGCTGGACCAGCGACCTCGGTGAGTCGGCGGAGATCTTCGGCCGCTACTACCCGGAGCGGCTCGACCAGATGCGCATCGCCGCGGCCACCGCACGCACCCCGTCGGCGGACCCGGCGGTCCTCACCCTGCTCATCGACGATCTGGCGCCGTGGCTGGCAGCCGAGTACGTCGCGGTGCACGGCGAGAAGGCCCCCCGCCCCTACTGACCCAACCGGACACGCCCTCCCGAGGCTCCGGCAGCGGCGGCCGGGGAGCGGCGTCGAGCCATGGGGCGCATCGACCGGAAGCGCGGCGCGCGGCCGGAATCACGTGACCATGTCCCTCGACTCCTCACGCCCCGCCCGGAGCCGCCCTCCTGGCCCCGGCCGCACCATCCGGCAAGGATGGTGGAAACCCGTCCGCCACCTACCGGAGACCGAGGACATGCCCACCGCCTACCGCCACACCGCTCACAGCCCGGTCACGCTCGACCGCCGCGAAGGAGCGTACGGGGAGGTCGTCCTGCGGGAGCGGGGGGACGACTTCGAGATCATCGCCAATGGCTGCTTCCTGATGGACACCGCGGACGGGCGCTCCGAGCGACTGCTGATCGACGCCGCGCTCGCGGCGCTGCCCGCCGGGCCGACGCGCCCCTCGGTGCTCATCGGGGGACTCGGGGTCGGCTTCTCGCTGGCGCATGCCGCCGCCGAGCCGCGCTGGGGGCGGATCGCGGTCGTCGAGCGGGAACAGGCGATCATCGACTGGCACCTGGACGGTCCGCTGGCCCGGATCTCCGGTACGGCGCTCGCCGATCCACGCACGGCGATCCTGGCGACGGATCTCGTCGCGTATCTGCACACGACTACGGACCGTTACGACGCACTGTGTCTGGACATCGACAACGGCCCGGACTGGACGGTCACCGAGGAGAACGGAAGCCTGTACTCCGCCGCGGGCCTCGCGGACTGCCGGGAACGGCTCAATCCGGGCGGGGTACTGGCCGTATGGTCCGCGCAGCCGTCCGCCGCCTTTGAACAGGCCTTGCGAAATGCCGGATTTGATGGCGTAAGAACAGAAGAGGTACATGTCGCCCGAGGTGTGCCCGACGTGGTTCATCTCGCACTTCGGGCCGGCTGAGGTTCCCCCACCGGGTATGCGGGGCCCCCGGACGCCCAGGGGCCAAGCGCCACAAGGCAGACACTCCGCCGCCTGCTCGCGTCCAACCCGTTCCCCTGCCGTTACACCCTGCGTAGCCGGGAGCAGCCCACTGCCTTTACGCTGCTGAGCGGCAAACAGGATCACCCACGAAATTCACAAGCGAAGACCGTGCGTCCGGGGGAATGACCTCCGCGAGAACGGGCAGGGGCGGGGCGATGGAACAGACACACACCACCCACAACGGTGTCGCGGCCACCCCGGGCGCGCAGCGCCGGGTCCTGGTGGTCGAGGACGACGCGACAATTGTCGACGCCATTTCCGCCCGCCTGCGGGCGGAAGGCTTCCTGGTGCAGACGGCGCTCGACGGCCCGGCGGCCGTCGACGCGGCCGAGGCCTGGCAGCCGGATCTGATGGTGCTCGACATCATGCTTCCGGGCTTCGACGGCCTGGAGGTCTGCCGCCGGGTGCAGGCCACACGGCCGGTGCCGGTGCTGATGCTGACCGCCCGGGACGACGAGACCGACATGCTGGTCGGCCTCGGTGTCGGCGCCGACGACTACATGACCAAGCCGTTCTCCATGCGGGAACTCGCGGCCCGGGTGCATGTCCTGCTGCGCCGGGTGGAGCGCGCGGCACTGGCCGCGGTGACGCCGCGCAGCGGCATCCTGCGCCTCGGCGAGCTGGAGATCGATCACGCGCAGCGCCGGGTCCGGGTACGCGCCGAGGACGTCCACCTGACGCCGACCGAGTTCGACCTGCTGGTCTGCCTGGCCAACACGCCGCGCGCCGTGCTCTCCCGCGAGCAGCTGCTCGCCGAGGTCTGGGACTGGGCGGACGCCTCCGGCACCCGTACCGTCGACAGCCACATCAAGGCGCTGCGCCGGAAGATCGGCGCGGAGCGGATCCGTACCGTGCACGGTGTCGGTTACGCCCTGGAGACCCCGGCGCCATGACCCGGCCCGGTTCCGGACTGCGCCCTTTCTCGATCAAGGCCAAACTGGGCACGCTCGTCGTGGTCTCGGTGTTCATCACGACCGGGCTGCTGATGGTGGCGGTGCGTACCAGGACCGAGCTGCGGTTCATCACGGTGTTCTCGGTGATCGCGACGCTGCTGATCACCCAGTTCGTGGCGCACGGTCTGACGGCGCCGCTGGACGAGATGACGCGGGTGGCCCGGTCGATCTCGCAGGGCGACTACACCCGGCGGGTGCGGGGCGCCGGCCGGCGCGACGAGCTCGGCGACCTGGCGCAGACGATCAACCTCATGGCGGACGACCTGGAAGCCGTGGACCTGCACCGCAAGGAGCTGGTGGCCAATGTCTCGCACGAGCTGCGCACTCCCATCGCGGCACTGAGAGCCGTCCTGGAGAACGTCGTGGACGGCGTCTCCGCCGCCGATCCCGAGACCATGCGCACGGCACTGAAACAGACGGAGCGCCTCGGCAGGCTGGTGGAGACGCTGCTGGACCTGTCCCGGCTGGACAACGGGGTGGTCACCCTGAAGGCCCGCCGCTTCGAGGTGTGGCCGTATCTCTCGGGCGTGCTGAAGGAAGCGAACCTCGCCGCCTCGTACCGCCGGCTGTCCTCCGGTTCCGGGAACCACACCCGTACGGACGTACATCTGCACCTGGATGTGTCGCCGCCCGAGCTGACCGCGCACGCGGACGCGGAGCGGCTGCACCAGGTGGTGGCCAATCTGATCGACAACGCCGTCAAGCACAGTCCGCCGCACGGCCGGGTCACGGTGCGCGCGCGGCGCGGGGCGCTGCCGGAGTCGCTGGATCTGGAGGTCCTGGACGAGGGCCCCGGCATTCCGGAGTCCGAGCGGCGCCGCGTCTTCGAGCGTTTCAACCGTGGCGTCGTGCCGTCCCCGCACGGTCCGGGCAGCGACGGCGGCACGGGCCTGGGGCTGGCCATCGCCCGGTGGGCCGTGGATCTGCACGGCGGTCGCATCGGAGTGGCCGAATCAGCTCGCGGTTGCCGCATCCAAGTCACCCTTCCGGGGATCCCTCAGTCACGCAGTTGACATAGGGTTCGAAGCGGAAGGGCACGTTCTACGTCTCGTCCCACGCGGGGATACGGTCCATGGGGCCGTAACCACGATCCCGCGTACCCGGAGGAAGCGGAACCAGGCTTGTTTCCCGCCATTTCGTGCGCCGAAACCCGCTCTTTGATGTGACTTGCACGACGAAGACCGGCCCGGTCTGCATGGAACGGTCAAGGAGGCGTAGCCTTGATTTCCGCTGTCCATCACCTTGTGAAGCGGAAGAGGGCGGTTGCCGCCGTGTCGTCTCAGTCCCCCAGTAACTCGAGCATCTCGACCGACCAAGCCAGCCCGGGCTCGAACCCGGCTGCCGCTTTCGGCCCCAATGAGTGGCTCGTCGACGAGATCTACCAGCAGTACCTCCAGGATCCCAATTCGGTCGATCGCGCCTGGTGGGACTTCTTCGCCGACTACAAGCCGGGTACGTCCGGCACGGCGGACAAGCCCGTTCCCGGTGCCGCAGCCGCGGGGGCTGCGGTGACCGCGGCCCCGGCTGCCACCGCACCGGTCCAGGTCGACCACGCCGCACCGGCACAGCCCGCGGCACCGGCCCCGGTCGCTGCACCTGTCGCACCGGCGAAGGCCGCGCCTGCTGCACCTGCCGCGCCTGCCGCACCGGCGAAGGCCGCACCGGCCGCGCCGGCTGCTCCCGCCGCTCCGGCCGCGAAGGCCCCCGCCAAGGCGGCCCCGGCCACCGCGGCGGCCGCAGGCCCCGAGTACGTGACGCTGCGCGGCCCGTCCGCCGCCGTTGCGAAGAACATGAACGCCTCGCTGGAGCTGCCGACGGCCACGTCCGTCCGCGCCGTTCCGGTGAAGCTGCTCTTCGACAACCGCATCGTCATCAACAACCACCTCAAGCGCGCCCGCGGCGGGAAGATCTCCTTCACGCACCTCATCGGGTACGCGATGGTGCAGGCCCTCAAGGCCATGCCGTCGATGAACTACTCCTTCGCGGAGAAGGACGGCAAGCCGACGCTGGTCAAGCCGGAGCACGTCAACCTCGGCCTGGCCATCGACCTGGTGAAGCCGAACGGCGAGCGCCAGCTGGTCGTCGCGGCCATCAAGAAGGCCGAGACGCTCAACTTCTTCGAGTTCTGGCAGGCGTACGAGGACATCGTCCGCCGCGCCCGCATCGGCAAGCTCGGCATGGACGACTTCACCGGAGTCACCGCCTCGCTGACCAACCCCGGCGGCATCGGCACCGTCCACTCGGTGCCCCGCCTGATGCCCGGCCAGGGCCTCATCATGGGTGTCGGCGCGATGGACTACCCGGCGGAGTTCCAGGGCACCTCCCAGGACACCCTGAACAAGCTGGGCATCTCCAAGGTCATGACGCTGACCTCGACGTACGACCACCGGGTCATCCAGGGCGCCGCCTCCGGCGAGTTCCTGCGGATCCTGGCCCAGCTCCTGCTCGGCGAGAACGAGTTCTACGACGAGATCTTCAAGGCGCTGCGCATCCCCTACGAGCCGGTCCGCTGGCTCAAGGACATCGACGCCTCGCACGACGACGACGTCACCAAGGCCGCCCGGGTCTTCGAGCTGATCCACTCCTACCGGGTCCGCGGCCACGTCATGGCCGACACCGACCCGCTGGAGTACCGCCAGCGCAAGCACCCCGACCTGGACATCACCGAGCACGGCCTCACCCTGTGGGACCTGGAGCGGGACTTCGCGGTCGGCGGTTTCGCCGGCAAGACGATGATGAAGCTCCGCGACATCCTCGGTGTGCTGCGTGAGTCGTACTGCCGCACCACCGGCATCGAGTTCATGCACATCCAGGACCCGAAGCAGCGCAAGTGGCTCCAGGACCGGGTGGAGCGTCCGCGCCCGAAGCCTGAGCGCGAGGAGCAGCTGCGGATCCTGCGCCGCCTCAACGCCGCCGAGGCGTTCGAGACGTTCCTGCAGACCAAGTACGTCGGCCAGAAGCGGTTCTCGCTGGAGGGCGGCGAGTCCGTCATCCCGCTGCTCGACGCGGTCATCGACTCCGCCGCCGAGGCCCGCCTCGACGAGGTCGTCATCGGCATGGCCCACCGCGGCCGGCTGAACGTCCTGGCGAACATCGTCGGCAAGTCCTACGCGCAGATCTTCCGGGAGTTCGAGGGCAACCTCGACCCGCGGTCGATGCACGGCTCCGGCGACGTCAAGTACCACCTGGGCGCCGAGGGCACCTTCACCGGTCTGGACGGCGAGCAGATCAAGGTCTCGCTGGCCGCCAACCCCTCGCACCTGGAGGCGGTCGACCCGGTCCTGGAGGGCATCGCCCGCGCCAAGCAGGACATCATCAACAAGGGCGGCACGGACTTCACGGTCCTGCCCGTCGCGCTCCACGGCGACGCGGCCTTCGCGGGCCAGGGCGTCGTCGCCGAGACGCTCAACATGTCGCAGCTGCGCGGCTACCGCACCGGCGGCACCGTGCACGTGGTGATCAACAACCAGGTCGGCTTCACCGCCGCCCCGGAGTCCTCGCGCTCCTCGATGTACGCCACGGACGTGGCGCGCATGATCGAGGCGCCGATCATCCACGTCAACGGCGACGACCCCGAGGCCGTCGTCCGGGTGGCCCGTCTCGCGTTCGAGTTCCGCCAGGCGTTCAACAAGGACGTCGTGATCGACCTCATCTGCTACCGCCGCCGCGGTCACAACGAGGGCGACAACCCGGAGTTCACCAACCCGCAGATGTACACCCTGATCGACAAGAAGCGCTCGGTGCGCAAGCTGTACACCGAGTCCCTCATCGGTCGCGGCGACATCACGCTGGAAGAGGCCGAGCAGGCGCTCCAGGACTTCCAGGGCCAGCTGGAGAAGGTCTTCGCGGAGGTCCGCGAGGCCACTTCGCTCCCGACTCAGACGCATGTCCCGGAAGCGCAGCCCGAGTTCCCGGTGGCCGTCACCACCGCGGTCTCCGCGGAGGTCGTGAAGCGCATCGCCGAGTCCCAGGTCAACATCCCCGAGCGGATCACGGTCCACCCGCGCCTGATGCCGCAGATGCAGCGCCGCGCCGCCTCGGTGGAGAACGGCACGATCGACTGGGGCATGGGCGAGACCCTGGCCATCGGTTCGCTGCTGATGGAGGGCACCCCGGTCCGGCTCGCCGGCCAGGACACCCGCCGCGGCACCTTCGGTCAGCGTCACGCGGTCCTCGTGGACCAGGTGACCGGCGAGGACTACACCCCGCTGCTCTACCTCTCCGACGAGCAGGCCCGTTACAACGTCTACGACTCGCTGCTCAGCGAGTACGCGGCGATGGGCTTCGAGTACGGCTACTCGCTGGCCCGCCCGGAGTCGCTGGTCATCTGGGAGGCCCAGTTCGGTGACTTCGTCAACGGCGCTCAGACCGTCGTCGACGAGTTCATCTCCTCGGCCGAGCAGAAGTGGGGCCAGACCTCCGGCGTCACGCTGCTCCTGCCGCACGGCTACGAGGGCCAGGGCCCGGACCACTCGTCCGCCCGCCCGGAGCGCTTCCTCCAGATGTGCGCGCAGGACAACATGACGGTCGCCATGCCGACGCTCCCGTCGAACTACTTCCACCTCCTGCGGTGGCAGGTGCACAACCCGCACCACAAGCCGCTGGTCGTCTTCACCCCGAAGTCGATGCTCCGCCTCAAGGCGGCGGCGTCGAAGGTGGAGGAGTTCACCACCGGCGGCTTCCGCCCGGTCATCGGCGACGAGTCCGTCGACCCGAACGCGGTCCGCAAGGTCGTCTTCTGCGCCGGCAAGGTCTACTACGACCTCGAGGCCGAGCGCGAGAAGCGCGGCGTCACGGACACCGCGATCATCCGTCTGGAGCGCCTGTACCCGCTGCCGGGTGCCGAGCTCCAGGCCGAGATCGCCAAGTACCCGAACGCCGAGAAGTACCTGTGGGCCCAGGAGGAGCCGGCCAACCAGGGTGCCTGGCCGTTCATCGCCCTGAACCTGATCGACCACCTGGACCTGGCCGTCGGCGCCGACGTCCCGCACGGTGAGCGCCTGCGCCGCATCTCGCGGCCGCACGGCTCGTCCCCGGCGGTCGGCTCGGCCAAGCGGCACCAGGCGGAGCAGGCTCAGCTGGTCGCCGAGGTCTTCGAGGCCTGATCAGCGGCTGTACGAACCGGAGGGCCCGGCCCCGCGAGTGATCGCGGGGCCGGGCCCTCCGGCGTGTGCGGGGTGCGGCCCGCGCCGGCCTCGGATGATCTGCGGCTCGAAGTCCCGGAACGGACGGGTCCGCGAACGCTCCGAGACCGTGCGCACGTGCTGGCGCCCAGCGTGGCGACGAGGTCGTCCAGCGCCTCGGTCTCGGCCTTGTCGGCCCGTTGGCTGTCCCGGATGCCCCGCAGATCCGCCGCGTGCGCGATCCGGGCGGAGAGCGTCAGCGGATGGGTCCGGCCGAGCGTCCCGGTGGCCCGCGCGGCACAGGCGTCGGTCAGCGCGGCGGCGGATTCCGGGTCGCCGACCATGTTGCGCAGCGCCGAGGTGTTGACCGCACATCCCAGCGTCCACGGGTCACGCGATACGGGCCTCACTGTCGCTCATGACACCCCCCGTTCCCCCAACTCACGGAGGACTGACGGCAGTACGCAGCCGATGCGAGACACATGGCCCATGACGCCGGGACCGGATGCTGCGGTTCTCGGCCGCCTCCCGGCGCCCCGCGGACGGCCCCGCCCGTCCTCCCTCCCGCCCCCCTCGGGGCGCCCACCAGGCATTAAACTGGCCGCCATGTACTTCACCGACCGTGGCATCGAGGAGCTGGAGAAGCGACGCGGCGAGGAGGAGGTCACCTTCGAGTGGCTCGCCGAGCAGCTGCGTACGTTCGTCGATCTCAACCCCGACTTCGAGGTGCCCGTCGAGCGCCTCGCCACCTGGCTGGCCCGGCTCGACGACGAGGACGAGGACGACGAGTAGGCGCAGGCCCTCCTAAGGGCTGTCCCGCGTTCCGGCGTCGCCCCGGATCCGGTCGTACGCGAGGCCGGCCGCGCCGTGCACGATCAGCAGCACCCCCGCGAAGGCCCACCCTCCGCTGCGCCGGCCCATGCCCCAGGCGACGAGCGGGAGGCCTGCGGCCAGCTGGGCGACGGCGAGTGCGCGGGCCCTGGGGCCGCGTACCCACGGGCCGAGGCCGCCGCCCTCGACGGCGTCGAGTTCCAGCCTCACGGCGTCGCGCCAGCCCGCCCACGCGATCCGTTCCGTCCCGGCCCCACGGCCGGCCGCAGCGTGCAGCCGGCCGGCGGGTTCGCCGGGTTCGAGACCCGGTGGGAGCTCCAGCCCGAGACGGGTGAGGACGGCGAGCAGTCCACGCAGCCGGGTGCGGGCGTCCGCATCGGGGTCGGGGCGGGTCAGCACCTCAAGCCCCTGGACGTCCAGGACGGGATCGAGACCGAGCCGTGCGGCGAACGTCCACATCGCCTCGTCCTCCCCGGCGGGGGTGCCGTCCGCCAGCCAGACGTAGCCGACGGGCCGGCGGAAGCCGGACGCGAGAGTGCAGCCGGCCCGGTCGCCGTCCCACCACAGCGCGACGACCGGCCAGGGGGCTCCGACCGCGAGTGCTGTGGCCCAGCCGCCCAGCACGCTGTCGACCGGCTGCTCCCCCGCCTCCTGGCCACCCCCGTCGCCGTTCTCCCGCCAGGGCGTGCCCTCCGGCACGAGGACGCTCCACCCGTCACCGGCGGGGGCGAGCAGCATCCGCTCGCGCAGCAGACGGGCCACCGGCCGTACGGAGTCGGGCTCGGCCCGGCACAGCAGCAGCGCGCCCACGGATGATGTCGCGTTCATGTCCCACACCGTAGGGCAATTTGCCCATATTGAGCGCTATTTGATCCATCCATGGCACCTCGCTCTCCCTTGACTTCCCGAATCCGCGATATATCGTGTTCTGTAAGAGACGCGATATGTTGCGTCGCACTGCGTTCCTCCGGGAGGTCAGATCCATGCCTGTGTCGACGTGGGCCATCGCCGAGCCTCGGAAACTGACCTTCGACGCCCCGGTGACGTCGCTCAATGTGCGCATCGCCAATGGCACGGTCAATGTCGTGGGCACCGACGAGCCGACCACCCGGCTGGAGATCTCCGGGATCGAGGGGCCGCCGCTGATCGTGACCCAGCAGGACGGCAGCCTCTCGATCGGCTACGACGACCTGCCCTGGCACGGTTTTCTGAAGCTCTTCGACCGCAAGGGCTGGCACCGCAGCGCGGTCGTCTCGCTCGCCGTGCCGGCCGGATCGGCGGTGGAGGTCGGCGTGCTCGGCGCCGGAGCGTTCGTCTCCGGCATCCGGGGGCGCACGGATGTGCGCGGCGTCAGTGGGGACACCGCGCTGGTCGGCCTCGCCGGTACGGTCCGCGCGGACACGGTCTCCGGCAACGTGGAGGCCCAGGCCGTCACCGGCAGCCTCCGCTTCAAGTCGGTCTCCGGCGATCTGACGGTCGTCGAGGGGGCCGGGACCTCCGTACGGGCCGATTCGGTCAGCGGCAACATGGTGCTGGACCTGGACCCGACCGGTGAGCCGACGGACATCCGGCTGACCACGGTCTCCGGCGAGGTGGCCATCCGGCTGCCGCACCCGGCGGACGCGACGGTCGAGGCGAGCACGGCGAGCGGCCCCGTCTCCAACGGCTTCGAGGATCTTCGGGTCACCGGCCAGTGGGGGGCGAAGAAGATCACCGGCACCCTCGGTGCCGGCACGGGGACACTGAAGGCCACCACCGTCTCGGGCGCGATCGCCCTGCTCCGCCGCCCACCCGCCGAGGACGACGGATCCGACGCCGAGCCGACCGGAAAGGTGCTCTGACATGCCTCCCGTATTCGCCCATGGGCGCCTGCGCCTCTATCTGCTCAAGCTGCTGGACGAGGCCCCTCGTCATGGCTACGAGGTGATCCGGCTCCTGGAGGAACGCTTCCAGGGGCTGTACGCACCCTCGGCGGGCACCGTCTATCCCCGCCTGGCCAAGCTGGAGGCCGAAGGCCTGGTCACGCATACCACCGAGGGCGGCCGCAAGGTCTACTCGATCACCGACGCCGGCCGCACCGAACTGGCCGGCCGCACCGGCGAACTCGCCGATCTGGAACTGGAGATCCGCGAATCGGTCTCCGAACTGGCCGCCGAGATGCGCGACGACGTGCGCGGCGCCGCAGGCAAGCTGCGCAGCGAGATGCGGGCGGCGGCCGGCGAGACGCGGCACACCGCCGCCGGCGGTGCCGGTGCGAAGGGCGACCGGGGGTCCCCCTTCGGCGACTTCGGCGACAACGAGGCGTGGCGCACCGCCAAGGAGGAACTGCGCAAGGCCAAGCAGGAGTGGAAGGAACAGGCCCGCCGGGCCAAGGACGAGTCGCGGCGTGCCCGCGAGGAGGCCCAGCAGGCCCGCCGCCAGGCCAAGGAGGCCCAGGACAGGGCGCGCGAGCAGATGCAGAACGCGGCCCGGCAGGTCCAGGAACACTTCGCCCGGGGCGACTGGCCCACCGGCGTACGGGAAGGGCTGGCCGAGATCACCGGCCGCCTCGGCGGGCTCGCGGCGACGGGCGGCTGGCCCCCGTACGTCAAGCCGGACCCGGCGGACGCGGACCCCGAGTGGGGCAAGGACACGGTCGGCACGGGCGACCCGGCCCGGGACCTGGACCGCCTGCTCGACCGCTTCCGCGACGACATCCGCGACACGGCCCGGGACCGGGGCGTCACGCAGGCCCAGCTGACGGAGGCCCGCCGCCATCTGTCGACGGCGGCGGCCCACATCGGCGCACTGCTGCGCAAGGACACCCCTGCGGAGGAGGGCGATGCCGAGGGCCGTGGCACCACGTCCGGCGACAAGGGCACCGACGGCGCGCACTGAGCCGGCGGGGGGAGCCTGCCGTACCGGACGGGCTCCCCCACCCGCCCCGGGGGGATCCCGTCAGCCCGCCTTGGCCTGCCCCTGCGCACCCCCGTCCCCGTACAGCGCACGGGTCACCGTCTCGTGCGTAGCCCCGTGCTCAGCCAGCACGTCGGCGACCACACCGGGGATGACGGTGAGCGCCAGCAGGATGTGTTCCTCGCCGATGAACCGGTCGCCGCGCCCGAGTGCGATCCGCAGGGACCTCTCCAGGACGGTCTTCGCCCCGCGGTTGAAGGGCACCCGCCCGGACCGGCCCCGGCGGTCCTTCCGGTCCTCCGCCAGTGCGCCCTCGCCGTGGGCATCCTCGATCCGCGCGACGATCTCCGTCACGTCGATGCCGATTCCGGCGAGTGCGTCCGTATCGGCCTTGGTCAGGCCGCCGCGGCGGTCCGCGGCGGCGAGCGCCGCCTCCACCGAGGCGCGGCGGTCGGTGAGGCCGAGCGCGGTGACGGCGAAGGAGGCCCCGTCGCTGCCCCGCTGATCCAGCAGGGTGAGCAGCATGTGCTGCTCGGTGACGGCGCGGGAGCCCGCCTTTTGAGCGCGGTCCACGGCGCCGGCCACCACGGCACGGGCACCGGCACTGAATCGTTCGAACATCAATTCCTCCCGTACTTCTTGTGCACGGCCTGCCGGCTGACGCCCAGTTCGGCGGCGATCTCCTGCCAGGACCAGCCCTGGACGCGGGCACTTCTGACCTGTACGGCTTCGAGCTGCTCCAGCAGCCGCCGCAGCGCGACGACGGCCCGCAGCCCGACGCGCGGGTCGCGGTCGCCGGCGCGCGCGGCGAGATCCGTTGCTTCCGTCATGGTGTCAACTTACGTTGACATGGAGCCCATGTCAACCACAGTTGACACGGCGGATCCCCGGCCGGACGCACGACGGCGGCGGGGGCGAAGGCCCCCGCCGCCGGTACGGACGGAGTGACGACTGCCATGAGATCCACCCATCGGCACATGCGCGGATCTCATGGACCGAACCGATGCACCGTCACGGTGCGTCAGGAAGCCGTAAGTACGATCTTTCCGAACTGGTCGCCCGAGGCAAGCCGTTCGAACCCTTCGCGGGCTCGGTCCAGCGGCAGCACCTCGTCGATGACGGGCCGCACCCCGGTCGTCGCGCAGAACGCCAGCAGGTCCTCCAGCTCGTCCTTGGACCCCATCGTCGAACCGACGACCCTGAGCTCCAGGAAGAAGATCCGGGTCAGCTCGGCGTGCGAGGGGCGGTCACCGCTGGTCGCGCCGGAGATGACCAGGGTGCCGCCGGGGCGCAGCGACTTCACCGAGTGCGACCAGGTCGCGGCGCCGACGGTCTCGATGACGGCGTCGACACGCTGCGGCAGCCGCGCGCCCGGCTCGTACGCCTCGATCGCACCGAGCTCGACGGCCCGCTTGCGCTTGGTCTCGTCCCGGCTGGTTGCGTAGATCCGCAGCCCGGCCGCTCTGCCGAGGACGATCGCGGCGGTAGCGACACCGCCGCCCGCTCCCTGCACGAGGACCGAGTCGCCGGGACGTACCCCGGCGTTGGTGAAGAGCATCCGGTACGCGGTGAGCCAGGCGGTCGGCAGACAGGCGGCCTGCTCGAAGGTGAGCTCCTTCGGCTTGGGCAGCACATTCCAGCTGGGGACGGTGACCTGCTCGGCGAAGGTGCCCTGGTAGCGCTCGGTGAGGATGGAGCGGGGCTCGTTCGGGCCGACGCCGTGTCCGGTCTGGCCGATGACGGAGTGCAGGACGACCTCGTTGCCGTCCTCGTCGACGCCGGCGGCGTCGCAGCCGAGGATCATCGGCAGCTTGTCCTCGGCGAGGCCGACGCCACGGAGGGACCACAGGTCGTGGTGGTTGAGCGAAGCGGCCCGGACCTGAACCGTGGTCCAGCCGGGCCGCGCCTCGGGTGCCGGGCGTTCGCCCAGCTCAAGGCCGTTGAGGGGGTGGTCGCGGTCGATGCGGGATGCGTAGGCGGCGAACATGGCGCCGACACTAGGCGCGGCGCCGGTGCGACGGAACCGGCCGGGCGTGTGACGTAGCCCGCGTGCGCAAGCGGGCCCCGGCGGGGGCGGCCTTCCGGCCCCCGAGAGGGTCCCCCACGCTCTTGAGGCCATGGAGGAGTGCGCCGTTCGGGGTCCGGGGCGCAGCCCGGGTCCCGGGAGAGGGCGGGGCGGGGAGAGGGCCCGTCACAGTCCCCGCACCCCACCCGCCCAGCCCGCCTCAGCGGCGCGCCACACCCTCCGCACGGGCCGCCGCGGCCACCGCGGCGGTCACTGCCGGAGCGACCCGCTCGTCGAACGGCGACGGGATCACGTAGTCAGCAGCCAGCTCGTCCCCCACGACATCCGCCAGCGCGTTCGCCGCAGCGATCTTCATGCCCTCCGTGATCCGCGACGCACGGACCTGCAGCGCCCCCGCGAAGATCCCGGGGAAGGCGAGCACGTTGTTGATCTGGTTCGGGTAGTCGGAACGCCCCGTCGCCACGACCGCCGCGTACTTGTGCGCGATGTCGGGGTGGACCTCCGGGTCCGGGTTCGCCATGGCGAAGACGAACGCACCGGGCGCCATCGACGCGACCGCCGCCTCCGGCACCGTGCCGCCGGAGACGCCGATGAAGACGTCGGCGCCGACCAGCGCGGTCTCCAGGGACCCGGAGATACCGGCCCGGTTGGTGAGCTCCGCCAGCTCGCGCTTGACGTCCGTCAGGTCCTCGCGGTCCCGGCTGACGATGCCCCTGCGGTCGGCGACGGCGACGTCCCCGAGTCCCGCCTCCAGCAGGAACTTCGCGATCGCCACCCCGGCCGCGCCTGCGCCGGAGATGACGCCGCGCAGGTCGCCGAGGGTCCGCCCGGACAGCTTCGCGGCGTTCCGCAGGGCGGCCAGCGTGACGACGGCGGTGCCGTGCTGGTCGTCGTGGAAGACCGGGATGTCCAGCCGCTCCTTGAGCTTGCGCTCGATCTCGAAGCAGCGCGGGGCCGAGATGTCCTCCAGGTTGACGCCCCCGAAGGACGGCGCGAGACGGACGACCGTCTCGACGATCTCGTCCGCGTCGGTGGTCGCAAGCGCGATCGGCACGGCGTCGACGCCGCCGAACTGCTTGAACAGGATCGCCTTGCCCTCCATCACCGGAAGGGACGCCTCCGGGCCGATGTCGCCCAGGCCGAGCACCGCGGTGCCGTCCGTCACGACGGCGACGACCTGCGACTTCCAGGTGTAGTCGTGGACCAGCTCGGGGTTCTCGGCGATGGCGCTGCACACCTTGGCGACGCCGGGCGTGTACGCGAGGGACAGGTCGTCCTTGTCACGGATCGGGACGGTGGACTGCACGGCCATCTTCCCGCCGCGGTGGAGCGCGAAGGCCGGATCGAACGGATCCTCGACGGCGCCCTCGCCGCTCTTGTCGGTATTGCTGTCGCTGCGAGGATTGACGATCTCCGCTGCCATGGTGTTGACCCCTTAAGTCTTCAACGTTTGAGGGTGGCCACTCCTGATTGAGGAGGGGTGGGCGGGCACCACGTACGTGCCCTGCGCCGGGCGGTTGGCCCGCCCCGGCAGGGGGAGGTACGTACGCGCGGGCGCGCCGCACACGCGCCCTGGGCCCCGGATGAGGGGTGTAAACGTCTTTCTTACCGGACGGACCGCTTCACGGACGAGTCCATACCGGCGCGGTGATGTGCCTCATAGTCGAAAACCTGGACAAGTCCGCCAACACACGAAATATGCGCCAGCATGTGAGACACGCCGTAGATTCTCCGGCTGAAAGAAGGAAAACCCTTGGAAGGTCCGGCCTTGATGTACCGGCCTCTTGGGGTTCGGGGATCGCCCGTTACCCGATTTTGACATGACTGGCACCCTGAATGGGCTAGTCCGAATGGCAAGATGCCCCTAATCGCACGAGGCGGCGACATCCGACGATGTGTGCCAACCGCCTGGCAACTCCACCCTTACCTGCCGGAGGAACCCGATCATGACCGCACGCACCACCCGTCGCACGGCCGCAACGTCCAGGATTGCAGCGGTCTGCGCCATCGCGGTCGCCGGCACCATGCTGCTGACCGCCTGTGGCGACCAGACGAAGAGCGACGACACGAAGAAGAGCACGGACTCCTCCAAGTCCGCCGCACCGCTCGCCAACCTGCTGCCGGCCGACGTCAAGGCCAAGGGCAAGATCATGGTCGGCTCCGACATCGCGTACGCGCCGGTCGAGTCCACGGACGCCTCGGGCAAGACGGTGGGCATCGACCCGGACATCGCCGAGGCCCTCGGCAAGCAGCTCGGGGTGACGTTCGAGTTCCAGAACGGCAAGTTCGCCGACCTCATCGCCGGTCTCGCGGCCAAGCGGTACGACATCGCCATGTCGGCCATGACGGACACCAAGGACCGTCAGAACGGCATCGACGGCGACACCAAGAAGAAGGTCGGCGCGGGCGTCGACTTCGTCGACTACTTCACCGCCGGTGTCTCGATCTACACCAACAAGGGCGCCGACAACGGCATCAAGACGTGGGACGACCTCTGCGGCAAGTCGATCGGCGTGCAGACCGCCACCTTCTCGCAGGACCTCGCCAAGGCCCAGGCCAAGAAGTGCACCGCGGCCGGCAAGAAGACCGTGAAGATCGAGGACTTCCCGACCAACCCCGAGGCCGAGACGCGGATGCGCTCCAAGGGCGTCGACGCGGTGTCCGCGGACTTCCCGATCGCCGCGTACTCGGTGAAGCACTCCGGCGACGGCAAGTACTTCGAGATCGTGGGCGACCAGGTCGAGGCGGGCCCGTACGGGATCGCGCTCGCCAAGGGCAACGACAAGCTGCGGGACGCCATCCAGGCCGCCCTGCAGGCGATCATCAAGAACGGTGAGTACGACAAGATCATCGCCAAGTGGGGCGTCGAGGCCGGCGCCAACCACGACGCGAAGATCAACGGTGGCTCCTGACCCGGGTTCGATACCGCTCCTCAACGGGGGAACTGAAAGGCACCATCGGTGACTGTTGACGTCAGCAAGACGGACGGCCCCGCCGACACTCCGCCGCCCGCTGCCGGACCGGAGGCCATCAAGGCCGTCCCGGTCCGGCACCCGGGGCGCTATGTGTCCGCAGCCGTCGCGATCGCCCTCCTCGTGGGGATCGTGTACGCCTTCTCGCAGGGCAAGATCAACTGGGGCACCATCCCCGACTACTTCTTCAACGACCGGATCGTCACCGGCGTGTGGAAGACCCTCGAGCTGACCCTGCTCTCCATGGCCATCGGTATCGCGGGCGGTCTGCTGCTCGCCGTGATGCGGATGTCCAAGAACCCGGTGACCAGCTCCATCGCCTGGTTCTACATCTGGTTCTTCCGCGGCACGCCGGTCCTGGTCCAGCTCTTCGTCTGGTTCAACCTGGGCCTGGTCTTCGAGTACATCAACCTCGGACCGCTCTACAAGGACTACTGGGCCAGCTTCATGACGCCGCTGCTGACGGCGCTGCTGGGGCTCGGGCTCAACGAGGCCGCGTACATGGCCGAGATCTGCCGCGCCGGTCTGCTCGCGGTCGACGACGGCCAGACCGAGGCCGCCCACGCGCTCGGCATGAGCCACTCCAAGACCCTGCGCCGGATTGTCGTCCCGCAGGCGATGCGGGTGATCGTGCCGCCCACGGGCAACGAGGTCATCAACATGCTGAAGACGACCTCGCTCGTCTCGGCGGTGCAATTCCTCGATCTGTTCAAGGTGGCGCAGGACATCGGGCAGACATCGGGGTCCCCGGTGGAGATGTACTTCCTCGCCGCCGCCTGGTACTTGGTGCTGACCTCGATCTTCAGCATCGGCCAGTACTACCTCGAGCGGTATTACGCACGCGGCTCGACCCGCGCCCTGCCGCCCACCCCGCTCCAGCGACTGCGCGCCACGCTCGGCCGCCGCTCCGCCCGCTCCGAGGGAGGCATCGCATGAGCACCCACGCGATGGTGAAGGCCGAGGGCGTCCACAAGTCCTACGGCAGCGTCGAGGTCCTCAAGGGCATCGACCTGGAGGTCGCCCCCCAGGAGGTCTTCTGCCTGGTCGGCCCGTCCGGCTCCGGCAAGTCGACGTTCCTGCGGTGCATCAACCACCTGGAGCAGGTCAACGCCGGGCGGCTCTACGTCGACGGGCAGCTGGTGGGCTACCGCCAGAAGGGCGACAAGCTCTACGAGCTCAAGGACAGCGAGGTCGCTCTGAAGCGCCGGGACATCGGCATGGTCTTCCAGCGCTTCAACCTCTTCCCGCACATGACGGCCATCGAGAACGTCATGGAGGCACCCGTCCAGGTCAAGGGCGAGGCGAAGGCCGTCGCCCGGGCCCGTGCGGAGCGGCTCCTGGACCGGGTCGGCCTGGGCGACAAGGCGAAGAACTATCCGTCGCAGCTCTCCGGCGGCCAGCAGCAGCGGGTGGCCATCGCCCGCGCCCTGGCCATGGAGCCGAAGCTGATGCTCTTCGACGAGCCGACGTCGGCGCTCGACCCGGAGCTGGTCGGCGACGTCCTGGACGTCATGCGCGGTCTCGCGGAGGACGGTATGACGATGATCGTCGTGACCCACGAGATGGGCTTCGCCCGTGAGGTCGGCGACGCGCTGGTCTTCATGGACGGCGGTGTGGTGGTCGAGTCGGGCCACCCGCGCGACGTACTGACCAACCCGCAGCACGACCGGACGAAGTCGTTCCTGTCGAAGGTGCTGTAGCGCCACGGGCATGACACGAGGGCGGTACGGACTCCGGTCCGTACCGCCCTCGCCCGTGTCCGGCGCCGGCTACTTGTGCAGCTGCAGCTCCGGGCTCAGCATCAGGGTGCGCAGCTGCGCACGGGTGAGCGGTGTGGTCGTCAGCGGCGGGCCCTGCCGCCGGCCGCTGACCAGACCGGCGCTGTCCCGGACGGCCATCATTGCGCCGTCGCCCAGGGTGAGCCGGGCCGTGAGCTCGGGTGCCCACATGGGCGTGCCGCCGTCGGGGTCGGTGTTCGAGTCGCTCCAGATGGTCAGGATCCGGCCGTCCGGCAGCACCTCGCGCACACAGTCGGTCGGCGCCTTCTCCCCGTTGGTCGGGTGGCAGAGGTCGGCCTTGAGGTCCGTGCCGTCCATCTTCGCGGCGATGTACTTGCGGTCCATGGTGTTGAGGGTCAGATAGCCGACTCCCCCGTCCCTGCGGACGGAGTACTCCCCGTCCAGCGGCCCGATGGGCTTCTCCCCCTTGGCCTGCTGCGGGGTCGCGTGCTTGATGACGACGGCCAACGAGACCTGCTCGACCGTGCCCACGCCCTGGGGCAGCAGCTTGACGAGCTTCTTGACCTGACCGCTGTCGCCGGCCGGCTCGGCGGGGGCGGCGACCGAGGTCTGTTCCGGCTTCTCCTGCGAGGCCAGGCCCGGGACCGCGACCGCGCCGGCCGTGACCACGGCGAACGCGGCCGCGGCGACCGTGGCCCGGCGCCGCCGGCGCACCCTGGCGGCTCTGGCGTACACCACCTCGGTGCTGATGACCGGCTGCCCCGCGTGCTCGGCGGCCCGCCCCAGCAGCTCCCTGACGTCGTTCATACCAA
This sequence comes from Streptomyces sp. JH14, assembly GCF_029428675.1. GTDB lineage: Bacteria > Actinomycetota > Actinomycetes > Streptomycetales > Streptomycetaceae > Streptomyces. The sequence continues at coordinate 4,909,112 of NZ_JAJNEL010000001.1, read as the reverse complement.
TTCCTCCGCCATCTCGGCGCGCAGCGCCGCCAACCCCCGAGCCGTGTGGCTCTTGACCGTGTTCTCCCGCATCCCGAGCAGTGCGGCCGTGGCCTCGACGCTCAGGTCCTCCCAGTAGCGCAGCACCAGAACGGCCCGCTGCCTGGCCGTGAGCCGGGCGAGGGCCGCCCGCACCGCAAGGCCGGTGTCCGTGTCGGGCTCATGGCCCACGCGGTCGGGCAGTTCGCCATACGCCTGCTCGCGCCGCCAGAACCGGCGGCGGGCGGCGATGAAGGTGTTGACCAGGGTCTTGCGCGCATAGGCCTCGATGTTGTCGAGCCGCCCGTGACGCCGTCCGCCGAGGACGACCTTGACGAGGGTCGACTGGACCAGGTCCTCGGCCTCGTGGCGGTCGCCGCAGAGCAGATAGGCGCTGCGGAACAGTGCCGTACGTCTGCCCTCGACAAAGGCGTGCAGCACCGCATCGTCCTCGATCCGCATCGTGGGCGCCCCCTTCCCGGGTCCGCGGGTGCGGACCGTCTCACCCTTCCAGTGCGCCGGGATGCGCGGCGGGTTGCAGCGGTTGCGAAAAAAAGCGGGGCGGTACGGACCCGAGTCCGTACCGCCCGTCGAGCGCATGCTGCCGCTATTTGACGGCGAGCACCAGGGCGTCCGAGGGCGAGGCCCAGACGGCCCGGGCCTCGCCGAAGCCGGCGGCGCGCAGGGTGTCCGCGTGCCACTGGGCGGAGGGCATGTCGCCGTCCGCGTGCTCGCCGTAGATCTCGTACCGCTCGGCGGTCGGTCCGGCGAGGACCGGGTCCTGCGCGGCGAGGGCCCACCAGTCCGCCCAGTCGAGGACCCCCGCCTCCTTGGCGCGGTCCATGGCGGCATGCCGGTGAGCGCGTTCGGCCGCGTTGATGCGGGGGGTGGTGGTGTCGATCATGCGGTCGGCGTTCATGAACACCCCGCCGTCCCTGACGAGACCACCGAGCTGCCCGTAGAGCGTGGCGAGCGGCTCCGTGTGCAGCCAGTGCAGGGCGGTGGCGGTGAGGACGGCGTCGTACGTGTCGTACGGCAGCCGCTCCACCCAGTGCGGGTCCTTGAGGTCGGCCGCGACGAAGGTGACGCGCTCGTCGCCGGCGAAGGAGCCGCGGGCGATGGTGAGCAGCGCCGGGTCGAGGTCGACACCGGTGCTGGTGGCCTTCGGGAACCGCTTCAGGAGCCGGTCCGTAATACTTCCCGTACCGCACGCGAGGTCGAGCACCCGTGGTTCGGGCCCCACCACGGCCTCCACCATGTCGATCATCACCCGGAACCGCTCCTCGCGGTCGGGCAGGTACCACTCCTGCTGCCGGTCCCAGCTCTGCTGCCAGGCCTGCCAGTCGGTGCCCGATGCTGTATCCGTCACAAGAATCCCTCCAATGTAATACCCTGGTACCGCAACCGCCTATTACTCCGATCGCCGCACGACGACCCTAGACCGACACGGTAAGGACTACAAGTGGAACTGGCCTATTACTCGGACTATGCGGTGCGCCTGATCAACACCGAGGAGCCGGCCCGCAACAAGGACGTCCTCACCTCCGTCGAGACGGTCCGCGAGCTGTTCGGCACCAATGCGCAGGCCGCCAGGCGCGCCACCGACGCGGACGTGACCCGTTTCCGGTCCGTACGGGCGCGGCTGCGCGCCGTCTTCGAAGCGGCCGACGGCGGCGACGAGACGCTCGCCGTCGACCTGCTGAACTCGCTGCTGCTGGAATTCCCGGTCAGCCCGCAGATCTCCGGCCACGACACCCGCGACGAGGACGGCAAGCCGGACTGGCACATGCACCTGGCGGACCACCCGTCGAACGTGACGGCCGGATACGCCGCCATCGCGGCGATGGGCCTCGCCTTCCACCTCACGTCCTACGGCGTGGACCGGCTCGGCCTGTGCGAGGCACCGCCGTGCCGCAACGCCTATCTCGACACCTCGACCAACCGGTCCCGCCGCTACTGCTCCGACCGCTGCGCGACCCGCGCCAACGTGGCCGCCTACCGGGCCCGCAAACGTCTGGAGGCGGAGCGCACGGCCGACACGGGCCGCAGCGCGGTCGCCGCCCAGACCGCCACACCGAGCACCGATCGCTGATCCTTCCTCAGCGGCCGGTAGCGGGCCCGGACTCTGGCCAGCACCAGTTCCTCGGGCACCGTCCCGTAGTCCGTACTGTCCCCGCCCGCGAACGCGTTGTCGCCCAGCACCCACCAGCCGCCCGCACGGCGCTCGGCAGCGCGCTTGACGACCAGCAGGTCCTGCTGGAAAGGATGACGCAGAATCACCACGTCGCCGGGACGCACGCGCGCCCCGTACTGCACGAGCAGCCAGTCCCCGTGGTAGAGCGTGGGCACCATCGAAGGCCCCGTCACCTCCACCACCTGAAAAGGCACTCGCGCCACCAGCCCGCGCGCGGGCTCGTGCGTCAGCTCCGGCCCCTCCGGCATCTCCGGCACCTCCCCGGTCCGTTCAGTACACCGTCCCGCATACCGTTCCGTACATTCGGCCACTGGTCCCATCCTCGCCCCGGACTTTTGGCCTAAGCCCCTGGGGCCCCCACAAAAACACGTCCCCCACGGAGTAATGTCCCACCTGAGAAGACGATCACGAGGAAGGACAGCTCAATGCTTTCCCGCCTGTTTGCCCCCAAGGTGAAGGTCAGCGCCCACTGCGACCTGCCCTGCGGCGTGTACGACCCGGCCCAGGCCCGCATCGAGGCGGAGTCCGTCAAGGCCGTCCAGGAGAAGTTCCAGGCCAACGAGGACCCGCACTTCCGGGCCCGCGCGGTGGTCATCAAGGAGCAGCGCGCCGAGCTGGCGAAGCACCACGTCTCGGTGCTGTGGAGCGACTACTTCAAGCCCCCGCACTTCGAGAAGTACCCGGAGCTGCACCAGCTGGTCAACGACGCCCTGAAGGCGCTGTCGGCCGCGAAGGCCTCCACGGACCCGGCGACGGGCCAGAAGGCACTGGACTACATCGCCGAGATCGACAAGATCTTCTGGGAGACCAAGAAGGCTTGATCACCGCTCGCGAGCGGCCCGGCCTGCACGGCGGGCCGGAGCGGCGCAAGGAAGGGCCCGACCGGTCTCGCCGGTCGGGCCCTTCCATGCATGGACGTCGGGGGAGACCCAAGTGCGGCCGTCCGCAGCGGACTTGATCGGGACGTCGGCGGGCGGGGCGGACAGCGGGACCGGAGACATCGGTTCGTTCCGGCCGCAGCGGAGGGCAGGACGACGGGCAGGCCCTCACCTGCCTGATACGCCGTGGTCCAGCCGGAAGTCCTGCGGGAACGAGCGTCGGCGGAGGTCGTGACCGGTCCGGGCATACGCGCCCGCCGGTGAGGCGAGCCGCCGCATATCGCGTGGCGGCTGAGGCGTGGAACGCCGTCACCGGTGCCGGCGCAGCCGCGCCGCCCAGGGGTGGCCGGCGCCGTACGCCAGGGTGATGGTCTCGGTCAGCCAGGCGCGCTGGTCGGCGGTCATGACCGGCAGCGCCGTCGTGAAGTCCTCCTCGTCCTTGGGGCGACGGGACTTCGCCTTGTACAACAGCTGCACCTGCAGGGCCAGATACGGAATGCCGTCCCCCGAGACCCGGCCCAGCCGGTCGAGCGGGAGGCGGATGCGGGTGTCGCGGCGGAAGGCCCAGTCCGTGCCGTCCGCCTCGTCGAGCATGATCTGGATGCGCCAGGGCTCGTCGCGGCCCGGCCGGCACCAGATGTCGTGGACCGTGGGCGGCAGGATCTCGCCGGGGAGCCACGGGCGCAGGGTTCCGGGCGGGTCGGCGGCCCACCACTCCCAGCCGGCGAGCACCTGCTGGGTGGTGAGCTGGTCGCGACGGAGCAGTGTGACGTCGATGTCGGAGTGGTTCCGGAAGGCGTGGCCGACGGCCAGTTCGACCGCGTAGCCGCCCGCGATCCACCAGGGGGTGCGCAGCGGGGCGAAGCGGTCGGCGACCTCGGCCAGCGGGGCCGGGTCCCAGGGACCCCAGGGTGTTTCGGTGCGCATGGCCGTCGCCGCATTCCTTCGGTTCGGGGACGGGCGGCCGGCCGGATCGTCCGCCGGCCGCGCCGCCCGAAGGTCAGTCGGCCTTCAGCAGGTGCCGGTAGCTGTCCGGATTCTCGCTCAGGTACGTGGCGAGGCTCTTCCCCGGATGGCGGTAAGGACCGTCACCGCGTCCGAGACCAGGGCCATCTCACCGGCGGCGATGGCCTCGTAGGACGTGACCCAGCCGGCGACCTCCCACCCCTCGGCGCCGTACTGCGCCCGTGAGGCGTATGCCTCCTCCCGGGTCTCCGGATGGTAGGTGACAGTGCGTCCGGTGGCCCGGCTCAGCTCCTCGGCCGCCTCGGCGAGGGTGAACGCCTCGGGTCCGGTGAGGTCGTACGTCACGCCGTCGTGGCGGGTGTCGCCCTCGGTGTCCGCCAGCAGGACGGTCGTCGCCGCGTCCGCGATGTCCTCGTGCGCCACCGCCGCCACGCGGCCGTCGCCGGCCGGGCCGCGCAGCACACCGTCGGCCCCGGCCATCGCGGGGATACCGGCGAGGTACAGGCTGTCGCGCAGGAAGGTGTGGCGCACACCGGAGACACGGATGTGCGCCTCGGTGTGCCAGTGGTCGCGGGCGTACGTGAACGTGGCGTCCGGCGCGGCGCCGAGGAACGACACGTACACGATGCGCTCGACATGGGCGGCGACCGCCGCGTCCACGGCTGTGGTGTGCTCGCGCACCCGGTCGGGGCCCTCGTGCGCCGAGACGAGGAGCAGCGTGTGCGCCCCGGCCAGGGCCAGGCGCATGGCCTCCCCGTCGCCGTACGCGGCGGGCGGCGCGGCGACCGTACCCGGCAGGTCCGGCAGCCGGGACGGGTCGCGGGCGAGGAGCCGTACGGGGACACCGGCGCGCGCGAGCCGCTGGGCGACACGGCCGCCGACCGCGCCGGTCGCGCCGGTGACCGCGATGATCGGGACGTCCGTGGCCGCGGGGGTGCCGGTGCCGGTGGGGGGTGTGGCGTTCATGCGGGGTTGCCTTCCTTGCGCAGCCAGGGACGCACCTCCACGACCGCGTCCACCGGGACGGGGCCGTAGATGTGCGGGAATTCCTCGCCCCCGGGTGCGAGGGCCTCGTACCGCACGGGTACGGAGAGCCGTGCCGGGTCGATGACGAGGACCACCAGATCCGCCGGGCCCTCGGCAGCGGCCGCGGTCCCGGAGCCGTACAGCATCTCGGCCACGCCCGGGAGCTGGTGGGGCAGCGAGCAGTGGATGAAGCCCTCTTCCTGCAGGGTGCGGCCGCGGGTGGACATCTCGTACGTCCCCGTCCCGCGGGCCGCCTCCCACAGAGGGCCTTCGGTGAGGTGCAGCAGCAGTGCTTCGGCCATGGGGCCCAAACTAGACCCCGCGGGCCCTGCTCGGTCCGAACGAAAGGCCCCGGGGGTACGGCAGTCGCCGGCCGGAGGCGACGGTCCGGTCGCCACCCGCCGTCGGGTGGGCGGTGCCGGACTGCGGCGGGATGCGCGGTCCGCCGCCGGTGACGCCGTCGTGGTGGATCTGCGAGACGCCCTCGTGCTGGTTCACGTCGAGCCGGCCGAGGGCGGCGATCGCCCCCTCGGCCTCCGTGACGGCCTCCCTGGCCAGGGAGTCGCCACGGGCGATGATGTCGGCGCCGAGACCGTCGGGCAGCGCCACTGCGCGGGGCGCGAAGCCGCCCACGATGGCCGCCGCGGCCGTCAGCGTCACCGCCACCCTGATTCCTGTGCCATGCCGGTGCATGTAAGTTCTCATAGCGCGCAATATGTAGCTTTACGTACGATCTCTTGGGTACGCCACGCCGAATGGGGCCGGACGGGGTCGGAGACATGTCCCCGACCGCCCGACAACCCGGCCGGGACCGCACGGGGAACGACTCCTCGCTCGGGCGGAAGCTGGGCGCCGGGTGGGGGACACGAAGGACGACGCGTCACGGGTGAACCCCTGCCCCCGCTTGATGCGCCGGCAGCGAACGGCCCCGGCGCGGCCGCTCGTTCGGCGGAAGCTGGGTCCAGCGGCCCGGGGTGAACCGGGTCCTCCCATGGAGGTGCGCGCACCATGAGCAAGCGTCCGGAAACGCTGTACCAGGCCATCGGCGGTGTCGACGTGCTCCGCCGGCTGAGCAACACCTTCTACGACGAGGCGCTGGCGGATCCGCTGCTCGCCCCCGTCTTCGCGGACTTCACGCCGACCCACATCGAACATGTCGCCGTCTGGCTGGCCGAGATCTTCGACGGGCCCGCCGAGTACAGCGGGAGACTCGGCGGCCATCAGGCCCTGTTGCGCTCCCACCTCGGCCTGTCGATCACCGAGCCGCAGCGGCTGCGCTGGATGGAGCTGATGGGGACCGCGGTCGACAAGGAGCTGCCGGACGACGAGCTGCTGCGCCTTCGTGTCATGGAGTACTTCGACTGGGGCACCAGGATCGCGCGCGATGTCTCGGCGACCCCGGCCGGCACGGACCTCGGCGATCCCGGTCCGACACCGCGCTGGGGGTGGGACGGTCTGCGCTGAGGGCGGACGGCCACCGGCCGTAGGGGGCGAGGGGCCGACGCGGTTCGATCGGCCCCGCGTCACGGAGCCGTCGGCAGCGGCGGCGCACGGCGCGCGCCTGGACGCACGAAAGTTGGCGAGGACCCGGGTGGTGGGCGGCCGCTCGCCCCGCGCCGTCGCCTCCGTAGGCGACGGCGCGGGGCACGGACACCGCCGGACGGGCCACGCACCCTGCGTCGTGGCCCTCAGGAGCGTCGCGCCCTCAGGACCGCCTGTGCGTTCAGGCCAGTTCGAGCGGGAAGGCGCCACGGTGTCCGGTGCCCGCACCCTCCGCAGGGCGGGCCTCGAACTCGCGGCAACTCCAGATCTCCTGGACGAACCCGGTCCGCCGGTCCCACAGATCCAGCACGTCGTCCTCGCCCGACGCCCCGCGGTAGGCATCCTTCGCACCCCGGAAGCACGCGAGGCCGCCGGACAGTCCGCGGCCGGGCGTCGCCGGGAAGTAGTCCGAGAACGCGCACGCGATGCAGGTCTGCAAGCGGACTCCGGGCGGGAGGGTGCGCTGGATCGTGGCGAGCGCGGTGGCGAATTCGGTCTCGGCCCGGCGCGAGCCGTAGACCGCGCCGCCGAAATGCAGCTCCAGGTGGAGATCGGCCTCGGGACGGCGCAGCGACAACAGGCAGCCGAGCGTGGCCTGGTGGACCGCGCCGTCCACAAGGACCGGGAGCGGCAGGTCCCACTCCAGTACGCAGTCGGTGAGCGCACCGTCCGCCAGGGCGACCATTCCGCTTTCCGGCGGCATGCCTGCCACCGGAGCGAGATCGTCGAAGCTTTCGCCCTCGAAGTCGATGCCCCTGATCCGGATGCGGAGCTGTTGTCCGTCGGTGGTGAGGATGACGGACTCGGAACCCTGCCGGTCCCGGTACCACCCTGCCCATGACTCGTCTGTCATGGGCACGGACTGTAGCCCCTGCCCGCAGCCGTCGCCCTGCCGCCCTCCACTTCGCTGCCGCGGACGCGGTGGGCTCAGGCTGCCTGCGGCTCTCGCCACATGGGCCACATCGGCGGGCCGTCGGGGAGCTCGACGGTGGTGCCCATGAAGGCGAAGCCGAGCCGTTCGTAGAGCCGCCGGCTGCGGGCGCTGCTCGCTTCCAGGTAGGCAGGCACGCCGTCGCGGTCGCAGCGCTCCAGCACATCGCCGATCAGGGCCGCTCCGATCCCCTCCCCCTGGCGCTCCGGGGAGACCCCGATCATGAGCAGGTACTCATGCGCCCGGTCGTGCGGGTGGATCGCGCCCGTGAGCCTTCCGACCAGCTCGGCCCGCTCGTTGTCGGGGTCCGCCGTCGCCCGCATCAGCGCGGGGGTGGTGTCCTCCTCGACGGGTGCGCCGGAGGGCACGGGCAGCCACAGGGCCACGGCCGTGCCGTCCTCCAGCAGATCGATACGGCCTTCGGCGAGCGTGACGTCGACGAAGACGCCGAGGAACCTTCCGTGCACGGCCCGGCGGTGCGTCGAGTCCGGAAAGACCCAGCTGCTGACCGGGTCGTCGTGGAACGCCTCGTCCAGCAGCCGCACGACCTGTTCCCGGTCTGCCGCATCCGCCTGCCGTATCCGTACGCCCATGCCCGGCTCCCGCTCTCGCTCGTACCGCCTCAACCGACGTACAGGATCCTAGAGTTGACGGCGTACAGGCTGCGCGGGAGCCGGTCACTTCTGCTGCCCTCCTCCCTTCTCTCAGTGCGTCCGGCGGGTGACGAACTCCGCCAGGGCCAGCAGATCGCCCGCCGCGGAGAGATCGGGTACCGCCCGGGACAGATGGTGGACCGCGCGGGCCATCCGGTCGGCCGCGCAGACCTGCGCCCAGTCGCGGCCGCCTGCCCGGTCGACGGCGTCGGCGGCGCGGCTCACCTCGCCGGCCGTGCGCATGGAACCCCGGTAGAGCGCATCGAGTTCGGCTGCCGCCGGGGTGCGGGAGGTGAGCGCGGCGACCACCGGCAGGGACTTCTTGTGGGCGGCCAGATCCGCCCCGACCGGCTTCCCGGTCTGCACCGGGTCCCCCCAGATGCCGATCAGATCGTCGATCAGCTGGAAGGCCAGACCCGCCTCCCGGCCGAAGCCGTCCATCGCGCCGACCGACCGCTCGTCCACCCCCGCGTACAGCGCGCCGAGCGCGCAGGCGCAGCCGAGGAGCGCGCCGGTCTTGGCGGTGGCCATGGCGAGGCACTCGTCGAGCGAGACCTCGTCCGGGCCGCGTTCCTCGAAGGAGCAGTCGGCCTGCTGACCCGCGCAGAGTTCGATGACGCAGTTCGCGAGCCGGCCGGAGGCGCGGGCCGACGCCTGCCGGGTGTCCTCGGCGAGCAGCCGGTGGGCCAGGGCGAGCATGGCGTCTCCCGCGATGACGGCGGCCGGAATGCCGAACACGGTCCAGGCGGCGGGCCGGTGCCTGCGGGTCCGGTCCTCGTCGATGACGTCGTCGTGCAGGAGGCTGAAGTTGTGGACCAGTTCCACGGCCACGGCCGCACGCACCGCCTGCTCCGGGTCGCCGCCGACCGCCCGGGTCGCGGCGAGGACGAGCGCGGGCCTGATCGCCTTGCCGGCCTGCCCGGTGGTCGCGCTTCCGTCCGCCCGCTCCCAGCCGAAGTGGTACATCGCGACGCGCCGGATGGATCCGGGCAGCGACTCGACGGCGGCCCGCAGTCGGGGATCGACAAGATTCCGGGTGCGCTCCAGGAGCGCGACGGCCTCGTGGCCTTCGGTGGCCGCGGTGTCCGTACGGGTCGTCATGGTCACAATCGCTCCCTCAGGTCGCCCGGTCCCGGCGGTGACCGGCCAGGTTCCCCGGGCCGGAGCACCCCCGGGCCGGGGGTGTGGGTGGTTCGGCGAGCGGACGGCCTCCACGGGGGAGCCGCCCGGGGCACCGGGACCGGGCGTCCCGGGCCGGAGGCATGGCCGCTGCGGGCGCCCGGTCCGAGGCGTCGGAGGCGGTGGGCGCCGCCGCCGTGACGGCGCCCACCTCTCCCGGGGGTCAGCGCCAGCGGCTGACCTCGACGTTCTCCAGGACCCCCAGGGCGTCCGGCACCAGCACGGCCGCCGAGTAGTAGGCCGTCACCAGGTAGGAGATGATCGCCTGCTCGTCGATGCCCATGAAGCGGACCGACAGGCTGGGCTCGATCTCGTCGGGGATGCCGGTCTGCTGGAGTCCGATGACGCCCTGCTCGGCCTCGCCGGTTCGCATGCAGATGATCGACGTGGTGCGGGCTTCGGTGACCGGGATCTTGTTCGACGGGAAGATCGGCACGCCGCGCCAGGCCGGCACATGATGACCGCCGATCTCCACGCTCTGCGGCACCAGGCCGCGCTTGCTGCACTCCCGGCCGAAGGCGGCGATGGCCCGGGGGTGGGCGAGGAACAGCTTCGATCCGCGGCGGCGCGACAGCAGTTCGTCCATGTCGTCGGGGCTGGGCACGCCGGCGTGCGGCTGGAGGCGCTGCTCGTAGTCGCAGTTGTTGAGCAGACCGAACTCGCGGTTGTTGATCAGCTCGTGCTCCTGGCGCTCGCGGAGCGCCTCGACCGTGAGCCGCAGCTGCTGCTCGGTCTGGTTCATCGGCTGGCTGTAGAGGTCGGCGACCCGGCTGTGGACCTTGAGCACGGTCTGGGCGACGCTCAACTCGTACTCGCGCGGCGCCGATTCGTAGTCGACGAACGTGTGCGGGACGACGGCCTCGCCGACATGGCCCGCGGAGAGGTCGATCTCCGCCTCGCCGTACTTGTTGGTGCGCTGGTGCGGAATGCTGAGCAGCCCGGCGAGATGCGCACGCAGCGAGTCCGCCCGCTCGGCGAGGTTGAGCACATCCGCCCGCCTCAGCGTCAGCACCGTGCACGCGGTGACGGCACGGGCCGTGTACTCCCAGACGGCGTCACCCTCGATCAGTGAGTGATCACCGAAATAGGCCCCGTCGGCGTGTACCCCGAGCACCGTCTCGTCGCCGTAGGGACCGGTGCCGACCTTCTCGACCTTGCCGTGCGCCAGCAGGAAGACCCGGTCCGCCGACTCCCCCGATGCGGCGATCACCTGCCCGGCGGCGATCTCGCGCTGCTCGCACCGCCTGGCGAGCTCTCCGAGCACTTCCTCGTCTCCGAAGTCCCGCAGCGCGGGCAGTTCGCCGAGCTCCGCGGGGATCACCGTGACCCGGTCGCCGGTCTGCACGAAGGTCACCCGGCCGTCTCCGACCGAGTAACTCAGCCGGCGGTTCACCCGGTAGGTGCCGCCCTGCACCTGCACCCATGGAAGCATGCGCAGCAGCCACCGCGAGGTGATCTCCTGCATCTGCGGAGCGGACTTGGTGGTCGTCGCGAGGTTCCGCGCAGCCGCCGTGCCCAGACTCTGCTGCGGCGGTGTCTGCGTGTTCTGAACCTCTTCACCAACGGACATCTGACGCCCTCCCGATCATCGGCTGACCTGCGACAAGAAGCCTTTCAGCGTGCGGACACGGCACGCCATTACACAAAAGAGTGTGACTAATCGGGCTTTTTGCTGGGCACGACGCCGGGCGACGTCCAGGCGGCCAGATAATTTGCATACTCGATGCAAGTTATCTACCGTGGCCGTCATGCGGCTGACGAGATTCACCGACGTGGCGCTGCGCGTACTGATGCGCCTCGCCGTCGTGACGGACGAGGATCCGCCGACCACCCGGGAGGTGGCGGCGACCATGCAGGTGCCGTACACCCACGCCGCGAAGGTGGTCGCCCGGCTTCAGCACCTCGGCCTGGTCGAGGCGCGCCGCGGCCGCGGCGGTGGGCTCACGCTCACCGGATCCGGCCGGTCCGCCTCGATCGGCGGACTCGTCCGCGAGCTCGAAGGACCCGGCGACGTCGTCGAGTGCGAAGGCAGCACGCCCTGCCCGCTGCGCTCGGCCTGCCGGCTGCGCGGTGCGCTGCACCGGGCACAGGAGGCCTTCTACGCCTCACTCGACCCGATCACCGTCGCCGACCTCGTCGCCTCTCCCACGGGTCCACTGCTGATCGGCATCAGCAGCGGGCGCCCGGCCACCGACTGACCCCCTCCCGGAACGGGCCACTCCCGCGCCGGGGCCGCGTGCCAACAAAAATACGCATCCCAGATACCAATTCAATTCGAGGAGTCCGCCCGATGCTCTCCGAGCCGTCGACCGCCACCGTCCGTGCCACCCTCCCCGCCGTCGGCGCAGCCATCGGGGACATCGCCGACCTCTTCTACCGGAAGTTGTTCGCCGCCCATCCCGAGCTGCTGCGCGACCTGTTCAACCGTGGCAACCAGGCGTCCGGCGCCCAGCGTCAGGCTCTCGCCGGGTCCATCGCCGCCTTCGCGACGCAACTCGTCGAGCACCCGGACACCCGCCCCGACGTGATGCTGAGCCGGATCGCCCACAAGCACGCCTCGCTCGGCGTGACCGCCGCCCAGTACGACGTCGTGCACACCCATCTCTTCGCCGCCATCGCCGAGGTGCTCGGCGACGCGGTCACCCCGGAGGTCGCGGCCGCCTGGGACGAGGTCTACTGGCTGATGGCCAACGCCCTGATCTCCATCGAGGACCGGCTGTACGCACAGCAGGGCGTCGTCGCCGGTGACGTGTGGCGCGAGTGGGAAGTCACCGCCCGGATCGAGGAGACCGCGGACGTGGCCACCTTCCAGCTCCGCCCGGCCGACGGTGCGCCCGCCCCCGCCTTCCGGCCCGGCCAGTACGTCTCCGTACAGGTCGAACTCCCCGACGGGGCCCGCCAGATTCGTCAGTACAGCCTCTCCTGCGCCCCCGGCTCGCCGCTGCGCTCGATCACCGTCAAGCGGGTGCACGGCGGTGGCGCCCCCGACGGCGAGGTCTCGGCGCAGCTGCACGCCCGCACCCGGGCCGGCGACCGGCTGCGGGTCTCCGCCCCGTACGGCGATCTGGTGCTCGACGCCGCCGACGCCCCGCTGCTGCTCGCCTCCGCGGGCATCGGCTGCACCCCGATGCTGTCGATGCTGGAGCACCTGGCGGCCACCGGCCACAGGGCCCCGATCACCGTCGTGCACGGCGACCGCTCCCCCGCCGACCACGCGCTGCGCACCGACCACACCCTGCTCACCGGCAAACTCCCGGACGCCGTCGCGCACTTCTGGTACGAGAACCCCGAGCCCGGCCACCGCGCCGACCGCACCGGCCTGGTCGACCTGAGCGGACTGGCGGTCCCGTCCGGTACGCATGCGTACCTCTGCGGTCCGCTGCCCTTCATGCGGGCCGTGCGCACCCAGCTGCTGGCCAAGGGCGTCGCGGCGGCCGACATCCATTACGAGGTGTTCGGCCCCGACCTGTGGCTCGCCCGGGGCTGAACCTCGCTGGGGGAGAGCGCAATTGACCGGATCGGCTCGCACAACTCCCGAACAGCGCGGGTGGGGATGGCCCGGAGGCCGACGCTCCGGTACAAGCGGAGTACGGACTCTCTCCCCCCACGCCCCAAGGAGTCGGCCATGTCCACCCCCATGTCCGCGAGCACCTTCCTGACAGCCCTGAGGAACGAAGGGCTCACCGTCGTCCAGGTGGGCGACTGGCGTACGCACAACCGCAACCACAAGGGCCCGTGGGGCCCCGTGAACGGCGTGATGATCCACCACACGGTCACCAGCGGCACCGCGGCCACCGTCCGGATCTGCCGCGACGGCTACCCGGAGCTGCCCGGCCCGCTGTGTCACGGTGTGATCGCCAAGGACGGCCGGGTCCACCTGGTCGGCTACGGCCGCACCAACCACGCCGGACTCGGCGACGACGACGTCCTGCGCGCCGTCGTCGCCGAGAAGCGCCTGCCGTCCGACAACGAGGCCAACACCGACGGGAACAGGCACTTCTACGGTTTCGAGTGCGAGAACCTCGGCGACGGCGAGGACCCCTGGCCCGACGCCCAGCTCGAAGCCATCGAGCGGGCGGCCGCCGCGGTCTGCCGCCACCACGGCTGGACCTCCCGCTCCGTCATCGGCCACAAGGAGTGGCAGCCCGGCAAGATCGATCCGCGCGGCTTCACGATGGACTCCATGCGGGCCCGGATCCACGACCGCCTGAAGTAGCCGCACGCCCGCCTGCGAACACAGGCGGCGGGCAACCGGGCAGCGGCCGTCGAGGCGGCGGCTGCACCGGGCGACAATGGGCGCATGCCCTGCGACCCTCTCGAACTCTCCCGGCTGCAGCCGGTGCTCCCGTCACCCCTGCAGCCGGCCGAGGACGAGCGCTTCGCCCGGCACGGCGTACAGCTCCTGCTCAAACGCGACGATCTGATCCACCCGGATCTGCCGGGCAACAAATGGCGCAAACTCGCCCCCAATCTGGCGGATGCCGCCGGGCGCACCGTGCTGACCTTCGGCGGCGCCTACTCCAACCATCTGCGCGCCACCGCCGCCGCCGGCCGACTGCTCGGCTTCCCCACCATCGGCGTCGTACGCGGCGACGAGCTGGCCGGCCGGCCGCTCAACCCGTCGCTGGCGCAGTGCGCGCAGGACGGTATGCGCCTGCACTTCGTGGACCGCGCGACGTACCGCGCAAAGACCGATCCGGCGGTCCTGGAGCGGCTGCTGAGCGGCTACGGGGAGTGCAGCGTCGTCCCGGAGGGTGGCAGCAACGCCCTGGCCGCACAGGGCTGTACAGCGCTCGGGCGGGAGCTGCACGGTGTGGCCGACGTGGTCGCGGTGGCCTGCGGCACCGGTGGCACCCTCGCCGGTCTCGCCGCCGGCCTCGCACCGGGGCAGCGGGCGCTCGGCATCCCGGTGCTGCGCGGGGGCTTCCTGGGGGACGCGGTACGGGAGCTGCAGCGGGAGGCGTTCGGCGGGCCCGCCGGGGCGTGGTCCCTGGACGAACGCTTCGCCTTCGGCGGCTACGCCCGTACGACCGGCGAGCTGCACGCCTTCGCCGACGACTTCGAGGAGCGCCACGGGCTGCCCGTCGAGCGGCTCTACGTCGCCAAGCTGCTGTACGGGCTGACCGTCCTGGCCCGGGAGGGCGCGTTCGCCCCGGGGACCAGGCTCGTCGCTGTCGTCACGGGTCAGCCCTGGGGGGCCTCGGACTCCTCGCGGTAGGCCGCCGCCTCCTCCAGGTCCAGCCGCCGCAGCAGGTTCCGGAGCATCTCGTCGTCGATCCGCCGCTCGTCCCGCAGCCGTACGAAGACCGTGCGCTCGGCGTCGATCATTTCGCGGGCGAGGCGCCGGTAGGTGTCGTCGGCCGACTCGCCGGTCAGCGGGTTGGCCGCGCCGAGCCGCTCCCACACGGAGTTCCGACGCCGCTCCAGGACATTGCGCAGCCGTTCGGCGAGCGGTTCGGGCAGACGGTTGCGCGGGTCGGCGAGCAGCTCCTCCAGGCGCGCATCGGCGGCCGCGGACGCCTCGCTCTGGGCCTGCGCCTCGGCCAGGGTCTCGACCTTCGGGTCGCGTCCCGGGAGCTTCAGGATCCGCACCAGGAGGGGCAGGGTGAGCCCCTGGATGACCAGGGTGCCGATGACGGTGGTGAAGGTCAGGAAGAGCACCAGGTTCCGGGCCGGGAAGTCCTCGCCGGCCGTCGTCACCAGGGGGATGGAGAAGGCGATGGCGAGCGAGACGACGCCGCGCATCCCGGCCCAGCCGACGATCAGCGGCGAGGTCCAGGCGATCGCGGGCTCGCGTTCCCTGATCCGCTTCGACAGCAGAGCCGGCAGGTAGGTGCTCGGGTACACCCAGATGAAGCGGACCACGACGACGGCGAGGAATACGGCCACCGCGTACCAGAGCGCCTGTCCGACGGCGTACGCACCGAGCCCCTTCAGCACGAAGGGCAGCTGCAGTCCGATCAGCGCGAAGACCGCCGACTCCAGGATGAACGCGACCATCTTCCACACGGCCGCCTCCTGGAGCCGGGTCGCGAAGTCGACCTGCCAGGCGCGGTGCCCCAGATAGAGCGCGACGACGACCACGGCGAGCACTCCGGAGGCGTGCACGCGTTCCGCCGCCGCGTACGCCACGAAGGGGATCAGCAGCGACAGGGTGTTCTGCAGCAGCGGCTCCTTGAGGTGGGTACGGAGCCAGTGCAGCGGCACCATCAGCACCAGGCCGACCCCGACACCGCCGACCGCCGCGACCAGGAACTCCGCGATCCCGGCGCCCCAGCTGACGCCCTCACCGACGGCGGCGGCCAGCACCACCTTGTAGGCGGTGATCGCGGTCGCGTCGTTGACCAGGGACTCGCCCTGCAGGATGGTCGTGACCCGGGAGGGCAGCCCGACCCGGCGGGCGATGGCGGCCGCCGTGACGGCGTCCGGCGGCGCGATGACGGCGCCCAGCACCAGCGCGGCGGTCAACGGCAGGTCGGGCACCATCCAGTACGCCAGCCAGCCGACGGCGAAGGTCGCGAAGAGGACATAGCCGACGGAGAGCAGGGCGATCGGCCGGACGTTGGCCCGCAGGTCGAGGTACGAGCTGTCGACCGCGGCCGTGTAGAGCAGCGGCGGCAGCAGCAGGGGCAGGACGATGTGCGCGTCCAGGGTGTACGTGGGAATGCCCGGCAGGTAGGAGGCGAGCAGCCCCACGGCGACCAGCATCAGGGGGGCGGGCACCGGGGTGCGGCGGGCGGCCCCCGCGATCGCCGCACTGGCCGCGACCAGTGCCACCAGGGGCAATGCGTCCATCTCACCGTCCTCACATCCGTCGTAACCTGACAATCATGATGGAGTGCCCGCACGTTCTCGAACTGCCGCGCGCCGAGCCCGCCCCGCTCAGCGCCACGTGTCCCGAATGCCTTGCCGCGGGCACCCACCCCGTACAGCTGCGCCTCTGCCTGACCTGCGGCCACGTCGGCTGCTGTGATTCGTCACCCCTGCAGCACGCCACGGGGCACTTCAAGGAAACCGGCCATCCGGTCATGCGGAGCTTCGAGGTGGGCGAAAACTGGCGCTGGTGCTTCGAGGACGGTTCGATCGTCTGACGTCTGGGTACGTCAAACCGGCGCCGGTTGTTCGCAATTGACCGTCGCAGCCCTCTAGCCACTGTGTGTACTCATGGGCTTACCATGAGTGACAGTCGCGGGATGGGGTACGGGCGACACGGCATCATGGATCGCGATAGCGTCGCCGGACCAAGTACCGAAGACGTACCGCATGGCTCCGGGGCACCCTCCCGGGCCCTCGAAAGAGTTTGTGCCACCTTGGAGGTGAGGGTGTCCCAGATCGCAGGCGAGCCCGGGAATCAGGACTTCGTGGAAGTCCGGCTGCCCGCTGCGGGTGCCTACCTGTCCGTGCTGCGTACGGCCACGGCCGGTCTCGCAGCGCGTTTGGACTTCACTCTCGACGAGATCGAGGATCTCCGTATCGCGGTCGACGAGGCCTGCGCGATCCTGCTGCAGCAGGCCGTGCCGGGCTCCGTCCTCAGCTGCGTCTTCCGGCTCGTCGACGACTCTCTCGAAGTGACGGTGGCGGCCCCGACGACGGACGGCAGGGCCCCGGAGCGTGACACCTTCGCCTGGACGGTGCTCTCCGCACTGGCCGGCAAGGTCGACTCCACGGTCGCCGATGACCGTACGGTCAGCATCAGCCTGTACAAACAGCGCGGCGCGGGACCCGGGCCGGCGTGAGCAACGGGAACGGGGACGGTCCTGTGCGGGACGAGACGATCCGACCAGGGGTGGTGCGACCGGCAGGCATCCCCGATCAGCAGGCGCTGCCCCATCCGGAGGACGGGGCGGACGAGCCGGTGGTCCGTACGGTCGCGGTGGAGCAGGCGGAGCGGGCAGGCCAGATGAGCGAGCACGGACACCACGATCCACATGACCGCAGCGGGGCGCGGGCGCTCTTCATCGAGCTGCGGAAGCTCCCGGACGGCTCGCCGGAGAAGGCCGAGCTGCGCAACCGGCTGGTGCGGATGCATCTGCCGCTCGTGGAGCATCTGGCCCGCCGGTTCCGCAATCGCGGCGAGCCGCTGGACGATCTGACGCAGGTCGCCACGATCGGCCTGATCAAGTCGGTGGACCGGTTCGACCCGGACCGGGGCGTCGAGTTCTCCACGTACGCGACGCCGACGGTCGTGGGCGAGATCAAGCGCCACTTCCGGGACAAGGGCTGGGCGGTGCGGGTACCGCGCAGGCTGCAGGAGCTGCGTCTCTCGCTCACCACGGCCACCGCGGAGCTCTCCCAGCAGCACGGCCGGTCGCCCACGGTCCATGAGCTGGCGGAGCGGCTCGGCATCTCCGAGGAAGAGGTCCTGGAGGGCCTGGAATCGGCCAATGCCTACAGCACGCTCTCGCTGGACGTGCCGGACACGGACGACGAGTCCCCGGCGGTGGCGGACACCCTGGGCTCCGAGGACGAGGCGCTGGAGGGTGTCGAGTACCGGGAGTCGCTGAAGCCGCTGCTGGAGGATCTGCCGCCGCGGGAGAAGCGCATCCTGCTGCTCCGGTTCTTCGGCAACATGACGCAGTCGCAGATCGCGCAGGAGGTGGGCATCTCCCAGATGCATGTCTCGCGCCTGCTGGCCCGCACTCTGGCCCAGCTGCGCGAACGGCTGCTCGTCGAGGAGTAGCGGGCGCGGCGCATCCAGCTTCGCGCGCGGGCACGTCCGGTTGCCGCGCGATGCACGTCCGCCGTCACCGGCCGGGTCGCCGCACGTCCGGCGTCACGCCTCCGGCGTCGCGCGCGGCCCCTGGATGCCCAGCGCCTCCCTGGTCGCCGGCCTGACCAGCTGCACCAGTGCGGTCAGCGCCACCGCGGCCAGGGCGATGCCCGCCGGGATGAGCGCGCCGTGCGAGCGCAGCAGCGTCCAGGCCACCGGCAGCGCGATGATCTGCGTGATCAGCGCCGGGCCCCGGCTCCAGCTGCGCCGCCGCAGCAGCCCGCGGGCGGCGAACAGCGGGATCAGTCCGAGCACGATCAGCGTGAGGCCGCCCATCTCCGCCTGCTGCGGGCTGTCCGGCCGACCGAGCAGGCCCATGACCAGCATGTACATCCCGCCGAGAGCGAGCGCCGCCCCTTCGAGGGCGCTCAGTCCCGCCACGAGGGCGATCCTGGCCGGCTTCGCCGGCTCGATCGCGGGCGACGGGGACGGCGTGTTCTGCTGAGTACTCACCCTTGCAGGTTGGCATCCCCGCGCTGCGAAAGCGAAGCCGGGGTCCGGATCGGAGCGCGGCGGCGCAGCCCCTCGCGCCCGGGTCGTCACCGAGCGTGAAGATGATGGGCCAGGGCTTCAGACCGATACCGCGCGGTAGGTAGTCTGGCGGTCATGCGCGCACTCCTTGTGGTCAATCCAGCTGCTACCACCACCAGTGCGCGGACCCGTGACGTGCTCATCCACGCGCTCGCCAGCGAGATGAAGCTGGAGGCCGTGACCACGGAGTACCGCGGGCACGCCCGTGACCTGGGCCGACGGGCCGCCGACTCCGACGAAATCGATCTGGTCGTCGCCCTCGGCGGCGACGGCACGGTCAACGAGGTCGTCAACGGCCTGCTCCACAACGGTCCCGACCTCGACAGCCTGCCGCGCCTGGCCGTGGTGCCCGGCGGCTCCACCAATGTCTTCGCCCGCGCCCTGGGTCTGCCCAATGACGCGGTGGAGGCGACCGGCGCCATCCTGGACGCGCTCGCCAACCGGACCGAACGCACGGTCGGCCTGGGGCTCGCGGCCGGCACGCCCGGCACCGAGGACGAGTCGGTCCCCGCACGCTGGTTCACGTTCTGTGCCGGTCTCGGATTCGACGCGGGCGTGGTCGGCCGGGTCGAGCAGAAACGCGAACGCGGCAAGCGGTCCACCCATGCGCTGTACGTACGCCAGGTGGTCCGGCAGTTCCTGGAGGAACCGCACCGGCGACACGGGACGATCACGCTGCAGGTCCCGGGCGAGGATCCGGTCACCGACCTCGCGCTGTCCATAATCTCCAACACGGCACCCTGGACCTACCTGGGGAATCGCCCCATATTCGCGTCCCCGAAGGCCTCGTTCGACACCGCCCTGGACGTCCTCGGGCTGAAGCGTCTCTCCACCCCCGCGGTCGCCCGGTACGGCACCCAGCTGCTCACTTCCAGCCCCGACAAGGGCCCGCAGGGGAAGCACGCCGTTTCACTTCACGACCTCACGGACTTCACCTTGCATTCAAAGGTTCCACTGCCGTTCCAGATGGACGGTGACCACCTGGGCCTGCGTACGAGTGTGGCGTTCACAGGCGTACGCCGTGCACTGCGTGTGATTGTGTGAGTGGAAGCGCCGAAAGTCCTTTAACTCGAACGTTTGGACTGGCCTCCACCCCATAGAAGTACGGCTGTGACCTAGCCGACACCGAGGAATCAAAAAAAAGTTTCCAGAAGGGGTTGTATCCGCCGCCGAGGTTTGCGAATCTCTACATGGCGATCGGGACGGCCCGCAACAACGGCCTCCACTGAGAGCCAGAACCCCTCCTCACTGCACAGGACCACAACCAGTTCATCTGGGCGTCGGCCCGTCACCTGTGGGGGGATTCGTGAAAGCGTTCACATTCACAAGCAACCGTATGCAATACCAAGGAGAGGTAGCAGCCATGGACTGGCGTCACAACGCCGTTTGTCGTGAGGAAGACCCCGAGCTGTTCTTCCCCATCGGCAACACCGGTCCTGCGCTGCTGCAGATCGAGGAAGCCAAGGCCGTCTGCCGTCGCTGCCCCGTCATGGAGCAGTGCCTGCAGTGGGCGCTCGAGTCCGGCCAGGACTCCGGCGTCTGGGGTGGCCTCAGCGAGGACGAGCGCCGCGCAATGAAGCGCCGCGCCGCTCGCAACCGGGCGCGTAACGCCAGCGCCTGATCCGACGCCACCGCTACGAGCCTCTGCCAGGCGGCGCGTACAGAGCGTACGCACCACCCCGCCCCCCGAGTCGCAGCGCGCAGTACCCCGAAGCGCACGCTTGACCAGTGAGCCCGGACCGTCAACAACGGTCCGGGCTCACTGCTGTTCCCGCGAGGGAACAGCCCCCGGTCACTTCTCCGCGCTGACCGGAATGTCGAGGATGACCTGCGTGCCGCGCTCGGGGGCCGGGACCATGCCGAACGATCCGCTCAACTCGCCCTCCACCAGCGTCCTCACGATCTGCAGACCCAGATTGCCGGCGCGCTGCGGGTCGAACCCCTCGGGCAGTCCGCACCCGTCGTCCTGGACCGTGATCAGCAGGCGCGCCTCGGACGGAGAGCCGCCGCGTACGGCCGAGACCTCGACCGTGCCGGTCTGGGCGACGGTGAACGCGTGCTCCAGCGCGTTCTGCAGCACTTCGGTGAGCACCATGGCGAGCGGTGTGGCGACTTCCGCATCGAGGATCCCGAAGCGGCCCGTCCGCCGGCAGGTGACCCTGCCCGGGGAGATCTCGGCGACCATCGCGATCACCCGGTCGGCGATCTCGTCGAACTCGACCCGCTCGTCCAGATTCTGGGACAGCGTCTCATGGACGATGGCGATCGAACCGACGCGCCGCACCGCCTCGTTGAGGGCCTCGCGGCCCTGTTCGGAGTCCATCCGGCGGGCCTGTAGCCGCAACAGGGCGGCCACGGTCTGGAGGTTGTTCTTCACCCGGTGATGGATCTCCCGGATGGTGGCGTCCTTCGTGATCAACTCGCGTTCGCGGCGACGCAGTTCGGTGACGTCGCGGAGCAGCACCAGGGAGCCGATGCGGACCCCCTTGGGCTTGAGCGGGATCGCCCGGAGCTGGATCACACCGCCCGCGCACTCGACCTCGAACTCACGGGGTGCGTAACCGCTGGCCAGTTTGACCATCGCCTCGTCCACCGGACCGCGGGACGGGGCGAGTTCGGCGGTCGTCCCGCCGAGGTGGTGGCCGACCAGGTCGGATGCGAGGCCCAGCCGGTGGTAGGCGGAGAGGGCGTTGGGGCTGGCGTACTGGACGACGCCCTCGGCATCGAGCCTGATCAGCCCGTCGCCGACGCGCGGCGACGCGTCCATGTCGACCTGCTGGCCGGGGAACGGGAAGGCGCCGGCGGCGATCATCTGGGCCAGGTCGGAGGCCGACTGGAGGTAGGTGAGCTCCAGCCTGGACGGGGTACGGACGGTCAGGAGGTTGGTGTTCCGGGCGATGACGCCGAGGACCCGGCCCTCGCGGCGCACGGGGATGGACTCGACCCGTACCGGCACCTCCTCGCGCCACTCCGGGTCGCCCTCGCGCACGATCCGGCCCTCGTCGAGCGCGGCGTCCAGCAGCGGACGGCGGCCGCGCGGCACCAGGTGGCCGACCATGTCGTCCTGGTAGGAGGTGGGGCCGGTGTTGGGGCGCATCTGGGCGACGGACACATAGCGGGTCCCGTCGCGGGTGGGGACCCACAGGACCAGGTCGGCGAAGGACAGGTCGGAGAGCAGCTGCCACTCCGAGACCAGCAGATGCAGCCACTCGAGGTCGGTGTCGCTCAGGGCTGTGTGCTGGCGGACGAGGTCGTTCATGGAGGGCACGTGTGCGAGCGTACCTGTGGATCCGCAGTGGTTCCGAACCGAACGACCTGCCCGTACGTGCGAAAGGGAAGGGGCCGGAAATTGCCCGGCTCCGATGGATGGACAGGGCTTAATGGTCTAGTCCACAATGCTCAAGACAGAGCTTCCGCTCTCCCCGCACAGGAGGGCGGACCGAGGTACCCGCGCTCTCTGCCCTGACTGCGCCGGCGCCTCTCCCCGGCCGGGGGCACCGCACACCGCCGGCCGAGCAACTCCGGGCTGCGGTGCCGGTCGGGCTGAGGGTCCCGTCCTGGCGCCGCGGCCCGCGGGTGTTTCCGGGGGCCTGTTCAGCAGGTCTCGGTGACCTCGGCCGACGCGCGGGGCGCGTCCGGGTCCTCGCCACGGGCGATCGTCACCTCGTACGCCGGCATCTGCAGCGGCAGGATCTCCAGGATCGGCCGACCTCCTCGGCAACCCCGGCAGTCGGCAGCACGAAGCCCGCGGACGCCGCCTCCACCTGGGCCTGCGGGCCGACCACGACGAGGTTCGCCGATCCGGGCGGCCACCGCGCGGATTCCGGGGGCTCCTCGGTCGGGGATGCAGCGCAGCACCTCGGGCTGCTCGGCCATCTCGCCGGACATGATGCGGCCCGGCCGCTCGCCCTCTCCGGCCCGATGGGCGGCGGGCCTGTCGCTGCCCTCCCCGGGGGCGCCTCGATGCGTCCTGAGCGCCGTCCGGCCACGGGGGTGCGCGAGGGCCGCCGGCGGGCCTCGCGCGGACACCGCGCGAACGGCACCCGAAAGTCACCGTCCGGCAGCCCGGCTCTGCTAAATTAGACCTCGATTGGTCTATACCACATGTCATCATCTTCTCAGATCGGCAGGCCCCGCGTGGAAGTTGTCATCGTCCCGGACGCCAAGGCAGGCGGCGAGCTCATCGCGGGGGCCATCGGCGCCCTGCTCGGCCGCAAGCCCGACGCACTTCTCGGCGTTGCCACCGGCTCGACCCCGCTGCCCATCTACCAGGCCCTGGCCGCCAAGGTCCGCTCCGGCGAGGTGGACGCGTCGCGCGCCCGCATCTGCCAGCTCGACGAGTACGTCGGCCTTCCGGCCGGCCACCCCGAGTCGTACCGCTCGGTGGTACTGCGCGAGGTCGTCGAACCGCTCGGCCTGTCCGAGGCGTCCTTCATGGGCCCCGACGGCACCGCCGAGGACGTCCAGGCGGCCTGCGAGGCGTACGACAAGGCACTTGCCGCGGCAGGCGGGGTGGACCTGCAGCTGCTCGGTATCGGCACCGACGGGCACATCGGTTTCAACGAGCCGTGCTCCTCGCTCGCGTCCCGCACCCGGATCAAGACGCTGACCCAGCAGACCCGGATCGACAACGCGCGCTTCTTCGACGACGACATCACCCAGGTGCCGCACCACGTGATCACGCAGGGCATCGGCACGATCCTGGAGTCGCGCCACCCGATCCTGCTGGCGACCGGCGAGGGCAAGGCCGAGGCGGTGGCACTGACCGTGGAGGGGCCGGTGGCGGCGTTCGTACCGGCGTCGGCGCTGCAGCTGCATCCGCGGGCGACGGTGGTGGTGGACGAGGCGGCGGCGTCGAAGCTGAAGCTGGCGGACTACTTCCGGGCCACCTATGCGGCGAAGCCGCGGTGGCAGGGAATCTAGGGCACCGGACACGGGAGGGCCGAGGCACCGTGTCGGTGCCCCGGCCCTCCCGTCTGCCGCTGCGGCGAGCGGACGCGCCGTCCTCGCACGCCGGACGGGCCGGGGTCAGGCAGCGGACGTGCCGGGGGCCTCGGTGAGGGCCTCTGCCGCCGCTCGGCCGCAGACCCGGGCCGCGCCGTGGGTCGCCACGTACAGCGCTCCCCTCGGCTCCGCCTGAGGGACTCCCATCTCGACCACCGCCGTGTCGGGACGCTCCGCGAGGAGGGCGTCCAGGGCCTGTGACATCCACGCGTGGCGGTGTGCGTCCCGTACGACCGCGACGATGCGCCGCTCCCCCGCGGCCCGCATCACCGCGGCCGCGGTTTCCTCGGTCTCGCCGCTGTAGGTGTCCGTCGCGGTGCCGGGCAGGATGCGGGCCAGTTCGGCCGCGACGCCCCACGGGGTCTCGTCACCGACCGCGATGTTCGCGACCGGCGTGAACGCGGCCACGTACGCCGGCTCCGTGAGCGGCTCGCCCGTACCGGTCAGCCGCACCGCGCGACGGGCGGCGATCAGGCCGATGTCGGCAGCGATACCGGTGCCGGGCGCGGTCCCCTCCTGCGTTGCCGCGCCCGGCTCCGGGTCGGCCCCCCGGGCCCGCCGCGTCCAGGACGCGAGGGCACGTACCCGTGCCGCCGCGTCGGCCAGCCGCTCCTCGGGCAGTTCGCCGGTCCGTACCGCTGTGACCAGCGCGTCGCGCAGCCGCAGCACAGTGGCTTCGTCCTCCAGGCCGCCGCCGACGCAGATCGCGTCGGCACCCGCCGCGATCGCGAGGACGGAGCCGCGCTCGATTCCGTAGGTCGAGGAGATGGCCTGCATCTCCATGCCGTCGGTGACGATCAGGCCGTCGTATCCCAGCTCCTCGCGCAGCAGACCGGTGAGGATCTGCGGGCTCAAGGTGGCCGGGCGGTCCGGGTCGAGCGCGGGCAGCAGGATATGCGCGCTCATCACCGATTTGGAACCCGCTGCGATCGCCGCCCGGAAAGGCACCAGCTCACGGGCGTGCAAGGTGTCGAGGTCCACATCGATGCGGGGCAGCGCATGGTGCGAGTCGACGGCGGTGTCGCCGTGCCCCGGGAAGTGCTTGGTGCAGGCGGCGACGCCGGCGGCCTGGAGGCCCTCGACGTACGCGGCGGTGTGCCGGGCGACGAGGTGCGGGTCGGCTCCGAAGGACCGTACGCCGATGACCGGATTGCCCGGGTTCGAGTTGACGTCGGCGGACGGCGCCCAGTTGAGGTTGACCCCGCACTCGGCGAGCCTGCGGCCGAGCTCCCGGGCGACCGCACGGGTCAGCTCCAGGTCGTCGACGGCGCCGAGCGCATGGTTGCCGGGGAAGGACGAGCCGTGACGCACTTCGAGCCGGGTGACGTCACCGCCCTCCTCGTCGATCGCGACGAGCACGTCGTCCCGCTCGGCCCGGAGCTGGGCGGTGAGCGCCGCGAGCTGCTGCGGCGACGTGATGTTGCGGCCGAACAGGCCGACGGAGGAGAGGCCTTCGCCGACGCGGCGGAGCAGCCAGTCGGGGGCGGTGGTGCCGGTGAACCCGGGCTGCAGGACGGCGAGGGCGTCGCGCGTGACGGTGTCCGTGGTGGAGGTGAAGGTGGTCATGGGCGGCGTTATCCCTTCACGGCGCCGTCGGTAAGACCGCTCACGGCCTTGCGCTGCAGGTAGATGAAGAGGATCAGGATCGGCACGGCGAAGAGCGAGGACGCGGCCATCGTCGCACCCCAGTCGTCGCCGAACGCGGTCTGGAACTGGGAGAGCCAGAGCGGCAGGGTCTGCGACTCGATGTCCTTGTTGATGATCAGGACGAGCGGGAATTCGTTCCAGGCGGTGATGAAGCCGAACAGCGAGGTCGCCATCAGACCGGGGCCGAGCAGCGGCAGGATCACCTTCATGAAGGCCTGCGGGCGGGTGCAGCCGTCGACCATGGCGGACTCCTCCAGCTCCTTGGGCACCGCGGCGACATAACCGCGCAGCGTCAGGACGGTGAAGGGCAGGACCATCATCATGTAGAAGATCGTCAGCGGGACCAGGCTGTTCAGCATGTCCGCGTCGCGGACCAGCATGTAGATCGCGATGACCATGACTTCCCACGGCGCCATCTGCGCGATCATGAAGGTCAGCAGGAAGCCGCGCCTGCCCTTGAAGCGCATGCGCGCCATCGCGAAGGACGCCAGCAGCGCGATGACCAGCGAGGCGAGCACGGAGAGCACGGTGACGGTGAACGAGTTGCCGACCAGGGTCCAGAAGTGGTCCGCCGCGACGGCCTTCTTGAAGTGCGCGAAGGTGACGTCCGTGGGGAACCACACCGGGGTGTCGGTGATGATGTCGCCGGTCGGCTTGAAGGCCGTGCTGAACATCCAGTAGACGGGGAAGGCGAAGCCTATGAAGAGGCCGACTGCCGTCGCGTTGGGCCAGATCCGGCCGAACAGTGAGCGCCTCACAGCTCGTCCTCCTCTTGCTTGAGTACGGTGCGCAGGTAGTAACCGGTCATCGCCAGCAGAACGATGATGGTCAGGAACGAGATGGCCGCGCCCATGCCGAAGTGCTGGTTGCCGACACCTTCGACGAAGGCGTAGACGGGCAGGGTCTCGGTGAGCCGGTCGGGGCCGCCGCCGTTGATCGCGAAGAGCTGGGCGAAGGACTTGAAGACCCAGATGACTTCGAGGAACGTGGTGGCCAGCAGGAACGGCTTGAGGAACGGGAACGTCACCGAGGTGAAGCTCTTCCACGTGCCGGCGCCGTCCAGCGAGGCGGCCTCGTACAGTTCCTTGGGGATCGTCGTCGACGCGGCGTACAGGTTGATCGCCACGAACGGGATGGACTGCCAGACGATCACCAGGGTGACCAGCGAGAACGTGGAGAACTGGGTACTCGTCCAGTTGTAGTCGGCCATCGAGTGCCAGCCGAGGCTGTCGAGCACGTAGTTGACGACACCGAAGCGCTGGGCGAACAGCCACTGGTAGACCGTGGTCGCGGCGATGATCGGCATCGCCCAGGCGAGCACGAGGCCCAGCATGAGCAGCAGCCTCATCTTCTTGCCGAGGCGTGCGAGCAGCAGGCCGACCAGCAGGCCGAGCAGCATGATCAGGACGACGTTGGCGGCGGTGAAGACGATCGACCGCTCGACGACCTTCCAGAAGTCCGAACCGCTGAGGACTTCCTGGTAGTTGTCGAAGCCGTTCCACTCGGTCAGGTGGAGGATCAGCTGGCGCGGGTTGAGGTTCTGGAACGACAGCATGCCGTTCTTGACCAGCGGATACCCGAGGAGCACCGCTGTGGCGAGCAGTGCGGGCAGGAGGAGCAGGTACGGGGCCGAGCCACCGACCCGCTTCTTGCGCGATGCGGCGGGGCCGCCGGGAGGCGCGTCATCCTTGCGGACACCGGCTGCCGGGACCGAGTCCACTTGTTCGGTCTGCACTGACATGCTCGCCATCTCTTCTTGGGCCGTACGGTCGAGTCACGCGGGAGCGCCGGGGAGCGGTGGATGTCCGCCCCCCGGCGCCTGCGGGTCAGCTCGTCTGCGAGAGACGCTTGTTGATCTCGGCCTCGACCGCCTTGGCGGCGTCGGCCGGGGACTTGCCGTTCAGAACCGCGGTCATGTAGCTCTTGATCGGGTTCGGCGCGTTCTCGACAGCGGCCCACTCGGGGATGAGCGGGGTGGTGCCGCCACCGACGGCGGCCGGGGCCGCGGCCTCGGCGGCGCCGTTGCCGGTCAGGTTGGAGTTGAGCGACTCCTTGTTCGGGATGACGCCGTTCTCCTTGGCCAGCTGGCCCTCGAACTCGTCCGACAGGGCGAGCTTCAGGAACTCCTTGGCGAGGTCCTGCTTCTTGCTGCCCGCGGCGACCGCGAAGTTGGAGCCACCGAGGAAGACGCCCTCGGGCTTGTCGGCGGTCTCACCCGGGATGGTGAAGTAGCCGATGTCGCTCTCGATCTTCTTGTTGGCCGCGATGGCCGTGCCGGCCTCCCAGCCCATGCCGATGAAGGCACCGACGTTGCCCTTGGCGAAGACCTCGGCCTGCTGCGGGGTGGCCTCGTCCTTGTCCTTGGGGGCCTTGGAGTAGGCCTGGTACTTCTTGTAGAGCTCCATGGCCGCGGTGACCTTGGGGTCGGAGAGGTTGGAGACGTACTTGTCGCCTTCCTTCTTCACCAGGTCCGCGCCCTGCCCGATGGTCAGACCGTCGAAGAAGTACCAGTTCTGGCCGGGCAGGTAGATCGGCTCGGCCTTGCCCTTCTTCTTGATGGCGTCGAGGTCCTTGAAGAACTCGTCGCGCGTCTTCGGGGTGTCCGTGATGCCGGCGTCGGCCCAGACCTTCTTGTTGTAGATGACGACGCGGTTGGCGAAGTACCACGGCGCGGCGTACTGCTTGCCGTCGAAGACCGAGGACTTGTTGAGGGCCTCGACCCAGTCGCCGCCGACCTCCTGCTTGAGGTCGCTCAGGTCGGCGAGGCCACCGGTGGCCGCGTACGCCGGGGTCTGGGTGTTGCCGACCTCGAGGACGTCCGGCGGGGTCGACTCGGAGAGAGCCGTCGTGATCTTCTGCTGAATGCCGTCCCACTTCTGGGTCTGGAACTTCAGCTTGGCGCCGGTCTTCTTCTCGAAGGCGGCGGTCAGGCTCTTGGTCCAG
This sequence comes from Streptomyces sp. JH14, assembly GCF_029428675.1. GTDB lineage: Bacteria > Actinomycetota > Actinomycetes > Streptomycetales > Streptomycetaceae > Streptomyces. The sequence goes on along the minus strand of NZ_JAJNEL010000001.1, from coordinate 4,880,830 downwards.
CCGGGAGGCGTGGAACCGTCCATGGCCCAGACGGTCAGCGTCTGGCCCTTGTAGCTGTCGGGGCCGGTCTTCTTGGCACTGTCGTCCTTGCCGTCGTCCGAACCGCACGCCGCGATCGAGACCAACATGCCCGCAACGCCGATCGCCGCGATGAGCTTGCGCTTCACGACACCCTCCTCAGGGATGCAAGAGAATTCCCCCCACCACCCGAGATCGCCGACCGTCGCACAACCGCATACGACGGGTACTGCCCGTGGGGCTGGGACCTGGTCTTTAATGGTTTAGACCAGTACCCGGGAGCTTGGCCTAGACCTTTAGGGGTGTCAAGGGTGTATAAGAAGTGCACTCGCGTCCGTTATAGGACCGACACCTGAGGGAGGGCGACGAGCCGTGACCGGACCGTGCCACCATGTGAGCCGCTACAGACGGAGGAGCCGGTGACGGCAGCAGCACAGCAGTCGGGAAGGCGGGCCATGGGTGCCGACGGGGGCAGTTCGGACAACGGGAGCGGCACGGGCGCGGCCACGCGTACGGCGCGGGTGCCCAAGTACTACCGCCTCAAGCGCCATCTTCTCGACATGACGGACACCATGCCGCCCGGCACCCCGGTGCCGCCGGAGCGGACCCTGGCCGCCGAGTTCGACACCTCGCGCACCACCGTGCGGCAGGCACTCCAGGAACTGGTCGTCGAAGGCCGGCTGGAACGCATCCAGGGCAAGGGCACGTTCGTCGCCAAGCCGAAGGTCTCACAGGCCCTGCAACTGACGTCGTACACCGAGGACATGCGCGCCCAGGGCCTGGAGCCGACCTCCCAGCTGCTCGACATCGGCTACGTCACGGCCGACGACACCCTGGCCGGGCTGCTCGACATCACCGCGGGCGGCCGGGTGCTGCGGATCGAGCGACTGCGTCTGGCCAGCGGCGAACCCATGGCCATCGAGACCACCCATCTCTCGGCCAAGCGCTTCCCGGCGCTGCGCCGTTCACTCGTGAAGTACACCTCGCTCTACACCGCGCTGGCCGAGGTGTACGACGTGCGGCTGGCCGAGGCCGAGGAGACCATCGAGACCTCCCTCGCCACCCCGCGCGAGGCCGGGCTGCTCGGTACGGACGTGGGCCTGCCGATGCTGATGCTCTCCCGTCATTCCCTGGACGGACACGGTGAACCCGTCGAGTGGGTGCGGTCGGTGTACCGCGGCGACCGCTACAAGTTCGTGGCGCGCCTGAAGCGGCCGACCGACTGACTCCGGGCCCCGGCTCCTGACCGGACGTCGGCCGGACGACCCTCCGCCGAAAGGCCGTTGCCGACGCGAAGCCTGTCCGAACAGGGACGGACCATCAGGAGTCGGACCACCGGACGGCCCTCCCCTCGCCGGTCCCGGCAGACCGTTGCCGGACCGAAATGCGGACAGGGGGTGACGCTGGCCGGATCTCTCCCCTAGATTTCCTGCGCATTACAACAGGTGGTCAGCGAGGGACGGAGTCGCCACATGCCAGAAGAAACAGATACAAGACCACCAACGGTCACCCCCGTCAGAGTGGTCATCGCCCTCTGCCTCATCGCGCCTTTCGTGGCGATGCTCTGGGTGAGCTCGTACGCGAAGGTGGACCCTGCCTTCATCGGCATTCCGTTCTTCTACTGGTACCAGATGCTCTGGGTACTGCTTTCCACCGCGCTCACGATGGTCGCGTACAAGCTGTGGCAGCGTGACCAGCGCTCCCGCAAGGGGGGTGCGTCCGCATGAAGGACGGCGTGAACGGCGTCGCACTCGGCGTCTTCATCTTCTTCTTCCTGGCCGTCACGGTCATCGGCTTCATGGCCGCGCGCTGGCGCAAGGCCGAGAACGAGGCCAGCCTCGACGAATGGGGGCTGGGCGGACGGTCGTTCGGCACCTGGGTCACCTGGTTCCTGCTCGGCGGCGACCTGTACACCGCGTACACCTTCGTCGCCGTCCCCGCCGCGATCTACGCGGCCGGCGCGGCAGGGTTCTTCGCGGTGCCGTACACCATTCTCGTGTACCCGCTGATCTTCACCTTCCTGCCGCGGCTCTGGTCGGTGTCGCACAAGCACGGGTACGTCACCACCTCGGACTTCGTCCGCGGCCGCTTCGGGTCGAAGGGGCTGTCGCTGGCCGTCGCCGTCACCGGCATCCTCGCCACGATGCCGTACATCGCGCTTCAGCTCGTCGGCATCCAGGCGGTGCTCGACGTGATGGGCGTCGGCGGCGGCGAGAACACCAACTGGTTCGTCAAGGACCTGCCGCTGCTGATCGCGTTCGCGGTGCTCGCCGCGTACACCTACTCCTCCGGGCTGCGGGCCCCCGCACTGATCGCGTTCGTCAAGGACGGCCTGATCTACCTGGTCATCGCGGTGGCGATCATCTACATCCCGATCAAGCTGGGCGGCTTCGACGACATCTTCGCGAAGGCCGGCGAGGCGTTCTCGCAGACCAACCCCGCAACGGGCAAGCCGCGCGGCGCCCTCGCGCCGGCCGATCCGGGCCAATGGGGCTACGCCACCCTGGCCCTGGGTTCGGCGCTCGCGCTCTTCATGTACCCGCACTCGATCACGGCGACGCTCTCCAGCCGCAGCCGTAACGTGATCCGGCGCAACACCACGATCCTGCCGCTGTACTCGCTGATGCTGGGCCTGCTGGCGCTGCTCGGCTTCATGGCGATCGCCGCCGGGGTCAAGGTGCAGAACGGGCAGCTGGCCATCCCGCAGCTGTTCGAGAACATGTTCCCCGACTGGTTCGCGGGCGTCGCGTTCGCCGCGATTGGTATCGGCGCGCTGGTGCCCGCCGCGATCATGTCGATCGCCGCGGCGAACCTCTTCACCCGGAACATCTACAAGGACTTCATCAAGCCCGACGCGACGCCGGCCCAGGAGACGAAGGTCTCCAAGCTGGTGTCGCTGCTGGTGAAGGTCGGTGCGCTCGTCTTCGTCCTCACGATGGACAAGACGGTCGCGATCAACTTCCAGCTGTTGGGCGGGATCTGGATCCTGCAGACGTTCCCGGCACTGGTCGGCGGCCTGTTCACCCGGTGGTTCCACCGCTGGGCGCTGCTCGCCGGCTGGGCGGTCGGCATGGCGTACGGGACGCTCGCCGCGTACGGCGTGGCGAGCCCGACCCAGGCGCACTTCGGCGGGTCCTCGAAGGAGATCCCGGGCATCGGCGAGATCGGCTACATCGGTCTGACCGCGTTCGTGCTGAACGTCGTGGTGACGGTGGTGCTGACGTTCGTCCTGAACGCGGTGAAGGCGCCGGCCGGAATCGACGAGACGTCGCCGGCGGACTACACGGCGGACGCGGGCGACCCGGGCGTGAAGGTCGAGCTTCCGTCGGCCAGGCCCGAGCCGGCCACCTCCCCCGACGCGAGCCCGTCGGCCAACTAGCGGCTTCGTTCGGATCGGGCTGGATCGAGCCCAGCATGATCCGAACGAGCGGCCCTGGCGCCGACCTGCCAGGATGCGGCCCGTCCGGCTCCCGCCGGGCGGGCCGCGTCCTGCCCGGGAACCGGTCCGATCGGCACATCGAGGACGACGCGGCCCCGGGCTCCGCCGGAAACCCGTTGCCCGCCCCCGCACCCCGTGCGGCACACTGCCGCCCATGGACATCTCCATCAGGCCCGTCGCCCCCACCGAACACCGCCCCCTCGGTGAGATCACCGCACACGCGTACCTCGACGACGGCCTGCTCCACTTCGGCGCCGACGACCCGTATCTCGAACTGCTCCGGGACGTCCCCCGCCGCGCCGTCGAAGCCGAAGTGCTGGTCGCGGCCGGCGCCGACGGACAGCTGCTGGGCGGCGTCACCTACGTATCGCCCGGCAACCCGTGGGCGGATATCGCCGGCCCCGACGAGGCCGAATTCCGGATGCTCGCCGTCGCTCGGGAGGCGCGCGGCCTCGGCACCGGCGAGGCGCTCGTTCGGGCCTGTATCGACCGGGCACGCGGCACGGAGGGCATCGCGCGGCTCGTCCTGTCGACGACGCCGGACATGCACGGGGCACACCGGATCTACCGCCGTCTCGGCTTCGTCAGGACTCCGGAGCGCGACTGGGAGGCAGTTCCGGGCCTTCCGCTGCTCACATACAGCCTGAGCCTCTGAGGCCGTACGACACAACATGTGGGGGCCGCCTCATCAGGCGGCCCCCACATGTATGCTCGTGCTCGCTGTCGCCGCAGGGAAATCCGGTGCGAATCCGGAACTGTCCCGCAACGGTGTGTTCGGTGCACTTTTGCGCACCCTGAAAGTCCGAGGACCTGCCGACAGCGCGTCCGGCTCGACCGATCCGGACGCCCAGACGTCCGGGCCTCGCGGTTGGGCCGGTGGACGCCGCACAGAGCGCTGCCCTCCTTCTCCGGGCCACCCCTCTGCCCGGCTGCCCCCGCCCCCGCCGGCCCCGAGCCGAGCGAGGGAGAGCACCACGTGACCATCGCGCCAGCCGATCCGGCTTCAGTCGCCGAGTCCGCGGGAACCACGAACGACGGACCCGGGACCGCACTGCTGCGGACCCTGACCGACCTCACCGTCGATCTGCCCGACACCGACCCTGGTCGCGTCGCCGCCGCCGCGCTGCGCGGCCGCAACGCCCGTTCGGACGAGGCGGAGTTGCGCTCGCTGGCCACCGAGGCCGCCGCGGGCCTGATCGCCGAGGACCCCGCGTACTCCCGGCTCGCCGCCCGCCTCCTGACCCGCACCATCGCGGACGAGGCGGCCGGTCAGGGCGCGGTGTCGTTCTCCGCCTCGGTCGCCGTCGGTCACCGCGAGGGTCTGATCGCGGACCGCACGGCCGAGTTCGTCGCGCTCCACGCGGCCCGGCTCGACGCGCTGGTCGAGCGGTCGCTCGCCGACGGCGCCGACGACCGGTTCGGCTACTTCGGGCTGCGCACGCTGCACAGCCGCTACCTGCTGCGTCACCCGCACACCCGCCAGGTCATCGAGACGCCGCAGCACTTCATGCTGCGGGTCGCGGCCGGCCTCGCCGAGGACGACTCCGAGCGCGCACTGGACGAGGTCGCCTCGCTGTACGGCCTGATGAGCCGCCTCGACTACCTCCCCTCCTCCCCCACGCTCTTCAACTCCGGTACCCGGCACCCGCAGATGTCCTCGTGCTATCTGCTGGACTCGCCGCTGGACGAGCTCGACTCGATCTACGACCGCTACCACCAGGTGGCCCGGCTCTCCAAGCACGCGGGCGGCATCGGTCTCTCGTACTCCCGGATCCGCGCCCGCGGTTCGCTGATCCGCGGCACCAACGGGCACTCCAACGGCATCGTGCCGTTCCTGAAGACGCTCGACGCCTCGGTCGCCGCCGTGAACCAGGGCGGCCGCCGCAAGGGCGCCGCCGCCGTCTACCTGGAGACGTGGCACGCGGACATCGAGGAGTTCCTGGAGCTGCGCGACAACACGGGTGAGGACCAGCGGCGTACGCACAACCTCAACCTGGCGCACTGGATCCCGGACGAGTTCATGCGCCGGGTCGACTCGGACGGCGACTGGTCGCTGTTCTCCCCCGCCGACGTGCCCGAGCTGGTCGACCTGTGGGGCGACGAGTTCGACGCCGCGTACCGGGCCGCCGAGGCCAAGGGCCTGGCCCGCAAGTCGATGCCGGCGCGTGAGCTGTACGGCCGGATGATGCGGACCCTCGCGCAGACCGGTCAGGGCTGGATGACCTTCAAGGACGCCTCCAACCGGACCGCGAACCAGACCGCCGAGCCGGGCCGCGTCGTCCACTCGTCGAACCTGTGCACCGAGATCCTCGAAGTCACCGACGACGGCGAGACGGCCGTCTGCAACCTCGGCTCGGTCAATCTCGGGGCGTTCGTGGCCGACGGTGAGATCGACTGGGAGCGGCTGGACGCCACCGTCCGTACCGCCGTGACGTTCCTCGACCGGGTCGTCGACATCAACTTCTACCCGACCGAGCAGGCCGGCCGCTCCAACGCCCGCTGGCGTCCGGTGGGCCTGGGGGCGATGGGGCTCCAGGACGTCTTCTTCCAGCTGCGGCTGCCGTTCGACTCCCCCGAGGCCCGCGCGCTCTCCACGAAGATCTCCGAGCGGATCATGCTCGCCGCGTACGAGGCGTCCTGCGACCTCGCCGAGCGGTCCGGACCGCTGCCCGCCTGGTCCGAGACGCGGGCCGCCCGCGGTGTGCTGCACCCCGACCACTACGCCACCGAGCTGACCTGGCCGGAGCGCTGGGACGCACTGCGCGCCCGGATCGCGAAGACCGGCATGCGCAACTCGCTGCTGCTGGCCATCGCGCCGACCGCCACGATCGCCTCGATCGCCGGGGTGTACGAGTGCATCGAGCCCCAGGTCTCCAACCTCTTCAAGCGCGAGACGCTCAGCGGTGAGTTCCTCCAGGTCAACGCGTACCTGGTGGACGAGCTGAAGAAGCTCGGCGTGTGGGACGCACGGACCCGTGAGGCACTGCGCGAGGCGAGCGGCTCGGTGCAGGGGTTCGCCTGGATCCCGGAGGACGTACGGGCGTTGTACCGCACGGCATGGGAGATCCCGCAGCGCGGACTGATCGACATGGCGGCGGCGCGTACGCCGTTCCTCGACCAGAGCCAGTCGCTGAACCTGTTCCTGGAGACGCCGACGATCGGCAAGCTCTCCTCGATGTACGCGTACGCCTGGAAGCAGGGGCTGAAGACGACGTACTACCTGCGCTCGCGCCCGGCGACCCGGATCGCCCGCGCGGCCTCCGGCCGGGCCGCGGCCGCCGTCCCCCTTCCCGTGCAGCAGGCGGCGGCTCCCGACGCGGACGCGATCGCCTGCTCCCTCGAAAACCCCGAGTCCTGCGAGGCCTGCCAGTAATGAGCAACACCGAGAAGAACCTGCTCGACCCGGGCTTCGAGCTGACCCTGCGGCCCATGCGCTACCCGGACTTCTACGAGCGCTACCGCGACGCGATCAAGAACACCTGGACGGTCGAGGAAGTCGACCTCCACTCCGACGTGGCCGACCTCGCCAAGCTGTCCCCCGGCGAGCAGCACATGATCGGCCGGCTCGTCGCCTTCTTCGCGACCGGCGACTCGATCGTGTCGAACAACCTCGTGCTGACGCTGTACAAGCACATCAACTCCCCCGAGGCGCGGCTGTATCTGTCGCGGCAGCTCTTCGAGGAGGCCGTGCACGTCCAGTTCTATCTGACGCTGCTCGACACGTATCTGCCCGACCCGGACGACCGCGCGGCAGCGTTCGACGCGGTCGAGGAGATCCCGTCCATCCGCGAGAAGGCGCAGTTCTGCTTCAAGTGGATGGACTCGGTCGAGAAGATCGAGCGGCTGGAGACGAAGGCCGACCGCCGTCGCTTCCTGCTGAACCTGATCTGCTTCGCGGCGTGCATCGAGGGACTGTTCTTCTACGGCGCGTTCGCGTACGTCTACTGGTTCCGCTCGCGCGGCCTGCTGCACGGTCTCGCCACGGGGACCAACTGGGTCTTCCGTGACGAGACGATGCATATGAACTTCGCGTTCGAGGTCGTGGACACCGTCCGCAAGGAGGAGCCCGACCTCTTCGACGACGAACTCCGGCAGCAGGTCACCGACATGCTGAAGGAGGCCGTCGACGCGGAGCTGCAGTTCGGCCGTGACCTGTGCGGCGACGGTCTGCCGGGCATGAACACCGAGTCGATGCGCGAGTACCTGCAGTGCGTGGCCGACCAGCGGCTCGCCCGGCTCGGCTTTCCGGCGGTCTACGGCTCCGAGAACCCGTTCTCGTTCATGGAGTTGCAGGGTGTTCAGGAGCTGACGAACTTCTTCGAGCGCCGCCCCTCGGCGTACCAGGTGGCGGTGGAGGGCTCGGTCGCCTTCGACGACGACTTCTAGACGCTCCGGGCTCTCGCCCCGATCCCGAGATCAGGACGCCGCACAGCCTTCACCGGCGGTGCGGCGTCCGCCGTTTCCGGTGGCTCGGCGTGCCGTTCCCGTACCGCCAGCTGCTGCGGCAGCGGGTCCTGTCGGCCCAGCGTGCGCGCGGAGACCTCCGATGAAATGACGGATATGATCGCGGACCGGACCGGCTTCGCCCCTGCGCATGCGCCGCACCATCGGTTCACCAAGCCCCTTGGACCAGACCAAATGCACACCATCGCGCGCTCCTTGGCCTGCGCGTCACCTCTGGACCACCTGACCCTCTCGGGGCTGGCCTCGCATCATTCGTCCAACCACTTTCCACATCAGTCCATGGACCACGAGCCCCACTCCCCACGAAGGTCGGGCGCATGGACATGCGGATGGCAAGACGAAGGACCATCGGGGCCGTGGTGACGGCGCTCGCCGCTGCTCTGCTGCCGTGGCAGAGCGCGGCGGCCGAAGGCGGCGCGGGCGCAACGGCCCCGCCCGAGGTGCTGCCCACGCTCCGCACATGGCAAGGCGGCCAGGGCGAGTTCGCGCTCACCGATCGGGCCAGGATCGTGCTGGACGGGGTACGGGACAGCCGCACGGCCGCCGACGCGAACCGGTTCGCCGGTGAGCTGAACGGCAAGGCGCAGGTGTCGCGGAGCCGGGCGGCCCGTTCCGGGGACATCGTGCTGCGGCAGGACCCGTCCCAGAAGGGCGCGCTGGGCGCGGAGGGCTACCGGCTCACGGTCGGCGACCGCGTGACGGTCACCGCCGCGACCTCCACCGGTGTGTTCTACGGCACCCGGACCGTCCTCCAGCTGCTGAACGACGACGGCCGCGCCGCACGGGGTTCGGCAACCGACGTGCCCGCGTACCGCGAGCGCGGGGTCGGGGTCTGCGCCTGCTACATCAACATATCGATGCAGTGGTTCGAGCGGCTGATGAAGGACATGGCTTCGCAGAAGCTCAACCAGCTGTGGATCGAGGCCAAGGTCAAGAGCGACACCGACCCGGCGTCGGCGTTCTGGGGCTACTACACCAAGCCGCAGATCCGCACGCTGGTGGCGATGGCCGGGAAGTACCACATCGAGCTCGTACCGGAGATCAACTCGCCCGGCCACATGGACACCTACCTGGAGAACCACCCGGAGCTCCAGCTCAAGGACCGGGACGGCGTCGCCTCCCCGCCCCGGCTCGACATCTCCCGGCCCGAGGCCCTGGCGTACTACACCTCGATGGTCGACGAGGCGCTGAAGGTCTGGGACAGCCGCTACTGGCACATGGGCGCCGACGAGTACATGCTCGGCTCCTCCTACCCGAGCTACCCGCAGCTGCAGGCCGCGGCGACCGCGAAGTTCGGTGCGTCGGCGACCCCCGACGATCTCTTCACCGACTTCATCAACCAGGTCAACGCGCACGTGAAGGCGGACGGCAGGTCGCTGCGGATCTGGAACGACGGGCTCGCCGGCAAGAACGCCGTCGTCCCGCTGGACCGTGACATCACCGTCGAGCACTGGCTGGGCGGCGGTTCCATCCAGCAGCCGTCCTCGCTGCTCGCCGAGGGCCGTCCGGTCATGAACTCCGCCTACTCGCTCTACCTGGTGCGCGGCGGCTTCACGATGCAGACGCAGAAGCTGTACGAGAGCGACTGGACGCCGTTGCGTTTCGAGGGCCAGACGCTGACCCAGGGGGCGGCGAACCTCACCGGCGCGAAGATCAGCCTGTGGCCGGACAGCGCGGCGGCCGAGACGGAGAACGAGGTGGAGACGAAGGTCTTCATGCCGCTGCGTTTCGTGGCCCAGGCGACCTGGGGCGGCCCGAAGCCGAGCCCGACGTACGCCGGTTTCGAGGCGCTCGCCCGGAAGATCGGTCACGCGCCGGGCTGGGAGAACACCGACCGCACGCCACTCGCCGACGGTACGTACCGGCTGACCGCGGGCGCGAAGGCACTGGCCCCCGCGGCGGACGCGGGCGTGTCCCTGGCCAAGGGCAGCGCGGCTTCCTGGGCGCTGACGGCGACCGCCGACGGGTATTACACGGTGCGGTCCACGGAGACCGGTCAGTGCCTGGACGTGGTGCGCGGCAAGAAGTATCTGGGCGCACCGCTGGAGGTGGGGGCCGCGCTGTCGCTCGGGACCTGCTCGGCGACGGCGCGTACGCAGCGCTGGCAGCTGGATGCCGGGGCGGGTGCGCTGACGCTGCGCAACGCGATCTCGCAGCTGCATCTGACGGAGCGGGCGCCGGACGGCGCCGCGGTCCAGACGACGGGCGCGACCCGCCTGACGCCGCGCGCCGCCTGACAGACCCGACCGAGGACGCCACTCGTCCGAGGCGACCCGGCTGACGGCGCGACCCGCCCGACGCCGCACCGAACGGGGCCCCGCCCGCCGGATCACCTGACGACCGGCGCGCGGGGCCCTCACCACGACGGGGGTGCGGAGGCAGACCCTGCCGGACCGGTCGGCACGCCTCGACCAGGCCTGGACGAAGGACGGTTGAAGGCAGGCGAAGCCGTGGAGGAACGCAGACGGGCCCGGTCTCCCCGTGGGGAGACCGGGCCCGTCGAAGGTTCTAGTCGTTCGGCACGATCTCGTAGCGCGGGGTGTTCTCCGCCATCTGCCGCAGCGCGTCCTTGCGGTCCCGCTTCGAGAGCCGGTCGATGTACAGGTAGCCGTACAGGTGGTCCGTCTCGTGCTGGAGGCAGCGCGCGAAGTAACCGGTGCCGCGGACCTTGATCGGGTTGCCCTTGGCGTCCTGTCCGCGCACCACCGCGTAGTCCGGGCGGGCCAGCGGCGCGTACGCCGTCGGAACGGAGAGGCAGCCCTCGTTGGAGTCGTCGAGGACGCGCTCCTCGGGCGGCAGCTCGTCCAGCACCGGGTTGCAGACGACACCCACGTGCCGCACACCGTCGTCGTCCGGGCAGTCGTAGACGAAGACCTTGAGGTCCACACCGATCTGGTTGGCGGCCAGGCCCACGCCCTCCGCCGTCTTCTGGCTGGCGAACATGTCGTCGATCAGCCGGCCCAGCTCGTCGCCGAACTCGGTGACGTCCTTGCACTCCTTGTGGAGCACCGGGTTGCCCACGACCGTGATCGGCCGGGAGGTCCCACGCTCGCGGTACGCCGCCTCACGCGCCTCGCAGTCCTCGGTGTCCACGACGAATCCTTCGTCGTCGACGCTGATCTGCTCGTCCGTCTCCTGCTGCGCCATGTCCGCCGTACGCCTTCCTCAAAACCCGAATCGATGCCCGTACAGCCTAGCGGCCGGGCCACGGACGCACGGCTCGGTGAACTTCTGGCTCAGCAGACTTCTTCGAGATCGCGCCACTCGCGGCTGTCCGGGCTGTCCGCCACCCAGCCGTCCAGCAGTCCGCGCACCAGTCCCGCGGGGGCCGCTATCCCGCACTCGCGCTCGGGCACCCACAGCTCACCGGCGGTCCGGTGGCCGAGCGGTCCCGGGTGGCCGGGCTCACTGTGGTCGTGCGGGTCGAGGTGCTCGCCGTCGCCCTCGTCGCTCTCCATCCGGCTCTCCGAGCAGGCCCGGCAGAGCAGCCGCACGGACGACGACCAGTCCTCGGCGGCGAATCCGGCATCGGACGCCAACTGCTCCAGGGCGTCCCGGTCGTCCTCGGTGGCGGCCTCGAGGAGCACCACCCAGGTGGGTACGGGAGACGGCGCCCAGAGCTCGATCTCGTCGAACACGGGGTACGAGGGGCCGGCGGCCGTGACCCGCTCACCGTGCGGCACGCCGTCGTGCAGGACGACCTCGCCCCAGCGCCGTCCGGAGGACGGCAGCGGAATCGACAGCACTTCCATCCGGGCCGGATCGAGCCTGCGGCCCCAGACGACCTCCGCCTCACCCTCGGGCGACAGCCGTACGGCCGCGCTGCCGAGCTCCATGCCGGACGGCTCGCTGTTGGCCGCCGAGGTGTGCTGGCCGCCACCGGGCACCTTCAGGCCGTACGCCTGCCAGGCGCGGCGGGCCAGCGGCCAGTCCTGCAGTGCGGTGGCGGCGATCCCGACGTTCCACCAGTCGGGAGCGCCGGACTCCTTGTCGAGCAGCGCCACGGCCCGCAGGCCGGCCGCCCTCGCCTGTTCCCAGTCATGCCGGAACTTGTGCAGCAGTGCCAGGTTGAACCACGACTCGGAGAGCCAGGGTTCCAGGTCCGCCGCGCGTGTCAGCAATGCGCCCGCGTCCTCGTACCGGCCGTCGCCGATCAGCGTGAACGCGCGGTCCGTGGCCTGCCGCCAAGAGGCGGAGGGCCGATGCCGTACCTTCCCGAAGATCCTCACGATTCCCGCCTGTCCCGACTCGGACACCCTCGTTTTCCGGTCTTCTTCGCATCCAACCATGCCTGGCCGGACACCCGCTCATTACCCATGGGTTACCCAGGCAGGACAGGGGTCAGACCGCCCCGGGCCAGGACGCGCGCGAGCGATTCCACGACCTCCGGCTGATAGTCGTGGCCGGTCCCGAGCCTGAGCTGTTCCAGGGCGTCGAGCGGCCCGCTGAGACCTTCCCCGCACAGGTCGTCGTATGCGTTGACGGCCCGGACGATCCGGGCGGGCAGGGGCTGCTCCCGGTACGGGTCGGCCTGCCGCTCCACCACGACGGCGATCTCGGTGTCCACCCCGGTCTGCCGGACCACGGCCCCGCCGAGCAGTGCTATCCGCCGCTGCTCGGCGGCGGGCAGCAGGGCGGTGGCTCCGTCGGGCACCGGATCGACGAGGGAGAGCTGCCCGATGTCGTGCATGAGGGCCGCGTACTCCAGCACGGTCAGCTCGGACCCGGAGAGCCCGAGCTCCCGGCCGACGGCGGTGCAGAGCATCGCCACCCTGCGGGCGTGCCCGTGCGGGGTGTAGCCGGCGATCTCGGTCGACCGGGCGAGCGAGGTGATGGTCTGCCGGTAGGTGGTCCGCACAGCGACGAACCGGCGGAACGACACCTGGGTCAGCAGCAGCGGTACGCAGAGCACGGGCAGCGCCCACAGTCCGGCGACGGCGACGCCCAGGGCCATCACCGCCCCGGTGGCGCAGACCGCCGACCCGATGCCCAGCAGGGCGCGCAGCTCGTCGCGGAGCAGTGGCCCGTAAGGGAAGGGGGTCCGCGACCGCAGCAGCAGGGCGCCGAGCACGGCGTCGCACAGGGCGGTGAGCCCGAGCAGTACGAGCAGGAAGACCGCGAAGTACGGGCCCTCGCCGAACCAGACGGCGGACCGGCCGGAGGTGTACAGCGGCTGGAAGCACACGGCCGCGAAGGAGACGATCACGATCCGCCGGGCCGCCTGGTCGGCGGTGGGCCCGTTGCCGCGCGCCACATGGGGCACGGCGGCGACGAGCTGCGCGGCGACGAGCACGGCGATGACCTGGAACACCCCGTGGCCGGCGGGCCCGCCGCCACTGCGTCCGAGCAGTGCGTACGCGAGCGCGCCGGCGGCGCCGAGCGGGGCGGGCTCCCGCTCCCCGGGCAGCGCACCCCAGCGGGCCAGCTCACCGACGGTGATGAGCACCCCGAAGGCAAGGGCGTGCCCGGGTTGGTGGACACCGTGCCAGAGGGTGTGGGCAAGCCCGGCAACGGCGAGGAGACCGGCGGCGGCGCGGACGGCGAGAACCGCGGGAGGCGGCCGCGTCCGCCCCCGGGCGGGGCTCACCGCGGCCGGGGGCGGCCCGACGCCACCCCCGGCGCCCGTTCGATCACGTCCGCGGACGGCGCCCCGCCGGCCTTCGCGTCGAGCCCCTGCGCCGACGGCGCCCCGCCGGCCGTCACATCAAGCCCCTCCGCCGACGGTGACGCACCCGTCATCGCATCGAGCCCCTCCGGCGATCGAGCAGGAACCGGCCCCCGGACAGCCCCGGCGCCCCCACCCACCCGTGGCACCGGCACCCGCACCGCCCCCGCCTCGTCCGCGGTCGACGCCGCCGACCACCCGTGCCGGTCCAGCCCCCGCGCCAGCGCCCGCACCATCTGCGGATCGAACTGCGTCCCCGCGCACCGCTTCAGCTCCTCCACCGCCGCCTGCACCGGCCTCCCCCTCCGGTACGACCGCGTCGACGTCATCGCGTCGAACGCATCAGCCACCGCGACGACCCTCGCGAACTCGGGAATCTCCCGCCCACTGAGCCCGTAGGGATATCCGCTGCCGTCGAGCCGCTCGTGATGGTGCAGGATCGCCGCACGCGCCTCGCCCAGAAAGCCGATGCTCCGGACGATCTCATGCCCGTACTCCGGGTGCAGCTCGATCACGCGCCGTTCCTCCGGGGTGAGCGGCCCCTCCTTGCGCAGCACCCTGGTCGGGACGCAGAGCTTGCCGACGTCGTGCAGGATCCCCGCGAACCGGAGCACTTCGAGCCGCTCCTCCGCCATGCCGAGTTCCCTGGCGATCAGCACGGATGCCCGCCCGACGCGCTCGCTGTGCCCGCGGGTGTAGGTGTCCTTGATGTCGACGGCCTGCACCAGCGCCCTGATGGTCGCGCGGTGGGCGGCGTGCTCGCGGTGGTACTGGGCGAAGACCCAGCAGGAGATGTACATGGGCAGCAGGACGAAGAGCGCGGACAGCGGCCCGTACGAGCTGCGCCACAGCACGGCCATCATGAGCCCCGCGAGACCGTGCACCAGGTGCGGTCCGAGAGAGCGCGGCAGCAGCCCGCTCCAGGCACGTCGCAGCGGCAGCCGTTCGGCCGTCACCAGGATCGATCCGTCGAGGGCGGTGAGGACAAGGCTGAAGGCCAGCGCGGCGGCGCAGGCCGGTACCAGCGCGTACGGGAAGTCGGGCAGACGTTCGGGATCCGGACCGCCGAGCGTGGCGGCGCCGCCGAGCAGACCGTGGACGAAGGACGCCGCCCAGACGGTGAGCGCGAGCTGCGCCGCCCGCCACACGCGGCGGGCCGTCGCCGGCGCGGTCTCCACCCGGCCGATGAGCGAGCCGGGGATGACGACCAGCGCGGCGGCGGCGGGCGGCAGCAGAAACGCGGCGGCGAGCAGCAGCGGGAAGAACGACCCGGCGCTGACCGGCACGGAGCTGCCGAAGAACCGGCAGCGGCCGGGGAGTTCACAGGCCAGATAGAGCGCCGCGAGCAGACCGGCGGTGCCCCACGGCACCTCCGCGCCGGGCCGGAGCGCGGGCGCCGTGCAGAGGATGGCGCAGACCGCGGTGACCAGAATGTGCGCGCGCGCAGCTGAGGGTGTGGCTCTCACCCGCCCCATCCCCGCCCCCCAACGATGGTCAATGGAGGCGCCAGGCTAGCGAGTTGGGCGAGCCGTCGAGAGCCGATGAGCCGGATTAGCACGTTCGGGTGAGACGTCTGCGGTACCGGTGGTACGCGTGAGGGCGCGCCGCATCACTCGCGGCGCGCCCTCACGCGTACAGAATTCGTCCTGGACGGCATCGCCCCACGGCGGCACTCGGCCGCCGGCCGCCGCCTGTCAGCGGCAGCCGCCCGTCACTCGCCGGCGGCGGACGGCAGCTGGCTCTCGGCCACCACGTCCTGCTCCGGCACCGCCTGCCCCGAGCGGATCAGATCGATCCGGCCCATGACCTTGGAGCGCAGGTCGCTCGGCACGTCGTCGTGCCCGCAGCAGCGCTTCACCAGCTTCTTCACGGCCTGCTCCAGGCCGTACTTCTCCAGGCACGGGGAGCACTCCTCGAAGTGCACCTCGAACTTCGTGCAGTCGCTGTCGGGCATCTCATGGTCGAGAAACTCGTAGAGATGATCGAGGACCTCAGAGCAGTCCGTCTCGTGCGGCTCTCCGCAGCTCATGAGCCCGAGCCTTTCCGATCGTCCGACTCCCCGGCGCCGGCCGGGACGAGCCCGCGCTCGCGGGCGTAGTCCTCCAGCATGCCGCGCAGTTGGCGGCGGCCCCGGTGCAGTCGGGACATCACCGTACCGATGGGAGTCCCCATGATGTCCGCGATCTCCTTGTAGGCAAAGCCCTCTACATCCGCAAGATAAACGGCAATGCGGAACTCTTCGGGAATCGCCTGCAGCGCGGACTTCACGTCCGAGTCCGGCAGGTGGTCGAGCGCCTGCGACTCGGCGGAGCGCAGACCCGTCGACATGTGCGACTCGGCGCGCGCCAGCTGCCAGTCCTCGATCTCCTCGGCGGCACTGCGCTGAGGTTCGCGCTGCTTCTTGCGGTACGAATTGATGAAGGTGTTCGTGAGGATGCGGTACATCCACGCCTTGAGGTTCGTACCCTCGCGGAACTGGTGGAAGGAGCCGTACGCCTTCGCATACGTCTCCTGGACCAGATCCTCGGCGTCTGCGGGGTTGCGCGTCATGCGCAGCGCCGCCGAGTACATCTGGTCGAGGAAACCGAGGGCGTCCCGCTCGAAGCGCGCATTGCGCTCGGCGGTCGTCTCCTCCGCGCGGCCGTCGTCGGTCCCTGTGTCGGTACCGGTGACCGGACCCACCTCCTCCAACGCTGTGGCGGATCCGAAACCGGAACCGCTCGAATCGGAGAATAGTCGACCTTGCTTCGACGCGGGCTGTCGATCCGATCCGCTCAGTGCCCGCTCGGGAGTGGTCTTCGCCGCATGCAGCACCGTCCACTCCAGGTCAGCGGCGTTCGAGCGGCGCGGGCAGATGGTCGAACCCATGCGACGGACTCCCTCTCCACGTACGACGTTGATATACCGACGTCCGGCACAACAGTGACCCCCCACTCAACATTCCCGGGGGCTGCGCCCGGTCGACCCCGCGTGGGATCCGGTCACCCGGAAGGGCGTGACGATCACCCGGAAGGGGGTGCGGGGCTTGCGGTACGGGCGCCTACGGAAGCCGGTCCAGCCATGCCGTGACGGCGGCAGTGACGATCTCCAACGCCTGGTCCTGGGTCGGCCCGGCCTTCTTCGGCACCGCGAACCCGTGGTCCGCGTACGGCACCTCAGTGATCTCGTACTCCCCCGGCGGGAATTCGCCGGGCCGTCCGAACGGGTCGTGGCCGCCCTGGACGACGAGTGTGGGCACGCCCGAGCCGAGCAGCTCGTCCTCGCGGGACTTCTCCGGCCTGCCCGGCGGGTGCAGGGGGAAGCTGAGCGCGAGAACCGCGTGGGCGCCGAGCTCGGTCGCCGTCCGGCAGGCGACCCGGGCCCCGGCGCTGCGCCCTCCGGAGACGACCGGGAGCCCCGGGGCGGCGAGAGCGGGCCACAGGCCGCGCCAGCCGGTGTCCAGGGTCTTCGGGGCGGCTGCGAGCTTCTTCCCGGCGACCCGCCACGGCTGCTCCACCAGGGCGACGCTCACTCCGTGGGCGGGCACCACGGCGGCCAGGGCCTGGAGGTCGCGGGCCTCGATGCCGCCGCCGGCTCCGTGACCGACGGCGAGGACCAGGCGGGGCTTCTTCGCGGGCAGCCAGGTGATCCGGGCCGGGCCCGCGTCGGTGTCGACCGTCTCGGTCGTCGTACGACCTGTCTCTGTAGGGCTCACACGTCTCATCCTGCCCGGTCGGCCCCTTCCTGCCCGGTCAGAAGAGCGTGCTGACCTCCGGCGCGGCCAGCTCCTCCAGCAGTTCGGGCCCGTTGTTGCGGACGTTGCTGACGGCCGTGGCCACCGGGTAGGCCCGCATCAGTCCACCGGGCGGCGGGGCGAGCAGCGCCCGGAGGCTCTCGACGTCGGTGTGCGACGGGTCCAGCCAGGCGTCCCAGCGGTCCGGGGTGAGCATCAGGGGCATCCGGGGGTGGATGTCGGCGAGTGCGGCCGGGCCCTCGGCAGGGGCGACGGCGAGCGGGGCCGTCTCGGCCTCGGTGGTGATCACCGAGCAGGTGACCCACCATGCCTGCGGGTGGTCGTCGGGCAGGGTGCGGTCGCGCCAGAACTCGTACAGGCCGGCCATGGCGAAGACCGACCCGTCGGCGGGGGTCACGAAGTACGGCTGCTTGCGGGGCCGCTTCTTCTTCCCCTGCTCCTCCAGCTGCCGCTCGTCGGTTCCCGTGACCCACTCGTAGTAGCCGTCGGCGGGCAGGATGCAGCGCCGCGAGACGAAGGGGCGGCGGAACGACGGCTTCTCGTGGATCGTCTCCGACCGGGCGTTGATCATCCGGGCGCCGCCCTCCGGCGACTTGGCCCAGGACGGCACGAGTCCCCATTTCAGTGCGCGCAGCTGCCGAACCGGACGGCGGTCATCCGCGTCTTTCACGGGACGTTCCAGTACGGCGTAGACTTCTTTGGTCGGCGCCACGTTGTAGTCGGGCTCCAGAGCCTCCGCCGGTTCCCACTTCTCGACGCCGAAGAGTCCGGTGAGATCCTCGGGCCGCCGGCTCGATGCATACCGTCCGCACATAAGTGCCAGACTGCCACGACCCACCGGCACGACCGCAAGGAGCCGCCCGCACATGGACAGCACCGATCTCGGCGATCTGTGGGATCGCGTACTCGGCACCCAGCCCGCACCTGCCCAGTGGCTGGTGGTCGTGACCGCCACGGCCGCGCTCATCGCCGTCGTGCCGAACGTCCTGTGGCGGCTCTCCCGTAACGCGATCACCATCGCGCACGAGGGCGGCCACGGGCTGATAGCCCTGGTCACGGGGCGCCGGCTGCAGGGCATCCGGCTGCACTCGGACACCAGCGGGCTGACCGTCAGCCGCGGCAGGCCCACCGGTATCGGGATGATCCTCACCGCGGCCGCCGGCTACACCGCGCCGCCGCTGCTCGGGCTCGGCGGTGCCTGGCTGCTGACCAGCGGGCGGATCACCCTGTTGCTGTGGGTGGCGACCGCGCTGCTCGCGGTGATGCTGGTGATGATCCGCAACGTGTACGGGGCGCTGTCGGTGATCCTCACCGGCTCGGCCTTCCTGCTGGTGTCCTGGCTCGCCTCGCCCGACGTGCAGTCGCTGTTCGCATACACCGTGGTGTGGTTCCTGCTCCTCGGCGGCGTGCGCCCGGCCTTCGAGCTCCAGTCGAAGCGGCGCCGCGGCGGCGCACCGGACTCGGACGCCGATCAGCTGTCCCGGCTCACGGATGTCCCCGCGGTGCTGTGGCTCTTCCTCTTCCATGCGGTGTCGCTCTGCTCACTGATCGGCGGCGGCCGCTGGCTGCTCGGCCTGTGAGCTGCGTCAACACCCGGACCACGGTTCGCCGCGACGGGTACCCGTCTTGCGTTACACCCCGGTTTCCACCTATTTGATCAAGATCCGGGTTTGCGGTGAGCCACTAAAGTGAGGGCCATGACCGAAAGCTCCGTGCACCCCGCCCTCTGGCCCGCTCCCCAAGCGAGCGGATCCGTCGACGCCACCGTCACCGTGCCCGGGTCGAAATCGGTCACCAACCGGGCGCTGGTCCTCGCCGCTCTCGCCGCCGAGCCGGGCTGGCTGCGCCGCCCGCTGCGCTCCCGCGACACCCTGCTGATGGCACAGGCGCTGCGCTCGATGGGCGTCGGCATCGAGGAGGGCGTCGGCCCCGACGGCTCCGGCGAGGCCTGGCGCGTCATCCCGGCCGGGCTGCACGGTCCCGTCACGATCGACGTCGGCAATGCCGGAACGGTCATGCGCTTCCTCCCGCCCGTCGCTGCGCTCGCGGACGGGCCGATCCGCTTCGACGGCGACCCGCGTTCGTACGAGCGGCCGCTGAACGGTGTGATCGACGCCCTGCGGGTGCTCGGCGCAAGGATCGACGACGACGGTCGGGGCTCACTGCCCATGACCGTGCACGGCGGCGGTGCGCTGGACGGCGGCCCGGTGGAGATCGACGCCTCCTCGTCCTCCCAGTTCGTCTCGTCGCTGCTGCTGTCGGCACCGCGTTTCAACCAGGGCGTCGAGGTACGGCACACCGGTTCCCGGCTGCCGTCGATGCCGCACATCCGGATGACGGTCGACATGCTGCGGACGGTCGGCGCCCAGGTAGACGAGCCGGAGACGGGCGGTGAGCCGAATGTCTGGCGGGTCTCCCCGTCGGCGCTGCTCGGCCGCGATCTGACGGTCGAACCGGACCTCTCCAACGCCCAGCCGTTCCTGGCCGCGGCACTGGTCACCGGTGGCCGGGTCACCATTCCCGACTGGCCCCTGCGCACCACCCAGCCCGGTGACGCGCTGCGCGAGATCTTCACCACGATGGGCGGCAGCTGCGAGCTGACCGAGCACGGTCTCACGTTCACCGGTTCGGGCCGCATCCACGGCATCGACGTGGACCTCGGCGAGGTCGGCGAACTCACCCCGGGCATCGCGGCGGTCGCGGCCCTCGCCGACTCCCCCTCCACGCTGAGCGGTGTCGCACATCTGCGGCTGCACGAGACGGACCGGCTCGCCGCGCTCACCAAGGAGATCAACGAGCTCGGCGGCCAGGTCACCGAGACCGCCGACGGGCTCC
Organism: Streptomyces sp. JH14; assembly: GCF_029428675.1. Lineage (GTDB taxonomy): Bacteria > Actinomycetota > Actinomycetes > Streptomycetales > Streptomycetaceae > Streptomyces. Next base: position 4,860,676 of record NZ_JAJNEL010000001.1, on the reverse strand, counting down.
GCATCGAGCCGCGCCCGCTGCACGGCGGTACCTTCCATACGTACGACGACCACCGGATGGCCACCGCGGGGTCGATCATCGGCCTTGCAGTCCCCGGAGTGGAGATCGAGAACGTGGCGACAACCGCCAAGACCCTGCCGGATTTCCCGCAGATGTGGACCCGAATGCTCGGGGTCTGAGTCATGCGTCGTTACGGCAAGAACCCCGACGAGGACGACATCCGGATCCGCCCCAACCCGAAGGGCAACCGGCCTCGTACGCATACCCGTCCGAAGCACGAGGACGCCGAGGACGGCATGGTCCTCACGGTCGACCGCGGCCGCCTCACCTGCCTTGTCGACGACCGTACGGTCATGGCGATGAAGGCCCGCGAACTGGGCCGGAAGGCCGCGGTGGTGGGCGACACCGTCTCACTCGTCGGCGATCTGTCCGGCGAGAAGGACACCCTGGCCCGTATCGTCCGCATCGGTGAGCGCCGCTCGGTGCTGCGGAGGACGGCGGACGACGACGATCCGTACGAACGGGTGGTCGTCGCCAACGCCGACCAGCTGGCGATCGTCACCGCGCTCGCCGATCCGGAACCCCGGCCGCGGATGATCGACCGCTGTCTGGTGGCCGCGTACGACGGCGGGCTCTCCCCGCTCCTGGTCCTCACCAAGTCGGACCTGGCGTCCCCGGAGAAGCTGCTGGAGGCGTACATCCCGCTGGGCGTCCCGTACATCGTCACCAGCCGCGAGGAACTGGAGAACGGCGATGCCGCGGACCGGGTGCGCGAGCAGCTGAACGACCGGATCACCGCGTTCGTCGGGCACTCTGGCGTCGGGAAGACCACGCTGGTCAACGCCCTGGTGCCGAAGGACCGGCGGCGTACGACGGGTGTCGTCAACGCGGTCACGGGCCGTGGCCGGCACACCACCACCTCGGCTCTGGCGCTGCCGCTGCCGGACGGGCGCGGCTGGGTGGTCGACACCCCCGGTGTGCGTTCCTTCGGGCTGAACCACATCGACCCGTCGCGGGTCATCCACGCATTCCCGGACCTGGAGCCCGGCACCGAGGACTGCCCGCGCGGCTGCACCCACGACGCCGTCCAACCGGAATGCGCCCTGGGCGCCTGGGTGACGGCCGGACATGCCGATCCGGCCCGGCTCGACTCGCTGCACCGGCTGCTGGCCACCCGCGAACGACGCGAAGGCGACTGACCCAGGCGCGTTTGCCGACTGCTGCTACCGGTAAGTGCATAATCGCTCAGCGGAACAGAGCAGTCACCGACGTGGGAGGGCACCGACGATGGCGTGGCTGCTGGTCGTGGTCGCAGGACTTCTGGAGACCGGCTTCGCCGTCTGTCTGAAGCTGTCGCACGGCTTCACCCGGCTCTGGCCGACGATCGCCTTCTGCGTCTTCGCGCTCGGCAGCTTCGGTCTCCTCACGCTCTCCCTGAAGAAGCTCGACGTGGGCCCCGCCTATGCCGTGTGGACGGGCATCGGCGCGGCGGGCACCGCGATCTACGGCATGGTCTTCCTGGACGATGTGGTGTCCACGCTCAAGCTGATCTCGATCTCCCTGGTGATCGTGGGCGTGATCGGGCTGCAGCTGTCGGGCTCGTCCCACTGACCTGCGGGGATCCGTCGACTGCACCGGGGCCGGCCGGCTGACGAAGCAGCGCGCCGGCCTCGCCCGCCCGTCACACCGCGGGCCACCGCTCCACCACCTCGCGCACCAGCGGCGCCGCGTCCGTGGGGACGGCGGACGCGGCTACCGCATACGACAGCGCGAGACGCAGCGCGATCTCACAGGTCACGGCCAGCAGAGCCGGGTCGTGCGGCGGGCGCCCCTCGCTCAGGGCGGCGACCGCGCGGTCGCGCACCAGACCGAGGAATTCCGCGGGCGTCGGCGGGCGGGCGTCGGCCCGGCGCTGCGCCGGTACGGGCGAGGAGGACGGCACCGAAAGAACTGCGGGGCGGGGTAACCACTCGCCCCAGCAGCCCGTGAGCAACGCCCTGACCAGGGCGTTCGTACGGGCGGCCCGCACCGTCCAAGCGGCGGTGGCGGCCAGTCTGTCCCCCGTACCGCCAGGCGGTTCCAGCGCCCGCTCGACACCGGCGAGGTAGCCGTCGGCGGCGCGCCGGACGAGGGCCCGGGCCAGCCCGTCCTTGCTGCCGAACTCGTTGTAGAGGGTCTGCCGGGAGACTCCGGCGGCGAACGCGACATCGACCATCCGCACGGACGGCCAGGGCCGGGTGGTGAGCGCCGCGAGGGCGGCGTCCATCAGTGCTTCTCGCGCCGTAGGCATCGTCGCCTCCCACGCCGGGGGTCTGCGGTTCAGAGTTGACTCGCCGCCCGGCACTGTCAAGAGCCCGTGCGGCCTCCGGGGTCGTGTAGCCCTGATCACCTGCGGTCGATACTGTGACGACATGCCCGACTACCACGATGATCTGCGCCTCGCCCATGTACTGGCGGACGCCGCCGACGCGGCGACGATGGACCGGTTCAAGGCTCTGGACCTCAAGGTCGAGACCAAGCCGGACATGACGCCGGTGAGCGAGGCCGACAAGGCCGCCGAGGAGCTGATCCGCGGTCATCTCCATCGGGCGCGCCCGCGCGACGCGATCCTCGGCGAGGAGTACGGGATCGAGGGCACCGGCCCGCGCCGCTGGGTCGTCGACCCGATCGACGGCACCAAGAACTACGTGCGCGGTGTGCCGGTCTGGGCGACCCTGATCTCGCTGATGGAGGCGGGCGAGAACGGCTTCCAGCCGGTGGTGGGCGTGGTGTCGGCCCCCGCGCTGGGCCGCCGGTGGTGGGCGGCGAAGGGTGCGGGGGCCTACACCGGCCGCAGTCTGACCTCCGCGACGCGGATGCACGTATCGAAGGTGGAGCGGATCGCGGACGCCTCGTTCGCGTATGCGTCGATGACCGGCTGGGAGGAGCAGGGCCGGCTCGACGGCTTCCTGGACCTGACCCGGGCCTGCTGGCGTACGCGTGGATACGGGGACTTCTGGCCGTACATGATGGTCGCTGAGGGTTCGGTGGACATCTGCGCGGAGCCGGAGCTCTCGCTCTGGGACATGGCGGCGAACGCGATCATCGTCCAGGAGGCGGGTGGCCTGTTCACCAGCCTGGACGGGGTACCCGGTCCGGGCGGTGGGAACGCGGCGGCTTCGAACGGGCTGCTCCACCACGAGCTGCTGGGGTATCTGAACCAGCGCTACTGATCTGCCTCCGCTGATCCGGAACGACCGATACGAGGCGTACGGACCCCCGAGGGGTGTGCGATGCGAGCGAGGGGCGCGGTGTACTTCCGCGCGCCCCTCGAATGATCTCCGCGCACCCCTTGTTGCCGTCCCGTAAGGATGCAACGCTGAAAGTCCCCCCACTTGTGAACTTGTGAATCGGCTCACGCAGTCGCTTCACGAAGGAGGTGGCTCCTTTCATGCTCGTCCGTGACGCCATGAGCACGATGGTTCTCACCATCGGCCCCACCCACACGCTGCGCCAGGCGGCCCAGCTGATGTCGGCCCGCCGCATCGGAGCGGCCGTCGTCCTCGACAGCGACACCAGCGGACTCGGCATCCTCACCGAGCGCGACATCCTCAACGCGGTCGGCGCCGGCCAGAACCCCGACTCCGAGACCGCGTCCACCCACACCACCAACGATGTGGTCTTCGCCGCACCCACCTGGACCCTGGAGGAGGCCGCGGAGGCCATGACGCACGGCGGCTTCCGGCATCTGATCGTGCTGGACGACCACGGGCCCGTCGGCATCGTCTCGGTCCGCGACATCATCCGCTGCTGGGCGCCCACCAGGCGTCACCCGGTGGAACTGGTCGGCTGACCTCCCCACCGCGCATACGCCGGTGGGCCGACCCCCTCGGTGCGAGGGTGCCGGCCCACCGACGTCGTCGGACCCGTCCGTGCCCGCTAACCGCGCAGGGTTTGGACCGCGGTCTCCAGCCGCTTGCCGAAATCGCCGTCCGCCCGGCGGAAGTTCTCGATCGCACGCTCGGCGATGTCGTCGCGCGAGACCTTGGCGATGAACCCGGCGAGGTTGTCGATCAGCCGGACCTTCTCGTCCTCGGAGAAGAGCCGGTAGAGGTTCCCGGCCTGTACGAAGTCGTCGTCCTCGGCGTGGCGCGGGGCCTCGTGCGTACCGGTCCCACCGCTGACCGTGGTGGCCTCCCACAGCGGCCGGTCGGTCTGGGCCGGGCCGCCGAAGCTGTTCGGCTCGTAGTTCTTCGCGCCCTTGTGCCGGCCGTCGTACAGGTAGCCGTCACGGCTGTTGGTCCGCGCCTCGGTGGCGTGCGGGCGGTTCACCGGAAGGTGGTCGGCGTTGATACCGACGCGGTAGCGGTGCGCGTCGCCGTACGCGAAGAGGCGGCCCTGGAGCATCTTGTCCGGGGACGGGCCGATGCCCGGCACGAAGTGCGCGGGACTGAAGATCGACTGCTCGACCTCGGCGAAGATGTTCTCCGGGTTGCGGTTGAGCTCCAGCTTCCCGATCTCGATCGGCGGGTAGTCCGCGTGCGGCCACACCTTGGTGAGGTCGAACGGGTTGAAGCGGTAGCCGGCCGCGTCTGCCGCGGGCATGATCTGGACCTGCACCGTCCAGGACGGGAAGTCGCCGCGCTCGATCGCCTCGCGCAGGTCGCGCTGGTGGCTGTCCGGGTCCTCACCGGCGAGCTTGTTGGCCTCCGCCTGGATGAGGTTCTTGATGCCCTGGTCGGTCTTGAAGTGGTACTTGACCCAGAAGACCTCACCGGCCTCGTTGTTCCACTGGTAGGTGTGCGAGCCGTACCCGTTCATGTGACGCAGCGTGGCGGGGATGCCGCGGTCGCCGAAGAGCCAGGTCACCTGGTGGGTCGACTCGGGCGACAGACCCCAGAAGTCCCAGACGTTGTCCGCCTCCTGCGAGCCGGTGTACGGGTCGCGCTTCTGGGTGTGGATGAAGTCCGGGAACTTGATGGCGTCCTTGATGAAGAACACCGGGGTGTTGTTGCCGACGAGGTCGTAGTTTCCCTCTTCGGTGTAGAACTTCAGCGCGAAGCCGCGGGGATCGCGCACCGCGTCGGCGGAGCCGAGATTGCCGGCGACGGTGGAGAAGCGCAGGAACGTCTCCGTCTGCTTGCCGACCTCCGAGAGGAATTTCGCACGCGTCCACTGCGAGACGTCGCGGGTCAGCGTGAAGGTGCCGTACGCACCGGCGCCGCGGGCGTGCACGATGCGCTCCGGAATGCGCTCACGGTTGAAGTGCGCGAGCTTCTCCAGCAGCGACTGGTCCTGCACCAGGACCGGACCGCCGACGCCCGCGGTCTGGCTGTTCTGGTTGTCGGCGACCGGCGCGCCGGCCTCCGTGGTGAGCGGTCCCTGTGTCACGAGTGCGCCTCCTGCGTCGTTCCCTGCACATCGTCATGTCCTGACGCCTGCGCGGTCTGTCCCTTGGCGTATGCCGAATTGGATCCTACAATAGACAAAGTCCAAGTCAAGGTGCCATCCAAAGTCACACCCGTTCGGAGCCAGGCTCCCCCACTGTTAGGCTTGCCCTTATGAGTGACCTGCTGGAACGACTGCGCGGACGCGGCTGGCGCATGACTGCGCAGCGGCGCGTCGTGGCCGAGGTCCTCGACGGAGAACATGTGCACCTGACGGCCGACGAGGTGCACGCCCGTGCCGTCGCCAAGCTGCCGGAGATATCCCGCGCCACCGTCTACAACACCCTCGGCGAGATGGTGACGCTCGGCGAGGTCATCGAGGTCTCCACCGACCACCGGGCGAAGCGGTACGACCCGAACGCACACCGCCCGCACCAGCACCTGGTCTGCGCCCGGTGCGGCGCGATCCGCGACGTGCACCCGGCGGGCAATCCACTGGCGGATCTGCCGACGGAGGAGCGGTTCGGCTTCACCGTCTCCGGCGTCGAGGTGACGTACCGCGGCATCTGCCCGAACTGCGCCGCAACCGCCTGAAGCGGAACGAAGGGCCCGGCGCGCGTGACACGCGCGCCGGGCCCTTCCGCGTTCCACCCGACCGGAAGCGGGCCGAAGCCGCACCCCCGGACATCTCCGCGCCGATCCGCTCCGCGCACACCCCCTTCCCGAATCTGACGGACCGTCATATCGTCGGCGGCGATCGTGTCCGCCCCGCGGCGGATCCACACCTCGACCGCGCGAGGAGAGACCCGTGGGAGATCCGCACCCGACCGCACCGTCACCCGCACCCCCGCCCACCGCCCCCACGCTCCGGGCCCAGGCGCTCACCCGCTCGTTCGGGCGCGGCGCCAAGGCGCTCATCGCCCTCGGCCCCGTCGATCTCACCATCGCGCCCGGCGAGTTCACCTGCCTCGTCGGCCCCTCCGGCTGCGGCAAGTCCACCCTGCTGCGCATCACCGCCGGGCTGCTCCGCCCCAGCGCGGGCCAACTGTCCCTCCATGCGGCATCACCCCGCCCGGCAGCGATGATCTTCCAGGACTACGGGATCTACGACTGGAAGACCGTCCTCGCCAATGTCCGGTTCGGCCTCGACATCCAGCGTGTACCGCGCAGGGAGGCCGACGCCCGGGCGCGTGACTGGCTCGCCCGGATGGGACTCTCCGAGTTCGCCGGCGCCTATCCGGCCACACTCTCCGGCGGGATGCGGCAGCGCGTCGCGATCGCCCGCGCCCTCACCGTCGAACCCGAAATCCTGCTGATGGACGAGCCGTTCGCGGCGCTCGACGCCCAGCTTCGGACCATCCTCCAGGACGAGCTGCTCGACCTCACCCAGACGACCCGCACCACCACGCTCTTCGTCACCCACAGTCTGGAGGAGGCGATCGTGCTCGGCGACCGGGTGCTGGTGATGTCCGCCAGACCCGGCCGGATCATTGCCGAGCGCCGGCCGCCGTTCACCCGGCCGCGTACCGGCGACGTCCGTTCCGCACCCGAATTCACTGCCCTGAAGAGCGAGTTGTGGGAGCTGCTGCGCGGCGAGGTCCGCAGAGAGGCGGTCCCGGCATGAGCACAGCCGCCACGCGCGCACGGCCGAAGGACGGAGCGACCGTGCTGGTACGCAGGCCGGGCCCGTAGGAGCTGCATCCCGTACGCACGTACCGCAGGCGCCGCACACTGGAGCTGGCGCTCGCCGTCGCCGTACCGCTGGTCCTCGTCCTGCTCTGGCAGCTGGCCGCCGCCCGGTCCTGGATCGACGACCGCGTCTACCCCGCCCCGTCCACCATCCTTGCCGACGGCTGGGACCGGGCGGTCGAGGGCGCTCTGTGGCCGGATGTGTGGGCCACGCTCAAGCGGGTCCTCGGCGGCTATGCGATCGGTACCGTCACCGGATACGCGCTCGGCCTGCTGATGGGCTCGCTCTCCCTCGTACGGGCAGCGCTGGAACCATCGCTCGACGCCCTGTACGTCGTACCGAAACTGGCTCTGCTGCCGGTCTTCCTCAATATGTTCGGCCTCGGCGAAGGACCGCAGATCGCCCTGGTCGCCGCCACGGTCTTCTTCTTCGTCTGGATCTCCACCATGGCGGCGGTCCTCGCCGTCCCGGTCGGTCACCGCGACGCCGGCCAGGTCTTCGGTGCCTCGCCCTGGCAGATGTTCCGCCATGTGCTGCTGCCCGCCTCGCTGCCCGCGGTGCTGGTCGGCGCACGGATCGCGGCGGGCGTGGCCGTCCTGGTCATCGTCGCGTCCGAGCAGATCGCGGCGGCCGACGGGCTCGGCCATCTGATCTTCGACTCCCGGGCGCTGTTCCGGAACGACGTGATGTTCGTCGGCATCGTCTGCGTGGCGGTGCTCGGCGTCGTCTTCTCCGAAGCGGTGCGGATCGCCGGACGGCTGCTCACCCCGTGGGCCCCGCGCGACCGCGGCCGCAGCCAGTCGTGAACGGCACCCCGCCGGCTCCACCGAGCTCTTCGTACGGAGGCACTGTGCGTACACGTACCCCTCTCACCTGCACCGTCGCACTCGTCGCGGTCTCACTGCTCGCCGCGGCGGGCTGCGCCAGGAACGATCCCGGCAGCGGTGGCGCGGATGCCGCGCCACGCACCGTCACGCCCGTCACGGGCTGCGGCGGGGGCAGCTGGACCGACCCTGCCGATCTGACGGCCGACCGCGAACCGGCCCGCTGCGACAAGGGCGCGCCCGCCCCCCGACCGCTGGCGAAGAAGCGGAGGATCACCGTCGCCACCGGCACCCTGAGCGCGGAATACGTCGCTCCGCTCCAGGTCGCCGTGGCAAGGGGCGAGTTCGCCAAGGAGGGCCTGGACGTCGAACTGAAGGTGCTGCCCACCCCGGACGCCCTGCCGCTGCTCGCCAAGGGCGATGTCGATGCCCAGTGGGCGGCCCCCGAGGCGGCCGTGATGAACGGCATCAACGGCGGCTTCGACATCAAGTGGGTGGCGGGGAACTTCTCCCCCGACCCCACATCCAAGAGCGGCCTCTGGGTGCGTCTCAAGGACGGTGAGAGCGCCGATCACGTCACCATGGCGGGCCGGAGAATGGGCACGATGATCGGCAAGGGCTCGGTCATCGCGTATCCGATGGACAGCTCGCTGAAGAAGCACGGCGGCGGTCTCGACAAGATCAGTTTTCAGCAGCTCGGCTCCGCGGACGTGCTGACCGCCCTGCAGAACGGGGGCGTGGACTCCGCCTGGCTGCTCGACCCGGTCTGGCGCAAGGTGGACGGTGACAAGCGGTACGCGTTCCTGGGCGGCCAGCCGGCCGGCGAACCGCTCGGCGGTCTGCTCTTCGGGCCGAAGCTGCTGACCGAGGACCCGGACGCCGGCGTCGCCTTTCTCCGCGCCTATATCCGGACGGTGAACACCTACTTCGCCGGGGACTACAAGTCCGATCCCGCGTTCGTGACGGAACTGGCGAAGCTGATGAAGATCGACGAGGCGACGCTGCGGTCGACGCCGTCGCTGCGGATGGACTGGGAGATCCGGAAGGGCACGACGGATCGGCTGCAGCAGGCCTACGCCGACGCGGGCGTCTCGGAGGGCAGGCCGCCGGTACCCGAGGAGAAGGCCGTCGACCGGGCGATGTACGCGGAGGCGGTGGGCCGCAGGCTCTGACCGGCGCCCCTGCGGCAGGCGCGGGCACCGGCATGCACAGAAGGCCGGATCCTCGAAAGGATCCGGCCTTCTGTCTTCAGTAGCGGGGACAGGATTTGAACCTGCGACCTCTGGGTTATGAGCCCAGCGAGCTACCGAGCTGCTCCACCCCGCGTCGGTGAACACAACATTACGTGACGCCCCGGACCAGTGCAAATCCGTTTCCCGGGGCCTCGGGGCGCGGCGCCGCAGGCCCCGGTGGGCCCCGTGCCGCGCCCCATGCGCGCCGCTCTACGCCGTCAACTCCTGGTGCAGCGCCTCGCGCAGCCGGGCGGCCCGCTCCGCCACCTCCGCCGGGCCCAGCTCGACCGCCCGAGCGCACCAACGCTGCCCCTCGGTGAGCTCACCGCGGCGGGCGGCGAGCAGAGCGAGGCGCAGTGCGGCCCGGCCATGGCCGTCGTTGGCCGCGCGGCTCCACCAGAGCGCGGCCTCGCGCTCGCTGCCCTCGCGGGCGAGGAGCAGCCCGAGGTTGAAGGCACCGTTGCGGCTGCCCGACTCGGCCGCCTCGCGGTACCAGCGCGCGGCGTTCTCCAGATCGCCGCGGGCCGCCGCGAGCATGCCGACGCGTACCTGGGCGCGGCGGTGCCCCTGCTCGGCGGCCCTCTCGTACCAGGCCTCGCACTCGGTCTTGTCCGGCGTCGGCTCGCCGAGCGCGGGCGGTCCCGGCGGCGGCTGACGCGCGTCCAGCACCCCGGCCAGCCGGAAGGCTGCCTCGGCGCTGCCGCCGCCCGCGGCGCAGCGCAGATGGCGTTCGGCCTCCTGCTCCTCGCCGTGGTGCAGCAGCGCCATGCCGACCTGGAGGGCGGCCTCGGTGTGCCCGGCGGCCGCGGCACGCTCGTACCAGCTCAGGGCCGCCCGGTCCTCGTCGCGCCCGGCGTGCAGGATGCCGAGGTTGAAGGCGGCGTCGACGCTGCCCGCCTCGGCGGCCTTGGAGAACCAGGGCTCCGCGCCGGTCGCGTCGCCCGCCTGGAGCAGCAGGACGGCCAGCGCGTTGGCGGCCTCGCGGTGACCGGCGTACGCGGCGCGGCGGTACCACTGCTCGGCCTGCGGCGTACGGTCCTGGGCGGTGCAGAGCAGCCCCAGGTTGTACGCACCGTTGACGTCGCCCGCGTCCATGGCGGCGCGGTACCAGCGCTCGGCGGTCTGCGGCTCCCCGCGCGCGGCGTGCAGGGCGCCCAGGGCGTTGGCGGCGTTGCCGTCGCCCTCCTGGGCGGCGCGCAGCCACCACACGGCCGCGCTCTCCTCGTCGCCCGCGTCGCGCAGCAGAAAGCCGAGCGCGCAGGCGGCCCGGGCCTCGCCGGCCTTGGCGGAGGTGAGGTACCAGCGGCCGGCCTCCTTCAGCTCGCCGCGCTGCTCGAGGATGGCGCCGAGGTGCAGGGCGGCTCGGCGGTGACCGCGCGCGGCTGCCTGCCGGTACCACTGCTCGGCCTCTCCGACGCGCCCGGCGTCAGGGCCCGCCACGGGCCCGTCGTCCTTGCGCCCGCTCGCGCGGCGCGCGACCGGTGCGCCGGTCCCGGCTCCTGCGCCGTCGGCGGCGTCCCCGGCCGCGGGCAGGCCCGCTCCCCTTCCGGCGTCCGCGCCCGGGCGGCCGAAAGCGTCGTGCGGGTCGTCGGCGGCCTTGCGCTCCAGGATGCGCGCCAGGCGGTACGCGGCTTCCCGGTGCCCCTGCTCGGCGGCAGCCCGCAGCCAGCGCTCGGCGCCGACATCGCTGCGGTGTTCCAGCAGGTCGGCGAGGGCGTACGCGCCCAGCGCATGGCCCTGCTCGGCGGACTGGCGCAGCCAGTACTCGGCGCCGGGCTCGTCGCCGCGCTCGCGGTAGTGGCGGCCCAGCGCGTGCGCCGCGGCGGCGGAACCGGCGACGGCCGCGATGCGCCACCAGCCGGCCGCCTCGTCGGCGTAGCCGCGCTGGTGAAGGAGGACGCCCAGGTTGTTGGCCGCGGCCCGGTCGCCGTCGGCGGTGGCTGCGCGCAGGTAGGGTTCGGCGCCGCTCAGATCGCCCCGGCGCAGCAGCAGCGCGCCGAGGACGCTCATCGACGCGGGGTCTCCGGCATCGGCGGCGCGCCGGTACCGCGCCTCGCTCTCGGCGCTCTCGGTGCTCTCTGCGGTGCCGCCGTCAGTCGTGGCATCGATCCCGGCGCCGGCGCTCGCGGAGGACTCAGCGCCCCCCTCGATCCCGGCGTTCTCTACGGCCTGGGCGGCCGCGGCATCGCTTTCAACATCTGCGGCAAAAGCCGCATCTGCTACGTTCCCCATCCGATGGACGCGCCGCTGCACAAACCGCCCTGTCTCCAACAGAGTTGCCCTGTCCCCCATAAATACCATCGTCGCACCACCTGTAACCCGCGTACACCTGGTATATCGCGGCCAGTGAGGTCACTTCAGCGTTTTGTCGACATGCCCACAGAGAGATAAGTCAAACACGTCCGGGCCCAACTCGTGCCCTGCGAACCGCACTTCAGGCCCTCCGCATAAGAAAGTCTCCGGGACACGACGAAGGCCCGGATCCTCGAAAGGATCCGGGCCTTGGTCTTTCAGTAGCGGGGACAGGATTTGAACCTGCGACCTCTGGGTTATGAGCCCAGCGAGCTACCGAGCTGCTCCACCCCGCGTCGTTGTGTTCAAACCGTACCACGACGCGGGGGTGGCGCTTTACCGGCTCCTACCGGCTCCTACCAGCCGCAACCGTCCCTGCCGGCTGCCGCGACCCGTCACTCAGCTGCCCTTCTCCGTCTTGGGCTGGGCCGCCGCCGCACGCTCCAGGGCGTCCTGCAGATCCGCCTGGGCCTTGCCGTAGGCGGTCCAGTCCTGCTTCTTCAGGGCCGCCTCGCCTTCCGCATAGGCCTTCTGCGCATCCGCGATCGCCTGCTTCAGCGCCGCGTCACCGGTGGCCGGTGGCCTCGTGGTGTCGCCCGGCGGCCGGGTGGTCTCCGCCGGCGGCTCCGTGGTGCCGGAGTCCGCCACCCCGAAGACCGAGTTGAGCGCCTCGCCGAGGCTGTTCTCGAAGACGGTCTTCGATCCGTACGAGGCGGCGACCTTGCGCAGCAGCGGGTAGTTCTGCGTGCCACCACGCGTGTACACCGGCTCGATGTAGAGGAATCCCCCGTCGAGCGGCACGGTCAGCAGATTGCCGTACTCGATGTCGGAGTCGGTGCCCTTGAGGTTCCTCACGAACTCGGCGACATCGTCGTTGCCGTTGAGCTCGCTCTGCACCTGGCCCGGGCCCTTCACCGTGGTGGTGACTCTCAACAGCCTTATCGTGCCGTAGTCCTTGCTGGCCGCATCCGCGTCCACCGCCATGAACGCCCCGAGGTCGGGCCGCCCCTTCGGGGTGAACGTGGTGGTCAGCGAGAACTTCTGGGCCGTCTGGTCCGGCATCTTTATGCTCAGGTAGTACGGCGGAACGGCACCGGACTCCTTGTTGGTCGGGTCGTCCGGGACCTGCCACGCGTCACTGCCGCTGTAGAACTGCGCGGGGTTGGTGACGTGGTAGCGGGTGAGCAGCTCGCGCTGCACCTTGAACAGGTCCTGCGGGTACCGCAGGTGGTCCATCAGATCCTGCGGGATGTCGGCCCTCGGCTCCACCGTTCCCGGGAATGCCTTGCGCCAGGTCTTGAGGACCGGGTCCTCGGTGTCCCACTCGTACAGCTTGACCTTGCCGTCGTACGCGTCGACGGTGGCCTTCACCGAGTTGCGGATGTAGTTGACCTGGTTCTGCTGGGCGACGACCGCACGCTGGTTGGTGGTCAGCGAGTCGGCCGTGGTGTCACCGAGCGTCGTACGCGAGGCGTACGGGTACCCGTTGGTGGTGGTGTAGGCGTCGACGACCCACTGGATGCGGTGGTTCACCACGGCCGGATAGGCGTCGCCGTCGATGGTCAGCCACGGGGCGACCGCCTCGACGCGCTCCTTGGGCGTGCGGTTGTAGAGAATCCGCGAGCCCTCGCCGATGGCCCCCGAGTAGAGGATCTGCGGCTCGCTGAACGACACCGCGTACGCGGCACGGTTGAAGGCGTTGGAGAGGCTGACCCCGCTGTTGCCCTGGTAGCTGGTGGTCCGCTCGCCGTCCTCCTCGTAGTCGAGCTCCTTCTGGGGCCCGCCGACGATGGAGTACTGCTCCGTCTTCTCGCCGTAGTAGATCTGCTGCTGGTACGAGCCGAGCTCGCCGGTGGTCGGCAGACCGGATTCGGTGAAGTCCGGGGAGCCCTTCGGGTTCTTGCCCGTCGTGGTGCCCCGGGCGGCGATGGCGCCGTAGCCGTGCGTGTACGTGAAGTGGTCGTTGATCCAGTTGCGCTTGGGGATGCCGTCCAGGTTGAGCTCGCGCAGACCGATGATCGTGTCCTGGTCCTTGCCGGCGGCGTCCTTGTAGCGGTCGACGTCCAGCGTCTTGGGGAACTGGTAGTAGTTCCTCTTCTGCTGGAGCTGCTGGAAGGCCGGGGAGACGACGTTGGGGTCCATCACCCGGTAGCTCGCTGCTTCGTCCGCGGAGGCACGCAGCTTCGCGTCGTCCGTCGTGGTGCTCTTGCCCGTGTAGTCGTCCACCTGCGCGTCATCGATGTCGTACGCGTCACGCGTCGCGTCGATGTTCTTGCGGATGAACGGGGCCTCCTTGGCCTGCTCGTTCGGCTGGACCTGGAACTTCTGCACGATCGCCGGGTACAGCCCGCCGATCAGAATCGCCGAGAGCACCATCAGGCCGAAGCCGATCATCGGAAGCTGCCAGGTGCGGCGCCACAGCGTCGCGAAGAACAGCACGGCGCAGATCGCGGCGATGCAGAACAGGATCGTCTTCGCCGGCAGGTATGCGTTGGCGTCGACGTACCTCAGGCCCGTCCAGTTGTCCGTCGCCTTGAAATCGCTGGACTTCACCGCGAGGCCGTACCGGTCGAGCCAGTACGCAACGGCCTTCAGCGAGACGAAGACACCGAGCAGCACCGACAGATGGCCGGTGGCCGCGCCGGTCGCCCGCGCGCCGGGGCTGGTGATGCGGAGTCCGCCGTACAGGTAGTGGGTCAGCGCGGCGGCGATCAGCGCGAGCACCGTGGCCGCGAAGCCGAAGCCGAGCAGGAAGCGGTACCACGGCAGGTTGAAGGCGTAGAAGGACACATCCAGGTGGAACTGGGGGTCCTTCTGCCCGAACGGCACACCGTTCACATACATCAGCCAGGTACGCCACTGGCCCGACGCGGACGCTCCGGCGATCAGTCCGACGAGCGCGGTGATCGCGAGCAGCACCCACTTCTTGTACGGGGCGAGGCTCATCCGGTAGCGGTCCAGGCTCTGCTGCTCCAGCGACATCGCGCTCAGCGGCGGCCTGAGCCGGTGCGCGAGCCAGATGTTCACACCGACGGCGATCGCCATCAGCAGTCCGAAGACGAGGAACAGCCCGATCTTGGTCCACAGGGTGGTGGTGAAGACGGACGAATACGCAACCGACCGGTACCAGAGCCAGTCCGTCCAGAACCCGGCGAACATGACGAACGCCATGGCGAGGACCGCCAGGACGCCCAGTGTCATGAGCAGGGTACGGGCGCGCCGGGACGGGCGGCCGACTCTGATCCGTGGCCCGGTCGGGCCTCCGCCGCGGTCCGGCATCTGGAAAGCCAACGTGCGCACCTCGAAGTTCGCGGTCGTGTGGAGCGGGCCCCGCGATCGTAGAGCCCACCTATGCAACTTACTGAGGCTTTACCTAGTTCCCGAACCCGGGGCGGAAGGAGGCAGGATATTGAGCATGCCCAACGTTTCCTCTTCAGGCCCTCCGATGGCCGCGAGCCCCCTCACCGTCGCCGTGCTCGAGATCGACGAGTACGCCGCCGGCCTCGGCTGGGACCAGCCGGCCCGGCTCTTCGCACTCGTCGACACCGCCAAGCTGCGCGTCCAGGAGCCCGGCCTCGCCGCCCAGCTCGGTCTCGACAGCCCCGATTCGAAGGCCGCCACACTCACCCCCATCGAGCAGGAGGAGCTTCCCCCCGGAAAGGCGCTGGACGAGTTCCTCGCCACGATCGCCTGGCCCGACGCGGTGGCCGGCTGCGCCATGACGGTGGAGCGCCTGATGCTGCCGCCGTCCGCCGAGTCCTCCGTACCGGAGGGGCTCAGTGACGCCCAGCTGACCAAGTGGGTCGCCAAGCACCCCGACCGGCAGGAGGTGCGGATGACCGTGGCCGTCCTGCGGGACGGTGCCCGGGAGTCGGCCGTACGGCTCCGGGAGAAGGACTCACCGACCGAGGTGCTGACCGGCGCCGGCCTGGTGCCGGGGCTCGCCGAGGCGCTGGCCGCCACATTCGAGTCCTGACCGGATCGAACCGCACCGCCCGTTCCGCCCGCCGGGGCGGCGCGGTCAGCCTGCCGAGCAGCTCGGCAGGTCGGCCGTGTCGCCCGTGCGGATCTTCTCCAGCGACTGCTTCGCGTCGTCGATCGTCTTCACCTTCACCAGCGTGAGCCCGCTGGGGGTGTCGGACGCGGCGGCCTTGCAGTTGTCGGTCGGCGTCAGGAAGTACCTGGCGCCCGCGTTGCGCGCGCCGACCAGCTTCATGTTGATGCCGCCGATCGGGCCGACCGTGCCCTGGTCGTCGATGGTGCCGGTGCCCGCGACGAACTTGCCGCCGGTCAGCTGCCCGGGTGTCAGCTTGTCGACGATGCCCAGGGAGAACATCAGGCCCGCGCTCGGGCCGCCCACATCGGCGAGCTTGATGTCGATCCGGAACGGGAACGTGTGGTCCGTCCCGGCCTGGATTCCGACGATCGCCCGGTTCTGCTCGGGCGCCTTCTTCGTCGTGATGGTGATCTTCCGGCTGCCCTCGGGCTCCTTGCCGGCCTTCTCGGCCGCGGCCGCCGTCTTCGCGGGGATCACCGTGAAGGTGACGTTCTGCCCGGGCTTGCGCTGGGTGACGAGCTTGGCGACGTCCTCGGGCTGCTTGACCGTCGTACTGTCGACCGCCTTGATCACGTCACCGGCATGCAGCTTCCCCTGCGCGGGGCTGTCCTTGATCACCGTGGAGACCACGACCCGCGAGGTGACCGGGATGCCCAGCTCGTTCAGGGCGGCGACCTTGGCGCTCTCCTGGGACTGGCTGAACTCCTCGGCGTTCTCCTGCGTCGACTGCTCCTCGGTCTTGCCGTTCGGGTACAGCGTGTCGTGCGGCACGACCACGCTGTCGTGGGCCAGCCAGCCGTAGACGGCCTCGACGAGGTTCATGGTGTAGTCGGCGCCCGTGACTCTGACCGTCGTCATGTTGAGGTTGCCGGACGTCTTGTACGTCGGGTGCCCGGAGATCTGCAGGACCGGTTCGCCGTCGACCTTGCCGAGGGTGTTCACGGTCGGCCCGGGCGACATCTCCGAATACGGCACGGTGATCATCACGCCTGCGCAGAGGAGCGCGATGAGGATCAGCGTGGAGGCGAGCATCGTCGCGGTGCGGCGTGGCATGGAACGACAGTACGGGAAGGGTCTGTCAGTGCACCGCCGGGGCCGGTCCGTACGGGGCGGAGGGCCGGGCGTCGTGTTGTGCCGCGTGGCGGGGCAGTCGGCGCCGGGATCCGGATCGGCGACTGCGGATGTTTCGGTGCTGCGTCATGCGGCGTCGGAACCGGAATCCGATCGTTCCATCGCTTCGCGGAACCGGGCATATCCGGCAAGTTCGGTGACATCACCGGCTGTGCGATTGCGCGCGGCCCACGTTGCCCATATCGCAGCGCCGAAAGCAGCAAAAAGCGGAATCAAGAGCCAGGCGAGTGCTGCCATCACGACCTCCCTACCCCATGAGCGACCGCAACTGACCGATCAGCAGATTAACCATCTGCAGAAACAACGCTCATGGCAGGGGTGCGGTTACGCAAATCGGGGCGGATGACGGCCGGACGGGTTTGCGCTCAGCAGGCGCCGACCCACTCCTCCGTGCCGTCGGAAAACCGCTGGTGCTTCCAGATCGGGACCTCGTGCTTGAGGTCGTCGATGAGCTTGCGGCACGCCTCGAAGGCCTCCGCGCGGTGCGGGCACGAAACGGCGACGACCACGGCCGTGTCGCCCACCTCCAGTTCACCCACTCGGTGGACCGCGGCGAGCGCCCGGACCGGGTAGTCGGCGACGACCTTCTCGGCCACCCGGCGCAACTCGTCCTGCGCCGACGGATGGCAGGAGTAGCCCAGCGCACCGACGTCCTGGCCGCCGTCGTGATTGCGGACCGTGCCGACGAAAAGCGCCGTGCCGCCCGCGGCGTCGTCCCCGACGGCGCGGAAGATCTCGTCGACGGACAGCGGTGTGTCCCGGATCTCCAGCAGCCGGATCGGGTCCTGCGCCGCCTGCTCGCCGGGGTGGTCGTGGGTGGGTGCCATGGCGTCCATGGTGCCGTACCGCGCCGACATCACGGAATAGCGCCTTTCACCGGCGGGCTGCCGACCGCCTTGGAGCCTTCTACAGCCCCTGGCGCCGCCCGGACCTGTCTCAGATGCGGCGGCGGGCCTTGCGGGCGCGGCGGACCAGGGCAGCGGTGCCGAGCAGCGCGACGGTCGCACCGGCGGCGCCGGCGGCGGTGGCGTCCTTGCGGCCGAGCCTGCGTCCGGCGACGGTGTGGCGGCCCTCGACCTCTTCGAGGAGCGCGGCGAGCACTTCCTCATTGGTCCACCCGGGACGCCAGCCCGCATCGTGCAGCCGGCTCACGCTGACCACCCAGGGGTGCATCGTGTAGGCGAGGTCTCCGGCCGGGGACGGGGTGAGGCCGATCCGGTGCAGCCGGGCGGCGGCGCCCAGGGCGACCGCGGAGGGCAGTTCCATCCGGCGCACACCACTGAGCTCCTCGACCTCGTCCTGCTCCAGCCAGCCGTCGCAGCCGACCGCGAACTCTCCGTCGATCTTCTCCAGGGCGGCGTACTCCAGGGCCGTCACCAGGTCGTCGACATGGCAGAACTGCCAGGTGGGGCGCGATCCGGCGACCACCAGGAGGCGCGGGGACTCGAAGTAGCGGGTGAGCGCCGTGTCCGTACCGCCGACCAGGACGGTGGGGCGGACCACGGTGACGTTGAGGCCGGGGTGGGCACGGGGCGCGCGGCGCCCCAGCCGCTCGATCTCCAGGAGGTCGCCGACGCCGGTGGCCTCCGCGGTGGCACGCAGCTCGGCGTCCTCGGAGAGAGGGATGTCGTTGTCGGGAAGTGCCCCGTAGACCATCGCCGAGGTGCAGAGCACGACGCGGTGGACCCCGACGGCCGCGGCGGCGGTCAGCACGGTCTGGGTGCCGCGGACGTTGTACGCGGTGCGGGCGGCGGGGTCCGTCTCCAGGTCGAGATCGAGTGCCAGATGGACGACCACGTCTGCGCCGCGCAGCTTCTCGGCGATGGCGGGGTCACGTACGTCGAGGATGTGCCAGGTCGCCCCGGAGACCTCGCCCCGCCGCTCGTCGATGGCGATGACCTGCTTGATCTCCTCGGAAGCCGCCAGGCGCGCGGTGAGCAGCTCACCGACGCCGGTCGCGGCGCCGGTGACCGCGACGACGGGACCGCGGTTCTTGGAGCGGTTCTTCGAGGGCGTGCTCTCGGGCGAAGGGTCGGCCAGGTTTCGCGCTGCGCGAACCTGAGGATCTGGGGAACTCACCGGGCGTCTCCAGCGGTTGTCTTCAGTACGTACCCGAATGACGCGTACGTACCAGGTGGCGTCCATCCTGCCGCAGGCCGGGACCCGGCGGAGCACTGAGGCCCCGAGCGGACCAGGTGTCTACGCTGGATGGTGATGTCGGGCAGTCGCCGTCGGTTCGAGCCGGCGGCCCTACGAGCCGAGGAAACCCGTGAGTGACACCCCATTCGGATTCGGCCTTCCGCCGGAGGAGCCGGAGAACGGCGACGAGGGCAAGAAGAAGGACCCCACCGGAGGTGGGCAGGGTTCGGGCGGGCCGGCGAACCCGTTCGGCTTCGGGCCAGGCGCGGGCGGGGACAATCCGTTCGCGGCGATGTTCGGCACGATGAACCCCAACGACCTGGGAGCCGCCTTCCAGCAGCTCGGCCAGATGCTGAGCTACGAGGGCGGTCCCGTGAACTGGGACATGGCCAAGCAGATCGCCCGCCAGACGGTCGCCCAGGGCACCCCGGACGGCACGAAGGACGCGAGCGTGGGTTCTTCGGAGCGGTCCGCGGTCGACGAAGCACTGCGGCTGGCCGATCTCTGGCTGGACGGCGTGACGTCCCTGCCCTCCGGTTCCGTCTCGACCGTGGCGTGGAGCCGCGCCGAGTGGGTCGAGGCGTCCCTCCCCGCCTGGCAGAAGCTGGTCGACCCGGTGGCCGAGCGTGTCGGCCTGGCCATGGGCGACGTGCTTCCCGAGGAGATGCAGGCGATGGCGGGCCCGCTGATCGGCATGATGCGGTCGATGGGCGGCGCCATGTTCGGCCAGCAGATCGGTCAGGCCGTGGGCGTGCTGGCGGGCGAGGTCGTCGGCTCGACCGATATCGGGCTGCCGCTGGGCCCGGCCGGCAAGGCCGCGCTCCTTCCGCTGAACGTCGAGAGGTTCGGCAAGGACCTGAGCGTGCCGCAGGACGAGGTGCGGCTGTACCTGGCCCTGCGTGAGGCCGCCCACCAGCGGCTCTTCGCCCATGTGCCGTGGCTGCGCTCGCACCTGTTCGGCGCGGTCGAGGGGTATGCGCGCGGCATCAAGGTCGACACCAGCAAGCTGGAGGACGTGGTCGGCCAGTTCGACCCGTCGCAGCCCGAGCAGCTGCAGGACGCCCTTCAGCAGGGCATGTTCCAGCCGGAGGACACACCGGAGCAGAAGGCCGCTCTGGCCAGGCTGGAGACGGCCCTCGCGCTGGTCGAGGGCTGGGTCGACGCCGTGGTCCACGAGGCCGCGAAGTCCCGGCTGACCTCGGCGGACGCACTGCGCGAGACGATGCGCAGGCGGCGCGCCTCGGGCGGTCCGGCCGAGCAGACGTTTGCCACGCTGATCGGCCTCCAGCTGCGGCCGCGGCGGTTGCGGGACGCCTCGCGGCTGTGGGCGTCGCTCACGGACGCGCGCGGCCTGGACGGGCGCGACGCGCTCTGGGCGCACCCGGACATGCTGCCGACGGCCGCCGACCTGGACGACCCGGACGGGTTCGTGCACCACGAGCAGCTGGACTTCTCCGAGCTGGACAAAATGCTCGGCGAGGCGGCGAAGGGGTCCCAGACGCCCACGGACGAGCAGAGCGACGCCGGCGACAAGAGCGACGGCACCGGCAAGGACGACACCGACGGCAAGGGCGAGTCCGACCAGTGAGCTTGTACGACGACGCACTCCTCGTACTGAAGCGGTACGAGGACCCGGACACGGACCAGGAGCAGCTGCGCCGGGTCTATCTCGACCATCTGGCGCGGCACCCGGACGGCATGTGGAAGGCCTGCGAGGCGGGCCATCTGACGGCCAGCGCGCTGGTCGTCGATCCGGAACGCGGCCGGGTTCTGCTGACGCTGCACCGGAAGCTGCAGATGTGGCTGCAGATGGGCGGTCACTGCGAGCCGGACGACGCCACGCTGGCTGCCGCCGCGCTGCGCGAGGCCACCGAGGAGTCCGGCATCAGCGGTCTGACGCTGCTGTCGGGCGGTCCGGTGGCACTGGACCGGCATCCCATCCCGGCGCCCTGTCACTGGCATCTGGATGTGCAGTACGCGGCGCTGGCACCCCACGGTGCCACGGCGCAGATCAGTGACGAGTCGCTGGACCTGCGCTGGTTCACGTACGACGAAGTGGCCGAGGTGGCCGATGCCTCAGTCGTACGCCTGGTGGCACGTACGCGCGCGGCGCTGGACGGCGGCCGGTAGCGGCGACGGACCTCAACGGGGTGAGGGGCGCCCTCCCAGGAGGGCGCCCCTCACCCGTTTCCGTGGCGCGTGTGCGTGCGGTGCGGCTCAGTTCCAGGCGTTGTTCTGGTTCTGGCCGTGCGCTCCCTGCGCGCCCATGCCGTACTGGGCGCGCGCCCCCTGACCGATCTGGGCGTTCTGCGGCGGCAGCACCTCGCTCGGCTGGACCAGGGCGAAGCCCTGTCCGAGGAAGCTGAGCTCCCAGCCCTCGCCGGTGTTGCCACGCCGCCGCCAGACCCCGGAGGAGTGCGTCTGGGCCTGCATCTGCACCCGCAGCGAGCTGGACCAGGCGACGATCGCATCGGCGTCGACGTTGACGTACTTGTCGGGCGTCACCTGCATCATCAGCGGCTGGCCCGAGGTCATCAGGGCGACCTTGCCGGTGCCGGAGATGTTGAGCTGGTACTTGCCGGTGCCCGAGATGCCGTACTGGCTGTCCACGGCGATGACCTCGGCGTGCAGCGACGAGTCGAGCGCCAGGACGTAGGCGCTGTCCACCGTCATGCCGTCGTGGTCCACGTCCACGACGTGGACGTACTGCGCCAGATTGGCGAGGTAGACGGTGCCCTGCCCCGAGCAGCGCATCAGGTCGAGGCCCTCACCGGTCCTCGCACGGGCGCGGCGCTGCCCCTGCGACTGGTACTCACCGTCGAACTCCATCAGCCCCTGGTAGGCGACCATCGCGCCCTTGCGGGCGAGGACGTCGTCACGGCCGGTCAGCGACACCCGCAGGAGCTGCGGGTTCTGCATGGTGTACCGGTCCTGGGACTGCTGTTCCGTGTGGTTGAAAAGCGGACTCTGCATGGTGTGTACTCGCTCCCCCTCAGTTCCGGACCCGCAGGCGGTCCGTACTGTCCTCACTCGGCTGGACGACGACGATGCCCTGGCCGGAGAACGCCATCTGGTACGCCTCGCCGCTTCCGCGCCCGATGAGCGAGGAGGCCTTGAAGCTGCGCTTGCCCTTCACCTTGAGGTTCGGGGACCACGCCACGAGGGCGTCCGGGTCGACGTAGGTCTCGTCCTCGCCGCGTCCGCAGTCGACGACGATCGGCGTGCCGCGCGAGGTGATGGCCACCCAGCCGGTACCGGAGATGCAGACGTTCCACAGGCCCTGGCCGGCGAACTTGGCCAGCCCCTTGACCCGCTCCACACCCCAGGTGAGGTGGCCGTCGAAGGCCAGGACGTTGGTGCCGTTGACCGAGAGGGAGTCGTTGTTGAGATTGATGACGACCACATCGGCGCCGTAGTCCGCGAGGTACAGCAGTCCGTCACCGGAGCACTTCATCAGGGGCGCACCCTCGCCGGTGATCCACTGGGAGGCGATCTGGCGGACGGCGGGCGGGTTGGGTTCGTACTGGATGAATCCCTCGTACGACACCATCGAGCCGGTGCGTGCGTAGAGGTCCTGGCCGGTGGCCATGGCGACCTTGAGCATCGAGTGCCCGTGGTTCTCCATACGGGCCGTGACGGGGGTCGGGGCGAAGCCCGCGAGTTGCTGATTCATGACGGGCTCCCTCAGACCTCGTAGGGCTGGACGACGATGAAGTTGCCGGGCGCTCCCCGGAACTGGAGGTTCACGGTCTCTCCGCTGTGCCCGGGATACGCGTTGCGGCGCAGCCGGACCTGGCTGGAGATGATCACCTGGGACGCCGACGACCAGGCCACGACGGCGTTGCAGTCGGCGAACGTGGTCGGCGTGACCGGCAGCACGACGGGAACGCCGTGCGTCTTGACGACGACCGTGCCGGTGCCCTGGAACTGCATGGTGAACAGGGCGCCACCGGGGATACCGTGCCCCTCGATCCGGCGGACCTCGTACTGCAGCGACTCGTCGAAGGCGAGGACGCTCTCCGCCGAGACGCAGATGCCGTCCCCCTGGAGCTCGATGGGGTGCAGATGGGCGGCGTCCTCGGCGAGGAAGACCTGCCCCCGGCCGGTGCACCGCATCAGCTGCATTTCCTGACCAGTGGCGTTTCCGACCACGCGGCCGGCGAAACCGGCACCCTTGTAGCCGAAGTCGACCTTGCCCTGGTACATCACCATGGAGCCCTGGCGGGCGAGCACGGGGGTGCCGCCCATGGTGAGGTCGACCCGCATGAGCTGCTGGTTCTGCGGGGTCCAACGCTGGCCGGTGGCCGTCTCCTTGTACGGCTGGAGCGCGGCCTGCAGACCTGCACCGGACTGCGGCACTCCCTGCGGCACGCCCTGGGGTATACCGGGAGGCTGCTGCCCGAACGGGGCGGGAGCCTGCTGGCCGTACGGGGCGGCGGGCACCGGCTGGCCGGGGACCTGTCCGAACTGCGGCTGCTGCGGCGGCTGGCCCGGCTGCCCGTACGGAGCCGGGGCAGGCGCGGGCGGCGGAACGGTGCCGCCCTGCGGCGTCATCGGAGCCGCGATGGTCGGCGCCGCATGCATCTGCTGCTGCGGCGCAGGAGCCTGGCCGGCCGGGGCCCCGAAGGACGGTGCAGGCTGCGGAACTTGGGGGGCGGCCGGAGCCCCGAAGGACGGGGCCGGCGCCGGGGCGGCAGGCTGCGCGGGCGGGGCGAACGACGGGGCGGCCGCCTGCGGCTGCGGCGCTGCGGGCGCCTCCTCGGCGACCTCACCGCCGAAGTTCTTCAGCAGCGCATCGAGGCCGCCGTCGAAGCCCTGACCGACGGCAGCGAACCGCCAGACGTCCTTCAGGTAGAAGTCGCCCAGCATCACCGCACGCTCGGTGGTGAACTCCGAACCGGTGAAGGCGTACCTGACGACTTCCTCGCCACCCGCGACGATCCGGATGTACCCCGGGCCGACCTGGGACATCTGCCCCGCGCCGTCGACCGTCGCCGTGAAGGAGAGCTTGTGGATGTTCGCCGGAATGCGGTCCAGCGTGACGCGGAACGACTCGGTGTCACCGGCCTGGGCACCGAGGAGCTGAATGGACTCCTCGGGCGATTTCGGCTGGTTGAAGAAGATGAAATACCGGTCGTCGGAGAGCTGCTCATTGGCATCGAGGCCGAAGCAGCTGATGTCAAAGGTCAGCCCCGGGCCGGCGATCTGCACACCTACGTACAGGTCCGTCCCCGGCGTGAGATCACTGATCTTGGCCTTGTGGCCGCGTTGGAATTCCCTGGCCATGCGTAACGACCGTCCCCCATCCCGAATATGAATGCGTCGCGCCAGGCTAGCCGCAAAATCCGACATTGGGCCAAGTCGGTACACACCCGGTACAGAACCACCGCGCGTCACTCACTGCGGGCGGCCGGCAGATGCGGCAGCCGGTCGGCCGCCACCACCCCTTCGAGGTAGCCGCGGGCCCGCTCGGTCCGCGGATACGCCTCCAGCAGCCGCCAGAACCGCGGACCGTGACCAGGAACCAGCAGATGCGCCAGCTCATGCACGAGCACGTAGTCGACGACGTACTCCGGCATGCCCTGCAACCGGTGCGACAGGCGGATACTGCCCTCCGCCGGAGTGCACGAACCCCATCGGGTGTTCTGATTGGTCACCCAGCGGACGGACGCCGGTCTGGCCCGGCCGCCGAAATACTGGGCGGACAACCGCTCGGCCCGCTCCGCGAGTTCGCTGTCACCGAGGATCCGCTTGCTCTCCTGGGCGGCCAGTTTGTCGAGCATCACGCTCACCCAGCGCCGCTCCTCCGCGTCCGACATCCGTGCGGGGATCAGCACGATGGTTCGGTCGCCCTCCCGGTACGCGGATACCGTTCTGCTGCGCCGGGTGCTCCTGCGGACCTCGACCGCGCTCGTCGCCGAGACGCGGGGCGGATGGCTGGCCGCGCTGCGCTGATGATCTCCGGCGCTGCGCGCGGGGGTCTCCCCGGCGAAGCCGGGTGACGGGTCGGCGGGCACGGCACGACGTTACCCGGTACCGGCAGGGGAAGTCCCGCCCCTGGGCTGTTGATGCTTGATCCACTCCACGGCATGCACCATTTGAACGACTAAATGCCCCGCCTGTGGACAACTTTCTGCACGTTTCGAGGCCGGCCTGCATTCTGGCAACGGATCACGCGGAGCTCCGCACGAAGGACACCGACCGGGGGAAACCATGCATCCGATGTTGAAGCCCGCGCTGCGGCGCGCCTGGCGCGGCAGGAACACCGTGCAATTCGGCGTGACACGCGCTCACGCGGTGAAGCTCGGCCCGGTGGACATCGCCACGGGCAGTTTCCTGGAACTTCTCGACGGAACGCGCGGACTGCCGCTGCTGCGCGAAGAGGCACGAGCACTGGATCTGCCGGGTCCTCAGGTGGACACACTGGTGCGGCGCTTGGCGGACGCAGGGCTGATCGACGATGTGCGGGCCGGCGGCCCGGAGGCCGACGCCCTGCGGAACCGGACCGACGTCCTGGAGCGGCAGCGCCCCGACCTCGCGTCGCTCTCGGTCGTCCATCCCGAACCGGGCGGCGGGCTGCGCCGGCTGGCGGCCCGCCGCTCGATGCGGGTCCAGGTGCGAGGCGCGGGCCGGGTCGGTGCCGCCATCGCCGCGTTGCTGTCCGGGTCCGGAGTGGGCCGGGTCGAGGTTCTGGACGGCGGGCTCGCCGAGCCCTCGGACGTCGCACCCGGCGGACTCCCGGCGACCGCGGTCGGAGAGCGCAGGGACACCGCAGCCCGGCAGTTGGTGCGTCGATCGGCCGTCGGACCTGCGCCGCGGGCGACGGAAACCGCGGGCACCGCGGCGGCCGGCACCCGGGGAAGTGGCGTCCCGGTCCTCGGTGATGCGGCGAACGGCGGGCCCGGCCTGTCACTGGTCGTCGTCGCACCCCGGGACGGTCTCGCGGTGTACGCCCCCGACCCGCGCGCCGCCGAAAGCTGGATCGCCTCCGGCATTCCTCATCTCTATGCCGGGGTGATCGAAGCCACCGGCGTGGTCGGCCCCTTGGTTCTCCCCGGGGGTACGGCCTGCGCAGGATGCCTGGAGCTGGCCCGCGCGGACCGTGATCCGCAGTGGCCGCGGATGCTGGCACAGTGGCGGTCCGGTCGGCGCAACGCGGTGCAGGCGTGCGATCTGGGGCTCGCCACGGCAGTGGCGGGCTTGGCGGCAGCCCATGCACTGGCTTTTCTGGACGGCGAACTGCCCGCCACCACCGGGGCCCGGTGGGAGGCCGCTCTGCCGCTGCTGGACTGGCGGTCGGAGCAGATCGGGGCTCACCTGGGCTGTTTCTGCGGGGCGGGTGGGCACACTGTGGGGGAGCGCACCTCAGTGCTCGACGCGGCGCACGACACAATGGCCGGGTAATCGCCGCACGCGGCACAGCAGTCTGGGATTTGGAGGGGCGCATGTCTGATCTTCCCCGGAAAGCGGTCACCCGCACCGCGAAGCTGGCTGCGCTGCCACTCGGCTTTGCCGGCCGTGCCACGTGGGGCCTGGGCAAGCGGATCGGCGGCAGGTCCGCGGAGATAGTCGCCCGTGAGCTCCAACAGCGCACGGCGGACCAGCTGTTCAAAACCCTGGGAGAGCTGAAGGGCGGTGCCATGAAGCTCGGCCAGGCCCTGTCCGTCTTCGAGTCGGCGCTGCCCGAGGAGGTCGCCGGTCCCTATCGGGCGGCGCTCACCAAGCTGCAGGAAGCCGCACCTCCTATGCCGACCCGCACGGTCCATACGGTGCTGGAGGAGCGGCTCGGCGAGGACTGGCGGCAGCTGTTCCTCGAATTCGAGGACAAGCCCTCGGCCGCCGCCTCGATCGGGCAGGTGCACCGGGCGGTCTGGCACGACGGTCGCGACGTCGCGGTGAAGGTGCAGTACCCGGGCGCCGGGGAGGCCCTGCTCTCGGATCTGACCCAACTCAGCCGTTTCGCCCGGCTGCTCGGGCCGCTGATCCCCGGGATGGACATCAAACCGCTCATCACGGAGCTGCGTGACCGGGTGTCGGAGGAGCTGGACTACGAGCTGGAGGCACGGTCGCAGCGGGCGCACGCCGAGGAGTTCGCAGGCGATCGCGATGTGGTGATCCCCGATGTGGTGCACCAGTCCGATCAGGTGCTGGTGACGGAGTGGATCGAGGGGGTTCCGCTCTCCGAGGTGATCACGGAGGGCACACAGGAGCAGCGGGACCGGGCGGGCCAGCTGCTGGCGCGTTTCCTGTTCTCCGGCCCGGCGCGTACGGGCCTGCTGCACGCGGACCCGCATCCGGGCAACTTCCGGCTGCTCCCCGCGGACAAGGAGGACGGCGACGCCGGGCAGTGGCGGCTCGGGGTGCTGGACTTCGGCACGGTGGACCGGCTGCCGGGCGGTCTGCCGCAGCCCATCGGGGACTCGCTGCGGCTGACACTGGAAGGTGACGCGGAAGCGGTGTACGCGCTGCTGCGCGAGGAGGGATTCGTCAAGGAGTCGATCGCCCTCGACCCGGAGGCGGTACTCGACTATCTGCTGCCGATCATCGAACCGGCGCAGGTGGAGGAGTTCACCTTCACCCGGAGCTGGATGCGCACTCAAGCGGCCCGGATAGCGGATCTCCGCTCCCCCGCCCATCAGCTGGGCAAGCAGCTGAATCTGCCACCCGCCTATCTGCTTATACACCGGGTGACGCTGAGCACGATCGGGGTGCTGTGCCAGCTGGGTGCGAAAGTGAGACTGCGGGACGAACTGGCCGCCTGGGTGCCGGGGTTCATGCCGATCGAAGAGGCGCCGGTCGAGGAGGCGCCGGTCGAGGGGCTTCCCGGGCAGGAGCAGTTGGTGGGCGACGCGGCGACCGAGGTATAGGCGCGGGTCCGGGCCCGGCCGGGCCCGTCACCACCAGACCGAGTCGAGGCGGCCCTCGATCGCCCGGATATGGAGCCGGGCGCAGTCGTCGCAGAAGTACTGGCGTCTGCCGTTCTCCACGGAGCAGACCCAGGTCGGCGGCGCGTAGTCGCTGTCGGCGGCGGCGCCGCACCGGGAACACACCACGGCACCGACGCCCGGCTGTGCGGGGTGATGAGTCTCCTCGTCCACCACGTGACGATAACTCCGTCCCCACCGCACGGCACGGCACCACACAGCACGACCGCGGGGCCGGCCCCGTTCGGACCGGCCCCGCGGAAGGGGTACTGACTTGCCGTCGGGCAGAGCGGTGCCCGGCAGCGGGTGCTGCGCTGGTGGAGCCTGACTAGAGCATGACCGCCATGGCCAGCGCACGGCGGGCGCGCATCGAAGCGCGCTCCGCACGGCGCTGCATCCGCCGGGCCGAGACCAGGCGTACGGCCCGGCGTTCGACGTCGGCTTCCCTCAGGCGGTCGTGCATATGCGCACGAGCCAGGGCTTCTGGGATGAGTTGCATTTCGCGGGTCCTGTTCTGACGCGAGTCGTTCGCGCCGATGGTCGTGGCGTTCGGTGTTGCGGAGCCGATGGGCTCATGTGTGGGGACGGACATTGGTGCCTGATTCCGGGGGTCGTGGGTTCGGGGACGGTCGATGGTTCCGATGCGCTTCATGGGTTTGGGGGCCGTGACCCCCAGGCCGGCGGTCACGCCGCGACCGGGTTCTTGCGCGGACGGCCACGCGGCCGCTTGCGAGCGACGACGACGCCCTGGATGAAGAGCTCGCCACCCCAGACACCCCACGGCTCGCGGCGCTCCTTGGCGCCGGCGAGGCAGGCCTCGACGAGCGGACAGGTGCGGCAGAGGGACTTGGCGTACTCGACATCGGCCGGCGACTCGGCGAAGAAGACCTCCGGGTCGTAGGAGCGGCAGGGGACGGGCACGCCGAGGTTCTCGATGGCGTCGTCGAGCGCGGTGAGCGCAGTGAGGGGGATCAAGGTGGAGTCCTCCGTGAGGCCGGGCGGGGGGATCGTTTCGGAAGGCGGTACGGACGGGGCGTGCGCTTCGAGTTGCACGGTGGTGGTGTCCTCGTCTGGTCGTTCCGGCCGGTCGGCCGGGTGGCTGCTGGTACCGGGTACTGCTTGTCCCGAGGCGCCTTCTCGCTGTGTCGTCCGTTGGGACAAAACAAAAGGGCCGCGGATCCCGAGTGGGGTTCCGCGGCCCTGAAGGCGCCGGCCTGATGGTCCATCAGGCTGGATCGCTCCAGGGTTCAGGCCCACGGAAGGCCCACATCGTGTGGTGGTGCGTCGTCTGCTGCTCGGCTCCGGCTCCGGCTCCGGCACCGACCGCCGCAAAGGCATAGGCCGCCTTGGCCTGTCCCTTCGCTACTGCTGCCGTCGGTGCCTGGGTCGGTCGCTCATTGCGCTCCCGCACGGGAAGGCTCGCCAGGGACAGCGGGCTGACGGCGGAAATGCCGGACAGACCGGTGCCAAGCAGCGAAGATTCCGAAGAGCAGGCGAGGCCGAGCGAGCAGGCGGAGACGACCGAGAGATCGGTCATTTTGTTGGTCTTGATGATGCTGATCACGACAATCGCCTCCTCTCGGCGTCTCGGTGGACCGGCCGTGCCGGTCCTGCGTATTCGGATAAGTACAGCACGGGGTCAGGGCTTCAGAGAAGTCGCTGTTCCCGTGGTTAAGAACCTATGGTGATGACTGGTGCGGGCGCAAACTATTTTTTCGACGAGTTTTGCTCACACCTCCCCGTCGTCCTCCCCGCTCTCCTCGTCCGGGTCCTCACCTGCACAGATGGCCAGTACGGCGGCGCCGAACCGGTCCAGCTTCCGGACACCGACCCCGGCGATTCCCGCCAGTTCGCCGTCGCTTCGCGGGACCGCCTCCGCGATCGCCATCAGCGTCTTGTCGGTGAACACGCAGTAGGCGGGCTGGCCGATTTCCTTGGCGCGGACCGCGCGCCAGTCGCGCAGCCGCTCGTACAGCGCCTCGTCCATGTCCGAGGGACAGTCCTCACAGCGCATCAGCTTCATCTCGCCCGCGTCGGTGAGGGTCTTGCCGCAGACCCGGCACAGGGCAGGGCCACGGCGCCCGCGCCTGACCACCGCGGGCCGTTCGACACCGCCCCCGCCGACTCCCCCGCCGCGGGCCGCACCGCGCCCGCCGAGCGCCGCCGACCCGGGTCGCAGCCCGTTCAGGAAGCGGCTCGGGCGCCGTCCGCCGCGGCTGCCAGGAGACCGGGACAGGGACCAGGACAGCGACAGATGCAGGCGCGCCCGGGTGACGCCGACGTAGAGCAGCCGACGCTCCTCCTCGATCTGCTCGTCGGTCCTGGCGTAGGTGATCGGCATCATGCCCTCGGTCAGCCCGACCAGGAACACGGCGTCCCATTCCAGCCCCTTCGCGGAGTGGAGCGAGGCCAGCGTGACTCCCTGGACCGTCGGGGCGTGCTGGGCAGCGGCCCGCTCGTCCAGCTCCGCCACCAGGTCGGAGAGCGTCGCTCCCGGCCTGGCCTGTTCGAAGTCCTCGGCCAGCCGGACCAGGGCGGCCAGGGACTCCCAGCGGTCGCGCACCACTCCGGACCCCGCGGGCGGCTCCGTGGTCCACCCCTTGGTGGAGAGCACCGCCCGCACCTGCGAGGGCAGCCCCTCCGCGTCGTCGAGCAAGGAGTCGTTGCCCCCGGCGCGGGCCGCACCGCGCAGGGCGACGCCCGCCTCCCGCACCTCGGCCCGCTCGAAGAAGCGCTCCGCGCCCCTCAGCTGGTACGGCACGCCCGCGTCGGCGAGGGCCTGCTCATAGACCTCCGACTGCGAGTTGACCCGGTAGAGCACGGCGATCTCACCGGCCGGCACACCCCCGGCGATCAGCTCACGGATCCTGCGGGCGGTGCCCTCGGCCTCGGCGGGCTCGTCCGCGTACTCCGTGTAGCCCGGCTCGGGGCCCTGCTCGCGCTGCGAGACCAGCTCGAGTCGGTGCTCGGCGGCCCGGCCGCGGGCCTGGCCGAGCAGGCCGTTGGCGAGATGGACGACCTGGGGCGTGGAGCGGTAGTCCCGGACCAGCTTGACCACGGTCGCGTTCGGGTAGCGGGCGCGGAAGTTCAGCAGGTGGTCGGGGGTGGCCCCGGTGAACGAGTAGATGGTCTGGCTGGCGTCCCCGACGACGCACAGGCTGTCCCGGTCGCCGAGCCAGAGGTCGAGGAGGCGCTGCTGGAGCGGGCTGACGTCCTGGTACTCGTCGACCACGAAGTGCTGGTACTGGCGGCGGACGTGGTCGGCGATGTCGTGGCGGTCCTGGAGGATCGCCACGGTGAGCAGCAGCACATCCTCGAAGTCGATCACCGAGCGGTCGCGCTTCAGCTGCTCGTACATCGCGTAGACCTGGGAGATCTCGGCCGGATCGCGTGGGGCGTCCCGCTGGGTCTTGGCGACCACGGCCGGATAGTCGGCGGGCACGGTCTGGGTGACCTTGGCCCACTCGATCTCGCTGGTGACGTCCCGCAGCTCGTTGCGGTCGAGCCGGATGCGGCAGCGGGCCGCGGCCTCGGCCACCAGTTGGACCTTGCGCTCCACCAGCCGCGGCAGATCACCACCGACCGCTTTCGGCCAGAAGTACTGGAGCTGGCGCAGGGCGGCGGAATGGAATGTCCGCGCCTGCACCCCGGCCGCGCCGAGCTGGCGCAGCCTCCCCCGCATCTCGCCCGCGGCCCTGTTGGTGAACGTGACGGCCAGCACACTCGTCGGCTGAAGTATCCCCGCGCGCACCCCGTACGCGATGCGGTGCGTGATCGCGCGCGTCTTTCCCGTACCGGCTCCGGCCAGCACGCACACCGGGCCGTGCAGGGCCAGGGCGACCTCGCGCTGCTCGGGATCCAGCCCGTCGAGCACGGCGTCCGCCGTCTCGGGGACCTGGGGGAAGAAAGAGGAATGCGTTGCTGATGTCACCCCGCCATGCTGCCAGGTCGGGAGAGGCGGACGCGGAAGTTGTCCACAGGGGAGCGGTATCCGTCGTACTAATGCGGGGCCACCGCGGGAATGGCAACCGGGTCACGTACGTT
The DNA here is from genome assembly GCF_029428675.1 of Streptomyces sp. JH14. Classification (GTDB taxonomy): domain Bacteria; phylum Actinomycetota; class Actinomycetes; order Streptomycetales; family Streptomycetaceae; genus Streptomyces. Next base: position 4,828,977 of record NZ_JAJNEL010000001.1, on the reverse strand, counting down.
CCACTCCCAGCGAGGACTCACCTTTCCAGCTTTTCCGCGAGATGTGACGACGCGACGTAACGAGACGAACAAGACAGAGGAGAGCGAAGACATGCCGGGCACTGTGACGATGTACAGCACCACGTGGTGCGGCTACTGCCGTCGGCTCAAGGGCCAGATGGACCGCGAGGGCATCGCGTACAACGAGATCAACATCGAGCAGGACCCGGAGTCCGCGGCCTTTGTCGAGAAGGCCAACGGGGGCAACCAGACCGTTCCCACCGTTCTCTTCGCCGACGGTTCGACGCTGACGAACCCCTCCCTGGCCCAGGTCAAGCTGAAGGTCGGCGTCTGACCGCACGCCTGCGCAGGGCGCGCTCGCCCGCTGCCTTCCGGCTGGTCCGGAAGGCAGTGGGCGTTCGTGTTCCCGGAAGCCCGGGCCTCAGGTCGGGGCGCTGCGGCGCCGGGCTGCCGGGCCGCAGCCGTGACCGCCCGCCCGAGGACGACCGCGAAGGTCACCGGCCCGACGCCGCCGGGGACCGGGGTGATCAGACGGGCCCGCTCGGCCGGCTGTGGCGAAGTCGACATCGCCGAGGTCGCCCTCGTCGCAGCCGGCGTCGATCACCATGGCGCCCGGTCCGATGTCCGCGCCCGCGATGAAGCGCGGCCCGCAGACTGCGGCCGGCAGGACGTCGCCTACCGGACCATCGACGTCACGTCACGTCCCGGGGCCGGATCAGTGGCCCTGAGTCGTTTCCCGGGGGCGAGCGGCCCCCCGGCACCGCCGGCCCGCAGACCGTCACCGGTCAGCGGTCAGCGGTCAGCGGTCAGCGGTCAGCGGTCAGCCGACGCTGCCCGGCCTCGGGAGCGGCTTGCCGTACCAGAGTTCGATCAGACGGGCCGCGATCGAGATGCCGAAGGGCGGCAGGACCTCGCCCGACTCGAACGCCGCCGTCAGGTCCTCGCGGGAGAACCAGCGGGCCTCCTCGATCTCCTCACCGTCCACATTGATCTCCGACGACGTGGCCCGCGCCATGAAACCGAGCATCAGACTGGATGGGAACGGCCAGGGCTGGCTTGCGATGTACTCGACCTCGCCGACCGTGATGCCCGCTTCCTCGTACACCTCGCGGGCCACCGACTGCTCGATCGACTCCCCGGGCTCGACGAAGCCCGCGAGCGTCGAGAAGCGGCCCTCCGGCCAGTGCACCTGACGGCCCAGCAGCGCACGGTCGTGTTCGTCCGTGACCAGCATGATCACCGCCGGGTCGGTGCGCGGGTAGTGCTCGGCGCCGCAGGCCGGGCAGCGACGGATGTGGCCGGCCGCCGCGATGACCGTGCGCTCGCCGCAACGGGAGCAGAAGCGGTGCAGCCGCTGCCAGTTCTCCAGCGCCACCGCGTGCACCATCAGCCCCGCGTCGCGCGGGCCGAGCAGCAACCCGGCCTCGCGCAGGCCGGCCGGGCGGGCCGGCTGGTCCATGCGGCCGGGCAGAGAGTCCTTCTGCAGCGCGAAGTAGCTGACACCGTCCTCGTCGGTGCCGAGGAAGTAGCGGTGGGTCTCGGTGACCGGGGCCTCGAAGGCCGGGGTCATGACGATCTCCGTACCGCCGTCGGCCGTGTCGTCGATCAGCACCTGCCCGCCCGAGACCACGAAGACCCGGGTGGTCGGGTGGCTCCAGGCTGCGGAGAGCCAGGCCTCGTCGAGGCGGTGGTGTGCGGCGCGGTCGATGCCGCTGGGCGCGGTGAGACCGATGGGCCGGTCGGTGGTGGCGTTGTCGAAGGTGCTCACAGGTGCTTCCTACTCCCCCGGGATGGATCGGGCGTTCAGAGGATTCAGCGGAGTGCGGCGGACAGTTCGCCCCAGAGGTGGGCGGCCGTCTCCACGCCCTTGAGCAGAAGGTCGAGTTCGACCTTCTCGTTGGGGGCGTGCCAGCCGTCGGACGGTACGGAGATGCCCAGGAAGAGGACGGGCGCGCCGAGCACGTCCTGGAGGTCGGCGGCGGGTCCCGAGCCGCCTTCGCGGGTGAAGAGGATCTTCTGTCCGAAGGCCCGCCCCATGGCGCGGGCCACGGCCTGCAGCGCGGGGTGGTCCAGCGGGGTCAGACAGGGGCGGGTGGCCGGGGCGAAGGTGATCCGATGGCGGACACCGGCCGGGAACTGCGCCTCGGCCCAGGCCCGGACGGCCTGTTGGACCCGGTCGGGGTCCTGGCCCGCGACCAGCCGGAAGCTGAGCTTCACGAGGGCGGAGGACGGGATGATGGTCTTGCTCCCGGCGCCCTGGTAGCCGCCGCCGATGCCGTTGACCTCGGCGGTGGGGCGGGCCCAGATGCGCTCCAGGGTGGAGTAGCCGGCCTCGCCCGTCGTCGCCTGCGACTTGGCGGCGCGCAGCCAGGTGGCCTCGTCGAAGGGGAGCTCGGCGAAGAGGGCGCGCTCGGTGTCGGTGAGTTCCGTCACGCCGTCGTAGAAGCCGGGGATCGCGACCCGTCCGTCCGCGTCGTGCAGCGCGGCGACGAGCCGGGCCACCGCGGTGGCCGGGTTGGGGACGGCGCCGCCGAACGATCCGGAGTGGATGTCCTGCCCGGGCCCGTGCAGCTCGATCTCGCACTCGGCGAGGCCGCGCATGCCGGTGCAGACCGTCGGGGTCGTCTCGTCCCACATGCCCGTGTCGGAGACGATCACGGCGTCGGCGGCGAGGCGTGCGGCCTGCTGCTCGACCAGCGCGCGGAAGTGCGGGGAGCCGGACTCCTCCTCGCCCTCGACGAGGAGCTTGAGGTGCACGGCGGGGGTGGTGCGGCCGGTGGTGGCGAGGTGGGCCCGGACACCGAGGGTGTGGAAGAACACCTGGCCCTTATCGTCGGCCGCGCCACGCCCGTACATCCGCCCGTCCCGGATCACCGGTTCGAACGGGTCGGTGTCCCAGCCGTCCTCCCGGGCGGCGGGCTGCACGTCGTGGTGCCCGTAGACCAGGACGGTCGGAGCCTCCGGGTCGTCCGAGGGCCACTCGGCGAACACCGCGGGCGCACCCGCGGTCTCCCAGATCTCCGTGACCGGGAAACCGGTCTCCTTGAGCTTGGCGGACAGCCACTCGGCGCTGCGCCGTACGTCTTCTTCGTGCTCCGGCTGGGCGGACACGGAGGGGATGCGCAGCCACTCGGCGAGATCGTCGAGGAAGGCTGTGCGGTGCTGCTCGGTGTACGTACGGACGGCGCTGTCCGGGGTGTCGCTCATGGTCTTGAGCCTAACGGCCCGGTGGGGGTGGCTCGTCCAGGAGAAGCCTTTCCAGCTCGGCCCGGCCCGGCAGACCGGCGGGGTGGACGGCCTCTCCGCTGCGGACGAACAGGAATGTGGTGGTGACGGAGTCGAGCGGGACGTCGTGGAGCTCGGCCCACGCGAGGCGGTAGACGGCCAGCTGGAGCGGGTCGGCTGCGGGGGTGGAGCCCCGGGCGCCGTCGCGGCTGCTGGGCACGTTGCGGGTGGTCTTCCAGTCGACGATCTCGTACGTGTCCCCGTCGGGGCCCTCGTTGCGATACACGGCGTCGATCCGGCCGCGGATCACCCGGCCCGCGAGGGTGATCCGGAACGGTGTCTCGACGCGGTAGGGGGTGCGGTGGGCGTACGGGGTGCGCTCGAAGGCCTCCTTGAGCGCGGCGAGGTCACGCTCGTCCGCGATGTCGGCGTCGCTCTCGTCGCCGCCGGGCAGCTCGTCGGGGCCGAGCATGGGCAGCGGCAGCTCCTCGAAGCGGGACTCCACCCAGGCGTGGAACCGGGTGCCGCGGCGGGCCGCGGGCGCGGGCGGGCGCGGCATGGGGCGGGCCAGTTCCTGGGCGAAGCCGTCGGGGTCGTCGGCGAGACGCAGCAGCTGGGTGGCGGAGAGCGAGGCGGGCACGACGACCTCGCGCACGGTGGCGCGGGCGCGGCGCAGCTCACCGGCGAGCGCGTCGAGATCCCGGTCCCAGGAGGCGAGGGTGCGGGACTCCTCCGGGGTGAGCCGCGAGGGGGTGCGTGCTGCGGGGACGTGCGGGACCAGGGCGTCGGGGGCGTGCTGGGCGGGGACGTGCGGGACCGGGAGCCGTGCGGCTGGGGCCGTGGGGGGGTCGGTGGTCCAGGAGTCCCAGTCCGCGGCCTCGTCCGGGTACGGCTCGTCCGGGTACGGCTCGCCCTCGGTGTGCGGGTCGTCCGGGAGGGGGTACGGCTCGTCGGGGAACGGGACCGCGTCGTCGTCCGCTGCGACGGGATACGCCCCCGGCGCAGCGCCGCTCCCCCCCGTCGCCAGCTTCTCCAGATGAGCCATCACCGTGTCCGCGGCCGCCCGGCGGCGGCGGAGCGCCGTGTCGTCCAGGGGCAGCGGCCAGGCGTGGTCGGCGGCCGCCTCGGCCAGCGCCGGGTTCTCCTCGCCGTCCGCCGGCTCGTCCGCCCAGGCCTCGATCTCACCGTGACCGGCCGCGCAGTGCTCGTACAGCGCCTGCAGGAAGCCGGACGGACCGCGCGGCTTCTTCTGGGACGGGCCCCACCAGTGGCCGGAGCCCAGCAGCAGGGTGCGGGGCCGGGTGAAGGTGACATATCCGAGGCGCAGCTCCTCGGTGTGCTGGTGCTCCTTCATCTCCGCCTTGAAGCCCCCCAGTCCCCTGGCGTCCCAGGAGTGGACGACGGGCAGCGTGGCAGCGTCGCCGCGCAGGGCGTGCGGGAGGACCTTGGACTGGGACGTCCACGCGTCGCGGGACTGGCCGCTGGGGAACTGGCCGGTGACCAGGCCGGGCACGGCGACGACATCCCACTCCAGGCCCTTGGACTTGTGGGCGGTGAGGACCTTGACGGTGTTCTCGCCGCCGGGCAGCGCGTTGTCCAAGCCCTTCTCGTACTGGACGGCGGTGCGCAGGAAGCCGAGGAAGGCCAGCAGCGTCGCCTCGCCGTCGACGGCGGCGAAGCGGGCCGCCACGTCCAGGAAGTTGGCGAGCGTCTCACGGCGGCGGGCTGCCAGGGCATGCGGCGACGCGGAGAGTTCGACTTCGAGTCCGGTGGTGGCGAGGACGCGGTGCAGAACGTCCATGAGGGGGTCGGCCAGCGACCGGCGCAGGTCGCGCAGTTCGGCGGCGAGGCGGGCGAAGCGGATGCGGGCCTCGGTGGAGAACGGCAGCCCGTCGTCCTCCGTACCGCCCGATTCGAGGAACGTGTCGAGAGCGTCGGCGAGCGAGATCACTTCGGCCGGGTCGATGCCCTCGACGGCTTCGGCGAGCCGGCGGTCCGGGTCGAAGTCGTCGTCGGCGTGGGTCGCGCGGTGGACGAGGAGACGGGCACGGCGGCCGAGGAGGGCCAGGTCGCGGGGGCCGACCCGCCAGCGGGGGCCGGTGAGCAGCCGGACCAGGGAGGCGTTGGCACCGGGGTCCTGGAGGACTTCGCAGACCGCGACGAGGTCGGCGACCTCGGGCAGGTGCAGCAGCCCGGAGAGGCCGACGACCTCGACCGGGATGTCGCGGGCGACGAGCGCCGCCTGGATCTGCGGGAAGTCCCCGGCGGTGCGGCACAGGACGGCGATCTCGCCGGGCGCCTTGCCGGTCCGCACGAGATGGGCGATCGAGTCGGCGAGCCACTCGATCTCTTCGGTGTGGGTGCGCAGCAGGGCGCAGCGGACGATCCCGTCGCGCTCGGCGCCCGGGGCGGGGCGCAGCGCCTCGACGCCCTCGTGCATGGCGCGCAGCGGCTCGGCGAGCCCGTTGGCCAGGTGCAGCAGGCGGCCGCCGCTGCGGCGGTTCTCGCTGAGGGCGTAGCGGGTGGCGGGGGCGCCGTCGGCGTGCGGGAAGTGGTGCGGGAAGTCGTCGAGGTTGGCGACGGAGGCGCCCCGCCAGCCGTAGATCGCCTGGCAGGGGTCGCCGACGGCGGTGACGGCGTGCCCGGACGCGGTGCCGTCGGGGCCGCGGCCGAAGAGGGCGGAGAGCAGCAGGCGCTGGGCGACGGAGGTGTCCTGGTACTCGTCGAGCAGGACGACCCGGTATGCGTCGCGCAGGATCGCACCGACCTCGGGGCGGGTGAGGGCCAGCTCGGCGGAGAGCGCGATCTGGTCGCCGAAGTCGAGGAGGTCACGGCTGCGCTTGGCGTCCCGGTAGCGCCGGGTCAGTGCCAGCAGCTGGCGGCGGGCCTCGGCGGTCTCGGGGATCTTGCGCAGCTCGGCGTTGGTGAGCCGGGCCGATGCGAGCGTCCGGAGGAGCTCGGTGTCGTGCTCCGCGAGCTGTTCGGGGCGGACGAGATGCTCGGCCAGCTCGGCGTCGAGTGTCAGCAGATCGCTGACCAGGGTGGGGAACGACCTGGTCAGCGCCGGGTACGGGCCGGGCGCCTCGCGCAGCACGCGGGCGGCGAGCTGGTAGCGGGTGGCGTCGGCGAGGAGGCGGGTGGTGGGTTCGAGCCCTATCCGCAGACCGTGCTCGGTGAGGAGCCGTCCGGCGAAGGCGTGGTACGTGGAGATGCTGGGCTCGCCCGGCGGGTTGTCCGGGTCGATCGCGTCCGGATCGGTGACCCCGGCGGCGACGAGGGCTTTGCGGACGCGCTCCGCGAGCTCGCCGGCCGCCTTGTTCGTGAAGGTGAGCCCGAGGACCTGCTCGGGGGCGACCTGCCCGGTCCCGACGAGCCACACCACGCGCGCCGCCATCACCGTGGTCTTCCCGGACCCGGCTCCGGCCACGATCACCTGCGGGGCGGGCGGCGCGGTGATGCAGGCCGTCTGCTCCGGGGTGAAGGGGATCCCGAGGAGTTCCTTGAGCTGCTCGGGATCGGTGATGCGTGAGGACACTCCACAGAGGCTAACCGGGCGCACCGACAAAACGCGCGGGGCGACCGGCGGCGGCATCGACGCCCATGTGGCCGTCCGGCTGCGCGGGGTGACCGTCCACGACCGGTGCCCGCGTCACTCCAGGATGTGGCGGCCCTCCGGCTGCGCGCTGCACGAGGCGCGGAACGTGCAGTGGGTGCAGTGCTGACCGGTCGTCGGGGTGAAGCGTTCGTCCAGGACGCGGCCGGCGGCCGTGGCCAGCAGGTCGGAGACCCACTCGGTGGCGGGCGGCTCCTGGGCCTGCACCTTGGGAAGTGCGTCGCCGCCCTCCTTCTTGGGGGCGGGCTGCCTCAGCTGTACGAGTTCGGCTCCACCGGGGTCCGGACGGTGGCCGCCGAAGATTTCGTCGACGGCCCCTTCCCGGACGGCCAGCTGGTACACGGCGAGCTGGGGGTGACGGGCGACCTCGTCCTTGGTCGGCGACTGCTTGCCGGTCTTGAAGTCGACGACGTATGCCCGGCCGTCGGCGTCCTGCTCGACGCGGTCCATGGAGCCGCGGATCTGTACCTCGTACTCCCCCGCTTCGAGCGTCACGTCGAAGTCGTGCTCGCTCGCGGCGGCGGTGCGACCGGTGCGGTCCATCACATGCCAGCGCAGAAAGCGTTCGAGGGCGGCCCGCGCCTGTTCCTTCTCCTGCCTGGACTTCCACGGGGCGTCGAAGACCAGGCCGTCCCAGACGGAGTCGAGGCGCTCCATCAGGACCGCCAGATCGGCGGGGGTGCGGCCGGAGGCGACCTCGTCGGCGAGTACGTGCACGACGTTGCCGAATCCCTGGGCGGCCGTCGCGGGAGCGTCCGCCTTCACCTCCCGGCCGAGGAACCACTGCAGGGCGCAGGTGTTGGCGAGCTGGTCGAGTGCGCTGCCCGAGAGCGCCACGGGGTGGTCCCGGTCGCGGAGCGGGACGGCCGAGCGGGTCGGCTCGTACAGGCCCCACCAGCGGTACGGGTGGGCCGACGGTACGAGTGGCTGGCCCTCGTCGTCCGTGAGCGCGGCCAGCCGGGCCAGCCGGTGGGCCGCCTCGTCGCGCAGGGCGTCGGAGGCATCGGGGTCGACGGTGGTGGCGCGCAGCTCGGCGACGAGCGCGGCGACGGCGAGGGGGCGGCGGGGCCGGCCGGTGACGTCGCGCGGGGTGACGCCGAGCTCGGTGAGGAAGCGCGACGGCTGGTCGCCGTCGTCGGAGGGGGCCTTCACCGCGGTGACGATGAGGCGTTCGCGGGCGCGGGTCGCCGCGACGTAGAAGAGGCGGCGCTCCTCGGCGAGGAGTGCGCCCGGGGTGAGCGGTTCGGCGAGTCCGTCGCGGCCGATCCGGTCCGCCTCCAGGAGCGAACCCCGGCGGCGCAGGTCGGGCCAGAGGCCTTCCTGCACCCCTGCGACGACGACCAGCCGCCACTCCAGCCCCTTCGACCGGTGCGCGGTCATCAGGCGTACGGCGTCGGGGCGTACGACGCGCTTGGAGAGGGTGTCGGCCGCGATGTCCTGGGCGTCGACCTCTTCGAGGAAGTTGAGCGCGCCGCGGCCGCCGGTGCGTTCCTCGGCGCGGGCCGCCGTGTCGAAGAGCGCGCAGACGGCGTCGAGGTCGCGGTCGGCGTTGCGGCCGCCCGCGCCGCCGCGCAGCGCGGCCCGTTCGAGCCGCCCCGGCCACGGCGTGCCGGCCCACAGCTCCCACAGGGCCTCTTCGGCGGTGCCGCCGCCTTCGAGGAGCTCCCTGGCCTTGCGCAGGAGCGCACCGAGACGCTGGGCACCGCGGGCGTACGCGGGGTCGTGCGCGACGAGGCGCTCGGGCTCGGCGAGGGCGCGGGCGAGCAGGTCGCCGGAGGGCGGCGGTACGCGGTTCCCGGCGGCCCGCTCCTCGTCGCGCAGCGCCCGCCCGAGCCGTCGCAGATCGGCGGCGTCCATCGAGCCGAGGGGGGAGGCGAGGAGAGCGAGAGCGGTCTCGGTGTCGAGCCAGGGCGCAGAGGGGTCGCCGGGGGCGGGGTGCGCGGGCGGGGGCTGGGGCACGCCCGCTTCCGCGCCCGGGGCGGTCACGGAGTCCGGTACCGGGGCCGGGGGCGCGTCGGACGCTGCCGCCGAGGCCGCCACCGAGGCGGGTGAGCGGTGCAGTGCTGCCGTGGCGACGGTGCGCAGTGCCATGAGCAGCGGCGCCACCGCCGGTTCGTGGCGCAGCGGCAGGTCGTCCCCGTCGACCTCCAGGGGCACCCCCGCCGAGGTGAGCGCGCGGCGCACCGCGGGGATCGTGCGGCCGCCGGCGCGTACCAGCACCGCCATCTCGTTCCACGGCACGCCGTCCTCCAGATGGGCGCGGCGCAGCAGGTCGGCGATGTTGTCGAGTTCGGTGGACGCGGTCGGATAGGTGTACGCCTCCGCGTGGCCGCCCTCGCGGGCCGCGGCGAGCTCCCGGTGGGCGCGCACCTTCGCCGACGGCAGGCGGGTCAGCGGCATGCGTCGGGTGATCAGCCGGGTGGCGTCCAGCAGCTGGGCGCCGGAGCGCCGCGACGTAGTGAGGACGCCGACCGGGGCCGGGCCGCCGTCCGCCCGCCGGAACGTCTCCGGGAAGTCGAGGATGCCGTTCACATCGGCGCCCCGGAAGGCATAGATCGACTGGTCCGGGTCGCCGAACGCGATCAGGTCCCGGCCGCCGGCGGTTCCCGGCGCCGTCCCCCGGTTGCCGGCCAGCGCGTGGAGCAGCCGCACCTGCGCCGGATCGGTGTCCTGGTACTCGTCGACGAACACGGCGTCGTACTGCCCGGTCAGCTGCGCCGACACCTCGGGGCGCTCGGCGAGGAGCACCGCCCGGTGGACCAGCTCCGCGTAGTCCAGCACCCCCTGCGCGTCCAGCACGTCCAGGTATTCGGCGAGGAACTCGGCGGCCGCACCCCAGTCCGGGCGGCCGGTGCGGAGCGCGAAGTCGGCGAGGGCGTCCGGACCGAGACCCAGCTCGCGACTGCGGGCGAGCACCGCACGCACCTCGTCGGCGAAGCCACGTGTGGTCAGGCAGGCCCGCAGCTCGTCGGGCCAGCGGATGTGCGCGAGGCCCTCCTGCGCCAGTTCGAGCTGACCGGCCAGCAGATCGCGGACGGTGACGTCCTGCTCGGGCCCGGAGAGCAGCCGCAGCGGTTCGGCGAAGAGATCGGCGTCCTGATGGGCGCGGACCAGTGCGTAACAGAACGAGTGGAATGTGGTGGCCTGCGGACCGCGGGCGGCGCCGAGCCGGGCGGCCATCCGGTCGCGCAACTCCACTGCGGCCTTGCGGCTGAAGGTGAGCACGAGGATGCGGGCCGGGTCGCCGCCCCGGGCGACGCGGGCGGCGACCGCCTCGACGAGCGTGGTCGTCTTGCCGGTGCCGGGCCCGGCGAGGACCAGCAGCGGGCCGCCGGGGTGGTCAACCACCGCCCGCTGTGCCGCGTCAAGGAGAGGGGGGTCCACGGAACCCGGCCGGGTACGCACCAGTCGGTACGTACCCGTGGTCCGCTGCCGTGTGTGACGGTGCGGACTGTACCGGGTGAAGGAGGAGGAGCTCACGTGGATCGCCGGTCCTGGTGGGTGTGCTGGTGGTGAGGGGGCGGGGGTGCGCGCCGCGAACTGTCGACGCTACGCCAGCGGGGGCATGCAATGTGGCGAGTCCGCTGCGTCGATCGTCACGTTCCACATCGCCCGGACGGTCCCGCAGAGGGTGCACCCGAGTGCCGGGCAACCCGGAAATCAGCAGGTCAGGGGCGGATCAGGAGGTACGTCGCGCAGTCGCTCCCGTACGTCGCACGGGCCCGGCGCCTCCCGTGGCGGAGCCGAATGGCGGAAGCTGTCAGGTGTGAGCTTCCCCCGTCCTGTCCCCCGCCCCGGTCACGCCGTCCCACCGCGCGCGCTTCATGTCGAGGCGTGGCACGTGGCCGGCCGCGCTGCGGGACGCCTCACGCAGCGGGGTGCTCTCCTCGCGGTAGTGGTCCAGCGCCTGCAGTTCGTGGCCGGGGAGGAGTGCCCCGTCGGCACGGACCACACGCCACCAGGGCGCCGCACCGCCGTACAGCGCCATGACCCGGCCGACCTGGCGCGGGCCGCCCTCACCCAGCCACTCCGCGACATCGCCGTACGTCATGACGCGGCCGGGCGGAATCAGGTCGGCGACGTCGAGCACGCGCTCGGCGTACTCGGGAAGCTCGTCGGGCGCCCGGTCGTCCGTCGCCCCGCCGCCGCTCGTCCGTTGTTCGCTCATCCGACCCATGGTGCCGTAGGCCACCGACAGCCCGGACCGGACGGCGACCGAGCGGACCGTACACCTACGTTCACTGAGTGTGCACGCACGGGCAAAGGGGCGTATGTTGCGCATCGCGCAACCGTGCAATGCACCCTGATGCCCCTCTCTGCCTCCGGGCCGTGCCACCATCATGCGGGCGGTGACCGGTGATACGAGAACACGAAGACCAATCAGAGGCGACGAAGGAGCAGGGCGTGCAGCCACCGAAGGCGGCGGACGCCTCTGATGCCGAGCCTCGCCCGGAGAAGGGGCAGGACCGGACCGAGGCACCGGAGGAGAAGGACCGGGCCGAGGTACCCGACCAGGAGACGAAGCCCGATCGGCAGCAGTTCCCGGAGACGGCGCCCGAGCGGGAGCACCATCTGGTCGGCTCCACCCTCTCCACCGTCGCCGAGGCCGAACAGGCCGACCGCGTCTCCGGGGACGAGCCGCTGCTCCCCGCGCGCGTGCACCGCCCTTCCGACCTCATGCGGCTCCTCGTCGGCGTGCTGGCGATCGCCGTCCTGATCTCCATCGCCGCATTCGCCCACGGCACGACCACCGGCCTCGAACACGACATCAACAAGGGCACGGACCAGGCGCCCGACGTCCTGATCAAGCTCGCCGGTCTGGTCTCCAGCATCGCCGTGCTCCTCGTGCCCGTCGCCTTCGCCATCGAGCGGCTGATCAAACGTGACGGGCTGCGGATCGCGGACGGGGTCCTCGCCGCCGTACTCGCGCACGGGGTGACGCTCGCCACCGACCTCTGGGTCGCCAAGTCCGCCCCCGGCACCATTCAGGACGCTCTCACCCAGCCGCAGCCCGGTGACGCGCTCACCGATCCCGTGCACGGCTATCTCGCGCCCGTCATCGCCTATATGACGGCGGTCGGAATGGCGAGACGGCCGCGCTGGCGGGTCGTGCTGTGGGTGGTGCTGCTGCTGGACGCCTTCGCCATGCTGGTCGGCGGCTATACGACTCCGTTCTCGATCATCCTGACCGTACTGATCGGCTGGACCGTGGCGTACGGCACGCTGTACGCGGTCGGCTCGCCGAACGTCCGGCCGACCGGTCAGCATCTGATGGCCGGTCTGCGCCACGTCGGTTTCCGGCCGGTCACCGCGATGCGCGCCGACGACACCCCCGACTCCGGCGACCACAGCGACCGGGGCCGCCGCTATCTGGTCTCACTGGAGGACGGTCCACCGCTGGACGTGACGGTCGTCGACCGTGAACAGCAGGCGCAGGGCTTCTTCTACCGGGTGTGGCGCAGGCTCACCCTGCGCGCCTTCACCCAGCGCCGGTCCATCCAGTCGCTGCGCCAGGCGCTGGAGCAGGAGGCGCTTCTCGCGTACGCGGCGATCGCCGCCGGGGCCAACGCCCCCAAGCTGATCGCCACCTCCGAGCTCGGTCCCGACGCCGTGATGCTGGTGTACGAGCACATCAGCGGACGTTCCCTGGACGGGCTGGAGGACGCGGAGATCACCGATGACCTGGTACGCGGCGCCTGGTGGCAGGTGAGGGCGCTGCAGTCGCGGCGGATCGCGCACCGCAGGCTCACCGGCGACGCGATCCAGGTGGATCGTTCCGGCACGGTGTTCGTCACCGATCTGCGGGGCGGCGAGATCGCGGCCGGTGATCTGGTGCTGCGGATGGACATCGCCCAGCTCCTCACCACCACCGGCCTGCGGGTGGGAGCCGAGCGGGCCGTCGCCGCCGCGCTCGAGGTCCTCGGCCCCGATGCCGTCGCCGACTGTCTGCCGCTGCTCCAGCCGATCGCGCTGAGCCGGTCGACCCGGGCGGCGCTGCGCAGGCTCGCCCGGGAGCGGTCGCAGCGCGAACGGGAGGCGGTCCTCGAGGCGTCGGACGCGGCCAAGCGCGCCAAGGTTCAGGAGTCCGAGGCGCTGGAACGGGAAGGGACCCCCTCGGTCCCCGCCGACCGCAAGGCTCTGCGCAGTGAGAAGCAGGCGGAGAAGCGCGCCGAGAAGCGCGCCATGGACGATGCGCTGGACGAGGCTCGCGAGGAGGATCTGCTCACCCAGATCCGCCGCCAGGTGCTGCTGATCCGGCCGCAGGCGCCTGTCGAACCGGTCCGGCTGGAGCGGATCAAGCCGCGTACGCTCCTGAGCTTCATCGCCGGTGCGATCGCCGCGTACTTCCTGATCTCGCAGGTCACGGAGGCCGACTTCGGTGCGGTCGTCGAGCAGGCGGAGTGGGGCTGGGTGGCGGCGGCGCTCGGGTTCTCGGCGCTCAGTTACATCGCGGCCGCGATGAGCCTGCTGGGGTTCGTGCCGGAGCGGGTTCCGTTCGGCAGGACCGTGCTGGCACAGGTGGCCGGCTCGTTCGTGAAGATCGTGGCGCCGCCCGCCGTCGGCGGGGTGGCGCTGAACACCCGGTTCCTGCAGCGTTCCGGGGTGCGCCCGGGGCTGGCCGTCGCGAGTGTCGGCGCCTCGCAGCTGTTCGGGCTCGGCTGCCACGTGCTGCTGCTGGGTGCGTTCGGCTATCTGACCGGCACCGAGAAGACCCCGTCCTCGCTCACCCCGTCCAGGACGGTGATCGCGGGACTGCTGACGGTCGCGGTGCTGGTGCTCGTGGTGACCGCGATTCCGTTCCTGCGGAAGTTCGTGGTGACACGGGTACGGTCGCTGTTCGCCGGAGTCGTACCGCGGATGCTCGACGTCGTGCAGCGGCCGCAGAAACTGCTCACCGGCATCGGTGGGATGCTGCTGCTGACCGGCCTGTTCGTGATGTGCCTGGATGCGTCGATCCGGGCGTTCAGCGGTCCCGACGTACCGCAGCTCAGCTACGCGAGCATCGCGGTCGTCTTCCTCGCCGGCAACGCGCTGGGGTCGGCTGCGCCGACCCCGGGCGGGATGGGTGCGGTCGAGGGTGCGCTGACGCTGGGTCTGATCGCGGTCGGTCTGCCCAAGGAGGTTGCGGCGCCCGCCGTACTGCTGTTCCGGCTCATGACGTTGTGGCTGCCGGTCCTTCCCGGCTGGATCTGCTTCAACCACCTGACCCGCAAGGGCGCCCTGTAGGACCTGGTTCACCGATACGGACTACGGCCCGGCCTCCCCACCCTCAACCACCCGCATGGACCGGTGCCCCGCGCGCCCGCCGGTACCCCGCCGCACGATGGGGCGATGAGCACCTCCCCCGCCCTGCGCGCCGCGGCCCTCGCCGCCACCGCCACCGTTCTGCTGCCCCTCGCCGCGTGTTCGGATGCCGGCAGCGACCCAGCGGCCGGTACGGGCCGCATAACGAGCTCGCCCCATGCGGCCAACGCCGCCGAAACGACCGCGCCCGGCGACCTGGCGTCCCAGAAGCTGGAGTGGAAGCCCTGCCCCGCCCCGTCCGCGGCCGAGGGCGGCGGCACCGCCCCCTCCCCGCTGCCCGGTGGCGCCGCCTGGGAGTGCTCCACCATGCGCGTGCCGCTCGACTACGCGAAGCCGGACGGCGACACCATCGAGTTGGCGCTCATCCGCGCCAGGGCGATCAACCCGAGCCGGCGGATCGGCTCGCTCATCTTCAACTTCGGCGGCCCCGGCGCCTCAGGCATCACCACGCTGCCGGCCTTCGGCACCACGTACGACAAGCTCCGTGCCCGCTACGACCTGGTGAGCTTCGATCCGCGCGGGGTCGGCCGCAGCGAGGGCGTGGAGTGCCTGGACGACAAGCAGCTCGACGCCTACTTCCAGAGCGACCTCACCCCGGACGACGCCGCCGAGGTGCAGGCCTTCGCCAAGGGACAGCAGAAGTACGTGGCGGCCTGCAAGAAGAACTCCGGCAACAAGCTCCCCTACGTCGGCACCACCAACGCCGCCCGCGACATGGACCTGATGTACCGGGTGCTCGGCGACAAGAAGCTGAACTACTTCGGCATCTCGTACGGTACCGAACTGGGCGGCGTCTACGCCCACTTGTTCCCGAAGAACGTCGGCAGGGCGGTGCTCGACGCGGTCGTCGACCCGACCGAGAACTACGAGCAGTCCTCCCTCGGCCAGGCAAAGGGCTTCCAGCTGGCCCTGGACAACTTCACGAAGGACTGCGCGGACCGCGGCGACGCCTGTCAACTCCCCGGTGCGACCGGCAAGGAGGTCGAACTGTGGATCGCCGACCTTCTCCAGCGGCTGGAGAAGCGGCCGATCCAGGGGCTCGGCACCCGGAAGCTGACACAGACCCAGGCCGTCACGGGTATCGCGGCCGCCCTCTACTCCAGGGAGACCTGGAACCTGCTGGAGCAGGGGCTCGACGAGGCGGACGGCGGGAACGGCGCACTGCTCCTGGCCCTCGCCGACTCGCTGAACGGCCGCTCCGACGACGGGCAGTACAACAACTTGTCGCCCGCCAACACGGCCATCAACTGCACCGACTCCAAGCAGCGGTTCAACGTCGACGAGGCGAAAACGAGGCTCCCCGAGTTCCAGAAGGCTTCGGCGATCTTCGGCAGCTATCTGGGCTGGGGTCTGGTGGCGTGCAACGGCTGGCCGGTGCCCGGCGCCTGGGACACCCCGGACGTCAGCGCCCCCGGCGCGGCCCCTGTCCTGGTCATCGGCAACACGGGTGACCCGGCGACCCCGTACAAGGGCGCGAAGGCGATGGCCGACGAGCTGGGTCAGGGCGTGGGGGTGCAGATGACGTACGAGGGTCAGGGGCACGGCGCGTACAACAGCGGCAATGCCTGTGTGCAGAAGGCGGTGGGCGGCTACCTGATGGACGGAAAGGTACCTGCGGCCGGCACCGTCTGCCGCTGAGGGGCTGTCGGCGGCGGCCACTAGTGCCGTGTCAGCCAAGGTTCGCCCGTCGCGACGCGGCACTAGCATGGCTCGCACGCCGTACACACGGGCCCATCGGGGAGGGACGTCCACGTGGTTCACCACGCACGCGCCGGGGTGCTGGCTGCCGCCGCACTGCTGCTGACGGGGGCGCTGGCGGGCTGCGGGGGTGCGGATCCGACGGCGGACGGGAAGACGGGCAGCAGCGCGTCGCCCTCGTCCGCCGGAGCCTCGAAGGCGGCGTCCGGCGCTCCGTCCGACGGGGCGGACCAGAAGCCCGGGGCACTGCCCGCTCTGCCGGCGGGCCTCACCTCCCAGCGGCCGGCCTGGAACCGCTGCAAGGCCGTCGGGGGCGAGAGCGCACCCGGTTCCGACTGGAGGTGTGCGACGGTCGAGGTTCCGCTGGACTACGCGGAGCCGGCCGGTGACACGATCAGGATCGCACTGATCCGCAAGGAGGCCCGGGACAAGGGCCGCCGGCTCGGCTCGATGCTGTTCAACTTCGGCGGCCCCGGTGGTTCGGGCGTCTCCATTCTGCCGCGCGCCGCCGGCTCGTACGGGAAGCTCAACGCCCGCTACGACCTGGTGAGTTTCGACCCGCGCGGGGTCGCGGCCAGCTCCGGGGTGAACTGTCGCACGGACCGGGAGCAGGAAGACGCCGCCCGGAAGATCGACATGACTCCGGACACGGCGGCGGAGGAGGCGGCGTTCATGAAGGACGGCGCGGACTTCGGCGCCGGCTGCGAGCGCCGCTCGGGCAAGGTCCTCCCATTCGTCGGTACGACGAATGCCGCGCGGGACATGGATCTGATCCGCGAGGTGCTCGACGACAAGAAGCTCGCCTACTTCGGCATGTCGTACGGGACGGAGCTCGGCGGTACGTACGCGCACCTCTTCCCGGAACACGTGGGACGCACGGTTCTCGACGCGGTCGTCGACCCGACCGCCGACGCGATCGGGCACGCCCGCAACCAGACGACGGGCTTCCAGCGGGCGCTGGAGAACTACTTCAAGAACCGCGGCCAGGACCCGAAGGCGGGCACTCATCGCATCACGCAGCTGCTGGAGCGGATCGACGGCAAGCCGCTGCCGACCGGCTCAGGCCGGAAGCTCAACGAGACCCTGGCCCTCACCGGCATCGTGACGCCGCTCTACTCCAAGAGCAACTGGCCCGTCCTGACGCAGGCGCT
The DNA here is from genome assembly GCF_029428675.1 of Streptomyces sp. JH14. GTDB lineage: Bacteria > Actinomycetota > Actinomycetes > Streptomycetales > Streptomycetaceae > Streptomyces. Next base: position 4,811,985 of record NZ_JAJNEL010000001.1, on the reverse strand, counting down.
GGACGAGGCCGAGAAGCAGGGCACCGGCAATCTGCTCCTGCAGCTGGCGGACTCGTACAACGGCCGTGACGAGAACGGGCACTACGACACCCAGAACCACTCGCAGCGCGCCATCTCGTGCGCCGACAGCAGGCTGCGGCCGACGGCGGCCGATGCGAAGGCGCTGCTGCCCGAGTTCCGGAAGCTGTCCCCGGTCTTCGGTCCGTTCCTGGCGTGGGACACGGCCGGCTGGTGCTCCGGCTGGCCGGTGAAGGGGGAGCACGACACCCCGGAGGCGAGCGCTCCGGGCGCCGGTCCGATCCTGGTCGTCGGGACGACCGGTGACCCGGCGACGCCCTACGAGGGCGCGCAGAAGATGGCTGACGAGCTGGGCAAGGACGTCGGCATCATGCTCACCAACAAGGGCGAGGGCCACGGCGCGTACGGCGAGAGCGCGTGCGTGACGTCGGCCGTGGACGCGTACTTCCTGGACGGGAAGGTCCCGGCGAACGGCACGACCTGCTCGTAGGGGAGGTCGTGCCTACGGCGAAGGGGCCGGTCCGCGGTGTGCGGACCGGCCCCTTCGAAGCGTTCGGCCCCGGTAAAGGAGGCTCAGTACACCGGCTTCTCGGGCTCGATCTGGTTGACCCAGCCGATCACGCCACCGCCGACGTGCACCGCGTCGGCGAAGCCCGCCGACTTGAGGACCGCGAGGACCTCGGCGCTGCGGACACCCGTCTTGCAGTGCAGCACGATGCGCTTGTCCTGCGGGAGGTCCTGCAGGGCGTTGCCCATCAGGAACTCGTTCTTCGGGACCAGCTTCGCGCCGGGGATCGAGACGATCTCGAACTCGTTCGGCTCGCGGACGTCGATGATCTCGATCTTCTCGTCGGCGTCGATCCACTCCTTGAGCTGCTTCGGAGTGATCGTGGAGCCGAGCGCCGCCTCCTGGGCCTCTTCCGACACGACGCCGCAGAAGGCCTCGTAGTCGATGAGCTCGGTGACGGTCGGGTTCTCGCCGCAGACCGCGCAGTTCGGGTCCTTGCGAACCTTGACCTGGCGGTACTGCATCTCCAGGGCGTCGTAGATCATCAGCCGGCCGACCAGAGGGTCGCCGATGCCGGCGAGCAGCTTGATGGCCTCGTTGACCTGGATGGAGCCGATGGACGCGCAGAGCACGCCCAGCACGCCGCCCTCGGCGCAGGACGGAACCATGCCCGGCGGCGGCGGCTCGGGGTAGAGGCAGCGGTAGCAAGGACCGTGCTCGGACCAGAAGACGGACGCCTGTCCGTCGAAGCGGTAGATCGAGCCCCACACGTACGGCTTGTTCAGCAGCACCGCGGCGTCGTTGACGAGATAGCGGGTGGCGAAGTTGTCCGTGCCGTCCACGATCAGGTCGTACTGGGCGAAGATCTCCATCACGTTGTCGGCTTCGAGCCGCTCTTCGTGAAGGACCACGTTCACGTACGGGTTGATGCCCAGGACCGAGTCCTTGGCGGACTGGGCCTTGGAGCGGCCGATGTCGGCCTGGCTGTGGATGATCTGGCGCTGCAGGTTCGACTCGTCGACCTCGTCGAACTCGACGATGCCGAGCGTGCCGACACCGGCCGCGGCCAGGTACATCAGGGCCGGCGAGCCGAGACCGCCGGCGCCGACACAGAGCACCTTCGCGTTCTTCAGCCGCTTCTGCCCGTCCATCCCGACATCCGGGATGATCAGGTGGCGGGAGTACCTGCGGACCTCGTCGACGGTGAGCTCAGCGGCGGGCTCGACCAGGGGTGGCAGCGACACAGGAACCTCAACAATGCAGGTGGTCGGTTTATACGTACTTCATCTGCGTACGGTTCTTATTGCAGTAACACTGCCACGCCCCCCGTCATTCCGAGATACCAGGTCCGATCCGCGAGACGATTTCGTCCCAGTACCCGGGCAGTGCCGCGAATGGGTCGGTTTGCCCGCCGTGGTGGGAGCGGACCGTGCGGTCGGTGAAGAAGATCGTCCCGGCCCCCTGCCAGCGGGCGATCCGCATGGCCTCGTCGAGGTGGGTGCGCGGCACACCGTGCACGAAGTGCGCGAAGCGCCCCGGCGGGTAGTCGGCGGTCCACTCCGCCACCTGCGACCAGCGGTAGTCGGTCCATGCCCCGGAGAAGGTGACCAGTTGGTCGGCCGTCTCGGCGTAGCCGGGGTACGGATGGGTCCCGTGCCCGAGCACCAGCAGCCCGCTTTCGGCCTCCTCGCCCCCGTGGTCCAGGCCGCCTTCCAGGAGCGCGGCGAGCCCGCTGGTGAGGCGGCGGACCGCCGGGAGGTCGGCGCGCTCGGCCGGGCACCGGTCGAGATAGAAGCCGTCGACGCGGTACCAGTCGAGGAAGGACTGCGCGTCGGCGACCAGTTCACCGAACGGGCGGTTGCCGAAGGCCAGATCGAGATGGCCCAGCAGCCGTCCGGCGCCCGCCCGGACGGTGTCCTGCACGGCCCCGCTGCGCACGGCCCGGTCCCGGGCGTTGCGGAGCCGGCCCGCGGCCTCCAGGCAGTGCGGGTCGGGGCGGGCACCGGGGCCGGCGTCGACGTTGAGGACCGCCCAGTGCAGCGGGGTGCCGGGGCGGGTCAGTTCGGCCCATTCGGTGGGCGCGAGCAGCGGATGCGCGTACCCCGGCACGCCGAAGCCGAGCTGGTCGGCGCCGCTGGTGCGGCGGGCGGTTCCGGTACGGGTCAGATGCGGCATGCCGCCTCCATCCAGATGTCGGCGAGGGACTCCTCGAGATTGATCCGCGGACGCCAGCCGAGCCGGTCGCGGGCGGTGCGGACGTCCGCCTGCTGCCAGGCACCGCAGCCGTCGGGGTACGGCGACGGGGTCGCCGAGAGATGTTCGATGACGGACTCGGCGGAGGTGCGGGGGGCGCCGATGGGGAGCCGGGCGGGCGGTGTGTCGAGCTCGTGGAGCGCACCCGGGTAGCCCGCGACCTTGGCAAGCACGGCGGCCGCGTCGCGCAGCCGCACGGCCCGGCCGGTCCCGATGTTCACGACGCCCTGCGCGGCGGAGAGCGAGGCCGCGTGCACGGCGCGGGCGACGTCCCGTACGTCGACGAAGTCGCGCTGCACCCCGAGGCCGCTGAGCTTCAGTTCGCCGTCGCCGGACTGCATGGCGCGGCGCATCGCCTCGGCGAGCCGGCCCAGCGGGGAGCCGGCCGGGGTACCGGGGCCGACCGGCGAGAAGACCCGCAGCACGACGGCGTCGAGGCCGGAGCCGAGGACGAGTTCGGTGGCGGCGAGCTTGGAGACCCCGTACGGGCCGCCGGGACGCGGGACGGCGTCCTCCGCGGTCGACGAACCGGGCTGCGAGGGCCCGTACTCCGAGGAACAGCCCAGCTGGACGAGGCGGGCGCTGCAGCCGCTGCGGCGCATGGCCTCGCAGACGGTGGCGACGGCGACGGTGTTGTGGCGGGTCAGATCGCGGGCACCGCCGCGGGTGGCACCCGCGCAGTTGACGACGACTCCGGGGTGGACGGCGTCCAGGAAGCGGGTGAGCGCTCCGGGGCTGCCGCCGGCGAGGTCGAACCGTACGTCGGCATCGTCGCCGCGGCCGAGCGCGGTCAGGTGCACCGCGGGGTCGGCGAGCAGCCGGTCGGCCACGAACCGGCCGAGAAAACCATTGGCTCCGAGCAGCAGAACCCTCATCGTGCGCCCCCTTCGAGCCGACGGCGGCCTACCGGTGCGAGGGTTTGGGCGGTCATGTCCGGTGTCTCCTTGGGGAGGTTGCGATCAGTACGGAACAGGCACCCGCGGCGTCGGCTCCGCGGGGTCGTGCGGGGTTACGCGAGGGTGTGGGCGGAGGCCCTGGAGAGAGCGACGGTGGCGTGGACCAGCAGCCCGAGCGCGGCTGCGCCGCAGGCGAGGGCGGGCACGGCTCCGGTGCCGCCCGCCGCGATGACGGCGTCGACGGGGCGTGCCACGAAGTGGAGGCCGGGCAGCCGGCCGGTCAGGATCAGGGCGGGCGCCGCCGCTTCGACGGCGCAGGCGGCGGCGAGTCCGGTGGTGGCGGGCTCGGGAAAGCCGTGGACGGTCAGCAGCCGGGCCAGCAGGAGCAGTGCGCCGAGGGCGGCGGCCGCGACGAGGGAGCCGCCGCCTCCGTACCCGAGGTCGGCGAGGCGGAGCAGTCCGGTGAGAACGCAGAGGAAGAGTGCGACGGTCCCGAAGAGCAGAGGGCGCACCCCTGCCGCGAACTCCTCCAGCGCGCGGCTTCCGGCGAGTTTGCGCTGTGCGTGTACGGAAAAGAGGTGCGCGCACCAGGCTGCCGGGGCGACGGCGAGCGCCAGTCCCAGAAGGGGTGCGGGCGTGATCGACCAGGGTCCTTCGGGGCCGCCGCTGAGCACCTGGTGGAGCAGGGCGTCGCCGTAGAGGACGTAGCCGAGGAGCCAGTAGCCGTAGACCGGAGCAGCGGCCGAGGAGTGCCCCTCGACGGCGCGCAGGGGGCCGTTGCGCAGGCACAGGCTGAGGCCGACGAGCGCGACAAGGGTCCCGCCGAGGGTCACGGTGAGCCGCGCCCCGCCGCCGAGCACCCCGTCGGTGAGGCGCAGCGCGACGGCGGTCGCGATGCAGGCGGCGCCGGGCAGCAGCGCGAGGAGCGTCCAGGCGGCGCGCGTCTCGATGTCACGCATCGGTGCGGGCGCGGGCGCACGACCGGGCTCGCCCGCGACGGTGGGCACCCGTGCGTAGAGCTCCTCGGCGAGGGAGAAGACATCGCGGTGGCGGTAGCGGGCGGCGGTGCGGTCGGTGACTCCGTGGGCCTCCAGCCCGGCGGCGATCTCCAGCGGGTCGACGGCGCGTTCGCAGAGCTCGCGGTGGCGGTGCATGAGCGTCTTCACGGGGTCGACGGGCCCGCGCCGGGACGTACTGAGCTTGCGCGCGGGGACGGCGGAGGGGTGCCCGACCTCGGGGGCACGGCGGGTGTCGGCGGGGGTGGACCGAGGCGTCGGTGGGGCCGTGGCCACGTGCGTGCTCTCGGAGGGACGCGTGGGCGCGGGCGCGACCCCGGCCGCGGGTTTGAGCGGGCGCGTGTCCTCGGACGCGGGCTCGGGTGCGGGCGTGGCCATAGGTGCGTCCTCGGGCACATGCGCGACCTCGGCCGCCGTCGACGCGGGCGCCGCTTCGGCCGCCTCCGGCTCGGCGGTCGGGGGGTGCCCGTGGCCCGAGGCCGCATCCGCTTCCTCGTCCCGATCCGGGCTCGGAGCAGCGTCCCGATCGACGCCCCGATCCGGGTTCGGGCGCCCGCCCCGCCCTGTCGGCCGTCCCATGACCGACACCGCCCCGGCCCCGGAGCGGCCCGGCATCACCTGCCCCGTCCCGGGCAGGCCCGGCACCTCCGACAGCGGTGCGGACAGGTCCCACATCGGTGCGGAGATCTCCGCGACCTGTGCCTCGGAGACCAGGGCCCCTGCGCGAGGGTCCCGGTTTCTGCCGGACATCGGTGTGCCGACGGGTGCCTCGGTCGGGCGGCCGCCCATGGGTGTTCCTGCGTGTTGTTCGCCTGCTGCGCCGGACGCACCCGGCCGGCCCGCCCTCGCGTTCGTCTCCTGCTCACACATCGCCGTCCCCCGTACCTCGCGCGCCCGCGCACACGCCCTCGGTGGCCCAGCTCGGGGTGCGCTGACCGGCCGCGGACGGGACGGGGGCCGTCCAGCTGCCCAGCACATGGGCCTCCGGCGGCGTCGCGAACGGGCGCGGGACACCGTTCGCCTCCAGCGCGTCCGTCGGGCGCACCGGGGCCCGCGAGATCAGGTCCAGGTAAATGCCGCGAAATGCCGCAAGATTCTGTTCGACGGTGAAGAGTTCGAGCGCGCGGGCGCGCGCCGCCGCGCCGAGTCGTGCACGGCGCTCGGGGTCGTGCAGCAGCGCGATGCACGCGTCGGCGAGCGCTCGCGGGTTGCGCGGGGGCACCACCAGCCCCGTACCGCCGATGACTTCGACGACCGCTCCGACGTCCGTCGACACCGTGGCCCGTCCGCAGAACATCGCCTCGACCAGGCTGATCGGGAAGCCCTCGACCACGCTGGAGAGGACCACGATCCCGCCCGCGGCGTACGCCTCGGCCAGGTCCGGGAGGTCGGCGTCGCCGATGTCCTCGAAGGAGACGGGGTTGTCCCCGACGGCATGTGCGTCGGCGGCCTCGTCAGGGAAGAGCTGGGCGGCGAACGCCCGGCAGTGGGCGAGGTACGTCGTCCCCTCCGGGCCCGGCGCCGTCGCGCCGACGATGCGCAGCCGCGCGTCCGGTTCGGCCTTCCGTACCTCGGCGAAGGCGTGCAGCAGCGCGATCAGGTCCTTGGCGGGTTCGACCCTGCCGACCCAGACCAGCGTGTCGGGTCCGCCGTCGTCGTCGCTCTCGCCGAGCGCGGCGAAGCGGGCGGCCTCCATGCCGGGGTAGACGGTACGCAGCTTGGCCGGGTCGGCGCCGCACCGCTCCTGCCAGCGGCGGGCGTGCGTGTTGCCGGGGGTGATGAGCGCGGCCTGCCGGTACACCTCGGCGGCGAGCCGCCGGTGGAAGCCGGCGAGCAGGGCGCGTACCGCCGCGCTCAGCGGTGTGCCGGTCGCGGCGAGGTAGTGCGCCCGCAGCTGCACACCGTGCTCGGTGACCAGCAGCGGTACTCCGAAGAAGCGTTTGGCCAGCAGCCCCGGCAGCGCGGCGGCGCCGCCGGAGGTGGCGTGGCAGACGTCGACCGCGCCGAGACTCTCCTCGTCGTACCAGTCGAGCGAGAGGGGCCTCAGGACACGGTCCAGCTCGGCGGTGAGGGCGAGGAGGTCGGGGACGGTCGCGGTCTGGACCGTGCGGCTCGTGCCCGGGGCGCGGCAGGCGGCCTCCAGCACCCGGACGGCGGCCTCCGAGCGGAGGGCAGCGGTGAGTCCGCCGTGGTCGCGGGCCAGTTCGGCGAGTCCGTAGAGCCCGTCGGTGAACTGCGCATCGGCGGCGCCGGGGGCGCTCGTACGGCGCACGCCCTCCTCGTCGTCGCCCGCCGTCTCCGTCGTGCAGATCGACGTCGCGAGCGCGGTGAAGGACGCCCTGAAGCGGCGCCGTTCGCGCCGTCCGTAGGGCCGGCCGCCCCCGCCGGTCAGCAGTCGGGCGAGCAGACCCTTGGGGGTTCGGCCGCCCAGGATGTCCTCGTCGGCCATCCACAGCGGCGCCGTCCGCACCCGGCTGACCTGGTGCGGGAGCTGCACCCAGCCCTGGGCCTCCTGCTCGGCGGAGCGGCTGAGCGCATAGAGATCGAACTCATGCTGCGCCAGCCCGCGCACCAGACGGTCGCACCAGAGTCTGGACTCACCGGTCGCATACGGATAACCACCGTCGGTGAGGAGCCCGATCCGCACGAGTGCACCCCCGATCTCCCTTGTGGGCGGCCGCCGTCGGATCGGCGACTCACAGCGGGACGACCGTAAGCGGATATTCGGGTGGCGCGATGGACGGTTGTCCATCGCGCCACCGAAAGGGGTGAACCGTCGTAACTTTCCCGCCCCGGTAGCGTTCTGTCGCGCTATGAGCGGGATCGGTTACGTTGGGTCAGGCTGCGGCCAGCTCCTTGCGAGCCGCGCGGCGCACGGCGGCGAGCGCCGGATCGAGCGAGGGCACAGCGGCCAGGAGCTGCTTGGTGTACGGGTCCTGGGGCGCCCCGTACACCTCGTCGACACGCCCCTGCTCGACGATCCGGCCCTGCCGCATCACCGCGACCCGGTCGCTGACCTGCCGTACGACCGCGAGGTCGTGGGCGATGAAGACCAGCCCGAGGCCGAGTTCGCGCTGCAGCTCGGCGAGGAGCGCGGTGACCTGTGCCTGGGTGGTGACATCGAGCGCGGAGACCGGTTCGTCGCACACGATCAGCTTGGGGTCGGCGGCGAGCGCACGGGCGATGCCCACACGCTGGCGCTGTCCGCCGCTGAACTCGTGCGGGTAGCGGTCGTACCGGTCGGGGTCGAGGCCGACGCGTTCCAGCAGTTCCTGGACACGCGCCCGGATCCGGGTGTCGTCGAGTGCGCCCGCCGCGCGCAGCGGATCGGCGACGGATTCACCGATCGAGCGGCGCGGGTTGAGCGAGGCGACGGGGTCCTGGAAGACCATCTGGAGCTCGCGCCGGTGCGGGCGCAGCGCCTTGTCCGACAGCGATCCGATCTCCGTGCCCCGGTAGTGGAGCCGGCCCGCGGTCGGGTCGAGGAGGCGTACGAGCATCCGGCCGAGGGTCGTCTTGCCGCTGCCGCTCTCGCCGACGATGCCGAGCGTCTCGCCGGGGTGGACGGTCAGCGAGACGCCGTCCACGGCGGTGACCCGGTCACGGCCCCGCCCGAAGGCGCGTCGCAGATCGACGGCTTCGAGCAGGGGCTCACCCACCGGAGCGACCTGGGGCGCGGCTGTTTCCCGTGCCGGCCCGGCCACGTCGGCGACGCGAGCCGCCGGCACGCGTGCCCCCGCCCGCACCGGACGCTCCGCGTCCACCCGCGGTACCGCCGCCAGCAGGTCGCGCGTGTACGGCTGCCGGGGAGCGCCGAGCACCTCGGCGACCGAGCCGCGCTCGACCTCACGGCCCGACTGCATGACCAGCACGTCGTCGACGCTCTCCGCCGCGACCCCCACGTCGTGGGTGACCAGCAGCAGGCCCATTCCGGTCTCCTTGCGCAGGGTGTGCAGCAGGTCGAGGATCTGGGCCTGGACGGTGACGTCCAGCGCGGTCGTCGGCTCGTCGGCGATCAGCAGCTCCGGCTCGCAGGCCACCGCCATCGCGATCAGCGCGCGCTGCCGCATCCCGCCGGAGAACTCGTGCGGCCGGGACCGTGACCGCCGTGCCGCGTCGGGGATGCCGACCCGGTCGAGCACGTCGACGGCCCGCGCCCGCGCCGCCCGCCGCGAGGCACGCGTATGGACCCGGTACACCTCGGCGATCTGGTCGCCGACCGCGTAGTAGGGGTCCAGCGACGACAGCGGGTCCTGGAAGACCATCGCGGCCTTTGCGCCGCGCAGCGCCCGCAGTTCCGCGTCGTCCGCCGTCTGTACGTCCACGCCGGCGACCCGGATCGAGCCGCCGACCGCGGCCCCGGTCCCCCGGTGAAGCCCGAGCAGGGCGTACGCCGACGCGCTCTTGCCCGAGCCGGACTCGCCGACGACGCCGAGCGCGGCGCCCGCCTCCAGGGTGAAGGAGAGGCCGTCCACGGCTCGTGCGCCGTCCGCTCCGTCGAAGGTGATCGTCAGATCGGATACCTCGACCAGGCTCATGCCAGCACCACCCGACGGTCGGCCATCGCCTGGAGAATGTCCGCGACGGCATTGGCTAGGACGACGAAGAAGCCGGTGACGAGCACCAGGCCGACGACGACCGGAAGGTCGACGTTCTTCACGGCTTCGACGAGTTCGCGTCCGACGCCGGGGATGTTGAAGAGTGATTCGGTGAGCACGGCGCCGCCGAACATCGAGCCGATGTCCAGTGCGCCGAGCGCGATCACGGGGCCGAGAGCGCCGCGCAGCGCGTGCCGCCCGACGAGCCGCCGTTCACTGACGCCGTACGCGCGGAAGGTGCGTACATGGTCCTCGGCGAGGGTCTCCAGCATCGACGCCCGGGTCATCCGGGCGTACGGAGCGGCGGAGACCAGGGCCAGCGAGACCCAGGGCAGCAGCAGGTTCCAGGCCCACTGTTCCGGGTCCTCGGTGAGCGGTACGTAGTCGGGGAACGGCAGCAGTTGCAGCGCCGAGCAGAAGACGATGATCAGCAGCAGGCCGACGACGAAGACGGGTGTCGCCGTGCCGGCCAGGGTCAGTCCGGTGAGGAGCCGCTCGGTCGCCCGGCCGCGCCGCCACACCGAGAGCAGCCCGGTGCCGACGCCGACCACGATCCACAGCACGAAGGCGCCGATGGCGAGCGAGGCGGTGGCCGGGAGCTTGGTGAGGATCATCTGGGTCACCTGCTCGTCGTTCTGGTACGAGCGTCCGAGGCAGGGTGCCGGGCAGTGCAGGATCCCGGTGCCGGTCGAGTAGTCGCGGCCGGCGAAGATCCCCTGGAGGAAGTGCGCGTACTGCAGATACAGCGGGTCGCCGAGCCGCAGCTGGTCGCTGACCTGTGCGACCTGGGCGGGCGAGCAGCGCGGACCGCAGGCGATCTGTGCGACGTTGCCCGGGGCGACGTAGAACGCGGCGTAGACGACGACGCTGAGGGCGAGGAGCACGAAGAGCGCCCCGCCGAGGCGCCGCAGCAGGAACCGGCTCATGCTCCGGCCTCCTTCTTGCGTCCGGTGCCGACCCGCAGCCGGGAGGCGACGCGCGGGTCGAGTGCGTTGCGTACGCCCTCGCCGAGGATGGTCAGCGCCAGCACGGTGATGAAGATCAGCAGGGCGGGGATCAGCAGATACGTGGGCGCCGCCTGGTACCAGGTGTCGGCGTCGCTGAGCATCTGCCCCCAGGACGGCGTGGGCGGCTTGATGCCGACGCCGAGGAAGGACAGCGCCGCTTCGACGACGATGTTGCCGGGGAAGAGCAGCACGGCGTACGTGATGACGGGTGCGGCGAGCGCGGGCAGCAGTTCGCGCCGGGCGATGCGCACCCCTCGCCAGCCGCTGAGCCGGGCGGCCGCCACGTGGTCGAGCGACTTCAGCACGAGGGTCCGGGCGCGCACGATCTTGGAGATGCCGGACCAGCCGACGAGTCCGACGATCGTGGCGATCAGCACCGGACGCGGAAAGTCCGCGGGGACGACGGCGAGCGCGCCGAGCGCGATCACCATGACGGGCAGGGCGACGACGACGTCGGTGACGCGGCTGAGGACCTGGTCGACGAAACGGTTGCCGAGCCCGGCGGCGAGACCGACGGCCAGCCCGATGATCACCTGGAGCAGGGTCGCGGCGAGCGCGACGCCGAGGGACACCCTGGCGCCGTACACCACGCGGGCGAAGAGATCGCGGCCGGTGAGCGGTTCGACGCCGAGCCAGTGGTCGGCGCTGATCCCGCCGTACGAGCCCAGCGGCACGCCGCCGGTCGCGGAGTCGACGAGGTTCGCGTGGTACGTGGTGGGGTCCTGGCCCTCGATGCCCGCGAGCAGCGGGGCGGCGAGGGCGACCAGGACCAGCAGCGCGACGACGACGGCCGCCACAGCGGCGGACCGCCGGGCGCGCAGCCGCCGCCAGAACGAGGAGGCCCCGGAGGCGGGGGCCCGCACGGCCCCCGCCTCCTTGACCAGCAGAGCTTCGGCCATGGCTACTTGACCGCGACCTGCGAGATGTCGAGAACGCCGGTCCAGTCGCTGATGACGACGTTCTTGACCGCCTCCCCGTAGAGACGCTTGTAGACGGGGTGGAACAGCGGCACGGTCACCGCCTGCTCCCCGATCTTCTTGTCGAGTGCGCCCCAGCGCTTGGCGGCCGCGCTCAGGTCGGTCAGCTTGTTGATCTCGTCGACCTCCTTGTTGACGGAGGCGTCGTCGAGCTGGGAGGCGTTGAAGTTGTAGCCGTTCTTGACGATCTGGCGTCCGTCGAAGATCGGTGCGAGGAACGGACCGCCGGACGGCCAGTCGGCGCCCCACCCGGTGAGGAAGAAGCCGGGCTCGCTCTTCACGTTGTAGACCGTGTCCGAGTACGCGTTGGACTCCAGGCCCTGGAGCTTGACCGTGATCCCGGCCTTCTTCAGCGCCTCCTGGATCGCGGTGGCGATCTCCGGGCTGGTGGCGAAGTTCTTGTCGTTGGAGTGCGTGAGGGTGACGGTCAGGCCCTTGGCGTAACCGGCCTCCTTCAGCAGTTCCTTGGCCTTGGCCGCGTTGCCCGTCTTACCGGCGGGGAAGGCGTCGTAGGCCTGGTAGCCGAAGGACGCCTGCTCCGGCAGGAAGGTGGTGGCGGGCTCGGCGAGCGAGGAGCCGCCGGCCGCGTTGACGACCGAGGTGCGGTCGACGGCGTACGAGATCGCCTGACGCACCTTCGGGTTGTCGAACGGCTTCACCTTCGGGTTGAAGGCGATGTAGTTGGTGTAGCCGAAGTGGCCGGTGCCGACGC